>NZ_JBFUEE010000008.1:0-244727 GCF_056404355.1 Mesorhizobium sp. P2_D5
GCGCGGCGGCGGGCGCGGCGGTGGCGGGCGCGGCGGTGGCCGGCGTTAATAAATTTGGCGAGGAGAACCGACATGAAAACGTCCGTCCGGAGTCTTGTTCTACGTTCGCTGCTCGGGGCCGGAATGATCTTGAGCATTGGCGCGGGTTCCGCAAATTTTGCCAGCGCGCAGGAGGTGCACAGCCTCGAGGATTACGTGGCCAAAAAAGGTCCGCCGCTTTTCGATGATCCCTCGGCGGCTGTGGACGCGTTCAAGTCAGTCCTGGCAAAGGATGATTTCGATGGACTGGCCGTACTGCTTGGGCTGGATGCCGCAAAGCTGAGGACAAGTGAAGGCGTGATGGATACCTACACGCAGATCCGGCAAGGCGCTGCGAAGACGGTGATAGTGCGTGATCTTGGCGACCGCAAGGAACTCGACATTGGCGACAAGCTATGGACGCTGCCATTCCCCATCGCCAAGGGCAAGGACGGCAAGTGGGCTTTCGATACCCAGGCTGGCATCGAAGAGATCATCAACCGGCGCGTCGGGGAAAATGAGATCACGGCGATCGAAACGGTTCGCGCCTATGTGGAAGCTCAGCGTGACTACGCTTCAGAGGACCGCGACGGCGATGGCGTGCTGGAATACGCCCAGAAGCTGATCAGCAGCGAGGGCCGAGCCGACGGGCTATATTGGCCGTCCGACGAGACCAATGGCGTCAGTCCGGCAGGCGATTTCATCAACCAGGCGGCTCTCGACAAGGCGAAGAAAGGCAATGGCTATTTTGGGTATCGCTTCCGCATCCTGACCGGCCAAGGCGCGAATATCGCCGGTGGCGCCTACAACTATATCATCAACGGCAACATGATCGCGGGTTTCGGGCTGGTGGCCTGGCCTGTGAAATATGCCGAAACGGGCGTCAAAACCTTTGTGGTCAATCAGCAAGGTATCGTCTACGAGGCCGATCTAGGCCCGAAGACGGAGGCTTTGGCCGGCGCGATAAAGCAATTCAATCCCGACGACAAATGGCAGGTGACAGGTGACTAGCCCGGTTCGGAAACGGTGATCCCATCGCCAATGCCAACCTAGTCGGCAGAGGCGCCTTCATGATCAACCCGAATGGGTGGTTCACGACCCTAGTGACACAGCAGTTCAAATATTGCCCGCCACTAAATCGGCCGATCAAGTGCGACGTGTTGACGTCGTTCGCCGCCGTCATTGCTGTTCTTGCCGTGGGTGGTTCGGCTTTGGCAGCCAGCGTGGTTAACAAGGACAGCAAGATCCGAACGTTGATCGTGACGGAAGGCGGTAGCAAGACGAAGCTTGCACTGCATGCCGGCGAGACCGTGGAATTCTGCCCGAACGGCTGTTTCGTCACCTGGCCCAATGGTGACCTCGAGGCCCTGACCGGGTCGGAAACGATCGAGATTTCGGGTGGCGTCGCCCGCATCAAGTAAAGTCGGCGGCATGGCTTGCAGCGGCCGGGTACTCGACGACCTCTTCGTTGAATGCCTCGCTGTTTAGTTAGGAGCGGACCGGCGGCGCGCAGCCAGGCGAAATGTTGAGACGCGGGGCCTAGCAGTTGCGCAAAAGAACGGATTCCGGTACTTGGTTGGTGGTGTGGAGCAGCGTGCCGATCGGATCTTGGGTGCCACTGTCGAGGCAATCATTGTCAACTGACTTCGATTGGCAACAAGCAGTATCCGAGGCGGCTTGTTGACGTTGCACACGTGAGGGGGACGTTTTGGAAGCCGGCTTTGCAGGCGAGTTCAAATTCATGTGTATCCCCCGTGCGTTGCTGGCATTCGCACTGATCGGCCTGTCTGGCGGTTGCGCATCTCGTCCAACGAATGTGTTGTTGCCCGTAGCCGATACATCTCCGGCATCCAGCAAGGTGGAGATGCTGGTGACGACGACCCGCGCGCGCTCCACCAATCCGGCCGAGATGTATACGGGCGAACGCGGGATAGCTCCTTCATTCGCGGACGTTACGGTGTCGATCCCACCAGCGTCGGTGCGCAAGGTCGGCGAGGTCGCCTGGCCCAAGAAGCTGCCCTCAAACCCGGCAACCGATTTCGCGGTGGTGAAAGCCGAAGAGTTAACACGGGATGGCGCGAAGGAATGGCTGCACGCCACTGTCAGGAAGAGCCCGGACCACAGCGTGCTGGTATTCGTCCATGGCTTCAACAACCGCTTCGAAGACTCCCTTTATCGCTTTGCGCAGATCGCTCACGACACAGGCACCGACAGCGCTCCGATCCTGGTCACATGGCCTTCCCGAGGCAGTACGCTGGCCTATGGCTACGATCGCGAAAGCACGAATTACACGCGAGATGCGCTCGAGACGCTGTTCCAATACCTCGCTCGCGATCCTGAAGTGAAAGAGGTTTCGATCCTCGCCCATTCGATGGGCAACTGGCTTGCGTTGGAATCCTTGCGCCAGATGGCCATCCGCAATGGCGGACTGCCGGCGAAGTTCAAGAACGTCATGCTGGCCGCGCCTGACGTCGATGTCGACGTGTTTCGCACACAGATTGCCGACATGGGCAAACAGCACCCCCAGTTCACCCTCTTTGTCTCGCAGGATGACCGGGCGCTCGCATTTTCGCGACGGGTCTGGGGCAACATCCCCCGGCTCGGCTCTATCAATCCGGAAGAGGCTCCATACAAGGAAGAACTTTCAAGCAACAATGTAACCGTCATCGACCTGACGAAGGTCAAGTCCGGAGACAGTTTGAATCACGGCAAGTTCGCCTCGTCTCCGCAGATCGTCCAGTTGATTGGAGCGCGGATGGCTGCTGGCCAGACCCTGACAGACAGCAGGGTGGGCCTTGGCGACACGATCGTGCAAGCGACGACCGGCGCGGCGGCTGCGGCTGGCAGTGCTGCAGGGTTGGTGATTTCGGCACCCGTTGCAGTGGTCGATCAGAACACCAGAGAAAACTACGGCAACGAGGTAGAGAATTTGACCGGCTCTCGAAGGACACAGGCCAACAAGGGCTGTACTTTGCCAGCGACCTCCACGAAAGGTTGTAAGAAGTAATTGTTCCAGGCTAGGGCCGGCAACAAAGCTTTATGGATACTCCATCTCGAAGTTGGTTCCAGCGCCCGTGAGAATGGCATTCGGACGGCAGCAAGCGACTCCGGCCGCCCCTGAAGAGACGCCTCTGTTGGTACCGTAGGGCTGGAAGGGGGAATGATGCGTCGCATCGCTCAAATCTCGTTCGCCATTATCTTGTCGCTCGCCATTGCCGCCGTAGCTGCCTGGGCCGGATTTGCCATGTGGTATCGCCTGCCTGCGGGAGAGCTCGGCCGGGCTGCGGCCTGCGCCCTTTTCATCTTGTTCGGCCTCGGCACGATCATCGCGCTGTTCAGCCGTTTTCGCTTCCGGGCGCTCGTCCTGTTTCTCGCCGCGTTTGCTGCGGTTCTGGTCTGGTGGAGCACCATCAAGCCTTTGGGCGACGCCGACTGGGCGCCCGATGTCGCCCGTCAGGTAACCGGGACGCGCGATGGAAACCTGTTAACCCTGAAAGACGTGCGTGATTTCGAATGGCGCAGCGACACCGATTTCACCGAACGTTGGACAACCCGAACCTACGACCTTTCCACGGTTCAGACCGCCGACCTCTTCATGTCCTATTGGGCTGGACCGAAAATGGCCCATGTCATCATGAGCTTTGGCTTCTCGGGCGGTGAATATCTTGCTTGGTCCATTGAGGTGCGGCGCCGTGTAGGTGGCGAGTTTTCGCCCATAGCGGATCTGTTCAAGAGCAATCCCTTGGTTATTATCGCGGCCGACGAGCGAGACGTGGTCGGTGTCAGGTCAAATGTTCGGGGAGAGGACGTCCAGATCTATCGCCTGAAAGCATCGCCTGACGCGGCCCGGACGCTTCTGCTGGAATACGTCTCGGACGCAAATGCGCTTTCCACGAAGCCTGCATTCTACAATTCGATCACGACGAACTGCACGACGACGATCGTCAAGATGATGCGAGCAGTCGGCGACGTGGTTCCATTCGACTGGCGGCTCATTGTTAACGGCTATCTTCCTGATTATGCGTACGACCGCGGTGCGCTCGATACCCGCTTGCCATTGTCGACCTTGCGGGAGGTGGCCCACATAGACGACCGTGCGCGGAAGTCGGGCCTTTCACCGGATTTTTCGAGATTGATCCGGGTTGGTGTGCCGTCTCCAGGCCTTGGCAGTTGATCTGGGAAGGGGCTCGCAGGTGGGCGAGCTGGTCGAGCGGCGCAGTTGTTATTTTGCATCGCCGAAGACGTGAGCCATTCAGCGCTTCCTCGCGGCGCTGCCTCTCAGTCAGCGATGGAATGTCGCCCAAACTTCTCTCAACACGCCCGCTCCGCTACGATGAAACACACCCGTCGAATGGGCCATTGTCGTTTGCATACTTGCTTACGGCGAGGCGTCAAATCGAGAGCTGAATGAGATGTTGGTTTTCTAAGAATCGAGCCAGAAGAAAGCCACTGTAAACGCCTGATAGACATCTCCAATCAGGCCTATCTCATAGGCGCGGTCGTTGCGCTCTGGGGCGACAAGTTCAGTGCGCTCGGACCCCGCGCGCGGGCAACAGGTCCGGACAGAAAAGAAGCTTGAATTGTGCGACGGTCGGGTGCTGGATAGCGAGACAGCGGCCTTGACTGCCGGAACTGGCTTCCGAGGCGCTGAAGAGGGGGAAATCGTGGACAAGACAGCGGATACGGACGTTACTTCGTTGATCTCGGGCTTCGAACAGCTCGCCGATCGTTTCGTCTCCGGACTGTTCGCGCGGGTTTCCGCTTTGGGCAACGTCCCCGTCGAGCTTGAAAACCTGAGGGCCTCGCTTGCAGCCGGGGGAACATCTCTTCTTGGGCTCCTGTTCGAGATTGTGTTGGTCGTTGCGCTCGTCGCCGGCGTGTACATCCTGCTTGCCCGGCGGTTCGCGAAGGCGAGTGCGACAAGCAGTGCATCGCGCAGATTCTTTGCGGGCGTGGCGGCTATTGTAGTGGCGCTGGTGATCGGCTTCATTGCTGCGCGGCTGCTGGCCGGTTCTGGCGTGCCTTTGCAAACCCTTCACCTTTGGACGGTGGTGACCGTGCTCGGCTTCGTCATTCTCGCCGCCGTCAGATCACTGTTGATGGCATCGCGGCGATCCGAGTTCGCGCAGGAGCGCTCCGCCCATCTGGCAGCGCTCGTGCGCGACCTCTCGCTTGCCATTGGCTTGGCGATCATCGGCACAACGCTGATCGCGACGTTGCGGCTCTGGACCGTCGGGCCGGCCTTGGGGGATCTGCTGCGAACAGGCTTCGCAATTCCGATCTACGTTCTGTTTGCATGGGCCGTATGGCGGCACAGACGCACAATGGCAGTCGCCGTCGCCGGTCCGCGCCCCAGAAGCCGCTGGCGCACCCGTCTCGCCAAAGTGTGGCCGGCAATCGTGATCGCGTTCCTGATAATCACCTTTCTCACCACTCAGGCCGCGCTGACCATGGGAGCATCACTTCGTGGGTCGGCCGTTTTGCTGACCGGGTTGATATTTCTCGCCGCACCACATCTCGACGCAATGATCGGGAACTGGGCGCAACGCGGATTGGAGTCTCCTGACATCTCGATCTTGGCAGCGGCAGGGCGACAGACCGCCCGCTTCACCGTTGTGGCTATCATGATTGCCATGCTGGGAACGCTGTGGGCGACACCGCTGGCTGCCGGGTTCGGCATAGATCTGCGAGAGGTCGTCAAGGGCGCATCCGGTGTGGCGCTGATCATGTTGGTGGCGGCGTTTCTGTGGAACGTGGTCGGCGCAGTGTCAGTTCGCGCCTTGCGCGCGGAGTTGCCCGCCGCAGGTGATGACGAGGAGGCGCTGGGTGCGCCGCGTTCACGGTTGGGCACGCTGGTGCCGCTGATCAGCGCGGTCGGCAAATCGAGCATTGTGGCCTTGGCGCTGCTCTCGATCCTGGTGTCGATCGGGGTCAATGTCTGGCCGCTGATCGCCGGCTTGAGCGTGTTCGGGCTGGCCATCGGCTTCGGCTCGCAGACGCTGGTGAAGGACCTGGTCTCCGGGCTGTTTTTCCTGATCGACGATGCATTCCGCTTCGGCGAATATATCGAAACGTCGGGCGCCAAGGGGACCGTGGAAAAAATCTCGGTCCGGTCGGTTTCCCTGCGCCATCAGCGCGGTGCCTTGGCGACAATCCCCTATGGCGAGATTGGCAAGATTCAGAATTTCAGCCGCGACTGGATGATCGAGAAACTGACCTTTCGCGTTGCATTCGACACCGATGTCGAAAAAGTCCGCAAGATTTTCAAGAAGATCGGCCAGGACATGTCAGCCAACCCGGAACTTGCCGCAGATATGCTCGAGCCGTTCAAGAGCCAGGGAATTGGCGAAGTCGAGGACGGCACGCTGGTCATCCGGGCCAAATTCAAGGCGAAAGCGGGCAGACACTTCATGATCCGCCGCGCCGCTTTGATCGCCGTGCACCAGGCATTTCAGGAAAACGGCATTAAGGCCGTCCCAAAGCCACTGACATCTAATCCCGGAGCAGCCTGATCTTGGACAGGCGGAAAGGCCGTACCGCGCCGTGAGCGTGACCGGCGACCAAGCGGGCTCGTCGCTTTGAAGCGTGTCTCTGAAGGGACCTCGCCAAAAATCCTTTTGTAGAACGCCGCAAACCTCCCGAGATCGGTGAACCCTTGATCAAGGGCAGCTTGCGTAACGCCGACACAGGTCGGGTTCGCGCTGCTTAGCACGCGATGAACGTCCGATAAGCGCCTCAGGCGCAGGTAGGCGACCGGACCTATCCCCAGGGTATGCTGAAAGGCACGGTGGAGAGTGCGCCGTGATACCATGAGAGATGAGCACAATTCCGAGATATGCACCGGACGATCGATTTCGATGCTGTCGACAAAATCCTCGACATCGCGGACCAATTTCGCGCCAGAGCAATGCCGTTCGTCGCTCTCGTTCGACACCTCATCGACAATGCCTGTGATGAAGGCTTCGACAAGAGATCGCTGGAAATAGCGTATCCCTGCTTCATCGTCAGGGACTAAACCCTCACGCAATTGCGAAACCATTTCCCCAATCTCACGGCGAGCAGATGCCCGCAGGGACGGTGACCGGTGAAACCTCGAGATCTTGGTCCAGAACTGCGGGTCCTGCAGAACCGGCTCACCTGCCGCGAAGGCAGCAAGTGCGTCTTCGCTGAGTGTGATTGTCGCGTAGCGGGAGTGACCGGTAAAACGCCCCTCTTGCTCGACCGATTTGGGAAACACGATGACGTCGCCAGGAACGACGTCGTAGTCCCATTGCGAGACCGCACCGCTGCTCTCCAGCATCATGCCGATTGTCACCAAGTGCTGATTCATCACGCCACGTGCGCGGATATCCGGTCCAAAATCGCCAGTGCTCAGAGACAGCGCACCGATCTGGGCATGCATCAAATGGCCGTCAAATATGCCCGGCGCCAATTGGACGATCTTCAAATCCGCACCACGCACCGCCTCTCGAAGATCTTCCGCGGTCTGAAGCTTGACGGTGTGGACGTTGAGCGCAACGGAATTCATCCGACCAGCCGAACTGGCAGGCAAAGACTGACCGCTGCAATCGCCAGGCTGCCTCTCCTCAGAAGCGTCATTGACCATGGGATGATCCGCGAGACCCTCCCCCCGCGCTATAAGTATAGCAGCTCGCGGCGCAAGCGTACCGTGAAAAGTTACCGATGGTTAAGTTTAGAATCGAATGTACTTGCCAACGATCCCACCAAACGAAGGGTGGCTTCTTGCTTCTCAAAATAACGGGAAAATCACAATATGCCGAAACTTGACGTTTTTCAGCGAAAAGAGGCAGCCAAGTCGCCTGTTCGCCGTCTACCCGATCACCGCTGGCACAAACTGCATAGCGTCAACAACAGCAGCGGTTTAGCCTGAGACGCTGGAATGCAGCACGCGAGCTGTCAAAAAGATCCGAGGGAGCGTGCAGTGGAAGCCAACCACGAAGGTGATATCGATTCGGGTCGATATTTAGCAGTCTCTTATACGCAGGCTCACGAAGAGCTCGAAGCGATCCTTTCAGACCCTCAGTTTCAATGTTCCGAGCGCAACAGAAAGTTCTTGCGCTTTGTTTCCGAAGAGCTTTTCGCCGGACGCGAGAGCGCGCTCAAGGCATACTCCATAGCCGTTGACGTCTTCGGCCGTCCGCCGTCCTTCGACGCTTCGACCGATCCGATCGTCCGAATCGAAGCAACCCGGCTTCGAGCGGCTCTCGCCCGCTACTATGAACTATACGGGTCGGACCGAGAGATCAGCATCGAACTCCCGAAAGGCAGGTATGTGCCAGTGTTTTCCCGGCACATCCGGGAGGACCCTGAGGGGAGCGATCACCTTGGTCGCGCGCAATCTCGTCCCCGGGTTGTCGCGACCAGATCAGATCAACGTCGAATGATGAGGCGAAAAGCCATCGTCGCCCTAAGAAGGACGGGCCTGGCTGGAGTGGCCTTGTCCTGCGTCGCGCTGTTTTTTGGCTATAATCTGCTCAGTGGTCTGAGCACCATGACCATTTCGGAAAGGCCGTCGGTCGCCGTCGATCTGCAATTGGACGGTGTCAACGATCACGAAGCAATCGCCCTGCGTGACTTGCTGATGAGCGCGCTTTCAGACTTCAGTACGCTAAGGCTTTCAGCGCCCGACGCCTACACGTCAAGTACCGCCGAAGGCACCCCCGCTGCCTTGCCTGGTAACCGTTATCGACTGATCCTGAAGTACAGTTCGGATTCGGTCCAGAAGTCGGTCTGGTGGCAGGTCGTCGACCAGCAGACAGGGGAAGCGATTCAATCCGAGAAAGAGCGCGTTCACGTCGATACCGCCTCGTCGGCCGACCCGGCCGAATTGCTGGTTTCCCGGGTGGCTGCACGCATCGCCTCGTTGGATGGCGCGATCAACACCGTCGAGGCTAACCGGGACCTGGAACATCCTACGCTGGGCAATGGTTGCGTTCTGCGGGCCAACCGCGCGTTGGGGATGCAGACGCCGCAAGTCTTGGAGCAAGCGAGGCAATGCCTCGAGCGGACGTTGCGGCAGCGCCCGTACGATGCCGATGCGCATGCGATGCTGGTCCCGATACTCCTGTCGATCGATCAGCCAGATGCGTCGACCGACCTGACCGCGGCCGCTCACGAACATGCCGATCGTGCAGTAGCGCTGGCCCCGGAATCCTCCCGCAGCTTCACCGCCAAGATGATGGCGGAGTTTCGGGCAGGCCACGTCGAAGCAGCGGGATCCGCGGGGCGCAGGGCAATTACGCTCAACCCTTACAACACCAAGGTGGCAGCTACATTCGCCCGTATTCTCTACGCCACCGGCGAGCGGGACGAGGGGATAAGGCTTGCAAACGAGGCCCTGAAGGTCGACGGATTGCCGCTACCGGACGCTGAGTGGACGCTGGCGTTCGACGCCTACCGCCAGGGACAATTGGGTGACGTGTTGCTCCGCCTGAAGCGCGAGGCCAACGGATGCTATCTCACCGACCTGTTGTTGACGGCAACGCTGGGACGCTTGGGGCGAGAGGGAGATGCATCCGCAATCATCTCCGACATACGCAAAGAGCGCCCCGATTTCGAGCAGAATTTCCATTCCGATATGTCTCGCCGTCACCTTGATCCGCAGTTGACCACGGAGCTTGCGCAAGGGCTCCAACTCGCCGGCCTTCGCCTCCAGTAGGGCTTTTGGCCGCCTAAAGCGCGTCGCGTTGGAACGGATTCAGGCGACGCGCCTTGCGTGTCGTTGCCCCAAACCGGGCCGCTTTTGGGCGACATGCATTAGAGCAATTCCAGGAAAAGTGTGAAACGGTTTTCCGTCCGGAATTGCGTCAAAACAAAGAGATAGAGCGGTTCGGCGTTTCCGTGAAACGGTGAACCGCTCTAGGTCATTGCCATCTTTCTGGCTTCGCTCTCCTGCTGGAGTTCGCGAGCCTCCCGTTGATCGCGCTCCAGGAAGAAATTGAGGAATGTCCGGATCACGGCAATCGCCGCCAGGCGGCCTACGTCGTCCCAACTCGGCGCGACGGAGGTCTCGATGATATCGGCCGCAAGTTGGAATGTAAGGCCGGCGATCAGCCATCTGGCATGACGCATCCACACCGCGCGAATGGCGTAGTGCCCGTCCGGATGGCTGAGCATCACCCTGACACCGTTTACGAAGGCCTCGAGCGTCCCTGCCAGGATCAGGACCAGGGCCAGAAGATCGATGATCGGGGCGCTGAGTTCAGCCAGCTGGTTCAGCCATTGTGCAACGATCATGGGTTGCCGTCCCTGGTGACGCGGACAATGCAGCGGAAACCAAGATGGGAAATCGACGTGTCGACCGGCTGTGCCATGCGTGCTGCGGGACGATAGCGCCGGCAATAGTTTGGCGCGCAGAGATGCGAACCGCCCTTGGTCACCTTGCGCGGGATCTTCACGTCCGGTTGGCGCGGGTCGTAGCTTGCCTCGCGCGCGGCGCCGCGCGGGTTTTCCGCTGTGCAGCACGGGCTGTCGATCCTGCCGTGCTCCTGATACCAGTCCGTCGTCCACTGCCAGACGTTGCCGGCCATGTCGAAAAGACCGTAGCCATTGGGTGGGAACGAGCCCACCGGCGCCGTGTATTCGTAACCATCGTCCAGCGAGTTGCGATAGGGAAACTCGCCCTGCCAGGTATTGGCCATGTGCTGGCCACCGGGCGTGAATTCATCGCCCCATGCGTAGTCGGCGCCTTCGAGGCCGCCGCGCGCCGCAAACTCCCATTCGGCTTCGGTCGGCAACTCCTTGCCTGCCCAGCGCGCATAAGCCTCGACATCCTCATGGGCGACATGCACCACCGGGTGATCGGCCAGCTTCTTGATCGAGCTGGCGGGGCCTCTCGGATGGCGCCAGCTGGCGCCGTGCACATAGACCCACCAGTTGTAGTGGTTGCGCATGTCGACCGGTCCGGCCGGCTTCTTGAACATGGTCGAGGACGGCGAAAGCATGTCCGGCAAGGCGCCTGGGTAATTGTCCGGGTTGGCCGGCTTTTCGGCCAGCGTGACGTAGCCCGTCGCGGCGACGAACTTTTCGAAATCGCCATTGGTCACGGTAAATCGGTCCATCCAGAAACCGTCGACTTTCACGCGATGGGCCGGCGCCTCCTCGGGATAGAATTTGTCGGAGCCCATCAGAAACGAGCCGCCTGGTATCCAGATCATGCCGTCGGTCGGTGAATTGACAGACTGCGGGATCGTCTCCGGTTTTTCGACCAGCAGGTCATCAGCTCTTGCGATTTCGTCCATCCGCCAACCTCCTTGCGCCTTCGTCACGGACAGGCCGCGGCTGTCGATTGTGCCGGCGACAGGGCTGCCGGATTTGGGCTTCTGCTGAATGAACTCGCCTCGTTCGTCCGCTCCCGTCACCGCGGCGACCAGAAGATGCCTCCAGGCGTCGATCCCGGACAATTGCCGGCGGTGACGAAGAAGCATCGCAATCATTCAATCATCCGGCTTTTCCGGCAAATTCTCAACAGCTCCGTCACAATGCGGTCTTTGACTGCGTTGCTGCGCGGACGCGCTTGCGCCAGTTCACGTAGGGAATGCATAGGATCGCGCTAACGATCAGATGCCAGAGTACCACGGCCATGGCGGCCTTCTCGTCGGGAAAGGTTGCGTGGGCGATCGCGATGGCCACTCCAGGATGACGCGTTGCGGTGGCGAGGGCCAGCACGGTTCTGTTGTCGGCCTCCGGACCCCCAAGACCGTGACCGACGAGGACGCCAACCACGACAAAGAAAGCCAGCGCGGCAAGTGATCCATTGCCGATCATCGCCGCCATGGCCGGCCAGATCCTCATGAGCACCGGAATGAAGGCCGCGGCCAGCAGGATCGTTGCAAATAGGGACAGCGGGCGCGCCAGGCGGGATGCGAGGGCGGGAGCGAACTGGCGGACGAGCAGCCCGATGATGAGCGGCAGGACAATGCCTGTCGCCACGATCGATATGATCTGGCTGGCCGGCACGGCGATCCCGAACCCGAATGTGCGACCGATGAGGGCGATACCCAACGGCACGATGACGACGGAAAGTGCGGCCATGGTAACGAGCAGGCTGGCCGTGTAGGAAACCGAGCCGCCGGCCTTGGTTTGTTTGCCGGGTAGGACCGGTGGCACCGGCGACAAAGCGAGCGCCACCAGGGCGAGCTTGACTGCCGGGTTGAGGGCAAACAGCGCATCCATCGCGATCGCCAGCAAAACCATGATGACGTTCATGGAAAGCAGGGATCTGGCAAAAAGCCCCGGCTGCCGCAACAAGTATGCCGCATCCCGCCAGCTTGCCTGGAGCCCAAGCGCGAACACCATCAGCCCCATCGAGAGGTTGATGGCCATGGGAATGAGCTGCGCGATCGTCATCGTGCTCCCTCAGTCCCGGGCCATCGCGGCGGCGAACTTCCGCTCCAGATCGAGATACACGTCATCGGCGACGTCGAAGACGACCTTGACCACCCGCCCGTTTGCGAACGGGAACTGCGGCTTGTATTCGCTGCTGACCGCATCGCCGCCATCGTAGCCGACGCAAAGCCCCTCGCCGCAGAGGATGTAACGGCCCGTCTGGGTGCGGAAGGCCGCGTGCGCGACCGGTTCCTCATCGACGTAGAGCGTCATCTGGCCCAGGGTCTCGAGCTGTTTGGTGATCCGTTCCTTGACGAACTCGACGCCGACAATGTGCTTGCCCAGCTTGGGCGCTTCGACAACCAGCCGCTGCTCGGGTGGGATGCCGAGGAAGTTGTAGACGTAGAACAGCTTGCCACCCTTGACGAATAGAGAATAGCCGCCGAAGCGCGAGCCTTGCGCCACGATCACGCCCTGACTGTTGCCGGTGAACTCGACCTCGGCCAGTATCTTGAACGATACGGCAAGCGTCGGAGCCGCCGCTGCCTCGGGCACCTCGGTTGTGCCCGGATAGTAGACGTATCGGTTCCGTTTTGGCGCGTGGTATTCGGCGGCGTGCATGGCCGCCACGCCGAGATCTATGAGCGGCAGCACGTTGTTCTTGTTGGCCTCCGATAGCCAGAGGTCGGTCAGTTCCTTCAGCTTTTCGGGATGCTGGGCGGCCAGGTCGCGGGCCTCCGAGCGGTCTGCGTCGGTGTGGAAGAGCTGCCAGACGTCCTTGTCGAAATGGCCTTGGTCCGAAGGGAGCGGCGCGTGGACGGCGGCGGCCTTCCAGCCTTTCGACCAGATGCCGCGAGTGCCGCACATCTCGTAGTACTGCGTCTCCCTGGTGGTCGGCGCCTTGGCGTCATCGAAGGTGTAGGCCATCGAGACGCCGGCCAACGGCGACTGCTTCACACCGTCGATCGCCTCGGGCATCTTCACGCCGCAGGCCTCCAGGATCGTCGGTACGATGTCGGTGCAATGATGGTACTGGTGGCGCATTTCGCCTTTGGCCTTGATCCCCTTGGGCCAATGGATGACCAGCGGATCGCAGGTGCCGCCGGCGTACGAGGCATAGCGCTTGAACATCTTGTATGGCGTCGAGAAAGCTGTCGCCCAGCCGGTAGGATAGTGGTTGTAGGTGTCGGGCGATCCCAGCTTGTCGATCATGGCAAGGTTGCGGTTCACATCATCCGGGAAGCCGTTGAAGAACAGGTTTTCGTTGACGGAGCCGCTGGGGCTGCCTTCACCCGAGGCGCCGTTATCGGCGCAGTAGAAGATCAGCGTGTTGTCGAGCTGTCCCGATTCCTCAAGGTAGTCGACCAGCCGGCCGATCTGGACGTCGGTGTATTCCGAAAAGGCGGCATAGACTTCGGCCATGCGGCTGAACAGGCGCTTCTCGTCGGCATTGAGAGTGTTCCAGGGCCGCACCATGTCGCCCTCGGCGGCGATCTCCGGTGGCATCGGATTGATGGGCGTCAGCTCCGTGTCGGCCGGCAGGATACCGCGCTCGATCATCCGCTTCAGAACCCACTTGCGGTAGGCCTCGTAGCCGTCGTCGAACCTGCCCTTGTACTTGTCGATGAAGTCTTGCGGCGCGTGATGTGGCGCATGGTTCGCGCCGGGGCAGTACCACATGTACCAGGGCTTCCCTGGGTCGGCCTGGCGGGAGTCACGGATGAATCCGATAGCCTTGTCGGCGATATCCTTCGAAAAATGGTATCCGTCTTCTGGTTGGCTGGGCTGGTCGACGAAGTGGTTGTCCTCGATCAGTTCGGGATACCATTGGTTCGTCTCGCCGCCGATGAAGCCGTAGAAGCGGTCATAGCCGAGGCCGAGCGGCCACTTCTTCTTCGAGGCGCTCATCCCGAACGCGTCGACCGGCACGTTGTGGTTCTTGCCGATCCAGAAGGTGCTCCAGCCCGCGTCGCGCAGGATGCTGGCGATCGTGCCGTTTTCCAGCGGGATATGCCCGTTGTAGCCGGGGAAGCCCGTGGCAGCTTCGGAGATGGTGCCAAAGCCGTTGGCATGGTGGTTGCGGCCGGTCAGGAAGCAAGAGCGTGTCGGCGAACAGACCGCCGTCGTGTGCCACTGCGTGTAGGTGAGCCCGTTCTTCGCCAGCCGGTCGAGCGTCGGCATCTCGATGCGTCCGCCATAAGGCGACCAGGCTGCCTGGCCGGTGTCGTCGTAGAGGATGACGAGGACGTTGGGGGCATCCTTGGGTGCCCGATTGTCGAGGAAGGCGTCCCAATCCGCCTTGGAATCGCGAACGTCGAGCGCGATCTTGCCCTTGAATGAACGTGTCATTGCTCTCCTCCTCTTGGTGTCCTGTTGTCGCCTCTACTGCCGTTCCACTGGTGGCGGCGTCCAGGAGCCATCGATGACCGCGGTTTTTGGCCAATAGGCGCGCAGGAAGAGCGAGAAGTCGGCACCTTTCGGCGCAGGAAGCCAATTGGCCCGCTGCACAGGGTCCGAGGGCGCATCGGATTGAACGATGATTGTCAGCGATCCGTCGGCGGCAAGCCTGAGATCCGCGTTCTTCGTGCCGACCGAGTATCGTTTGATAACGTTTGGCGCAAAGAAATGGTGTTCGTTGTAGAGCGTCAGCGACCAAAAGCCCCTCACGGGCGGCGTTTGGTCCTTCGGAAAAGTTACAGTATACTTTTGGCTTCCGTTCAGACGCCGGCCGTCCGCATCG
Organism: Mesorhizobium sp. P2_D5; assembly: GCF_056404355.1. Taxonomy (NCBI): domain Bacteria; kingdom Pseudomonadati; phylum Pseudomonadota; class Alphaproteobacteria; order Hyphomicrobiales; family Phyllobacteriaceae; genus Mesorhizobium; species Mesorhizobium sp. P2_D5. The sequence continues at coordinate 15,107 of NZ_JBFUEE010000008.1, forward strand.
AGATCTTGATAATAATACTTCGTCTCGTTCGGTGCATTGACGAAGATGTTGGATTTCGCGACGGCAGTCCGCGTAAAATAGTCCGTGCCGAATGCGGCGTTGTTGGATGTCGTCGACCAATTGAACGGGAGTTGGACCCCCCAGTTGCGGAATTCGAACAGGGGAGCGACAAGCTCGGTATCGGCCCTGGCCGCCTCATCGTCCATCGCCTTTCGCAGACCCGCGTCGACCTTTGCCGCCTGCAGCACCGCCAGGACCTGGGCGTAGCGAGCCTCTTCGCCGGGAAGCGGAGGAGCATCGGCGAGCGCACCGGGCAATGCGTCGAAGAACGTTGCCGGCGGTACCCATGGCGTTTCCTTATCGCCACCCTCGGCATCGACATGCGGAATGCCTTTCCAGTCGACAGTTTTCATGGTGCCGTCGAATTCGCTGAGCGGGTAGATGTTTATCTGGTTGATGACCGGCTGAATCGCTGCCCGGTCCTCAATGGTGTCGTCCATGAACACACGAGGGATCACGTAGCCGGTCGTCGTGGTGCATCGAAACACCTTCGCGATGCCCTTGGGTACCTCACCCTGCCAGCCCGGGCCGACGAACAAGTAGAAGCCGGGCTGGCTCGCATACATCTTGCCCAGGCTTGCGAAGCTGTCGGTTCGTGAATTGACGATCTGGTAGACCCAGAAGCGATTGCCGAAATCTGGCACCTGTATCACCGCCGGTGAAAGATCCAGCGCCAGCGGCCCGCCGCCATAGACGACATCCTGGTTCGGGCAGGCTACCAACCGCTCGTCGGGCGCTATGTAGTCCGTAATCATCGATAGCCGGTTGAGTGGCGCGGCCGGAGCGCCGCCTGAGATCAGCGGCTGCGGGATCTCTGCATTTATCGCGCGGCGGTTCATGACATTGACCAGGGGCCAAGCCCAGAGAAAGGCGTCCCGCGCGACGGTTCGCGCGTACTGCTCGGTGATTTTCACCCGCGCGTCAGGGCCGGAGGGCATCGCCGCCGCCCAGTTCGGCGAGGGCGGCAATGGTTGCGGGTTCAACCCGGCAGCATCCGCTTCAGACGATCTGACCGGGGCTTTCGCGAGTGGAGCAGTTTGACGCGTCATCCTTCCCTCCTGGTTCAGCCGGTATTTGTGACGGCGCCGAAGATCGCAGGATTGTTATTTGGCCGCCTTCGGCTCCGGGAATGTCCACTTCCCGTCCAAAATCTCGGCTCGCGGGCGGTAGAGCCGCACGGTGTAATTCCAGCCCTTCATGATCGGCAGGCAATTGGCGATCTTGCCGTCACAACTGCCGAACTGGACAGAGATTGTGCCGTCGTCGCCCTTCTTGGCCGTGAGGTTGTTCAGCGAGTAGGCGTTGTACTGGTTCTTCTCGTAATAGCCTTCGGCATTGTAGAGGCTCACCGACCAGAAGCCGTCGACGGGCACATCCTTGACGTCAAGTTTGTAGACGGTTGTGCCGTCATTGTTGGCCGGGGTGATGTTGAGATAGGTGGCATCCTTGTCCGGATTGCCACCCCATGCTGCCGCACTGCCAACGAGGTGGCGGACAGGGTCGACGTCTCCCTTCTTGCCGAATGCACCCTTGAAGTCTGGCATCGTGGTGGCAAGAACCAGCAGTGCATCGCGCACCTTCTTCTGGCTCGCCTGATCCCACGCCGGGCTTTCGAAGCTGCCGGCATTGGCCTGCTCGGCCTTTATCGCATCCTGCAGGGCATGCACTTTCGTCACGTCGTCGGGATTGGCTGGATCGACCAACGTGCGGATACCGGCAAGCACATAGCGCGTGCCGACCGTCTCCTTGTCGAGCTTATAGCTACCGCCCCCATAGACGACTTGCGGCACATAGTGATCCTCGTTGACGATCATCAGCGACATGAACCGGTCTCCGGCGTCGGGCAATGTGATCGTCACGGGACCGGCGTCGAGGTCGAAAACGGCGGACGAATAAAGCGTATCGCGATTCGCGCGAACAACGGCCTGATGCTCGATCTGCATCGGCTCGCGGCGATGCAGGAACTTGCCTATCCCACCTGCGTCCTTGATCGCACTGCCGAAATAGAGATCGGTTTCGGCGCGAACGAAATTGTCGACGGTGACCGGTACGGCATCCGCTGCTCGGGCTTGCAAGCCCGCTAAGGAACCAAGCGCGGCGAACGAGAGTGCCGTGGCAATTGTGAAAGCCCGTATTTTCATGTGAGTGTCCTCACTTTGTCTTCTCGATATCCGGCAGCATCCATGTCTTGTCGAACAGCGGTTTTTCCGGACCGTAGAGGCGGAAGAGGACTTCGAATTTTCCTTTGGGGCTGGTGGGCACCCAATTCGATTCCTTGCCCTTCGGAGCCTTCGGGCCGAAGAACACGTCCACCGAGCCATCGGCGTTTTTCTGGATGTCCGTGTTCTGCGACGAACGGCTCGACCACTTCTGGTCACGGATCAGCGCGTGAGTCGCCCGGTCGTAGGCGGTCGCCGACCAGTACTGGCTCACCGGCGCCTTCGCCGGCACGGTAAGGCGATAGGTTCTGGCGCCATCGAACTGCTTGCCGCCCGCGTCCCTGAACGTCATCAGGTAAAACTGGCCGGCGCCCAAATGCTTGGCGCTGAAGAATCCCATCGAGTAGGCCACTCCGCGCCCCTCCGTAGGATAGTCGCCCGGCTTGGCAAATTGTGTCGACATGCCTTCGATGACGGCGGGCGTGGCAGGCACCGCCCAGTGGGCGCTGTCGTAGTAGGTGGCCCCGAACAACTGCTCGTAGCGCATGTCGAGATAGGCGTGGGCTTCCTGTGCCGCTGCCCTCAGGGCCGTTTGGGTCCCGGCGTCGGGCGCGAACGGCTTGCCTTTTTCGATGCCAATCGACTTGAGCATGTCGATCATCGCCTTGTCTCGCTCCAGCCACGGCTCGTATTGCACCATGCGGTCGAGCGACTTGTAGAAGTCGATGTCATAGGGGATCGTGGCATCGAAGACGACGTCGATCGCATCGACGAATGTGGTCGGCGGTGGATTGCCAGCCTCCGAGAGCGGGTAAAGCTTGACCCGCTTCCCGTATTCGACCGCCTTTGCGACATCGGCTGCGCTGCCGCTTTTTAGGATGGAGCGAAGCAGCGCATAGCTCTGGTAGGTGTTCGATGGCAGCGCGATGTAGCCGTCGGGCGCCTTGTCCTTGTAGCCCGGCGGCAGGATCAGGTATTTGCCGCCCTTGCCCTTGTCGACGCCGGCCGGTCCGACATCTTCGAGAGCCGCCTGCCAGGCATCGTCGATGCTGCCGGTTATCGAGCCGCCGTCTGCAGGCGGGATTTCGAGGACGACCGGGCCAACGTCCTTGGTATCGATGAAGGGCATCAGGTAGATGGAATCCGGGTTCGGTGTGAGCGTCTGGTTCTTCCAATCCGGCAGGCGGGACCAATAGACGATCTGGTTGACCTTGCCTTTGGCCTTGTTGAGCGTTTCCTGCAGCATCAGGTCGTAATTGACGGCCGGAATGCCCCAGATGACCGCCTCGACGGCACGGCGTTCGATCGTGCGCGCGGCGAGTTGCTCCGAAGTCCACACCTTCGCGGCGCTGGGATCGGTCACGGACATTGAAAGACCGAAAGCGAAAGCGCCTGCGAGCAGATGTCTGAAGGTCATGGCGTTCTCCGTCTGTGATTCCGCGGTTCGGCAGACGCCGGCGGCAGGCGTGCGCCTGCCGCCGGAGCACATGCTTTAGTGCCCGCTGTTGAAGCTCTCCGCCATCTTCGCGAGCGCCTGGTCAAGCGTGAAGCTCGCCGCTTTCTGGCGTGGAGGGTAGTCCTTGAACGATGCAAGGAACGGCTGGACGACCGCTTGCGCCGCCATAATCATGTAGCCCTTGGACATGTACCAATCGAAGTAAGTGTTCGAGGTAACGTCCGCCCGCTCATACGGATCTGTCCTCAGGTTGAAAAGTTTGGGACAGCGCAGGACGACCAGCGGATCCATCCACAGGCGCAACGTGCCTTCGGTCCGCTGTTCCATGAACACGACCTTCCAGTTCTTGAAGCGCACTGCCACGAGGCTGCCGTCGTCGTCGAAATAGACGAGGCCATGGCGCGGGCTCTCCACGCCTTTCTTCGTCAGGAAATCGAAAAGGTTGTAACCATCGATATGGACTTTGAACGTCTTGTCGCCGGCCTTGTGGCCCTTGAGCAGCTTGTTCGGGATGTCGGCATCGCCGGCGATCGCGCAGAAGGTCGGCAGCCAGTCGTGGTGCTGGACAATGTCGTTGGTCACCTCGCCTGCCGGAACCTTGCCGGGCCAGCGAACGATGAGCGGCACGCGGAAGGCGCCTTCCCAATTGGTGTCCTTCTCCGAGCGGAACATCGTCATGCCGGCATCCGGCCATGAGTTCATATGTGGGCCGTTGTCGGTCGAGTACATGACGAAGGTGTCGTCGGCGATGCCGAGCTCGTCGAGATAGTCGAGCATTTCTCCGACGTTCTTGTCGTGGTCGATCATCGTGTCGTGATAGGGCGACTGGTCTGGCCCTGCCTGCCCCAGGCTCTCGGGCTTGGTGTGGGTGCGAAGATGCATGTGGGTGAAGTTGAGCCACATGAAAAACGGCTTGCCGGCATCATTCTGGCGTTTGATGAAGTCCTTCGCCTTGGCCGCGATTTCGTCGTCGACGGTCTCCATGCGTTTGCGCGTCAGTGGACCGGTATCAGTGATTTTCTGCTTGCCGATGCGGCCCCAGCGCGGTTGCTCGGTGGGGTCGTCCTTGTCCGTCGCCCAGCAATGCAGCAAGCCGCGCGGGCCGAATTTTTCCTTGAACCGCGGGTCCTTCGGATAGTTCGGATCTTCCGGATCTTCCTCGGCGTTGAGGTGGTAGAGATTGCCGAAGAATTCGTCGAAGCCATGCGCTGTCGGCAGATATTTGTTCATGTCGCCCAGATGGTTCTTGCCGAACTGCCCCGTTGCATAGCCGAGCGGCTTGAGAACTTCCGCAATAGTCGGATCTTCGGCCTGCAGGCCGACATCGGCGCCCGGCAGGCCGACTTTTGAAAGACCTGTGCGATAGACGCTCTGCCCGGTGATGAAGGACGAGCGACCGGCGGTGCAGGACTGTTCGCCATAGGCGTCGGTGAACATCAAGCCTTCCTTGGCGAGGCGGTCGATGTTGGGCGTCTTGTAGCCCATCAATCCGTGCGTGTAGCAACTCAGATTGGCCGTGCCGATATCGTCGCCCCATATGACGAGGATGTTCGGCTTGCCGGTCTTTGGTGATTTCGCCATCCTGTTTCTCCTTGGTTACCGCTGTCTCAGTGGCATGATCGCGAATGGCTGAAGCGCCTTTTCACGGGATCACGTGCAGCCATTTCAAAATCCGCGTGACGATGCCCTGCTCTTCCTTCTGGATTGATCGGAGTGTTTTCAAAGTGTCGGCAATGTCGTGGAGAGCCTTACGGTTCTCGGCGCTGTTTTCATCTGCGAGTTCGGCGATTGCGCTGTCCTGCGCCTTGCGCAGTTCACGAAGCGCGGTTCGCAGCGCGATGATGCGGGGAGTTTCCATCTCAAGGTTGTCCATCCTTTCTCATGCAGCTGAGGCGTCCGTGAACGGACCGACGTTGAAAACCATGCTGCTGATGGCGACGAGACCGATCAGCAACAGGATCACTGCCGTTATCAGCGTGAATGAGACCGGGTATCCGCTTTGGGCATGGATCAGACCGGCATCGTGCATCGCATCGCGTTCGCGGCGCAGTCCGGCCATGAAAAGCACGTGATAGATGATGCCGACGACCAGCATCAGGATGCCGAGCAGCACCAGCGTCACCCCGAAATTGCGCGGTGCGGCGGCGTGAGCGAGCGTGCCTGCGTCCCGCAGCTTCTGGAACACCTGGAAGATGGTGAAGCCAAAGCTGATCAGGGATAGCGCGGTGCGGATCACCGACATCAGCGTGCGGTCGGCGCTCATGCGGGTGCGCTGGAACGACATGCCGGTTCGGCGCGACGACAGCTCGACGGAGATGCTATCGGAGCCGGATTTTCCGGTTACGGGTGCAACGCTCATTGCGGGGTCCTGCGAACGGGGCAGTGTCGAAGTCGACCAGCACTCTCGGGTCGCGGCGCAGGATTTCGAAGTACGTTACGGTAACGATACGTGCGGGAAGGGCCGAACTGCTGGACTCCTGATTGTCAGAACCCCGAGTTCATTCCGCCGTCGGATCGGCCTTCAGGATCGTTCCGAGCTGATCGGGTGCCGGGGTTTTCCCCTTTCCCTCCATCATCGCAATGGGAGCGGTGACCGTCGTTGCCGCGACCTTGCCGACCGTCCCCACTGTGCCCGCAATCATCATGCCCAGTCCGTCGCCAAGGCTTGTACGCGAGTCGGTCAGGATCTGGCCGGAGGCCAATTGAGATCCCAGCAACGCCACGATTTCAGGACTCTCGGCAAACTTGCTGTGATTCAAGCGATCGTCCGTCTTTACATTGGTCAGGTCGATGACCGTTATTCCCGCCGCTTGCAGCTTCGACTTGTATGGCTCTTTTGACGGATCAATCTGGCCCACCCGGTCGACATCGCCTGAAATCAGACGCGAGATTGCAAGCGCCCGGTCGTCGCGCGAGATCATGATGGTGAATTTCGGCTTCTTGGGCCCGAGTTCTGTCCACTGGCGCCCGAAGACATCCACATCAAGGTCGGGAGATGCAAGAATTACATTCCTGATTTTGGGAGAAACCTGACCGTCCTGCAGGGCCATTTGCCTCAGCCCCTCCATGGCGAGCCAGGTTCCCATCGAATGGGCCATAACGGTAATGTCGGTGACGCCGCGATCATTGGCCAAAGCCTTCAATGTTCGTTCGAAGGCGGTGCGGGAAAAGTTGGTGCTTTCCTTGTCGTAATTGTAGTCGAGGACGCTGGCGCGCGATGGCCAGGTGAAAAGGATGGGCGTGACCTTCGCGCCCGAGTCATGGACAAATTGCGCGAAGCGAAAAACAGAATCCTCATAGCGGTTGTTGAAGCCATGGACGAAGACGAGCACATGGCCGCTCGGATTGTGAGAGTGCAGCCAGTCGCCGGCCTGCGGGATTGAAAGGTTCTTCGCGGCAACGACAGCAAACTCCTTTTGGGGATTCGGCGGCAGCTTTTTCGGCCACTCGACCGTGCCGGATGCACGGTCCGGCGGAATTGAAATGGTCAGGTCGGTCAAGGAAAGAGTCGGGCTGCGCTCGCCCGTGAACAGCGTTGCAGGATCGCCCGACGGTTTGCGGCTGGTCGCCACCAACATCGTTACGTCAGATGCCGACGCTGACCGCATATTAACGGCTACCGGTGCCAAAACGCCTTCCGGTCCCCCTCCGCACGCCGTCAGCGTGAGCAGGTACAAAGCCGCGACAATCTTGCCAACCCGCTTGCGCATCAGCACTTGGTTTGTCCCGCCGCTCAAAACTTGCCGGAAACGTCGAAGAACACAGCGTCGCCCTTCATGCGGTTTTCGACCTCGACCTCATGGGCCCACCTCAAGGTGAAATCGACCTCGGTTTTCTCTCCGAACTTGGCCTTGTATTTGACCAGCGGCCCGAGCGCGATCGAGCGGCCCCTGAATCCATCGTGGGTGTCGGCGAACGCGCCCCGATCGTCTTCGATTTGGTCCAGGAAGCCCGCGATCGCCCCCACGGAAAGGTTCTCCGTTACGGCCTTTGTGACCGAAAGATCGAGGTGGGCCATCGCACCGCTGTAGTAATCGGTGTCCGGGTTCGTGGTGTTGATGTCCACGCCTAATTTGGCGGAAAGGTCCAGCCCGTGTTGCGGGATGAGATAGGTGAATCCGATCGCCGGCGTGAACGTCCAGTAGTTGAGGCCGATGAAGGCAAGGTCCCCTTCCTTCCATTCGCCGGTCGGTGCGGTGATCGTCAGGGATGCCGACAGCCAGGTGTTCATGGCATCGTTGTGCCACCCAAACACGAGCGGCGCGAAAGCGATGTCGCCGAGCCCGGTGACATGCTGATCCGCCCCCAGCGGGCCGACCGCGGCAGTGGCCCCGGTCCAGCCCAGGGGGACGGCAAGCTGGACGGCGTAGGTCCAGTTTCCTGGCAAGTGCAACTCGGGCACGTAAACCCCTGCCAGAATCGCGGCATAGATATCGCCGGTGAGACCCACCGCGACCGAGCCTTTGCCGAATGGAACCTGGCCATCTGCTTCGCCATGGTAGTAGATGTTGGACATTGCCCAATAGCCGGCGCCCGGCGTGGGCGGCACAATACCCGCACCGGGACTCGCGAAGGCGCCGGGGATATAGCGTCCGGCAACGGCCTCGGTGGCATTTGCTTGCCCTGTGGGAGCGAATGCCACAAGAACAGCTGTCGCGGTAAATAGCCAGGCAGATGATCTTGATTCAGTCATCGTCTCCCTCTCTGTACCAAGGTCTCATTGGTCGCTAAAAACTGACCAACGAAACGCCGACCTCCATGTTGTAGTCGTAGGGCCGGTCGTTGCCGATGCCGATACCTGGCCTGATGTAGCCATTGATGGCGCCGCCGTTTGCCAGTTTGCCCAGATTGAAGCCCAAGGCAACCTCCCAGGACATGGGTGCTGTCTTGGCTTCGAAATCGTAACTTGCGGTCAAGTCGGACGTGAGCCACCAGCGTTTGGCGTGAGGTTTGTCGACGACGTAGAGATCGAAATCGCCGCGATTGACATTGGCTCGGTCACTGTGACCGGCGAATGAAAAATTTTGGATGTAGGCGGGGGCGATGATGACCTCCGGACTGGCAAAATAGGCCCAGGTCAGCCCGGGCGCGGCGACCCATTTGCCGGTGCCAAGTACATCCTCGGAGGCGGTCGGCGCATAAATCTCGGTGCTGAGGATAAACGCCTGCCGCCTGCTCAAATAGGGAATCCAGCTGAGCTTAGCCGCAATGTCGCCGAGGCCGAATTCGTCGTCGCCGGTCAGATTGGTTGCATCGAGCGGCACGGTCAGACGAACGGAAGCCTTTCCGTCGAAAAAAGGCTCGGTGTAACGGACGTTCGAAATATCGTAGTATTCGTCCCCCGGCAGGAATCGATACTCGTTCGAGAACGACAGGGTCCTTGTCAGCACGGAAGGTTCGTCCCCGAAGTATCCTTGGCCTCCTGGGCCTCGGCGCCACTGACAAGGGGTAGCGCAACAGCAAAGGCTATGGCGAGGGCACTGGACGTTGAGCCGGACGTTGGAACTGCTGCTTCAAGCCCCTGAGGGCGGAAGGTGCCAGTCAGCGGGAATGCACCTACGCCAGGGCGAACGCGTCCCATGAACATCCCTGGTCACGACCCTCTGCTGCGCGCCCGAAGCTTTCGGCGCGTCACACAATTGAATCGGAATGCCGGAAAGCGAAGTACGTTACAGTTACAAAGGCCGGACACGCTCACGTGCCGCCGGGTGTCACTGGCACATGCGGATAATGTCGGTCTCCAGATCGGTGCAAAGCTCTTCGTATTCAGCAATCGCGGCGCGGTTCGCGTTTCCTCTTTCCTTTCTCAAGCGCTCAAGGGCCGTGCTGGCATCCTCGTAGGCGCCGCACAGGCCGAGCAGATCGGAATTCGTCGCGCTGAGGATTTGAAGCGTGCCGCGCAAGGCCGGCATCTTCAACATGAGCCTTAGCAAGCCCCGACGGTCGTGGGCGGTTTCGGAAGGCATGGCCATATGTTTCAAACCGAATGAATGACCTCGTGCGGAAGCATTCCAGCAAGCATCGTCACAGTGAGGGGAGGCGCGCCAGCACTTTACTGTTACAGCCGGGTTCTATCCGGGGCCTGCAAGCGTCACCGCCTTGGCGTTCGACGGCGCGATTTGGCTGCTACCAAGGGACCGGCATAAGCTCCAGCGGCGCCCCCATCGGTTCTATCGGTGGGCTGTTACCGTTTCGTATCGGTATGTGCGGCAGCCAAGTCTTGTGCCTGCAAGGCCCGCTCCTATTCTGACTGCCTGACGCGCTCGGTCAATCGAATGGGGCCTCTCCGAGGCCTGCATCGCCTGATCAACCAGCGCATCCAACCGCAGTCATCGACTTCGCAGGCTGAAGTCCGTGCCGGCGCGACGCACCAAACCGCTGGAGTTCGCGATGCCCTGTCCAGGATCTATTGTGCAAGAACAGTCGGCGTGCACGTCTAAGTCGTGGTTCGATAGATGAGTCCGGCCATGGACAGACGCAAGGTGCTCGCCGGCATGCTGGCCACCAGCCTGCCGCTTTCCAGCGTCGTGTCCGCGCGTGCTCAAGCTGCGCCTCTCGCTTCGTGGCATGAGGGGCCCGCCAAAGCTTCGATCATGGACTTCGTTGCAAAGGTCACGACGCCGGACGGCCAGGAATTCGTCATGGCCAACGAGCGTATCGCTGTTTTCGACAATGACGGAACGCTCTGGTGCGAACAGCCGATCTACTCGCAACTCGCCTTCGCATTGGACCAGGTGAAGCAGCTCGCCCCAACCCATCCGGAGTGGCAGACGCAGGAACCGTTCAAATCTGTCCTGTCAAACGACGTGTCAGGTCTGGTTCGCTCGGGCGAGCAGGGAATATTCAAGATCCTGGCTGTGACGCACGCCGGCATGACAACCGACGAATTCAACAGCGCGGTCATCAACTGGACCAGGACGGCGCGTCATCCCCGCTACCATCGTCCCTATACCGAACTTGTTTACCAGCCGATGTTGGAATTGCTGGAGTTCTTACGGCAGAACGACTTCAAGATATTTGTGGTGTCGGGCGGCGGTATCGATTTCATGCGCCCCTGGATGGAAGCTGTCTATGGCATCCCGCCGGAGAGGATCGTCGGGTCGTCGGGAGCAACCAAATACGTGGTGGGTGCCGACGGCAAGCCGGCCTTGATCAAGGAAGCCAAGATCGATTTCGTCGACGACGGACCGGGCAAACCTGTCGGCATCAACAAGTTCATAGGCCGCCGACCCATCTTTGCGTTCGGTAATTCCGACGGCGATCTGGAGATGTTGCAATGGACCGCCGCTGGAAGCGGCGCGCGGTTCATGGGGATCGTGCATCATACCGACGCCGATCGTGAATATGCGTACGATCGCAAATCCTCAGTCGGAAAGCTCGACAAAGCTTGGGACGAAGCGATGAAGGAACGCTGGACCGTCGTGGACATGAAGCAGGACTGGAAATTGGTGTTCCCGTCCTGAAAGGCACGGGCCGCGTTGAGGACAATTTCAAAAAGGCGGGTAAAGGCTTTAGTACAAAGATCGGAGCCCTTCGCTTTCGTACTGCGCGGCTATGATGGCGTAGACAAACCAACCGATCGAGCCAGATCGAACATCGCGCACTCACCAACCTGCCGGGCTTCACGGTGCTTGTGGGCAAGCGGCGCAAAACATTCGTTGTCCAGCGAGGTTTCGGTTGCGGTCCAACCGCATTGGCCTGAAATTTGGCGAAGGGCAGGGGTCCAAGGGAAGCATTTCCTGTTCTGAGCGTTTACCACAATAGAGTTTGCCATTGCCGTCGAAGGCGCAGATCCGCTGCGAGCCTCCAACACGTGGCGCTTTCCTCGGTGACCACAGGCTTGCGGCGGCAAGCCAAGGAAGAAAATGTGCGCTCAAGCTTTCATCAACCGAATTGCGACGGCCGTCCCTGACCACAGCGTTCACAGGTTCTTCCTGCAGTTTGCTGGCTCTCAGTTGACGGCAAACCCCCGTCGCCGCGCGATTTTCAATCGCATGGCAGACAAGGGCGGGATCGAGCATCGCTATTCGTGCTTTGCGCCTGCCGAAGATCCCGAGGGTCCGAGTGTGGACATGGCGGGCGTTTTCAAGCGGGGTGCATTTCCAGGAACAGCGACACGCATGGAAATGTTTGCCGCCGCTGCGCCGGTTCTGGCCCAGCAAGCCGTGGAGCGGCTCCTCCAGGATAAGGACAGGACGACCGTCACGCATTTGATCGTGACAACGTGCACCGGTTTCTCCGCCCCCGGTATCGATCTGGAGATAATTGCCCGATGCAATTTGCCGACCACCGTTGAGCGCACGATCATAGGCTTCATGGGATGCTACGCGGCAATCAACGCGCTCAAGCTGGCACGGCACATCATCCGGTCCGAACCCGAGGCTCACGTCGTAATCGTCTGTATTGAACTGTGTACGCTCCATCTCAGGGAGACCAGCGATCTCGAAAAACTGCTGTCCTTCTGCCTCTGGGGTGATGGTTGCGCGGCCGCGTCGGTGACTGCCCGCCCATTCGGGATCGGCCTGGATAGTTTTCACGCGATCGTCGCCGCTGACAGCCGCGACCTGATGACCTGGGGCATTCGCGACGACGGTTTCGACATGGTTTTGTCGGGACAAGTCCCTGGCGCAATTCAAGGTGTGCTCGCTGAAGGTATCGGCAGCATTCTGGGAGCCAGCAGCGTCGGCAGCGTTGATCTTTGGGCTGTCCACCCAGGGGGGCGCTCGATACTCGATGCCGTGGAGCGCGCGCTGAATCTCCATCCCTGTGCTTTGTCGATGTCGCGCGAGGTCCTTCGCGAAAACGGAAACATGTCTTCAGCCACGGTCATGTTCGTGCTTGAGCGAATGCTGCGCGGGTTCACGGAAGACCGCGTGGGTTGTGCCATGGCATTCGGACCCGGCCTGACGGCGGAGACGATGATGTTCCATACGGCCGGCAATGCCTGAGTTGGCCAAAGATCTCGACCGCCGTCGGATCGAGCCGGAACTGCTCGATATCCTCCCCCCCGACGATCCAAGGGCAATCGGCTCCCGGCGGGACCTCGTTTGGATAAACGCGCTGATGTTTCAGAGCGCGATCATGGCCGGTCTCTTCAAGGCGAACGTGCGCAGAACGCCTACCAGGATTCTGGAACTCGGCTCCGGCGACGGGGCATTCATGCTCTCGGTTGCAAGACGTTTGGCCAGGAGATGGGCCGACGTGGATCTCGTCATGCTTGACCAGGTCAACCTCATCTCAGACAAACGGCGCGCGGACTTCACCGCACTCGGCTGGCGAGTTGAAACCGTCACCGATGACGTCTTTGACTGGATCGCAAAGCCCGGCGCCGGCGCGTACGACGTTGTCTCGGCCAATCTGTTCCTCCACCATTTTTCCGACGCGGACTTGAAGGTTCTGTTTGCAGCGCTCCGTTCACGGGCACCGGTGTTCCTCGCCACCGAGCCAAGCCGAAACGCCACTGCCTTGAGAATGTGCTCGCTCCTACGCATCATCGGCGCAAACGAGGTGACCATGCACGATGCAGCAGCGAGCGTCCGCGCGGGGTTCGCGGGCAATGAACTTTCCAGTCTGTGGCCATCGGGTTCCAGCCAGCAGTGTGAAGAACGCAGGATTGGCCCGTTTACCCACGCTTTCAGCGTCATCCCCAAGGAAGCGCTCCCGCGATGTACGATGCCATTGTCATAGGTGCCGGGCCAAGTGGCGCGTCGGTGGCCTTGGCTTTGTGCGGCCAGGGGCGCGCGGTTGCCATCATCGAACGAAGCGAATTCCCGCGCCGAAAAGTCTGCGGCGAGTTCATGTCGGCAGTCAATCTGGAGCTGTTGGACCGTTTGGGGGCGGGCGCTGCGATTCGCGCCAAGGCAGGCCCGGAAGTCAGGCGAGTAGCATTGTTTGCGTCGGGCCCGGGCATAGACGCGGGCATGCCCCGGGCGGCGGGAGACGCTTTTGGGCGTGCACTTGGGCGCGACGTCCTTGATGGCATCCTCTTGGACGCCGCCCGCAATGCCGGAGCCGATGTTTTTCAGCCTTGCCGTGCGGTGACGATCATCAGCGATGGGGAGAACGCCGCAGTCCGGATCAGCGGCAAAGACGATCAGAGGGTTCTCGCTGCGCCAGTCGTGATAGCCGCCCATGGTTCTTGGGAGCAGGGAAAGCTTCCAACCAACCTCCCAAAAAGCTGTGCGCCTCACGATCTGTTTGGCTTCAAGGCTCACTTCAAAGGAGCTTCGCTCGCCCGAGACCTCATGCCTCTCCTGGTGTTTCCGGGCGGCTATGGCGGCATGGTGTGGACGGATCAGAACAGGATGTCGCTGTCCTGCTGCATACGCCGCGACGTATTGGCCAGGTTGCGTGAGAAAAGTGGTGCCTTGTCGGCGGGCCAAGCCGTTCACGCGCACATCGTGGCATCCTGTCCTGGTACGGTTTCCGCGATCGGGGGCGCAACACTCGATGGCGAATGGCTGGCCGCCGGGCCTATACGCCCTGGCATTCGTCCGCGTTTTGCCGACGACATATTTCGGGTCGGCAACATTGCCGGCGAGTCCCATCCCATCATCGCCGAAGGCATCTCCATGGCCTTGCAGTCCGGCTGGCTGTTGGCCACCGAATTGGCCAGGTTCGACCGATGGGATCGCGAGGCGCGCGTTGCCGCCGGCAGCCGCTACTCAAAGGCCTGGAACAGACAATTCGCAACTCGCATTCGCACCGCCACCGTGTTGGCACGCATTGCAGCCCTCCCTCAATCCGCTGCGGCGATGAGGGCTTTCGTCAGTTGGTTTCCCGAAAGTCTGGCGATCGGAGCCAGACTGTCTGGCAAGACGAAAGCGCTGCCAGTTCCACGGTGATCGCTCCACTCCGGCTAACAATGGCATGCTTTTGATCGGCCTTCAGCCCTGTCGCCAAGCGCTGCGGCATCGATCAGAAGACGGTTGCGAAGTGGAGGAACCGGACAACGTTCGAGCTGTCATGCAATTGCCGGGTTCGGTAGCGTGCGAAGTCGAAAACATGGTTGCTTGAGGAAATACTCCAGGGAGCTCCGCGACTAATTTCGGCCAGCAATCCGGAGCCTGCTGGAGGAGCAAAGACGATGACGACCTGGCAGCGTGGCCGGGAAGCGCGCGACGCCCGTATCCAAGCCGGCGCGAGGCTGGCAAAGGGCAAGGTCGTCGATGTGCGCGACGCCACCAAACTGATGGAAGCGGTGGTCCGCCCTGGCGATCGCGTCTGCCTCGAGGGTGACAACCAGAAGCAGGCCGATCTGCTCTGCGCCGCCCTCCTTGCTGTCGATCCAGCCAAGGTGCGTGACCTGCACATGGTGCAGTCCGGCGTCGTGCTGCCGGAGCATCTCGACCTATTCGACCGCGGCGTGGCGAAGAAGCTCGACTATGCCTATTCCGGCCCGCAGTCGGCGCGCATTGCGAAGATGCTGTTCGGCGGCAAGATCGAGCTCGGTGCGGTCCACACTTATCTCGAGCTATTCGCGCGCTATTTCATCGACCTCACGCCGAACGTCGCGCTGATCGCTGCAGTCAGCGCCGATCGTGACGGCAACCTCTACACCGGGCCTAACACCGAAGATACGCCGACCGTCGTGGAGGCCACAGCCTTCAAGAACGGCGTCGTTATCGCCCAAGTGAACGAGATCGTCGACAAGATTCCGCGCGTCGACATACCGGGGGACCGGGTGCATTTCGTTGTCGAGGCCGACAAGCCATTCTTCGTCGAACCGCTGTTCACGCGCGATCCCGCTGCTATCACCGAGTCGCAGATCCTGACCGGCATGCTGGCGATCAAGGGCATCTACGCGCCCTATGGCGTCAAGCGATTGAACCACGGGATCGGCTTCAACACCGCTGCGATCGAACTCCTCTTGCCGACCTATGGCGAGAAACTCGGACTGAAGGGCAAGGTGGCGAGCCATTTCGCGCTAAACCCTCACCCTGCGTTGATCCCGGCCATCGAATCCGGCTGGGTCGAGCAGATCCACTGCTTCGGTTCCGAGGTCGGGATGGATGAGTACATCCGCGCCCGATCCGACGTCTTCTTTACCGGGTCCGACGGTTCGCTGCGTTCTAACCGGGCCTTCTGCCAGACGGCCGGCCTTTATGCCTGTGACATGTTCATAGGCTCGACGCTGCAGATCGATCTTCAGGGCAATTCCTCCACGGTCACCACGTCGCGCATCGCCGGCTTTGGCGGGGCGCCGAACATGGGCTCTGATGCGCGCGGGCGGCGACATCCGAGCGAGCCCTGGCTGCAGGCTGGCAGGGAAGCCGATCCCGAGGGGTCAACGCTGCTGCGCCGTGGCCGCAAGCTGGTCGTGCAGATCGGCGAGACCTTCGGCGAAAAGAACGTGCCGCTGTTTGTAGAGAGGCTCGATGCTCTGGAACTCGCCGAAAGGCTGAATCTCGAGCTGGCGCCGGTGATGATCTACGGCGACGACGTAACGCACATCGTCACCGAGGAAGGCATCGCCAATCTGCTGCTCTGTCGTGATGCCAGGGAGCGCGAGCAGGCGATCCGCGGGGTGGCGGGATACACCGACGTCGGCCGTGGCCGCGACGCTAAGATGGTCCAGCACCTCCGCGAGCGCGGTGCCATCCGTCGTCCTGAAGATATCGGTATCAATCCGCTCGACGCCGACCGGAGCATGCTGGCGGCGCGTTCCATCAAGGATCTTGTCCATTGGTCGGGTGGGCTCTACGCGCCGCCCTCAAGATTCCGCAACTGGTGAGAAGGACAGCCGCGATGGAGGACCTGAACTTCCGCCACGCCACCCGCCAGCGCGCGGCCGGCACAAGGAAACTGGCCGTCATCGGCGTTGTTGCGTCCGGCAATCTCGAAGTTCTGGCCGAACGAGTGCTCCCCGACTCCGAATGCCTGGTGGAGATCAGGACTGCTGCGGCGGGTTTCGGCGAAGTGTGGGATGCCGTGATCGCAGACTTCGTCAAAGGCTATTCGCCTGGCGGGCTCCGGTTCTCCATCAATGACGGCGGAGCGCGTCCCGACACCGTGTCCCTCAGGCTGGCGCAAGCGGCCCGGCTGATGGAGGAGGACGACCAATGAGCGCCTCTCACACACAGAGAACCACGTCTTCGGTGGAACTGGATCGCACCGCAAGCTGGTACGAGTCCTCGGCGCGGACACGGGTCCGGCTGCTGCTCGATCCCGGAAGCGTTGTCGAGTTCATCGGACCGGAGAAGCGCGAGGTCAGTCCGCATCTCAAGCTCTTCGATCTTCCCGAGCAGTTCGACGATGGCATCGTTGTGGGACTCGGCAGGCTCGACGGTTCGCCGGTGTTTGTCGCAGCACAGGAGGGCCGTTTCATGGGCGGCGCTTTCGGGGAAGTTCACGGAGCGAAGCTGACCGGCCTGTTGCGCGCCGCGCGCGATATTGGGTCTGTTCCGGTGCTGATCCTGTTCGATACGGGTGGCGTGCGCCTGCAGGAGGCCAATGCAGGCGAGCTTGCCATTGCCGAAATCATGCGCGCAGTGATCGAAGCGCGAACTGCAGGTGTGAAAGTGATCGGGCTGATCGGCGGCCGGGCCGGATGCTATGGCGGCGGCGGTTTGATCGCTGGCTGCTGTTCGGCGTTGGCGGTCTCCGAGCAGGGTCGCATTTCGGTGTCCGGTCCCGAGGTGATCGAGACCAATCGCGGTGTCGAGGAGTTCGACTCCCGTGACCGTGCGCTGGTCTGGCGGACCATGGGCGGCAAGCATCGCCGGCTCCTCGGCGGCGCCGAAGTTTTCGTCGATGATACTGTCCAGGACTTTCGCGACGCCGCGCTGGAGTTGCTCAGTTCAATCCGTGCCTTCGGCATCGACACTTTGAAGGCCGAGCAATCCCGCCTTGAAGATCGGTTGCAGCGCTTCGGCGCCTGTCCGGATGCGGTCGATATCTGGACGGCAGAGGGTATTCCTGACGCCGTTTCCATTCCTGCGCTGCCCGCGGACCAATTCATTGCTCTCGCTGACAAAGTCCGGAGGTCCAGCCGTGACGCTCGATGACATTCTCGCCTCGCTGTTTCCCGACGGCCACGACGTGAAAAACAGCGGCGGAGTTCTGTCTGGTTCGGGCGCACTGCGATCGGGTGGCCGGGCGCTCGTCATCGGCGTCGCGGACCGGACCGCGCTCGGCGTGGACGAGGCCATCCGCCTTTCGAACTACGTCCTGGCGTCGGTTGAAAGCGGAAACGCCCCGATCCTCGTCCTGGCGGACAGTGACAGCCAGCGCATGAGCAAGCGGGACGAGCTTTTGGGTTTGAACGAGTTCCTAGCTCATCTCGCCAAGTCCCTCATCTATGCGGATATGCACGGGCGACCCGCCATCGGTCTTCTCTACGGCCACTCCGCAGCCGGCGCCCTTCTCGCCACGGCGCTGGCCACCCGCGTGCTGGTAGGGCTGCCGTCCGCCGATCCGGCGGTGATGGATCTGCCATCCATGGCCAGGGTGACGAAGTTGTCGATCGAGGTTTTGCAGGAAAAGGCGAAGTCCACGCCGGTGTTTGCTCCGGGCTTGCGAAATCTTGCTCAGACAGGCGCGGTTCATCTCACCTGGGACGAGGCCACCCCGCTGGCTGAGCAGCTGGACACACTTCTGGCGGACATGCCGGATGCGCGCGACCGCCGAGATGTGGTCGGCTTGGAGCGCGGCGGTCGGCCGAAGGCATACGCCATCGCGGAGCGCGTCCGTGAACTCGCACTTCAAGCTCTGTGAACTGCCGATGCGGCGTCACGATCTGATATTCGTCGGGCCGGCGGCGTGGCATTCGCTGTTGCTAACACGCAGCGATGGCGCCGCGAACGCGCTCGTCTCATGTTGGGTCGATAGAGGCTGGCCGCTCATTAGACGACGTGCCATGCCGGGTGAGGGGCATGGCGTGCCTTTGGGCCTTGCGCTGCCGTACTTCGCCGGAAAGAAGCGATTTTCGTTTCTCATGCGGCACGAGGATATCCTGTCGACGTCTCCGCCGCCCTCGCTGCGGTCCGCCGGCCCGTCGGCGCCACGCGCCTGGCGACCCACGCTCGCCAAGCTTGAGGATATCGCCTCACGGCATGGCGTGGAAGCCAGGGTGTTCGGCAGCCTTGCCTTGGCTGTCGTCACAGGATTGGACTATCTGACCGACCGCTCCGATCTCGACCTCCTGCTGCAGGTCAATCGCGACACGGATCTTAGCCGCCTGACCGCCGATCTGGCGCGGATCGAGGCGGCCGCGCCGATGCGGCTGGATGGTGAGCTGATCCGCCATGACGGCGTGGCCGCGAACTGGCGGGAGCTTCACGCCGGCCCGCGCGAGGTTCTGGTCAAGACCGTCAGTGATGTGGCGTTGCTCGACGCCCAGCTTTTTCTTTCTGAAGGGATGCCATCGTGACCGTCGCCCTTGCTTTCGGCACGGAGCGGCCGCTTGCGTCAAAGGTGCTGGTACCACGTTTTCCGGATGCCGGGGCCATCGCCACGAGCGCGGTGCGTTGCCTTCTCGACGAGCTGGAGACGTGGCCCAAGCCGGGCCTTGTAAGCCACATCGATTCCGGCAGCCATGAAGACATGGATGCCGGCACATTTCGCGCCAGCGCCGCGGCCATCGGGCCGTACTTCCAGGCTTTGGCGGAAGCCGGCGCCGCTGGCTGCGCGATGGGCGCGTTGAGGGAAATCGGCCTCGATGCCGAGGCAGCCATGCTTGCGGCGACGATGGGGGTCAACACGCATCGCGGCGCCATATTCGGATTGGGCCTGCTATGCGCGGCCGCCGGCGCCAGGATCGGCGGACAGGTGGATCCCACGCTGTCGTTGGGAACTGTGGTCCTGCGGCTGTGGGCCCGCGGCATACTCGAAGGACCGATGGTTCCGCAGAGCCATGGTCAGTTGGCCCGTCGCCGCTTCGGCGCTGGTGGTGCGCGGATCGAGGCTGCCCTCGGATTCCCCAGCATTTATCATGTCGGCCTGCCCACCCTGCGAAAGAGCGTCCTTGAGGCTCCCGACGACGCCGAAGCCCAACGCATCGAAACATGTTTCGCGCTCATTGCGGTTGTCGAGGACACCACTCTGCTGCACCGCGGCGGCCTCTCCGGTCTCGGCTTTGCGCGTCGAGCCGCGCGCCGCTTTCTCGACCAGGGCGGCGTCGGCGCACCCGGCTGGCGAGGCCGCGCCCATTTTGTGCATAGGAGCTTCGTTGCCCGTCGGCTCAGTCCCGGGGGCTCAGCGGACCTCCTTGCCATGACCTTGTTCGTCGACGCGCAGGAAAGGATGCTTGCCTGATGGCCAATACAATCCTGCTGGCGCTCGCCCCGGTCTTTTTCGTGATGGCCCTCGGCTATGGAGCCGGAAGATTCGGCATCGTCGAAAACCATCATGTCGACGGCTTCAACACGCTCGTCATGAGCTTCGCGCTGCCGGCATCGCTGTTCGCGGCGACCGCGTCGGCCCCGCGTGGCGAGCTGCTTGTCCAGGCGCCGCTCTTCGCCATTTTCGGCGGGGTCATGCTGCTCATCTATTTCGCCTGGTACTCCATCGCGCGGCTTTTTCTGGCGACGGGCAAGGTGGGCGCTTCGGTGCAGGCTCTGACCGTTGCCTTCCCAAACCTTGGCGGTGTCGGACTTCCGATTGCATCCTCGCTGCTCGGAGCGACGGGGCCGGTCTCGGTCGCCGTTGCCATGGCCGCGGGTTCGATCCTGGTCACTCCGATCACACTTGTTGTCGCCGAAATGGGCAGCCTGAAGGAGGACGGCGCCGTCAAGACGCCAGGCGCTCAGATGTTCGACGCGCTGAGGCGCGCACTGACAAAACCCATTGTTGTCGGCCCCGCGCTTGGAATCCTGCTCTCGCTATGCAGCGTGACGCTCAATCCTGTCATCGAAGCCTGTCTGATGGTGATAGGGCAGGCCGCAGCCGGCGTAGCGCTGTTCCTGACCGGCTTGGTCTTGTCGGCTCAATCGTTCGAGTTCAACTGGAAGATCGTGGGCGCGACCGCATTGGCCGACATCGTTCGACCTCTCCTGATGGTCGCGATCGTGCTCCTGCTACCGGTTCCCTTTGAGATCGCCAGGACGGCGATCCTGTTCGCTGCCCTGCCGGCAGGGTTCTTCGGCATCTTTTTCGCCGTGAGCTATCGGCTCGACTCTTCGACGGTCGGCTCCATGGTCATTGGCAGCACCATCGTGAGCATCGTGACGATGGCGATCGCCATCGCCATTATGTTTCCATAGCGGCGATGGTCCTTGCAATTCTCTGCTCCGGACAGGGGCGGCAGCATCCGGACATGTTCGCCCTGACCGCCGATGCGCCGCAAGCTGCCGGTTTATTTGCCCATGCCGCAACGTTGCTCGGCGACAGGGATCCGCGCGAGATCGTGCGGACCGGATCGGGCGACGCCCTGCACCGCAACCGCATTGGGCAAATCCTCTGCTCGCTGCAGGCGCTGGCAGCCGCGGCGGCGCTGCGGGACACGCTGCCCGACCGGCCGACCGTCGCCGGCTATAGCGTCGGCGAAGTGGCGGCTTGGGGTGTTGCAGGTCTGTTCAGCGCGACCGATACGCTGGACCTCGTCGCGCGTCGGGCGGAAGCCATGGATGCTGCTTCCCCCGGTGGAGACGGGCTGCTTTTCGTCCGTGGCCTTTCCCGCAAATCCATCGAGAGACTATGCGAACGGCACAATGCCGCAATCGCTATCGTCAATCCGGGTAACGCCTTCGTCCTCGGCGGGAGCCGCGCGACTTTGGAAGCCCTTGCCGACGAAGCGAAGGCGGACGCAGCCAGGGTTGTCGGGTTACCTGTGGAGGTTGCTTCCCATACGAGGCGACTCGCCGGGGCGTCTGCCGCGTTTCGCGCGAGCCTGTGCCATGTTCGCCTGATGCGCTCTCCGACTTACGGCGCGCGTGTCTTGAGCGGAGTCGACGGCTCTCCTGTCATCGACACCAAGGCAGGTTTCGACAAGCTGGCGGCGCAAATATCGCAAACGGTGCAATGGGCCGATTGCCTGCAGGGTTGCGTCGAAGGCGGCGCAACGGCCTTCCTCGAACTCGGGCCCGGGCGGGCGCTGAGCGAAATGGCAGTCGGCGCGTATCGCGACATCCCAGCACGAAGCCTGGAAGACTTCAGAACTCTTCAGGGCGCCCACGCTTGGCTTAAAGATCACTCAAGCAAGTGAATATCGAGACGTCGGTGTGCCATGGCGCAGCTATTTTGACGGTGCTGGGCGGCTACCTCGCCATCAACTTGCAGGGACCACAAAAGCATACGCTCGCTCTCGAACCGGGGTGCGCAGCGGTTTTGGGACGATGCGTCGATTGGATCCGTTCAACGCGACGCGCTTTAGGTCGGCACGATGGGAGACTTCCCCTTACGCAAGGCCTGCAGAAACTGCGGGTCGGCGCGCAAACTGACGCGGACCAATTCCGGCGGTGTGAGGGCGAGCCACTGATTTAGTGACACATCGGCGAAGTAGGTGCTCTTGAATACCTCCAAATATCGCAGCGTCGTATTGCCTGTGTTCTCGATGTAGTGCCCCATGGCGAAGGGTACGTAGCCGACGTCGTTGGCCTGGAAATCGAATGTTCGGGCCTCGCCCGACGCCGCGAACACGCCCATGCGGGCCTGGCCCTGGATGTAGTACTGCCATTCGTTTGTATTCGGATGCCAATGCAGCTCGCGCATCCCGCCCGGTTCGACCTCGACAAGGGCCGCGGCGATTGCTTTGGAAACAGGAAACACGGCGCTGTCGGTAATTCGCACCGTTCCGTGTTTCATCCTCATCGGAGCCTGTGCCGTCATGCGGTGGCTGAAGCTCTGCGGGACCTCGACCGCGCCCGCGATCTTGTCTGCGCTGAGCGGCCCCGGAACCGGCGCGGGAAACATGTAAAGCTCGCTGGGATCGGGGACGTTCGCAAGACTCGATGCCGGAACGCCGAAATTCTTGGCGAGCACTTCGGGAGGAGTGTGCTTCAGAAAGTCGCTCAGCAGGAAGGTGTTATCCTCGTCGAAGTCGCCGTCATCGAACACCAGCAAGAATTCCGTCCCGTCTGGATCAAGGCCCTGGATCGAATGTGGAATGCCCGGCGGGAAATACCAAAGGTCACCCGCGCCGACGTCGTCGACGAAATTGTGGCCATTGGCATCGACTGCCGTGATGCGTGCTTTCCCGTAGAGGACATAGGCCCACTCGGCGGCCTTGTGCCAATGCAACTCGCGCACGCCGCCGGCATTCAGGCGCATGTTCACGCCGGCAATGTCCTTGGAGACGCCGAGCTCGCGTGCGGTCACCTGTCGGGTCCAGCCGCCGCCAGACAGTCGGATATGGGCATCGTCGAACGAGAAACGCAGGTTCGGCAGGCTGCCCGCATCCGTGCTCGGTGGGATCATCAGGTCCGGATTCTGGGCTATTCGGGAAGGATTCATCGGACCGGGGTTGGTGCCGCCGCGGCCGTTGGCTAGCGGGTCACCGTTTTGCGCCTGGGCCAGTGTCGCCGTCGTGAGCAAGCCGCCAGCAGCTGTCGCAGCCAACATGGTTCGACGGGATATCTTATCGGTGGCTATGCTCATTTTGCTTCATTCCTTGCTGCGGTGGGCTTCTCGACTGCGCGAATTGGTTCGGCCACGGACCGCATGAGTGTCCGCTTGGCACGCACGGCACACGATATTGATCGGGCGCTGACGCGGTCTTTCCTGTTGACGCATGGTATAGCTGAATCGCACGATGATCGTGGCCGTGGCTCATCCGAGCCTGTGTCGTCATACCCATCGTGTCGCCGCCAGAGCTTGGGCGTTGCGTTTTGCCTGCATGCTTTCCGCCGGATCGGATGCTGTAGGCTCGCTCTCAAGCCTGTGGCGCTGACGGGTCGCTCGATCCCCTGGATTGGTTCGCGACGCGCTTGCCGTGACAAAGGTGCAATCAGGCACCGACGACCGCAATTTCGAACAAGCAGAAAGGATTTCGCTGCTTAAGGTGGACCTGGACATCGGTGCGACACGGAGGTCGATCAGCTCGCAAGCGTCGACCAGAAGCTGGGCAAAGATCTTATGCGGCATAGACTATTTCCGCGAACATCGAGCAATTCGCGGCTGGTGGCGCCTCTTGCCAACCTTCTTGCCGCCGGAATATTCGCCGTCGATACTCTTGATCCATTTGCGGGATCTGTCTCGGTCCTCTATGTGGTCGTTGTTTTGCTTGCGTCCACCGCGTTTCGCAGGCGTGGCATCGTCTTGTGTTCGCTCGCCTGTGTTGGGCTCACCGTGCTGAGCTTCTGGCTTGTTCACGGACACGAAGCCAGTGGTGGCGCCCTCAGCCGCTGCGTCATGAGCATCGCGACCATTGTCATTACCGCCCTTCTGGTGCTCAAAAACCAGTCGACCTCGACCGATCTATCCGAAAAGGCCCAACTGCTCGATTTGACGCATGACGCGATTTTCGTTCGCAGCATGGGCGGTCTGATCTCCTATTGGAATCGTGGTGCAGAAGCCATTTACGGCTGGTCGGCCGAACACACGGCGGGAAAGTCCACCCATCAACTCCTGCAGACGGTCTTTCCAGCCAGGCTCGACGAGATCAATCGGGAACTGCTCAGCTCCAACCGCTGGGAAGGTGAGCTCTTGCACACGAAACGCGACGGATCCGTCGTTGTCGTTTCCAGCCGGTGGTCGCTGAAGACGGATGCCGACGGCAGACCGTTGGCGGTTCTCGAAACGAATACGGACATATCAGAGCGCAGGCGAGCCGAAACCGAGGTCCTGAAGGCCCAGGCGGAACTCGCCCATGTGACACGCCTCACCACATTGGGTGAATTGACGGCCTCGATCGCGCACGAGGTCAATCAGCCGCTTGCCGGCATCGTTATGAACGGCGAGGCGTGCCTGCGATGGATGGATCGAGACAAGCCCGATCTGGATGAGGTCCGCAGCGCGGTCAAGCGGAGCATCGCTGACGCCCAACGCGCCAGCGATATTGTCCATCGAATCCGGGCGTTGTCCAAGAAGGGCGACATCCAGATGGCGCTTGTCGACGTGAACGAGATCGTCAACGAATCGCTCACGTTGGTGCATCGTGAGTTCGTTGCAAATCGCATCACCCTGAAACTGAATCTAGCCAACCAGGCGCTGCCCGCACTTGGCGACCGTATCCAGCTTCAACAGCTCCTGATCAATCTTTTGATCAACGCGATTCAGGCAATGGCCTCTGGCAACAGCGACTTGCGCGAAATTCTCGTTACGACTTCGATCGATGAATCGAACCAGGCAAATGTGAGGGTCCAGGATACGGGACCAGGCATCGATCCCGATAGTGCGCGTCAGTTGTTCAAGGCCTTCTTCACCACCAAGGCAGAGGGATTGGGCATGGGACTGTCGATCTGCCGGTCGATCGTCGAGTCACATGGAGGCCGTGTGTGGATCGAGCCCAATCCAGGCGGCGGCGCGATATTCCGATTTTCTCTGCCACGCGTCGAAAAGGATGCCGGCTCATGATCCAACGCCCCGCCTCTTCCTCTCAACCACAAGTCGGCAACGGCGCCATGCCTCCGACTGTTCTGGTCGTGGACGACGATCCGTCGTTGCGTGAAGCTTTAAGCAGCCTCTTCCGATCTGTTGGAACGCGTGTCGAGCTTTTCGGTTCTGCTCCCGAACTGCTGAACAGTCGGCTTCCCGACGGTCCAAGCTGCCTTGTGCTCGATATCCGGCTGCCGGAGGTGAGCGGACTCGAATTTCAAACGCAATTGAGCAAGGCAGGCATTCACTTGCCGATCATCTTCATGACCGGTCACGGCGACATTCCCATGTCCGTGCGAGCCATGAAGGCCGGAGCGGTCGATTTCCTCACCAAGCCCTTCCGAGATCAGGATATTCTGGATGCAGTCGCCGGCGCTCTGGAGCGCGACAGGCAACGGCGAGACAAAGACCGGGCGCTGTCGGAGCTGCAGAGCCTTCTGAGCACCCTGACCCCTCGGGAACGCCAGGTGATGGCATTTGTCGCGACTGGATTGATGAACAAGCAAATCGCTGGCGAGATGCAACTCAGTGAAATCACGGTGAAAATCCACCGCGGTCGCCTGATGAAGAAAATGGGCGCCAGAACTCTGGCCGACCTGGTGAAGATGGCCGGCGCCCTGGGGATAGACGCTCCCGGTAAATAAGCTTGTTACACCTCTGTATAACTTTCGCTTTCGCAAGCGCGGGTGCAATATCTCGCCGAGAAACAGTCGTTGAAGCAGCAATGTTTGGGTCATCGGCAAGCACGGAGGAATAGTGAATTGACCCGCAGCGCGATGATCTCGATCGTCGATGACGATGAGTCCGTTCGACTTGCCACTGCAAGCCTCGTCAGATCGTTGGGTTTCATCGCATTTGCATTCGAATCGGCCGAGGAGTTCCTGATGTCATCTAATCTGGAAACTACGTCGTGCCTGATCTGCGATATCCAGATGCCCGGAATGACAGGAATAGAACTGCAGGATCATTTGATCGAACATGGCTATCACATACCGACAATTTTGATCACCGCCTATCCAGAGGAGCGTGTCCGCAAACGCGCTCGGGAAACGGGCGCCATCGGCTTCTTCGGCAAGCCGTTGGACAGCCAGGCCATGATCAACTGTATCGATTCTGCGCTTCATGACGCGCGTTAGCAGCACCTGATGCACCTTCGCGCTTCAGGCGAACAACGCCGCAAGCAGCGGCAGCGCTGAACAGAGAAGTCAACATCGAACGTCTATGGGCGTCGAGAAACTATTGATCCCCTGCGAGGTAGGCAAGGAGTGCTTCATGGCGCGCGCAGCAATAACAAATTTGGCAAACGAAGACGGGCTTCGCCGTTATCTCGGCGAGATCAAACATCTCCCCATGCTGACGCTTGGGCAGGAACAAGCGCTGGCAAAACGCTGGCGCGACGACAACGATCCGGAGGCCGCTCACCAACTGGTGTTGTCGCATCTTCGCCTCGTTGCCAAAATTGCCATGCGCTATCGTGGGTACGGGCTGCCGATGTCAGAGGTGATATCAGAGGGCAGCATCGGCCTGATCAAGGCGGTCAATCGCTTCGAACCGGAGCGCGGCTTTCGTTTGGCTACCTATGCGATCTGGTGGATCAAGGCGTCCATTCGCGAATATGTCCTGCGCTCCTGGTCACTGGTGAAGGTCGGTACGACCCCCAATCAAAAAAAGCTGTTCTTCAACTTGCGGCGACTCAAGGCTCGTCTCTCGGCACTGGACGACGGTGACCTGCGTCCAGAGCACGTGGAATTCATCGCAAGCAACCTTGGCGTGACGGAGCAAGAAGTTGTTTACATGAACAGTCGCATGGACGGGGACAGGTCGCTCAATGCGCCCCTGCGAGGCCAGGCTGAGGGCCAATGGCAGGATTTGCTGGTCGAGGGCGAGGACAGCCAGGAGTACAAGTTCGTTCAGTTCGAGGAAGCTTCCGGCCGGCACAGGGCGCTGATCGACTCGCTTGGCGTGCTCAACACACGCGAACGGCGCATCCTCGAGGCGCGTCGTCTTGCGGATGATCCGAGGAGTCTGGCAGATCTCTCCAGCGAATTCGGCGTTTCGCGCGAGCGTGTGCGCCAGATTGAGATGCGCGCCTTCGAAAAATTGCAAAACGCAGTGAAGGTTACCTATGCGAAACGGGACGCCCCCAGGTCGCTGTCGGTGTGAAATGACACGACGGGAGAGGGGTCGGCTGCGGAGCGCAAATCGGCGCTGAGCAATGCCAATCAAGCCGGCACCAAATTCCTGTCGCCCAAAAGTGCGCAGGACACCTTGCATCCTAGGCCGCGAAGGACTGCCCGCAGAGCGCACTGACGGCTTCCCATGCAATCAAGAGAGATTGTTTGTAGTTATAAGATATACAAAAATCAAACAAGCGTATCATGCTGAAGAGCATCTCCCGTATCTATATTAATATTGCTTTCAGTAACTAAGAAAGCTTCAACTACAGGAGCGTATTATGAAAAGATCAACATCATTCTTGGCGACGATCGTCATGGGCGCAATGCTGGCGGCTGGCTCAGCGACGGTCTCGATGGCGCACGGCGGTGGTGGCGGCCATGGCGGTGGCGGCGGCTTTGGCGGCGGCGGTCATGGTATGAGCATGGGCGGTGGCGGCCATGCCGAAGGCTTTGGCGGTGGCCACGGCGTAGGCTTTGCCAATGGCGGTCGTGTCGCAATCTTGGGCGGCGGCGGCCATGTCCGTGGTGTCCATGTCGGCGACGGTCATAGGTTCGGAAGGGACCGCGGTTTCGGCAGTGATTTCTATGACGACGGCTACTGCGGTTACCCGTACCCATACAATGAGTATCGCACCCTTTACCCATTTTGTCCGTGAACCACCACGGCCTCTTCGAATCCGGACTCCACAGTGCGAGTGGGGACCGGATTCGAACACTGAAGGTTTTGGCTCGCACGTCTGCAGAACTATGGCCTGACTGGAAATATTTTCAAAGAGTCCATGAATTCTCAATCCGAAGGAGTCTATCGTGAGAAAATCAGCAACAATATTGGCAAAGATTACTTTGGGCGTGATGCTGGCGACCGGCTCGGCGACGGTCTCCATGGCGCGCAGCGGCGGCGGAGATGGTCCTACCGTACACTTCAGCAGCGGTGCCATTGGCAACCGCCAGCACCACAAGGTCCTTTTTGGCGGTCGGGAAGCTGGCGACCGGGAATATGATAACCAGCTCTGGTTGAACGACGACACCGACACTGCTTACTGCTCGTTCGACGCTGTGAACCCGAGTTACTACGGATCCAATGGTATCTGGCACTCTTGCCTGTAACCCAATTCAGCCGGCCGCCCTGGAAAATCGGTCTCGAAATGCTCGGGCCGAGATTGGTTGTGATCGCATTGGCCGTCAGCTGGTTCCCAGCCTTGGGCGTCGAAGGCGGCCGATCCATTCAACTTAATCGATAGAATTCCGCCACCGCCACGCCGATGTCGGCGGTGGCCGCGTGAATATCCGGGCACCGTCGCGCGATATCGGAAGGAATGCTGGCAGGCTCCGGCACCACTTTAGTAGACCTTTCCAACCGCCAATCCATGGTCCGACCCCGCGCCCCGTCGCGGTTAACGCACGTTCATATTGAGCAGCCAGCGCATCGTCGGGTTGATGAAAGGGCGAGGCCCATTCCGACAAGGAGCGCGACCTTGTCCAAATCTCACAAATGCTCGGAGTCGGCGTGCGAATAGGGAAATCCAGCCGCCTTTAGAGAAGAGCGCTTCCCCTCCATCTGGCATCATCTCGATCTGACCGGGCGAAATCCGACCCAAACGACACGAGGAAGTGCTGCCTGCACATATGAAATCCTTGGCCTCAGGCAGTCAGGGCGGTGGGATTAGTACGATGTTCTCCGCCCCTACCTAGACACATGAAACGACGGTAGTTCCAATGCGAAATGAGTATGACGTTGCGATGCCAATCTTGCTGATTACCGTTGCGTTCGCTCTCTTGTTCAGCGGGCCGAGCTTGGCGCAAATCAGCACCACGCCCGCGACAGGACTGACATCGCCGCTTTCTGCAATTGGTTCGCCCCTCAATCCGGTTGCTATTCCCTTGGGCGCGGTCGAGCTCGATCCGGGTGGCTTGACGGGTAGCACCGTGGGCATCGGGGATAGTTCCAACAACTCCGGGTGTACCAATGTCTTGGCGCCAAGTGTTTTGGCATCAAGTTCCGAAGTTGCGGCAGCGACTTCCGCCCTTTCCACTTTCGACGGCGGAGGCATGAACGCAACCACATCCACGAGCGGGACGTCGTTTGTGAACCCGACGGTTTCAACAGCGTCGGGCACCTGCAACTCGACGGCGTCGAGCGCGTCGTCTTTCGGCACCACAGCGACACCATCGATGACCACCGGGACATCGTCCACGAGTCTTGGGGCCGCAGTTGGGATTCCGCTGGGGTCTTCGGAACTCAGCAATTTGGGAGTGAGTTCGCCAATTGGCATTCCAACACCCGCGTTGGCCGATCCGGTAACAAATCCACAGGTAGCGATTCCTATGCTCAATGTATCAGGCACATCATGTGGCAGCACGGGGCTGACGGGCATTAGCGGCACGCCGTCGACATCCGGCTGCTGAAAGAACTGATCCCTTAAGAGCCGCTGTCGTAGGAGCCCTCAATGCGCAAGCGACCCTTCATTGTTGCTGCGCTGCTGATCATGATCGGCGGCGTTGGGCTTGCAGCCAAACACGTCTACGACCATTCCGAACCTGCGGCGGTCTCCGTTCCTGCCTCGGCGGTTCCGGTCATTGCCGGAAAGGTAGCCAGTCACGATGTGCCGATCTACCTTCGCGGTGTAGGAACGGTGATCGCCTACAACAACGTGGTCGTGCACAGCCTGATCTCAGGACCGATTACGAAGATCACATTCACGCAAGGCCAGACCGTGAAAAAAGGCGATCTGCTGGCGCAGATCGACCCAGATCCCTATCAGGCACAAATCGATCAGATAACCGCCACTCGCGATCGCGACCAGGCGCTGCTCGTCAATGCGCAGGCAGACCTGGACCGTTACACGCCACTGCTGGCGAAGGGCTTTGCCACTTCCCAACTGGTAGCCACGCAGAAGGCCGAAGTGATCCAGCTCCAGGCGACAATCAAGGCAGACGAGGCTCTGCTACAGGCCGAGCAGATCAATCTGAGCTACACCCGTCTGACCTCGCCGATCGACGGTGTAACGGGTATCCGGCAGATCGACGAAGGCAATATCATTCACCCGACCGATACTTTTGGTCTGGTCGACGTTGCGCAGGTCCAGCCGATCTCGTTGATCTTTACGCTGCCCGAGGAAACGCTCCCGCAAATCCAGAAGCAGATGGCCAAGGGGCAGCTGACGGTCTTTGCGTACAGCCAGGACGACAAGACCAAGCTCGACGAAGGCAAACTTTTGCTTCTCGACAACCAGATTGTCCAGACGACGGGCACGATCCGCCTCCGAGCCACGTTTCCGAACGCTGGGAACCAACTCTGGCCGGGTGCCCTGGTGAATGTACGTTTGCTTCTTGATACCCGCACTGGGGGGCTGACGGTAGCCGGGTCGGCAGTGCAGCAAGGTCCAAACGGCTCCTATGTCTACGTGATCGCACCTGATGGAACCGCGCGGATACGGCCTGTCACTGTTGCCCAGTTGACCGAGGGACAAGCCCTTATCGATTCGGGTCTCGAGGCGAACGAAACGGTCGTGGTCGACGGGCAATACAAGCTCGTGGAGGGCGTCCCCGTTCAAGTGCTGCGGGGCAAAGCCGCTGATGAAGCCGCCCTGCAAAGCGCAGTGCAGCAGGCAATCCCGTGAATGTCTCGGCCCCTTTTATTCGCCGGCCGATCGCGACAGGCCTGCTGATGGCGGGTCTGCTGCTGTGTGGGCTGGCTACCTACCGGCTTCTGCCAGTCGCATCATTGCCGAACGTCAACTTTCCGACGATCCAGGTGTCAGCGCAGTTGCCCGGCGCCGATCCCGAAACCATGGCGTCGTCGGTAGCCACCCCGCTTGAGCAACAGATAAGCCAACTCCCCGGCGTGACCCAGCTGTCTTCGACCAGCGCGCTAGGCAGCACACAACTCACCGTTCAGTTCGACCTCAGCCGCAGCGTCGACAGCGCCGCGGTTGACGTGCTGTCGGCGATCAATGCCGCAAGCCCAGATCTGCCGCTGGGCATCCCCTATCCGCCGACCATCCGTAAGGTCAATCCGGCGGATACTCCGATCCTGGTGCTCGCGCTGACATCCGACACCCTTCCACTGACGACGGTCGATGCCTACGCGGAAAACATCCTGCTGCCGAAGATCTCGCAAATCTCCGGCGTGGGTCTTGTTGGCATTGGCGGCCAGCAGAAGCCGGCGATCCGTGTGCAGGTCAATCCGCAAGCGGCCGCGGCCCGCGGCATTGGCCTTGAAGATGTTCGCAACGTGCTCGGCGAGGCCAATGTCGATATTGCGAAGGGCACGCTCAATAGCCCGCGTCAAACCTTCACGCTCAACACAAACGACCAACTGCTCAAACCTGACGCCTACAATGATGTTATCGTCGCCTATCGCAATGGCTCCCCTGTACGCATCCGCGACATCGGCACCGCGATAGACGGGCCGGAGAACCACTTTGTCGCCGCCTGGTACGACAAGAAGCCCGCCATCTTGCTGGCTATCCGGCGTCTGCCCGGTGCCAATGTGATCGAGACGGTTGGCCGCATTCAGGCTCTGCTGCCCCAGCTGCAGGCGTCGATCCCGCCCGGCATCAAGGTATCGGTCGTTTCAGACCGCACCCAAACCATCCGTGCCTCGGTCGCGGACGTGCGGTTCACGTTGATGCTGACCGTCGCCCTGGTGGTGATGGTGATATTCCTGTTCCTGCGCAATTTCTGGGCAACGGTCATTCCCGCAATAACCGTGCCCCTCTCGCTCGTCGGTACTTTCGCCGTGCTCTATGTGCTTGGTTACAGCCTCGACAATCTGTCGCTCATGGCCTTGTCGATCGCGGTCGGGTTCGTCGTCGACGATGCAGTCGTCGTGATCGAGAACATCGTCCGTCACATCGAAGATGGCCTCACTCCGATGGAAGCTGCGCTCAAGGGCTCGAGCGAAATCGGCTTCACCATCATTTCGATTACGCTGTCGCTCATCGCAGTGTTCATTCCACTATTTCTGATGGGAGGCTATGTCGGCGAACTCTTCCAGGAATTCGCGGTAACGGTGAGCGTTTCACTGATCCTGTCGCTGGTGGTCTCGCTCACGCTGACGCCAATGATGTGCGCGCGTCTGCTCAAGAATGAGGCCAACGTCAGGCACGGGCGGCTCTATAATATTTGCGAAAGCGGCTTCGACGCGCTGCTTGGATTGTATGAACGGGGCCTAAGGATCGTCCTGCGGCACACTTTCGTGACGCTGCTCGTCATGCTCGGAACGATTGCTGTCACCGGCTATCTCTACGTCATCATCCCGAAGGGTTTCTTCCCGCAACAAGACACCGGCTTGATTATCGGCGTCACCGAGGCCGACCAGGATATTTCGTTCCCGGCCATGTCCGAGCGTCAGCAGGCGGTAACCGACATTGTGCTTAAGGATCCGGCGGTAGCTTCGGTCGGAGCCTCGATAGGAGCAACTGGCGGGAGCACGCTCAATCGCGGGACAATGTACATTGCCTTGAAGCCAAACAACCAACGTGACGTCAGCGCCGATCAGGTGATCAGCCGGCTGTCATCCCAACTCGCCAAGATTCAAGGCATAACGCTTTACATGCAAGCGGCACAGGACATCACTGTCGGCGGTCGGGTCTCGAAGACGCAGTATCAATATACTCTGACCGATGCCGATTCCAACGAGCTCAACCATTGGGCACCGATATTCCTCGACAAGCTTAGAGCCATGCCGGGAATCGTTGACGTGGCCACCGATCAGGAGAATGCAGGACCACTGCTCGATGTGACCGTCAATCGCGAAGTCGCGTCGAGTTTCGGAATCCTCCCGTCGACGATCGACAACACGCTCGACGATGCTTTCGGCCAGCGCATCGTCTCCACAATGTTCACACAGCTCAATCAGTATCACGTTGTTCTCGAGGTCAGCCCGGAATTCCAGTACGGTCCCGAGGCGCTCAAGGATATCTATCTGAATTCTTCGACAGGGCAGCAGGTGCCATTAAGCGCCCTGGTGACCAGCATGACGAAGGCTGCGCCGATCGTGATCAATCATCAAGGCATGTTTCCGGCGGTCACGATCTCCTTCAATCTAAAACCCGGGGCGGCGCTTGGAGATGCGGTCGCAGCTATCCAGCAGTTCGAACGCGATGCCGGAAAGCCTGCTTCGCTTGCAACCAGCCTCCAGGGCAACGCGCAAGCCTTTCAATCGGCGCTGTCAGGCACACCAATCCTGATCGGAGTGGCGCTGGTGGTGATCTACATCATCCTTGGGGTGCTCTATGAGAGCCTGATCCATCCGATCACCATTCTATCGACGCTGCCTTCAGCCGCTATCGGCGCCTTGTTCTTGCTCATGGCGGTCCATATGGATTTCAGCGTCATCGCCATGATCGGCGTTATCCTGCTGATTGGCATCGTCAAGAAGAACGGCATCATGCTTGTCGACTTTGCGCTCGAGGTCGAGAGGACCGAAGGTCTCAGCCCACAGGAGGCAATCTACCGCGCTTGCACCATACGTTTCAGGCCGATCCTGATGACCACCATGGCGGCGATGCTCGGCGGCGTGCCGATGATGCTGGGCACCGGCGCCGGATCGGAAATCCGCCAGCCGCTCGGCTACACGATCGTGGGTGGCTTGGCGCTGTCGCAGATTCTCACACTCTACACGACACCGGTGGTCTACTTGTATCTTGAGCGGCTCGGCAAATTCCTGGGTGGCTTGCGAGGCGCAAAAACACCGCCTGTGGAACCCGAGCAGGGCGACCTCTTCTCCGAAACGAGGCACCCAGCCGGCTAGGCGAGAGGTTCAGGTCCCGTTGTCAGGGGGTATGAAGCAGTAGACGCTGTTCCCAGCCGCGCAAATGTGGGCCGTTTCGTTCCATGAGTACGGGTGTTCAGGCACCCTTTTGGATGGCTCGATCGGCGTCCATACTCCGTTGAGTTTGCCCCACCACTTTCCCTCCTCGAACTTGGCAACCGTTGGCCGACAGTCGCCGCCGTTGCAGCATGAGCCACCCAGCGTGTTATGCATCCCCATGTAGATGCTGTGCCACTTCTCGTGCCCCTGGCCGTAATTGCCCTCGGGAGGGCCAATGGGGACGTGGGAACTGTGGTCCTGGGCCAGTGCGGGGCTGGCCACCAGCAGGAAAACCAGTAGGCGGAAGGCCATCGCTCAACATCCTCCAATTGGTGTTACGGGTTGTCTCTCCGAAACATTCCTGGGAGCAGAAGTAGTACTGGTGAGGTATTTTCACCGCACCTGCGCAGTTCAAACATTTCATTCTTTTGCTCCTTCGCGGTCGGGGAAGCATGCATAGATTTTGCCGTTGGCATGAATAATCCATTGGTATGGCTGCATAAC
The DNA here is from genome assembly GCF_056404355.1 of Mesorhizobium sp. P2_D5. Taxonomy (NCBI): domain Bacteria; kingdom Pseudomonadati; phylum Pseudomonadota; class Alphaproteobacteria; order Hyphomicrobiales; family Phyllobacteriaceae; genus Mesorhizobium; species Mesorhizobium sp. P2_D5. The sequence continues at coordinate 49,751 of NZ_JBFUEE010000008.1, forward strand.
CCAAATGGCAAAGAAGTTACTTTGGATTGTCTGTCGGGAGGCGTCCGACGGACACCGTTTCTGACGAGAACGACGAACACAGTTGGGGTCGCTGCGCGATCCGCGATTGGGCACGCTTGCCCCCGGCTTCGCCTGGAAACCAATTGAAGAAGCCAATCGGTGCAACGGGCGAAGTTCGAATTGGGGCGGCATTTGCAAAAGACATTTCTTTGCTTGGACGCAACATTCGGCGCTCAATCCGAGGATTTGAACGCATGGCATCCTGGAAATCGATGCGGCCTCACAAGTCCGCCGCTGGAGGCGGGCGCGCGCTGCTGGCGACCGGAACAGCCCTCACGGAGCAGGGCATCGCCATTGGCGGCTCGACGACGCACGTGAATCTCACGCCACCCTGGAAGGGGATTGCGGTTCGACCAGTTAGACCCGCAGCTCGCGAGGCGACGGCCTGGAAGCCGAGAGCAATGGGCACAGTCCAACTCGGATGCTTCTTCCCTCTGGGCCGCCGTTGGCATGCTTCGGTGCCTGGCCCCGCGATCTCTGCCGGCACCGACCCACTCGACTCGGCGATCATCGAAGCGTTGTCGTGGCGCGACCGTATCGGCAAGACGCACTGGTTCGAGTTCCTCGCCATGACGGGACCGCTGTGCCTTTTCGCCGTGCTCGCGGCCTCAACCGCGGACGTGGTCGCCAGATCGTTTCTGATTTTCTTCGCCATCTATTCAGACCTGGTGATCGCCTTGCTTTGGTTTGCGGAGAAAGACGATGCCCGGACTGAACCGACCCAGTCTCATCCACGCCCCAAGCGCATCGTTCCTTGCGTGAAGGGCCAAAGGGATGATCATCCCCAGTTCCTACAGCCAGTGGATGCAAGCGAAGCCCATAGTCGACGATGCGACCGGCGTCGGGCGCGTCAAGCAGGAGAGTGGGATGGCTAACCGGGCGTGGTACCTTGTGGTGCCCAGCTTCCTGGTGCCTCTCGTTGCATGTTCGGAAGCATCGGCGTCCTACGTTGGGGACCGTTTCTTCCCCTCAACGCTTGCGACCGTGGTTCCCACCCCGGCTGACTTCGTCAATTTTCCCCAATTGATGCAGTTGCCCGACACCGGCTCGCGCGAGATCGACTTTCCTTTCTCCTACAGCAAGCTCATCACCCCGGATTGGTCGGTGTCGTTCACCGCAAACTACCGCATGGTCGATCGGGGGAGCACGCGCTCGGGCTTCGACGATTTGGTGCTCGGCACCCAATATGAACTCTATTCCAGTGCCGAGGACGAGTTCGTGTTCTCGGCAGGCGGTACGCTGGCGCTGGGCGGCACCGGATCGTCCGACGTCGGTGCCAAGTCGTTCTCGACGCTGACACCGACCCTCTACGTCGGCAAGGGCTTCGGCGATCTGTCGGATTCGCTGGCATGGCTGCGTCCGGTCAACGTCACCGCGACCCTAGGAGTCGCACTGCCAACCGAATCCACCACGGTGACCGGCGCCACCACGGTCGACAACCCAGACATCTTGCAATGGGGCTTTGCCCTGGAATACAGCCTGCTGACCAATGTGCATTCCGCTGACAAGGGTAATGCTCATCGCTTCGCCGAGGGTTTGGTGCCGCTGGTGGAATTCGCGATGCAGACGCCGCTGAACGGGCCGTCGGCTGGACAGACCACCGGCACGATCAATCCTGGCGTGATCTGGGTGGGCGAGTACGCTCAACTCGGGGTGGAGGCGATCGTTCCGATCAATGCGAGTTCGGGCCGCGACATCGGCGTGCGTGCACAACTCCACTTCTATCTCGGCAACATTTTTTCGAACGGAATCGGAAAGCCGATCTTCGACTGATCGCGCGCCGCGCCGTGCATGGGTCTGTCCAGGCCCCGCGGCCAGGGACGAAGCCGCCACGCGAGGACCGCGGGCCAATCGGCGAAAGCTGGCGGCAGGAATAACTGCTGGCCTTATGCGCCAGATAATTTCTTATGTGTGGAATGATACTTGAAGATTAAGTAACTAAACAATTGCAGCCATGCCTAATGTGTTTTGTATAGCGGTTCATAGCGTATTTCGAAACCTATATAAGGATTGCGGGCATGAGCGATATCTCTATCGCCAATTCGAATTTTGCCGCGCTGTGCAACAGAACGACACAACAGGTGAATCGCATGGGTTCTCTTTCAATAGGGGCTGCAATCGCGGCAGTCCTTCTGTCAACCGCTTGGGCCGCTGCCGCAGCCTCGCCTCCAGGACGCATGCAGGCAAAGTTCGATCGTGTCGAACGAAAAACGAACGGCAACCACACTTCGTTGCCGAGGCACGGTGAAGTACCGACAACCGGATCGGCCAAGAAGCCGGCATCGCAGCTCGATAACGACGGGGACAAGTATCCCCCGACCGATCTTTTTTCAGGCATGAACCGGTTTTGATGGGAGGTGTTGCGCCCCTCACGACGCGGTGATTGCGGTTGAGGCTGACTTGACCGCCCCGTCGACTTGAGTTGGCCCCACCTGCGACAGACGAGCGTCAGTTGCGACGTCGGATCTTGTCTCCGAAACCGCGCGATGCATCGCGCCGCAAGCAAGTCGCATCGCCGAAGGTCCCGACGCCGGCAACGCTCCGGCGATCGACCGTGAATCGGTGCCTGCTCGGAAGGCAGGAGGGAAAAATGGGCCGATGACGACATGTCATCGGCCCAAGAACTCGAGCGGTGAGAAACGCTCCCGGGGGGAGGAGCGCCTTCACAATCGATCGGCGGGCGTGGGAGGGGCCCGGAGAACCAATCTGGCACGAGTTGGAGCGCTGCCACGATGGTGACGAAAACGGATCGAAACCACCGATCGCAACGCCCACACACAACCTAGTGGCTTTTGCTGCCGGTGCTTCGTCGTTCTTGCCGGCTTTGCATCCAGCTTGCGGATTTCGCGCGGAACGTCAAAAAGCCCAGGCCAAGCAGGGGACCCCGCTCAAGGTCATCAAGACCTGACGCACAGCCGCGCCAAATCGACCAATCACCTGGGATCGGCCGCAATTGAAGAACCGGCCCATTGGTCCGCTCGGTACATGCACCATTACAATCGATCGCGACGTCCAATCACAAACCAAAGTATGAGCAGTTCAGACCAATACTCTAAGTCCACCTACGGATGTAGAATGGAGTAAATCATCACCGGCGCTCTACGCTGACATCAGATGGGATAACCCGAAGGATGTGCGCCAAGCCATGTTGATGAATCCTGCCTCCCGCGACATCGATTTACCCGCGATTGCTGCCTTCGCGGCCAATGCTCGGCGACCGGAGCAAACGGACCCATTCTTGTCGGCGGATTGGCGCGCTCCGTTCAACGGCGGAAAGGCACAGCGTACCAACTCCGTGGCGCATGCGCAGTTCGGGCGCCGGAGCGCCGATGGGGCCGATTGCCGTGTCGAGATATCTTCAGGCGACGCGGTGAGCAGTCGCACGGTGATTTCGGATGGGATAGTTGCCGAGGTGGTCCAAGCCGCCGGTCATGACAAATTCGAATTCCGGTTTCGCGCGCCCATGCACTTGCTGGTGGTCTACGAGCAGGGCACGCGCCGAGACGGTGACACCTTCGTCGAAGGTTTGCCCCGGTCGAAACTGCGGGATTTTGGTCGCCGGCTTACCTTGGTGCCCGCCGGTCGCGAATATCTCGAATGGCATGCGCCGCGGACGGCTGCGCGTCTCATGTTTGTCTATCTTGATCCTGCCAAGCTGCAAGTTCCGTCCAACGCTGGCATGACCGATGTGACGTTCGTTGCGAAGCTCTTCTTTGAGGACGCAACGCTTTTGGGCACCGCCCTCAAACTGATGAGGTCGCTCGAAAGTCCAAACCTGGAGAATTGGCGTTACCTGGAAGCACTGGGCATCGTCCTGGCTCATGAGTTGGTCCGTTTCCACGAGAGAACGCCGAGAGCCGAACCTCAGCTTCGAGGGGGACTTGCGGCTTGGCAGGAGCGGGTAGTAAAGGCCCATATCGAGGCCCATTTGGGCGAACCGGTACCGCTCGCCACTCTCGCGGAGCTTTCCCGGTTGAGCCCATGTTATTTTTGCCGCGCCTTCAAGCTTTCTTTTGGGATGCCTCCGCATCGGTATCATATCAACCGTCGAATCGAGCATGCCAAAGGTCTCCTTGCGACGCGGGCTCATTCGGTGACGGACATCGGATTGACTGTCGGATACAGCGAAACCAGCTCATTCACGGCCGCTTTTCGCAAGGCGACCGGCCTGACGCCGAGTGCTTACCAGCGGAGCCTTGGATAGGCCCTGGACGGCCCGGCTGGCTGGGACCCGGCCTGGCTGGGAATTGCGCAGTCCTTGAAATTCGACCCTGAAGTCGGCGCTCTTCGATCGAGACTTCGTTCTGGCTCTCACCTTCCCCGGCCTTGATCGGAGATCTGGGTTCTGGCGCAATTGACGGGCGAGTTTTCTCCGCCCGATCCGCCACTTCCGCTTGATCGCTCTCGCCGAGGGGGCAACTCGGTGACCGCATTTCGTCCCCTCAGGAGACTGAAATCGTTTCGCGTCAATATGACGTACCATTCCGGCGGTTTTGGCATCCGCACATTTCAACCATTGCCGCATGGCACAGCGATGAACGTCTGCTGGTCGCCGCGCTTGACCAGCAGCAGCGCCGACTTCTTGCTGGATTTTGCTGCGACACTAATGGCTTGGCTGGTGTCCTTCGCCGTCTTCACCGGCACGCCATTGACCGAGATGATGATGTCGCCCAATTCGATGCCGGAGGTGGCTGCCGGCTGGTCCGGATCGACACCCTCGACCACGGCACCATAAACCTGTGAAGGCACATTCAAGGCCTGGCGAACGGTTCGATCGAGGTCACCAAGCGCCAGACCAAGTGTTGGAAAACTGGAATGCAGCGGCTGTGCAGAGTTGATTGTGGCCACCGGTTTGACGCTGGCGTCATTGCCGCCGATGACCACCGACAACGCAACTGTCTTCCCATTGCGCCAAACGGACAGTACCTCCCTTTTTCCCGGCACGAGATCCGCCACGGCTCGAGACAGGGTCTTGGGCTCGTTGATGGTTTGACCGGCAAATCCGGTGATGACGTCGCCGGTCTCGATGCCGGCATGAGCGGCGGGCGATCCGTCGCCGACATCAGCGACCAAAGCACCTTCAGGCGTCGGCAGGCCGAGGGCGTTGGCGAGGTCCGTTGTGACCGGCTGCATCTCGATGCCGAGCAGCCCATGTTCGATCGAACCGTTCTTCACCAGCTTGGCGACGATCTTTTCGGCCTCATTGGAAGGGATCGCAAATCCGACGCCGACGCTGCCGCCATTGGGCGAGTAGATCGCGGTGTTGATACCGACGACAGTGCCGTTGGTGTCGACGAGAGGTCCACCCGAATTGCCGTGGTTGATCGGCGCGTCGATCTGAAGGAAATCGTCGTAGGGACCACTGTTGAGGTCGCGCCCGCGGGCGGAAACGATTCCCGCAGTGACTGTCGTTCCGATGCCGAACGGATTGCCAATCGCCAGAATCGGGTCGCCTGCCCTGAGTCTGTCGGAATCGCCCCAGGCAACAGTGGGAAGAGGCTTCCCAGCCCTTATTTTCAGGACCGCAAGGTCTGATTTTGCGTCGCGGCCGACAAGGGTTGCCGGCAGCTCGGTTCCATCGTCCAGCGTCACCATGATATCCGAAGCTCCGTCGATGACATGGTTGTTGGTGACGATGGTGCCGTCTGAACTGATGATGAAGCCGGAGCCGAGGGCCTCTGCCAGTTGCGTCGCTCCCTGCGGTGGTGCCTTGGGCGCCGGAATCCCTCGATTGCTGAAGAATCGAGGCAGCCGTTCATCGGACGACAGACCGCTGTCCGAGGGCTGGGCTTGGCCATCGGGCGCCGATGAAGTTTTCATGATCGACGTGATCGTCACCACTGCCGGTTTGTCGGCCGCAACGATCGGAGCATAGGAGGTGGCCGGAGCGCGATTGGCGGAGGCATCCGGGGAGGAGGCCATTTTCGTATCGGCCAAACTCGCGTTCAGAGCGACCCCAGCGACGAGCGGCGCTACGAGGACGGCGGAGAAAAGCAGCACGGCGCGGTGCCTGCGGAGGATGTTGAAAGTTGACATGGTCGCGACCCGTGCGAGGCTTTGGTCCTGGCGCCGTGGCGTGTTCCTCGTGCGGAACCGTCTATCCGGCGTACGGCCGATCGGATGCGCTAGCCTCGCTGATTAGCTTCCGATCAAGCCGATTTACTAGGCTGGTACTTGTTGCTTCCGGTTTGTGCCTTTGTCGGCAAGACTGCGAAGGCTACTAGCGGCGCGACGCAGTGGCTTTCGAGATCGACCACGTCGATTGTCGACATGTCACCTCGCGGGAGGCCCGCGTAAGGCTTCAGTCAACTCTGGCCACTTCAGCTGCCTGATCTGGAATCAAGAGCACCCGGTAGGTTGTCCCTTCGCATCGGAGCAGGTAGGCGGTCTGATTTGGTACGGACTCGGCCGCAATGCGCTTGGCAGAACTTGGATTTCTGCAAGGGAAGCCTTGGCTTCGCACCTGGTCGGCAACCACGCTTGCCACGGTGTCCTGGTCTTTGGCTGCAGCGGTCGCTACGGTGCCGGCGAGACAGATCGACAAGAAAACGCCGGCGCCAATGGATGAAATCTGCACCAGCGCTCGATTGCAGCCCATTTGTGTAGTCTCCTCTTCGTATTCCGCCGGCAACCGCTACCGCAGAAAATTGGTGGCTTCGATCTTGGAAGACGTCAGTCGTAGACGTTCACATCGTGACCGACTCCGACAGGTCGCCGCCAGCCCGACATTCATCTACGTGCCATTCTTGGGCCGCCTTCCATCGCGTTCGACAGCAGCATACCCGCTGGTTTGTGGACGGCTTTGTCTGCTTTGCGGCGGCTGGCCCTTCCTTGCGGTTATCACCCCTGGTGTTACGGCAGCGGCGGGCGACCGGCCGTCTATCACATCTTTCCATTATGCCTGGGTGGCATGCTGTTCTGATATAGTGTGGTAGAAGTCCGATATCTCGGGGGACCGATCGTGTCGTCTTCTGGCAGGGCGAGGTCCTGATGCCGATTTACGCGGCAGCAGTAGCTGCGTCCGGAGGTGTCCAAAAATGAAAGCAAAGCCGCCGCTGCGGAAGTATGGCTCGACAATAGCCATTTCCGGCGCCGGCTTGTCGGTATTCTGGCTGTCCAGCGAATTGGTTGAGACCGCCGGACCCAATATTTACGTGAGTTTGACCCTCCTCGCCGCGACTGCGATCTTGACCGGCTTTCTCATTCAAGGGCCGCAAGGGCAGGGTGCGTTGGATCGCACTGGGTATGACGCGCATGAGTTCTTGGAGAGCATTCCCGGACCGGCATGGATCGTCGACACGGAAGGCCGGTTAACCGAGGTGAGCACGAGCCTTCGGGCCTATCTCGGCACCGTCGACACCAGCAATCTCCCTTGCCGGCAGGTTATTCATCCGGAGGACTTCGACCGAACTGCAGGCCTCATGTCGCAATGCCTGGAGGATGGCCAGGAATTCCATGGCGCATGCCGGCTTCGTCGCCACGATGGGACTTATCGCTGGTTCCGTGTCGCGGCTCGGCCCCGGTTCGATCGGAACGGCAAGTTCATCGGGTGGTATGGTGTCCTGCTCGATATCGATGACTTGAAGAAAGTGGAACAGGCTTTGGAGGCCAGAGAGTTCCAGCTCCAGCGGCTGATCGACACCCTTCCGACACTGGTCTGGTCCGCCCGCCCAGACGGTTCCACCCAATTCCTGAGCCGGAGATGGCACGAATACACGGCGCTGTCTCAGGAGCAGGCAGCCGGCTGGGGTTGGACTGCCGCCATACATTCGGACGATCGGGACCGGCTTGTCGAATACTGGCGATCTCTCCTGGCAACTGGTGCGCCGGGCGAGATCGAGGCCCGGCTACGCCGCTTCGATGGCCAGTACCGCTGGTTCCTTTTCCAAGGCGAGCCAGTGCGCGATGCCTCCGGCACTGTGGTCCAGTGGTTCGGGAGCAACACCGACATCGACGATCGCAAGCGGACCGAGGAGGCATTGCGAGCCAGACAGTATGAACTCCAGCAACTTATCGACACCATACCGACGCTCGTCTGGTCCGTCACTCCCGAGGGCGAACCAGCCTACATCAACAAGCAGTTGGAAACCTACTACGGCCGCAAGATCGACCCCAGTCAGCCCAAGGAGGGTTCCAGGCTGGATGGGGCACTTGGACGCCTTATGCATCCCGACGACTTGGAGGCTGTAAAGAGAAACCTGATGCACTCATTGAAGACCGGGGAGCCTTTCGCCATGCGGTACCGCAACCGCCGGGGCGACAGCGTCTATCGCTGGGTTGACAATCGCGCCCTGCCACTTCGGGACGACGATGGCCGCATCGTGAAATGGTACGGCGTCATCATCGACATCGATGACGAGATGAGAGCACATGACGCCGTTCGTGCGACCCAGGAAAAGCTTTCGCGCGCTTCGCAGCTTGCGAGCCTCGCCGAGCTGTCGGCCTCGATCGCGCATGAGGTCAATCAGCCCTTGGCGGCTGTCATCACCGACAGTCATGCCTGCCAACGCTGGCTGTCGGCGGATCCTCCAAACCTGCAGCGGGCACGCATTACCGCGGAGCGAATCGTTCGCGATTCCATGGCCGCGGCCGAGGTCGTCAGCCGAATACGAGCACTCTTCACACAGACCGCCTCGTCCAGAACTTCAATCAATCTCAACGAGGTGATCGGCGAGGTGCGTCAGCTTTTGTTCGACGAAATAGTCTCGCAGGACATCTTCGTTGGGACGGATCTCGATCCGGCGCTGCCGCTGGTGCTCGCCGACCGCGTGCAGATGCAGCAGGTGCTGGTCAATCTGGTCCGCAACGGGATCGAGGCAATGAAGTCGACAACCGACGTGTCGAAATCACTGAAGTTTGGATCACGTCGCTATGGGGAGAACGCGATCCTGGTCGACGTCCGCGACAACGGCGACGGAATTGCCGAACCAGAACGAATTTTCGAACCGTTCTTCACCACGAAGGCGGAGGGGATGGGTATGGGCCTGGCAATCTGTCGCTCGATACTGGAATCACACGACGGCCGGCTTTGGGCAGAGAGCATCGAGCCAAGGGGAACGGTGTTCTCGTTTACGCTGCCGATCCAATCGGGCGATGCGGCATGACCCAGGACGACTGTATCATTTTCATCGTTGATGACGACAAGCGCATATGCGTGGCGCTGTGCGACCTTCTGGCGGCAAGAGGCCTGGCTTCCGTTGCCTTCAACTCGATTGCCGAATATCTAGCTTTTCCCCGGCCGGACCTGCCCGGTTGCCTGATCCTCGATGTCGAACTGCCGGACATCAACGGGCTGGAATTCCAGAAACAGACCGGCCACGAGCAACATCCGCCTATCGTCTTCATCACCGGACACGGCGACATTCCATCTTCTGTACGCGCCATCCAGCGCGGCGCCGTGGACTTCCTCACCAAGCCGTTCAGCGAAACCGAGTTGATGAAGTCCATCCACACGGCAATCGATCGGGATTGCGGCGTCCGCCTGGAGCGGGCCGAGCTTGTGGCGCTACAGCGCCGCCTATCCTCCTTGACCTCCCGCGAACGCCAGGTTCTGCCGCTGGTCGTCAGCGGTCTGCTCAACAAGCAGGCAGCTGCCGAACTTGGGATCAGTGAGGTGACGCTGCAAATCCACCGCGGCAAGATCATGCACAAGATGCAGGCAGCATCGCTGGCCGATCTCGTGAGGATCGCCCAAAGGCTGCAAGTACCAGTAACTCATTCTCGGCGCGCAGGAATATCTTCGAAATGAAAACTGTACGGAAATCAACGATCGCGGTTGTCGATGACGACGTTCGGGTCCTCGAGTCGATCGAGGATCTCCTGGAGTCGGCGGGGCACTCGGTGCGTCTGTTCTCATCCCCTCAGTCTTTCCTCGAACGCGACGAGTTGCGCAGGATAGATTGCCTGATTGCCGATATCGGCATGCCAGTTGTCGACGGCTTCGAGCTTCGCCGGCGTGCGCGAATTGTGCGCCCCGACTTGCCCGTCATTTTCATAACGGCGCGCCATGAAGCCGCAGACCAAAGGCGCGCGGCTGCTGAAGGTCATCATGGGTTCTTTCGAAAGCCCTTCGATGCTTCAGCATTGCTTGCGGCGGTCGCCCTGGCCGTTTTGGCCTCATCGCAAGGGGAGTAATGATGACAAGTGATCTAATGACCAGAGATTATGAACGCCTGCTGCTGGAACCGACGCAGTCATATGCCCGTCCGGTGGCTGCCCCCATCTATGCTGGGACTACCCAAAATGCATTCGTCTTCATCGTCGAAGACGATGTTGCGATGCGCGAAGGGCTGGTCGACTTGTTGGAATCCGTCGGTTTGCAGAGCCAGGCCTTCTCGTCTCCGACCGAGCTGTTGAACATGGAACTGCCCGACCTTGCGAGCTGCTTCGTGCTGGACATTCGTATGCCCGGCATCAGCGGTCTCGACTTTCAGGCTCGCCTTGTCGCAGCCGGCGTCCGTATACCAATCATATTCATGACCGGCCACGCCGACGTGCCGATGGCGGTGAGAGCCATGAAGGCTGGTGCAGTCGACTTTCTGACGAAGCCGTTTCGCGAACAGGAAATGCTGGATGCCGTCACAAGGGCCATCGAGCTGGACGGCATGCGCCTCGATAGCAATCGGCGGGCGATCGAGACGTTCACCCGATTTCAGACGCTGAGCGAGCGCGAACGCGAGGTGATGGATCTGGTGACAGCAGGATTGATGAACAAGCAGGTTGCTGGAAGGATTGGCGTGGTAGAATCCACGGTTAAGATTTATCGTGCTCAAGTCATGAGAAGGATGGGCGCGCAATCCCTGGCCGATTTGGTCAGAATGGCCGAGTTGCTGCGCTCGGCACCTGCTCGCACAACTAGCCTCAGGGCTATTTTGGATAGACCTAAGTAGTGGTCCAACCCGCCGAACGAATACGAAACTGTACCAAGCCAGAATGGAGGCTCGGACACGCTTCCTTTATCCTTGCGCTTCTCTCCGCGGCAGCGCGCAGAAAGACATTCTGCCCGATCGCAATAGAGGGGGGGCTGGGAGCGGTATCATCGGTGTCGATGTTGCAGGACATTCTCGACTGGAGCGTGGCCGAAGGAGATTTGCCCTTCGTTTTCGGCTTGGTGGGTGACCGAAACGGCGTTCGCTGCTCCGGCTCAGCCAGTGAAGCGTCTCCGCTGGGCAGGGCCACGGAGGACGCGCTTTTCCGTATTTTCTCGATATCGACATCGATTTTCGCGACCGCTGCCATGATCCTTGTCGATCGCGGCAAGCTCAATGCCTATACTTCCGCCGAAGACATCGTCAGAAAGTGGACCTGCCAGCGACAGGATCGGTCCAATGCAGACGTGCCGGAGCAAGATCCCTTGCCGCCGGTCGCGCCTTTCAGCCTCGAATGGAGTCCATCAACAAGGAACTAGGCACAATGACATTGCACATGCTGCCGCCGAGAGAATTGCGGTTTCTTCGCTTCGCGCAGAGCACGGCACCAAGATGCGCTGGCGCCTCCGTTTCGCCACGTCTTTCGGACACGGCCCAATATGATCCCGGAGCGCCGGTCCCGGCGAGTTAAAGGTCGCAAAAAGATGCAAAGAAGATCGCCCGGATCTTCGAGCATGAGGCTGGCAGCGCCCAGGACGACTGTCATGGCAAGTGGCGGTGAATTAGGGATCGGCGAAATCCTGTCTTTCGGCTCGTACCGCTTGATCGGGGCTGAGCGATTGCTGGTCAAGGATGGCACACCGGTCGCTATTGGCGGCCGCGCGCTTGACGTTCTGATTGCGTTGACCGACCGAGCGGGGGAGATCGTGAGCGGGCGAGAACTGATCGATCTCGTTTGGCCGGGCGTCTTCGTCGAGGAAGCCAATCTTCGTGTGCACATCGCCGCCATTCGCAGAGTGCTGGCAGACGGCAAAGACGGGTCTCGATACATCGTCAATGTTCCCGGCCGGGGCTACACTTTCGTTGCACCGGTTCGGCGCTCAAACGCGGACGGCACCGACCTGATTGTCGCTCCTGCCGGTCCCGTGCTGCCTCCGAGTCTCCCGGCGCCCTTGCAACTGCTGGTCGGACGGGACGAGACCGTCGCCACCCTTTCCTCGCTGCTGTTGTCGCGACGCTTCGTCAGTGTGGTCGGGCCAGGCGGAATAGGAAAGACGACCGTCGCCGTCGCGGTCGGCCACGCGCTGCGTCGGGAATTAGGCGACGATGCGGTTTGCTTCGTTGATCTCGGTTCGCTCACCGCTCCAGCAGACGTTCCCGCTGCCGTCGCGTCGGCACTCGGCTGCTTTGTCCAGGGGCCCGACCCCGAGCTGTACATAAGCGCCTTCCTGGCCGATAAGCGGACCCTTGTCGTTCTTGACAATTGCGAACATGTGATCGAGACGGCTGCGCCGCTGTGCGAACGGCTCTTTCGCGCAGTGCCGTCGCTGCACTTGTTGACGACCAGTCGCGAGTCGTTGCGCGTTGAGGGCGAGTATGTGCATTTGCTGATGCATCTCGACAGTCCGCCTAACGACACGCCATCTGCCGTTCAGGCGCTGGCTTCGCCCGCCGTCCAGCTTTTCATGGAGCGGGCGGGATCGAGCGGGCACCGTGCCGAGCTCAGCGACACCGAAGCTCCAATCGTTGCGAATATCTGCCGCCGGCTTGATGGAATTGCTCTGGCGATCGAGCTGGTTGCCAGTCGTGTGGGCACCAACGGTATTCAAGGAACCGCCGATCTCCTGGACAGCGGCGCCGGGCTGTTCCTGCAGGGCCGGCGATGCGCGTCGCCCCGGCATCAGACGCTGCAGGCCATGCTCGACTGGAGCTTCAGGCTCCTGTCAGCGGATGAGCAGAGAACCCTCTGCAGGCTGTCCGTATTCGTTGGCCAATTCACGCTGGCGGCGGCGCATGCAGTCGCCGGGGGCGATGGCGAGACGCAAATGGTCACCAACACGATCGCCAGCCTGATCGACAAGTCTCTCATGGGGGTATTGTCGACAAGCGGGCCTGCTTACTACAGGCTCCTGGACACAACACGCGCCTATGCCGCGGCCAAGCTCGCGGAAGGCGGGGAGGCGGATGCGGCCGAAAGACGTCACGCTTGCCACTTCGTCGACTTGCTGGAGCATGGCTTGGCCAAAGGGTCGGCTTTTGATGCCCACAACGTAGCCGCCTACGCTCCGCACATTGGCAACGTCCGCAAAGCGCTCGCGTGGAGTTTTTCAAGCTCGGGCGACCGTTCCATCGCCATTAAGCTGGCTGCGCATGGGGCTGCGTTATTCCTGGGGCTTTCACTGCTGGATGAGTGTCAACAATGGTGCCGGCGAGCACTGGGCTCGCTGCACGAGACGGATCACGGGATGCAACTGGAACTGGAGCTCCAGGGAGCTCTGGCGATGTCAGCCATGTACGCCCGCGGCAACAGCTTGGAAGTCAGGGCCGGCATCGAGCGCGGCCTGGACCTCTCCGAGACTTTGCGGGATGGAGGACGTCAACTCCAGTTGCTTTCTGGACTCTACATTTTTCTCACGCGCCAGGGCGACTTCAGCGGCGCCTTGGCGGCGGCCAAACGAAGCGACACCGTTGCCAAGGCGAGCGGCGGCCCGACCGAAAACGCAATGACCGAATGGATCTTGGGTGGATCGTATCATCTAACCGGCAATCAGGCGGCTGCGCTGCGTCACTGCAAACAAGGCATGAGGCTTGCGTCAGATTTCAAGCTGGGGAGGGTGAGCTTCTTTGGCCACGACCACCGTGCATCAGGGCTCGCAACGCTCGCCAGGTCTTTGTGGCTGTGCGGCTTCGCGGATCAGGGTTGCAAAATTGCACGTCAGGGGATCAAGACTGCGCAAGGCTACGATCACCCGGTCTCATCTTGCATTGCTCTCATCTATCTCATCCCTGTTCTCCACTGGAGTGGCGATCTTAAAGCAGCGGAAGAGCATACCGAAATCGTAATCGAGCAGGCTATCAAATACTCCCTTGCCCCCTATCACGCCGTTGGCCTCGCGCTGAAAGGTGAATTCATGGTCGCGCGCGGCGATGCGGCATCGGGCGTCGAAATCCTGCGGGCAGGACTGAAAGCGATGGATGCCAATCGGTACCGCATCGTGACGTTGCCGGCATCGCGTGCCTTGGCCGAGGGCCTGGCCCTTTCCGGTCGGCCGGAGGAAGCGCTGGCCACCATAGACGAGGCTGTGGCGCATGCGGAGCAAGTCGGAGAGATACTCTGGTTGCCCGACCTGCTGCGAGCCCGAGGCGAAATCCTGCTGGCGCGGCCGAGACCGGACCTTCCTGCAGCAGAGGGTTCGCTGCTCCGCTCGATCGATCGTGCCCGCAAGCAATCCGCCCTGGGCTGGGAGTTGAGAGCTGCAATTCCTCTGGCACGCGTGTGGCGGGAACACGGCCGGAGCGGGGACGCCCGCTCCATGCTCGACCACATCTACCAACGGTTCAAAGAGGGATTTGGAACCCAAGATCTGGTTGCCGCGCGCCGACTTCTCGACGAACTGAGCTCGACCAACTGAGTTCTGCAAACCAGTCGCGGTCCGCCTTCAACCCCCGTGGCTCTTTCGTGCTCGCGCCAGGCGCCTGGAGCGATGCCCCACGCATGTACCTATTCACAGCCTGTCTTGGGCGCGAATATTTACAGCTATTTGCAACGCTGAACTCGCCTCACAGCTCATAGAGCGGATAGTTCCATGGCATGGAGTACCAGGCAATCGGCACGCTGGAGGGAGTCAGAATTGGGACATTCGCGTGGCTTCCTCACACCGAACGCTCCGGAACATTTCCTCCCCGGCAGCGGAATAGTCTTGGCGCGCGCGTTTGCAAGGTCAGGCGGATCGATCGCCCGCAGCCCTAGGTACCGCCCACGACCAAATCGAACCCTCTTGGCGCAGGAGTCCGCAGCTTATGTTTAGCACCCAATCGACAACGATAGGCGAGCGCGCGGTGTGCATTGCGCATGAAGTGAATCAGCCACTTACAGCAATACTGACAAACGCGGAAACCGCCTTGCGGTGGTTGACGAGAGACCCAGCGAACCTCGATGAGGTGAAACGGGCCATTGAACGGATCATCGGCAACAGCCTTCGCGCCGCCGATGTCGTCAGAGGCGTTCGGGATCTTGCTCGAAAATCCCCGCCCATACCGAACAACCTCGACATCAACGACTTGATCAGAGGTCTCCTCAATCTCGTGAGCCTCGATCTGCGCCATCATCGCATCGCGGTCGAGGTGGACCTCGCTGAGAACCTGGAGCCCATCAGGGGCGATCGCTGTCAACTGGAGCGGGTCGTCGCCAACCTCGTCGCGAACGGCATCGAGGCGATGAGCATGGTGCAGGACCGGCAGCGAAAGCTGCGCATCGTCACCCAACTCGACAAGAATGGCGATGTGCTGGTTGCAGTCGGGGACTCGGGCACAGGGCTCGATCCAGCACTTATCGATCGCATCTTCGATCCCCTGTTTACGACCAAGCGCGAGGGCATGGGATTGGGGCTGTGGATATGCCGCTCTATCGTCGCAGCCCACGGCGGTCGGCTCTGGGCCACACCCGATGTTCCGCATGGCAGCATTTTCCAATTCGTCATCCCAAAGACAGTTGAGCCAAACTCAGTCGGATCGAGTCGATGCCGGCGGACGATGCGAACGAACCGCCAGGTCGAAGGGCTTTATCGCGGCGCTCCATTTTGATGATCTCGTTCGGCGGCGTGGGAAGTCGGAAAACATGCCTGCCTTGAGCAACATGGCCTGCCTTGATCGACAGGCGGCGCGCCTGTGACATGTTCATGAGGCTTCACGCTGCAGACCCGCGCCGCTCCTGAGAGACGGCGGGGCTGCGGCGAGACGGTGGAACCTTCTCATTCACCCTTGAGCTGCTGGAGGAAGTTCTTGCCTTCAGCCGGATGGGCCTTGAACGAATTGATGCCGTCAAACCACCCATTCTGGGAGAAGTCGCTGTAATTGCTGCTGTGATCGCCACGGTCGCGACCGCCATCGCGGTCTCCCCCGTGCGACGAGGCGGCAAAGGCGCCGGTGAGCGGAACGGTGACGATCATCGCGGCAAGCACCGCCTTCAGAGGGATAGAACGCATGATTAGATATCCTTTTCGATGAGGATGGCGGCGATTTGTTCACCGCGCATTCCGAGCCACAGGCACTCGGGAACTTTCGGGTTGCGAAGTTGATCTCGCCGCTTCCGTTCTCGTCCTGCATTACTTAACTAGCAATTGGTGGAAGTAATATGTAGTATATCAAAGTATCATCGATGTATGACATAGTATGGATCGCCAACTGGCGATGCGTATACGGCACCAAGGGGGAAATGGGCTTCATTGCACCCCGGGCGTCCGGACCTGAACTAAGATGGTCCGACGGCTGCCGGGCTGATCTGCACCTTGCTGCCCTCGGCAAGTTCGACCGGCGGATTCAGGATCACAAGGTCGCCCTGTTTGACGCCGTCACGGACCTCGACCTCCGTTCCGAGATCGCGCGCCACCGATATTTTCCGGATATGCGCAATGCCGTTCTCGACCACGGCAACCTGCAAACCATCCGCGTTGAAGATGATCGCATCTGCGGACACGGAAAAGCTGGGTGTCTTGCGCGGGATCTGGAGCTCGACAGTACAATAGGTGCCGGGCGTGAGAACACCGTCAGGGTTCGGAATGTCGATTTCGGTCAGCAAGGTCCGTGTGCCCGGTGCCAGCGCATCGGCAATCCGCGTCACCGTGCCGGGGAAGGTACGGCCGGGGATTTCGGGGACCTGGAGCACGGCCTTGACCCCCGGGGTCAGTCCAAAGGCCTGGTCCTGGGGGACGTAGACCTGGGCACGGATCACATCCCCCTGCATGATGGCGAACAGGAAAGTGCTGTTGGTCGTGTCGGCCTGCACTAGGCTGCCGATGTCGACGTTGCGTTGAGTGATGACGCCGTCGAACGGGGCGACCACCTGCTGGTAGGCCTGTTGCTGGTCGAGAACGCGCAACTGGTCCTGCTGCGCATTCACGTTGGCCTGCGCAACGCCGACAGCCGCCTCCTGTGCCTTGAGGGTTTGGACGTCGATCGTACCCTGTTCCTTGGTGATCCAGCCCTGGTCCACCAGGGGTTTGTCTCGTTGCCACGTCACCTTGGCGAGATCGAGATTGGCTTGTGCTTGTTGCAGCGCCGCCTTGAACTGTCCCAAGGTTGCCTGGGCCTGCAAAATCTGGTCATCGAGTTCCGGCACGGCAATCTTGGCTAGCAACTGTCCCTTCTTGACCTTGTCCCCGATATCGGCCTCGCGCGTCTCGATATAGCCGCTGGCTCGCGCGAAGATGTCCGCGACGTCGAAGGCAGTTGTGGTGGCGGGCAGACTGACTTTCACGATGTCGTCGCTCGGCCTTACCGCCGCAACTCGCACCAGCGGAATGAAGTCACGCGCCTGTTTGGCCGAAGCCGCGAGTTCCTGGTTGCGCGAATAGTACCCTTGGGCGCCATAGGCCAGTCCCGTCATCAGCAGAGCGAGCGCGCCCAATGCAAGCAGCCGGCCTCCGCCTCGGCGCGGCGGCCGCTTCATTGCATCATCCATCACCGTGTCGTCGTCCTGATCCAAACGGTGCCTCGGTTTCATGCGATTTCCTCTTCGAAGACGCCGTGAGCCGTCTTGCCGTCCTGTCCGCTACGCAGCATCGCGAACAGGTACGGCACGACGAGGAGCGTCGTGGGCGTTGCAAACAAAAGTCCCCCGATGACCGCGCGCGCCAGTGCGGCATTCTGCTCTTCTCCCGCTCCGCCGATCGCCATGGGAACCATGCCGACGATCATCGCGGCCGCGGTCATAAGCACAGGTCTGATCCGGGTGTGGCCGGCGTCGATCGCGGCGTCGAACGCGGACTTGCCTGCCAACTGCTGGTCCCGGGCGAAGGTCACGAGCAGGATGGAATTGGCCGAAGCAACCCCGACCGCCATGATCGCACCCATCAGTGAGGGCACGTTGAGCGTCGTGCCCGTGATGAACAACATCGTCACGATGCCGCAAAAGGTCGCCGGCAAGGCAAGGATGACGACGAAGGGGTCGCCGAAGTTCTGATAGTTCACGACCATCAGCAGATAGACGAACACGGCGGCGAACAGGATGCCGATGCCGAGATCCCAGAAGGCATCGTTCATGCTCTGGATCTGCCCTATAACCTGGATGGTGTTTCCGGGCGAAAGCTGCTTCTGCAGGTCGGCGACGATCGTGCTGATCTGGCTGGAGACACCTCCCAGATCGCGACCCTGGACGCTTGCATAGACTTCGTAGACTGGCTGGACGTTCGCCTGGTTGGCGTTTGTCGGGAGACTGTCGCGCTTGAACGTCGCGACGTTGCTGAGTTGCCCGGGAACCTGTGCGCCGGCGGTGTTGATGGTTGAGGACACAGGCGTGTTGCCGAGATCGTTCAATGACGCGATCTTGTTTTCCGGTGTCTGAACGGCGAGGTAGTAGGGAATGCCCGTGGTCGGGTCGGTCCAGAAGTTAGGCGACACCTGCTCGGAGGAACTCAGGCTCACATTGATGTTGTTGGCGATCGTGCTGGCATTGAGGCCGAGCTGCGCCGCCCGCGTGCGATCGATGTCGGCATAGAACGCCGGCGCGTCGACTTCCTGCTGCAGGTGTGCGTCGACCACGCCGGGAATGGCGGCGATGCGGCGCCGCAACTCCGATGCAACCCGCAGATTGGTGACGCGGTCATAGCCGACCGTACGGACATCGATCTGCGCCGGCAGTCCAAAATTGAGGATCTGCGTGACGATGTCGGCCGACTGGAAGTAGAACAGAACGTCTGGAAAGGCGCTTGGCAGCGCCGTGCGCAGCTTGCGCACATAGTCGGCAGTCGGCGCGTGGCCGTCTTTCAATGCGACCTGGATCACACCGTCATTCACGCCGATGGTCGATCCATCCGTGAACGCCAAATTGTAGGAACGCGCCGGCAGGCCGATGTTGTCGACGACAAGCTGGAGGTCGCGATCAGGAACGATCTCGCGGATCTTGTCCTCGACAGCCTGGAAGATCTTTTCCGTCTCCTCGATCCGGGTTCCCGCGGGAGCCCGAACATGGAGTTGGATCTGGCCGCCGTCGATCGCGGGAAAGAAATCGCGACCGACGAGCATCGTCAGCACAGCGCCCAATGCGAGCACCAGGGCTGCAATGAGGGGAACGATGAACCGGCGCCTGAGGAGTACGGCCAGCAACTCGGCATAGTGCAGGCGCATGGCCTCGAAACCACGTTCGAACCTGGCGTGAAACCTGCCGAACCAGCCCGTCGAGGCGCCATGGCGTTCGCTTTTGAGCAGCAATCCGATGGTGATCGGAGTGAGCGTCCTCGAAAGTCCATAGGATGCGAGCATCGCGAACACGACGGCAAGACCGAGCGGCGTGAACAGATATTTTGCCGGACCTTCCAGAAAGACCACCGATGTGAACACGCAGCTTATGGCCAGCGTCGACACCAGGGTCGGCACGGCGATACCGGCGGCTCCATGCAGCGTCGCCTGCGGCAGCGTCTGTCTTTCCTCGGTGAGCAGGCGATGGGTGTTCTCGAGCGTCACCGTCGAATCGTCGACGAGGATGCCAATCGCGAGCGCCAGGCCTCCCAGCGTCATCGTATTGAGCGTTTCGCCCAGGAAATACAGCGCCACGACCGACGACAGGATCGCCAGCGGGATCGAGATCATGACGACCAGCGTCGATCGCCACGATCCGAGAAACAGCAGGATCATCAGAGCGGTGAGTGCGGCCGCGATCACGCCCTCCCGCAGCACGCCGGCGATCGATTGCTTGACGAACACCGACTGGTCGAAGAGCTCTCTGATTTCCATGCCGGGAGGCGCCGCGGCGCGTGCCGTCTTCAAGGCATCCCGAACGGCATTGACCACCTCCAGCGTCGAGGCATTGCCGTTCTTGATGATGCTGAGCAGAACCGAATGCCGGCCGTTCTCGCGAACGATGTTCTGCTGGACGAGCCATCCGTCATGGACTTGGCCGACATCCTTGACGAACACCGTAGCGCCATTCACGACCTTGATCGGAATATCGTTGAGCTCATCGATGGTTGCTGGCGTGGCGTTGGTGCGCACGACATACTGTGTGTTGCCGATCTTGGCCGTGCCCGACGGCAAAGTCAGGTTCTGGGCGTTGACCGCGTTGACGACGTCGAGCGGTGTCAGACCCTTGGCCAGGAGCTTCGACGGGTCGAGGTCGACCATGATCTGGCGATATTTTCCGCCCGCCGGAGTCGGCAGTGTGACGCCCGGGATCGGGGCCAGCTGCTGGCGGATCCGATAGATGCCGTAGTCGTAGAGCTGCTGTTCGTTGAGTGTGTCCGAGCTCAGGCTGATCTGCAGGACCGGCACGCTGGAGGCATTGAACTGCACCACGAGCGGTGCCTGGATACCCGGCGGCAGGAGGGCACGAATGGCGTTTGTGGCCGAAACGATCTGCGCGATCGCGAGATCGAGATTCACATCCTGTTGAAAATAGATCTTCTGGACCGACAGCCCCCCTAAGGTCTGCGCCTCGATGTTCTTGATGCCATTGACGTTGGAGCTGATCGCATACTGGCTGTACGTGGTGACACGCTGTTCCATCTCCGGCGTGCTGAGGCCGCCATAGCTCCAGATTACAGTCACCACCGGAATGTTGATTTCCGGAAAGACGTCCAACCGCATCTCGCGACTTGCGACGCCGCCGAGAAAGAGAATCAAGGCAGCCAGCACATAGAACGTGTGCGGAAATCGCAACGCGAACCGAACGATACCCATGCCTCAGCCGATGACCTTCCTGGCAACGTTAGTCGGAACGGCTCGAGCGATGAACGTCGCCGTATTGCCGGATTTTCTTTCAGTGTCTCCGAAATGACTTTGCGCCCATTGCCTCGAATGTCCGGTCCTTGCGCCCAAAAGGCGTCGGCGCCGAGCGTTGCCCGGTGACGTCGCCAAGCTCATCGCCGGGCGCCCGATGGCAGGCTGGTTTGGGCAACATCAGTGCAGTGGGCGAGACCATTGCGACCAGCATGTGGATGCTGCGCGCGGCGGGCGGGCCGTCGCCGGGACAGCCCGCCCAGGCCGTCAGGCCCGTCCGCATAGCTTCGCCGGGGCAAATCCAATGTCATCGGCCCGCCGCAGCCAGAATGAGGTCGGCGACCTCCTTGGGATGGGAAACCAGCGACAGGTGGCCCGCATCGATCTCCACCGTCGTCGCGTGCATGCGTTTGGCGAGGAACCGTTCGAGATCAGGGTTGATCGTCTTGTCCTGCTTCGACACCGCGTAGAACGATGGCTTGGAATGCCATGCAGCCTCTGTGGTTCGTCCGCCGAAGATGGTCGCAGCGGTGGGCTCCTGGACCGCATACAGGATCTTGGCTTGCCTGGGCGCGACACCGTTTGCGAAGTATTTCAGGAATGACTCTTCGGACAATCTGGTGAAGCCATCATTCACCTGGATGCCGGCTCGAACGGGTCCTGCGGGAAAGGTTGCGGAAAGAGCGACGAAGTCCTCACCGGCATCCGGTGCTCGTGCAGCCACATAGACCAGCGATGTAACCTTGGGATCAGTCCCCGCTTCGCTGATGACGGTGCCGGCCCAGGAATGCGCTACGAGCACGGTTGGCCCATCCTGCAGCGCCAGCGCCCGTCGCGTCTCCGCGACCGAGTCTGCCAGCGACGTCAGCGGATTCTGCACCGCGGTTACTCTGAGGCCGGCTGCCTGAAGGAGCGGAATCACCTCGGCCCAGCTCGATCCGTCGGCCCACGCTCCGTGCACGAGCACGACGTTGCGCGCCACGGTATGTGCGGGCTTGGGCGTGGGATTGTCGGCTGCCACGGCGACTCCCGACAGGCCAAGAGTGAGGGCAATTGCGATGGCATTGACGATCTCGCGCACGGGTCTCTTCCTTCCCTTTTTTCAAACAATCGAATGCGCCGATGACCAAGATGAGGGCCAGCGATGCGGTAGCAAATCCTGCGGGCCGGCTCCGTGGCCAAGGCGTTTGCGGAGGCAGCTCGTTGCGACAATCCCGATTTCGCGGTTCGGCGTCTTTCGGAAACGCCCCTGCCTTTCTCGTCGCGCACGAACGGGCAGGTCCGATGGCGATGTGATGGGCGCGCCCGCCGTCGGCAACGACCGAAGGTCACCAAAAAAGGGCGGCGGATCGCTGATGCGACCCACCGCCAGTTCAGGCGCCCGCGGGAGGAGGGGACGGGCGCCTCAGGAGTTCGGCAGAATGGCGCGTGCGCGGAGTGCGTGGGAGCTTCGCCTCCAACGCAACGCTTCGCCACGTGGAAGAGGCTGGGCGGCAAACATTGAGTGAGGGGCAAAGAGCAGGGCCACGAGAAGTCGCGTGGCAGAAAGCGAGTCGCCGGCCGTCGGCAGCGCCAGCATCGCACACTGCCAGATCCGTCCATCGAGCGCCCAGGTCGCCTGTCTTGCTTGCGGCAACTGCTCCGCAGCTGCCCGCACACACAGCCGGCGCAGCTGTCCGCGGCTGGGTTGGGGGAGCGCAGACAGCCTGTGACCACCACGGTCCCCGCCACAAAGCGCGTCCAGCGCCGCGCCCCATCTCGCAAACATGAAGTCTGCTCCCCGCTCAAGCACGATTGCTTCGGCAAGATAGGGTTCCAGAACCCCAAACTGCGCCAGTTCGACACTGCCGCTCGCGCCTTCGGTGGCGCGACCGAACCCGTCCGACCACTTGCCGGCGACCCAGCGCGACGCCGCCCGAAGATCGCCGCGGTCTAGCCGCCAGGGATAGGATCGGCATTGGTCATGAAGGCGCGCGAGTTCGACCTCACCCATGATCAACCGCCTCGGTACACGAGCGCGAAATGCGAATCGGAATTGCTTTGAAGGAGGGCGTGAAACTCATCGGATCGTGCGCATAGAGCGGCACGAGGGGGTTTGCCTCGGGATAGTAGGCCGCACAGCTGCCATTCGGGAAGGCATACGGGACGATCCGAAAATTGGACAGGCGGCGTTCAACGCCGTCGGTGGACAGAGTGATCAAGTCGACGCGGTCGTCGGCCTGGAGGCCACGCCTTTCCATCTCCTGTTCGTTGAGGAAGATCACGTCGCGCTGACCGAAGACACCGCGATAGCGGTCGGACATCGAATATATCGTGGTGTTGTACTGATCATGGCTGCGCACCGTCGTCAGCCATAGAGCGTCTAGACTGTCCAGGGGCGGATCCTCGCCGAGGCCGTCGAAGACGAGGAAATTCGCCTTGCCGGAAACTGTCGCCCAGATGCGTTCGCGCGCGTTCGATGTCAGATGGAAGCCGCCCGGGATGCGAATGCGGGCATTGAAACCCTGGAAGATCGGGAACACGTCTTCGATCGCGTCGCGGATAAGGTCGTAGTCGGCGGTGAAGCTTTCCCAGTCGACGACGGAACCTGCACCCAGCGTCGCCCGTGCAATGCCGGCGACGATTGCAGGTTCGCTCATCAGGTGCTCCGACGCCGGAACATTGCGGCCCGCCGACGCGTGCACCATCGACATCGAATCCTCGACCGTGATCGACTGCGGCCCCGTTGCCTGGACGTCTATTTCGGTGCGCCCGAGGCAAGGCAGGATCAGCGCGTCGCGCCCGTGTACCAGATGGCTGCGATTGAGCTTGGTTGACACTTGGACCGTCAGGTCGAGCTTGCGCAAGGCAGCGCGGGTCACCTCCCAGTCCGGGATGGCTGACACGAAGTTGCCGCCGACGGCGAAGAACACTTTCACCTTGCCGTCTTTCATGGCCTCCAGCGCGGTCACGACGTTGTGGCCATGTTCGGACGGTGGCTTGAAGCCGAAGCGGTGCTCAAGCCGATCGAGAAATTCCTTTGTCGGCGTTTCGGTGATGCCGACCGTGCGATCGCCCTGGACGTTGGAATGACCGCGTACCGGGCAAAGTCCGGCGCCCTCGCGGCCGATATGACCGCGCAGCAGCGCGAGATTGGCCAGCTGCTGCACGTTTTGTGCTCCCCGACGGTGCTGCGTGATGCCCATGCCATAGACAATGATCGCTCGTTCGGCCTTCATATAGGCGCGAGCGGCGTATTCGATGTCCTCGCGAGCGAGCCCTGACTGAGACACGATGTCGTCCCATCGCGTCGCCCGCAGGTCGGCGGCGAGAGCCTCGATACCCGTCGTATGGCCCTTGATGAAATCCCAGTCGAGGATCGCCGGCAATTCGCCCGCCCGCGCCGCATCGTCTGCTTCCATGAGAACTTTCATGAGCCCCTTGACGACCGCGACGTCGCCGCCGACACGCACCTGATAGAGCTTGGCGCTGATCGGTGTCGACGTAAGCGTTGCCATTTCGACCGGGCTTTGGGGCGACTGGAAGCGCTCCAGGGCGCGCTCGCGGAACGGATTGAAGGACATGATGGTTGCGCCGCGCCGCGAGGCGTTGCGCAGGCTCGTCATCATGCGAGGGCTGTTGGTGCCCGGATTTTGTCCGAAGATGAAGATGCAGTCCGTCTTGTCAAAATCGGAAAGCAGGCAGGTACCCTTGCCGACGCCGAGCGAGTGCGGCAGGCCGACGCTGGTAGCCTCGTGGCACATGTTCGAGCAATCGGGGAAATTGTTGGTGCCGAACTCTCGCACGAAGAGCTGGTAGAGGAACGCTGCCTCGTTCGAGGTGCGGCCGGATGTGTAGAACTCGGCCATGTTGGGATCCGGCAATCCGTTGAGGTGGCGGGCAATGGTTGCAAAGGCCTCGTCCCAACCGACCCGCACGTAATGGTCGGATGCGCCGTCGTAGGCCATCGGATGGGTCAGGCGTCCGACCATCTCGAGATCGAAATCGCTCCAGCTTGAAAGCTCGGCAACGGTATGGGCGGCGAAAAACTCCGGCGTGCAGCGTTTCGCCGTGGCTTCCCAGGCAACCGCCTTGCCCCCGTTCTCGCAAAACTCAAAGGATGAAGTGTGCTTGGGGTCCGGCCAGGCGCAGCCGGGGCAATCAAATCCCTCCGGCTGGTTCATGCGCCCCAGAGTGGCCGCCCCCCTGATCGGGATTCCCTGCTCGACAAGGTGTTCGCCTAGCGACTTGAGCGCTCCCCATCCGCCGGCCGGGGCATTGTAAGGACGAATGTCATTGGCCATTAGAGACGCCTCTACGAAGAGCTGAAGAATCCTGTGTGGGCAAGAAGCCTTCCGGCAAGCAACATCTTTCCATCGCAGTGCCGCCGCCAGCGCTGTCGGCTATGTTGCACCGGCAGCGCTGCGGGGCGGCAACTCTCCCGGAGCTGCCAGCTGAATGGGCCGCGTGTCCGACCCACGTGGGGGGTGGCGCCAACGGGCGAGATCGCTGTCGAAAGGGCGGTCTGCGACATCCCTGCGATTGCCGCAACGCCAGCGATAGGGTGTCTCGCCAACGAAACGTCCGAAGACCGTGGTGAAATGGGCTTGGTTCTGAAAGCCGACGCTCAGCGCCACGTCGACCAGGGTCATCTCGGTCTCGATGAGCATCTGCTTGGCACGGTCAATCCGCCGCCGCAGCAGGAATTCATGCGGGCGAATGCCGGTGGCCGCCCGGAACTGTGCGGCGAAATACATTCGGCTGAGCCCCGCCACTGCTGCCATGTCCGCGAGCGTAATCGTCTCATCGAGATGTGAATCGACGTATTCGACGACGCGCTTCCATCGCCATTTGGACAGGGCGGCCGTAGAGCGTGCCGCCGGCTCATCCGGGTCTGGCTGCGGATCTGAGCGCAGCGTGAGCAAGCGGGTTACGATGGCAAGGCGGACTGCATCGGCATAGAGGTTGCCAAATCCATCATGGCTGTCTTCTGCCGCCTCGAGCGCCCTGGAAAGACGCTGGACGACCGGATCAGAGGAGTGCCGTTCTGGGACCAGTTCGGCCAGGCCTAGGTCCCGAGGCGCGTGGAAAGCATTCAGACCGTCGATCGCGCTTTGGCCTGCTTGGGCAAATTGCGCCATGGCCCCACAGGGCGCCGCCGTAGGATCAGGGTCTGCCGCTGCATTTGCATGCATCGTTAGACCGCCGCGACGGGGTTGCGGCATCGCTGCAGCGGACACCGAGAGAACCACATTCATATGAGTGAGGGGGATCGAAATCATGCGGCAGTCTGGCGCCACCGGGTAGGCGCCGTTGCCTGCGTCGAATGGGTCGAACAATGACGAGCCGACTTCAGGCGTTCGAGGCGGGCCGGCGACATGCATCGCTCGGACCATGCCGTCGCGTCGAGGAAGGACGGGCAGATCCTCTGCCGGTTGCCGATCGTAATATTCGGATGCAGACAATGAGTGGAACTGCATTGGGCCCGTGCTCCTCTAGCCTCAGAATTTTCTTCTGCTTGCTGGTCAAGGTACACGGGTGGGAAATCTGCTCCATTGAATGGCCGTCTGAATGAATCATATCATCAGCTATGCTGCGTATACGATGGTATCTACTGTTGGCGGCGGCGCCTTGGGCGCGTCTGGCGATGTCGGCAACCTTGTGCAGGGAGGTCGCCGGTGCCGTGCGACAATGATCCCACCGTGCGGTTGAACGTTGACGCCGCTGTGTAGCCGTACGGTTCTCCGACCGGTCGCCAGGTCGCGGCATCGCTGCCTGCGAACCTCAGGCTAGTCAAACCTCTGTATGATTTCGGTCTTGGCTCTACGTTCGTATGCTGGCGCCGAGATGAGATCGCGCCGGGCGACGCCGGGCGACACAGTCTCCGGGGGACACCGATGTGTCGAAAATTCCGATGGTTGCCATAGTTGACGACGACGAGGCGGTCCGCACGTCCACCGCGAATCTGATACGTTCCTGCGGCTTTGCCGCGAACCTGTTTGCTTCTGGCGAGGAACTCTTGCGTTCGCCACGGCTCGCCGACGCCTGCTGTGTCATTGCCGATGTGCAGATGCCGGAAATGAACGGGTTGGAACTGCAGACGTTGCTCCTGGCACGTGGCCACACCGTTCCGGTGATTCTTATCACGGCCTATCCTGACGAACGGACCCGGCAAAATGCCCTCGCTGCAGGGGCGGCAGGCTTCTTCTACAAGCCTTTTGACGCCGCCGCCATGATCCGGTGCATCGAAGATGCGCTGAACTGGCCACGCGAAATCAAGCCGGAATGACGTCTTCGTGGTGAGCCGAGCGCTGCCACCGCCATTGCTTTCGGAACGAAGTCGCGTGCGTTCCAAATCGGAATTTTGCGTTCGTTCCGGGAAGATTGCCGCCAGCCTGTGCGGTTGAATTCCAGGCAGGTTTCGGCGATCGCCTGCCTAGCCCCGCTGCACAAGAGGGCGCGACTGCAGAAACATCAGCGCACATGCGCCGATGGGTGGATTGGTGATATTGATGGTGTAGCGCGCGGAAGCCATCCCAGCCCCCTCGGCATTACCGACAGTCGCGACCACGTCTCGCCTAGTGGCGGGGCTCGTTGCCAAATTAATATGCT
Organism: Mesorhizobium sp. P2_D5; assembly: GCF_056404355.1. Lineage (NCBI taxonomy): Bacteria > Pseudomonadati > Pseudomonadota > Alphaproteobacteria > Hyphomicrobiales > Phyllobacteriaceae > Mesorhizobium > Mesorhizobium sp. P2_D5. The sequence continues at coordinate 77,200 of NZ_JBFUEE010000008.1, forward strand.
AAGATGGCGTTGTGCCATTCCTGGGCCGTGCGGAGCAGGAATCGTGAGAGCGGATTGCTATCGTGACAGCAGGTTCCAATCCAGGCCAAACCGCGTCGACCGCTTTTGCGCCGACAGTCTATGTCATCGATGATGACGACGCTGTGCGCGATGCCCTGAGTGGGCTGTTCAGATCCGTGGGGCTGCATGTCGAACTGTTCGCCTCCGCCAGCCAATTCCTGCAGGGCAAGCTGCCGGAAACGCCAAGCTGCCTCGTGCTCGATATCCGGTTGCCCGGCGTGAGCGGCCTCGATTTCCAGGCTCACCTTGCAAAGTCGAACATTCAAATGCCCGTCGTCTTCATGACTGGACACGGGGATGTCCCGATGTCGGTGCGCGCGATGAAAGCCGGAGCGATCGATTTTCTGACCAAACCGTTCCGGGACCAGGACATGCTTGATGCGGTCTTCGGCGCGCTCGAAAACGACCGCATAAGGTGGGAATCCGACCAGGAAGCGGCGACGATATCAGCCCTGTACGAAACTTTGACCTCTCGTGAAAAGGAAGTCATGTTCTTCGTGACCAAGGGCCTGATGAACAAGCAGATCGCGGGCGAGATGGGCCTTAGCGAAATTACAGTCAAGATCCATCGCGGGCATCTCATGCGGAAGATGGCGGTGCGGACCTTGCCCGACCTGGTACGGATTGCAGAACGGTTGGGCCTTCGAAGCGCAAATCAATAGCTATGGCAAAGTCGTCATCCGGTATCGCGCGAAAATCTATCGATTCCGCCCGCTCGCTCCAGCGGTTCTCGACCCTCCGCCGTTCGGCGGATATGACCCCGTGACGCAGCGCCGGTGTGGACGGCAGGGGCCTTGGTTCATCATTGAAAACGGTGACGGTTCATTCTTTGCTCACCCTGGTTGGCCTAGCTGCGAGACACCTTCGAGGATCGATCGCAGCTCCTCTCTGCCCCTGGCGATCCGCGACGTCAGTGTCCCCACGGGAATGCCCAGCGCCTTCCTGGCATCGGCATAGGAGAGGCCTTCGACCGCGACTAGCACGAGCGCTGCGCGTCGTTCGGGATTGATCTGCTGAAGCGCCGAGAATACGTCCACGAATACGAGCCTGTCGGCCTGTGGCGACGTCGCGATCGCATCTATCGTTTCTGAGATCGTGATCACTGCCTGGGCATGGCGTTTGGCGCGCCGCAACTGGTCGACGAACAGATTGTGCATGATCGTGAGCAGCCAGCGGCGTGGCGTATCGCCGGCCGTCCAGTTCGCCATCCTCGACAGCGCCCGTTCGAGGCTGTCCTGCACAAGGTCGTCGGCGGCATCGCGGTCCCGCAACAGCGCGCGCGCATAACCACGCAGCCGTGGGATCTCCGCGACGATCGCTCGCCTGCGTTCGTCAGTGATCTCGGCCGCCGCGCCGCTTTCTGAAGAAGAAGCGTCAGCCGAACGAAAACTCGGCTGCGGCGAAACATCAGGCGGAAGGTCGAGTTGCGTCATGTTCGTGGTCATCAGGCGATGCGCAATGGCGGCGATTGCAATTTGTGATCCGGACTGAACTCGGTCGGCCGCGAACCTGACGGCCACAGCCATCCTCTGGTTCGGGACTGCACATCTGGTCTGTCAGGCATGTGCCGGCGCCTTTCCTGGCTCTAGCTGTGTCCAATCGAAGCTGTTCGGCTGGGGGCTGTCGGCGCCACCATGGCGGACCCGACTGAGGCCTTCTTTTCGAAACGACTACATTCTTTCGCGAAGCAATTGTGGGCGACCCAATGCTGAGGAAGAAGATGTGTTCGCCGGAATGCTGGCCCATCACTCGGCCGGGCCGAGTGACATCCTCGCCGCAGGGGCAGGCACGTCTTCTGCACCACCCTTCAGGTAGGTCCAATAGAGAGGAAGTCCGGTGAAGAGGAAACCGCCAGCAATGTTGCCCAAGGTCACGGGTATCTGGTTCCAGTACCACCAGTCTGCGAAGCTGATCTTGGCCCCGAGCATCATCCCCATGGGAATGACGAACATGTTGACGACGCAGTGCTCGAATCCGAGCGCGAAGAAGGCGAATATGGGCAACCAGCATCCGACGATCCTGCCGAGGGTGGACTTCGAACTCATCCCCATGACGACGCCGAGGCAGACCATCCAGTTGCAGAGCATGGCCTTGACGAAGGCGGTCACCAGTCCGTCGTATCCATACGGCTCATAGGCGATCGTCTTCGCTTCGGCGAGCGCACGCAGATGATCTCCGAGCGCACTCGCCCCAACATTGCCGACATCGGTCAGGACGACATAGAACAGCCCGGCAAAGATGAGCGAACCGAGCATGTTGCCGACGAAAACCCAGAACCAATTGGCCGACATCCGGCCGACCGTCGTGCGGTGAGCGAGGACGGCCAGGGGTACCAGGCCAAAATTCCCGGTCACGAGTTCGAGGCCAAGGATGATGATGATGGCAAATCCCACCGGGAAGATGAGAGCGCCGACGAGCGCGACATTTGTCTGAAGCGCACCCTCCAGGGCCATGCTCGTCGCGAAGGCAAGGAGCGCCCCGGAAAGCATGCCGCGGATCAAAAGATCAGGAACGCTGTGAGCGGCCTTAGCGGCACCGAGATCCACCATTGCCCGCACGATTTCGCGCGGCGAGAGGCTGTCGTTCATGATCGCTATCCTTCTGCGCCGAGCAGGCTGGTTCCGCATTTCAGAGCCGCAAGGCGCGGCAACTGCGGTCTGGCTGAAGGGATCGCAACTGACGGCGTGGCCAGAAAGCGAGCTGCGATACCCATGACGTCTCCCATGCGTTGCCAACCAGGACCGATTGGCACGCTGATTGTCACTTCACGGATGAATAGCCGACAGCACTTCGCGGCGACATTCTACGGAGGGTAACCGGATTACGCACTTGATTTAGGCCAGACATTCCTTGGTATGTCTTGTCGGCCAAGGAACTGAAGCGCTCGCTCGGCTAGATAACGATGTCGCCGCTGGCAATTCCGTAAATGCCAACGAGGCAACCAAGTGCCGCAGCCGCCAACACTATCCATTCTACGCCGACCAACACTTGCTTGTTCTGTTCCCGTCTGACCTGAACATAGAGCAGCGTACCGGGTGCGTAGAGAATAGATGAAAGCAACAAAAATTTCAGGCCGCCTGCGTAGATCATGAACGCAACATACAATGTGGCAATGCCAGCCACGATCAAGTCGCGGGATCGCTGTGCGGGTTGGGTTCCATAAGTCTCTCGGCGTAAAGCGAGAAGGAAGCCGTATCCAGCCACGAGCAGGTAAGGAATTAACACCATGGCACTGCTCAGTTTCACCATGAGCGCGAACGCATCCTGCGAGAAAAGCGTGCTTATAACGAAGACTTGAATGACGATATTGGTCAGCCACAGCGCGGCGGCCGGGACTTTGTTGGCATTTTCACGCGCAAAAATCCTTGGCATGTCGCCGCTCTTTGCGGCCGCGAACAGCACCTCGACACAGATCAACGACCAGGCAAGATAAGCGCCTAGCACAGAAACAATCAGCCCTACGCTGACGAAAACCGCGCCCCAAGTACCGACGACGGCCTCGAGAACGGAAGCCATGGATGGCTGCCTCATTCCAGCGATTTCCGCCTGTGTGAGTACGGCATACGGCAGAAGCGTCACCAGAACCAGCAGAAACAAAACGGCGACGAAACCGACGATCGTCGCCCTGCCGACATCGGAGCGTTCCTTGGCATAGCGAGAATAGACGCTTGCTCCCTCAATCCCAATGAACACAAAGATTGTGACCAGCATGGTCGATCGGACTTGCTCAAAGAGACCGCTTTGCGATGCCAGCTCTCCGCCCCAAAGGTTGCTGACGAAGATGTTCGCCTTGAACGTTCCGGCCAGAATCAAAATGAAGGTAAGGATGGGAATGACTTTTGCGACCGTAACAACGGTGTTGATGACGGCAGCTTCCTTGATCCCGCGCAGGATCGTGAAGTGGAACAACCAGAGTGCGATCGACGAGACCACCACTGCCGGGACCGTGTCACCGTTGCCAAAAACCGGGAAGAACGCGCCGAGCGTCGACTTGATCAGAATCCAGTATGAGACGTCGGCAATGCAGGCAACCAACCAATAGCCAAACGCAGAAAGGAAACCAGCGTAGTCACCGAAGCCGGCTTTTGCGTAGGCAAAGATGCCGGCATCGAGTTCGGGCTTGCGCTCCGCGAGTGCCTGAAAGACGCGGGCCAACGTATACATCCCGGTCCCGGCGATACTCCAGGCGATGATTGCGCCGACCGGTCCGGTGGCATTGCCGAAGGTACGAGGCAGCGAAAATATGCCGGCGCCGATCATTGATCCGACCACCATCGCCGTTAGCGCCGCGAGCGAAAGCTTCTGCGAGGTCTGGGATGCCATGGCCGCGTCTCGAGCCGGTCGTCAATTGCACAAGCGAAATCCGTCCGAATTGCTAAACCGGTCCAGGTCGCTCACCCGATGCTGCATCGGAGAAAGTCACAAGTCCAGCCGATGAAACTCCACTGCGGCGGTGTATTGCGTCGAGGCTCCGAAATAGAGACGCGATGCACAGGAATGAGACTCTCAGCTAATTTCACGACCACGCCAAAAGCATAGGGTTTGGTTTGTACTGAAATTCCAGCCCGCTCGTTGGCTCACGCACAGATGATTTCCGATCACTCGGGAGAGGCACGTGGCAAGTAAGTCCGAGCAGAAGCTGTCCTTGTTCGCCCTGATCGCAATGGTTGTCGGATCGATGATCGGGGCCGGTATCTTCAATCTGCCCGGCAGGTTCGCCACCGCGACGGGCCCGTTCGGCGCCATCATCGCCTGGATGATAGCCGGAACCGGCATGTACATGCTGGCCCGGGTGTTCCAGGCGCTGGCCGAGAAGAAACCCGATATCGATTCCGGCGTCTTCGCCTATGCCAAGGCCGGCTTCGGCGACTATATGGGCTTCCTCTCGGCGTTCGGCTATTGGCTCGGAAGCTGCCTCGGAAACGTCTTCTACTGGGTGTTGATCGGATCGACGCTCGGGCGCTTTTTCCCCGAGATTTTTGGGGATGGCAGCACCGCGACCGCGATCATCGTCTCGCTGGTTGGCATCTGGGCCTTCCATTTCATGATCCTGCGCGGCGTCGAGCAGGCCACCTTCATCAATAGCGTCGTGACGGTCGCGAAGATCGTACCGATCATCGTGGCGATCCTCGCCATGGCGTTCGCGTTCAACTACACGCAATTCTCAGAGAACTTTCTCGGCGGCGTGGGCATGCCGGAAAAGACCCTGCTGGCGCAGGTGCGCGACACCATGCTGATCACCGTTTTCGTCTTCCTCGGCATTGAGGGAGCGAGCGTGTATTCGCGCTTCGCAGAGAAGCGTTCGGATGTCGGCACCGCCACCATTCTGGGTTTTGTCGGCGTCACGGGCCTGATGGTAGCCATCACCCTTCTGCCCTACGCCACGGCTACGCGTGCGGTCATCGCCGGAGTCCAACAGCCCTCGCTCGCCGGCGCGCTCGAACTGGTCGTGGGACATTGGGGCGCGGTGTTCATTTCCATCGGCGTGCTGGTGTCAGTGCTCGGCGCCTATCTCGCCTGGTCGCTGATCTGCGCCGAGGTACTGTTCGCCGCGGCGAAGTCGCAGGACATGCCCAAGCTTTTCGCGGCGCAGAACGGCAACCAGGTTCCCGCCAACGCGCTTTGGCTGACCAATATCGTCGTCTCGCTATTCGTCATCTCAACCTATTGGTCGCGTGACGCCTTCAACTTCATGCTCGACATGACAAGCGTGACGGCGCTGCTGCCCTACCTATTGGTCGCGGGCTATGGCGTGCTGATCGCCCGCCGCGGCGAGGGGTACGAGACCTCGCCTGGTCAGCGCGGGCGCGACCAGTTATTCGCCTGGATCGCCGTTGTCTACACGCTTGTCATGTTTCTGGCCGCCGGCTTGAAATACGTCCTGCTGGTGGCGGTGCTCTTCGTGCCGGGAACCGTCCTGTACCTCTGGGCGCGGCGCGAACAGAACGCGCGGATCTTCACATCGGTCGAACTCATCATCTTCGCCGTCACACTGGTCGCTGGACTCGCCGGTTTCGTCGGCCTGTTGACTGGCGCAATTACACCTTGACGAGAAAGGCACAAGTCATGGCGATGGAAACGAAATTCGGCGTGCATTCCGAAGTCGGGCAGCTTCGCAAGGTCATGGTCTGCGCGCCCGGCCGCGCCCATCAGCGCCTGACGCCCACCAATTGCGACGGACTGCTGTTCGATGATGTGCTGTGGGTCGACAACGCCAAGCGCGACCATTTCGACTTCATGACCAAGATGCGCGACCGCGGCGTCGAGGTGGTGGAGATGCATAACCTCCTCGCCGAAACTGTCGCCGTCCCCGAGGCGAAGAAATGGATCCTCGACAATCAGGTGGTGCCGAACCAGATCGGCCTGGGCCTCGTCGACGAGGTGCGCTCCTATTTGGAGGGGCTCTCCAACCGCGATCTGGCGGAGACGCTGGTCGGTGGTCTCTCGACCCATGAATTCCCCGAATCCATAGGGGGCGAACAGCTCGAGCTGATCCGCGACGCGGCCGGGGTGAACGAGTATCTACTGCCGCCGCTGCCGAACACGCTCTACACCCGCGACACCACCTGCTGGATCTATGGTGGCGTTACACAGAACCCGCTCTACTGGCCGGCGCGGCATGAGGAGACCATCCTCACCACCTCGATCTACAAGTTCCATCCCGACTTCGCCGGCAAGGTCAACGTGTGGTGGGGCGACCCGACCAAGGATTGGGGCCTCGCCACGCTCGAGGGCGGCGACGTCATGCCGATCGGTAAGGGGAATGTTCTGATCGGCATGAGCGAGCGCACCTCGCGTCAGGCCATCAGCCAGCTCGCTGCGACGCTGTTCGAGAAGGGCGCGGCCGAGCGCGTCATCGTCGCGGCGATGCCGAAACTGCGCGCGGCGATGCATCTCGACACGGTGTTCACCTTTGCCGACCGCGACTGCGTGCTGCTCTACCCCGATATCGTCAATGGCATCGAGGCGTTCTCCTACCGGCCGGACGGCAAGGGCGGCGTCGAACTGCATAAGGACAAAGGCACCTTCGTCGAGACGGTGCGCGACTCGCTCGGCCTCAAAAAGATGCGTGTTGTTGAGACCGGCGGCAATGCCTACGTCCGCGAGCGCACCCAATGGGATAGTGGCGCAAATCTGGTCTGTGCATCGCCGGGCGTCGTGTACGCCTATGACCGCAACACCTATACAAACACGCTGCTGCGAAAGGAGGGCATAGAGGTCATTACCATCATCGGCGCGGAACTAGGCCGCGGTCGTGGCGGCGGCCACTGCATGACCTGTCCGATAATCCGTGATCCGGTGGATTACTGACGAGAGAGCGTTCCCGGAGATCGGAGATGGGCGCCGCTCCTGCAGCAATTCTGGTTAGGCAAGCGACGATGAGCGGCGCATCCACGAGCGGAACCGATCACCAGCATCAAGCGGACTCCCTGCGTTCCAAATGGGGTTGGTTTTTGGCGCTGGGCATCGGCCTGACGTCGGCTGGAGTGCTGGCCGTCGCGCTGCCCGTGGTTTCCACATTCGCGGCAGGCGTTGTCCTTGGAATCGTCCTTTCGCTCGCGGGCATTGTGAAGATGGTTCAATCCCTGCGAGTCAAGGAGTGGAGCGGATTCATCTGGCAAGAGCTCACGGGCGCGGTCGAGTTGGTCGGCGGCATCCTAATATACTTCAATCCCTTCAAGGGCGCTCTCGCGATCACGCTTCTGATCGCCTTGGTTTTTCTGGTGCAGGGCATCCTGCAAGTCGCCCTCGCGCTTCGGGTGCGCGATCAAGACGGTTGGCAGTGGTTCGGAGTATCGGGCCTGGTCGCCCTGGCCGCTAGTGCGACGCTCGCATTGAAGTTGCCCTATACCAGCATTTACACACCAGGTACGGTCGCTGGCATTTCCCTCCTTGTCGCCGGCGGCGCCTACATTGCCATTGCCCTGACGATGCGTAGAGCCCGGTCATGAAGGCGCCGTACGAAACGTCCGAGCGACATCGTCCGGCCGCGAGGCGGCGATGGATCAGCCGCGCTTTTTGGGCATGCTTGGTGGCTGCTGGCTTGGGGGGCGCCGGACCACCTTTCATCAGTTCGATTTCATTCGCCCAGCAACCTGGCGGAACGCAGGCGCCGCCGCCCGCTGTCGTCGTCGAGAAGATCGAGGTTCAGCGGGTCAGCACTCCCGTGCAGTTTACCGGTCGCGTGGAAGCGATAGAGGCAGTCGACATCCGGGCGCGTGTCACCGGCTTTCTGCACTCCGTCGATTTCAAGGGTGGACAAGCGGTAAAGGCTGGGGAAACGCTGTTCGAGATCGAGCCGGATCAACTCAATGCCCTGGTTGCGTCGGCACGGGCGCAGGTGGCGCGTGCCGAGGCAACACGAATATCGGCCGAACGGAGCCTGGCGCGCAACCGGGATCTGTTCGCCCGAAGAACGATCTCACAGGCCGCGTTAGACGAGGTCCAGGCAGCCTTCGATGTCGCTGCCGCAGACGTGCAGGTTGCCCAGGCGTCCCTGACTACCGCCGAACTCAACCTGTCCTATGCTCGTATCACTGCCCCGATCTCCGGCAACATCGGCCGCGCGACGTTCACGACCGGCAATCTGATCGGATCGGATTCCGGTGCGCTGGCACGCATAGTCGGCCTGGACACCGTCCGCGTGGCTTTCGCTGTGACCGAAGGGTTGCTTGTGACGATCCGGCAGCAGGAGGCGACGAGCGGCAGTAACGTCGATCCGAGCACATTGAGACTTTCGCTGCGTCTTGCGAACGGGACGGACTACGACACGCCCGGTCGAATCGAATTTATCGAGAACGAGATCGACCCGCAGACCGGGACGGTCGCGGCCCGCGCAGTTTTCCCCAATCCTCGCCATATCCTCCTGCCGGGACAGTTCGTCACCCTCTACGTGCGGGAGAAAGACGCGCCCCGCTTGCCGATAGTACCTCAGGCAGCGGTGCTGCAGGATCGCGAGGGGCGCTTCGTCTATCTGCTCGGCAAGAGCAACACCGTCTCGCAACGGCGCATCGACACGGGCGCACGCGTCGACAATGGCTGGGCGGTCACCATTGGCCTCAGCGGCGGCGAGCAGGTCGTCGTCCAGGGAATCCAGCGTCTTGTCGAAGGCATGACGGTTCAGCCGAGCCAAGGCCAGCCCGTTGGCGATGGCCAATGATCTCCGATCTCTTCATCACCCGGACCCGGCTGGCGATCGTCTTGTCGATCGTCATTTCGATTGCAGGCGCGATCGCCATTTTTTCGCTGCCGGTACAGCAATATCCAGAGATCACGCCGCCCACCGTCAGCGTCTCGGCGATCTATCCTGGCGCGAGCGCGGAAGTAATAGCCGATGTCGTCGGCGGGCCTCTGGAGACGGCCATCAATGGCGTCCCCAACATGATGTACATGTCGTCGACAAGTTCGAATGCCGGGCAATATTCGCTGTCCGTGACGTTTGAAGTCGGCACGGATCCAGACATTGCGCAGGTCAATGTGCAGAACAGGGCGCAACTGGCGATTTCTCAATTGCCGGCCGCGGTCACCCAGCAAGGCGTGTCGGTGCGGTCGAGATCGCCCGATTTCGTGCTTGGCATCGCCTTCTATTCTCCGGACGGCAAGCTCGACGTGCTGCAGATCACCAATTTCACCTCGACAACGATCGCCGATGCGCTCTCGCGTGTCACCGGTGTCGGCGAGGCTTCCGTCGTCGGCGCGTCCGAATACTCGATGCGCATATGGATGGATCCGGCACGCATGGATGCCCTCGGTATAACGGCCGATGACGTGGCCACCGCCATTCAGCGGCAGAACATCCAGGCCTCGCTTGGCCAGGCCGGGGCCCCACCGGCGCGGGAAGGCACCGAGCTGCAATATACGCTCGTGGCCCGCGGCCGCCTCATGAGCACGGATGAATTCGGGGCCATCGTCGTGCGCACCGGCGAGGCCGGAGCGATCGTACGGTTGCACGACATCGCCCGCATCGAACTCGGCGCGCGCAATTATTCATCGAGCGCGAGCTTCGCCGGGCATGACACGGCGATGCTTCAGATAAACCAGGCGCCGGGAGCCAACGCGATCCAGACCGCCAACGCCGTGCTCGCCGAGCTAAAGCGTCTTGCACCCACGTTTCCGCCCGGCCTCCAGTACCAGGTCGTCTACGACGCGACACGGTTTGTCCGTACGAGCCTCTCGCTCATCGTGCGGATCCTCGGCGAGGCTTTCCTGATCGTGCTCGTCGTCACCTATCTGTTCTTGCAGGACTGGCGCGCCACCCTGGTCTCGGCGCTGGCCATGCCCGTCGCAATGCTGGGCGCCATCGCCATCCTGCTGGCGTTCGGATATTCGATAAACTCGATCTCGCTGCTAGCCCTGGTGCTGGCGATCGGACTGGTCGCCGACGACGCCATCCTTGTCGTCGAGAACGTCAAGCATGTCATGGAGGACGACCCCGCCATCGAAACGGCGGCGGCCGCCCGCAAGGCGATGGGACAGATCACGGGTCCGATCATTTCCACAACGCTCGTCCTCCTCGCCGTGGTGATCCCGACAGCTTTCCTGTCCGGCATAAGCGGGCAGCTTTACCGTCAGTTCGCGGTCACCTTGTCGGCGGCGCTGGTCATCTCGTCCGTTGTCGGCCTCACGCTCAGCCCGGCACTCAGCGCGATCCTGCTGAGGCGCGGACAGAGCGGATACCGGCGCGGTCCACTTGGCTGGTTCGCGCGCTTCATGAACGCGACGCGCGTCGGCTATGGTCGGCTGGTCGGTTTCCTGGTGCGCCTTTGGATCATACCTCTCGCCGCGCTTGCCGCCTGTTTCCTGGGTGCCTACCTGCTGTTCAGCGGTCTCCCCTCCACCTTCCTCCCGGACGAGGACCAGGGCGCCCTGTTCGTCGATATCCAGCTTCCTAATGCCGCCTCGCTCGATCGCACGAGGGCGATTGTCGGCGAGGTTCAAAGGACTCTGTCGGCAACGAAAGGCGTCGAGAACGTTATTTCGGTCGCAGGCTTCAGCATCGTGCAGGGGACACAATCTCCCAACGGTGCGATGGTGGTTGCGGCGCTGGATCCTTGGGATCAGCGCAACACGCCGGATCTGCGGCTGGACGCCATCCTCGCAAGATTGCGGGCGCAATTCTCAACCATTCCGGGCGCCAATGTTGCAGTCTTTTCGCCACCGGCCATTTCCGGCATCGGGGCGGTTGGTGGCCTCGATCTGCGCCTCCAGGCTTTGCAGGGCCAGCCGCCGGAGGAGATCGCGGCGGTGGTCCGTGCATTCGTTTCGGAGATCAACCAGGCGCCGGAAATCGGCGGTGTGGCGACTACCTTCAGCGCCGATGTGCCGCAGATTTATGTCGATGTCGACCGGACCCGCGCCGAAGCGCTTGGAGTGAGCGTGTCCGACATCTATTCGACGATCGGCGCCAGCTTCGGGTCGCGTTACGTGAACGATTTCACGCTGCAGGGGCGAGTCTTCCAGGTCAACCTGCAGGCTGACGCCGAGCATCGCGGGGACGCGGAGGATATCCTCAATCTCCATGTTCGCAGCCGGACGGGCGCGATGGTGCCGCTCAGGGCGGTGGTATCGACCAGTACGGTGCTCGCGCCCTTCGTCATCTCCCGTTACAACCTCTCGGTAGCGGCACAGATCAACGGCCAGGTCGCGCCAGGCGGCAGTTCCGGAGCGGCGATGGACGCCATCGAACGTGTCGCGGCCCAGGCGTTGCCGGCCGGCTATGGCTACGAGTGGTCCGGCCTGTCGTTCCAGGAACGGCGCAGCGCCGGACAGGAGACCATGATCTTCGGACTGGCCTTCCTGTTCGCCTATCTGTTCTTGGTAGCGCAGTACGAAAGCTGGATGCTTCCGATCGCGGTAATTCTGTCCCTTGGAGCCGCCTTGTTCGGCGCTACGGGGGCGCTCATGCTTTTCGGACTGCAGAACAGTCTTTATGTGCAGATCGCCATCGTGCTGCTCATCGGGCTGGCGTCGAAGAACGCCATCCTGATCGTCGAATTCGCCAAGGAACGCCGCGAGGAGGGGCAACCGATCGACGAAGCGGCAAGACTTGGCGCCGAGCAGCGCTTCCGTGCCGTGATGATGACGGCTCTGTCTTTCATTCTGGGCATTATTCCACTGGCGGTGTCCACCGGCGCAGGAGCCGGCGCGCGCCAGGCGGTGGGTGTCACAATCTTTGGCGGCATGCTGGCCGCAACGACGGTCGGCCTTTTCATCATCCCGGCCCTATTCGCGGCGATCCAGCATATTGCGGAGTGGGCCACTGTGCGGCCGAAGGCAGGAATCGACACCAATGAGGGAGTCCAGCAATCGGGGAGGGAGCCATGACTGCCTATGAGAATGGAACCGCATCGACCTTGCCACCCACATCGGTTCGTCTTCTCCTTGGCCTCGTGCTGATTGTCGGGGGCATATTCGTCTTGGGTGACGTGGCGCTGGCTACCGTGATCAGCGCCATTGTCATTGGTGTTACGGCCATCGTCGTGGGTGCGTTCGAGATGATGCACGCCTTCTGGATGAAGGGATGGGGCGGCTTCATATGGCAATTCCTCCTCGGCATCCTGTATGTTGTTTTTGGTGCCATGGTGGTGAGGCAGCCTGTGTCAGGCGCCCTTGTCCTGACCTACGTCCTCGGACTGCTGCTTGTGGCCTCGGGCATCGTGCGCCTCTTTGTCGGCGTCAGGCACTGGAGCGACGTCGGCTGGGCGATGGTTCTGTCCGGAGCATTCGGATTTCTGGCCGGACTTGTTGTCCTGACTGGATGGCCCACGACCGGCCTTTGGGTGCTTGGATTCTTGCTGGGTATCGACCTCATTTCGCATGGCATTGCCTGGCTGACAAACGGCTGGGTATCTGCGGCCAAGACAGCGTGAATTCTCGCCGCGGCCGGGCTCGCGGATTTGATCGCTGGGCGGTGCTGCGTTGCGGGCCGCGGATCGGTCCGTCAATGCAGATGGTGCTCGCATTGTTCGATGGGGTTGGATCGGGTTACCCGATTTGAGCGAGATCGACCACGCCGGTCATTGCGCCTGGAGCCGAAGAAGCAAACGGCTCAGACGCTCGGACGGGGCAGCGGTCTGCACCTCTTTCATATGCCAGTTCGATGGTCCGTTTTTGACACCAGCTCTCACTTCGCTCGGGCAGTATCCGAACTCGCGTCTAAAAGCCCGGCTGAATTCAGCGCCATCACCGAAGCCGTGTTCGTCAGCAATGTCGAGAATTCGACGGCGGTCATTCGGATCAGCGAGCGCTGCATGGGCCGCCAGGAGCCGCCGATGCTGGATGTAGTGCACGATCCCTCCGGAAGCCTCGAACAGTCGGTAGAGTCGTGAACGCGATATCCCGAGTCCGCGTGTCAAACGCTCGGTGCCGAGATCCGGTTCAAACAGATGAAGTTGCACGAATCGACGGGCGCGCTCGAGCAAGGTGGCGGAAATCGGATCATGGGCTTCGGCGAGATGGTCAGAGCATGGCGCGATGCAACCCTGTAGCATCGCCCTGGTCGCACCGAGCAAGCCAGGAAGATCGCCAACATTAATCGTAGGAAGCCTCTGGGCGAGGCTGGCCAGATAGTCGGCAAGCAGCGTCCCCATGCCTCCACCGAGCACGGTGAACTCGGCCATGTCGAGACCCCACCCCATGTCGCGGCAGAAGTCGCGGGGTACGAAGAGCAACAGCATTTCGCTGTCTGTAACGCTTCCCTCGAAGACCCGGCCAAGCGAATGCACCTGCACTGATCCGGCCTCTCCGTCAAAAGACCTGGATGGAGTGGTCGTCTGCGATCTGCCGTCCCGGATAAGGGTCACCAACCAATGATCGATGGGGTCCCGGCGAATGCGACCCGCCAGGCTGGTAAAATCCAAGCCATTGGTGCTGATCTGAGCCAGGGCAAGATCGCCTAGGTCCCAGAGAAGCTGCGTGCCGGCGAAACCCGCCGCAGTATCGCTCGGCTCGACAAAGTCGAGCATAGTCGCGAAGTTCTGGCGCCATGCCGCAAACTGGTCCCTCGGAGGCAGCTCCCGAGTCGAGAATTCAAAGCAGGGAACCGGAACGCGTTCCGGGACAACCGGACGCGGGTCATTCTTGGGAGCGACCCCTGCTGCTTGAGGCAACGGCTCGGCGAAGTCGACAGAAAGCGCCCTCGCTGCGTTAGCGGTCACAATCGGACCTCCTAACGGGCGCAAGCCCTGACCGGGCCAGATTTCCCGCTCAGGGTCTTCAACAACCAATCCACAACGTCGGCACGCCGAAAGCAAAGATACATTAGGGATGCGTTATGCGCACCCCTTTTCGCGCAGCCCGCGACTGTCGGCAAGAGCACTCTCATCAGAGATATCTTTCAAAGACAAGAATATCTCCCCGCAAGTGCCAATTTAAGCCGATTTTTCCGGTTGTACAAGGTAGTTGGATTTCGACGCCCCCGCCTGGCCGTGAAGCGTAGTTAATACAGCTAAGAAGCACCAGATATTTCGACAGGACCTCCGGACAGCAGCGCAGCAATCCAGCGTGTCGAGTGTTGGTGCATGCAACATGTGACTACAACAATCAGAATTGGGACGCCGATGAAAGCCCCGGGCAGACCCCATAAAAAGCTCCAGAAGAAGATGGCAAACATCACGGCAAAGGGCGAGATCGCCAGCGATGCGCCGGTCAGGGATGGCTCCAGATAACTGCCGATAACGAACTGAATAGCGTTCAGGCCGAGGAACACTATCAGGGCCAGTTGCCACGACCCGGACTGCGCGACGGCGAACAAGGTCGGAAAGATTGTAGCCACCAGCGGTCCGACGAACGGAATATAGTTCAGCGCAAAAGCGATCGCCGCCCAAGCGCTTGCGAGTTCGAGCCCGGCAGCCAAGGCAAACCCCCACACGACCAAGCCCGTCAGCACGCATGCGATACTGCGGACCACCATGAAACGGCGGACCTTGGCGCCAATTTCGCGGCCGATTTGCAAGAGCATCTCGCCTTGAGGTTGAGCCGAACTCAGGCGAAGACGACGCTGGAAATCGTCGGCTTCGAGCAGGCCAAGCATGACAAAGATGAAGGTCAATATGGCAAAGCCGACCATGCTGTTCAGCCGATTGAGAAGGCCTTGTGTCAAGCTGATCAGCCAGGTCAGATTGAAATGCTCTTCAAGCGGACCAACGATTGCGATGCCATGGCTCTCCAGCCAGTCCGCCCAGTGCGTGTATATCTCCTGGAGCCGGCCGGTATTATAGAACAGCCATTGCGACAGTTCGCCGAGTCCCCACACGACGGCGGATCCGACGATTACGATCACTGCAACCGTGAGCAACAGTGTGATCAGCATCGCCGCCAGCTTCGCAATCCGCCTTTGCAAAGCCATTTGAACGGGCAAGACCAGCGCGAGAACGAACAATGAGAATGCAACTGGCATAAAGATTGACTTGGCGAAATACAACAATGCGAGGACGAGGATGCCGGTTGCAACAGGATGAATCGCCCCGCGACCGCTCGTTTCTGTCATTTCTGGCTTGTCGTCTGTCGAGCGCAACGGTCGCAATCTCCGGAACGGAAGTGTTCACAGCCGAGAAGAAGCCAAGCTCAAATTCCTGCCGGAAGCCTCAACGGCAGCGGCCGGCATGAACTGGCCGAAAACCATCCGCACGGGCCAGGCAAGCGTTGGAGAAGGTGCGCAGGCGCCCACTCCGGCTCGCACAAACCGGAGCAAACTCTCGAGTACAGGCTATCGGCTGGGTCGGCCGCGACATGCGACACTGGCCATTGCTCACCACCTGGAATCCTTGGGCGCGAGCCATGCACGCGTTGCCAAATGTCTGCAGCCTTTCACCTCGTCGACCGCAAACAGGTGCATGCTGGAAGGTGCAGGCCTGGGGTCGCGGGGGAACAGGACGAGGATGATCGACGGCGACAGTGCATGCCGACAACAATGCAGCGACCAGCAAGCACGTGCTCGGGCGGGCAAACAGGCATTGCACCTGCTTCATCTCATTTCTCTTTCGGATCGCCCTCGACGCCTGGCTCCGCCTACGGCAAAGGCAATGCACGCGGTAAGGACGAGGCCGCCCAACAATCCTGCGATGCCAACCCCGACAAGGATTGCCGGGGTAAGGACGCCAACGCCTTGCGCTGTGGCGTCCACCGCGCCTTCCACTTTTCCGACAACACGGGCGATGCCTGGCAGCTGTCCGGCCAGCCAGGTCAGAGCCAGTCCGCCGGTCGCGCCCGTCAAGGCATCGGCTTTTGCGCCCAGACGAAGACCCGTCCATCGCCCCAGAGCGAGGCCGGCCGCTGCACCACAGATGACCTCTATGGCGAGTACGACAGCAGTCTCGAATGCGCCCATCGTTCTGTCCACGTTGCTAGGCGATCGGCTCACGCGATTCCTCAGCGGCGTTGAATCTTATGCGGCTTTGGACGCCTGACTAAGCGCCTCACGAAGGATCTGCTCCTTCGTCTCGTCCAGCGATGTCTTGAGTACGACGCCACCAAATCCCTTGATTGCGCTCAGCACCTTATCGGCGGTCATTCCGTGAACGAGCACGAACAATGCAGCATTTCCCGGCTGCAAGGTGGCCGACAGATCCTTCATGAAAGCATCGTTTATTCCGACGTCGGTCAGTGCGCCGCCAAGCGCGCCGGAAGTGGCGCCAATCGCCACACCGATGACGGGATTGAGGAAAATGACACCGATGAGCAGCCCCCAGAAGCTACCGGACACAGCACCAGTGACGGTGGTGTTCATGATCTGGTTGAGCTTTACGTTGCCAGCTTCCGTCTTGGTCGCGATCACGGCGTCGCCGATGTTGATGAGATATTCCTTCTGCAATGCAAACAGGCGCTGGCGCACCTCTTCAGCCTTGGCTTCGGAGGGGTAGACTATGACGACCAGGTCGGACATGGGGCCTCCACTGCGAAAATCGATGGGATCGAGATGCGCTCACAAGATTGCGGGATGCCATTTTAGGTCTCTACCAAAGCGAAGAAATTAGCCGGGAATCCCACGCCTTTGCGGTCCGTCCCTTTTTGACCGCAGCCTAAGACGTCAGAACGGCTTCGACTGGCGCCGGATCGCCGCAGGCAGTTACTTCATCTCAATGGTACGCAGCCGTCATCCGGAGGTCTGCATGAAGCGGCATTGTCTGATCGGGCTTCCGCGAAGGGGGAGAGCGCATTGGGAATTCGAACAGGGAACAGAGCACCGCCGGGTGACATCAGAAGATGGAAGTGGGGCACAACGGGTCATGCGTCGTTCGCGCCCCGCGAGCGTTACGGCAGAGCAAGATACGAAACGCGATCACCGGCATGGCGCCTCGAAGATTCGGCCGTGCCGATCCCGGTATCGACAATATCCGCGACGGTCGGCCGCTGCTCCGATCAAGGTACCCGCGACGGCCCCGATTGCACCGCCAACGACCGCATTTCGCACGTCGTTACCGCCAGCTGCTGTTCCGAGCGCGGCGCCGCCAACGCCCCCGATCACAGCGCCTTTTTCCGCGTTGGTGCAGCCTGTCAAACCTGAGGCGACTGCAAGCGCAAGAGCCAATTTCCTCATAATGGTCTCCTCGTAGCTGCCTGGCAATCTTCAGCGATGGCGCACCCGGATGGGGCGGAAAGCGTAGTGCGTTAGGGCCATCGTCTTCATTCGCAGCTGTCAGCCTTTCATGAGTGCCCCAACGAACCCGGCCAACACAATCAGGACAACACCTCCCAGCAGCCCTGCTATTGCGGCTCCGATCAACATGGTCGGCGTCAGGCCATCGGCGTGGTGGCCGATGAGGGGCCCGACACCTGGTATCCGGGCGGAGGGCCATACAAAAAGCAGACCGCCAATGCCGCCGATTATGCCGTCGGCTGTCCTGCCAAGGCTGAAACTTGGCACCCGGCGGCCGAGCGCAATTCCGCTTGCAGCGCCGCAGACGAACTCTATGACCATGGTTGCGACGGCCGGCATGGCTACGCGTCCAGGAATTTAGAGAGCTCCACCATAGAACCCCACAATGCCAATTCTAGCGGACGCTCCACTGAGCTCACTACGCAGAGCCCTCGTTGGAGCCTGAGCGACGTCTTGAGGCAGCGCCGCCGTGTTTTCTGATAAGACGTGTCGAATTGCTGCACACCTTATCCGAGCGGGCGCGCGAAGAAATTAGCTGAGAATCCCGTGGTTGAGCTCTACGTCCCCTTATGGGGCGGCAACAGCTCACTGCCCTTCGGCGACGCTCGAAGGGCCGAGCTAAAGAGCCTTCGTCGACCCGCACAGCGATCTGAAATGTGTTGGTCCGGCGCTAGTATCAGGCTATCTTATCGGCGAGTTTTGCACTCATGGATGGATAGGTTCCGTGAACAAAGACTCTCTCGAAGCTACAAGTGCGACCGATTTTCGCCAGAAACGGCGATCCGAGTTGCTAACTTTCTTCGTCCTAGCTTTTGGCATTTGGCCGATTGCAGCCGTTGGCGCGGTCGGCGGATACGGTTTCCTCATCTGGATGTGGCAGATTGTCTTCGGCCCGCCGGGACCTCCCCACGGCTTGCATTGAGGGTCGGCGATGGACCACGCCCGCAATCTGAGCCGCCGCAATTTTCTGCAAGGCCGCACCGTTCCGGCCTTGGGCATCCGGCCTCCAGGCATGTCGAACCATGGTCTTGATACATGCACGGGCTGCGCAGCCTGCGTCGAAGCTTGCCCGACAGGCATTATTTCTCTCGTTCACGCCTTTCCGGCTCTCGATTTCACCGTCGGAGAATGCACCTTTTGCGGTGAATGCGCGAAAGCCTGCCCGGAGCCCGTGTTCAGCACAGACACGCCGCGAAGATTCGAGCATGCGGTCGCCATATCTGCGTCCTGCTTTGCGAAGTCCGGCATCGCCTGCCAGTCCTGCCTCGACGCTTGTCCCGAGCAGGCGATACACTTCCGGCCACGCATTGGCGGTCCCTTTCTTCCAGAACTGAACGAGGACGCCTGCAGCGGATGCGGAGCGTGCAT
Source organism: Mesorhizobium sp. P2_D5 (assembly GCF_056404355.1). Classification (NCBI taxonomy): domain Bacteria; kingdom Pseudomonadati; phylum Pseudomonadota; class Alphaproteobacteria; order Hyphomicrobiales; family Phyllobacteriaceae; genus Mesorhizobium; species Mesorhizobium sp. P2_D5. The sequence goes on from NZ_JBFUEE010000008.1 coordinate 96,224, forward strand.
CGGCGTTTGTCCCGCCAGTGCGATCGGTGTGAGTGAACGCGCCAGGGACGACATCCATGCCTGAGGATCGGCGCTACCACCACATATCGAGCGCCGTCGTCTCGGTGCTGCCGACGAGGGGGGATGATGTCGCGGCGCAGCTGTCAGCGATGCGCGATGTCGAGGTCTATGCACATGAAGGCGGCAAGATCGTCGTCGTCATCGAGGGCACGAGCACAGGGGCGATGGGCGACTATCTCACCCAAATCGCGCTGCTCGACGGGGTTATTGCTGCGAACATGGTGTTCGAACATATCGAGTCTGAGGAGGGCACCGGGCAATGACGTTCGAATTGACGCGGCGCGATATCCTGAAAGCCCATGCCGCGGGCATAGCCGCGGCGACCGCAGGGATTGCGCTCCCTGCATCCGCCCAGCCTGTTCCCGGCGGCGTGAGCGCGCTTGAAATCAAATGGTCCAAGGCCCCCTGCCGTTTCTGCGGCACCGGATGCGGTGTCATGGTCGGCGTCAAGGAGGGCCAGGTCGTCGCGACCCACGGCGATATGCAGGCCGAAGTTAACCGCGGCCTGAACTGCGTCAAAGGGTATTTCCTGTCCAAGATCATGTATGGCGCCGATCGGCTGACCACGCCGCTTTTGCGCAAACGCAACGGCGTGTTCGACAAGGAAGGCGAGTTCGAGCCGGTATCCTGGGACGAGGCTTTCGGCGTGATGGCCGAAAAGTGCAAGCAGGTGCTGAAGGATAAAGGGCCGACGGCAATCGGCATGTTCGGCTCCGGCCAGTGGACGATCCATGAAGGTTATGCCGCGACCAAGCTGATGCGGGCCGGCTTCCGCTCCAACAATCTCGATCCCAATGCCCGTCACTGTATGGCGTCCGCCGCCTACGCTTTCATGCGGACATTTGGCATGGACGAGCCGATGGGTTGCTACGACGATTTCGAGGCTGCCGATGCGTTCGTGCTGTGGGGTTCGAACATGGCCGAAATGCACCCGATCCTGTGGACGCGACTGGCGGACCGGCGGCTCGGCCACCCGCATGTGAAGGTCGCGGTGCTGTCGACCTTCACGCATCGCAGCATGGATCTGGCCGACGTGCCGATCATATTCAAGCCGGGTACGGATCTTGTCATCCTCAACTACATCGCGAACCACATCATCACGACGGGTCGCGTCAATGAGGCATTCGTGCGCGACCACACAACCTTCATGAAGGGGGCAACCGATATTGGCTATGGTCTCAGGCCTGAACATCCGCTGGAGATAGCCGCGACCGGCGCGGCCAACGCCGGCAAGATGGAGCCCATCGACTTCGATGAATTCAAGGCGTTCGTGTCGGACTACACGCTCGAAAAGACCGTTGAACTGACCGGCGTGGAGAGGGAATTCCTCGAGGAGCTTGCAGAACTCTATGCAGACCCCAGTCGCAAGGTCATGTCGCTCTGGACCATGGGATTCAACCAGCATGTCCGTGGCGTGTGGGCCAACCAGATGGTCTACAATATTCATCTGCTGACCGGAAAAATCTCCGAGCCCGGCAACAGCCCGTTTTCGCTGACCGGGCAACCCTCGGCCTGCGGCACAGCGCGTGAGGTCGGAACATTCGCGCATCGCCTGCCGGCAGACATGGTGGTGACCAACCCCGAGCACCGCGCGCATGCGGAGGAAATCTGGAAATTGCCGCATGGCCTGCTGCCGGAAAAGCTAGGCTATCACGCGGTCGAGCAGGACCGGATGCTGAAGGACGGCAAGCTGAATTTCTATTGGGTGCAGGTCAACAATAACGTCCAGGCGGCGCCGAATGACAGTCAGGAGACCTATCCTGGCTACCGCAATCCCGACAATTTCATTGTCGTGTCCGATGCCTATCCGACGGTGACGGCGATGAGCGCCGATTTGATCCTGCCGGCAGCCATGTGGGTCGAGAAGGAAGGTGCCTACGGCAACGCCGAACGCCGAACGCACGTCTGGCACCAATTGGTGCAGGCCAAGGGCGAGGCGCGCTCCGATCTCTGGCAGTTGGTCGAATTTTCCAAGCGCTTTACGACCGACGATGTTTGGCCCGCGGAAATCCTCGACAGTAGCCCAGAGTACCGGGGCAAGACGCTTTTTGACGTGCTCTTCCGAAACGGCAATGTCGACAAATTTCCGGTCAGCGAGGTCGACCCGGACTACGATAACAACGAAGCCAGGGATTTCGGGTTCTATCTGCAGAAGGGGTTGTTCGAGGAGTACGCCACATTTGGGCGCGGACACGGACACGATCTGGCGCCCTATGACCGCTACCACGAAGAAAGGGGCCTGCGCTGGCCGGTGGTAGATGGCAAGGAGACTAAGTGGCGTTACCGCGAGGGCTACGATCCTTACGTCAAGCCGGGCGAGGGCGTGCGATTCTATGGCAAGCCCGACGGGAAGGCCGTCATCCTGGCGGTGCCCTACGAGCCGCCGGCGGAATCGCCGGATAAGGAATACGATCTCTGGCTGGTCACCGGACGTGTTCTGGAACACTGGCATTCTGGGTCGATGACCATGCGTGTTCCAGAACTCTACAGGGCGTTTCCCGGGGCGTGCTGCTTCATGAACGCCGACGATGCGCGCAAGCGCGGCCTGAACCAGGGCGCCGAGATCAGCATCATCTCGCGCCGGGGAGAAATCAGATCGCGGCTGGAAACGCGCGGCCGCAACCGGATGCCCAAGGGCGTGATCTTCGTGCCGTGGTTCGACGCCAGCCAGTTGATCAACAAGGTCACGCTCGACGCCACCGATCCCATCTCCAAACAGACGGATTTCAAGAAATGCGCGGTCAAGATCGTTTCGGCCTCTTGATAAAGCGGCGCAAACTGGCGATGGGCATCGCCGTTGCCATCCTCCTCACAGGGACCGCGGCGATCGCCCAGATGGCCTCGAAACTGACAGGGGCGACTCCGCCTATGGAGTCAGTTCCCGCTCAACCTCTACCGAAATGGATCGTCGACGATATTCGCAAGATGCGCGCCTATCCCGACCAACCCCCGGTGATCCCGCATTCGATCGAGGGTTATCAATTGTCGGTTAACACCAACCGCTGTCTCTCGTGCCACAAGCGCGAGTTCACCGAAGGTTCTGGCGCACCGATGATCAGCGTTACCCATTACATGACGCGCGAAGGTCAGATGATCGCCGATGTCTCGCCGCGACGCTACTTCTGCACGGCCTGCCATGTGCCACAGGCCAACGTTCAGCCTCTTGTCCAAAACCTCTTCAAGGACATGAGCGAGTTGGGTATCAAACCCGCTGGGAGCGAGTAGGCATGCAGCGGATAAAAAAAATTGCGCTGTGGGCAGGGCGCATCCTCACCGCGCCAGCCGCAACCCTCAGTCTCGCATTTCTGACGCTCGGCGGTTTCGTTGGCGGCGTCATGTTCTGGGGCGCTTTCAATACTGCGCTTGAGTTGACCAACACCGAGCAATTCTGCATTTCGTGCCACGAGATGGAGGACAACGTCTATCAGGAACTGACGCGGACGGTCCACTTCTCCAATCGTTCTGGAGTCCGCGCTTCTTGCCCGGACTGCCATGTGCCGCACAAATGGACCGACAAGATCGCGCGCAAGATGCAAGCTTCGAAAGAAGTGTGGGGCAAGATCTTCGGCACCATCAACACGAGACGCAAGTTTCTCGACATGCGCCTCTATCTTGCCGAACATGAGTGGGCGCGGCTGAAGGCCAATGACAGCCTCGAATGTCGTAACTGCCATTCGTCGGTCGCCATGGACCTGTCAAAGCAGACCGTGCGGGCCGCCGAAATCCATACACGCTACCTGCTTTCCGGCGAGGCGACATGCATCGACTGTCATAAGGGCATCGCGCATGAGTTGCCGAACATGGAGGGCGTCGATCCGGGCTGGAAGGTGCGGCCGGAACTCCAGGGCGAGAAGCTTCCGAAGTCCTCCGCCATCGACGAACTCGAGCGTTTGATGGCGACTTATCATCCCGGGCGCTAGTCTAAAGGACGACGGTTTCGCATGATCGCCCATCACCAACAAGCGAGAAACCGTTCAAAACGCCGTATGGGTAGGATCATCAACCCCGGTATCGCTTGAACGATCGACTGTCAGGGATGCGCTACTGGCGGTCATCCGACGAGGTGCTAGCCCCAGGTCTGAATGGACAGACTTGCAGGCGATTTGCCGTCCTTGCCATAGCCCAAAGGTTATCTTGGGGAGGGCGCGCTCAGCAAGTGACGAGCTCGGTATGGCCAAAGCCCTTGGAGTAATCGAGCACTGAGATGACCAAAGGCATCACGCGAAATATGCGCACCTGCTCCGGCGTCGGCATCGGGCCCGGCAGCGAAACTTGCTCGGGATACTTCAGCGGCAGCATCCGCAGGACCTTTTCCGCTTCGGCCCGGTCCACCACCGGCTGCGCACGCGCCGCCATAGAAAGTCCGGTGATGTCCATCACCTGTGGCGCGTCATGATCGATGGTCAAGGACACGCGATCGTCTCGCGCCAGATTCGCAGCCTTCTGGCTTTCCAGACCGCAGAGGAAGTAAAGCGTAAGACCTTCGTTCACGTAGCCGACGGTCGTCGCCTGCGGCCAGCCGTCCGGCCTCAGCGTTGCAACCGTCATGATCCGATGCTGATCCAACAACGTCTCGATCTTGTTTCTGCTCTCCTCGTCCATCTGCTGTCTCCAAAATCATTGCTGACCGTGACCATAGTAGGGGGCCGTAGACAGTCTCGCATTGACGCACATCAACACAATGGCGGGCAAACGCGCCTCGGTCGCGTTAGCTGGCGGAACGAAACGCAAATCAGTTGCGCCCGTTCTGCGGCAAAAGGTTCGTTTGCTTGGCTATGCTGAATGTCAGCATTTCGCAGCGCCAAGCGGACTTGGCCAGCGTGCGCAAAGCGCGGCAGGGGATTGTCGAGTTGCGGCCGGGGACGGCGAGAGCCACTCTCCGTCGACCCATCGCTGGTTCGTAGCCAGTTCGGCACCGGCGGAAAAGAGGGAACAATTCCAGGCTCTTAAGTTACCACCGAAAGGCTCGCCGAGGTCGGCTGCAACACGCCGGGGAACGGGCCGATCCTGGCGCGATGCCCGGACTGGAAGAGGTTGCTGTGGAGGTTGGCGATCCACTGCTTGCCTTCCGTCGTTAGCTCCAGATAGCGGATCGCGTCGCCGATATAGGGCTCGACCTGCAGCGTGAAGAAATCGGTGAAGATGGCGCCGAGATCGGCGGCGGTCTTGCAGCCGAGCTTTTCCACCATCCCGATCTCAGAGAACTCGGCAAACAGCGCCGGCAGCTTGCGGTGATAGAAGGGATCAGCGAGCTGGCCGATCAGGTCCGCGGCCCTGACCAGCGCCGGCTCGGTGTTGGTGACCTGGTAGGCCGGATCGTTCGGCACCGGAAAGCGCGTCATCTCGATCGCCGCGACGATGCGCTCCTCATTGACGAACTTCGAGGAAGCAAAACGTTGGCGCGCATAGATTTTGGCGCGCTCGATATGATAGGGCGCAAGCACCGCGTCGGAGGCGCCGCGCGGTGGCGTAAAGAAGTCGCCGGCCTCGTTAATGACGAAGCTGTCCTCGGTGTCGCCCTGGCACACGCCGTGGACCATGCCGATGTCGTGGACAAGCAACGCGCAGGTATAATGCAGCCAGTCATCGGGGGTCAGGGATTCCGAAAGCAGCCGGCCGCGGATGATCTGCTGGCCAGCGAGCGTAACCATCAGCGTGTGCTCGATGTTGTGATAGAGGGCGTTCGAATTGCCGATGCGCTCCAGGACAAGGCGGGCCGCTCCACCTATGTAGCTCGCATATTCCGGATTGCGATGCGAGAAATACTGGAGATAGAGGTCTGACAGATAGTCGCCGAGCCGGTCGGCCATGATGGAGATTGGATTGAGCATGACAATCGTTCCTGACCGCTTTGAAGCATGACAAGTCGCGCCGCGCGGCGGCCATCCTAGCACAGTTCCCAGATATTATCTTAGGACCGAGGCCACCGAGGCAGCGGCGACTACCGAATGTCGCTGCGGTCGCCCTCGCCACTCACGAAGCCGTGGCCGCTGTCGGTGCAGCACAGATCGACGGTACACGATCGCAGTCCGGGACTGCACACCAGAGGTACGGTCAAGCCGTGGGTACCGCGCCGCGCCGCTCGAGCGCAGTCTTGCGGATGATTTCCGCGATCTCCGGGCTGCTGCTGCACAGCATCTGGAAATCCACCGCGTGCAGCGAGAGGAGTGAGACCACCGTTGCAGCGCTGACCGTCGCCGAACGCGGCTCGCCGCTGATCAGCGCCATCTCGCCGAAGAAGGCGCCAGGGCCAAGCTCCACCGGATTCGGCGTCGCGACGCTGACGCGCCCCTCAACGACGAAGAACATCCGATCACCGGGCTCGCCAATGCGGCAGATCACAGCGCCCGCCGGCACCATGCGAGGTCTCAACGCGCGCACGATGTCGACCAGCACCGCCGGGCCGAGCTTCTGAAACAACGGCACGGCGGTGACCAATTGCCAATTACGGACGAAATCCCCGCGACGGACTTCTTGATAGAAGCCGGTGGCAAGAATGCCGGCCCAGAGCCCGAAGATGCCGATGCCACTCATCATGACCATCCCGGCAAGGACGCGGCCGGCGAAGCTTTGCGGAATTTCGTCGCCATAGCCGGTCGTGGACAGCGTGACCACCGCCCACCACATTGCCTGGGGGATGCTGCCGAACTTTTCCGGTTGGATGTCGCGCTCGATGACATAGGCGGCGAGCGCGACAGCGAACAGAACGACGCCGAAGAGCGTGGTGACGCCGATCAGGTTGCGCGCTTCGTTGGCCAGCACCCTGCCCAGCACCGGGAAGAAAGTCGAGTCGCGCAGCGGTTTCAGTAGCCAGACAGCACAGTAGAGGCTCCGGTCGGGCGTGCCGACAAGCAGAAATGCGGCGAGTGGAACCAAAACCGCGAGCACATCAATGGCGATTGCCGGCGTCCTGTCCCGAACGTCTCCCGCCCGGCGCTTGAGCAGCGTCGCGGCCAGTTGCAGGAGATAGGCGCCCCAAATGACCGCGAGCACGACAGCCAGAGCCAGTCTGCTTCGTCCGGACATGGCCGGTATCGTGAGCGCAGCCACCGCCAAAAGCCCAGGCGCAGCCAGAACTGCGTTGAGCGGCGCGTAGATTCTTAAGAAAGGCAGTACCGACATTCTGTGCCCACGAGCCGCTTCTACCTCCAGAATAGAATGCCTTCAAGGCAAGCGCAAAGGTGCTTGCTGGCGTTGCGATGTGCGTCACCGCGGTGAACCCAGATGTCCGGGATTGCTTCATGACCGGACGTGAACAGACAGGCCACAACCGACGAGAATGACCCGATCCGGACAATTGCAATAGGTTCCGCGAAGGCTCGGCGAGAAATACTCATGGTCCATAGTCCAAGTCGGTCGTCACCGCATCGCTATTGAAAACAATAGGTCACGGAAATCGGGTCACAGAGACGGGTCGCAAATACTCGGGAGAAACAGAGACCGGCTGGGCGGACCAAGCCCAACTGATCAGAGACGGTCCAGCCTATCTTACGGATAAGTCGAGCGAATTTCGGGCTACCCAGCATAGTCCAGTTTTGCCATGACTGAGTGGTGAAGGCGGCAGTCTCGCGCTAACCAGTCTCCGCCTGAATTCCCAGAAAACAGGAAGCAGCGAATTCGCTCGCAACAAGGCTTTGCTTCGAATGCATCGATCGCGATAGGCGCGGATCGCGGCATGAACGGACATTCGAGCAGTGGTTTGCCAGTTTGCCCTTGTGCGAACGCCGGTATTCTTCCTCTGGTCAGCGAAAAGCTGCTTGCGACACGGGGAAACTGCTAAGGTATGCTTCCGAAGGAAGCGGGGCAACCGAGTATGGAACGACGCCTGACCGCAATATTGGCCGCCGACGTGGTCGGCTATTCCAGGCTGATGGGGCTTGACGAAGCCGGCACGCTGTCGGCGCTCAAGACGCATCGGCGCGAGATGGCCGACGGCAAGATCGCCGAACACCAGGGCCGCATCGTCAAGCTCACCGGCGACGGCATGCTGGTCGAGTTCCCGAGCGTGGTGAACGCAGTGGCGTGCGCCGCTGACATCCAGCGCCGGATGCACGAGCGCAATGTCGACGTGCCGGAAGAGCGCCGCATTGAGTTCCGTATCGGCGTCCATCTCGGTGACATCATCTTCGAGGACAACGACATCTATGGCGACGGCGTCAATATCGCGGCGCGCATCGAAAGCATCGCCAAGCCCGGCGGCGTCGCGGTGTCCGGCTCGGTCCGTGACAATGTCGGCAACCGGCTTGACCTCTCCTTCGAGGACACCGGCGAGCAGACGCTGAAGAACATCGACCGGCCGGTTCGAGTCTACAATGTCGACCTCTTCGCCGGCGCGGCGTCGCCCAAGCCAGCGCCGGCGAAGGAAAAACCGTCGATCGCTGTGCTGCCGTTCAACAACATGAGCGGCGACCCGGAGCAGGAATATTTCTCCGACGGCATCACCGAAGACATCATCACCGACCTGTCGAAGATCTCCGGCCTGTCGGTGATCGCCCGCAATTCGGTGTTCACCTACAAGGGCAAGTCCGTCGACGTGCAGGAGGTCAGCCGGCGCTTCAATGTCGCAACGGTGCTTGAAGGCAGCGTCCGCAAGGCTGGCCAGCGCGTGCGCATCACCGCGCAGCTGATCGACGGCAAGGACAGCACGCATCTGTGGGCCGATCGTTACGACCGTGACCTGACGGACATCTTCGCGATTCAGGACGAGATCACAAAAACGATCGTCGATCAGCTCAAGGTCAGGCTGCTGCCGGAAGAAAAGAAGGCGATCGAGGCGTCGCCCACCGAGAGTGTCGAGGCTTACACCTACTATCTGAGAGGCCGTGAGTTTTTCCACCGCGGCACGAAGCTGAACTACCGGCTCGCCAGACGGATGTTCACGATGGCGATCGATCTCGACCCGCTCTATGCGCGCGCCTATGCCGGCAGCGCCGATTGCGACTCCTTCCTGTTCCTCGACTACAGCGAGGAGGTGTCGCTCGACGGCATACTGGCCAACGCCGCCAAGGCGCTCGAGATCGAAAGCGGACTGGCCGAAGCGCATGCCTCGCGCGGACTGGCCCTCTCGATCGGCCAGCGGTACGACGAAGCGGATCGAGAATTCGAGCAGGCGATCGCGGGCAATCCCAACCTGTTCGAAACCCACTATTTCTACGCCCGCAGCTGTTATGCGCGGGGAAAGCTCGAAAAGGCCGCCGTCCACTGGGAGCGCGCCGCCGAGATAGACCCCAACGACTACCAATCCCTGCTTCTGCTGATTCAGATCTATCGCACGTTGGGACGGCATGAGGAACAAAGGGGGACGGCTCGCAGGGGTGTTGAACGAGCCGAGCGCGAGTTTGCAAGGAATCCGGAAAATCCCCGGCCTGCGTACCTCGGCGCCAACGCGCTCGCCGGACTTGGCGAGTTCGATCGGGCGAAGGAGTGGGCCGCGCGCGCTTTCGCGATCGACCCCGACGATGTCCTGACCCAATACAACCTTGCCTGCTTCCACTGCTTCCTCGGTGATTTCGACCGGACGTTCGACATGCTCGAAAGCGTGATGCCGCGCGCCAACCACGAGATGAAAGCTTGGGTTCTGCAAGACTCGGATTTTGATCCGCTGCACAGCCTTCCACGCTGGCAGACGGTGCTGGAGCTTGCGAGATAGCAATGGAACGACGCCTGACCGCAACATTGGCCGCCGACGTGGTCGGCTATTCCAGGCTGATGGGGCTTGACGAAGCCGGCACGCTGTCGGCGCTCCTGTGCCATCGACCTGCTGGAGCCCTATTTGCGGCTGGTAGGGGACCACATGAAATCATGGTTCAAGAACGATTCGGATTTCGATCCCATCCGCAGCCACCCGCGCTACAAGGATCTGCTGAAACTAATCAGCTAGCGACAGCGCCATATTTGCTGTGACTGAGTGGTGATCCCGACAGGAATCGAACCTGTGACCTACAGATTAGGAATCTGCCGCTCTATCCTACTGAGCTACGGGACCACGCGGCCAGACACATAGCCGCTTCGGATCGTTTCGCCAAGAGGCCGGCCGAACGCAATTCGGCCGGCCCCGTGGGCGACACGCATCAGGCGGCGAGTGCCGTCTCCGCCAGTTTCACCCAATAGCTCATGCCGTGCGGGATGACCTCGTCGTTGAAGTCGTAGGCCGGGTGGTGGAGGCCGGCGGTGTCGCCATTGCCGATGAAGATGAAGGCGCCGGGGCGGGCTTCCAGCATGTAGGAGAAATCCTCGCCGCCCATCACCGGCTGGATGCCGCGGTGCACATGGGCATCGCCGGCGACACCGGCCGCGATATCGCTGGCAAACACCGTCTCTTCCGCATGATTGAAGGTCACGGGGTAATTCGCCTGATAATCGACCTCGATCCTGGCGCCAAACGCGGTCGCCAGCCCGTCGCAGATGGCGCGGATGCGCTCTTCGGACTTTTTGGCGATTTCCTTGCGCAGGGTACGCACGGTACCGGCGATTTCGGCCGTCTCGGGAATGATGTTGTAGGCATCGCCGGCATGGAACTTGGTCACCGACACCACCACGGCCTCGACTGGATCGGTGCTGCGCGAGGCGATCGTCTGCAAGGCGCCGACCAGCTGGCTGGTGATGACGATCGGGTCGATGGTGCCGTGCGGCATTGCTGCATGGCCGCCCTTGCCGCGCACGGTGATGGTGAACTCGGCCGTCGCCGCCATGATCGGGCCCGGGCGGATGGCGAACTGCCCGACAGGCAGGCCGGGCATGTTGTGCATGCCGAACACCTTGGAGATGTCGAAACGATCCATCATGCCGTCCTTGACCATCTCGTTGCCGCCGCCGCCGCCTTCCTCGGCCGGCTGGAAGATCACCGCCACCGAGCCGGTGAAGTTGCGCGTCTCGGCGAGGTATTTCGCAGCACCCAAAAGCATCGCCGTATGGCCGTCATGGCCGCAGGCGTGCATCTTGCCGGGAATGGTCGAGGCGTAGGGCTTGCCGGAGATCTCGTTGAGCGGCAGCGCATCCATGTCCGCGCGCAGGCCGATGGTGGGGCCTTCGCCCTGGCGGCCGCGGATGATGCCAACCACGCCGGTCTTGCCGAGGCCGGTCACCACGTCGTCGCAACCGAAGGCCTTTAGCTTCTCGGTGACGAAGGCGGCGGTCTTGAAGACGTCGAAGTTCAGTTCCGGCGTCTGGTGCAGATGCTGGCGCCAGCCGGCAACTTCGTCCTGCATTTCGGCGGCACGGTTCAGGATTGGCATGATGGTTCCATCTCGCTGTTGGGACAGGCGGGTGTTGTCCGCTGCCTTGCAATTGTGATCGTCAGGCGCTTTGCCATGTTGGCGTCACATAGAGTAAATAGCACCGCAACGATGCAGTCCGGTTTTTGAGGGTCGGACTGCATCGTGCTGGCGATCGCGTAACGAAATCTTACGGAGCCAGGGGCGACTACGGCAAGAGGCGATTTCGGATTTGATCATGCGGCACAGGCATTTCCTCAAACTATTCTCGGCTGGCGCAATCGTGCTGTCGGTCCTGGCCGGGTCGGCGCAGGCCAATCCGGTCGTTGTGTTCGATCTCAACAACGGCCAGATCCTGCAGCATCAGGATGCGTTCAAGCGCTGGTATCCGGCGTCGCTGAGCAAGTTGATGACCGCTTATGTGACCTTCCGGGCGATCGCGGCTGGCGAGGTCCAGCTCGATTCGCCGATCAAGGTGACGAAACACTCGGCCTCCCAGCCGCCAAGCAAGATGGGCTTCAAGCCTGGCTCGGTGATGCGGCTCGACAACGCGCTGAAGATGATGCTGGTCAAGTCCGCCAATGACATCGCCATGGCCGTCGGCGAGAATATCGGCGGCTCGCAGGCAGCCTTCGCCGAACGGATGAACGCCGAGGCGACCCGGCTCGGGATGAACGGCACGCATTTCGTCAATCCGAACGGGCTCTATTCGCCGGACCAATATACGACGGCGCGCGACCTCGCCGTGCTGGTGATGGCCATCCGGCGTGAGTTTCCGCAATATGCGCCGTGGTTCTCGATCGAGGGGCTTGCGGTCGGCAAGAAGGCGATCCCGAACTACAATCTGCTGATCGGCCGGTATCCCGGCGCCGACGGCATGAAGACGGGCTTCGTCTGCCCCTCCGGCTTCAACATGATCGGCTCGGCGACCCGCAATGGGCGCACGCTCGTGGCGGTCGTGCTTGGCGAGAAGTCGGCAATCACCCGTGCCGAGGCCGCAGCGAAATTGCTCGACCAGGGTTTCGACACGCCGGCCGCCGGCTCGACCACCATCGCCACGCTGGCGCCCTATGGCGACACTATCTCGCCCAACGACATGCATGATGAGATCTGCAAGAAGAAGGCGCGGGCGGAGCAGTCCGAGGCACCGCCCGCCGCCGCTGCCGCCAAGGATGTGCCGAAATCGCCCTACCATGAAAAGCTCGACCATGTGCCGACGCTGGTTGCCGTCGGCCTCGGCGGTGCCACCGGTCCGGCGCCGAAGGCCATGCTCGACCAGGGCGGCCAAGAGTATGCCGACGTGCCGATCCCGAGCTGGCGTCCCGACCAGCCGGCGCCGGCCGGCACAGGCCCGGTCGTTGCCGGTCCCGCCGCGCAAGGCGACCAACCGGTCAAGGTCGCGAACTAGCCGGATGAGCGGCTTCCCGATCCCTGTTTCGGTGCTGACCGGTTTTCTCGGCGCCGGCAAGACGACACTGCTCAACCGGCTGTTGAAAGATCCGGCGCTGGCCGACACGGCGGTCATCATCAACGAATTCGGCGAAGTTGCGATCGACCATCTGCTGGTCGAGCAGGCGTCCGACGGCATCATCCAGCTGTCGGACGGCTGCCTGTGCTGCACGGTGCGCGGCGAACTGGTCGACACGCTGGCCGACCTGGTCGATCGGCTGCAGACCGGCCGCATCGCCCGTCTGGCCCGCGTCATCATCGAGACCACGGGGCTAGCCGATCCGGCGCCGGTGCTGCAGTCCATCATGGCGCATCCCGCGCTGGTCCAGGCCTTCCGGCTCGACGGCGTCATCACGCTGGTCGACGCGGTCAATGGCAATGCCACGCTCGACGCGCATGTCGAGGCGGTCAAGCAGGTGGCGGTTGCCGACCGCATCGTTCTCAGTAAGGCCGATCTGGTCACCGACCCGCATGAATTGGAAACGCTGCGGGTGCGCCTGCGGCAGATCAATCCGGGCGCCGATTTGCTTGACGTTGCCGACACGAAGACAGGCGTGGCGGCGCTGTTTGATTGCGGTCTCTACAATCCGGCGACCAAATCCGCCGATGTGCGGCGCTGGCTGGGCGAGGCGCATGATCATGATCATCATGACGGCCATGATCACGAGCATGACCACGGCCACGGCCACGATCAGCGCGTGCGTACTTATTCGCTGGTCCACGACGGCCCGGTGCCGTTTTCAGCGATCGAGATGTTTCTCGACCTGTTGCGCTCGGCACATGGCGAGCGTCTGCTGCGGATGAAGGGCGTCATCGAGCTCAGCGAAGACCCGTCGCGGCCGTTGGTGATCCATGGCGTGCAGAAAATCCTGCATCCGCCGGTGCAATTGCCGTCCTGGCCGGATGGCCAGCGCGGCACGCGGCTGGTGCTGATCACGCTCGATATGCCGGAAGACTATGTGCGTCGGCTGTTCGCCGCCTTCACCAACCGGCCGTCGATCGACACGCCCGACCGCGCGGCGCTGGAAAACAATCCGCTGGCGATCGCAGGGCGGTAAACTCTACGATTGCTGCTCGCCGCGCTCGACCAGAAAGCGATGACCGCCTGACACCGCCGCCGTTTCGACGAGATGGTGGCCGCTGTCGGAACAGAATGCCGGGATGTCGATGACGGCCAGCGGGTCGGTGGTTTCGAGCCAGAGCCGGCTGCCTGGCTGCATTCCGGCCAGCCGCTTCTTTGCTTTCAGCACAGGCAAAGGGCAGTTCAGCCCCTTGAGATCGTAGACGGTCGCAGGCTTGGAAACCTTGTTTTCAAGCATGTCGTTGTCCCAAAACCGCTACGCACCTTTGGGTGGCATGCATTGGCGAAAAACCTCAACCGCCGAACATGCCGAGCAGCTTGTTCTTCAGTCTGGTGACCCTGCTCTCGTCGGCGCTCGCCGCCTGTGTTTCAGCCTCAGGCGCGGCCTCCATGGGGGCTGAGATGGTGGCGGTGGCGACAGGCGCTTCCTTGGCGGCCTTGGCCGCCTCTTTCTGGGCTTTGGCCGCTTCCTTCTCGGCCAGAGCCTGCGCCTTGGCGGCTTCCTTGGCCTGCCTGGCTGCCTCTATGGCGGCAAGCCTCTGCTCCTCGGCCTTCTGCTTGGCGGCTTTTTCGGCGTCGAGTGCAGCCATCTTGCGGCCGGCCGGCGAATCGATGCGGCCCATGCGCGCCGTCTCGGTCACCGAGCCATCGGTGTTGAGCGACGGCGGATCGATCGGCACACGCTCGCCGCGCGCCCGGCGCTTGGACCAGTCGGAGACGATGCTGGCTTCCTTGACGCCGGCGATGGTCGGCTTCGGCGGCGGCGCGCTGGCCTTGAGCGCGCCGTTGAACGCGGCGTCATAGGTGCTCTGATAGGCGTTGTAGGCGCTCTTCAAGGAATCCGGTTGTGTGGTCGCCGGGCAGGTGCCGGTCGGATCAAATGTCTGGCCGTCGGCGGCGACCTGGTTGAAGACATAACGCTTCTCGCAGACGTCGACCTTCGGCGGCACCTTGGTGACCTCGAAATTGTCGTAGCCAACCTTCAGCATCTTCCAGAACTCATAGTTCGGGTCGTTGCGGTAGCGGGCCATGTTGGCCGCGGTCATGCGGAACGGAAAAGCCTGGATCTGGAATTCGGTCTGGCCACCCTGGAAGGCATCGCGGCCAAAGGCATAGATCTGCTCGATCTGCGCATCGGTCATCGAATAGCAGCCCGACGACGAGCAGGCGCCGTGCACCATCAGATTGGCGCCGGTGCGGCCATTGGCCCGGTCGTAGGCATTGGGAAAGCCGATGTTGAAGGACAGATGATAGTTCGAGCGCGGGTTCATCTGCGACGGGCGCACCGTGTAGAAGCCCTCCGGCGCCTGGCGGTCGCCTTCGGTGTATTTCGGCCCGAGCTTGCCCGACCATTTGCAGATGTCATAGCTCGCCACCATGTCGTAGCGGCCGTTGGTCTTGGCCTTCCAGATTTCGAGCTTGCCCTCTTCCTTGAAGATGCGGGCCATCACCGACGAGGTGCGCACCATGCCCTTGGCCCTCATGTCGGCGAGGATCTTGTCGGGCAGCGGCTTGTTGGCCTCCGGGGCAAAATCCTTCATCGACGAATCGTTGCAGCCGGCAACGCCGAGGGCAGCGATCAGGATTCCAGTGCGGGCAAGCTTGGCGAACATGGCTGCGGATATCGTCTTTTCTCTGGCGCCAAGGCGATTCATGCCAAGGCTTCTGCACTGAACGTGTACGGACACTAAGCCCGTTAACCTTGAAAATTCCTTACCGCAAGTGTCGACACGTCCCCGTGCGGCAGTCTCATTGAGCCGAATGCAGCGGCATTTTTGTGGCAAAAATGCTCCGTGCCGCCACATTGCGACGGGCGGGGCAGGGCCTTGGTTTAGAGACTGCGGCCCATTGCCAGATATTTCTCGCGGCGCTGCTCGCGGAAGTCGGTGTTGGCGCCAGAAAAATCCTTCATCGTCTTGGCGATGAGGTCGCCGGTCGCGGCAATCACGGTTTCGGCGCCACGATGCGCGCCGCCGAGCGGCTCGGGGATGATGGCGTCGATGATCTTGAGCTCCAGAAGATCCTGCGCGGTGATCTTCATGTTGGTCGCCGCGTCCTTCGATCGTGTCGTGTCGCGCCACAGGATCGAGGCGGCGCCTTCCGGCGAGATCACCGAATAGATGGCGTGTTCGAGCATGTAGACGCGGTTGGCGGTGGCGATCGCGATGGCGCCGCCCGAGCCACCTTCGCCAATGACCACCGAGATCGACGGCACTTTCAGGCCAAGGCAAGCCGAGGTAGAGCGGGCAATTGCTTCCGCCTGGCCGCGCTCCTCCGCGCCGACGCCGGGATAGGCGCCAGCGGTGTCGACCAGCGTCAGCAGCGGGATATTGAAGCGGTCGGCGAGTTCCATCAGCCGCACGGCCTTGCGGTAGCCTTCCGGCCGCACCGAGCCGAAATTGTGCTTCAGCCGGCTGGTCGTGTCGGAGCCCTTTTCCTGGCCGATGATGGCCACAGGCTCGCCGCGGAAGCGGGCGAAACCGCCGACGATCGCCTGGTCCTCGCCGAAATTGCGGTCACCGGCCAGCGGCGTGAAATCGTTGAACAGGCCCTTGATGTAGTCGACGCAATGCGGCCGGTCGGGATGGCGCGCCACCTGCACCTTCTGCCACGGCGTCAGCGCCTTGTAGGCGTCGCGCAGCGCGTCGCGGGAGCGCTTCTCGAGACGGCTGATCTCGTCGCCGACATCGACCGCCTCGCCACTCTCGGCAAGCTTCTTCAGCTCGAGGATCTTGCCCTCGAGGTCCTGCACCGGCTTTTCGAAATCGAGGTAATTGTACATGCGTGAGCGGACCGATACGTCGGAAGGCGAGGACTGACGGAACCCTGAAATCCAAGGCTCCGGGCGGTGGAACGTCGTCCTCACATAGCGATATGAGGCCTAGTCGGCAAGCGGATGATGATCGTTGACCAGCCGTACCAGCCGCTCTTCCAGCACATGGGTGTAAATCTGTGTCGTCGATATGTCGGCATGGCCGAGCAACTGCTGCACGGCCCTGAGATCGGCGCCGTTCTGCAGGAGATGGCTGGCGAAAGCATGGCGCAGCACATGCGGCGAGATCTTCGCGGAGGCGATGCCGGCCCTTGCCGCCAGCCCTTTCAGGTCGCGGGCAAAGACCTGGCGCGAGAGATAGCCGCTATCCGAGGCGGCCGGAAACAGAAACGGACTGTCGGCGAAGGCAGGCACCTTGGCGCGGGCGGCAAGCCAGCTCCGCATCGCCGTGCGCGCCTTGGCCGATAGCGGCACCATGCGCTCCTTGTCACCCTTGCCGCGCACCATGAAGAAACGGTCGTCGCGCTGCGCCACCGTCACCGGCAGGCCGACCAGTTCGGAAACGCGCAGGCCGGTGGCATAGAGCACCTCGACCAACGCATGCAGGCGCAGTGCCGCCAGCCAATCGCTGTCGCCAGGCACCGCATCGTTGCCGAGCCTGGGATCGCCGGCCTCAAGCGCTGCGCGGTCGATCAGCCGGCCGGTGTCGGCCTCGCTCATCGTCTTCGGCAGCGGACGGCCCTTTTTCGGGCTGTCCAGCGTGCCGGTCGGGTCATCCGCGCGCAGACCCTCGGCGTAGAGGAACTTGAAGAACTGACGGATCGCCGACAATTTGCGCGCCTGCGACGTCGGCGCGAAGCCACGCGCGGCGATATCGTCGAGATAGGCGCGGATATCGGTGGCGGCGGCACCGGCAAGCCCGCCATCGATCGCGTCCGAAGCGTCTTCGAGGTCGCGGCGATAGGAGGACAGCGTGTTTTCGGCGGCACCGCGCTCGACGCTCATCATTTCCAGGAAGGCTTCGATGCGGGCGGCGCTGTTCATTCGGGTTTTCTTGGGCGGGCTTTTCTTTGGCGGCGATCAGCTTTTCTTGGGATTGAGCTTTTCGGGAGGGATGCGCACGCTCATTTCCGCCTTTCTGGGCTCGACGAACATCACCAGCGCGAACATCGTACCATAGGCAATGCCGGCCAGAATCGCGAGGATCACGACAAAGCGAAACAGTGTCGGCATCAATTTTCGCCCGTCTTCTTGTTCTGCGTTTCCAAACCCTGTGCCCTTATGGGACGCCAATCCGCCCAATTCAAGGAAGAAGCTGAGGTTTGTTAGCAACTTCTGATGATGCACGGCCAGCCCATATCATGCTCAGGGCTGCTCGCTACGCTTGACGAAAACCGGCTTTTCATGTCGATACGCCGGCAAAGGGGGCACTCGAAGCATCAGATGAACGCGCTGCCATCAAATCCTCCAGAGGAGAACCACGCCGCGCTGCTTGGCCGGCTGGGCAGCCGTTCCGTCGTCTTTGTCGGGTTGATGGGCGCCGGCAAGACGGCGATCGGCCGCAAGGTGGCGGCGATGCTGGCGCTGCCCTTCATCGACAGCGACCAGGAGATCGAAAGCGTCTCGCGCATGACCGTTCCGGAGCTGTTCGAGCGCTATGGCGAGACCGAGTTCAGGGCCCTGGAGCAACGCGTCATCCTGCGCGTGCTGGAGAACGGCCCGCAGGTGCTGTCGACTGGCGGCGGCGCCTTCATGAACGCCCACACGCGCGAGGCCATCGCCGGCCGTGGCGTGTCGGTGTGGCTGAAGGCCGAGCTCGACCTTTTGATGGAGCGCGTCTCCAAGAAGCAGAACCGGCCGCTCCTGAAAAGCGCCGACCCCCGCGCCGTGCTGGAGCGGCTCATGCAGGAGCGGTATCCCGTCTACGCGACATCGGACGTCACCGTGCCGACCCGCGACGACCGCAAGGAGGTCATCGCGGCCGAGGTGGTGGATGCGCTTTGCCGGCATTTCGGCATTGATGAGACTGTCCCTACAGACGAGGTGCGATCGTGAGCGCAAGTCAGCCGGTCACCGTCGAAGTCGGCCTTGGCGACCGGGCCTACGACATCCTGATCGGCTCCGGTCTGCTGTCGCGCGCCGGTGCCGAGATTTCGCGCCGCCTGCCTGGTACACGCGCCGCGGTCATCACCGATGCCAATGTCGCGGCAGCGCATCTCGACGCACTGAAGAAGGGTCTCGAAAGGAACGACATCCAGCCCACTATCATCACGCTGCCGCCCGGCGAGAAGACCAAGAGCTTCGCCCATCTCGAAGAGGTGGTCGACGGCGTGCTGGCCGCCCGACTGGAACGCGGCGACATCGTTATCGCCTTTGGCGGCGGCGTCATCGGCGACCTTGCCGGCTTTGCCGCCGGTATCGTGCGCCGCGGCATGAATTTCGTGCAGATCCCGACCTCGCTGCTGGCTCAGGTCGATTCCTCGGTCGGCGGCAAGACAGGCATCAACAGCGCGCGCGGCAAGAACCTGGTCGGTGTTTTCCATCAGCCGAAGCTGGTGCTGGCCGATACCGAGGTGCTCGACACGCTGCCGATCCGCGAATTCCGCGCCGGCTATGCCGAGCTTGCCAAATATGGGCTCATCGACCGGCCGGGGTTTTTCACCTGGCTGGAAGAGAACTGGTCCCACGTGTTCGCCGGCGGGCCGGAGAGGGCGCAGGCCGTTGCCGAGGCCTGCCGCGCCAAGGCCGATGTGGTTGCTCGCGACGAGTTCGAGACCGGCGACCGTGCGCTGCTCAATCTCGGCCACACTTTCGGCCACGCGCTGGAAGCCGCCACCCAGTATGACGGAACCCGGCTCGTCCATGGCGAGGGTGTCGCCATCGGCATGGCGCTGGCGCACCGGTTCTCGTCGCGGCTCAACCTCGCCAGCCCCGACGATGCGGCACGCGTCGAGGCGCATCTGCGCGCCGTCGGGCTGCCGTGGCGGATGGCCGATATTCCTGGTGATTTGCCCGATGCCGAGGCGCTGCTTTCCTTCATTGCCCAGGACAAGAAGGTGTCGCGCGGTGCGCTGACCTTCATCCTGACGCGCGGTATCGGCCAGGCCTTCATCGCCAAGGATGTGCCGGCTTCGGAAGTGCTGTCGTTCCTGAAGGAGAGCCATCCGGGCGAGCAGGAAAGCCGGCCGGGCCAGCAGAAGATGCGGCCGAGCCAGCAGAAGAGCCGGCCGAGATGACCAACGAGACCGGCTGGATCGTCGTCGCTGTCCTTGCCGTCCTCGTCCTGCTGGCCGTTGCGTTGCGTGCGCGCCTGCTTGCCGCTTTCGGCTACGAATTATCGCGCATCGGGCCGCAGCGCTCGAGTGAGGCCGAGTTGCGCGGCGCGGTCGACGATTTCCGCCGCGACGGGCAGGTGGTGCGCGAGGATCGCGATCGCGTCGGCGGCCTGTTCGATCTCGCCGAGCTCGAAGTGTCGGATATCATGGTCCACCGTACCAACATGCGCTCGGTCAATGCCGACAATGCGCCGGAGGCGGTGGTCCGCGAGATACTGCAGAGCCCGCACACCCGCATGCCGTTGTGGAAGGGCTCGCTCGACAACATTGTCGGCGTGCTGCACGCCAAGGACCTGCTGCGGGCGCTCAACGACGTCGGCAACGACTTTTCCAAGATCGACGTGATGAAGATCGCCTCGAAACCCTGGTTCGTGCCGGACACCACGACCTTGCAGGAACAGCTCAACGCCTTCCTGCGCCGCAAGGCGCATTTCGCCGTTGTCGTCGACGAATATGGCGAGGTCGAAGGGCTGGTGACGCTGGAGGACATCATCGAGGAGATCGTCGGCGAGATCGCCGACGAGCACGACGTCGACATCCAGGGCGTCAAGCAGGAGGCCGACGGTTCCGTCGTCGTCGATGGCACGGTGCCGATCCGCGACCTGAACCGGGCGCTCGACTGGAACCTGCCGGATGAGGAGGCCACCACCATTGCCGGTCTCGTCATCCATGAGACGCAGTCTATCCCCGAGGAAAAACAGGCTTTCACGTTCCACGGCAAACGCTTCGTCGTAATGAAGCGCGACAAGAACCGGATCGCAAGGTTGAGAATACGGCCAGCCGGCGACGCTTAGAACAGTTCACCGTTTCACGGAAACGGCGAACGGCTCTAACTCTTTGTTTCGACGCAATTCCGGACGGAAAACCGTTTCCCACTTTCCTGGAATTGCTCCAGGGCGTGTCGCGTTGAAACGAATTCAGGCGACGTGCTTCAAGCCCCTGTTTTGATGCATGTCGCCCAAGACCGGCGCGCACTTTTTGACGCCATGAGAACCAGCGCAACTGCGCAGCTTCATTCTGTGATCTGGCTCGTCGAGCGTTCGTGGATCGTTGCCCCCGTTTCAGCGTCGACGGCGGCCAAGCTGACCTCATAACCCCAAAGCCTGCGGATGTGACGAAGCGTGGCGTCGCGGCTGGCATCCTCGAGAAGGACGCCGTCATTGACCTTGTGCTGCAGTCGCAAATGCCGGTCGCCGAGCAGATCGACATCCACCACCTGGATGTCCGGTCGCTTCGCGCCAACGTCGTAGCTGTGAGCGAGCGCGGCGCGTATCTTGGCATAGCCGCGCTCGTTGTGAATCGAGGCGACCTGGCAATGCGGTTGGTCGGCGACGTCGCCGAGCACAAAGAACCGCCATTTTCGGATCAAGGTCGGACTGAGGTACTGGCGGATAAAGGATTCGTCGCGGTGATCCGCCCAGGCGTCGAGCAGGATCTCGCGCCAGTTGCCGCGGCCGGCAATGTCGGGAAACCAGTCCCGGTCCTCGGCCGTCGGCTCTGTCGACATACGCTGGATGTCCTGCATCATGTCGAGGCCGAGAGCGTAGGGGTTGATGCCGGAAAAGCGTGGATCGTCGAACGCCGGCTGGAAGACCACGTTGGAATGATTGCGCAGGATTTCGAGCATGGCGCCTTCGCTAATCAGGCCGCGATCGAACAGCATGTTCATCAGAGTATAGTGCACGAAAGTGGCGCAGCCCTCGTTCATCACCTGTGTCTGCCCCTGCGGATAAAAATACTGTGCTATGACACGAACGATCCGGACGATCTCCCGCTGCCAAGGCTCCAGGACCAGGCTGTTCTTTTCCAGGAAATAAAGCAGGTTTTCCTCGGGCAGGTTGAGCGATTTCTTCCGCTCCGGCTCTTGCTCCTTATCGCTGACCCTTTGCTGAGAAGGCGGCAGCGTGCGCCACAGATCGTTGTAGGAGCGCTCCTCGTATTCGAGCCGCTCGCGAAGCCCTTCGCGCTGCCGCTCCGACGACAGCTTCGGCGGCCGGTGATAGCGGAACACGCCCTGCGCCATCAGCGCGTGGGCGGAATCAAGAACAGCCTCGACGGCGGTGAGGCCGTGCCGCTCCTCGCAACGGGCAATGTAGCCTTTGGCGAAGTCCAGGTAGCCGAGGATCGCCCCGGCGTCCGTCCACTGCTTGAACAACTGATTGTTCTTGAAGAAATGGTTGTGCCCGAGCGCAGCATGGGCCGTCACCAAGGCCTGCAGGGCCATGGTGTTTTCCTCCATCAGATAGACGATGCAGGGATTGGAATTGATGACCAGTTCATAGGCAAGCCCTCGCGCGCCTTTGCGATAGAGCAGATCCTGGTAGAGGAAATGTTTGCCGAAAGACCAGTGACGGTACATCAGCGGCATGCCGACCGACGAATAGGCGTCGAGCATCTGTTGGGAGGAGATGATCTCCATCTGCACGGGGTAGGTATCGAGATGAAGCTCTTCGACCGCGATTGCCTCGATCGCGTCATAGGCCCGCGACAATGTCTTGAAATCCCAGTCGGACCCTGAAAAAAGCAGGCTGGATTTACTGGCTTGTCTGGCCATCGTACCCTTCACGCTCTCTTAAGGGGAGCCAGCTGTCTGCCGAAGAGCTGGCGAAAGACCGGGTAGATATCGGCGGGCGTGGCGATGCGGCTCATCTGGAAGTTCGGCCATCTCAGGTCGATTTCGCTGTAGGCACGCCATAGCGATGTCCCGTTTTCGGTTGTGCGGAAGATATGGGCCTCACGCTCGTCGATGATCTCCACATAGGCAAAATACTGGCACAGCCGCATGAGCTTGCCGTTGAGCAAGGCTTTGCATCGCTCGGAATCGCCGGCGAAATTGTCGCCGTCCGAGGCCTGGGCGGCATAGATATTCCATTCGCGGGCCGGGTAACGTTCTTCAATAATGCGATGCATTTCCTCCAGCGCGGTGGAAACGACAGTGCCGCCGCTTTGCGTGTTGTAGAAGAATGTGTCCTCATCGACCTCCTGTGCCAAGTGCGTGTGGCGGATGAAGACGATCTCGATGCGGTCGTAGCGCCGTTTCAAGAACAGGTGCAGCAGCACGAAGAAGCGCTTGGCCAGATCCTTTTCGCGCTCGCCCATCGAGCCGGACACATCCATCAGGCAGAACATGACGGCGTTGGCGTTCGGCACAGGCTGGGGATCGAAGCGGTTGAAGCGGATGTCGACCGGATCGACATAGGCAATTCGCCGGCGGCGGCGTTCCAGCCGGTCGAGATCCTCGCGCAATGCCGCAATGCGCTGGCTTGCCGCTGCGCTGGATGGCACCAACTCAAGCGTAGCGATTTCCTGGAGGACCGCGTCCAGTTCCGCCTGCTTGGGACGCCTCAGCGCAATGCGGCGGCCATGGCTGTTGCGCATTGTGCGCCCAACATTGATGTTGGTCGGTGAACCGGTAGCGGCGAAACCAGCCCGGCGTGGTTTGAAGGCAAGGATTTCCTTGAGGTTGAGCTTGACCATGTCCGGAAGTTCGAGATCCTCGAAAAAAAGATCGAGCACCTCTTCGCGTGACAGCACGAAACGAAAGTCGTCTTCAGACGCCGTGTTTCCGGGGGACGACGCTCCCGCGCCGCCACCCTGGGCGGGCTTGGGGATCAGGTCTCCAGGGGAGAAATGCTTGTTGCCCGGCAGGATGTGCTGGCGCCTGCCGCTGTTGCGTGCGTTGTTGAAGCTCGGCTCGGCTGTGCCTCTTTCGGGCATGGGCACGGTGTGCTCGGCATCCGCGTCTGCGATCCTGCCAGCGCGGATCTGATCTCGTATGCTCCGCTTCAGTTCCTCGCGGGCACGCTTGAGGAAGCGCTGGCGATTGCCGAGGCTCTTGTCCTTTGGATTCAGGCGACGGTCGATGAAGATCGGCATGGAACCATCGGGCTCCCTCAGCCCGCCTTGTTCACCCGCATGTACCAGTCCACCAGGCGGCGCACCTGCCGCTGGGTGTAGCCGCGCTCGACCATGCGTTGAACGAATTCGTTGTGCCGTTTTTCCGTAACGCTGTCCTGCTTGGAGCCGAAGCTGATGACCGGCAAGAGGTCCTCGACCTGACCGAACATCCGCTTCTCGATGACCTCGCGGAGCTTTTCATAACTCGTCCATGACGGGTTGCGGTCGTGGTTCCTTGCGCGCGCGCGCAGCGTGAACTTCACCACCTCGTTGCGGAAGTCCTTGGGATTGGCGATGCCGGCCGGCTTTTCGACCTGCGACAATTCATTTTCCAAAACCTCGCGTTTCAAGATCTGGCCGGTGTCGGGGTCCTTGTAGTCCTGATCCTCGATCCAGGCATCGGCATAAGCGATGTAACGGTCGAAAAGATTCTGGCCATATTCGCTATAGGATTCGAGATAGGCTTTCTGGATCTCGTGGCCGATGAACTCGGCATACCGCGTGGCGATCTCCGACTTGATGAAATCGAGATAGGCTGCTTCCGATTCCTTGGGAAACTGCTCGCGCTTGATCGCCTCCTCCAGAATGTACATCAGGTGCACAGGATCGGCAGCCACTTCCTTGGTGTCGTAGTTGAAGGTCTGCGACAGGATCTTGAAGGCGAAGCGCGTGCTGACGCCCCTCATGCCCTCATCGACCCCGGCGGCATCGCGATATTCCTGGACCGACTTCGCCTTGGGGTCGACGTCCTTCAGGTTCTCGCCGTCATAGGCACGCATCTTGGTGTAGAGTGGCGAATTGTCATGCTCGGCCAGGCGGGTCGAGACGGTGAACCGGCTGAGAATGTCCAGCACCTCGGGCGCGCACGGGCTGGCGGCCAATTCGCTCTCTCGCAGCAGCTTTTCGTAGATCTGCCTCTCTTCGGTGATCCGCAGACAATAAGGCACCTTGACCACGAGGATGCGGTCGAGAAAGGCCTCATTGTTCTTGTTGTTCTTGAACTGCTGCCACTCCGACTCGTTGGAATGGGCCACGATGATCCCCTGGTAGGGAAAGGCGCCGAAATTTTCGGTACCGTTGTAGCTGCCCTCCTGGGTGGCGGTCAGCAGCGGATGCAGGACCTTGATGGGCGCCTTGAACATTTCCACGAATTCAAGCAGGCCCTGGGTGGTCCGGTTCAGTCCGCCGCTATAGGAATAGGCGTCCGGATCGGACTGGCTGAAATTTTCCAATAGCCGGATGTCGACCTTGCCGACCAGGGCCGAGACGTCCTGATTGTTCTCATCGCCCGGCTCGGTCTTGGCGATGCCGATCTGGCGCAACCGCGAAGGCATCAGCTTGACGACGCTGAACTTGGAAATGTCGCCAGAGAGTTCGTCGAGGCGCTTGGCCGCCCATGGCGAGATGAGCCCGTTCAGCCGGCGTCGGGCTATGCCGTATTTATCCTGCAGCAGGTCGCCCATGCGATCGGGATGGAAGAGGCCAAGCGGCGATTCGAAAACCGGGCTGACCTGGTTGCCGACCTTCAGCGTGTAGATCGGGCGCTGCTCCATCAATTTCTTCAGCCGTTCGGCAAGCGAGGATTTGCCGCCGCCAACCGGGCCAAGGAGATAAAGGATCTGCTTGCGCTCCTCGAGCCCCTGGGAAGCGTAGCGAAAATAGCCAGCAATGCGTTCGATCGTGTCCTCCATTCCGTAGAAATCGGAGAAGGAGGGATAGATCTTAACGGTGCGGTTCGAGAAAATGCGACCGAGCCGTTCGTCCTTGCTGGTGTCGACCAGGTTCGGCTCGCCGATAGCCTCGACCATCCGTTCAGGTGCCGAGGCATACATCGATCTGTCCTCTCGGCAGGCAAGGAGATATTGCTGGAGGCTGATTTCTTCCTGAGCCGCGTTCGCATAAATCTCCGAAAACAGGTCGAAGACGTCGGATTGATTCTCGCGCATGATACTCTGCCCTCAGAGCCGTTTTGGCCGCCTGCCGGCTCATCATGTATTCAACTGCCGGAATGCATTGTGGTTCCCTTCACACGAAGGAGAGCGCGTGCATCTGGCATTGAAACCCGGGACACCACCCATGTGGCAAAAATGCTTGCCAAATACTTAGGTGGTGATGGCCAGATGAGACCGTCAAGGGGCAGATATTGATTTCGTGAGCTGAACTGCAAGACAGTGCATTTGATACGGCCTGATGCTGCGACATTTGCGACCCGATGCGAGTTCGGCAAAGCCGGTGGATCCGGCCCCTCTACAGCGGATGAGCCCCCAAAAACTCGAGTGCCGTTCGAGATTCGGATCGATGATAGCGCGCCGACCCAGACCACTCGGGTATTAACAATCCTTAACTGGACGCTCGCTGCGCCTGCGGGCACTGTTGGCCTACACGGTCGGGAGACCATGATGATCGATAGACGAAGCCTCATTCTGGCCTCCGTGGCGGCGATGCTGCCATTGGGAGCATCGGCCGCGCGGCGCCCGCGCCAACCCGCGCCAAAAACCTTCGACTACGGGCCGGCCAAGCTCGATATCTATGCGCCTGACGGTGCAACCGGCCTGCCGGTCGTCTTTTTCGTCCATGGGGGCACCTGGCAGTTCGGCAAACGCAGCCAGGTCAACGCCAAGCCGGCCTTCCTGCTGGCCAATGGGTTCTGCTTCGTCTCCATCGACTATCGCATGTTGCCCGAGGCCGACGTCGCCACCCAGGCCGGCGACGTCGAAAAGGCCTATGCCTATGTGCGCGCCAATATCGCGCAGCATGGCGGCGATCCCGATCGCATTGTCGGCATGGGCCACTCGGCCGGCTGCCATCTGATTGCGCTGACCGGTATGCGCGGTGGCCTGCCTGGCGTCGCGGCACTCATCCTCGACGATACCAGGGCCTATGATCTTGCAGCGCTTTCCAGCAATGGCGGCATGGTCCGGGCCTATGCCCGCGTCTTTTCCGACCCCACGCAATGGGCCGCGCTGTCGCCCGCCAGCTATGTCGACGGCCACAAGCATCCGCCGACCTTCATCGCCTATTCAAGCGCCGCGGGCCGTGGCGAGGCCTCGAAGGCCTTCGCCGCGCGCCTGCGGGCGACCGGCACCAAGGTCACTGTGTTCGACGGCAGTGCCTATACGCACATGTCGATCAATCGCGATTTCGGCGAGGATGGCGACGCGCTGACCGCCGCCGCGCTGGAATTTCTGAAATCGACCGTCAGCTGACCCCAACGCGGCACAGGCATCGGAGGGACTGGATCAGATCAAAAGTGCCGACGGGATATTGCTGCGCGGGCGTTTGCCGGTGCAACTGCTCTCTTCGATCGTCAAGCGGGAGAGAATTCCATGAACGGCGCCGATGTCCTGTGTGATGTGCTTCTGGCCAATGATGTGACGGTCTGCTTCGCCAACCCCGGCACATCCGAAATGCATTTCGTCGCAGCGCTCGACCGGAAACCTCAGATGCGTTGCGTGCTCGGCCTGTTCGAGGGCGTGGTGACCGGTGCCGCCGACGGCTATGCCCGGATGACCGATCGGCCGGCCGCGACGCTGCTGCATACCGGTCCGGGTTTGGCCAACGGCCTGGCCAACATGCACAATGCGCGGCGCGCGCTGAGCCCGATGATCAACATTGTCGGCGACCATGCAGCCTACCATCTGCCGCTCGATGCTCCGCTGACCAGCGATATCGAGAGCCTTGCCAAGCCGATGTCGAACTGGGTGCGCCGCATCGCCGGCCCAGACGATGTCGCGCCGGCGACCGAGGCCGCCTTCCGCGCCTCGCTGACGCCTCCCGGCGTAACCACCCTGATCCTGCCCGCGGATGCCGCCTGGAGCGAAGTTGGCGCGGCCTCAGTCGGCAAGGCGACGCTGGCGCCGCAGCCCGCCGTCGACATGGGCGCCGTGCGCACGGTCGCCGCGGCCATCCGTGCCGCTCCGGGTCGGGCCGGCATCATCGTTCGCGGACAGGCGGCAAGAGCCGATGCGCTTGCTGTCGCCGGGCAGATCTCGACGGGCAGCGATGTCCGTGTGTTCAGCGACGTGCTGATCGCCCGGATGCAGCGCGGGCGCGGGCGTGTCGCGCCGACGCGCATCCCCTATCCGATCGATGCGGCGACGGCACTGCTCAGGGATATCGATGTTCTGGTGCTGGTCGGCGCGCGGGAGCCGGTTGCCTTCTTCGCCTATCCGGGAAAGCCGGGGCGGCTTGTGCGGGAAGGCTGCCAGGTGCTGACGCTGGCCGCGCATGGCGAGGATCTCAATGCGGCTCTGGAAGCGCTCCGCGACGAACTCGGCGTCAAGCCGTCGCAACAGACGGTGTTCGCAACCGCCTTTCCCGACGAGGCGACGCCGAGCGGCCAACTCACGGAGGATGCGATCGCGCTGTCGGTGGCGCGCAAGCTGCCGGCCGATGCGATCGTCTGCGACGAGGCGGTGACCTCGGCACGGCGTTTCTTCGCGCTGTCGGCCTTTGCCGCTCCGCACGATTACATGATGACCACAGGCGGATCGATCGGTGGAGGCATTCCGCTTGCAACCGGGGCGGCGATCGCCTGTCCCGACCGCAAGGTGATCAATCTGGAGGCTGACGGCAGCGGAATGTACACGGTGCAGGGGCTGTGGACGCAGGCCAGGGAAAATCTCGACGTGGTGACGATCGTCTTTTCCAACCGGACCTATGCGATCCTGCATGGCGAGATGCGCAATGTCGGCGTCGGCGCGATCGGCGAGAACGCCAGGCGCATGCTCGACCTCGACCAGCCGTCGCTGGACTGGGTTTGCCTGGCGAAAGGCATGGGCGTGGAGGCGGCCCGCGCCGATACCTGCGAGCGGTTCGACGCGCTGCTGGAGAGCGCCTTGTCGCGGCGCGGACCGTTCCTCATCGAAGCGGTGCTCTGAGCACAGCGAAGGCGGAACCGGCCTACCAGCGGGTCTTTTCGCCGGGAGCCGCCGGTTCGATCGCCAGCGCATGCACGCCGGCCTTCAGTTCGTCGGCAAGCAATTCGTTGACGGCGCGGTGGCGGTCGATGCGGCTCATGCCAGCAAAGGCCGAAGAGACGACGCGGACGCGAAAATGCGTCTCGCCGGTGCCGTCATAGGCGCCGTGATGGTCGGAGCCGTGATGGTGATGGCCGGCATGGAGATGGCTTTCGTTGATGATGACCAGCCGGTCCGGCGAAAAGGCCTTGTTGAGCTTGTCTTCCATGGTTGCCTGTATGGACATCGCCGTCTCCCTTCACCACATATGGCTGGCGCAGCAGCCGGCAAAACCAAAATCGGGCTCGCAAAGGCCGCTGCCGCGCAACAAAATCCGCCATTCGCCTGCTTTATGCCGCGATTCAGCGGTTAGGGCGATCATCGCGAAAATGTCAATTCTTGTTTCGCATTTGCGAACGCCCCATAAATGGGTGAGATGAAGCCGTATCCCAAATATTTCGAGAAGATTCGCATCCGCCCTGAGAAGGATGCGGAGCTGAAGTCGCACTCGCCGATCTGCCAGTGGGACGGCTGCAAGGAAGCGGGCACCCATCGTGCGCCGGTCGGGCGCATGAAGGAGGGCGAGTATTTCCGCTTCTGCTTCGACCATGTGCGCGAGTACAACAAGGGCTTCAACTATTTCTCCGGTGTGCCGGACACCGAGGTCGCGCGCTTCCAGAAGGAAGCCATGACCGGCCACCGGCCGACCTGGAAGATGGGCGTCAACGGCGCCTCGACGCGTTCGTCGCCGGATGTGGCCCAGATGCGCTCCGGCCGCGCCGGCTACTATAATCGCATGCGCGACCCGTTCGACCTGTTCAAGGGGCCAAAGGATCCGCGCGAGGCGCGCGAGCGCAAGGCCAAGCCGCTTGAGGCCAAGGCGCTGGAAACGCTTGGCCTTGATACAAAGGCGACTGGCAAGGAGATCAAGGCGCGCTATAAGGAACTGGTGAAGCGTCACCATCCGGATGCGAATGGTGGCGACCGAGGTTCGGAAGACCGGTTCCGCGATGTGCTGCAGGCCTATCGCGTGCTCAAACAGGCGGGCCTGTGCTGAGCGACCATACGATTCGTGTCGTTTTCCAACTTTCATAAGGTTGGAAAAGGCTCTAAGACCGCCCCCGGACAAAATCGATTGCCGGCGAAATCAGGCTTTTCGCCCGTGGAGACGTTGAGAGATATGAACAAGGTCGATCGCGACATCGCCAACCTACCCGACACGACGGTGTCGGTGAAGGAGAAATTCGGGTTCGAGTCCAAGATGGTGGTGCCGGCCTATTCGGTGACCAGCGAGCATGTACCCGACATCGATCCGGACTATCTGTTCGACAAGAACACGACGATGGCGATCCTTGCAGGCTTTGCCTACAACCGCCGCGTCATGGTGTCGGGCTATCACGGCACCGGCAAGTCGACCCATATCGAGCAGGTCGCCGCCCGCCTCAACTGGCCTTGCGTGCGCGTCAACCTCGACAGCCATGTCAGCCGTATCGATCTCGTCGGCAAGGACGCGATCGTCGTCAAGGACGGGCTGCAGATCACCGAGTTCCGCGACGGCATCCTGCCCTGGGCCTACCAGCACAATGTCGCGCTCTGCTTCGACGAGTATGATGCCGGCCGTCCGGACGTGATGTTCGTCATCCAGCGCGTGCTGGAATCGTCGGGCCGGCTGACGCTGCTCGACCAGAGCCGGGTCATCCGTCCGCATCCGGCCTTCCGGCTGTTCTCGACCGCCAACACAGTGGGCCTGGGCGACACCACCGGCCTCTATCACGGCACCCAGCAGATCAACCAGGCGCAGATGGACCGCTGGTCGATCGTCACCACGCTGAACTATCTGCCGCACGACAATGAAGTGAACATCGTGCTGGCCAAGGCCAAGCATTATCGCGACGGCAAGGGCAAGGACATCGTCAACAAGATGGTGCGAGTCGCCGACATGACGCGCTCGGCCTTCATCAATGGCGATCTGTCGACCGTGATGAGCCCACGTACGGTCATCACCTGGGCCGAGAATGCCGAGATCTTCGGCAATATCGGCATGGCGTTCCGGCTGACCTTCCTCAACAAGTGCGACGAGCTGGAGCGTTCGGTGGTAGCCGAGTTCTACCAGCGCGCCTTCGGCGAGGATTTGCCGGAATCAGCTGCCAATGTGGTGCTGGGCTAAGCAGAGTCTCGATGGCGGGTCCGGGCGACAATACGCGCAACAAGTCGAAGACGGGGTCTGAAGCCGACAGCTTCAAGCGTGCCGTCACCGTCTGCATGCGCGCCATCGCCGGCGACAAGGAGCTTGAAGTCGGCTTTGCCAAGGATAGGCCGGCACTTGCCGGCAGCCGCGCCCGGCTGCCCGAACTGCCGAAGAAGGCGTCGAAGGCCGACATCGCCATCACGCGAGGCCTCGGCGATTCCATGGCGCTGAAGCGCGCCTGCCATGACGTGCGCATCCACACCAAGCTCGCGCCAGAGGGCAAACAGGCCCGCGCCGTCTACGACGCGGTCGAGCAGGCCCGCGTCGAGGCGATCGGCAGCCGCGCCATGCAAGGCGTCGCCGACAATATCGGC
The DNA here is from genome assembly GCF_056404355.1 of Mesorhizobium sp. P2_D5. NCBI lineage: Bacteria > Pseudomonadati > Pseudomonadota > Alphaproteobacteria > Hyphomicrobiales > Phyllobacteriaceae > Mesorhizobium > Mesorhizobium sp. P2_D5. The sequence goes on from NZ_JBFUEE010000008.1 coordinate 127,552, forward strand.
TCGATGCTGGAGGACAAATACGCCAAGGCCAATCTCGTCGACGTCAAGGACAAGGCCGACGCGCCGATCGAGGAAGCACTGGCGCTGATGGTGCGCGAGAAGCTGACCGGCCGTCCGATCCCGAAGAGCGGCGAGCGCCTGGTCGAGCTGTGGCGGCCCTGGGTCGAGGAAAAGGCCAGCGCCGATCTCGACGGTCTCTCGGCCAAGCTCGACGATCAGCAGGCATTCGCCCGCGTCGTGCGCGAGATGCTTGCCTCCATGGAAATGGCCGAGGAACTCGGCGACGACCAAGAGACCGAAGACTCCGAGGACAATGACGACAACCAGCCGCAAGGCGAGGAACAGAGCGAGGAGGGCGGCGAAGAGGATTCCGGCTCCGAGCAGTCACAGTCCGAGGATGCCGAGGCGTCCGCCGATGACGAGCAATCGGCCGAGACCGAAGCCTCCGACGCTACCGCCGACGACCTGTCCGACGATGACGATGCGGATGCCGAGACGCCCGGCGAGGCACGCCGCAACGACAATCCCTTCACCAATCTGCCGAAGGAAATCGACTACAAGGTCTTCACCACCGCTTTCGACGAGACGGTCGGCGCCGAGGAGCTTTGCGAAGAGGAAGAGCTCGACCGGCTGCGCGCCTTCCTCGACAAGCAGCTTGCCAATCTGTCCGGCGTCGTCGGGCGGCTGGCCAACCGGCTGCAGCGGCGGCTCATGGCGCAGCAGAACCGGTCGTGGGATTTCGACCTGGAAGAAGGCTACCTCGACCCGGCGCGCCTGGTGCGCGTCGTCATCGACCCGATGCAGCCATTGTCCTTCAAGCAGGAACGCGACACCAAGTTCCGCGACACGGTGGTGACGCTGGTGCTCGACAATTCCGGCTCGATGCGCGGCCGGCCGATCACGGTCGCCGCCACCTGCGCCGACATCCTGGCGCGCACGCTGGAACGCTGCGGCGTCTCGGTCGAGATCCTCGGCTTTACCACCCGAGCCTGGAAAGGCGGCCAGGCGCGCGAGAAATGGCTGAAGGACGGCAAGCCGCCGAACCCCGGCCGGCTCAACGATTTGCGCCACATCATCTACAAATCCGCCGATCATCCGTGGCGGCGGGCACGGAGCAATCTCGGCCTGATGATGCGTGAGGGCCTGCTCAAGGAAAACATCGACGGCGAGGCGCTGCTGTGGGCGCACAACCGGCTGATCGCGCGGCCTGAACAGCGCAAGATCCTGATGATGATCTCGGACGGCGCGCCGGTCGACGATTCGACGCTGTCGGTCAATCCGGGCAATTATCTCGAGCGCCATCTGCGCGCCGTCATCGAACTGATCGAGACGCGCTCGCCTGTGGAGTTGCTGGCCATCGGCATCGGCCATGACGTCACCCGCTATTACAGGCGCGCCGTGACGATCGTCGACGCCGAGGAGCTGGCCGGCGCCATGACCGAGCAACTGGCCTCGCTGTTCGCCGAGGAAAGCGCGCGCGACACGCGGCGCGGCGGCATGCGGCGCGCCGGATGATCTTTTCGCGCGGCGGCTTCCAGCAGACGCTTTTCGCCGCCATCGCACTATTTGCCGGCGCGGCTCCAGTGCTGGCCGGTTCGCCCGACTCGACCTCAGTTGAATCGGTCGAAATCTCGGCTCGCCCGATCACCGAATTCCAAATCGGCCGCGCCGACAAACAGTTTGGCCCATTCGAATTCGTCGGCGGCCTGGAAATGACCTCGCCGACACGCGATTTCGGGGCACTGTCGGCCTTCCGCTTTCTCAAAGGCGGCAGCGATTTCATCGGCGTCGCCGACACTGGCTTCTGGTTCTTCGGAACGGTGGTCCGCGACGCCGACAAGCGGCCGTCCGGCATCCAGAATTTCCATATCCAGCAGATGGTCGACGAAGCGGGGCGGGCGATCGACGAGAAGTGGGAGGTCGACGCCGAAGGCCTCGCCGTCAAGGACGGCATCGCCACTGTCGGCTTCGAGCGCAGCCACCATGTCGCCCAGTTTAAGATCGACCCCAACGATATGAAGGCGCCGTTCAAGCAGCTGGATTTTCTGGTGCCGGCCCGGGAACTGCGCCAGAACCGCGGTTTCGAGACCGTCACCCACGCCAATGCCAACGGCCAGCATGAGGGCGGGCTGGTGGTGGTCTCCGAAAAGAGCCTCGACAAGGCCGGCAACATCTATGCCGCCATCATCGAAGGGCCGCACAAGGGCGTGTTTACCGTCAAGCGCAACGGCGACTTCGACATCACCGACGGCGCCTTCCTGCCGGATGGTGACCTGCTGTTGCTGGAGCGCAGCTTCTCGATGGCCCGCGGCGTCAAGATGCGGCTGCGGCGCATTTATGGCGAAAGCGTCGAGAAGGGCGCCGTCGCCGACGGGCCGGTGCTGCTGGAGGCCGACATGGGCTACCAGATCGACAATATGGAAGGGCTCGACGTCTGGACCCGCGACGACGGCGCGCTGATGGTGTCGCTGGTCTCCGACGACAACCACTCGATCCTGCAGCGCAATCTCTATCTGGAATTTATTCTCCATCAGGATTGAGCAACGCCTCACAAGCTGACAGTCGCCATTAATTTTCGATGACGCGACTGACCTGCTCCGCATTTTCCCTACCAAGTCATTGACATTGAACGGTTTTCTAGCCACTCGGTCGCGCCTCAAAATACTTTAGTCGAGACTTGACAATTGATGACGCCGCCGCAATACTCAAGTCCATGCTTAACTATTCCGAGATCGACAGCATCTTGCGGGCTCTGGTCGAGCCCACCCGCCGCCAGATCCTGGAAAAATTGAGCCGCGGACCAGCCACCGTCAGCCAGCTGGCGGAGCCGTTCGGCATGACGTTCGCCGCCGTGCTGCAACATCTGCAGGTGCTGGAAGCCTGCGGGCTGATCCGCAGCGAAAAGATCGGACGGGTACGCACCTGCCGGATCGAACCGGGCGGGCTTGCCCCGCTCGCCGACTGGATTGCTGAACGCCGCATACCGGCGGAACGTCAGCTCGACCGACTTGGCCAGATCCTGGCCGACACAGATCAATCGCCCCCGAAAGTTCAAGATCAGGAAAAGGACGAACAGACATGAACCAAATCGCCCCCGTGAAAGACGAGCATTCCGTCATCCACTCCACGTTCACCATCGAGAGGACCTATCCGCAATCGCCGCCCCAAGTCTTCCATGCCTTCGCCGACAAGGCGACTGTGCGGCGCTGGCGGATCGATGGCGATGGTTTTGCCATCGCCGAATTTAGCTTCGACTTCCGCGTCGGCGGTGGCGAGGTGTCGCGATTCAGCTATGCCGGCGGTCCGGAGATCAGGCTCGACGCGCAGTTCCAGGACATCGTTGTCGATCAGCGCATCGTGTTCTCCTACAGGATGGCGATCGGGCCCCAGCCAATGTCGGCATCCCTCACCACCGTCGAGCTGACCCCCTCGGGCAGTGGCACGCGGCTGACCTATACCGAGCAGGGCGCGTTTTTCGACGGTGTCGATTCCGCGAAAGGGCGGGAAGAGGGGACACGCGGGCTGTTGGAAGCCCTTGCCGCGGAACTCCAGAAGTCGAGGTAGACCGGACCGCGGCCCGGCTCTCGCTCAGGATCGTGGGCCGTTGGCGGCCATCCAGATGACATGGCGCGCGCCGCGCTTGCCGTTGGCGCGCGTGTTGATCTCCTCGACCGCAAAGCCAGCCTGCTTCAGGCGCCGCGTGAAGCCGCCGTCGGGGCCTTGCGACCACACCGCCAGGACACCGCCCGGCTTGAGGGCGGTGCGCGCGGCTCCCAGCCCCTGCAGGCTGTAAAGCGCGTCGTTGGACTTGTGGACGATGCCTTGCGGGCCGTTGTCGACATCGAGCAGGATGGCGTCCCAGGCTGCCGGCTCGGACCGTATCAACTGGCCGACGTTGGTTTCCTCGACCGTGACGCGCGGATCGTCAAGGCAGCCGCCAAACACCTCGGCCATTTGGCCGCGTGCCCAGGCGACGACCGTCGGCACCAGCTCCGCAACGACGATGCTGGCATCATTGCCGAGTTCGGCGAGGGCGGCGCGCAAGGTAAAACCCATGCCGAGCCCGCCGATCAGCATTCTCGGCCGCCGATGGTCGGCAATCCTTTGGCAAGACAGTTTTGCCAGCGCTTGCTCGGAGCCGCTGAGGCGGCTGTTCATCAGCTCATTGGTGCCGAGCATGATCGAGAATTCGGAACCGCGCCGCTTGAGGCGAAGTTCTTGTTGGCCGTCTGGTGTCTTTGCCGAATCGAGCTGGACCCAGGGGATCACGGGCTTTCTTTCTGTTTGGCGTGATCTTATCCGAAACGGCCTAGACCGCGACAGCCGGCTGGCTCCAGCGGGCGGCGAGCAGCCGGTAGGGGATGAGCGCCACAATGGCGATGATCAGCTTCACACTGAGGTCGCCGAGCGCCCAGGAGATCCAGCGCATAGCGTCGACATGGAACACACCCATCAGCGGTGCGGTTTCGAGCGCGAAACTGTCGTTGGGACCAGCAAAGGCGAAAGCGGCAGAGAAAGCGACGGTAAAGAACACGGCGGTGTCGAACACCGAGCCGACCAGCGTGCCGACGATCGGCGCCCGCCACCAGCTTTGCCGGCGCAGCCGGTTGAACACGGTGACGTCAAGCAATTGCGCGCAGAGGAACGCAGCACCTGACGCCGCGGCGATGCGCACCAGCCGGTCGGCCGCGGTCTCGAATTCGATCAGGCCGTGGCGGAACAGGAAGGGCGGGACGAGGATCGAGCAGATGACGGCAGTCATGAAGCCGACAAAGACGATCCTGCGCGCCACGGCAGGCCCGTAGCGGCGGTTGGCGAGATCGGTGACCAGGAACGAGAAGGGATAGGTGAAGGCGCCCCAGGTCAAAAGGTCGGCCAGCGACAGGCCGCCGATCTGCCCTTGCATCGGGAACTGCACGAGAATGTTCGATGCCACGACGACAAGCGCCATGGCGGCCACGAAGGGCAGGTATCGCGAGAAGGAACTCATTTTTTTATCCTGGGTAATGGAACCAGCGGAGCGTTATTCCGAAACCGAATCACGCTCGCTTTGTTTGAGCATCGGAAGCCACTTTGAAAGGCTTGGATCCGATGCCCAAGGCGGTCGTCCCCCGCCTTTAAACGATGTTAGGCAGCAGGCTGATCGGCAAGCTTCTTGGCGATCTGCTTCTTCAACAGACGCGCGCGCTGCGACAGTTCCTTGACGTCGGCCTTGGCCAGGAAGGCATCCAGACCGCCGCGATGTTCGACCGAACGCAGGGCGTTGGCGGAAATGCGCAGGCGCACGTTCTGGTTCAGCGCTTCCGAGATCAGCGTCACATTGACGAGGTTCGGCAGGAAGCGACGCTTGGTCTTGTTGTTGGCGTGGCTCACATTGTTGCCGGACATGACTGCCTTGGCAGTGAGTTCGCAGGTGCGGGACATAGTTCTAACCTTCAGTTCTCGGGTCTGCCAAACCTTTATGCCCACGCCGGGTGGCGCGCGGTTCTGGTCAGGCGGCCTTATGGAAAAAGTTGGCGTTCCATAGTTGCATTTCACCGGTGCGTCAAGCTCCGGCATGCCCACGGACGCGCCCGGCATTTCATATTAAGGCCGGAATTCATCCTATAAGCGGTCTGACAGGGACATGCCAGCCCGGAGTTGCCCGCCTCCGGCCAAGAATCAAGGACCCGATGCCGCCATGCTTCGTTCCTCTCACGCCCTTGCTGCCATGCTCGCCATCGCCTTGCCGTCCGCCGCCACAGCTGCCTCGCCGCAGTCGTTTAAGGGCGAGTACATCGTGTCATTTTTTGGTCTTTCGATAGCGAAATCAACGTTTTCCAGCCACTATGAGAACGGCGCCTACGCGATCGAAGGCAGCGTCAGAGCTGCCGGTCTCGCCAAGCTGTTCGACGATACCCAGGGCACGGTCTCGTCCAAAGGCACGATCTCGGGCAAGAAGATGGTGCCGCAGGCGTTTCGTGCCGATTACACCTCCGGCAAGAAGGCATCGGTGGTCGATATCCGCTTTGCCAATGGCACGGTCACCTCGACGCAGGTCATCCCGGCGCCGGACAAGCGCGATCCCAAGAGCTGGGTGCCGATTGGCACCGGCGACCTGGCATCGGTGCTCGATCCGATGGCCGCCACGGTCATCCACGCCGACAGCCTAGACCAGGTCTGCGGCCGCACGGTGAAATTCTATGATGGCGAGATGCGCGCCGACCTGACGCTGACCTACGCGTCGAAAGGCACGATCTCGGTGCCCGGTTACAAGGGCGATACCATCACCTGCCGGATGGGCTTCGACCCGGTGGCGGGCTACCGCAAGGGCCGCAAGGCGCTCAACTACCTGAAGGACCGCAGCCGCATGATGGTGACGTTTGCGCCGCTCGGCCAAACCGGCGTATATGCGCCGATCCACGCCACGGTCGGAACGCAGATCGGCACCTTGACCATCAGCGCCAGGCGTTTCGAAGCGGTACAATAGGTCAGGCGCGCCACTGAGGACAGAATGGGGCGCACCACTGGAGACAGAATGGGGCGCGCTACACTCATCGGTTTTTCGGCGGTCGCCATGTGGGCGCTGCTGGCGCTGCTTACGGATGCCTCCGGCCAAGTGCCGCCGTTCCTGTTGTCGGCAATCACGTTTTCGATCGGCACCGGGGTCGGGCTTGTCGCGCGGCTGGTCATGCCGGCCCCCGACAAGAGCCAGAAGATACCGCCGCAGGTTTGGCTGATCGGCATTGCCGGCCTGTTCGGCTACCACTTCTTCTACTTCACCGCGCTGCGCAATGCGCCGGCGGTGGAGGCGAGCCTGATCGCCTATCTGTGGCCGCTGCTGATCGTGCTTGGCTCGGCGCTGATGCCGGGCGAGCGCCTGGCCTGGAACCATGTCGTCGGCGCGCTGCTCGGCCTTGCCGGCACCGTGCTGATCGTCACCAAAGGGGGCGGCCTCGCCTTCGATGCCCGCTACGCCTTCGGCTATGCCATGGCCGCCGTCTGTGCGGTGCTGTGGTCGTCCTATTCGCTTCTGTCGCGGCGCTTCCCGTCGGTGCCGACCAGCATCGTCACCTGGTTCTGCGCCGCCACCGCGGTGCTGTCGCTCGGTTGCCACCTGGCGCTGGAACAAACCGTGCTGCCGAACGGTGCCGGCCAGTGGCTGGCCGTGCTCGGGCTCGGCCTGATGCCGGTCGGCGCGGCCTTCTACGCCTGGGATATCGGCGTCAAGCGCGGCAACATCCAGGTGCTCGGCGCGGCAAGCTATGCGGCGCCGCTGTTGTCGACGCTGGTGCTGATCGCGGCCGGCGTCGCCGAGCCGTCGCTGCGCATCCTCGCCGCCTGCGTGCTCATCACCGGCGGGGCGGCGCTGGCGGCAAAATCGCTGTTTCTGCGGAAGCCGGTCGTGACCGAAAGCGGAGCCAAGGCATGACGATGCCGTTTGCAGGCGGCATCGACGCCAATGCGAATGCTACGTTGATCTTTTCGCTGGTGGCGGCGGTGATCTACGCCTTCATATCAGGCATGCCGCCGACGCTCGCCCGCTCGGCGGCAAAGACACTCGCCGTGGCGATGCTTGCCGTGCTGGCGGCGCTGCAAGGCGGCCCGCTGCTGCTGGTCATCGCCCTTGCGCTCAGCGCCGCTGGCGATGCCTTCCTGTCGCGCGACGGCGAAAGGGCCTTTCTCGGCGGGTTGGCCAGTTTTCTCGTCGCCCACATCGTCTATGTCGCGCTGTTCCTGCGCAGTGGGGGCGGCCTGGAGTTGCTTGGCGCCGAGTCGTGGCGCGGGGCGATCGCGCTGGCGATGGCGGTGTTCGCGATCGTCATGCTGGCGGCGCTCTGGCGGCGTGTCGGTCCGGGCTTGCGCGTTCCGATCATCGTCTATATCGCGGCCATCCTCGCCATGGGCGTTTCGGCGCTGACGACAGGCAGCGTCTCGATTGTCGGCGGCGCGCTGCTGTTCATGGCATCGGACGGGCTGCTCGCCACGGAAAAATTCCTGGTGGCCGCCATATCGCCACACCGCGTCTGGATGCGTTTGGCCGTCTGGGGTCTCTACTACGCCGCCCAACTGGCGATCACCCTAGGATTCCTGCTGAGCTAGGGGTTCTTGCTGAGTTGGGGTTGTTTCGGCTGCCAGCCGGGCTCGGCCAGCTCGAAGGTGGCGAACTCAAAGCCCGGTGCGACGGTGCAGCCGACCAGGGTCCATTCGCCCAGGCTGCGCGCCGATTGCCACCAGCCTGCCGGCACGACGATCTGCGGCCGCTCGCCCGCCGCCAGGTCGATGCCGAGCACCTGCTCGAACACGGCGCCATCTTCCTCACTCATCGACAACGCCAGCGGGGCGCCGGCGTGGAAATGCCAGACCTCGGTGGCGTCCTTGACCCGGTGCCAGGCCGAAACCTGGTGCTGCTCCAAAAGGAAATAGATCGCGGTCGAATGGCCGCGCGCGCCGCCGGCGCCGTCGCGAAAGGTCTCCGCATACCAGCCGCCCTCCGGATGCGGCTTCAGACCGAGGATCGCGATGATTTCGGCTGCGCTGGTCATGGGTTCCAGACCATCCTGTCTTTGTTTAGAAATTATCCTTGCGCTTGCGGATTTCTGCGAACACCTCGGCGTCCGAAGCTTTCTCCAGCCCAAGATGCTTGCGGATCGCTGGGTCGTGCCAGCGCAGGAACGGATTGGTCGACAGTTCCTCGCCGATCGTCGTCGGCAGCGTCGGCTTGTTTTCGGCCCGCAACGCCTCGATCTTGGCGGCACGCTCCTTCAAGGCCGAATTGGTCGGGTCGACGGTCAGCGCGAAACGCGCGTTGGAGAGCGTGTATTCATGGCCGCAATAGATGACGGTCGCGGCGGGCAGCGCTGCAAGCTTTTTCAGCGACTCGTACATCACCGGCGGCTTGCATTCGAACAGCCGCCCGCAACCCAGCGCAAACAACGTGTCGGCGGTGAACGCCACCTTCGATGCCGGCAAGTGATAGGAGACGTGGCCGGCGGTGTGGCCAGGCGTGGCGATCACCTCGATCCGTTCATCGCCGAGATGAACGACGGAACCTTCTTCGACGGTTTCGTCGATGCCGGGAATCTTCGCCTTTTCCGCTTCCGGGCCGATGATGCGCAGCTTGAAGCGCTCCTTCAGCGCCAGATTGGCCTCGACATGATCGACATGGTGATGCGTGGTCAGGATCATCGTCGGCGTCCAGCCGGTGCGCTTGAGCGCGGCCAGGATCGGCGCTTCCTCGGGTGCATCGATGATCGCGGTCTGGCCGCTTTTGGGGTCATGCACCAGCACGCCGAAATTGTCGCTGCGGCACATGAACTGTTCGATTTCGACCGGCATCGCATCTCTCCATTGTCGCCGCAGACATAGGGCGCCAAGGCGCCGATGTCATCCCGGAATGTCGAATGACATCCCAGGGAGATGACAAGTGTCACTCGGGAATGTCGACCTCGTCGAGGCCTTTTGTTGAAACCCGCCGATATCACGGCTACATCCCTCGCATGCATTCCGACATCGTCGATCTTCGCTCATTCTATTCGACAACGCTCGGCCGGTTCGCCGAGCGCTCGATCACCATGGCGCTGTCGTCGATCTGGGCAGCCGTGCCCAATGAACGGCTGGTCGGCCTCGGCTACACCTTGCCGTGGCTGGAGCGCTTCGGCGCCGATGCCGAGCGGGTCTTCGCCTTCATGCCGGCAACGCAAGGCGCCGTGGTGTGGCCGGCGACGGGGCCGACGGCGACGGCATTGGTCTTCGACGAGGAGCTGCCGCTGGTCGATTCCTGCATCGACCGCATGCTGCTCGTCCATTCGCTCGAACATGTCGAAAATCCGCGCGAAACGCTGAACGAGATCTGGCGGGTGCTGTCGCCGGCTGGCCGCGTCGTCATCGTCGTGCCCAACCGGCGCGGCGTCTGGGCGCGCTTCGAGCACACGCCGTTCGGCAATGGCCGGCCTTTCTCGCGCGGCCAGCTTACCGAACTGCTGCGCGAGACGAATTTCACGCCGGCCGCCTGGTCCGATGCGCTGTTCTTCCCGCCATCGCGGCGTCGCTTCATGATGCGCTTCCAGAACGTGCTGGAACGCGCCGGCCGGCGGCTGTGGCCGATCTTTTCCGGCGTCATCGTCGTCGAGGCGCAGAAGCGGCTCTATCAAGGCGTTCCGGTCGCCCAGCGCGCCTCGCGTCGCGTCTTCGTGCCGGTGCTGTCGCCGCATGGCGCCACGCGGCTCGGCCGTCAGAAGGAGGCCGGGGATGCCAAGCCATCGGCTGCGGGGGTGACGGCTTCGTGATCGCGACAAGAACGCCAGGGGCCTTGTCCCACCCTATCTGTCGCAAGGGGGCTCGCAGCCCATCTGAACGACGGATGCGATCAAGTCTCTCCATCCGGTTTCAGCACTGAACGCAAGGACCTCAGCCATGGCTGATCAACTGGACAATGCAGCCACCGTTCAGCCGGCTGCCGTGGCGGTCGAAGCCAGCAGCCTGGGCGATCAGGTGGCGACGATCAGGCAAGCGCTGACGGGATCGCCGGTTCGCGGCTGGTTGCTCTGGACATCGGTCGGCATCATGGCCGTCATCATCGCAACGTCGATCGGCCAGGTCCTGCTCAACCGCTGGAACCAGCCTTTCTACGATGCGCTTGCGCGCCGCGACATGGCGGCCTTCCTGCACCAGCTTCTCGTCTTTGCGGCAATCGCCGGCGGACTTCTGGTGCTCAACATCGGCCAGACCTGGCTCAACCAGATGATCAGGCTGAAGCTGCGCGAGGCGCTGACGCTGGATCTGATCGACCAGTGGATGCGGCCGGCGCGGGCCTTCCGTCTGGCCAATGCCGGCGCCATCGGCGTCAATCCCGACCAGCGCATGCAGCAGGACGCCGCGCATCTGTCGGACCTGTCGACCGACCTCGGCGTCGGCTTGCTGCAGTCGTGTATCCTGCTCGTATCCTTCGTCGGCGTGTTGTGGGAACTGTCCTCGGGCTTCGTGTTTCATGTTGGCGGCACCGCGCTGGCCATACCGGGCTACATGGTCTGGGCCGCCATCCTCTATGCCGGCACCGCCTCCTGGCTGAGCTGGCTGGTCGGGCGACCGCTGATCCGCCTCAACAGCGACCGCTACACACGCGAAGCCGAGCTTCGCTCGTCGATGGTGCGCGTCAACGAGAATGTCGATGCCATCGCGCTGTACCATGGCGAGGCCGACGCCAGGCGACGGCTCGGACTCGACCTCGGTACGGTCCTGGGCGCCATGCGCCGCATCTACACCGCCCAGATCAACCTGTCCTGGGTGACCGACACCTATGGCTGGATCACCGTCGTGGCACCCATCCTGGTCGCCTCGCCGGTCTATTTCTCCGGCGATATCAGCTTTGGCGGGCTGATGATGGCGGTCGGCGCCTTCAACCAGGTTCACTCTTCGTTGCGCTGGTTCATCAACAATATCGGCAGCATCGCCGACTGGCGCGCCACGTTGATGCGCGTCGCCGACTTCCGCATCGCGCTCAATGAGACCGATGTGCTGCACGACAAGGAAAGGCGCATTGCCTTCGGCGAGAACGCCAATGGCAGCCTGACTTTCGAGAAGCTCGAAGTGGCCTCGCGGGACGGCTGCACCAAGCTTGCCGACGAGCATGTCGAAATCCGTCCCGGCGAGCGCGTCATGATCACCGGCGACCCCGGCGCCGGCAAGACGTTGTTCTTCCGCGCCATTGCCGGCCTGTGGCCATGGGGGAGTGGGCGGATCGGCCTGCCTGCGGGAGAAAACCCCATATTCGTGCCGCGCGTGCCGTATTTCCCGACCGGTACGCTGCGCGAGGTCCTCGATCACCCGAACGGACCTGCGCCGGCGAGCGACGCCGACATTTCGGCGGTGCTTGCCGAAGTCGGGCTTGGACGGCTGTCATCCTCACTCGACCGCAGCGCGCGCTGGGAGCATGAGCTGGGCGATGACGAACAGCGTTCGCTGGCCTTCGCCAGGCTCGCCTTGCGGCAGCCGAAATGGGTGATCATCGACGAAGCCCTGGACGCGTTCGACGGGCCCTCGCTGCGGCGCGTGCTTTCGACATTGGATAAGCGCTTGCCCGAGACGGCGATCCTCAACATCGGACGCGGGCTGCACAACAATCAGTTCTTTCCCCGCGCGTTGACGATCGTCAAGGATACCGGTGCGCAGGCGCTGAAACCTGTCCGCGTCAGGGCCGGTGCGATCGACCCGCCGCCGGCGGCCGCCCGCCGCAAGAAATAGGCTGTTTTCCCCGGTTACGGGCTCCAAGCTTTATTTTGCCGCGATCGCGAAGGAAGATTTCGCGAAGAAACAACTCTGGCGTCGGCCATGCTTGATGCTTTACGCCTGCTTGCCTGTCTTGCCTGTGCCCAGGCTACTCCGACCGCCCCGCCGCCGGATGCGCTGGCGGTCGATGTCGAGCTGGTGCTGGCGGTCGACATTTCGCTGTCGATGGACGAGAAGGAGTTTGCCCTGCAGCGCGCCGGTTATGTCGAGGCGCTGCGGCATCCCGATTTCATCCAGGCTGTCCGCGCCGGCAAGACGGGCCGCATCGCGCTCGCCTATTTCGAATGGGCCGGCACGGTGCGCGACGATGCGATCATCGACTGGCAAATCATCGACAGCGCCGAGAGCGCCAACAGCTTTGCCGACAAGGTCGCGGCCCGGCCGTTCCGCAGCTTCCGCGGCACTTCGATTTCCACTGCACTGGCTTTCGGCACCGAGATTTTCGATCGCACTTCTTTCGAGGGCGAACGCAGCGTCATCGATATATCAGGCGATGGTCCCAACAATATCGGGCCGCCGGTCACCGCGACGCGCGATGCGGCAACTGCCAAAGGCATCGTCATCAACGGCCTGCCGATTCTGATCAATCCGTCACCAACCTTCAGCCATCTCGACCAGTACTATGCGCAGTGCGTGACCGGAGGGCCTGGTTCCTTTGTGCTGCCGATTTACGCTGCCGCCGAATTTTCTACGGCCATCCGGCGCAAGCTGGTCCTCGAAGTGAGCGGCATTCAAGATGGGACGAGGGTCATCCCCGTCGACACTGCTGCGCCTGTCGACTGCTTGAAAGGCGAGCGGGACAGACGGTTTTATTCGGACCCGTATTTTCCGGAGCTCGACCGATAGCTTCGTCGTAGTGACAGCAGTCAGGCCGGACGGGCGTCGAACTTCTGCCGAAACTCGTGGTGAAGGTCGCGACGCCAGCGCCGGCCATAGACATAGCCATTGATCAGTTCGGGCAGCGAGTAGCCGAGATCTTTCGACGAGCGGTTGGCCATGTAGCCCGAGAAGGCTTCCGGAATCCGGCACTTCAGAATATCGGAAATGATCTGCCGCGTGATCATGTAGGGCGGGATATGCGGGTAGGAGCGGGCAATATTCGGGTGTTTGCGCATCAGATTCGCATAGGCTTCGACATAGCCGTCGCGACGTCGCGAAATCGAATTCTCCGAATTGTGCTTCGTCCAGTCGATGTCCTGAGACAATTGCGCGCCGAAGCGCCGGGCAAGCCGCAGCAGCAATTCCCGATCCTGCATCCTGGCGATGTCGCTGTCATAGCCGCCGATGGCCAGCAACGCCTCGCGGCGGGCTGTTATCGCCGATCCCGCGATCAAGATTGTCTCCGCGACCAGCGTTCGTTCCAGCGTGGCAGAGTTTAGGAATGCATCGCGATTGATGCAATCGGTGGCGCGTCCGCCCTTCAGGGAGACATAAGAGCTGATCAGCACTTCGAGCGCCGGATTGGCATCGAACCAGGTCAGGGTCCGTTCGAGCCTGTGCGGCAGATAGACGTCGTCGGAATCGAGGAACGTCACGACGGGTGCCTGCGCGCGCTCGATGCCTGCATTGCGGGCGGCATTGGCGCCTCGCCATTTCGCGCCGACATAGATCAGTCGCGGATCACGAATGCTGGCCAGTGCCGCCGCGGTTCCGTCCGTCGAGCCATCGTCGACGACAATATGCTCGAACCTCGGCATGCTCTGGGAAATTACACTTTCCACGGCGCGCAATACCGCCTCGCGCCTGTTGTGAGTCGGCGTGATGACCGTGATGAGAGGAGCGTGCTCTGTCTTCCGGGTCATACTGCGTCAGCCATTTCCAGCGTAAAAAATACGCTTCCTGCCAGGTCTTTCGATCTTCAGGACGGTCAAATGGATCGGCCTTCCATATCCCCCGTATTGGCCACGACGCTACAAAAAACAGCCGTACCTGTCACCCCACCGGGATGCTGCTCAATGCGCGTGAAACGACGAATTCCACTATCTAGCGCTTCAACTGCAACACCATTGCCGCGCCCTATGCTTGCGAATCGCCCTTGCGATGAATGACGCGTCTATAATCTGGATGCATTCCACTACGTCAGACGTAATCGCATCGCGGCAGGTGTTTGGGCAGATTGCCGTCGCGAGGCCGGCTGCTCGGCTTCGGTTCCAGAGGGAGTACTGTCATGACTGCTTACGCCGTTGCCCATATGCGCCAAGCCCGGATGGGTCCGCAGATCGTCGAATATCTGCAGAAGATCGATGCCACGCTGGCCCCTTTCGGCGGTCGTTTTCTGGTCCATGGCGGCGAGGTCGAGGTCATCGAAAACGATTGGCAGGGCCACCTGATCATCATCGAATTTCCCGACAGGCAACACGTGCGCGGATGGTACAACTCGGCCGCCTATCAGGCGATACTGACGTTGCGGACCGACAACTCGGAAGCCGACGTGATCTTCGTTGATGGCGTTGAGCATCCGCATAAGGCCACGGATGTCCTTGACCAGGCGTGAAGTCGACAATGGTGCGGCGGGATTACCGTTTCAGCAAGAACACCGCCTGCTGGCCGAAGAAGTTCCAGAACCACCATGGCATCGACAGGCCGATCTTCTGGCCATTGGCGTCGAGCGCGGTTGCTTTTTCCACGGTAGCGCCAAGCTCGTCGCACAGATTGACGAAGTCGCGGATGGTGCAGAAATGGATGTTGGGCGTGTCGTACCAGGAATAGGGCAGGTCCGTGGTCACCGGCATGCGGCCATTGAGGAACAGCGACATGCGGACCCGCCAATGGCCGAAATTGGGGAAGGACACGATGGCGCGATTGCCGATCCTGAGCAGTTCCTTGAGAACCAGCTTCGGGTTGCGGGTGGCCTGCAGGGTCTGCGACAGGACGACGAAGTCAAAGCCCTTGTCGGGATAGAACTCGAGATCCTTGTCGGCATCGCCCTGGATGACGCTCAAGCCGCGCGCCACGCATTCGTTGACGCCACGCTGCGAGAGTTCAAGGCCGCGGCCGTCGACCTGCTTGGTGTCCTGCAGCAATTCGAGCAGCGAGCCATCGCCTGAACCGACGTCGAGCACGCGCGACTGTGGCGGAATGAGGTTAGCGACGACTTCGAGGTCGACGCGCTGGTTGCGGGTGACGTTCATGATGCGAGTCCTCGCGCCCGTGCCGCGGAGCCGATGAAGCCATTGATGGCGGCAAACAGTTCCGGCTCGTCGAGCAGGAAGGCGTCGTGGCCGCGATCGGTCTCGATCTCGACAAAGGATACCGACGCGCCGGCGGCGTTGAGCGCATGAACGATCGAGCGGCTCTCTTCGGTCGGGAACAGCCAATCCGAGGTGAAGGACACCAGGCAGAAGCGGGTTTTCGTGCCGGCGAACGCATCCGCCAGCCGGCCGCCATGGTCGGCGGCGAGGTCGAAATAATCCATCGACCGCGTCATGTAGAGATAGGAATTGGCATCGAAGCGATCGACGAAGGTCATGCCCTGGTGGCGCAGATAGCTCTCGATCTGGAAGTCGGCGTCGAAGCCGAAGGTGAGCGCCTCGCGATCCTGCAGATTGCGGCCGAACTTCCGATGCAGGGCAGCTTCCGACAGATAGGTGATATGGGCGGCCATGCGCGCCACCGCCAAGCCCTTTTCCGGGCGCTTGCCGTGCTCGAAATATTTGCCGCCATGCCAGTCCGGATCCGCCATCACGGCCTGCCGGCCGACCTCATGGAAGGCGATGTTCTGCGAGGAATGGCGCGCGCCGGTGGCGATCGGCAGCGCCGAGAAGACGCGCTCCGGATAGCTCGACGCCCATTCCAGTACCTGCATGCCGCCCATCGAGCCACCGAGGACGCAAAACAGTTTTTCGATGCCGAAATGGTCGATCAGCATCTGCTGGGCGCGCACCATGTCTCGAATGGTGATGATCGGCAGGTCGAGCCCATAGGGCTTGCCGGTGGCGGGATTGGTCGAGGCCGGGCCGGTGGAGCCCAGACAACCGCCGATGACGTTGGAGCAGATGACGAAGAAACGGTTGGTATCGATGATCTTGCCGGGGCCGATCAGCACTTCCCACCAGCCCGGCTTGCCGGTCACCGGATTGGTGCTGCCGACATGCTGGTCGCCCGTCAGCGCATGGCAGACGAGGATGGCGTTGGAACGGGCGTCGTTCAGCGTGCCGTAGGTCTGGTAGGCGATCTGGAACGGCGACAGCAGGGTGCCGGCATCGAGCTTTAGCGGCTTGTCGGGCCCAAAGCGCAGCACCGGGCTCGACGGCTGGTCAGCCTCGTTGTTGGTTTTTCCAGCGCGTAGAGCGGCCATTGCATCCATCTCACACTTTGAATCCGCACGGTGCTTTCGAAATTCGAGGCCGATGCGGTGTCCGGCCGGCGCGGACAACAAAAAACCGGCATTGCAGTCGCAAAGCCGGTTACAGGATGCAAACGGCCCTTTAGCAAGTTGTTTAACGTGGCTGCAAGCCGACCGGCCAAATCACCACGGAATTTCGTACCTCTTCTAGGACTGTGGCGCGCCCGCGTCAACGGCCAGCCGCGGTCCGGAGGTTGCCACCTCTCGACATTGCGGGCCGTGGCTTGTATTTCCGCTTCGGCTTCCAGACGGAAGCGTTCTCGACGGATTTTGCGACATGAGCCAGACACCGGACAAGGCACGTCCAACCCCGCGCGCGGGCATCATGGACATCGACGCCTATGTGCCGGGCAAGAGCACCGCGCCCGCCGGCGTCGCCAAGGTCTACAAGCTGTCGTCGAACGAGAATCCGCTGGGTCCGTCGCCGAAGGCGATCGAGGCCGCGCGGGAGATTGCTGCGAAGCTCGACGTCTATCCCGATGGCACCGCCAGGCGGCTGCGTGAGGCGATCGCCGAGGTGCATGGTCTCAACGCGCAGAACATCATCTGTTCCAACGGCTCCGACGAAATTCTCGGCCTTCTGGCGCAAACCTATCTCGCTCCCGGCGACGAGGCGATTTTCACCGAACACGCCTTCATGGTCTACAAAATCTACATCCAGTCGGCCGGCGCAACTCCGGTCGCGGTCAAGGAGACCGATGAGCGTGCCGACATCGATGCGATGCTGGCCGCCGTCACGCCGCGCACGAAAATCGTATTCCTTGCCAATCCCAACAACCCGACCGGCACCTATGTGCCGTTCCAGGAAGTGCGCCGCCTGCATGCCGGCTTGCCCGGAAATGTGCTTCTGGTGCTCGACGCGGCTTACGCCGAATATGTTCGCCGCAACGACTATGAAGCCGGCATCGAACTGGTCGGCGGGGCCGAGAACGTGGTGATGACCCGCACCTTCTCCAAGATCGGCCTCGGCGGGGCTCGGATCGGCTGGATGTACGCACCGATGCACATCGTCGATGCCATCAACCGTGTGCGTGGCCCCTTCAACGTCAATGCGACGGCGATCGAGGCCGGCATCGCCGCGATCCGTGACCGCGACCACGTCCAACGCAGCGTGATGCACAACGAAACGTGGCTTACATGGTTGAGCGAGGAGTTCGGCAAGCTTGGGCTGCGGGTGACGCCAAGCGTCGGCAATTTCATCCTGATCCATTTTCCCGACGACCAGAACCATTCGGCCGCCGCGGCGGACGATTATCTGACGGCGCGCGGCTATATTCTGCGGCGCGTTTCCGGCTACGGCTTTCCCAACGCGCTGCGCATGACCGTCGGCACCGAAGAGGCCAATCGCGGCGTGGTCGCCGCTCTCACGACATTCCTGAAAAGCTAGAACACCATGACATCACCGATGTTTGAAAAGATCGCGCTGGTCGGCATCGGCCTGATCGGCTCGTCACTGGCCCGCGTCATCCGTCGCGAGGGCCTCGCCCGTCACGTCGCCATCTCGACCCGCAGTGCCGCGACATTGGCGCGGGCGCAAGAGCTTGGGCTCGGCTCCTCCTACTCCAGCGATGCGAAGGAAGCGGTCCGCGATGCTGATCTGGTCATCGTCTCGGTGCCGGTCGGCTCGTCCGGCGCTGTGGCCGAGGAAATCGCGCCGGCGCTGAAGCAGGGTGCGATCCTCACCGATGTCGGCTCGACCAAGGCATCGGTGATTGCGCAGATGCAGCCCTATGTGCCCGATGGCGTGCATTTCATTCCCGGCCACCCACTGGCGGGCACGGAAAAATCCGGCCCAGATGCCGGTTTCGCCGACCTGTTCGACAATCGCTGGTGCATCTTCACCCCGCTGCCCGACACCGACCCGGATGCACTGGAGAGGCTGTCGGAATTCTGGCGCCGTTGCGGCGCCAACATCGACACGATGGACCCGCAGCATCACGACATGACGCTGGCCATCGTCTCGCACCTGCCGCATATCATCGCCTACAACATCGTCGGCACCGCCGACGATCTGCAGTCGGTGACCAAATCCGAAGTGATCAAATATTCGGCTTCAGGTTTTCGCGATTTCACCCGTCTCGCCGCCTCGGATCCGACCATGTGGCGCGACGTCTGCCTGCACAACAAGGACGCCATCCTCGAAATGCTGGCACGGTTCTCGGAAGATCTGGCGTCGCTGCAGCGGGCGATCCGCTGGGGCGACGGCGAAAAGCTGTTCGATCTGTTCACCCGCACCCGTGCGGTGCGCCGCTCGATCATCGAGGCCGGCCAGGACATCGACGTCCCCGATTTCGGCCGTCAGGCGGTCGAGCACCCGGCGAAGGCGTAGGTCGCTTCTTCAGCCTGCTGGCCAGTGGCTTTTCATCATCGCCAGCGTCTCGGCCCGGTCCGGCGCGCCTAGCCGGCCGCCGAAGCGCAGGCATTTGAGCGCGGCGGCCGCACTGGCAAAGCGTAAGGCCTGCTCGACCGGCATGGCTTCCGCCAGTCCGACGGCGAAGGCGCCGTGAAAGACATCGCCGGCGGCCAGCGTGTCGACCGCATTGATTTTCGGCGCCGCGACATGTCGCGATGATCCCGTCGCGCGATCGAACCACCAGGTGCCAGCCGCGCCGCCGGTAACCGCGACAAACGCATCGCCGCGCCGGGCGAGTGCCTCACAGGCCTGGCGCGAATCCAGTTCCGCGCCGCACAGTACGCGCGCCGCCGGCTCGGAAGCCACGATATGGGATGCCAGGGGCAGCAGCAGTTCCAGCACGTCCCTCGACGCGGTATCGGCATCAAGGATCGCCGGCCGGCCGATGGCGTGCGCCGCCTCCAGGGCAAGCGCTGCGGCACCGGGCCAGCGGACATCGGCCAGCACGGCATCGAATGCCGAGAGGTCTGCGAGCGGCAGAGCCTCGGGATCGGCCTGGGCCTGGCTGTCGTAGAACGGCACGATGATGCGCTCGCCATGCGCGTCGACCAGGATCGAGGCCAGCGCCGAGCGGGCGCCACTGACGCGGCGCACGAAGCTGCAATCGACGCCTTCTGCTTGGATCCCGGCGATCAGCTGATCGCCGACTGAATCGTCGCCCGTGCTCGCCCACAACGAAACATCGGCGCCCAGGCGATGTGCAGCGCAGGCCGCGCTCGTCGCCATGCCCGAAGCGATCTGGACGCCGTCGGAGGCGATGAACTTGCCTTGGTGGCCGGGCAGCGTCTCGACACGCAAGATCGTATCCAGCGTCAGCGCGCCGACACTCAGCAGTCTCACGGGTTTTGCCATCGATGCGCTATTCCACCGGCTTGATCTTGCCCAGCGGAATGAAGCCGAGCGAGGCCTTGCCCTTGACCACCTTGAGCGGCATCGACGGCTGGTTGCCGAGCAGCGCCAGGCCAGCAAAGCCCTGCTCGATCTGCGTTTTTTGCTCGGGGATGGCACCGCCGAGGATCGCCGCCACGGCCTTCGGATCCTTCAGCGTGATCGTCAGGTCGGCGTCGATGAGACCATCGGCATCGACCGACAGCGGTCCGGAAACGGTGACGCGCGCCGTGCCTGACGACAGGTCGAGGTTGTGGATCTCGATCGCCTGGCCGCGCAGGCTCTTCACTTGCCTGCCGATCAGCGCGACGCCATTCTTCAGCGTCACGTCGCCGCTGGCATCGAGCGCCGGCAGCACCCGTCCGCCGATCGCCTCGGCATCGATCTCGAGATCGCTGAAATTACCGAGATAGTTGATATCCCCACCTTTCGGCTGCAATTGGCTGTCCGCCTTGCCGGCACTGAACAGTTCGACCGGATCGGTGTCATCAGCGGGATCGGTCTGGCCGGACAGGCCCTCGGCCTGCAGCGAAATCCGCCGTGGCAGCGGCCATGACAGTTTGACGTTGGCTTGCAAATTGTCCCAGTCGATCCACAGCGGCATCATGCCTGGAACGGAGGTCCTGAGCGGACCGCGCAGATCGGCCACCGGCGACAGCGGCTGGATGATCTGGGCGACGGCATTGAAGCTGCCGGCCGAGGCGGCGATGTTCCTGGCATCGTCCTCATAAGCGAGATTGTCGCAGGAGACGGCAAAGCTCAGCGGATAGCCGCTGACCTGGAGATTGGCACAGCCGGCCTCGACGCCACTCTTGTTGAGCGAGGCAACCGCCTTGTCGGCTTCACTTCGGACCCGGTCAGCCAGGTAGAACCAGCCAGCGCTGTAAATGGCGAACAGCACGACAATGAACGCGGCAAGCCAGAACAGGAGGCGTCGGCGCTTCGGTTGGCGTTCGTCACTTGACGTCATGCTTTGGCTCTCGTTAACGCATGGGTGTTGTAGGCGGACTCGCGATTCCGACAACAACAGGTAGACAGAGGCGGACGGAAAAAACACCGATTCCGGTGTGGTGCTGCCATTCTTTTACAATCAGGCGCGGCGATATGGGCGATTTTTGGGTGTTTGGCTATGGGTCGCTGATCTGGCGGCCGGGTTTCGCGCATGTCGAAACGCAGCGCGCCCGCCTGCACGGCTACCGGCGCTCGCTGTGCGTCTATTCCTTCGTGCATCGCGGCACGCGTCAGCGGCCGGGGCTGGTGCTCGGTCTCGACCGTGGTGGCTCCTGCGTCGGTTTGGCGTTCCGCGTGCCCGGCGAATTGCGCGACGAGGTCATCGCCTATCTGCGCGAGCGCGAGCTGGTCACCAACGTCTATCTCGAACGGACGCTCAAGATTCGCCTTGACGGCGGCCGGACGGTCGAAGCCGTAGCCTACATCGTCGACCGCCAGCATGAGCAATATGCCGGCGCGCTCGACGCGGCGCATGCAGCGGCCGTGGTGCGCGGCGCGGTCGGCCAGTCCGGCAACAATGAGGACTATGTGATCAGCACGCTGGAACACCTTGAGGCGCTGGGCATAAGCGACCACTGGCTGGAGGATGTCGCGCGCCGGGTAGCACCTTTGTGAAGCGCTGGCTCTGCGGAAAAGGCCGCCAGGCCTTTGACCTCGATAAGGGAAGACCTAGGTTAGGTCCCGAACCTCAGCCAGGGCTGCATTCACTGGCCCCCAATCATCCCGGAGATACGCCTTGCAGAAACGCCGCCTTGGTCGCACCGACCTTTCCATCGCGCCGCTGGTTCTGGGCGGCAATGTCTTTGGCTGGACCGCCGACGAGAAAACCTCGTTCGATCTGCTAGACCGCTTCGTCGGGGCCGGTCTCAACGCCATCGACACGGCGGACGCCTATTCGCGCTGGGTGCCAGGCCACAAGGGCGGCGAATCGGAAACCATCATCGGCAAGTGGATGAAGGACCGTGGCAATCGCGATCACGTCGTGGTGGTCACCAAGGTTGGCTCGGATATGGGGCAGGGCCACAAGGACTTGTCCGCGGCCTATATCGAAAAGGCCGTCGACGCGTCGCTGAAGCGGCTGCAGACGGACGTCATCGACCTCTATCTGTCGCACTGGCCGGATCCGACCACACCCTATGAGGAAACCCTTGGCGCCTACGAGAGGCTGCTCGCCAAGGGCAAGATCCGCTATGCCGGCTGCTCGAACCTCGACGCCGGCCAGTTACGCGCGGCACTCGATGTGGCGAGCCTGCGCAGCCTGCCGCGCTACGAGGTGCTGCAGCCGGAATACAATCTCTACGATCGCTCCTCCTTCGACGGGCCGTTGCGCGATCTGTGCGTGGCCGAGGACATCGGCGTCATCACCTATTTCAGCCTGGCCAAGGGCTTCCTCAGCGGCAAATACCGCAGTGAGGCCGATCTTGGCCAAAGCCCGCGTGGCGGCGGGGTGAAAGACTACCTCAACGCGCGCGGCACGCGCATTCTCGCGGCACTCGATGCGGTGTCGGCCAGGCATTCGGCCAAGCAGGCGGAAGTGGCGCTTTCCTGGGTTATCGCACGGCCAGGCGTCACCGCGCCGATCGCCAGCGCCACCAGGCCTGAGCAGATGGAGAGCCTGATCAAGGCCGCGTCGCTGAAATTGACCGCCGACGACATGGCCGAGCTCGACAAGGCAAGCGGCTGAAACTTCCGGCGGCGCCGCACGCACGAACGTCCAAGACCACGCACCTGTCTTGCCATACCGTCCTTCGCACGGGGCAAGGCAGAGGGTGAGATGACTGAGCCGCTTCTTTCGCAACCGGATCTTTGGCGCCAGTTGGTCGCGCTGGTGCTTGCCGCCACCGTCGTCATGGGCAGCCCAGGGCCGGCAACGATAAGCGTCACCGCCGTCGGCGCTGCCTTCGGCTTGCGTGATTCATTGCGGTACGCCTGGGGGATCGTCCTGGGCACGATTGCAGTGCTGCTGGTGGTAGCTACCGGGGTCATGGCGGTGCTCACGTCGATGCCGAAGCTGGGGCCGCTGCTGGCTTTCGCGTCCGGCGCCTATATCCTCTATCTCGCGTTCAAGATCGCCACGGCTCCACCATTGGTAGCGCGCGCGGCCGAGGCTTCGCGCCCAACATGGCTGGCCGGGTTTCTGCTGGCTGTCGCCAACCCAAAAGCCTATGTGGCGATCGCCGCCGTGTTCGCCGGCGCGTCGTCGAGCCAAGGCGCCGGCGATATCGGCATATGGCTCAAGCTGACCGTCCTCGCGCTGATGATCGTTGCCATCCACGCTTTGTGGCTCGTTGCAGGGGCGTCTTTCGCCCGCTTCCTCCGCAGGCCGGCCGCTTCGCGGATCATCAATCTGATCTTTGCCACGACGCTGGTGTTGACCACCGCGCTGGCCGTGTTCGGCTGAGTGTCGGCTCGGAGCTTTTCAGACTTTCGCGCCGAGTTCCCGCAACCGCTTCACCGCGGTTGACGGCAATGCCGGCGGGTTGGGCGTGCGGGATGCCTCGATGAGAAGCTGGTCACAGGCAGCCTCGGTTTCACCGATCAGCCGGGCCATGAATTCGTCCTTGCCCAAGCCCGGCGGAATCGGCGGCAGGAACCGCGCCTTGATCGTGCCGGGGAAGCGCAGGAATTTGCGGCGCGGCCAGTAGAGACCGGCGACATGGGCGACCGGCACCACCGGAACGCCAAGCTGCGAATAGATTTCGACGATGCCATATTTGTAGGCCGGCTCGTCGCCCGGCGCGCGGCGCGTCCCCTCGGGATAGATGATCAGCTGGCGTGGGTTGCGCGCCATTTCCTGCCTGGTGGCGGCGACCACCGCCTTCAACGCTTTCGAGCGGCTGCCGCGGTCGACCGGGATCATGCGCATCTTCATGATGTACCAGCCGAAGAACGGGATCCAGGTCAGTTCGCGCTTGAGGATGTAGAGCGGATCCTGGAGGAACGGGAAGAAGGCGATCGCGTCCCAGAACGATTGATGCTTGGGCGCCAGGATGAAGGAACCCTCGGGCAGGTTTTCCAGGCCGGTGATGTCGCTCTTGGTCCCGGCAATCTTGTCATAGAGCCACATGCACGTGCGTGACCAGAATTTCGGCACGAACCAGGCGCGGTGCCGGGGCGACAGGAAATAATAGGGGGTCCAGAGGATCATCTGGACGATCAGATTGACGTAGAAGACGAAATTGAACGCCAGCGATCGGACATACAGCATGGAGGGAGGCCCGGTGAGAGGTGTGCGTTGGTTACACCAAGCGCGGCGAAAAAGGAAATGGCCGCGAGCCGCTCTGACGAGCGAAGGAGAACGATGGTCGGGCGGCCCGTTTCAGCTACGTCAATCGCGCCAGCCGCTCCTTCAGACGCGGGGCAGCGAAATCGAGAAAGGCGCGCAGCTTGACCGGCAGCAGGCCGTGGCCGGCATGTACCAGGCTTACCGGCCATGGTTCAGGCTCGAACTCCTGCAGCAGGATGCGCAGCGCGCCTGACCGCAGTGCGGCTTCGATCTGGTAGGAAAGCACTTTTGTCACCCCGATGCCGGCAATCGCGGCGTCGATGGCCGCCTCGGCGGTGTTGACCTGAAGCCGCGAGCGGACCTGAACCGGGACTTCCGTCCTGCCCTGGGCGAAGCTCCAGGTGGYGGCGGAAGCAAGTCCCTCGAAGGTGATGCAACTGTGTGTTTCCAGATCCTGTGGGGTCATCGGCGTGCCATGCTCGGCCAGATAGGCCGGGCTCGCACAAGCGACGCGGCGGATCGAGCCGACAGCAATGGCGACCAGGCTCGAATCAGGCAACTGGCCGATGCGAATGGCGAGATCGAAATGGTCCTCAACCAGCTGGGTTATACGGTCGGCTAGCGTCAGGCGAATGTTCACGTCGGGATAGGCCGCGAGAAAACCGGTGACGACCGGCAGCACGTGCAGGCGGCCAAAGACGACCGGCGCGGTGATGGCCAGTTCGCCGGTCGGAGCGCTGTATTCGCCGGCCGCCGTGCGTTCGGCCTCACCGACATCGTCGAGGATGCGGCGGCAGGCGGCAAGATAGGCCTGGCCGGCGTCGGTCGGCGTCAGCCGGCGCGTCGAGCGGTTCAACAGGCGTGTGTTCAGATGTCGTTCGAGATCGGAAACCTTGCGGCTGACCGTCGCCAGCGGAACGCCGAAACGGCGGGCCGCGGCGGAAAGGCTGCCGGCCTCCACCGCAGCGACAAAGAGCGACATGGCTTCGAGACGATCCATAGCTTCTTCCAGAAAATGGAAGGACGGATTGCGAATATGTCATCTGCATTTGAAGGATGGAAGGCTTTATATCACATTGCTGGCCTGCCTATAGCATGGCCTCAACGAGCAAGGAGTCATCATGTCCGAAAGCCGGCCGCCGCTGCCGCCGTTCACAGCCGAGACCGCCGCGCAGAAGGCGCGCATGGCCGAGGATGCCTGGAATTCACGCGATCCGGCCCGAGTGGCGCTTGCCTACACGACGGATAGCCGCTGGCGCAATCGCGCCGAATTCCTGCAAGGCCGCGATGCCATCCAGGCGTTCCTGACGCGCAAATGGAGCCGCGAACTCGACTACCGGCTGATCAAGGAGGTCTGGGCCTTCCACGGCAACCGCATCGCCGTGCGCTTCGCCTATGAATGGCACGACGACAGCGGCTCATGGTTCCGCAGCTACGGCAACGAGAACTGGGAATTCGACGAACACGGGCTGATGCGCCTGCGCATCGCCAGCATCAACGACCTGCCGATCGGCGCGGCCGATCGCAAATATCACTGGCCGCTCGGCCGGCGCCCGGACGACCACCCGTCATTATCGGAGCTTGGGCTCTAGGGTCGCCCGGGCAAGGAGGCTTTCATGAATGCTCATGCTTTCACCAGCGACGTCGCCTTCACGCGGACCGTCAAGGCGATCCAGGCCCGCAAGGGCTCACGCCAGTCCTATGCCCGCGTCGAGGAGCGTGGCGGCTGGCAGGCCGATATCACGCCCGACCTTGCCGCCTTCATCGAGATGCAGACCAGCGTCTTCCTGTCGACGGCCAATGGCGATGGCCAGCCCTACATCCAGCATCGCGGTGGACCCGCCGGGTTTCTCAAGGTGCTGGATCAACACACGATCGGCTTTGCGGATTTTGCCGGCAACAGGCAGTTCATCACGCAGGGCAACCTGGCCGACAATCCGCAGGCCTTCCTGTTCCTGATCGATTATGCCCACCGGCAGCGCATCAAGATCTGGGGCACGGCCCGCGTCGTCGAGAACGATGCCGAGCTGATGGCGAGGTTGATGCCGCAGGACTACAAGGCGCGTCCCGAGCAGGTCATCCTGTTCACGGTCTCGGCCTGGGACTCCAATTGCCCGCAACACATCCCGCAGCGGTTCGAGGCGGCTGACGTGGCAGCGGCGCTTGGCGAACGGGACAAGCGTATCGAGGGCCTCGAACAGGAGATAGCGCGTCTCAAGGGGATTTCAGGCGCTGCGGCCGGGGCAGGTGCCACAGCCGAGGAATGAGGTTCAGCCGCCGGCCGCGGTCTCGGCCAGCGCGATACCGTCCGGCGTCGGCTTCATCGGCACGATGCCGCGCGCCAGCGCCAGCAGATACTTATTGTATTCGGTGAACAGCACGCGCAATGCGCGGGGCTTGGTCAGCCAGCTGCCATTGTCGAGGTTGGTGTTGACCACCGGATACGGTTCGAGCTTGGCGCCATGCAGCAGCCGGCCCATTTCCAGCAGGCTGCGCGGCATATGATAGTTGTTGGTGACCAGGATCACCGTGCCATAGGCATGGCTCTCCACCCATTTTGCACTCTCCTCGGCATTGCCGATCGTGTCCAGCGCGGCGCGGTCGATGTCGACGCAGCAGGAGAACAAGCGCTTGTCGCCACCGATCGCCGCCTGCAGCTGGCGGCGGCTGGCGGAAGGATGCACGCCGCTGATCAGCAGCCGCTCGCCCTTGCCCGACGCCAGCAGATCCATGGCGGCGTCAAGGCGGGACTGGCCGCCGGTCAAAACGATGATCGCGTCGGCCTTGGCCGGATTGGCGGGCGTCGTCAGGTGGCTGACCTTGTTGGCGAACCAGCCAAAGCCGCCGGCAAACAGAGTTGCGAGGATGAGCAGGGAAAGCGCGGACAGGCGCAGAGCAGCTTTTAGGCGGCTGACCTTGCCGTGGTCGCGCGAATGGGCAACCACCACTGGCATCTGCCCAGCCGTCCCGGTCGTTTGCCGCGCGTCCATCGCCATATGGTTAATCCCCAAATGTGGCTTTGGGTAGTAGAAAGACGCACTTTGCGTTACGCCAATTCTCCATCCGTGATCATCCTGTTTCTATCGATGTCATTGTCCTGGAATGGTTTCTGCTCCCAAGTGACGTGAATTAGCCGGCATCCGGCTGGCGAACCTCGATGTCGCTGAGATAGGCGACGACGGTGGCGTGCGAGGTTGCCGCCGTCAGTGCGCCGATCACCAGCACCATGAGAAAGACGCCGAGATAGCCTGCCGAGCCGATGGCGAAATTGCCGAACAGCGCGGTCGCCTGGTCGGCCTGCGGCGTCGCCATGTTGCGCGACGACCACCAGGAAAAGACGATGAACACGAGCACAGCCGCGGCTCCGCCGGCGGCGGCACCCTTCATGCCGGTAACCAGGAAATGCCGGCGGAATTCACGCGCGATGAAGCTCGCCTCGGCGCCGACAAAATGCAGAACCTCGATGATGTGGCCATTGCCCGCCATGGCGCCGCGCGTCGCGAACACCACGGTCAGCACGGTCGCCGACAGCATCAGCGCCAGCACGGCGATGCCGATGGTCACCGTGGTGCGGGCCATGGCCACCAGCCGGTCGACCCAGGTGCGGTGATCGTCGAGCGATGCGCTTGGCAATTTCGGCGTGATCGCGGCGCGCATGGCGGCGAAATCGGGCGGGCTGCTCTCGTCGATGGTGACGATGATCAGGCGCGGCACCGGCAGCTCGTCGATGTTGAGGCCGGAGCCCAGCCACGGCTCCAGGAGCCTCGCGGTCGCGTCGCGATCGATGATCCGGGTCGCCTTCACGCCGGGAAACTCGCTGGCCATTTGCGAGGCCTCCACAAGGGCGGCCTCCATGTCTAGGCCGTCGACAGGCTTGATCTGGATCGTCGCCTCGCGCGAGATCTGGTTCTCCCAGACCGAGGCGGTGTCACGCACCAGCGTCACCGCGCCGAAGGTCAGGCAGGACAGGAAGGTCATGATGGCAATGACCAGCACCAGTGCCCGGCCGGCGATATTCTGCGCCGGCACGATCGGCGCCATCCGGCGCTGGGCACGCGGCCTCGCCTCGGCGTCCTCGGCGTCCTGCTCCTGCTGTTCAAGATGTTCGGCGGACAGCTCAGTCATAGATGTCCAGCCTTCCGCCGGCCAGGATCATGCGGCGCGCGTCGACCTGTTCCATCAGGCCAAGGTCATGGGTCGCGATCACCACGGCGGTGCCGAGACGGTTGAGCTCGATGAACAGCCGCAGCAGGCGTCGCGCCAGCGGCGGATCGACATTGCCGGTCGGCTCGTCGGCCAGCAGGATCTCCGGCTGCTCGATCAGCGCACGGGCGATCGCCGCACGCTGCTTCTCGCCGCCGGACAGAACTGGCGGCAGCACATGCATGCGCTCGCCCAGGCCGACCCATTTCAACAGCTCGGTGACATCGGTGCGGTAGCTCGCCTCCTCGCGTCCGCGCACGCGCAGCGGCAAGGCCACGTTCTCGTAGGTGGTCATATGGTCGAGCAAGCGAAAGTCCTGGAACACCACACCGATACGACGCCTCAGATGCGGCAGTTCGGCGCGCGAGATGCGCGAGCGGTCCTTGCCGAAAATGGTGATCAGCCCGCGCGTCGGCTTCAACGACATGAACAGCAGGCGCAGCAACGTCGTCTTGCCGGCACCCGAAGGCCCGCTCAGGAACTGGAAGGAGCGCTCCGGAATGTGCAGGGAGATGTCACGGAGGATTTCCGGACCCATGCCATAGCGGAGGCCGACATTTTCGAAGCGAATCAATTTCGGCGACCTGAAATTCGCGGCGGCAGCGAGCCAGCCTGTTCTGGGTAATGACCATCGGCCGGCATGGTTAACCGGCGGTTAATTCTTGGGCTTTTTCGGCTCTTCACTCGGGCTCCGGTGGGGAAGCGTTAACCATTTGTGTTTACTCAAAAGAAACGAAAAGCGAACACGTGCTGCAATGCTGGGGCCATGATGGCTGACGATAGAACCGCGCGCCCGGTTTCCGGCGAAATCATGACCGATCCGGCGGCAATTGCCGCAACGGACCGGTTCATGCGCGCTCCAGCGGCCGACATCGTCGATGCCGACTACGTGGTGATGTCGCGCCTTGTCCCCGCCGCGGAAAGCGTTTCGCAGCTGCCACGCGCGATCGTCACGCCGCCCATCGAGGGCATGGACATGCTGCGCAAGCCCGAGGCCCCGGCGGAGCGGCCACCGGCTTCACGCGGCGGGCCGATCTTCTGGATCGCCGGCATTGGCGCCGCGTTCGCCGCTTTCTGGGTCTCCGGAGGGCATGCGCTGGTGCGCCAGGCGCCGTTCCTGTCCAGTGCGCAGGCGTCGGCGCTGAGCATTTCAGGCGTCACGTCACGCGTCGACGCCTCCGGGCCGAACCCCGTGCTGTTCGTCGATGGCGAGGCCGCCAATGACGGCGCGAAACCGGCGCCGCTGCCGCCGCTCGAAATCCGGGTGACCGGCAATGACGGGCGCACGACCCGCTATTCGTTGGGGACATCCGGTCGTTCGCTGGCGTCGGGCGAAAGATTCGGCTTTGCCAGCCGGCTCGACGTGCCTAAGAACGGCGTAAGAACCGTTTTGGTCACTTTCGCCCAATAGGCGATCACCGAGGAAGACCACCAATGCCAAACGTACGCGGCAAGGACATCGAGGTCCTGTTTTCGGCATCGGCGATCGCACGGCGCAATCTTGAACTCGCCAAGGAGATCGCCGGCCACGATTATCACGATTTGCTGGTGATTTCGGTGCTGAAGGGCTCGTTCATCTTCGCCGCCGACCTGATCCGCGCCATGCATGATGTCGGGCTGTCGCCGGAGGTCGAATTCATCTTTATTTCCAGCTACGGCGCCGGCACCACAAGCGGCGAGGTGAGGGTGCTGCGCGATATCGACAATGAGGTGGCCGGCCGTGACGTGCTGTTGATCGACGACATTCTCGAATCGGGCAAGACGCTGAGCTTCACCCGCGACCTGATGCTGTCGCGTGGCGCCAAGAGCTGCGCCATCGCCGTGCTGCTCGACAAGCGCATGCGCCGCCAGACCTCACTCAACGCCGACTATGTCGGCTTCGACTGTCCAGACTATTTCGTCGTCGGCTACGGCATGGACGTTGCGCATGCCTTTCGCGAATTGCCGTTTGTCGGTGTCGTCAAAGGCGACGTGTAAGCGACGTTCAAAAAGGCTTGTTAGCCTCCTGCGCCTTCAGAAAAAGTCAACTTTTCGCAGCCAAACATGGCCGCCATGGCAAAGCTTCTGATCGTCGAGGACGATGAGTCCGTCCGCACCCTGGCCGCCCGCGCGCTTGAACGCGCCGGACACACAATCGATATCGCCGCGGACGGCGCGCAAGGCCTTTCGCTGATCCGAGCCGCAAATGGCGGTTATGATCTCGTCGTCTCCGACATCCGCATGCCAGAGATGGACGGCATCGAGATGGCGATTGCGGCGGCAGCGCTCTTCCCCTCGATGAAGATCATGCTGATGACGGGCTATGCC
This sequence comes from Mesorhizobium sp. P2_D5, assembly GCF_056404355.1. Classification (NCBI taxonomy): domain Bacteria; kingdom Pseudomonadati; phylum Pseudomonadota; class Alphaproteobacteria; order Hyphomicrobiales; family Phyllobacteriaceae; genus Mesorhizobium; species Mesorhizobium sp. P2_D5. Next base: position 158,212 of record NZ_JBFUEE010000008.1, read on the forward strand.
GACCAGCGCGAGCGCGCCGAGGAGCTGAACGGCGTTATCCTCGATGTCGTACAGAAGCCCTTTACGCTGGCCGAAATCCGCTCCCGCGTCGAACGGGCGCTGATCTGCTTCGCCTGATCAGGCTGGATCGGCTGCAGCGAGCACGGGCGGAGCACTCTTGCGGCGTTCGAAGTTGAGCGCCAGCAGGCCGGCGCCGATGATGAGCGCCGCGCCGATCACGGTCGTTGACCGTGGCACCTCGGCGAAGAACAGGAAACCCCACAGCGGCGACCACAGGATGCCGGTGTATTCGAAGGTGGCAACGCGGTTGGCCGGTGCCATCCGGTAGGCCTGCGACAGCAGGACCATGCCGGCGGAGGCGACGAAACCGCAGGCCGCCATCTTGAGAAAATCAGGCAATGTCGGCGAGCGCCAGGGCCGCACCAGGAATTCGAGGCTTGGGTGGACGGCGTGGGTGATGCCGGCCAGGTGAAACGTACCGGCAACCACGGCGGCGCCGACCAGATAGGCGCCGTTCTGGTAGAAGGCCATGACGGTGGACGATTCGGTATCGCCCATCTTGCGGGCCATCAGCTGCGAAAAGCCGTAGAGCGCCGCCGAGCCCAGCGACAGCAGCGCCGCCCAGTCGAACAGACCGGCGCCCGGGCGCAGCATCACGAGGACGCCGAACAGCCCGATCAGCACGGTCGCCAGCGTCTGCCAGGGGACGCGCTCGCCAAGATAAGGCCCGGCCAGCACCATGATGAACAGCGGCGCCATGAAATAGAGCGCCACGGCGTCGGCCAGCGGCAAGGCGGCGATAGCCAGATAGTACACCGTATAGGAGGTGAACTGGATGAAGGCGCGCATCGTCAGCATGCCGAATCGGCTCGACAGGATCGCTGGCAAGCCGACATCGACATGGACGAGAACAATCAGGATCGGCAAGGCGACAATCGAGCGGATCGCCATCACCTCGGTCACCGGATAGCCGCTCGACACGGCTTTGACGAGCGGGTCCTGCAGCGAGAAGACCAGCACGCCAAGGCACAGGCTCAGGATGCCAAGGACCATCCGGTTCTGCATGTGCCTTCGGGGCTCCCTGCAAGCGAAAAAGAACCCGCCACCGTTTCGGGCAGCGGGCATGAGTGAGGACTCTTCGAATTGGTCCGCGGCCGATTTCGCAGCCGCATATCCAATGGGTGAGGCGACTATCGTTCGGCGTTTGACATGTTGCAAACGAATTGGAATGATATCAGTGATCAAAATTCCTTATGGCGGATTTCATGCGACCGACCCTCGACAGCGACCTTCTGCGCACCTTCGTGGCTATTGCCGAAGCGGGCAATTTCACCAGGGCGGCGGAGCAGGCAGGCCGTACCCAGTCGGCGGTGTCGATGCAGATGAAGAAGCTCGAGGACCTGATCGGCGACACCCTGTTCGAGCGTGGTTCACGCGGCGTCGTGTTGACGCGGCGCGGCGGCGAACTCATCGTCAATGCTCGCCGCATCGTCTCGCTGCTCGACGAGACGGCGGCATCGATGGCGGCGGCACCGCTTGGCGGGCCGGTGCGCATCGGCATTCCGGAGGAGTATGGCCACGCGATCCTATCGCGCGCGCTCGGCGCCTTTTCGAAGCGCCACACCCAGGTCGAGGTCACCGTGCGCTATGCGCATTCGGGGGCGCAGGTGGCGGCGCTCGCCGCCGGCGAACTCGATCTGTGCGTGGTTTTCGAATGGCAGGATCCTGCCGGCGGCGAAGTGCTGATGCACGATCCGACCGTATGGGTGACATCGACCCTGCATCACATGCATGAGGAGCGGCCGGTGCCGATCGCGCTCTACAACCGGGCCGGCTGGTGCAAGGATTTTGCCGTCAAATCACTGGAGCAGCGCGGTCTTGCCTATCGCGTCGCCTATACCAGTGACACGACTGGCGGCCTAAAGCTCGCCGTCACCTCCGGGCTGGCGATCGCGCCGATCTCGCGCAGCAACATTCCGGCCGGCTGCCGCGAACTGACGTCGGCGGACGGGTTCGGCGACATCGATTCCTCGAATGTGGTGATGCACCGCAACCCGAATGCCTCGGGTGAGGCGATCGACGGCATGCAGGAGGCAATCCGCGAAGCGTTCGTCAACAGGCAGATCTAGTGCCTGTCGTCCAAGCTGTGCAGCGGTCTTGGGATAACGACATGCACAAACAAAGACTCAAGCGGCCGCTTCCTCGTGGAAATGCAGCCGGTTGCCGAACGGATCGGCGACCGATATTTCGCGGGATTTCCACGGCGTTTCCTCCAGACCCGGCCTGGCGAAGCGGTAATTTTTTCCGATCAGCTCGCGATGAAGTGCCGCGATGTCCTCGACCTTGATGCGCACGGCAATGCCAGGCGCGCCGTCGCCGTGATGTTCGCTCAGATGCAGCACGCAGCCGTCTCGGCCGACCGCCATGTAGAGCGGCGCGTTGTCGTCGAAGCGATGCTCCCATTGCACCTCGAAACCAAGGAAGCCGACATAGAACTCACGTGCCTTGGCAATGTCGAAGATGCGCAGGATGGGCGTGACGGCGCCAAGTTTCGGCATGGTGTTGCAACCGTTCGAGTGTCTTCGGGTGAGGTTGGAAGCGGGGCGGCGATCCCTATTTCAGCTCGAGCAGCCGTTCCAGATAGCTGCGTTCGATGTCGGGGCTGAGCGCATTGCCGAGCCGCTTGCGGATCGCTTCCAGAATCTGGCGGGCGCGCTGCACGTCGATCTCGTCGGGCACTTTCACCGAATCGCCGAAATCAGGGCCCTGGCTGGCGCGCGGACGGCCCAGCGGGTCACGGTCGGCGTTCTGCTGGCGGCCACCTTCCTCGCTGCCGCCCTGATCGCCCTGCATGGCCTGCATCTGCTTCATCATGTCCTTGGCGCCCTTGCGCAGCGCTTCCAGCGCCCGGCCCTGGTGGCCGACCGCCTGATCGCCGTCGCCTTCGCCGAGCGCCTGTTCGGCATTGCCCATGGATTTGCCGGCCTCGCCAAATCCCTCGTTGGGCTCCATGCCCATGCCTTCGAGCCCCTTCTTCAGCTGCTCGAGGTCGCTTTTCAGCTGGCCCTGGCCCTGCTGCAGCTGCTTCAGCGCATCGGCGAATTCCTGCGGTGTCATCGGCTTCTGCTGGCCATCCTCGCCGGGCTTGCCGTTTTCGCCCGATTGACCTTGCTCACCGTCCTGGCCCAGCTGCTCTTCACGGTTCTGTCCGCGCTGGCGCTCGCCGCGCTGCATCTGGTCCATGCGGAATGTGTCGTTCATCATCTCCTGCTGGCGCCGCAGGATTTCGCCGAGCTTGTCCATCTGCTGGCGCATCTCGCTGTCCTGCTGGCCGCCTTGCTGCTGACGGCCGGCCTGGAGATTGTTCATCATATCCTGCAGTTGCGACAGCAATTGCTGCGCCTTGTCGCGATCGCCCGACTTCGCCAAGTTCTCGATCTGGTCCATCATGCGGTCGATATCGCTCTGGCGCAGTTCCTGGCCGTTCTGCTGCATCTGCGGCGCGTTGGGATTCTGCTTGGCGCGTTCGGCGAATTCCTGCAGGAACTGGTTCATCGCCTCGCGCAGTTCCTTCATCGCCTTTTCGATTTCCGCGTCGCTGGCGCCGTTCTTGATGGCGTCCTGCAGCGCCTGCTGCGCCTGGCGCAGCCGCTTTTCGGCGGCCGAGAGATTGCCTTCCTCGATGCCGAGCGCGATTTCCCAGAGATAGGACACCTCGCTGCGCAGCTGGTCGTCATTGACGGCCATCTTCAGCCGGCTGCGGGCGCTCATGATGGCGAGGTAGTGGGACATGTTGTCGAACGTGTCCTCGGGCCGCAGCGTGATTGCGTCCATCAAGTCGAGCACGTGAGGCTTGGCGTTGGCGTCGAGCGCCAGCAGGCGGCGCTGCTCGAGCACCGCGCGCGCCAGCGGGTTGGCGAATGGCCGCTGCGGCATAACCAGCGTCTTGGTCTCGCTCGACGCGGTGTGCCCGGCATCGTCGGTGGCGACCAGCGTCAGCTTGATGCTGCTGCCCGCCCAGACATGCTCGGTCAGGTCCTTAGTCGTCCGGGCGGCATTCGACTTGCCGCCGCGACGCGGCAGCGACAGCGGCATTTCAGGCGGACCATAGAGCGGATGTGCATTGGGCGCCTGCGGATCGGCGAGCGCGAAAACCGCCTTGGCATTGGCGGCGCCATAGTCGTCGTCGATCTGGTAGTTGAGCTCGAAGGCGCCGTTGGCGGCGCGCTTCGGCTCGCCGACGAAACGGATCTGCGGCGGCTTGTCCGGCATGACCGCGAAGGCCCAGCGGCCGAGCTGATCCTCGCCCGACGTCAGCGTCAGGGTGCCGTCGCCGGTCAGCTTGCCGGTGAACTGGCGCACCTTGGATGGCGTTGCCGGGCTCGCCGCCGGCTTGGCCGTGGCGGCAGCCTGCGGGCCGGCCGGGTCGATGGCGCGGGAATTGCCGTTCTTGTCGGCATAGGCGAGCGTTTCCTCGCCCGAACCGCCGGTGACGCGCAGCGAGACGTCGCTGCCTTCGGGGATGATGAAGGTCGGCGTCGCCTGGTTGACGTCGGCGGTCAGGAAGATCGGCGGCTTGCCGGTATAGGCCGGCGGCGTCACCCAGGCGTCGATGCGCGGTGGTATGGCATCGTGGACGCCATGGGCACTGAACCCGTCGACAATCCTGCCGCCGCTCGGTCCGAAGGAGAAGGCAAAGGCGGTCACCAGCAAAAGTGCGGCCACCGCGCGCAGACCCCAGCGGTCGCGCTCCGGCACGCGCGTGCGAGGCAGGTCGGCGCCAAGGCTGTCGAGCTTTCCGGCCATGCGCTTCTGGTGTTCGCGCCACAGTGCCTGCGAGAAGCTGCTTTCTCGGCCGCTCGGCCGCTCGGTCTGCACCAGCACCGGGCTGTGCAGCAATTGATTGGCCGCTTCGATCCTGCGGTCGATTTCGGCGGCGCCCGGCAAGCGGAAGAAACGCAGCGGATAGAGTGCCGCAAGTGCTGCCACACCGAATGCGGCGAGCAGGCCGATGCGCGCCACGTCCGGCAGGCGCGAGAAGATGCCGAGCCAGGAGACGCTGAGGAACAGGCTGGCGACGATGACGAGCGGAAGCAGCAACGGCCAGCCACGCTCGACCATCATCGAGACCCGCGTCGCCAGCCGGCTCAAGGCAAGGCGCCGGGCCAGACCGCGATGGCTGCTGAAGGTGGGTCGTTGCGTCATCGGCCCTTCCATGGGCGGGCAGGATAGCCCGATCCTCACGACTCGAAGAATACCAGCAAACACGGCAAAGGCGAGGCAGTTTGAGAAAACGTGAAGCTGCCGGACTGGTTGCTGTCAGAACGTGGCGGGGTTGGCGTTGGCACCGCAGACCAGTATGGCGACCCTTTCGCCGGGCGCGGGCTCATACCGCCCGGACAGCACGGCCGCGAAGGCGGTGGCACCGCCCGGTTCCGAGATGATGCGCACCCGGTCCCACAGCGCCTTCTGGGCAGCGACGATGTCGTCGTCGCTGACCAGGATCGAGCGTTCGACAAAGGCCTCGGCGATCGGGAACATCATTTCGCCGACGCGCTTGGGCGCCAGCGAATCCGCGGCGATGCCCTCGGCCGGCGCGTCGACGGGGCGGCCGGCCTCGAAGGCGCGGTAAAGCGTTGGCGCCCCTTCCGGCTCGATGGCGATGATGCGGATGCGGCCGGCGAACCAGGCGGCGATGCCGCCAATCAGGCCGCCGCCACCGACGGCGACCAGCAGCGTGTCGATCTCAGGCAAATCGCTCTCTATTTCCAGCCCGAGCGTGCCTTGGCCGACCAGCGTCTCCTCCTGGTTGAAGGCATGGATCTGCAAGGCACCGGTTTCCTCGGCGAAGCGCTCGCTGGCAGCCAGCGCCTCGGCGTAGCGGGCGCCGCCGACGATGAGCTCAGCGCCGTAGCTGCGGATCCGCTCCAGCTTTGCCGGCGGGCTCACCTCGGGAACGAAGATGGTCGCCTTGTGGCCAAGCCGCATGGCGGCGTAGGCGACCGCTGCGCCATGGTTGCCACCTGATGCGGCGACGACGCCGGCCTTTGGAACCGTTCTCTCCAGGAGGTTGGTGAAAGCGCCGCGCGCCTTGAACGAGCCGGAATGCTGCAGGCACTCGAGCTTCAGGTCGATGGTCAGCGGCGGGCGGTCGAAGTCGGCCATGTCGACGCGCAGCACCGGCGTGTGGCGCACATGCGGCCGAATGCGCGGTTCCATCGCGGCAATGCGTTCGCGTGTGACGGTGTTGCCGTTGCTCATGGACGTCTCCCTGGGATTGACAGTAATTAGTAACTTGGCAAAATAGCTAAATGCAAGAGGTTGATGTCTTCAAGGCGATCGCCAACGAACGCAGGCTGCAGATTCTCGACTGGCTGAAGGACCCGCGCGCGCATTTCCCGCGCCAAGCCGATGGCGATCTGGTCGAGGACGGCGTTTGCGCCCTGCTGATCGCCGAGAAGCTCGGCATCACACAGGCGACGCTCAGCGAACACATGCGCGTGCTCACGCAGGCCGGCCTGCTGCGGGCCAAGCGCATCAAGCAATGGACGTTCTACCGCCGCGACGAGGACAGGATCGCCGACACAAGGGCACTCATCCAGAACCGGTTGTAGCGCCGCCGGCGCAGCGTTTCGGACGGAGCAGCGTCTACCTTAGCCAGTCGGGTACCGAATCCAGCCCGATCAGGTCGTCATAGGTCAGGCGCGGGCGCACGATGTGGAACCGATCGCCGTCGACCAGAACCTCGGGCACCAGCAGGCGGGTGTTGTAGGTGCCGGCCTGCACCGCGCCATAGGCGCCGGCGGTGGAAACGGCAATCAGGTCGCTAGCCTTCAGCCTGGGCAGGTCACGGTCGAGGCCGAGATAGTCGCCGGTCTCGCAGACCGGGCCGACGACATCGACCATCATGCGCGGCGTGTCGGCCGGCGGCTGCACCACCGGCTTTATGTCATGGAAGGCGTCGTAGAGCGTCGGCCGGATCAGGTCGTTCATGGCGGCGTCGACGACGAGGAAATTCTTGGCGTCGCCTTCCTTCACGAAGATCACTTCCGAGACGAGGATGCCGGCATTGCCGACGATCAGCCGGCCGGGTTCGAACATCACCTTGAGCCCGAGCTTGGTGACATGCTTCCTGACGATCTGGGCATAGGCGTCCGGCAAGGGTGGCGGGTTGTTGTCGACACGGTAGGGGATGCCGAGGCCGCCGCCGAGATCGATATGCTCGATGGCATGGCCGTCGGCGCGCAGCGCGCCGACCAGATCGACAAGCAGGGCGAAGGCGTCGTCGAAGGGCTGCAGCTCGGTGATCTGGCTGCCGATATGGGTGTCGATGCCGGTGACCTTGAGGCCTGGCAGCTGTGCGGCACGGGCATAGACCTGACGCGCCCGTTGCCACGGAATGCCGAACTTGTTCTCGGCCTTGCCGGTGGAAATCTTCTTGTGGGTCTTGGCGTCGACGTCGGGATTGATGCGCAGCGAGATCGGCGCCACCTTGCCAAGGGCGGCGGCACGGGCCGACAACAGTTCCAGTTCCGGCTCGGATTCAACATTGAAACAAAGGATGCCGGCGGCGAGGGCAAAGTCCATTTCGCGTGCGGTCTTGCCGACGCCCGAAAACAGGATCTTGCTTGCCGGGATGCCGGCCGCCAGCGCTCGCCGCAATTCGCCTTCCGACACCACGTCGGCACCGGCCTCGAGCCTGGCCAACGTCCGCAGCACCGCCTGGTTGGAATTAGCCTTCATGGCATAGCAGACCAGCGCGTCGAGTCCGGCAAAGGCCTGGGCAAACACCCGGTAGTGCCTGGTCAAGGTGGCCGTCGAATAGCAATAGAATGGCGTGCCGACCTGTGCAGCGATATCAGGGATCGCCACGTCTTCGGCATGCAGCACGCCGTCGCGGTAGTCGAAATGGTTCACGAGAGTGGTTCCGGAAGTTGGAGCACGATGAGACCGGGTTCAAAAGACCAACCCGGTGTCATCGGCACTAGATCAGCGGGTCGAGGAAGAACTTCTTGTCCTTGACCGGTTTTTCCGGCTCCGGCGGCACGGGCTGGTGCGCCTTAGAGGCATCCTTGCGCGCCTGGACGGCTGCCTCATAGGGCGAGTCGAGGGCGCCCCTCCGGCCGCAGGCCGAGACGGCCGCAATCGCCACCAGCAGCGTCAGCGTCACCAAAATCCTGCTTCCGGTCATCGATCCATCCGTCCGAAACTTTTTCCAGCCGCCGCTTTTAGCCGAGTTCTCAGAGCATTGCACCCCGGATATTGCTGGTCGCAGTATCCGGGATCATGCCTTGGCGATGCGCTTTTTCCAGCCGCGGATCTGCCTTCTGACTTCCGACGGCGCGGTGCCACCGAAACTGGTGCGGCTCTTCACCGAGTTCTGCACCGCCAGCACCGAAAAAATATCCGCCGTGATGCCGGGATTGATCGACTGCAGGTCTTCCAGCGAAAGCTTCTCCAGCCCCACTTTCTTGTCTTCGGCCAGCGCCACCGCCCGGCCGGTGACATGATGCGCCTCGCGGAATGGCAAGCCGAGCGTGCGCACCAGCCAGTCGGCAAGATCGGTGGCGGTCGCGTAGCCCGAGCCGGCGGCCTTTTTCATCGCCGCTGCGTTGATCGTCATGTCCGAGACCATGCCGGTCATCGCCGCCAGCATCAGGTCGAGCGTCTCGGCGGCATCGAACACCGATTCCTTGTCTTCCTGCATGTCCTTGCCATAGGTCAGCGGCATGCCCTTCATCACCGTCAGCAGGCCGACCAGATGGCCGGTGACGCGGCCGGTCTTGCCGCGCACCAGTTCGGCGGCGTCGGGGTTCTTCTTCTGCGGCATGATCGACGAGCCGGTGGAAAAGCTGTCCGACAGCCTGACGAAGCCGAATTGCGGCGTCGACCAGATGATGATCTCCTCGGCGAGCCGCGACAAATGCGTGGCGCAGATCGCCGCCAGGGCGAGGAACTCCAGCGCGAAATCGCGATCCGAAACGCTGTCCAGCGAATTGCGCATCGGCTCGCGGAAGCCGAGTGCCTTGGCGGTTCTGTGGCGGTCGATCGGGAAGCTGGTGCCGGCAAGGGCCGCGGCACCGAGCGGGCTCTCGTCCATTCGTTCGATCGCGTCGCGAACCCGCGACAGGTCACGCGCAAACATCTCGACATAGGCCATGCAGTGATGGCCGAAGGTCACCGGCTGCGCCGCCTGCATATGGGTGAAGCCCGGCATCACCGTCGCCGCATGCTCCTCGGCGCGTGCCAGAAGCGCTTCGATCAGCCCTTTCAACGCTCCGGCGAGGCGAAGGCACTCGTCCTTGACCCACAGCCTCAGGTCGACCGCGACCTGGTCATTGCGCGAGCGGGCGGTGTGCAGGCGGCCGGCCGCCGGTCCGATCAGGTCGGCGAGGCGAGCCTCGACATTCATGTGAATGTCTTCCAGCCGGGTCGAGAACTCGAACGTGCCGGCCTCGATCTCTTTCAGAATCGTGTTCAGCCCGTGAGCGATTTTTTCTTGATCGGCAGCCGAAATAATGCCCGTTTGCGTCAGCATCTCGCTATGGGCGATCGAGCCTCGGATGTCTTGCGCATAGAGCTTGCGGTCGAACGAGATCGACGCGTTGATCGCTTCCATGATCGCGGCCGGACCCGAGGCAAAACGTCCGCCCCACATCTGGTTGCTGGTCTTCTTGTCGCTCATGGCTATAACCCGTGCTTCGGAGCAGTTTTGAGAAAATGGCAGACGGTAATAGATTCTTCCCGGCCCCGCGCCTGATCCTCGCCGCTTTGGTGGCGGGCGCGCTGGCCGGCGCGGTCGCGGTATATGTCAGCGAGAGCCGGTCTGGCAACAACGCCGAGCACCAAGCGGCCATCGGCGACAGCAAGGACGATGTCGCCTGCGCCGCCAAGGGCGAGCGCGCCAAGAAGGTGGCGGCAGCGGCCACCGGCGAGGTCGCGGCATTGTTGCCAGCCGATCCGCCGCAATCGTTGAAGAGCCTTGCCTTCAATGGGCCGGACGGCAAGCCGATGACGCTCGCCGACCATGCCGGCAAGACGGTGCTGCTCAATCTGTGGGCGACATGGTGCGCGCCGTGCCGTGCCGAAATGCCGGCTCTCGATGCGCTGCAGAAGGAAAAGGGCAACGACGCCTTTGAGGTGGTCGCCGTCAATGTCGATGCCGGCGACGATGTGAAGCCGAAGAAGTTCCTCAGCGAGACAGGCGTCGAGACGCTCGGCTACTACCGGGATTCGACAATGGCCGTGTTCAACGATCTCAAGACGCGCGGCCTGGCGCTCGGCCTTCCCGCCACCATGCTGATCGACGGTGAAGGCTGCCTGATCGCCCACATGAACGGCCCTGCCGAATGGTCGGGCCCGGACGCAAAGCGGCTGGTCGAGGCCGCGCTCCAGCCCGAAAGCTAGGCTCTGTCCACACTCAGTGCAGGCGCGGGTGCGAAGGCCAGGACGCTTCTGTTGCGCTGGCCGGCGGCGTCGTTGCTGACCGTGGCTGCGTCGACACCGGTCAGTTCGCCGAACTCCTCGATAAGGCCAGGCCTGCCGATATAGTAACCCTGGCCGATCTCGCAGGCTTCGGCATCCAGGAATTTCAGCTCGCCGAGCGTCTCGACACCCTCCGCCAGAACCGGCAGGTCGAGGCCGCGCCCGAGCCCCAGAACGACGCGCACGATTGCCGCGACCTGGCCGTTCTTGTCGACGGATTTGATGAAGGAGCCGTCGATCTTGATCTTGTCGAAGGGAAAGGCGCGAAGGTTGGAAAGCGAGGAATAGCCGGTTCCGAAATCGTCCATGGCCACCCGCACGCCCAGCGCCTTGACCTGCCGCAAGGTCGCCAGCGCGCGCGGCATGTCTTTCACAAGCGCCGTCTCGGTGATCTCAAGTTCCAGCCTGCCGGGCGCAAGACCGGAATTCAGCAGTGTTTCGTGGACCTTGCGGCTGAAATTCGGATTGTGAAGCTGCACCGCCGAAACGTTGACGGCCACCGTCAGCGGATTTTCCCAGCGGGCGGCTTCCTCGCAGGCCGCCGTCAGCACCCATTCGCCAATCTGGCCAATGGCTCCACTGTCTTCGGCGATCGGGATGAAAATGGTCGGGGGCACGTCGCCGCGCGTCGGATGCCGGAGCGCGCCATGCCTTCGTCGACCTCGGACAGCAGCACGACGTCCGGGAGACTGGCCGATAAGCGTGGCCGCGACGGCATCGCCGTGGCCGAGCCGATCGACGTTCCAGGCCACCACGGTGAGCGTCTCGCCGGCGCTTTCGCGTGTGGCCCTGCCGCCGATTTCGATCTGACCCAGTGCGGGAGTGGCGGCAGCGAGGCGCAGATGGGTGGCGCTATCACGCGGCCCGTCGCGCATGGCCTCGCGGTCGGCGATCGGCACATGTCAGCTGCGAGACAAGCATTTCGTCTATCCATTTTTAGCCGGTTAACGACCTGGGCCTTTACGCCAGTTTTCGACGCCCTAGGTACCTGGGGCGCCGATATGACGGTTTCATTTCATGCCGGTGCAAGCCGTCGAGGGAGGAGAGATTGGCTGTCCACAGGCCTGAAAAGGCACAGCAGAACTGTCACATACTTTCTCTATGAGACGGCCCGGGACCTGCGCAACGATCCTTGAAACGAGCCACTCAACAGGGAATGAGATTCATGTCGATGATCAAAAATGGCCTGGCGGCTCTTGCCGCCGGTGCAATCAGCGTTTCCATGGCGCTGCCAGCGGCCGCCGCGCCCACCAAGTTCGATTTCTGGTTCGGCCTTTCGGGCGACCTCGCACGTGTCGTCGACACGCTGTGCAAGAACTTCAACGCCTCGCAGTCCGACTATGAAGTCGTCTGCACCAGCCAGGGCAACTACGACGCCACGCTGCAGAACACCATCGCCGCCTTCCGCGCCGGCAAACAGCCCGCCATCGTCCAGGTCTATGATGTCGGTACCGCTACGATGATGCTTTCGGGCGCCTACAAGCCGGCCGACAAGCTGATGGAAGAAAACGGCTACAAGATCGACTACGCCGATTATTTCCCCGGTATCGCGCGCTACTACGCGACGTCGAAGGGCGAGATGCTGTCGTTCCCGTTCAATTCCTCTACGGCGCTGCTGTACTGGAACAAGGACGCCTTCGCCAAGATCGGCAAGACCGAAGCGCCGAAGACCTGGGAAGATGTCGGCGCCGACCTGCAGGCCATGAAGGACGCCGGCTACGAATGCCCGATGGCGATCAACATCTCGGCCAATGAAAGCTGGCAGTTGATGGAGCAGTTCTCGGCCATCCACAACCAGCCGATCGCCACCAAGAACAACGGCTATGACGGCCTCGACGCCCGCCTGGAAGTCAACAAGACCAAGTTCGTCCAGTACGTCACCGACCTCAAGAAGTGGTATGACGCCGGCCTGATCAAGATCAAGTCGAAGGACCTCGGCCAGGACATGGTCCAGGCTTTCGCGTCGGGCACCTGCCAGGTCATCATGACCTCGGTCGGCGACCACGGCACCGTCGGCAAGACCCAGAAGGAAGGCATGAACTGGGATGTCGCCGAACTGCCGGCCTACGCCGGTACCGAGCGCAAGAATTCGCTGGTCGGCGGCGCTTCGTTGTGGGTACTCTCGGGCAAGTCGGACGCGGAATACAAGGGCGCGGCCGCGTTCCTCAATTTCATCCACGATCCCAAGACCGCACTGTTCTGGTCGACCAACACCGGCTACATCCCGGTGACCAAGTCGGGCTTCGACTACATGAAGTCCAGTGGTTTCTACGACAAGGCGCCCTTCAAGGGCCGTGAAACCGCGATCGCCAGCCTGACCGCGTCCGAGCCGACCGAAATCACCCGCGGTATCCGGTTGGGCAATTTCACCCAGATCCGCGCCGAGTTCGGCACGCAGATGCAGGCGATCTTCGCCAACAAGGTCAGCGTCCAGGAAGGCCTCGACACGCTGGTCAAGAATGGCGATGCCATCCTCGACCGCTTCCAGCAGACCTATCCGGGCAAGACCCTGCCCTGATCTCGGATCTACGCGGCCGCCCGCCGGTCTTGTCCAAGCATGATCTCTTCCGAAAACCGGTTTCCACTTTCGGGATCATGCTTGGGTCGACGGGCGGCCATTTCGTAGATTAGTCTCCCTTTGCTCTAGGCCAGCTGTTAAGCGGCGTCGGCGGACCGATGGAAAAACGCGTTACCTTCAGCAGTTGGACAATCGGCATCCTTTTCGCGGTGCCGCAGCTCCTCTTGATCTTCACGTTCTTCTACTGGCCGGCCGGTCAGGCGGTCTACTGGTCGCTGACGCTGCAACAGCCTTGGGGCGGCGGCAACATCTGGGTCGGGCTCGACAATTTCCGCTCGATCCTGTCCAACGCCGATTACTGGAACTCGATCACCGCCAGCCTGGTCTTTGCCGGGATCAGCACCGGGCTTGCGATGTTCATCGCGCTGGTGCTCGCGGCGCTGACCGACCGGCAGCTTGCCGGCTCGCGCTTCTATCGCGTGGTGCTGATCTGGCCCTACGGCATCGCCGCTCCGGCGCTGGCAATGGCGTTCCGGTTCATCCTGGCGCCGGAAGCGGGCTTCATGGCCGTCGTCAACCAGGTCTGGCCCGGCTTCTGGGACCCTGGCCTTGATGGCGCCGACGCCATGGCCTCGATCATCATCGCCTTCTCCTGGAAATATGTCGGCTATAATTTCATCTTCTTCCTCGCCGCGTTTCAAGCCATTCCGCGTTCGCTGATCGAGGCGGCGGCGATGGACGGCTCGGGCGTCATGAGGCGTTTCCGGGACATCCAGTTCCCGTTGATCACGCCGACGATCTTCTTCCTGCTGGTCATCAACATCACCGAAAGCTTCCAGGATTCCTTCGGCATCGTCGACATCATGACCTCGGGCGGGCCGGCCAACGCCACCAACCTGATGGTCTACAAGATCTATTCCGACGGCTTCAAAGGGCTCGATTACTCGGGTGCCGCCGCGCAGAGCATCATCCTGATGCTGCTCATCATCGTGCTGACCATTTTCCAGTTCCGCTTCATCGAGCGGCGCGTGCACTACAGGTGAGGCCGATATGGTAGAGCGCACCCCTTTCCTCAATTTCTTCACGCATGTGATCTTGTTCGTCGGCTTCGTGCTTTGCATCGCGCCGTTCGTGGTCGTCACCATTGCCGCGTCGCATAATCTCAAGGATGTCAACGATGTGCCGATGTCGCTGCTGCCGGGCAGCGACTTCTGGCTCAACATCAAGACGGCCTGGACGACCGCCGACCTTGGCCCCAAGCTTCTGAACAGCTTGATCATGGCCGCCGGCGTCGCGGCGGGCAAAGTGATGATCTCGGCGCTCACCGCCTTTTCGATCGTCTATTTCCGCTACCCCGGCCGCACCTTCATTTTCTGGCTGATCTTCGTCACGCTGATGCTGCCGCTGGAAGTGCGCATCGTGCCCACCTATGCAGTGGTCGCCAACGTTCTGTCGCCCTATCAGACCATCCTGGATTTGACTGGTCTGAGCTGGCTCATCGAGAAAGTCTCGGGCGTGCAGGTTTCGCTCAGCCTCGGGCTGCTCAACTCCTATTCCGGACTTATCCTGCCGCTGATCGCGACGGCAACCGGCACCTTCCTCTACCGGCAGTTCTTCCTGACGGTTCCCGATGAGCTGACCGAGGCCGCACGCATGGACGGCGCCGGTGCGCTCCGCTTTTTCATCGACATCCTGCTGCCGCTGTCGCGCAACAACATGGCGGCGCTTGGAACCATCATGTTCCTATGGGCATGGAACCAGTATCTGTGGCCGCTGCTCATCACCACCGACCAGTCGCATGCGACAGCGGTCACCGAGTTGAAGCAGCTTATCCCCAATGTCGGCGGCATCCCGGAATGGAACATCGCCATGGCCGGAACGCTTATCGTCATGCTGCCGCCGCTGATTGTCGTGGTCGCCATGCAGCGCTGGTTCGTGCGCGGCCTGATCGCCACCGAAAAGTAACAAGGAGACGGCCAATGGCCTCCATTACCATTCGCGACGTCAAGAAGAGCTACGCCAAGTCGCAGGTCGTGCACGGCGTCGACCTTGATATCGCGTCGGGCGAGTTCGTCGTCATCCTCGGGCCGTCCGGCTGCGGCAAGTCCACTTTGCTTCGCATGATCGCCGGGCTGGAGGATATCTCCGGCGGCACGATCGCGATCGACGGCACCGTCGTCAACAAGCTGGAACCGCGCGAGCGCGGTTGCGCCATGGTGTTCCAGAATTACGCGCTCTATCCGCATATGAGCGTGGCGCAGAACATCGGCTATTCGCTCAAGGTGGCTGGTGTTCCGGCCGCCGAGCGTACGCAGCGCATCCAGGCGGTTGCCCGTACGCTGGAGCTCGAACATCTGCTCGACCGCAAGCCGATGGCGCTTTCCGGCGGCCAGAGGCAGCGCGTCGCCATGGGCCGCGCGATGATCCGCGAACCCAAGGTGTTCCTGTTCGACGAGCCGCTGTCCAACCTCGACGCCAAACTGCGCGTCCAGATGCGCTCGGAGATCCGCAAATTGCATCGCCGCTTGAACGCCACCTCCGTGTTCGTCACGCATGACCAGGTCGAGGCGATGACACTGGCCGACCGGTTGGTGGTGATGAATGGCGGACGTGTCGAACAGGTCGGCACGCCCGGTGAGGTCTACAGCCGTCCGGCCAGCCGTTTCGTCGCCACCTTCGTTGGTGCGCCGGCGATGAACATGCTCGAAGGCACGGTCGAGCTCGACGGGCTTTCGCTGCTGGGCGGCAGCCGGCGCCTTGCCGTTCAACGCGCCGGTCTGGCTGTCGGCACGCAGGTGGCCGTCGGCATCCGGCCGGAAGCCGTCCGTCTGGCGGCGCCCGGCACGGCAGGCGCGCTCGACGCGACGGTCGACCTCGTCGAGGAACTGGGCGCTGGACGGGTCATCTATGTCGATCTCGATGGCGCGTCGTTCTCCGTCATGACATCGGAGGCCGTCCACCCCGAGCCGGGCAGCACTGTCGGTCTGCGGTTTTCGCCGGATGACTTGCATTTCTTCTCGTCGGACACGGGAACCCGTCTCGAGGTCTTCAAGGCCTCGGTGCCGGAGCCAGCACTCTGATTTTTGAAGGCAGTCACTGTCGCCGATGACGGGGCAGGCGGTGCTGGCAAAACGGTCGTGCGATGAAAATAATCCAGGTCACCGATGTCCATCTTGGCCGGCAGGGCGAGCGCCGCTATGGCGTGGACCTGCATCAGCGATTGGCTTCATGCATCGCGCACATCAATGCGCATCACGCCGACGCGGCGCTTTGCGTCTTCACTGGCGACCTGACCGAGACCGGAGCGCCCCAGAGCTATGCCGATCTCAGGACAGCCCTGAATGCGCTGTCGGTGCCCTGGCGATTGCTGCCGGGGAATCACGACCGGCGAGCCAATCTTGCCGCGGCGTTTCCTGAAGTTCCGGTCGATGAGAACGGCTTCGTGCAGTCGGCTCATCAAATGGCTGACGAGGTGCTGCTGTTCCTCGACTGCCTGGCGGAAGGACGCATCGAAGGCGAATTGTGCGAAAGGCGGCTTGCCTGGCTCGACGCCCGGCTCGAGGAGACAGCCGGCAGGCCCGCCTATGTCTTCATGCACCATCCGCCGGTCGCGCTCGGCCTGCCGCAGCTCGATCCGCTGGCGCTCGAGCAGCCCGAACGATTCCTCGGCCTACTGCGGCGCCACGGCAATGTCCGCCACATCTTCTTCGGTCACGTCCATCGCGACATCGCCGGCACGGTCGCCGGCATTCCGTTCTCGGCGCAGCGCGGCCTGCATGCAAGGTTCGCGCTCGCCCTCGACAGATCGAGCGAGATCGTCGAGCAGGCGCCACCCTCCTACGCGGTCATCCTCGTCGACAGCGCCAACGGGCGCGTGGTCGTGCATGGTTGCGATTTTCTCGAACAATGGCCGATCTATTCCGGCGAAACCGGCGAACGCATCATGGCGTGAGCCTGCTCGCCGCGTTGAGGCACTACGTCGCCAGCCTTCGACCGTTCAGGCGAACACGTGCGCCGTTCCCGATACGGTCAGCCGGACGATCTCGCCGACCGCCGGCGCGTCCATGCCCGATTTGCGCAGGATCAGCGGCGTGTTGCCGATCGCGGCGGCGTCGGGCGGATCGGCGCTGTTCAGAAGCCGTACCGCGACCGTGCACATCGAGCCGGCGAATTCGGATTCCGTCACTTCGCCGAACAGCATGTCAGGGGTGCCCGACATGCCCTCGCGCGATGTGCGCTTCAAGGCAATCTGCTCCGGCCGCAGCATGATGCGGACAACATCGCGGCTGTCCGACGTATCGACGGCGATGCGCCCGAGCGGAGAATTGGCGAAGCCGCCCGATATCTTGGCCGGCAGGATGATGGCGTCGCCGAGGAACTCGGCGATCATCCTGTCCTTCGGCTTGAGGTAGAGCTCGCGCGGCGTACCGACCTGCGAGAACTTGCCGTCGCGCATCACCGCCACCTGGCTGGCGAAGGACAGCGCCTCGGCCTGGTCGTGCGTCACCAGGATGGTGGTGATGCCGGCTGCCTCCAGGAGTTCGGCGACGGCCTTGCGCATGGAGGCGCGCAGGCCGGTATCCAGGGCCGAGAACGGCTCGTCGAGAAGCATCAGCCGTGGCTTCATCGCCATGGCGCGGGCCAGCGCCACGCGCTGCTGTTGGCCGCCGGAGAGTTGATGGGGGCGGCGTTTGAGGATCGCCTTGTCGAGGCCGACAATGTAGGCGAGTTCGGCGATGCGCTCGGCGCGCTTGTCCTCGCCGCGACCCATGCCGAAACCAATATTGTCGCCAATGGTCAGGTGGGGGAACAGCGCGCCGTCCTGCGCCACCACGCCGATGCCTCGACGATGCGCCGGCACCGCGCTGCCGTCCTTGGCCAGCACCTCGCCATCGAGCGTGATGCGACCCTGGTCCGGCGCCTCGAAGCCGGCGATCAGCCGCAGCAAGGTCGTCTTGCCGCAACCGGATGGGCCGACGATCGCCGTGCGGCTGCCGCTGACGACGCTCAGGTCGACGCCGGCAAGTGCCGCCACCGGGCCGTAATGCTTGTGCAGGCCGCTGATTTCGAGAAAGCTCATCGTCCGGCCATCCGTTTCGACTGGACATAGAGCAGCCAGGTCAAGGGGAGCGACATCGCCACCATGATGAAGGCGTAAGGGGCGGCCGAGGCATAATCAATCTCGCCGCTGTAGGACCAGAACGCCATCGCCAGCGTGCGGGTGCCGTTCGGCGCCAGCATCTGGGTGGCGGTCAGTTCGTTCATGATGCCCAGCGCCACCAGCGCCATGCCGGCCGCGGCACCTGGCGCCGACAGGCGGATCGTCGTCGACCACAGCGCCTGCAGCGGCGGTCGGCCGAGACTGGAAGCGGCGCGCTCGAGTTCGACCGGCGCCTGCGCGATCGACGCGCGCAGGCTGACCAGCGCGCGCGGCAGGAACATCAGCGCGTAGGCCACCAGGATGGTGAACAGTGTCTGGTAGAGGGGCATGGCGATGCGCACCGTTATGGTGACCAGCGCCAGCGCGATGACGACCCCGGGCAACGAGCCGACGATGTAGTTGCAGCCCTCCAGCAGGCGCTGCAATGGCCCGGGCGCGCGGATCGAGATCCAGGCCATCGGCATGGCGGCGACAGTGGCGAGCAAAGCGCCGGCGAGCGCCAGGAACAGCGTCTGGCCGAGCGCCAGCCCGATCTCGTCGAAGCGCCATACAGCGGTGCCGCCGGCGGCAAGCCAGCCGCCGATGGTGACGAAAGGCACGCCAAGCGCCAGCAGCGTGGTGGCGACAAGCAAGGCCAGGCACGGGATGGTGGCGCGGCCGAGAGGCGCGCGCTGCTGGTGTCGTGCGGCGCCGGCGCCAACACGCGCATAGCGCTCTTCGCCGCGCACCAGCACTTCGAGGCCCAGAAGCACGAAACAGCAGCTCACCAGCACGCCGGCCAGCATGTTGGCCGCCGGTCCGTTGAAGGTCGACTGGAACTGGTCGACGATCGCCGTGGTGAAGGTGTCGAAGCGGATGAAGACATAGAGCCCGTACTCGGCCAGCAGATGCAACCCGACCAGCAGCGAGCCGCCGCAGATGGCAAGCCTGAGTTGCGGCAGCACGACGCGCCAGAATACGCGCCATGGCCCAAGGCCGAGCGCTGCCGCGGCGTCCTCGAGGGCGGGATCGAGACGGCGCAATGCCGCCGACACCGGCAGATAGAGGAACGGGAAATAGGCGATGACGGAAACCAGCACGCCGGCTCCCAGGCCGTGCAGCCTGGGCACCATGGTGATCCAGGCGTAGCTGTGCACAAAAGCCGGAATGGCGAGCGGCGCCACGCACAGCCAGGCCCAGAGCCGGGCGCCAGGCAGGTCGCTGCGCTCGGTCAGCCAGGCCAGCGCCACCGACAACACGACAGCGATCGGCACGGCCAGCAAGACCAGCAGGACCGTGTTGACCAGAAGTTCGCCGACACGCGGCCGGAAGACCAGCGCCGAGACGGTTTCCCAGCCGGTCTGCACCGCGATCCAGATGATGAAGGCCAGCGGCAGCAGCGCCAGCAGCGAAACGAAGAGGGCGGCGATGACCAGCCAGGGTGCCGCGCGTCGCCGAGCCCTACGGCCTGTGCCCGCAGGCAGGCCCGAGCGCGCGAGATCGACCGCAGACTGCATCAGGTCAGACGCCGTGCCGGTGCCGTCCAGCGGCAGCAGTTGAAGGACCGCAATTGCGGTCGGGAACACAGCGTGTCGTCATCGACGAATGCCATCTCGAAAAACAAAATCACTCCCGCGGAAAGTGAATTCCCGCGGGAGCGTGGTCGGTGTCCTTTTAGGAGGAATGGCAACTAAAGCAAGCCGGCTGCCGTCATCAGGTCGGTGACCTTCTTGGAGTTCAGCGTCGTGGCATCGACCTTGGGTGCCTGCAGATCGGCCAGCGGCACCAGCTTCGGGTTGGACTCTGCACCCTTGCCGACAGCGTATTCGAAGGAATCACCAGTCTTCAGGATCTCCTGGCCGCCCTTGCCTGTCACCCACTTCAGGAACGCCTGGGCGTCCTTCGGATGCTTGCTCGAGGCCAGCACGCCGCCGCCGGAGATCGAAACGAAAGCGCCCGGATCCTGGTTCTTGAAATAATGGAGTTCGACATTCTTGCTGTTTTCGCCGGTCTTGGCCTGATCGCCGAAATAGTAATAGTGGTAGATCACGCCGCCTTCGATCTCACCGGCATTGACCGCCTTCATCACCGTGCTGTTGCCCTTGTAGGCGGTGAAATTCGTCTTCATCGCCTTCAGCCAGTCCGCCGTGGCGGCTTCGCCCTTGAGCTGCAGCAGCGCACTGACGATGGCCTGGAAATCGGCGCCCGACGGCGAGGCGGCCCAGCGGCCCTTCCAGCTCGGATCGGCGAGATCAAGCATCGACTTGGGCAGCTGGTCGGCCGTCAGCTTGGTCTTGTTGTAGGCAAAGACGGTGCTGCGTGCCGCGACGCCGACCCATTTGCCGCTGGCCGCCTGATAGTCGTTGGGAACCTGGGCCAGCGTGTCGGCGTCGACCGGCGCGAACAGGCCGGCACTTTCGACCAGCGCCATGGCCGGCGAGTTTTCGGTCAGGAACACGTCGGCCGGCGAGGCCGTGCCTTCGGCGACGATCTGGTTGGAGAAGTCGCTGTCGCCGCCATTGCGGACTGTGACCTTGATGCCGGTTTCCTTTGTGAAGCCTTCGGCCCACGCCTTGGTCAGGTTCTCGTGCTGGGCGTTGTAGACAATGATGCCATCATCTTCCGCCATCGCTGGTCCGGCGATCAGGTTGATTGCCAGCGCGGCGGCGCCGACGAGGGTGGAAAGAGCATACTTCATGGCATTGTCCTCGGATTTCGGAGTCTTGCGTCTGTGACGGCTGCACCTATAAATACCTGACAGGGATAGTCAACATTGACTTGCCGATTTTGATCGAACGCCGAGGCGCAAACTTTCGTGATTTGCCGGTAATTTGGCTTGGACATTATTTCGCCGGCCACGTAACAAATCACCGCCGAGACGCGAAAATCGGGGAGTAACTCTTGTGACCGGCAAGGATGAGGCCGAGCTTTCCCGGCTGATGCGGGCCGCGATCGCGGGAGATGAAAAGGCCTACGCCGACTTTCTGCGCCGGACTGCCGCGCTGGTTCGCGGTTTTGTCAGGCGCAAGATCGTGCAGGGCGGGGTCGATCCCGAGGATGTCGTGCAGGAAACCTTGCTGGCCATTCATGTGAAACGACATACCTGGCGCCAGGATGCGCCGGTGTTGCCGTGGGTCTATGCGATCGCCCGCTTCAAGCTGATCGACGCGTTCCGGCGGCGCGGACGACGCATCGAGATCGATGTCGACGATATCGCCGAGACCTTCGCCGAACCGGAACAGGAGAGCGTCAGCGAACGCGATATCAACCGGGCATTGGACGGCCTGTCGCCGGCACAGCGCTCCGTGGTTTCGGCGGTGTCGGTGGAGGGGCGGTCAATCGGCGAGACGGCGGCCAAGTTCGGCATCAGCGAGACGGCGGTACGCGTGTCGCTGCATCGGGGACTTGCCGCGATAGCCAAGCGATTCGGGCAGGGGCGATTCGGGCGGGAATGACATGAGGACGGACGATCTCATCAAAGCGCTGGACGCCGATGCCCGCAGCAAGGCGATGCCGCTGCAATCGGCCTGGTGGATGGCCGCCGGTGCGGCAGCAGTCATCGCGGCTATCGTTTTCCTCCTGACGATCGGCCCGCGCCCCGACTTCATGGCCGCCGCGCACACCATGCGCTTTCTCTCCAAATTCGTCTTTACAATCGTGCTTGCCGTCAGCGCCTTTGCCCTGATCCGCGCCTTGTCGACACCCGGTGCGCCGACCAGCAGGGCAATGGCCGGGATGATCGCCGCGCCGCTGTTGGTAGCCTTGGCCGTGGTTCTTGAGCTGCTTGCCGTGCCCGAGGCCGACTGGGGCACAAGGATGGTCGGCTCCAACATGATGATCTGCATGGGCTTCATTCCGCTGATCGGCATTGGCCCGCTTGCCATCTTCCTGTGGATGCTGCGCTACGGCGCGCCGACACGGCCGGTGCTTGCCGGTGCAGTCGCGGGCCTGCTTGCGGGCGGGCTGGCGGCAACCTTCTACGCCGCTCACTGCTTCGACGATTCGCCGCTTTTCGTCGCCACCTGGTACACGATAGCGATTGCGTTCCTCGCGCTGCTTGGCGCGCTCGGCGGGCGTTTTTTCGTGCGCTGGTAGTGCGGCGCCGGAGCAGTTCACGGAAACGCCGAACCGCTCCCTCTTTTTGTTTGACGCAATTCCGGACGGAAAAGCGTCTCACACTTTTCCTGGAATTGCTCAGTCGCGCCCCATGCACACCGATCCTTAATCATGCCGGCAATTGTTTGTCGCGTACCGAACGCGCCGGCATGCCGGGCGCAACCATTCCTTAAAATCGATCCGCCAAGGTCGGCGCAACAACATGCGTTTGCGCACGGGGGTGGCACGTATCGTGATGGGGCGAGGATTGACTGGCCGAAGACCTTTTGGGCACGCAGGGTTGGCGGTGCTCGTGGCCGGCCTCTGCGTCGTGGCGGCCTCGATCCTGCTGTCGCGACTGGATCCCGGCACCGAGGCGCTGAAGCTCTGCATGCAGGTTTCGGTGGCGGTGGCGGCGGGTGCGCTTTTCCTTGCCGCCCTGTGCATCCGCCGGATCAGCGAGGATCGCGGGCAGATAGCGGAGAGCGAGCAGCGCTTCCGCCGCGCCATGGAGGATTCGGCGATCGGTATCGCCGTTGTCGGCCTCGACGGGCGCATTCTCCAGACCAATCCGGCCTTCGCCGCCATGCTTGGCTACAGCCGCGCGGAGATCGAGGCGCTGACCTTCTTCCAGATCACGCATCCCGACGATATCCAGATCGGCCGGGACACGATGGCCGGTCTGAAAGCGGGCACGGTCAATTCCTTCCACTTCGAGAAACGCTATCTCAGGAAGGATGGCAAACCTGTCTGGGCGCATCTTGCCGGCTCCGTCATCCGTGACGAAAGGAGCGGCCGTCCGCTCTATCTCGTCTCGCAGATCGAGGACATCGACGCCCGCAAGCAGGCCGAGGCGCGCATTGCCGAAGCCGAAACGCGCTGGAATTTCGCGCTTGCCGGTGCCGGCCAAGGCGTCTGGGATCTCGACATGCGCAAGGGCGGGACGACGTACTCCGAGACCTGGGGCAAGATGCTGGGCTTTGACGAAGGCGAGCTCGACGGTGATCCCAACTGCTGGCTGACGATGATCCATCCCGACGATCGCGAGACCGTCGCCGAGGCGGATCGCGCCCATCTCGACGGCAAGACACCCTACTTCGAAGCCGAATTCAGGATGCGCCACAGGGATGGCCACTGGATATGGATACTCGACCGCGGCAAGGCCATCGAGCGTGACGAGGAGGGGCGGCTGGTCAGGGCCATCGGCAGCCTGACCGACATTACCCAGCGCAAGGAGGCGGAAGCACGCCTCACCGTATCGGCGGCGATGCTGGCCGATGAGAAGGAGCGGCTGAGGGTGACGCTGCAGTCGATCGGCGATGCCGTCATCTGCACCGATGCCGCAAACCGCGTCACCTTCATGAACCCGGTCGCCGAAAAGCTGACCGGGGTTGCCGGTGGCGAGGCCCTCGGCAAGATGCTTGGCCATGTCTACTGGGCGGTCGATGAGGAGACGGGGCACCGGATCGGCGTCACCCGGCCGACCATCGGCGGCCAGGCGCCCGCCGACCAGAACAGCCGCGCCGTCCTGATCCGGCGCGACGATACGCGCTGCAGCATCCGCCAGGTGGTGTCGCCGATCATCAACGAGCGAAACGAATTCTGCGGACTGGTCATCGTCTTCCAGGACTTCACCGACGCGCGCGCGCTGCAGCGCCAGCTCGCCCACGCGGCCGCGCATGATGCCCTGACCGGCCTTGCCAATCGCTCGAGCTTCATCCGCGCCATGGAGGACCTGGTCGATCAGGCGCGCAAGGGCGGCATCTCGGGCACAGGCAGCGGATATCAGTTCATGTTCATTGACCTCGACCACTTCAAACTGGTCAACGACACGGGCGGCCATGCAGCCGGCGATGCCTTGCTCAAGCGGGTTGCCGAGGCGGTTCGCGGTGTGCTTGGTCCCGAAGACATGGTCGCGCGCCTGGGCGGCGACGAATTCGCGGTCGTCCTGAAATCGGGTTCGGCTGCCGGCGCCAAGATCGCGGCGCGATCTATCATCGATGCGATACGCGGCCTGGACTTCGCCTGGGATGGCCGTCCTCACGTGATCGGCGCCAGCATCGGCCTGGCTGCGATCGGCGCCAGTTGCGGCGAAGTCGACGAGATCATCGCCAGGGCCGACGCCGCTTGCTATGCGGCCAAGGCGGCCGGCCGCGGCTGCGTTTGCGTGGCGCCGGACGGCGAGGTCATGGACGACAGGATGGAACCGCCCGAGCCGCTTGCCGCGGCCTCCTGATCTCGGCCTATCAGCCCCCAGACCTGATTAGCGCGTCGGAACGGGATGCTCGCCGCGATAGTCGTAGAAACCGCGTCCGGTCTTGCGGCCGAGCCAGCCGGCCTCGACGTATTTGACCAGCAGCGGGCAGGGGCGGTATTTCGAATCCGACAGGCCGTCGTGCAGCACCTGCATGATCGACAGGCAGGTATCCAGCCCGATGAAATCGGCCAGCTGCAGCGGGCCCATTGGGTGGTTGGCGCCGAGCCGCATGGCGGTGTCGATGGCGTCGACCGAGCCGACACCCTCATAGAGCGTGTAGATCGCCTCGTTGATCATCGGCAGCAGGATGCGGTTGACGATAAAGGCCGGGAAATCCTCCGAGACCGTGATCGTCTTGTCGAGCTGCTTCACATAGGTCTTCGCCGCCTCGAAGGTCTGGTCCTCGGTGGCGATGCCGCGCACCAGTTCGACCAGCTTCATCAGCGGCACCGGGTTCATGAAATGGATGCCGATGAATCGCTCCGGCCGGTCGGTCTGCGCGGCAAGCCGCGTGATCGAGATCGACGAGGTGTTGGTCGCCAGGATGGCTTCGGGATTGAGCTGCGGACAGAGCTGCGCATAGATCTTGCGCTTGACCGTCTCGTCCTCGGTCGCTGCCTCGATCACCAGATCGGCGCCGGCAAGATCGGCCATCGCCGGGGCGGAGGCTATACGCGCCATCGCCTCGTTGCGCACCTTCTCGTCGAGCTTGCCTGACCCTACCTGGCGGGCCATGTTGCCGCTGATGGTGGCGATGCCCTTCTCGATACGGTCGGGCGATATGTCGTAGATCAGCACCTTGTAGCCCGAAAGCGCGGAGACATGGGCGATGCCGCCGCCCATCTGGCCCGCGCCGATGATGCCGATCGTCTCGATCTTGCTCATTACACCGATCCCGTCAAAAGGCCTTTGCGGCCTGCTTTTTGTGCGGTGCAAACTAAAAGGGCGGGGCGACTTCGTCTACCCCACCCTTCACTATTTAATACGCTTTGGCAGAGAGCGTCAAAGCGCCTTTTGCAGTTCCGGCAGGATGACGAAGAGGTCGCCGACGAGGCCGTAGTCGGCGACCTGGAAAATCGGCGCCTCCTCGTCCTTGTTGATGGCGACGATGACCTTCGAATCCTTCATGCCGGCGAGGTGCTGGATGGCGCCGGAAATGCCCACCGCGATGTAGAGATCGGGGGCGACGACCTTGCCGGTCTGGCCGACCTGCCAGTCGTTCGGCGCATAGCCGGCATCCACCGCGGCGCGCGAAGCGCCGACGGCGGCACCAAGCTTGTCGGCGACCGGCAGGATGACTTCCTGGAACTTCTCCGAGGAGCCCAGCGCGCGACCACCCGAGATGATGATCTTGGCCGAAGTCAGTTCCGGGCGGTCGGTCTCCGAGAGCTTGTTCTCGACGAAGGTGGAGAGGCCGGGATTGGCTGCCGCCTTGACGGTCTCGACCGCGGCCGATCCGCCCTCGGGGGCTGCCTGGAAGGAGGCGGTGCGGACAGTGATAACCTTCTTGGCGTCGGTCGACTGCACCGTCTGGATGGCGTTGCCGGCGTAGATCGGCCGCTTGAACGTATCGGGCGAGACGACTTCGATGATCTCGGAAACCTGCGCGACATCGAGCAGGGCCGCCACGCGCGGCGCGACATTCTTGCCCGACGAGGTCGCCGGCGCGATGATGGTGTCGTAACCGCCCGCGAGCGACACAACGAGTGCTGCGGTCGGTTCGGCGAGGCGCTCGGCAAGCTCTTCGGCCTCGGCCAGCAGCACCTTGCTCACGCCCTTCAGCCTAGCTGCGGCGTCGGCTGCACCCTTGGCGCCCTTGCCGGCAACCAGCACATGCACGTCCGAACCGATCTGCAGGGCTGCGGAGAGCGCCTTGGCGGTCTGGTCGGAAAGGGTGGCGTTGTCGTGTTCAGCAATCAGAAGAATAGCCATTTTCGTGTTCCTTTCCCGATCGCTTACAAAACGCCGGCTTCGTTCTTGAGCTTGTCGACCAGTTCGGCGACGCTCTTGACCTTGACGCCTGCCTTGCGGCCGCTCGGCTCCTCGGTCTTGATGACCTTCAGCCGTGGCTTGACGTCGGCGCCGTAGTCGGCCGGGCTCTTCTCGTCGAGCTGCTTCTTCTTGGCCTTCATGATGTTGGGCAGCGAGGCATAGCGCGGCTGGTTGAGGCGAAGGTCGGCGGTCACGATCGCCGGCATCTTCAGCTCCACCGTCTGCAGGCCGCCATCGACCTCGCGCGTCACCTTGGCCTTGTCGCCGTCGATCACCACCTTGGAGGCGAAGGTGCCCTGCGCCCAGCCAAGCAGGGCCGCCAGCATCTGGCCGGTCTGGTTGGAATCGTCGTCGATCGCCTGCTTGCCGAGGATGACGAGGCCGGGCTGCTCGGCGTCGACGACGCCCTTCAGCACCTTGGCGACGCCGAGCGGCTCGGTCTGTTCGTCGGTCTTGACCAGGATGGCGCGGTCGGCACCCATGGCAAGCGCGGTGCGCAAGGTTTCCTGCGCCTGCTGCGGACCGATCGAAACAACGATGATCTCTTCGGCCTTGCCGGCCTCCTTCAGCCGGATCGCCTCTTCAACCGCGATCTCGTCGAACGGGTTCATCGCCATCTTGACGTTGGCGAGTTCCACCGCTGAACCATCAGCCTTCACGCGAACCTTGACGTTCGCATCCACAACCCGCTTTACGGGCACAAGGATCTTCATTGCCTGTCACCTCTTCAAGATAATTAGGCGCGCTATAACAGCCTGCGCCCTTTCTGAGTTGTCGAAAGCCGACATTCCGGATGGAAATTCTGGTCTTTGACCGCCTTAGGCTGCGACGGAGACGTTTCCGTAGTTGCGGTAACCCTGCACGTCAATACGCCGCAAGGCGCTCAAATCGGTTCAATCCGAGCCGGAAGCGTTTCCTCGCCCCCAGCGCGGCGTCGCGGCAGGCGGGTCGGGGGTCACCGGTTCGGCGGCGACGGCAGGCTGGTCGGCGGGAGCGACAGGGACATCCTCGTCGGGGCCGGCAAACAGCGGCACGCCGCGGCTGCGCAAGACAAGCACCAGAATGGCGCCGGCGATGATGCCGCCGATGTGGC
Organism: Mesorhizobium sp. P2_D5; assembly: GCF_056404355.1. NCBI lineage: Bacteria > Pseudomonadati > Pseudomonadota > Alphaproteobacteria > Hyphomicrobiales > Phyllobacteriaceae > Mesorhizobium > Mesorhizobium sp. P2_D5. Next base: position 185,792 of record NZ_JBFUEE010000008.1, read on the forward strand.
AGGCCCATGAAATCCGGTCCTCGCCGCCTGCGGCAAACATCACCACCTGGAACGCCACCCACAGGACCAGCGGGATGAAGGCCGGAATGCGCAGCGGGATGCGGGCAAAGGCCAGCACCCACACCTTCACGCGCGGATAAAGGATCAGATAGGCGACAACCACGCCGGCGATGGCGCCGGACGCACCGATCAGCGGCACCTGCGAATCCCAGGCGATGAGGCCCTGGAAGGCGGCTCCGGCGATCGCGCACAACAGATAGAAGATGAGGTAGCGGACGTGGCCGAGGGCGTCCTCGACATTGTCGCCGAACACCCACAGGAACAACATGTTGCCACCGAGGTGGAAGATGTCGGCATGCAGGAAGGAATAGGTGAGGTAGCTCAGGCTTTCGGGGACGACGACAAAGCGAGGATCGAGCTCAGCGGTGTCATGGACGACGGCCGGGATGAAGCCGAGGCCGAGCACGGCGGCATTGGAGAAATTCTCGCCGCCGAGCGCGGTGGCGAAGTAGACCAGGGCGTTGACCACGATCAACCCGATCGTCACATATTGCAGGCGGATGTGCCGCAGCCTGTTGGTGTCGTAAAGCGGGATGAACATCGGTCCCCTGGCCCCCTCGCGCTTTCGGACAGTTCAGCGGTTCTTGCCGGGAACCCATAGCACGTCGGCATTTCCATTGTCATTGACCGCCCGGGCGGCGACAAACAGGAAATCCGAGACGCGGTTGATGTATTTCAGCCCGTCGGGGTTGACGTGCTCGCGGGGGTCCTGGGCCAGGGCCACCATCAGCCGTTCGGCCCGCCGCGCCACGGTGCGGGCGAGATGCAGGGCGGCGGCGGCCGGCGTGCCGCCGTTCAGCACGAAGGATCTGAGCGGCTGAAGATGCTTGTTGAGCAGGTCGATATCCTTTTCGACCCGGTCGGTCTGCGTGGCAATGATGCGCAGCGGCTCATAGCCGAGCGGCTTGCCGTCATCGGGCACGGCGAGATCGGCGCCGAGGTCGAAGAGATCGTTCTGGATGCGGGAAAGCATGGCGTCGATCACCGGGTGGGTGACTGCCGTGTGGACCCGGGCGATGCCGATGCAGGCATTGGCTTCGTCGACCGTGCCGTAGGCGTCCACCCGCAGGTCCGATTTCAGCCGCCGTTCGCCGGTGCCGAGGCCGGTGGTGCCATCATCGCCGGTGCGGGTGTAGATCTTGTTTAGCTTGACCACATCACCTCCCGAACGGCCTCACTTGCGGGTGAAATACACCGCCAGCAGGATCAGCGCCAGCGCCACGGCCTGCAGCAGAACACGCGCCTGCATCAGCTTGTTCGAGGTGACGCCGGACCCGCCACGCATCATGTTGATGAGACCGCGAACGAGCACGATCACCACGGCGACCATGACCAGAATGGCGAGGATGTTGAAGACGGTTGCCATGGTGTGTTCCCAGTTCGGTTGGTTCAGGCGCGTTTGGCAAGGAAGCGGTAGAGTATCGATGCGGGCAGGATGCGTTTGAGCGCCGCACCGATCTTAGCCGACACAGTTACCACATAGTGCGGGCGCGGGCGCCGCGACAGAAGCGCATGGCGCAGCGCCGCATGTACCACTTCCGGCCCCGGCTTCAATGCCGATTGGCTGCCGCCGGCCCGCAACCTTGCCAGTTGCGCCTCATAGTCGAGGCGGTGGACCGAATTCTCGTGATCGATGTTCTGCAGGAACCATGGCAGTGCATTGCTGGCGATTTTCGACGTTACCGGCCCGGGTTCGATCAGCGAGACATGGATGCCGCTGCCCCTAAGTTCCTGATGCAGGCACAGCATCAGACCCTCCAGCGCGTGCTTCGAAGCCGAATAGGCGCCGCGAAAGCGCACCGGCGCGAGGCCCAGGATCGACGAGCAGTGGACGATGCGGCCATGGCCCTGGCGTCGCATCACCGGCACCAGCCGCCGGGTCAGGTCGTGCCAGCCGAAGAAATTCGCCTCGAATTGCTGCTTGAGCGCCGCCACCGGCAGATCCTCGACAGCGCCGGCTTGCGCGTAGGCGCCGTTGTTGAACAAGGCGTCGAGCCGGCCGCCTGTGCGATCCAGAACCGATGCGACCAGCGCTTCAATGGATGCGGCTTCAGTGTAGTCGAGATAGAAGGCCTCGATGCCGTCCGCTTCGAGTGCGGCGATGTCGTGCGGCTTGCGTGCCGTCGCGAACACCCGCCAGCCTTCCGCCTTCAATGCGCGGGCGCAGTAGGCGCCTATTCCCGAAGAGGCGCCGGTAACGATGATCGAGCGCAACGCTTGCGCCTGACTGTTCGTGGTTTCGCCAAGGGTTGCCATTTGCCGCAATCCCTTCCCATATTCGCGGCGTCGAGACAATCGAAGGGAGCGCGGGTTCTTGCTGCGGAATATTGTCGCCCTGCGCCGCGTGCTCTACGACGCGCTCGGCCATTTCAACACCGATGACGGCTGGGCAATGGCCAGCCATCTGGCCATCACCTCGCTGATGGCGCTGTTTCCGTTCCTGATTTTCGCCACGACTCTGGCAAGCTTCCTCGGCGCGCAGGCGTTCTCGGACACGGCCGTGCATCTGGTCTTCGACACCTGGCCCGAGCAGATCGCCAAGCCGATCGCGCGCGAGGTGCTCAATGTGCTGACCGTCAGACGCACCGACCTGTTGACCTACGGCGTGCTGCTTGCCGCCTACTTTGCCTCGAACGGCATCGAGGCGTTACGCACGTCGCTCAACCGCGCCTATCGCGTCTCGGAAACGCGCGGCATCATCTACCGCCGGGTGCAGAGCATCATCTTCGTTCTGATCGCGACGGCCGGTTTCCTGGCGATCAGCGTGCTCCTGGTGTTCGCGCCACTGCTGGCACGGCTCGCCGAAGCCCATATCGAAGGGATCAAGCCCTATATGGGCACGATCACGCTGTGGCGGTATGTCATCGCCTCGGCGGTCATTGTCGGCGGATTGTTTGCCGTGCATTTCTGGCTGCCGGCGGGCAGGCGCCGCTTGATCTCGATCGTACCCGGCATCATCTTCACGCTGGCGGCATGGCTCGTCGGTTCGACCGTCTTCGCCACCTATCTCGATCACTTCTCGTCTTATGTGACGACCTATGCCGGCCTCGCCTCGATCATGATCGCGGTGGTCTTCCTCTATATGCTCTCGGCAATCTTCATCCTCGGCGGCGAACTCAATGCCGCGATCAGCCGCTATCTGGAGGCGCGCGCCCGAGTCGGTTGATTGAAAGGCTGAGGCTTGGCCTGTCGAGCCGTTGCCAGGCCGACGCCAAATGTCGTGATCGCCATGCCGACAATCTGCAGCGCGTTGAGCTGCTCGTCGAACAGGGCCCAGGCGATGATGGCCGTCACCGCCGGCACCAGGTAGAACAGCGAGGCCACTTTCGACATCTCGCCGTCGCGGATCATCACCATCAACAGGAAGATGGCGCCGAGCGACAGCACCAGCACCAGCCAGGCCATGGCGAAAATCAATTCGCCGTTGATGACGACGGTGCGTGTCTCGAAGGCGAGCGAACCCAGGATCATCAAAGAGGCGCCGCCGACATATTGCCACATGGTCGCCGCGACGAGGTCGCCGCCGGAGGCAAAACGCTTCTGCCAGATCGTACCTGCACTCATGCCGAGCACCGAGACCAGCGAGGCGGTCAGCGTCGCCGCCGTCACGCCGCCGCCGAGCGCGCCGAGCTTCGGCCACAGCACGATGACGATGCCGATGAGGCCGATGCCAAGGCCGGCCCAATGACGCGGCAGGATCGCCTCGCCGAGAAACCTGCCGGCAAGCACGGCCGTGATCAGCGGCTGCAGGCCGACGATGAGGGCCGAAAATCCGGCCGGCATGCCCCGGTGGATGGCCCAGAAGACGGCGCCGAGATAGACGCCATGCATCAGGATGCCAGCGCCGGTGGCGTGCAGCGCTTCAGTGCGGGTGGCTCTCTTCGAACCCAGCACGACCATCAGGACGGCGAGCAGGATCGCAGCCAGCACGAAACGCCCGGCAAGAAAGGTGAACGGCTCGGCCCACGGCATGGCGTAGCGCGCGCCGATGAAGCCGGTCGCCCACAGGACAACGAAGGTGGCGGGGATGAACCGCTTGATGCTGTGCATGTTCGGGAGACCGCCGCACTGGGAGAGTTGATCGTGGCGCTGCTCTAATGCGGTTCAAGCCGGCGCGCAAAACGAAACGATTGATCCATACATCATTGGAATTCAACCGACGGCGAATTCGGCTCGGTTTGAGATTTCGGCGACCGATTTCTTGTTACCAGCTGCACCCCGGCCACTTGATAAGCGGGCTGTGCCCATAGACAGCTTCCCTGTCGTCAAACGACTTGACCACCGACCATACCGGATCGCCGTTGTCGTCGGTCTCGTTGCCCACCATGACCGAAACGATATGGTCTGGGTACTTGGCGCCCTCGATTGCCGTCAGCCTGTCGCAAACGCGCGCCTTTTCTTCGTCAGTCAGATGTCGCTTCATGGAAGCCTCCACCGCTTGGCGCCAAGCATACAGAAGTTTTGACCGGCACGCGACGGGCGGTTGATGGCAATTGACGACGGGGCAAAGTTCAAACCGACATGACCCGAATTCGCCACGCGGTTTCTCTGGCCCGCCAGGCTCAAAGGCCGACCATCCGCCTGATGTCGTCCGGCGATGCGCCGGCATGGCGCAAGGCGGCAAGGCCGGTGTCGCCGAAGCTCTTGGACAGCTTTCGTCCATCCGGCCCGAGGATGAGGCGATGATGGAAATAGGCCGGCTGCGGCAGTCCGAGGAGTTCCTGCAGCAGGCGCTGCACGCCGGTGGCGGAAAACAGGTCCTGTCCGCGCACGACATGGCTGACGCCTTGCAGGGCATCGTCCATGACGACGGCGAGGTGATAGCTGGTCGGGATGTCGCGGCGCGCCACGATTACGTCGCCCCAGTCCTGCGGCCGGGCATTGATCGCGCGTGTCGCGACGAGCGCCTCATCGCTGAATTCGGCCCATGCGAGGTCCTTGCCGACACGCGCCACGGCGGCATCGATATCCAGCCGCCAGGCGAAGGGCGCGTTCTCGGCGATCCGTCGCTTGCGCTCCTTCACCGGCAGCGCCTTGTCGGCGGCGGGGTACAGCGGCACGCCATCTGGATCGCGAGGCCAGTCGCGTCCGCGCTGTTCGCTGTCGGTGATGAATGCCCGGATCTCGCCACGGCTCATGAAGGCGGGATAGACGAGTTCGTCCCGAATCAGCCGGTCAAGCGTCGTCTCGTATTCCGCGAAGTGCTCGGACTGGCGGCGCACCGGCTGTTCCCAGCCAAGCCCCAGCCACTTCAGATCGGCAAGCACGCCGGCCTCGAATTGCGGCGTGCAGCGTGTCGTGTCGATATCCTCGATGCGCAGCAGCAGGCGGCCGCCTGCGGCGTCAGCCAATTTCTGATTGAGCAGCGCCGAATAGGCGTGGCCGAGATGCAAGTCGCCGTTGGGGCTGGGGGCGAAGCGGAATGTCAGGAGTGTCATTTGTCCGGCGGCAATCAGGTTTTGCGGCGCTTCGCCAATTGCTACCCTGTCGAGGGTCAAGGAACAAGAAACATGCAGCGCATTGCCACATCAGACGACATTGCCCGGGGGCTCGATGCGCTTTGCCTGATCGACCCGCGCCTGGAAAAGGTGCGCGGCATGGCCGGCGAGGTGCCGCTGCGGCTTTCCGAGCCCGGGTTCCGAAGCCTGGCCTCGATCATCGTCTCGCAGCAAGTGTCCCGCGCCAGCGCCGATGCGATCTTCGGCCGGCTGACCAAACTCGTCGATCCGCTGACGCCGCAGGCGATACTTGCCGCCGGCGAAGACATGTTTCGCGAGGCGGGCCTGTCGCGGCCGAAGCAGCGCGGGCTGATCGCCATTGCCCAGGCGGTGGCCGATGGGCTCGACCTCCATCACCTCTGTTCGCTCGACGCCCAGGAGGCGATCACGACGATGACGGCGGTGTCCGGGATCGGCCCGTGGACGGCGGAAGTGTATCTTTTGTTTGCGGCCGGCCACCCTGATATTTTTCCGGCGCGCGACGTCGCCTTGCAGAGCGCGGTCGGTCACGCGCTCGGCATCGAGCCGCGTCCGCCGGAGAAAACACTGATCGCACTGGCCGAATCATGGAGCCCGTGGCGAGGTGTCGCATCGCGGCTTTTCTGGTCCTATTATCGCGAAACCAGAGGGCGGGACGCCGCGCCGCCGGCCTAATCCGCAAAAAGGCATGAAAATCACGCATTTTTGGCACTTCAGCGACGCGACAATCCGCTTCACATCCCTGTCATGTCAGGCTTACAGTATCCGCGCCGTTCGGGTCTAGAACCAAGGAGGTAAACACGTGACGGTCGCCGTATCTCCGGATGGGCTTCCAGCACTGGTGCTGAATGCGGATTACCGTCCGCTCAGCTATTACCCTCTGTCGCTCTGGTCCTGGCAGGATGCCATCAAGGCGGTGTTCCTCGACCGGGTGAACATCGTCGCCGAATACGAGCACGCCGTCTCCTCGCCGACCTTCTCGATGAAGCTGCCGAGCGTCGTCAGCCTGAAGGCCTATGTGAAGCCGTCCAGGCACCCGGCCTTCACCCGCTTCAACGTCTTCCTGCGCGACCGCTTCCAGTGCCAGTATTGCGGCACGCCGGAGGACCTGACCTTCGATCACGTCATCCCCCGCCACCGCGGTGGCGCCACGACGTGGGAGAATGTCGTTGCCGCCTGTTCGCCCTGCAATCTCAGGAAGGGCGGCATGATGCCGGCGCATGCCAAGATGTGGCCGCTGCAGAAACCCTTCCAGCCGACGGTGCATGATTTGCACAACAACGGCCGCCTGTTCCCGCCCAACCATCTGCATGAAAGCTGGATGGATTATCTGTACTGGGATGTCGAACTCGAACCGTAGAGTTCGGCACAAATCCGCCATGCTGGCCGCCTGACGCGGCTTTCTGCGCTTCCGGTTCTCACGTACCTGAGTACGCTCCGCCCCGGTTCTCGAAAGCCGTGCCATCCGACTCAGCCTCCCGAATTTTTGCGCGAACTCTGCGTCGCGCCGGCCAAACGAATTTGCTCAATCGCGGGTGAGGGCGCCGCGGAAGGCGACGGCGGCCAGGACGAGGCTGGCGATGGCGTTCCAGCCGGCCAGCGACAGGCCGAGGATGCGCAGCGCCGCCTTGTCGCAGGAGGGCGGCACGAATTTGTCGAGTGCGTCGAGCACGCCCTTGCCGCCGGTGTCGACCGGCCCGGCGCCGGCGGTGCAATCGGTCGGGCCGGCCCACCACTGCCATTCGACGCCGGAGTGATAGACACCGAGATAGAGGCCGTAGAGCATGAGCAGGCCGCCTATGGCCAGCAGGCCGCGCGTCAGCCATGCCGGCGCGTGCAGCATGGATGCAAGCATCGCCAGCAGCATCAGCGGCGCGCCGACGTAGTAGGGCGTGCGCTGTTCAAGGCAGAGGTGGCAGGGGATGTAGCCGCCGAGATACTGGAAGCCCAGCGCCGAGCCCACGGTAGCGGCCATGGCGACGGCGAGAAACAAGGCGGTGCGCGTCCGCTGGCGTAAGGTGTCGGCATTCATGGTCGCTGTCATCGTGTTCTTCGTCCGTTGAGTTCGCCGCGCTCTTTGTCCCTGTCCTTGTCCGACTGCGCCGGGCACTTTTGGGCGACAGGACTAGAACGCGTATTTGACGAGGATATAGAGCAAAATCAGGGCAGCCGCGCCGGCGCCGGCGATCAGTCCGAGACGCTTTTCAATGAATTCGCGGATCGGCTCGCCATAGCGGCGCAGCAGCCAGGCCAGCAGCAGGAAGCGGGCGCCGCGTGCGACGATGGCCGAGATGATGAAGATCAGCAAATTGACGTGCAGGGCGCCGGCAAGGATGGTGACGACCTTGATAGGCGGCAGGTGCGCGAGACCGGACGTAACGAGAAGCACCAGCATCAGGCCGGTGCCAGAATTCTGCCAGCGCTCGAAGGTCGACAGGCCGCCGAAATGCTCCAGGATCGGACGCGCGATGGCGTCGAAGGCGAAATAGCCGATCATCCAGCCGGCGATGCCGCCCAGCACCGAGGCGGCCGTGGCGGTCAGCGCATAGCGGTAGGCGCGGTCGGGGCGTGCCAACGCCATCGGCAGATAGAGCACATCGGCCGGTACGAAGAAGAACGAGCTCTCAATGAAGGCGATGATGGCAAGCCACCATTCCGCGGATTTCCTTGCCGCCAGCGACAAGGTCCAGTCGTAAAGTCCGCGAAGCATCGGCACTCCTAATGCGTGTCGCCCAAAAATGCGCAGCGGTTTCGGGACATCGGCATGCACAACCAACGGGCATGCACAAAACAAAGACCCAAAGCACGCGCCATCTGTCCTGTCAGACGCGCCGCACTTTGATGCGCCGCCTGTCTAGAAAGATTTTCCGCGCTGCACAATGGCAGCGCCGCCACGAAATCGAAAGGTGAAGTTTGGTCGCATCCGGGCCATCGACAATTGGCCAGTTGACGAACAGGCCTCCAACCGTATAGTCCGCGCCCATCCAGGCCGCCCGGCCTGAGCCCCTATGGCGGAATTGGTAGACGCGCTCGACTCAAAATCGAGTTCCGCAAGGAGTGCTGGTTCGATCCCGGCTAGGGGCACCACTGACAACCCGTCAGATCAAGGACCGAGAGGTCAAGGTCGTGGCGCTGGACTTGCCGACTTCGCACATGATGCTGAAGACCGAGGACGCCTTCACCGGGCGGATGTTCGATGCGCTCAACGGGATGCTGCTCGACATGCTCGCCGCCATCGCCCGCAAGGACTATGACGACCGACGCCGCAGGCAGGCTCAGGGGATCGCCAAGGCAAAGGCTGAAGGGCGCATGAAGGGTCGCCCAGAGGAAGCCGGCCGTAACGAGGCGATCATGGACATGCTGCGGAAGGGGCAGAGCTGGAACACCATCGTGAAGGCGACAGGAGCCTCTCGCTCGACCCTGTCGAGGTTGGCGAAGCGGCTCCAGGTACCTCGTGTACAGCGAGCGTGACGTGGTCGGCACCACGCTACGGTCTCATTGTGTCAGCCTCCTTGCGGCGCCTGCAACTGCTCCATGATCTGGTCGACGCTGAAGCTCGCAGGCCGCTGGCGTGGCGGAAACGCTTTGAACGTCCCGATGAATTGCGCGACCGCGACCTGTGTCGGCACAACAAGGAAGGCGCGCTTCAGCATCCAGTCGTTCCAGGTGTTCGATGTGATACTCGCCCGCTCGTACGGGTCCATACGCAGGTTGTACATCGTCGGTCCCCTCATGCAGACAAACGGTTCGCGCCAGACGGCCAGCCCCCCTCGGCGCGCTGCTCGCAGAACTGCATCTTCCAGCTCTCCACGCGGACCGCCACCAACTGGCCGTCGTCGTTGAAGTAGAAGAACTCCTTTCGCGCCGACTTCTCCTGTTGCCCGGTGAGATATGCAAGCTGGTTGTAGCCGTCGAGATGCACCTTGTAGGTCTTCCCGCCGATGTCCCAGCCGTTGAGCAGCCTATCCCTCACGTCGGTATCGCCGACCGCTGCGAGTAGCGTCGGGAACCAGTCCAGCCCCGATATGATGTCGGTCGACACGCTTCCGGCCTGGATGTGACCTGGCCAGCGTACAAAGGCGGGCACGCGGTAGGCGCCCTCCCAGTTCGAGGCCTTCTCGTTGCGGAACGGTGTCATGCCCGCGTCCGGCCATCCGTTCAAATGCGGACCATTATCAGTGGTGTAGATTAGGATGGTGTCGTTCGCGATACCGAGATCGTCGAGCGCCTTGAGCAGCTTGCCAACGTCGCCATCATGCTCGATCATGCCGTCGGCATATTCATTGTCCGGCATGCCGCTCTGGCCTCGCATTGACGCCCGCACGTGAGTGATGAAATGCATGCGGGTTGAGTTGAACCAGCAGAAGAACGGCTTACCCGCTTGCTTCTGACGCTGGATGAAGTCGATTGCCGCCGCGCTTGTTTCGTCGTCGATCGTCTCCATGCGCTTCTTGGTCAGCGGTCCGGTGTCCTCGATAGTCTGCTTGCCGATCTTCCCGAAGCGTGGGTCCTCGGTCGGATCGTCAGTGTCCGAGGCCTTACACTTCAGAACGCCGCGCGGTCCGAACTTTGCTCTAAAGGCCGGGTCCTTCGGGTAGTCGGGGTTCTCCGGCTCCTCCTCGGCATTGAGATGATAGAGGTTGCCGAAGAACTCATCGAAGCCATGCACCGTCGGCAGGAACTCGTTGCGGTCGCCGAGATGGTTCTTGCCAAACTGGCCGGTGGCGTAGCCGAGCGGCTTCAGCGCCTCGGCGATTGTGATGTCCTGCGGCTGCAGGCCGAGCGTTGACCCCGGAAGGCCGACCTTGGACAGGCCGGTTCTGGGCGTCGCCTGCCCGGTGATGAATGTCGAACGCCCTGCCGTGCAGCTCTGCTCGGCATAGTAGTCGGTGAACATCATGCCTTCGCGGGCGAGGCGGTCGATGTTCGGCGTGCGATAGCCCATCACGCCGAATGTATAGGCGCTTATGTTTGATTGCCCGATGTCGTCGCCGAAGATGACCAGGATGTTCGGCTTGCCGTCGGCCGCCGCCGTGGGTTGGTCCTGGGCCTGGGCAACCCGTGTCTCACCCATGAGAGTTGAGGCAGCCGCAAGTGCGCTGCCGCCAAGCAGGATGCTGCGTCGGCTGACAGACATGGTCGGCGGCGCTGCGGACTGATCTCGCTTTCGTTCATTGAGCATAGCGCGCTCTCCTCCAAGCTCGCGCCCCCTGCCAAATGGAGTTTCTGCCGTTGTGCGATTGTTGCCAAGGACCTTCATGCGGTTCCGGACGCCGAGCGCAACGAGGCGATCATGGCCATGCTGCGCAAGGGGCAGAGCTGGAACACCATCGTGAAGGCCACCAACTACTCACGGTCGACGCTCGCGAAGCTGGCGAAGCGCCTCGAACCAATCGGGGGCAGGTAGGCAAGTGCCTTGACCTGTTCTTGCCGCCGCCTCTGGCTGGCGCGGCCGGTTCAGAACGGGTTGACGTAGTTCAGGATGGCACTTTGTCTAAGCACAACTTGCCGTATCACATGCGCTGCCTTGACATGATCGGTGTAAATGGCGGCAACGCCAGTGCTTCCCGCTGGGAGCCGTTGCCCGACCGTCTGATCGTCGAGTTTGAAGCGCACTACAAAGGGAGACGCCTGCACTTCCGACGGCGCCACGGCGAGGCCTCCGGGCTGCGACTGCCCGGTGGCAATCGCCTGAATTACCGTCTCAACCTTGCCTTCAAAGACCTCGCCGGGAAGCGTCTTGAACGTGACCTCGACCGGCTGACCAGCCTTGATGTAGCGCGCATTGTTCTGCGCTATCTCGGCGCCAAAGATGGTGTCGGATGTGTCGATGAAGGCCATGACGGGTGATTGGCCGTTGACACGCGCTCCCTTGCGAAGGGCGAGGTTCGTCACATAGCCGTCGGTTGGCGCACGAACAGTCGTCTTGTCGAGGTTCCATTTCGCCCCGTCGAGTTCCGCCTGAAGCTGGTCACGCTCGGCCTGGCGCTGCTCGACATCGAAGGCGCGTCCGACATCGTTCTTCTGAAGTTGTGAGAACTGACCAAGCCGCAGCTCCGCCAGCTTGAGCTGCGCCTCGATGCCGCGAACCTGTGCCTCGTAGATCGTCGGGTCGATGCGGAAAAGAACATCGCCTGCCTTGAGCGGCGTGTTAGCAAGCACAGGGACGTCAATGACTTCGCCCGCCACGGACGGAACGATCTGTACCGAGTTGCGCTGCACTGCGGCTGGCCCGGACGGCGCTCCCCACCCCATCGGGATGAATAGGCCGATGAGAAGAGCCAGCAGCACGATGACCGGGGACAGCTTCCAAAACAGGTTGAATGGGATAAACCTCAGCCAGACGAAGAGGGCGAGAAGCGCGATGTAACCATTGAGAAGGACGACGATCATTTGGTCGCGTCCCTCTTTTCCGGGAAGTCGACATAGGCCCAGATCAGCACCAGCGGCCAGAAAACGAAGCCGAAGATCAAGGTTGCCCAGCTACCAACTGCCACCGCTTGCGCCCAGGGATGGCCCCGCTTGCGTGCAATACGGCCCGGCATTGCTCCCAGCGCTACGACGACCGCAACAAGTGTCGCTATGACGACGAGGAGGACGATCCAGGCGAAGATGTCGATGAAGGTCATGTCGCCGCTCCACGCTGTCAATCGCCGGTTCCAGCTTTTCCGACACTCTTTCCACGTTCGCGTCAGGCCGAACCGGGGCGCTGGTTTACCTCAGTCAGATCGCAAGTTGACCGTTACCCGAAGTCCCCATTGGCCAGAACTCACATCAATCTCCTCACTAAGGGCGGCGTCCAACTACCGTCGAGGACTTCACTCTTCGGCGAATAGAGACGCATCAGCAGCGTCACACACAAGTACGTAACGGTAACGCCGCGTAACCATGGCGCGGCCTTTTGCCGGTGTCGTTCGCTCTCCCTGCTGTTAGACGCTTGCCTGCCCGATGATACGGGGTGGCCATCTTGAGGGATACCGGATTGACGTATTGGGCGGCGAGGCGCGAACGCAAGACTGAGGTGAAGAGGCGGGCTTAGGAGCCGCGCAGCATGTTTAGCCGCAGTCGCGTGGTTGGATGCAGCAAGCCGGCCAGAGCGGGCACGGAGGACGGGCTGGACACTCGGTTCTGTCGGTCCCACGCGGATCACTACGCGCGCCACGGGAGCGCGTACAGATTGACGACCGCGTGACCATCCTCCTCGACGGCTTGGTTCTGGACCCTGCGACACAGATCAGGCACGAGACCAGCGCCGCGACTGTGAGGGAATACCGGGCCGGTATGCGCGCCGACAAAAGAGGCTGGAACATTAGCGGGCTTTAATTGTTGAGTTCATGCTTCGGACGCCGCTGCTTGGCTCCGTCGCAGGCTGGTGGGCACATCGGCCGGCCCGCGCCAGCGGTCCCTCCGTGGCGCGGGCTTTGAGGCCAGACAGTGGCTGCGGCGCCTCGGACGGGGTTCAAATAAATGGTGGACAATACCACCAGAAAGCCTTGGCTTCCTCTTCAGGCGTCATCGGACGGACCTCCCATGAGTCCGTTTTCGCGATGTAACGTGTCCAAATGGGCGTGCCTTCTTCGCTGACGCTTTCGTGCCAGGCGGTAAACCCCATCATTGGCAATAAAGCTTCTCGGAGCGATCGAAGCTGCAGTGCTGCCGTGTGCATGCGAATGACCTCCCTTGGCTGGGCGCCGCCATCGATTCGTGCCTGCCTCACCCCGGCACAACGTCGTAGCGTTGCCGACCGTCTTCAGCGGTCCGGCGGCCATAGCGGTGGCTCGGGGTTTGACCGCCGGGCCTTACCGGCAAAGAGGGGTGGGTTTGCCGGCTGGCAAATTATAGGCCGTTTATTCGAATATTCAATTTCTCTAAAATGACGGTAGTGGGTCAGTCCGAAATTTGTTGATGTGAATCAATCTGCGATGCCAACCAGAAGCAGGCCAACCGCCTCTTGACCTTGGACTAGCGACCGGTGGCCCTTGCTGTCTTTGTCATTGAGCAAGAGAACATCGCCCCGCCGGAAGTCGGCTGAAGTTCCGTCGGTGGTCGTGATTTTGAGGTGACCTTGGAGCAACACCACCAATTGCCTGCGCGGCGTCGCATGGTATTGCGGGTCCCATCCGGGCGGCAATTCAAGAAATACACCGGTCGTCATCGGCGTTTCGGGAGACGCGCCAATGGGGGCAGATGGAGGGGCAAAGTCGCGTGCCGCAAGATTCACCGCAACATTGCGCAAGTGCGTCTCGCTAACTTCGTCAGCATATATTTCCGTGATTTGCATTGGCTTCCCCCGAATGTTTAGGCGACAACGTGCTTGTTGTAACACGCTTGCGGTCAATATTCGCCTGTTCCGCTTCCACCAGCGCAACAAAAGTGCAAACCACCGCGTTTGCATCAGCTTCAACCTTCTTGGAAAAGCCGTTTGTTAGACGCGTGAAGCGGCGCATGTGCATCCGCATTGTCAGGTTCTGACGTTCCGCGAATGACATGCTTGAATGCATGTTGCATCCGGTCAAATTTCAAACTGACCCACTACCAAAATGATCGGTCCGCAACCAACCGCGCAGCCGCTCGTTGACCCAATGCTGGTTTTGATCCCCAGCATCCATGACTGGCCCGCTGCCGCTCCGAGCACGACACCAGCCAGCTCGGTTTGGTTGGAACTTGGATTGGGTTCGAGAGTTTATGGCGCGCGACCTTTGCATGGAGGTGGCTAGCCATGAGGATCAAAGTTGCACCAGAGCTCTGTAACGTTGCGGCGGCGGCCGACGAAATTGTGAGCGAGGCGAAGGGGAAGCCTCCCCTTTCTGTCACACTGGCGGTTTCCCGACTCCGACAGAAAACCGGATCGATGCGATCGGATGCCGATCTAGAGGCTCTTGTCGCAAAGATAGCTGCGGCTCGCGGTGTAGCCCTGGTTATGGACAGGAAGGCTGATCAGTTCGCACCTGGGTGAACAGCAGTGGCAGCGTTGGCGTTTGAGACGGTCTATCTTTTCGGCCTGACAGGGGACGACCTGTTAGGCGGGCTCGTATCGCTGGTGGCGTGCACGTTGCTTTTCAACGCTTTGGCGAAGGATAGCTCAAACCCATAACCGTGCGAGGTCGAAGCAGAATCGGGTCCGTCGTACATCACGATGCTGGCGTTGCGGATCGATTGAGGAATTCTTAGAAAGAAAGGGCCTCAGAGTGGCGTCCTGCGCTGCTTTGGCCGGTATCTCTCGATCAGCCTGACCATATCGATTTCGACCGTCACCAGCGGCCCCAGGTCGATTGTCACCGTCTCGCCATCGATCCGGGTGACCTCGCCAACAAGCTCGATCTGATCCCCCCGCTGCACCTCGGTGCGGATCGAATGCGCAAAATCATAGCTTCGGATCGATTGCGGGCAATCATAGTTCGGGACCGACACGCTGACGCGCTCATCGTCAATCCGCCTGCGCACAGTGGCCGTGACCCCCACCAGATCTCCAATGCCAATTGCCAAAGTCATGCAGCGTACCGGCCACTCCGGTGGGTTTGTTACTGCCGCACAGACTAATTTATGGGTATATTAGCAACTGCGCAATTACGCCTATTGGCGGTAGAAAGCCATTGGCGACCACACGTTGCCTTACCTCCGAAGCGGGACGTGGCGCGGAATATGCGACGGCAGGGAGAGGAGTCAAAAATGATGCGTCAAGTCGCGAACGGAGCCTACGCCGGTTGAACCGGCGCGGCCCCGCTGAAAGGTTTCGTCAGCTGGCTTCAGTTCTTGCCAGCGCCGCCGGCTTCCTGGAGTTTTGCCAGCACCTGGTCGAGCGAGAAGCTGCCCGGCTTCTGCCGCGGCGGGAACGCGACAAAGCTTTGAATGTACTGGCCTACGAAGGCCTGCGCCGGCATGAGCAGATACGTCCGATCGAAGCGCCACCTGATATATTCGGCCCCTTCATGCTGGGCGCGTTCAAACGGATCGGCTCGCAGGTCGAAGATCTTGGGCACCCGCAAGGCTACGAACGGTTCCTGCCACACGTCGAAGCCCTCCGCCCGCTGCTCCAGGAAAAGGATCTTCCAACGGTCATAGCGCAAGGCGGCGAGGTTTCCGTCGTCGGTCCAGTAGAAGAACTCCTTGCGAGGGTCGGGGCCGGTACCGGCCAGCAGATCGTGCTGGTCGTAACCGTCGAGGTGGACCTTGAAGGTCTTGCCCGCAGCCTCGTAACCGGTCAGGAGCTTCTCCTTGACGTCCGGCTCGCCGGCTGCCGCCACCAGCGTCGGAACCCAATCCTCGTGCGAGACGATGTCGTTGATCTCTGTGCCAGGCTTGACGACTCCCGGCCAGCGGATCATGCCGGGAACGCGGTAGCCGCCCTCCCAACTGGTGTTTTTCTCGCCATGGAACGGCGTCGTGCCGCCATCGGGCCATGAAAAAACTTCGGCGCCGTTGTCGGTGGTCCACAGCACGATGGTGTTGTCGGCAATACCTAGATCGTCCAGCTGCTTGAGAATCTGGCCGATATAGCCGTCGAGTTCGACCATGCCGTCAGCCTCCAGTCCCAAGCCGGTCTTGCCTTCCGAGTCGGGCTTGAGATGGGTGTTAATATGCATGCGGGTCGTGTTGAACCAGCAGAAGAATGGCTTACCGGCCTTGTGCTGCCGATCGATGAAGTCCTTGGCCGCGCCCAGGAATTCCTCATCGACCGTTTCCATGCGCTTTTTGGTGAGCGGGCCTGTGTCCTCGATTTTCTGCTTGCCGACCCGGCCGAAGCGGGGATCTTCGGTGGGATCATCCGTGTCGGTGGCGGTGCATTTGAGCACGCCGCGCGGGCCGAATTTCGCGCGGAACTCTGGCGATTTAGGATAGTCCACATTCTCCGGCTCTTCCTCTGCATTGAGGTGGTAGAGATTGCCGAAGAACTCGTCGAAGCCGTGGACGGTGGGCAAGAACTCGTTGCGGTCGCCGACGTGGTTCTTGCCGAACTGGCCGGTGGCATAGCCTTGCGGCTTGAGCAACTCGGCGAGCGTCGGGTCCTTCCCGGACAGTCCTTCAGGGGCGGCCGGCAGACCGACTTTGAGCAAGCCGGTGCGAAAGCAACTCTGCCCGGTGATGAACGCCGCGCGTCCCGCGGTGCAGGACTGCTGGGCGTAGAGGTCGGTAAAGATTGCGCCCTCATTGGCGATGCGGTCGATGTTGGGCGTGCGGTAGCCCATCATGCCTCTGTTGTAGGCGCTGATGTTCCAAAAGCCGATATCGTCGCCAAAGATGACGAGGATGTTCGGCTTGCCACCCGCCGCCTGCGCGGGCTGGATCGACGGCCGCGATGTGAGGGTGGCGGCTGCCGCCGCTAGCGCGGTGCCTCCAAGCAGGACGCTGCGTCGGCTGAGGGTACTGCTATCGATTTCGTGTTCTTGCTGCTGTTTGGCCATTGCTCGCTCCCTTGGGCACGCCTACCCAAGCCAGTCTTTAGCGGCCCGACATCATGTCACCCTGCGACCGGCGATGACGCAAGGTAAGTACGTTACTGTTACATCTCGCGGCGTAAGCAAGGTACGCCCTTGATTGGCGTGGCTCTTCGGCCAACCCCGGCCGTGCCGATGCCCGAATATGCCCGGCGCGACGCGATGAAGGCCAGAAACCGGGTGATCCCTCGGCGACCGCACGGGCGATCCCGGCGGTCGTGGATGAGCCGGAGCGGCCGCTGCGCCTGTTCCCAGGGGGACCGTTGCCGAACAGGCCTATTCCAGGCGCCTGGCCACGTGGGAAGCCTGGGCATCGGTTACCACCAAGCTCTGGTCTACCGCCGTCCCAGCAGGCTCTTCATGCGGATACGCAGCAGGCGGGCCATGTTGCGGGTCTCGCGGTAGAGATGCAGTTGCGAGGCGGCCTGGCGGGTGAGGCGATCGGCATCCGGCGTCAGGCCGATCACCAGCGTTCCCATCGGCTTGCGCTCGGTCCATAGCCGGCTCATCACCGGATGGTCGGGCATGGCGCAGGAGTCGGTCATCATGATGTTGGGATCGTCGAGATGCTGCCTGGTCACCTCGATCATCAGCAATGTGCCGGGCGAATAGGCGGCCAGCGTCTCGTCATAAGCCGTCTTCCAGGTGTAGGCGACGCCGGCTTCGACGTACACGATCAGGCAAGCAATCGTGCGGCCGTCGAGCGTCAGCGAATGGATGCGGCACATGTCCTGTTCGGCCAGCCGGTGCACGGCTTCGCGGGCGAAGGCGGCGCGGTAGCGGTCGATCGCCATGGCGGTGCGTTCGCGGCCTTTCCAGCCGGCCGCTTCCAGCGTCAGGAAGCTTTCGATGGCGTGGCGGATCTCATCGGGGCCGCGCGCCACGACATGCTCCAGTTTGCCGAGGTCGCCGAGGCGCCGCTTCAGCCGGCGAAACTCGCGAAAATGGTGCGCGCGCAGCGAGGCCTTCAGATACTCGTCTCCGTCGGCTTGGCTCTCCAGCGCGGGGCGTTGGGTCTGGCCGGTGGTGACCAGCATCAGGCCGCGCGTCTCGGCCACGGTCGCGAACAGGCTCGCCACCGGACCGTCGAGCCGGATATCGGGCAGGACGAAGACTTTAGGCAGCTTCAGGTGCGGGCGCGACAGCATCGAGAAAAAATCCTCGACGACGCCGACCGGGTCGTCACGGTCGACCAGCGGCGTGCCGAGCGGACCGAACGGGCTCGACCATGTGCGCATGACCGGAACGCCGAGCGGCATCCCCGGTCGCTCCACCGAGAACGGCACCAGAAGGCGCAACCGGTTGCGGTATTCGTCGCCGTCGCGGATCACCGCCAGCCGCACCTCGCGATCCTCCAGCCGGGGCATGGCCGGCGCCAGGAAGCGCGGGTTGAAGAAGACGTTCGGCTCGACCGTGCGGGTGCAGAGATAATCCAGTTCCTCGACCAGGTCGAAGCCGGCCGATGCCGGGTAGATGGCGAGTTTGCGCTCCGGCCGGTTGTTGGCGAGGATCTCGATATGGGCGGGGTCAGGATCGCGGGTCAGCCCGGCGAGGCCGGACACCATGGCGCCGGCCGTGCCGCCGCTGGTTTCCTCAAGCAACGGGATGGCGGCCATCACGCGGCTCCTTTCGCAGGCACGAAGATAAGCATGACGATGCCGAGCTTGCGCCATACGGTGAAGGACAGCGCGCAGGCTTCGAAGATCATGGCAAAGGCGGTGGCCATCGCCGCGCCCCACAGGCCGAAATGCGGGATCAGCATCACGTTGAGGCCGATGTTGAAGGCCAGCGTCATGGCATAGACGGCGGCGCAGATGTTCTGGTTGCCGCTCATTGTCAGCAGGCTTTCGCAGGGACCGACGGCGGCCCGCGCCACGACGCCGAAAACGAGCAGGAACAGCAGCGGATAGCCACTGCTGAATTCAGGGCCGAACAGCACCAGCATCGGCTCACCCAGCGCCAGCACCAGCATCGCCATCAGTAGCGAGGGCCAGAACGTCCACGATACGGTCTCGCGGGCGAAGGCGGCGAGCTTTTGCGGCTCGCCATGGGTGAATTGCGCGTAGCGCTGGGCAACGCCGGCCTTGACGGCGAAATAGACGAAATGCACCAGCGCCAGCGTCTTGACGGTGGCGAAATAGACGGCGACGTCGTTGGGATCCATATAGGCGCCGACCATCAGCACGTCGGCGTTGGTGAGCAGGAAAAAGAAGCTTTCAACCAGGAAGATCGGCAGCGACACGAGGAACCATTGCGCGAAATGGACCTTCATCGGCCCGGCCGGGATCCGCCTTTCCATGCGCTGGGTAACGCCGATGAGCTGACCGAGCGTGGTGACGTAGGTGGCGGCGATCGAAGCAAAGATGGCGGTCCTGGCGTCGGGCGCATAGCCGGCGGCCAGCATCAGCGCCATGAACAGCAGGATCAGCACCGGGCGTACCAGATAGGTCGGCGACAGCGCGAACAGCGCCCATGAATTGGCGCGCGCCAGCCCTTGCAGCAAATCGGACATGGCGATCATCGGCAGGCAGATGACGCCGAGGATGAACGGCACCACGTAGTAGTTTTCGATCCATGGCGCGGCCAGCCAGACGCCGAGCGCGCCGAGCCCGGCGATGAGCGTGGAGGCGATCAGCACGAACAGCCGGCTGGCCAGCACGATGCCGCGCAGTTCGGCCAGCATGCCGCGCTCGCGGTATTCGGGAATGAAGCGGATGACCGAGGTGTGGAAGCCGAGGCAGGCGAGGTTGCCGACGATAACCATCGTCACCCAGACGAGGACGAAGATGCCGTATTCGAACGAGCCCATCCAGCGCGCCATCAGCACCTGGCTGACAAAGGCGATGACGGCGCTGATGATGCGGATGGAGAAAGCGATGACCGACATGCGGCCGGCCTCGCCGCGCTCGTCGGCGGTGAACAGCACGGCGTCGATGCGGCCAAGCAACGGCCCGATGCGCAGCGCCAAACGCTGCGGCAAAAACCGCCCGGCTGTCGTGGCCGCGGAAAAGCGCACCCCGATTACTCTCCGTTTTCCGCCTCTTTTTCAGGCCGTGGTGTAGCAAGGACACATTAAGAAACGGTTGGGTGAGGAGTGGTCCGCGCAGCGGACGAAAAGCCAACGATTTGGCTTTTCGAGCGACGAACGCCCGAAGCCATAGCGAAGGGCCGGGAGGCGCAGGCGGTGCGCAGCACGCGCATTCTTCACGCCGGTGGCATGGCGAGTGCGGGTCGCCAGCGAAAGATCGAAGAGTATATGTGTTGGCCTGCCGGCCATCCCTCTCTCAGGTGGGGATATTGGCTATTCGCGACGGACCAGCGCCGCCCCTCATCCGCCTGCCGGCACCTTCTCCCCGTATAGTGACGGGGAGAAGGAAGCATTCCCTTACGCGAATGCGCCGTGGCAGTGCTTGTACTTCTTGCCGGAGCCGCAGGGGCAGGCTTCGTTGCGGCCGACCTTGCCCCAGGTCGCCTGGTTGTTCGGGTCGCGGTTTTCCGGGGCGACAATCGCGGTCGTCTCCGGGCGGACCAGGAGGGCGGTCTCGCCGCCGTCGAAATCATTCTCCCCGGTGGTGCCGTCGATATGCATGCCGAACATGTCGGGCGCCTCGGGCGGCGGTGCTTCGGCGGCCTGGCGCACCAGTTCGACGCGCATCAGCTGCGCGGTGACGGCCTGGCGCAGATTGCCCAGCATCGCCTGGAACAGCTCGAATGCCTCGCCCTTGTACTCCTGCAGCGGATCGCGCTGGGCGTAGCCACGGAAGCCGACGACCGAACGCAGATGGTCGAGATTGACGATGTGCTCGCGCCACAGATGGTCGAGCGTCTGCAGCACCACCGAGCGCTCGACATAGTTCATCACCTCGGGGCCGAAGCGCTCGGAGCGCTCCTTGGCGGCGGCGTCAGCGGCCTGCGCGATGCGCTCGCGGATATCGTCCTCGGCGATGCCCTCTTCCTTGGCCCAGTCCTCGACCGGCAGGTCGAGATTGAGGAATTCGGCGACCTCGGCCTTCAGCCCGGCAACGTCCCACTGCTCGGCATAGGCGTTTTCGGGAATGGCCTTGGCGACGATCTCGTCGATGACGCCCTCGCGCATCTCGGCAATGGTTTCCGAGAGGCCTTCGCCGTCCATCAGTTCGATGCGCTGCTCGAACACCACCTTGCGCTGGTCGTTGGAGACGTCGTCGTATTTCAGCAGGTTCTTGCGGATGTCGAAGTTGCGCGCCTCGACCTTCTTCTGCGCCTTTTCCAGCGCCTTGTTGATCCACGGATGGATGATCGCCTCGTCTTCCTTGAGGCCGAGCTTCTGCAGCATGCCGTCCATTCGCTCGGAACCGAAGATGCGCATCAGGTCATCCTGCAGCGACAGGAAGAATTTCGAGCGGCCGGGATCGCCCTGGCGGCCGGAGCGGCCTCTGAGCTGGTTGTCGATGCGGCGCGATTCGTGGCGTTCGGTGGCCAGCACGTAGAGGCCGCCGGCGGCCAGCGCCTTTTCCTTCAGGCGCTCGACGTCGTCATTGATTTCCTTTTCCCGCGCCTCGCGCTCGGGTCCGGCCGGCATGTCGCCCAGCTCATCGGCGATGCGCATCTCGGCATTGCCGCCGAGCTTGATGTCGGTGCCGCGGCCGGCCATGTTGGTGGCGATGGTGATGGCGCCCGGCTTGCCGGCCTGGGCGACGATCGCCGCCTCGCGCTCGTGGTGGCGGGCGTTCAGCACCTCGAAATCCTTGAAGCCCTCCTTGCGCAAGCGCTCGGCCAGCTGCTCGGATTTTTCAATGGAGGTGGTGCCGACCAGCGTCGGCTGGCCCTTGGCGCTGGCTTCGCGGATCTCCTTGACGATCGCCTTGTACTTCTCTTCGACCGTCCGGTAGACCTCGTCGTCCTCGTCCTTACGGACGACCGGCAGGTTGGTCGGGATCTCGGTGACGTCGAGATTGTAGATGTTGCCGAACTCCTCGGCCTCGGTCAGCGCCGTACCGGTCATGCCGGAAAGCTTCTTGTAGAGGCGGAAGTAGTTCTGGAAGGTGACGGAGGCCAGCGTCTGGTTCTCCGGCTGGATCGTCACATGCTCCTTGGCTTCGAGCGCCTGGTGCAGCCCTTCCGAATAGCGGCGGCCCGGCATCATGCGGCCGGTGAACTCGTCGATGATGACGATCTCGTCGTTGCGGACGATATAGTCCTTGTCCTTCTGGAACAGCCGGTGCGCCTTCAGCGCATTGTTGACATGGTGGACGATGGCGACGTTCTCGACGTCGTAGAGCGACTCGCCCTTGAGCAGGCCGGCATCGCGCAGCAGGTTTTCCAGCTTCTCGGTGCCTTCCTCGGTGAAGATCGAGGTCTTCTGCTTCTCGTCGATCTCATAATCCTGCGGCTGCAGCTGGATGATGAAGGTGTCGATGGTGTTGTACATTTCCGAGCGGTCCTCAAGCGGACCGGAAATGATCAGCGGCGTGCGCGCCTCGTCGACCAGGATCGAGTCGACCTCGTCGACGATCGCGTAATTGTGACCGCGCTGCACCATCTGGGCACGCTCGTATTTCATGTTGTCGCGCAGATAGTCGAAGCCGAGTTCGTTGTTGGTGGCGTAGGTGACGTCGGCGGCATAGGCGACGCGGCGCTCCTCGTCGGACAGGCCGTGGACGATGACGCCGACCGAGAGGCCGAGGAACTTGTAGACGCGACCCATCCATTCGGAGTCGCGGCTGGCGAGATAGTCGTTGACGGTGACGACGTGGACGCCGTTGCCGGCGAGCGCGTTGAGGTAGACCGGCAGCGTCGCGACCAGGGTCTTGCCCTCGCCGGTGCGCATCTCGGCAATGCCGCCATTGTGCAGCACCATGCCGCCGATCAGCTGGACGTCGAAGGGGCGCATGCCGAGCACGCGGCGCGCCGCCTCGCGGGCGGTGGCAAAGGCGGGAACCAAAAGGTCATCGAGCGTGGCGCCGTTGGCGATGTCCTGGCGGAATTTCGCGGTGCGGCCAACCAACTCCTCGTCGGAGAGTGCCCGCATCTCGTTTTCCATGGCGTTGATCGCCTCGACACGGGGCCGGGTCGATTTGACCCGACGGTCGTTGGAGGAACCGAAAACCTTACGGGCGAGACCGCCGAGACTGACCATCCAATGGTCCTTTCGATAGAATTCTCAATCTTGAGACGGACGCCGGCTGGCCCCATCAAATCCACGTGAACGCACCGCTTGAACACGGGCAAACACAAAAAGCGCCCGGAAAACGGTTCTGGACGCAAAGTCGTTGGACAGATAAGAGGGGGCTCAACTGATGTCAACGCCGCGCTGGCCCTGCCGGTCGCGCCAAATTCCGCCACAATCCGGCTGATCTGGAAACCTTCCGCCCTCATAATCCCTTACCGGAGTCATCTTATGTCCTTGTTGTTCCGCCGCGCGTCGCTTGCCAGCCTTGGCCTGGCCTTCGGCTTGTCGGCCCTTTCGTTGTCGCCGCTGATGGCGCAGACCGCTCCCGCTCCGGCGGATGCAGCAGCACCTGCCCCGGCAGCACCTGCCGCGGCACCGGTCGATCCGAACACAGTGATCGCCACGATCAACGGCCAGCCCTTGACCGAAGCCGACCTGGTGCTTGCCGAAGGCGAGCTGTCGCAGCAGTTCGCCCAGCTGCCGCCCGAGCAGCGCCGCGCCGCGGCCCTTTCGGCGGCCATCGAAATCCGCGTCATGGCCGCCCAGGCGGTCACCACCGGCCTCGACAAGGATCCCGACTTCCAGCGCCGCATGGCCTTCCTGCAGCAGCGCGCGCTGCATGGCGAGATGGTCGAGAAGGGCGTCGTCGACAAGGTCACCGACGCCGAGGTTCGCGCCCGCTACGACCAGGAGATCGCCAACACACCGCCCACAAACGAGGTGCATGCCCGTCATATCCTCGTGAAGACGAAGGAAGAGGCCGAGGCCATCATCAAGCAGCTCGACGGCGGCGCCGACTTCCAGAAGCTCGCCAACGAGCACACCAGCGATCCGTCGGGCAAGACGAGCGGTGGCGATCTTGGCTGGTTCGGACCTGGCCAGATGGTGCCGGAGTTCGACAAGGCGGCTTTCGCGCTCCAGGTCGGCAAATACACCGAGCAGCCGGTGCAGTCGCAGTTCGGCTGGCATGTCATCAAGCTCGAGGACAAGCGCACCAAGCAGCCGCCGGCATTCGACGACGTCAAGGACCAGGCCAGGCAGGCGGTCATCCGCGACAAGTATTTTGCGCTGGTCAAGTCGCTGCGCGGCGGCGCCAAGGTCGAGATCCCCGACGAGAAGCTGAAGAAGGCGGTCGATACGCTGGAAAGCGCCAAGTAAGCCTGAATTTTGAAAGGGCCGCGGCAGCCAAGGGTTGCCGCGGCCCTTTTTGTCGACTGCGCCGGCCGTTTTTCACTTTCCAGGCGCTGCTATGCCTCGCATCACGTAGCTGACCGTCTTGCGGATCGTGGCTTCGTCCTCGTCGAGCCGGTTGGTCAACAGATGCTTCCAGGCGAAAGAGGCGATCAGGTCGGCGACCAGCGCCGAATCGATGTCGACGCCGATTTCGCCCCTTGCCTTGGCGCGTTCGATTATCTGGCCGGTATGGGACGTTCGGCCCAGTGCGTAGCCGGCAAGTGCCGCGGACGCCGCGTCATCCGACTGCGCCTCGGCGATCAGCGACCGGAACACGCTGCCGGACGATGTCTCGCGCCAGTGGGCGAACAGGTTTTTCAGGAAGCCGACGAGATCCTCCTCCAGCAGCCCGGTATCGGGAACATCGACGCGTTTCTGGCGCTGGTAGACTTCGAGCAGCAATGCGGCCTTGCTCGGCCACCAGCGGTAGATGGTGGGCTTGCCGGCGCGAGCCCGCCGCGCCACCGCCTCGATCGAGAAACCGGCATAACCGGCCTCGACCAGCACGGCCTCGGCGGCTTCGAGAATGGCATCGGCGCTGTCTGGGTTGCGCCGCGCGCCGATCGATTTGCGCGCCGGATCGACGTCTACGCCCATTTCTGTCGTCCTCGCAATAATTTCGCCGGCAATATACGCGACCCGGCGATCAAACGAAACGGCCCGTTTTCAGTCTACTGGAGGCAGTGGCGGCGGCAGGGGCAACGATCCCGGGTTAACGGGTTTCATAAAAACCTTCGCCGGCGTGTTGGTTGACGGAGCATCAAAAAGCAAAAAGCCCGCCTGGGCGGCGGGTCACTGGCGCAAATCAGCACCATCCACAAATACGTAGCATAGTTGCCCTCACTGGTCAAGGATAAAATTCCTATCGACATGAAACGCGACCGGCGGTTGTGCCTCAATTTGAAATAATCGAACGCGCGGCATCGGCGGCACGGTCCAGCAGGATTCTTGCTCGCCCCTGTCCTATCTCGCGTTGATATTCCGCTAGGAACCAGAGTTTTGCTCCCTCTGGAGAAGCTCTAGCCCCCCGATTCATTTCAAACTGGACCACGATTTTTGCATCGACAAGAACGACATATTCGTCATCGAATTGGTCCGGCACTTCTTTGATCAGATGGAAAACAGCGCCCTGCACTCCCAGAGAGGAGACGGCTTCGATCAAGGCTAAGTCGCGAGTGGAATCCTCGGGCCTTAGCCTCAGCGGTTCAACCTCGTAGCGATCTCGGAGGTATTTGGCCGACATCCGTTAGCCTTGGCCTTTAGGTCCGGTTTGCATGTTACTCCCCTGCGCCTTCCAAAGTGATAAACACTAGCGGCACTTCCTCGGCGCTTGCTGTGGCTGGCTGCGGTACATGCGTTATCTCGGTTACCGCGTAGATGGCCAGACTCTCGCCGGATGGCATGTGCACCCAGTCGCCGACCACAGGCATTGACGCGAAGGTCCACATCGAGGCTTCGTTTTCAATTTTGACAAGGCAACGGATTGCCACACAACTGCTCCATGCTTTGCGCCGATCTCTACTGCATCGCTTGCGATGTCTCGGACTCGATGCGCCAGCCGCCGTCTGCCTTGACTAGGCCAAGCGTGACGCGTGCCTTGCCGGTCAGGCGCGCCGCCGACTTGTCCTTCGGCAGATAGTCGTAGCGCATCGCAAAGACGGCCTCGGCGCGATCCTCGCCATGCGGGGTGACCTCCAGGCTGCCGGGCTCCAGGCCGAGCGACCAGGAGGCCCATTGCGCGAACCAGGCGGCCTTGACCCTGGCGATGGCGTCGGCGTCGTAGCGCGTGCCGAAAATGGTGGCGGAGGGGCCGTAGAGCCGCTTGACGGTCTCGCTCATCGCCTTGGTGTCCGGCGTCAGATAATCACGGCGCAGGAATTTCTCGATCGAGCCCTTTTCGTCACCGACGGATCGTTCAAGTGCTGCAACTTCCGTCGAGGGGGCCGGAGCCGCGGCCGGTTTCTGCGGCTGGGCGGGCTGTCCGTCCGGGACGAATTCGAAGCGCTCGAGCAGCGATCCCTGCTCCCAGGGGCGCTGCGCCTCGCGCGTTTGCGACACCACGTCGCGGCGCACCGCGATCATCATGTCGTTGATGCTCTGGCCGGGCTCGGCGATGTGCCGCAGCAAGGCCTCGGCGAACGGCGAGTTGCGCCCGCTTCCGTCCATGGCGACCGCACCAGGTGCTGTCGAGAAGGCAATGAACGAGCCGCGCGTCGAATCGAACTGCGCCAGCCCGGCCAGCGCCGTCGCCGAGCGGGTGGTGGCGGTGCGGCTCAGGCTGCGGGCAAACGGGTTGTTGCGGCAGGCATCGAGAAACACCAGGCTGACCTTGGTCTGCTGTTCCATGATGTCGAGGACCTCGTCGATCGGCACGGCCTCGAGCTGCAGCTTGACCGGCATGTCGAGCCTGGCGTCGACCGGCACGATGTAATTGCGCCCCTCGACCTGCAAGCCGTGGCCGGCATAGTAGAAAAGCCCGACACCGGCGCCTTCGAGCGCATCGGAGAACGCGCCGATGCTGCGTTCCAGCTCGCGCTTGCCGAGATCATTGCCTTCAATGACCTCGAAGCCGATGGAGCGCAGCTTGTCGGCGATGTCGAGCGCGTCGTTGACCGGATTGGCCAGCGTACCGGCTTCGGCATAGGTGCCGTTGCCGATGACAAGCGCCACGCGCCGCTGCGGCTGGGCATCGGCGCTCAGCAGCAAAAGTCCCAGAAACGCCCATGCGAGGATCGCAAGCCTGCCCATTGGGGAGATCATAACGTCATCGGCCCGCGCGATGCCAACGGATTTGAAATGCAGGCTTAATTCCGATTGGGTTTCCGCCCCTGGCGACAAGCGAAAACGCCCTTGCGCCCGCGCGTCGTATCGGGCAAACCGGCCTTCCCTTGCGATTTTCCCGCCCGAGGTCCCCATGTCAACGACGATTTCGCCGCTTGCGCCGAAGAAATACCCCAAGATGCCGGCCATCGAGGGGGTGCGCATCGCCACCGCCGAGGCCGGGATAAAATACAAGAACCGCACCGACCTGCTGACCATGGTGTTCGATGAAGGCACCGCGGTCGCCGGCGTGTTCACGAAATCGAAGTGCCCCTCGGCGCCGGTCGATTTCTGCCGGCAGAATCTCGGCGCCGGCAAAGCGCGGGTGCTGGTCGTCAATTCCGGCAACGCCAACGCCTTCACCGGCAAGAAGGGTCGCGAGTCCACCGCGCTGACGGGCGAAGCCGCGGCCAAGGCCGCCGGCTGCAGGCCCAGCGAGGTTTTCCTGGCATCGACCGGCGTCATCGGCGAGCCGCTCGACACCGGCAAGTTCAGCCATCTGCTGGCCGGGCTGGTCAGCAACGGCAAACCTGATTTGTGGACCGAAGCGGCAAAGGCGATCATGACCACGGATACCTATCCGAAAGTCGCGACCGCAACCGTCAAGCTCGGCGACACCGACGTCACCATCAACGGCATCTCGAAGGGCGCCGGCATGATCGCGCCCGACATGGCGACGATGCTGTCCTTCATCGCCACCGACGCGCCGATCGCCGCCCCCGTCCTGCAGGACCTGCTGTCGCGCGGCACGGCCAAGACCTTCAACGCGGTCACCGTCGACAGCGACACCTCAACCAGCGACACGCTGCTGATCTTCGCCACCGGCAAGGCCGCAAAGCGCGGTGCGCCAGAGATAACCGACGCCAAGGATGCGCGCCTCGGCGCGTTCCGCCGGGCGCTCGGCAAGGTGCTGAAATCGCTGGCGCTGCAAGTCGTGCGCGACGGCGAGGGCGCCCGCAAGCAGGTCGAAGTCACGGTCACCGGCGCAAAATCGGCACGGTCGGCCAAGCGCATCGCGCTGTCGATCGCCAATTCGCCGCTGGTCAAGACGGCGGTCGCCGGCGAGGACGCCAATTGGGGCCGTGTCGTCATGGCGGTCGGCAAGGCCGGCGAGCCCGCCGACCGCGACCGGCTGTCGATCTGGTTCGGCGACAACCGGCTGGCGCATGAGGGCGAGCGCGACCCCGGCTATTCGGAGGAAGCGACGTCGGCCTATATGAGGCGCGACGACATCCGCATCCGCGCCGACATCGGCATCGGCCGCGGCAAGGCGACGGTGTGGACCTGCGATCTCACCAAGGAATATGTCGCCATCAATGGCGACTATCGGAGCTGATGGCTTTGGCTTCCAGGCATCCGGCAAGCATGCTCGCGATCGTCCGCCGCTACGAGGCGGCCGGCTTTCGCGCCTGGCCAGCAGCGGCCGTCCACTATGACGGCACCTGGGTGGTGCGGCTGACCGCCGGCCATCCGGCCAAGCGGTTGAATTCGGTCAATCCTCTCGATCCGGGCGACACCCAGCATATCGCTGACCGCATCGGCCGTGCCAGCCGCCGTTTCGATGCCTATGGCAGGCCGCTGACATTCCGCATGTCGCCGCTGTCGGGTCCCAGTCTCGCCAGTCATCTCGACCGCGAGGGCTGGAGCCGATTCGACGAGTCGCTGGTGATGCGGCTGCCGCTGGCCGACGCGCAACTCGATGCCGCCATGGACCAGATCCCGCTGAAGGACATCAGCCGCTTCATCGGCGCGTCGCTCAAGGTCAGCGGTTCGGACGTATCGCTGCGACCCGGCCTATCGGAGATCATCGGCGCCATCCAGCCCGAGGCCGGGCTGTTCGCGCTCGAAGACGGAGCCGAGCCGCTGGCGACGCTGATCTGCGTGCACGATGGCGATCTTGCCGGCCTGTTCGAGATCGCCACCGACAAGTCGGCGCGCAACAAGGGCCACGGCCGCAACCTGATCCTGTCGGCGCTGAAATGGGCGCGGCTGCGTGGCGCTCGCGAAGCCTGGCTGCAGGTCGAGGCCGGCAATGTGCCCGCGCTGGCACTCTATCGATCGCTCGGCTTCGACGAGGTCTATCGCTACCACTATCGCCGGCCGCCTGTTCAGGAGTGAAATTGGGCATGAGTGATGTGACGATCGCCGGCAAGCGCCTGCTGCTGGTCGCCGCCTGCGCACTGGTCGATGCCGATGGCCGGGTGCTGCTGGCACAGCGCCCCGAGGGCAAGCAACTTGCCGGCCTGTGGGAATTTCCCGGCGGCAAGGTCGAGCCCGGCGAGACGCCCGAACAATGCATCATCCGCGAACTGCACGAGGAAATCGGCATCGAGACCGACATTCCCTGCCTGGCGCCGCTCACCTTCGCCAGTCATTCCTATGATGATTTCCACCTGCTAATGCCGCTGTTCATCTGCCGCCGCTTTCGCGGCATCGCCCAGCCCAGGGAGGGGCAGGCGCTGAAATGGGTGCGGCCAAAGCAGATGCGCGACTATCCCATGCCGCCGGCGGATGCGCCGCTGATCCCGTTCCTCATCGATCTCCTCTAGGGACGCCTTCCGCCTGCCGGGTCGAAGCGCTGTATCAGTCAGCGTTAATGGAAGATTTATCTCGCCGTGAAAAAGTGAAGCATGGTCGTTTCGTGGCCGTGCCGCCGATTCGCTGGGGAGCGATAGAATGAACCTGGACAGGGATTGGGACTCGATCCGGTCGGATCGCGCCTTTCGCGCCGCCGACGCAGGCATGGGCATTTTGCGCATCACGCTTCTGTTCGGTTCGGCCGCGGTGGCGCTGGCGCTGATCGCCGCGCCTTTCCTCGACAGCCAGACACGCTCGCTGTCGGCCCGCGACGATTTTGCCAGCGGGCTCGACATGACGGCCACCGGCTCGGTCAGCCATCGCGAAACCTATACGGTGCGCCGCAGCGTGCTGCAGCCGGAGCCCAGTTCGGTCTGCATCATCAGGTCCAATGGCAGAAGCAGCGGCGACTGCTGACATGGTTAAGAGATTCGACAAGGGCGGCGGTTTCACCGCCTGTTAAGCCTTTGCCGTTAACCTTTCTTAACAGATCGGCGGTAAGGTTCTGGCCAGAGGGGTTTAGGTCATGAATGCAGTGCTGCTTCGTTTTCTGAAGGACGAGACCGGCGCAACGGCTGTCGAATATGCCCTGATCATCGGTGTGCTGTCGTTGACCATCATTGGCGGCATCGGCCAGGTTTTCAACGCAATCACCTGGCTGTTCAGCGACAATACCAGCAGGCTTGTCAACGCCCTCGGGCCCTGAGGTAGCCGTCCGCGCCTGCGGGCCGGTTCACTGCCCGTCGGGAGCCTCCAGTATTGTCTTCAGCGAGACCTTGGCCGACCCGGGCTTCAGTGGTTTTTGCTGCGATGCGTCGGGCGCCCAGCCGGACATCCAGACGATCGAGAAACTTGCCCTCACGCGGCCATCGGCGTCGGAAAAGCGTTCGGCGTAGATTTCCGCCGCGCGGGCAAACAGCTTGCGCGAGCCCGGCCGCCGGCTGCGCTCGGTGAGCGCACTGGTTTCGCCCATGGCCCGCAGATCCGCAATCAGGCCGAACAGGCTGGCATAGCGCACCGTCACCGTCTCGACATCGGCGACCGGCAGGGCGAGACCGGCGCGCTGCAGAAGCGCACCGGCATCGCGCACGTCGGTGAACGGGATGACACGCGGGCTGGCGCCGCCATAGAGCTCGGTCTCGGCCGCAAGCAGGCTTTCGCGCAGCTCGAAAAGCGTGCCGGCGCCGGCAAAGGCGCCGAGGAAAAGCCCGTCTGGCCGCAGCGCGCGGCGGATCTGGATCAGCATGCCCGGGATGTCGTTCATTGCCTGCAGCGACAGAAGGGAGACCGCCAGATCGAGGCTTTCCGGTTCGAATGGCACGGTTTCGAGTGGTGCAATCAAGCCGGCGCCGCCATTCAGGAAAGCCGCGTCCGTCTCGACGCGGACAATGTCGGCGACCTTGCCGCTCTCGGCGAGCATTTCGGCTGCCGCCGCCGTCTGGCAAAACAGCACCGCGGCATTGCCGAACCGGCGCTCGACGGCAGCCAGTCGATCGGCAAGGTCCTCGGCTGTGCGGCGCATGAGGAAATCGGCACCGTCAACGGGATGGGCGAGCGCGCGCCGCTTGTGCGCCAGCCAAAGCGAAATATCCATTATCGGCTGCAACGGGCAAATCCTTGTTTGTCCACACTCTGAGATTGTTCATATAGTGGCGCGCAGGACCAACCACGTGGCCGATCCGATGCCCAAGATCAAGCCCATCGAGATCAAGAGCCTGGCCCGATCGGCCCTCGGCTGGCCGGCGCGCATCCTGTTTCCGCCGGTCTGCGCCGGCTGCCGCCGGCATGTCTCGCAACCCGGCGTCCTGTGTGGCGGCTGCTGGCCGAAGTTGCGGCTCCTGGAACGGCCATGGTGCCCGGTGATGGGCACGCCGTTCACGCACCATATGGGCGAGGGCTTTCTATCCGCCGAGGCGATCGCCGATCCGCCGCCCTTCGAGCGGGCGCGGGCCGCCGTCGCCTATTCCGGCGTCGCCCGCCAGATGGTGCAAGGACTGAAATACCAGGATCGCACGGATCTCGCGCCATGGATGGCGCGCTGGATGGTGCGCGCCGGCGCCGATCTCATCGCCGAGGTTGATGTGGTGGTGCCGGTGCCGCTGCACTGGCGGCGCTTTTTCAGGCGGCGCTTCAACCAGTCGGCGGAACTGGCAAGGGCGGTCTCCGGGCTCAGCCAATTGCCCTTCGCGCCTTCGGCGGTGCGGCGCGTCAAACTCACCCGCCAGCAGGTAGGGCTGGAGAGGCAGGAACGTGAGGAAAATGTGCGGGCGGCCTTTCGGGTGCCCGCCGAGGCGGAAATCGAGATTGCCGGCCGCAGGGTGCTGTTGATCGACGACGTCTACACCACGGGCGCTACCGTTCGTGCGGTAACCAAGGCGCTGAAAAGAGGTGGCGCCGGTGCCGTCGACGTGTTGACCTTCGCGCGTGTGTTGCCGGGGGACTTTCGGGCGGACGAGTCCGCGACTATATAAGTCGGCAACGAACAGCGGAAATTCGTCATGGCCGATGTCACCATCTACACCCGCATGATGTGCGGCTATTGCACGGCAGCCAAGCGGCTGCTCGAGCGCAAGGGCGTTGCCTTTACCGAGCACGACGCCTCCTTCTCGCCCGAACTGCGCCAGGAAATGATTTCCCGTGCTCACGGCCGCGCGACCTTTCCGCAGATTTTCATCGGCGATACGCATGTCGGCGGCTGCGACGACCTGCACGAGCTGGAGGCCGAAGGCCGGCTCGATAAGATGCTCGCCAACGGCGCAACGATTTGAGGGGATATGACGATGGGTGTTTTCAAGGCCGCTGCGATCCAGATGCGTTCAGGCGAGAGCCCCGAGCGCAATGCTGTCGATCTCGAACGGCTGGTGCGTGAAGCCGCCGGCCAAGGTGCGACCTACATCCAGACGCCGGAAATGACAGGGGCGCTGATCCGCGACAAGGAGGCGCGTGCCGCCTCCTTCACCTCGGAGGACAAGGATATCGTCGTGGCGACCGCGCGCAAACTGGCGAGCGAGCTTGGCGTCTTCCTGCATATCGGCTCGACCGCCATCCTGCGCGCCGACGGCAAGCTCGCCAACAGGGCGCTGCTGTTCGGCCCGGACGGCGCCACGCTCGCCACCTATGACAAGATCCACATGTTCGACGTCGATCTCGACAATGGCGAGAGCTGGCGCGAATCCGCCGCCTACGAGCCGGGCACCGAGGCTGTCGTGACCGAGATCGCAGGCGCGAAACTGGGGTTCGCCGTTTGCTACGATCTGCGCTTTCCGCAATTGTTCCGCGCCGAGGCGCTGGCCGGCGCCGACCTGCTTTCCGTGCCCGCCGCCTTCACCCGCCAGACGGGCGAGGCGCACTGGCATGTGCTGCTCAGGGCACGCGCCATCGAGAACGGCGCCTATGTCGTCGCCGCGGCGCAAGGCGGCCTGCACGAGGACGGCCGCGAGACCTATGGCCATTCGCTGATCGTCGACCCGTGGGGCCGCATCATCGCCGAAGCCGCGCATGACGAGCCGGCAGTGATCGTTGCCGAGATCGATCCGGCGCAGTCGGCCGCGGCGCGCAAGAAGATCCCCAATCTCAAGAATGCGCGGGATTTCGCCGTCAATGCCGGCGTGGGCGAGGCGCCGCGTCTCAGGGGTGCGGCCTCTTGATCCGATTTGCCCTGATTTGCGAGCACGACCACGAATTCGAGGGCTGGTTTCGGAGCAACGAGGATTTCGACACCCAGAAGAAGCGCGGCTTCGTCGATTGCCCGACCTGCGGTTCGCACAAGGTGCAGAAGGCCCTGATGGCGCCGGCCGTCTCCACGGCGCGCAAGCAGGAAACGATTGCGCTCGCCATGGGCGAGGCGCAGAAGCAGGCCTTGGCGCAGCTCAAGGCGATGGCCGAGAAGGTGCGCGAGAATGCCGACTATGTCGGCGACAAGTTTGCCGAGGAAGCACGCAAGATCCATTTCGGCGAAAGCGACGCACGCGGCATCTATGGCGAGGCGACGCTGGACGAGGCCAAGAGCCTTGCCGAGGACGGCGTCGAGTTCATGCCGATTCCGGTTTTTCCGGACGACCGCCACTGAGCTTCTAGCTCACGCTCCCGATCAATTTCTCAAGCAGCCGTGACAGCGTTTCCCGTTCCGACGGCGTCAGGCTCGCGAGGATCTGATGCTCGTTGGCAACGTGGGCGCTGACAGCCTCGTCGATCAGCGCGAGACCCTTTTCGGTCAGCCGCACGACAATGCCGCGCCGATCGTTGGGGTGCGGCCCGCGCAGGATCAATCCGGACGTTTCGAGCCGGTCGAGCCGGTTGGTCATGGCGCCCGACGTCACCATCGTCGCTTCATAGAGAGCGGTCGGCGTCAACGCGTAGGGTGATCCCGCGCGGCGCAGCGTCGCCAGCACGTCGAACTCCCCGGACTGCAGCCCGTACCGGGCAAAGAGCGGAGCGAGGCGCTCGCGGGCGATCAGCGAGGCGGCCTCGTTCAGCCGCCCGAGCACCGCCATCGGCGAGACATCCAGATCCGGCCGCTCTCGCTTCCATTGCTCGATCGCTCTTGCTGCCCTGTCCAATTGTCTCACCATCATATATCTTGACATTAAGAATCTTTCCATTATCTTACCTCAAGATGCAATGCCGGCCAAGAGCCGCGCACGACGGGGCTCGATGATGAAGTTTCTCTGGGATTCGGCGCCCGGCCTGCTGGTGATCACCGGTGGCCTGCTCGGCCTGACGCTGCCGTTCGGCAAGCTCGCCACGGCTGCCGGTGTGCCGGCCATGGTCTGGGCCTTCGTCATCTCGCTCGGCGCAGGCGGCGTGCTGCTGTTCGCCCTGCTGCTGCGCGGCCAGCGCATCCGGCTCACCGCGCACAAATTGCGCTATTTCTTCGTCACCGCGGCGGTGTCCTATGCCGTCCCCAACCTCATGATGTTCTCGGCCATCCCGCATCTCGGCGCCGGCTACACCGGCATCATGTTCACGCTCTCGCCTGTCCTCACGCTGGTGTTCTCGATCCTGTTGCGTGTCCGGCGTCCCAACATGCTGGGCATTGTCGGCATCGCCGTCGGCTTCGTCGGCGCGGTCATGGTGGCGGTGACGCGCGGCGAGGCCGGCCAGCCGGCCGATTTGTTGTGGGTGGTGATGGGCCTGCTCATTCCGGTCAGCCTTGCCGCCGGCAACATCTACCGCACGGTGGACTGGCCGGAAGGCACCGGCCCGATCGAGCTTGCCGTTGGCAGCCACATGGCGTCGGCGGCGATGCTGTTTGTTGGCATTCTCGCTCTGTTCGGCGCCAAGGCCTTCGCCCCGCTCGGCGGCGTGCCGCTGGTCGTCGTCGCGCAGGCTGCGTCGGCGTCGGCGATGTTCGCGTTCTTCTTCCGCCTGCAGTCGGTCGGCGGCCCCGTCTATCTCAGCCAGATCGGCTATGTGGCGGCGGCGGTCGGGCTGTTTGCCGGCACGGTCTTCCTCGGCGAACATTATCGGCTGCTGACCTGGGCTGGCGCGGTCATCATCACGGCCGGCGTCTTCATCACCACCAAGGCACAAAGCCAGAAAGCGTAAGCGGCCTCGGCTGAGTGGCATGGGTCATGCCGGCCGCCATGGCCGCCGGCGCGGGTTCACCTGAATTTGTCTCTGGATTCGCTTTATCTTCTTGTTTGAGCGTGGTCTTTTCCGAAAGCCGTTTCCGCTTCCGGGACATCGAGGAGCCAGCCATGACTGAACCAAAGGTTCCGGAGGGAACTCCTGTCGGCGTTGCGGATTTTCGAGCCGCGATGCGGCTGATCGTCGGCAATGTCAGCGTCATCACTGCAGGTGTCGGCGAGGATCGCTCCGGCCTGGTGGTCATTTCGGTCGTCTCGCTGTCGGCCGAGCCTCCCAAGGTGATCGCTTGCGTCAACCGGTCGTCGTCGACCTGGCCGTTGATCGAACGCTATCGGCATTTCGGCGTCAATTCGCTCGGGCCCCAGCATCAGCGCGTCGCCGAGCGGTTCTCCGGCTTTGGCGGCATCAAGGGCAAGGACCGCTACGAGGGTGCCGAATGGATGACGCTGAAGACCGGAGCTTCAATGCTCTCGGACGCGGTGGCTGCCTTCGACTGCAGCCTCGACGAGATGATCGATCGCGGCACGCATTCCATCGTCATCGGCACGGTCGAGGCAGTGCGCACCCGCGATGCCGGGCAGGCGCTGATCTACTGGCGGGGCGGTTACAGGCCGCTCGACGCCTAGGATGTGCTGATATTCAGGTGATGCCGGCCTGCAAACGGTGGCTTCCCGCGCGTCCGGTGGATCAGACCGAGCCTTTTTCCGCCAACACCATGTAGTTGACGTCCATGTCCTTGGAGCGCGCCCAGCGGTCGGCGAGCGGATTGTAGGTGACGCCGGTGCGGTCGATGATGCTCAAGCCGGCGCCGCCAAGCGCCTTTTCGAGTTCTTCCGGGCGCACCAGCTTGCCGAACTGGTGGGTGCCGCGCGGCAGCCAGCGCAGCACATATTCGGCGCCGATGATGGCCAGTCCGAGCGCCTTCAGGGTGCGGTTGATGGTGGCCACGAACATGATGCCACCGGGCCGAACCATTTCGCCGCATTTGGCGACGAACAGGTCGATGTCGGCGACGTGCTCGACCACTTCCATGTTGAGGATGACGTCGAATTTCTCACCGGCATCGGCCAGGTCCTCGGCCGTCGTGGCGCGGTAGTCGACGCTCACATTGCCCTCGGCCGCGTGCAGCTTCGCCACTTCGATGTTCGTTTCGGAGGCATCCGCTCCGACCACCTCGGCACCAAGCCGCGCCATCGGCTCGCACAAAAGCCCGCCGCCGCAGCCGATGTCGAGGATGCGCAGGCCCTCGAAGGGCCGTGCCGCGCGCGGGTCGCGGCCGAAGCGTGTCGCTATCTGGTCGCGGATATAGGAGAGCCGGACCGGATTGAACTTGTGCAGCGGGCGAAACTTGCCGTTC
The DNA here is from genome assembly GCF_056404355.1 of Mesorhizobium sp. P2_D5. NCBI lineage: Bacteria > Pseudomonadati > Pseudomonadota > Alphaproteobacteria > Hyphomicrobiales > Phyllobacteriaceae > Mesorhizobium > Mesorhizobium sp. P2_D5. The sequence continues at coordinate 222,491 of NZ_JBFUEE010000008.1, forward strand.
GGATTCCACCATTCGGCGGCAAGAGCGGAAAAGCGTTCCACTTCTCCGGCATCGATCGTCGATCGTCGGGGCTCTGGCATCGGTTGTCTCCTCAAGTGCTAGGAAGTCGGGCGTGGGGCGGCGAATGTCAAGGCAACAATTTTCCCCTGCCGCCAGGCGATGCATTCTGTCAGGGCATGTCAATTGCCGGGTATCGCAGGTGAAACACAATTGGCCGGGCAGGCGAAGGAGAGGCATCGTTTTGACGTCGAGGGAGTGGACGATGACACCGATGACGGCTTCCATCCTTTGGCGCCGGCTGGACGTGGAAGGCCACGACGCCTGCCTGCTTTCGCCGATCGACGGCGGGCTCTGCCTCAAGGGACAGGCCATCTTCGTCCAGGACGGCCAGCCATGCTGCCTTGCCTATGAGTTGATTTGCGATGCCGGCTGGCGCACACGATCGGCGCGGGTCGACGGCTTTTCCGGTACGGCCAGGCTGCATTACGCAATCGATCGAGGGTCCAGCGGCCAGTGGATGCTGAACGGCGAAGCCCAACAAGGCGTCGCGGGGCTTGTCGACGTCGATCTTGGCTTCACGCCGGCATCGAACCTGCTGGCGATCCGTCGGTTCGACCTCGGCATCGGGGAGGCGACGCCCGCCCCGGCCGCCTACCTGACCTTCCCCGAACTCAGGCTGGTGCGCCTCGATCAGACCTACTGGCGTCTCGACACGGTCCGCTATGCCTATGCCGCGCCCATGTTCGGCTATGACGAGGTCCTCGACGTGTCGCCGCACGGTTTCGTTGTCGATTATCCCGGCCTGTGGAGAGCCGTCGCACAGCCAGGCTGACCCAGCATCCCTGGGTGCAGGGTGTCTGTCCCAGCGACGGTGGTTGATAGGGCTTCCTTAACATGAAATTTACGAGGTTGGCGGTTTCCTGAAGCACGAGCGGGATTCGGCATATAGATTGCCTTTCCTAGAATGGGATGGCTTGGTGCGGATCAAGACCCAGATTATCGCTACTTTGCTGAGCGCAGCGGCCTTGATCGGCCTGGTGGGCGGCATTGCAATAGTCTCCCAGATGTCGCTGACCAGATCCTCCGCACTGGCTGAGGCGACGAGCGTTGCACGGCAACTGGCGGCGGCGATCGCCTTCAAGGCTGCCGATACGCCACGTCCGCTGTTCGAGAGACCCGAGGCGCTGCGTGAATTCGTAACCTCGCAGCACATCGGCTCGAAACGCGACCTCGTGGTCGTCGATCGCGGCAAGATCATTCTGGCCGACGTTCCGGGTGAAGAACAAAATATCGGAACCGCGTTCGATCATGATCGCGGCAACGAAGTCGGCCGCACGCTCGATGACGGCGAGCCGCGCGACTTCGTCGAAAGCAGCGCCGACGTGTCAGAGGCGATCAACCTGGTCGCCGTACCGATCAAGGATGCTCCGGGCAAGATCGTCGGCGCAGTCCTGTTTGAGTACACGCCGCTGCTGCGCGCCGCCCATCTGCGCACCAACAACATGCTCTGGCTTGTCGGTCTCAGCACCGCGGCCGCCGTGCTGATATCGGCGCTCTCGGCTTTCCTTTTGCTGCGCGGCTTTGGCGCTGGCCTTTCCGGCCTCAACCGCGGCATCGAATCGCTGGCGCGCGGCGACGCCGGGGCACGGATCGGCCGTAGCTCCAATGACGAGTTCGGCCTGTTGGCGCAAGGGTTCGACCGCATGGCATCCGAGCTCGAAGCCTCGCGTGGGCAACTCGTCGAGCAGAAGGCCTATATCGAGGATATCGTCCGTACCGTCGCCGAGGGCATTGCCGTTATCGACGGCAACGGCCAGATCGTCTCGGTCAATCCCGCAGCGGCCGAAATCATCGGCTTGCGCAACGACAAGATCGAGGGCCAGGACTGGCCGTCGGTCCTCCATATGCGAGGATTGTCGGGAGACAGGCTGGCGCAGGGCACATCCCCGATCGAACTGGCGCTGACCACGGGTCGCCAGCATCAGGCCGAGGTGCGGTTGGTAAGGCCTGATGGATCGTATTTGCCGGTGATTGCGAGCTGCAATCCGCTCAATCGCTCGGATGGCGGCATCGTGCTGACGTTGAGCGACATCGGCGAGTTGCGCAGCGCCGAGCGCGCGGTCAGCGATCGCGCCGAGGAACTGTCGACGCTGAACCGCGAACTGAAGGAGACGTCCCAGGCAACGACCCGCCTGGTCAAACTCGGGGAGTTGCTTCAGGCTTGCGTCACCTTCCAGGAGGCTTTTTCCGTCGTCGGGTCGGCCATGCCCGACTTCTTTGGCGGATTGAGCGGAACCGTTCATCTGACCAGTGCCTCGCGCAATCTGGTCGAGGAGATGGCGCATTGGGGCGCGGTCCGTTCGAGCGTTGGCCAGTTTGCGCCGGAAGATTGCTGGGCGCTGCGGCGCGGCCAGGAGCATGTTGCCGGCCCCGGCATGCTGACGCCGCGCTGCAACCACATCACCGAGAATGGCGGCCGCGGCTATGTCTGCATGCCTCTGGCGGCACAGGGAGAGACGCTTGGCATCGTGCATCTGTGCGAACCAGACGCCGCCGACAAGCCGGATTGGCTGACCGAACGGCAGCAGATCCTGCGCGGCGTCGTCGATACGCTGGCGTTGGCGCTGGCCAATTTGCGCCTGCGCGAAACGCTGCGGCAACAATCGATCCGTGATCCCAACACCGGGCTCTACAACCGGCGCTATCTCGAGGAAACAAGCAGTCGCGAACTGAGGCGCATGGAGCGTGCAGAACAGCCCCTGGCGATGATCATGCTCGATGTCGATCATTTCAAGCAGTTCAACGACACGTTCGGCCATGAAGCCGGCGATCTCGTCCTCAAGCAGGTCGCCGGCACGCTGCTCGACCACGCCCGGGAAAGTGACGTGGTGTCACGCTATGGCGGCGAGGAATTCGCCCTGATGATGCCGGCGACGTCGCTGGCGCACGGTGCCGAGCGCGCCGAGGCGCTGCGAAAAGCGATCAAGCAGCTTCACCTCGCTCATCGCGGCCGCACGCTTGGCACCATCACCGCCTCATTCGGGGTGGCTGCCTTTCCAGAGCTTGGCGCGTCCTGGGCGGAGATCGTCAACGCCGCGGACCGCGCGCTCTATCAGGCAAAGGCGGATGGGCGTGACCGCGTCGTCGTCGGGCTGGGCAAGGCCCCAGCCGACCGGCACCAGGCCAAGGCCAGCAAAACACTGGCTTGAGGTCCGGTGTCCCGCTGTCGCACCCACCCAGAAACGCAGTTTCGTCAGGGCAGGTCGCGGTTGTCGATCACGACAGGATCATTCCGGGCCGGGCTGCTTGGTGTCGAGTACGTCGCGCAGTTTCGCCGCCAGTTGCTCGATGGTGAACGGCTTGGCCAGGAAGTGCACGTCGTGGTCGAGCACGCCGTTGTGGACCACGGCGTTCCTGGTGAAGCCCGTGGTAAAGATCACCTTCAGCTGCGGCATGCGGGCGACCGCTTCCTCCGCAAGCTTGCGGCCGTTCATCACCGGCATGACGATATCGGTGAACAGAAGGGCGATGTCGGGGTTTTCGGCCAGCGCCTGCAGCGCTTCCTGGCCGCTGCCGACATGGATGACGGTGTAGCCGAGTTCGCGCAGGGCATCCGTGGTTGAGGCGCGCACGCGTGCATCGTCCTCGACGACAAGGATGGTTTCGGTGACCGGAGCCATGGGGTTGTCGCCTCGCCCCGCCGGCACGGCGACCTCCTCCTGTCCGAAGAAGCGCGGCAAATAGATCTTGATGGTCGTGCCTTCGCCGGGCTCGGAATAGATCTTGACGTGACCGCCGGACTGTTTGACGAAGCCGTACACTTGGCTCAGCCCCAGGCCCGTGCCCTTGTTGACCGGCTTGGTGGTGAAAAAGGGCTCGAAGGCCTTGGCCATGGTGTCGGGCGCCATGCCCGACCCGGTGTCGCTGACGGCGACCATCACATACTGGCCGGCTTTGACCTCGGCATGGGTGGCGGCGTAGCTGTCGTCGAGGTGGCTGTTGGCGGTCTCGATGGTCAGCTTGCCGTCGTCGCCCATGGCGTCGCGCGCGTTGACGGCAAGGTTGAGAATGGCGTTCTCGATCTGGCTCGGGTCGGCATGGGTCTTCCACAAGCCTCCCGCCAGAACGGTTTCGATGCGGATGGTTTCGCCGAGAGCCCGCCGAAGCAGGTCGGACATTCCAGTCAGCAGGCGGTTGGTATCGACGATCTGCGGCGCCAGCGGCTGCTGGCGTGAGAAGGCGAGCAGCCTGGCTGTCAGATTTGCCGCCCGGTTTGCCGCGTCGATCGCCGCTTCGATGAATTTTGCGATGTCGTGCTCGCCGCGCTCCAGCTTGCGCTGGGCGAGGTTCATGGCGCTGATGATCACCGCCAGCATGTTGTTGAAGTCGTGGGCGATACCGCCTGTCAGCTGACCGACCGCCTCCATCTTCTGCATCTGGCGGATCTGGGATTCGGCCTTTTCGCGTGTCTGGATCTCATTGCCGAGCGCGATGTTCTTGCGCGTCAGCTCATCCTGGGCGACGGCCACCTCGCGGAAGCGGCGTCGGGATTCGCGGATGGTGAAGGTGCCGAGCAGGAAGATCGCCAGCAGGGCCACCAGCGAGCCGATGCGCAGCCAGGTCTCGACCTGGTCCGTGTGCTCGTCACGCTCGGCGACGGCGGCGGCGCCGATGCGCCGGATCGTGTCCATGCTGGCCCGGATCTCGTCCATGGCGGCCTTGCCCTGGCCGCTGCGGACCATCTCCAGCGCCTTCGCCGCGTCACCCTTGTCGTAGAGGGCGATCGTTTCGGACAGCTCCGCCTGCTTTTGCGCAAGCGCGTCCTTGATGTGACTGACCTGCGGGGCGAGCTGGTCGTCCGAGGCTGTCATGGTGTCGATGCGGGCGAGTTGCCCCGGGATTGCCTCGACCGCCTTCCGATAGGGTTCGAGGTAGGATTTCTCGCCGGTCAGCAGATAGCCGCGCTGGCCGCTCTCGGCATCCTGCGCCAGTGAAAGCAGCCCGGAAAGCAGTTCCTGATATTCGATTGTCTCACGCGCGGCGGCGCGATTGGCCCGCTGGCTCTCGACCAGCACGGCGCGCGTGCCGACGATCAGCGCCAGCACCGCGAAGCCGATGAAAAGCGGGAGCGATTGCCATCGGGTGGCGCGTCGAAGACGAGCAATCATCTGTTATGCCGAACCAAATGGGAATTCCCGCGGGCAGCATTTCGTAAGCGGCGGCGGACCGGAACGCAATATGCCATGTTCTTGAAGTCGGCAATCCGCCGCCAGCCTTGCGAAAGCTTCATCATTTGGCTAAGGAGGCCGCGCATTCAGCGGCCGGCATCAGCTGGCCTTCCGCTTTTCGGGATTCCGCTTTTGGGTTGGGTCCGGCTTCAGTCAAAGGCATTTCGCTTCCATGGCGCGCATCGTGATGAAATTCGGCGGAACCTCCGTCGCCGACATCGCCCGCATCCGCAATGTGGCGCGTCACGTCAAACGCGAAGTCGACGCCGGCCATGAGGTGGCGGTGGTCGTCTCGGCGATGGCCGGCAAGACCAATGAACTGGTCCAATGGACGCGCGAAGCCTCGCCGATGCACGACGCACGCGAATATGATGCAGTCGTCGCTTCCGGCGAACAGGTCACCGCCGGCCTTCTGGCAATCACCTTGCAGAACATGGGCGTGCACGCCCGGTCCTGGCAGGGCTGGCAGATCCCGATCAAGACCGACAATGCGCACGGCGCGGCGCGCATCCTCGACATCGACGGCGCCTTCCTGATCAAGCGTTTCGGCGAGGGCCAGGTGGCGGTGGTCGCCGGCTTCCAGGGCATCGGCCCGGACAATCGCATCGCCACGCTTGGCCGCGGTGGTTCCGACACCAGCGCTGTGGCGATCGCCGCGGCGGTCAAGGCCGATCGTTGCGACATCTACACCGACGTCGACGGGGTCTACACCACCGATCCGCGCATCGAGCCGAAGGCGCGGCGGCTGGCCAAGATTTCGTTCGAGGAAATGCTTGAAATGGCCTCGCTTGGCGCCAAGGTTCTGCAGGTGCGTTCGGTCGAGCTTGCCATGGTGCACAGGGTGCGTACCTTCGTGCGGTCGTCCTTCGACGATCCCGATGCGCCCGGAATGGGGGATTTGCTCAATCCGCCCGGAACGCTCATTTGCGACGAGGAAGAGATCGTGGAACAGCAGGTCGTCACCGGAATTGCCTATGCCAAGGACGAAGCGCAGATTTCGCTGCGCCGTGTCGGCGACCGGCCAGGCGTCGCCGCCGGCATCTTCGGGCCGCTGGCCGAGGCCAACATCAATGTCGACATGATCGTCCAGAACATTTCCGAGGACGGCAAGTTCACCGACATGACCTTCACCGTGCCGTCGGGCGATGTCGACAAGGCGCTGGCCGTGCTCGAGCGCCTGAAAGCCTCGATCGGCTACGATGTCGTGCAATCGGAAGCCGGTATGTCGAAGGTTTCGGTCATCGGCATCGGCATGAGAAGCCATGCCGGCGTCGCCGCGACCGCTTTCAAGGCGCTGGCCGACCGTTCGATCAATATTCGCGCCATCACGACCTCCGAAATCAAGATTTCGATACTGATCGACGGTCCGTACACTGAACTTGCGGTTCGTACTTTGCATTCCGTCTACGGTCTGGATAAGCAGTAGCGAGAACGATTTGAGTTGTTGCGTGTGCGCCGGTCGCAGTGGAAACTGCGGCGGGCAAAATGCCCATTGGAGAAGAAGCCGCGATGCGTGATCAGGCCAGTGGCCCGCGCGTTTTGCTGAAACGGCTCCGCGAGCTCATGCAGGAGCCGCTGGAGCCGCAGGAGCGGCTTGACCGGATCGTGCGCGACATCGCCTCCAACATGGTCGCCGAAGTCTGCTCGCTCTACGTGCTGCGCGCCGATTCGGTGCTCGAACTCTACGCCACCGAAGGTTTGAACCCGAACGCCGTCCACCTGGCGCAACTGCGGCTGGGGCAAGGCCTGGTCGGCACGATCGCGGCCAGCGCGCGGCCGCTCAACCTTTCCAACGCCCAGGAACACCCGGCCTTTGCCTACCTGCCGGAGACCGGGGAAGAGATCTACAATTCCTTCCTTGGCGTGCCGGTGCTGCGGGCAGGGCGAACGCTGGGCGTGCTGGTCGTGCAGAACAAGACGATGCGCCATTACCGCGACGACGAGGTCGAGGCGCTGGAAACCACCGCCATGGTCATCGCCGAGATGATCGCCACCGGCGATCTGGCGCGGCTGACCCGGCCGGGTCTCGAACTCGACCTGCGCCGTCCGGTCAGTTTCACCGGCCTGTCCTTCAACGACGGCGTCGGGCTTGGCCATGTCGTGCTGCACGAGCCGCGCATCGTCGTCACCAATTTGTTCAACGAGGACAGCGAGGAAGAGATCAGGCGGCTCGAGACCTCGCTCGGCTCGCTCCGGCTCTCCATCGACGACATGCTGGAACGCCGCGACGTCGCCTTCGAGGGCGAGCATCGCCAGGTTCTGGAAGCCTATCGCATGTTCGCCAACGACCGCGGCTGGGTGCGCCGGCTGGAAGAGGCGATCCGCAACGGCCTGACGGCGGAAGCGGCTGTGGAAAAGGTGCAGAGCGACATGCGTGCCCGCATGCTGCACATGACCGATCCCTATCTGCGCGAGCGGATGAGCGATTTCGACGACCTCGCCAACCGGCTGCTGCGCCAGCTGATGGGGCGCGGGCCGGAAGATGTCGCGGCGTCGTTGCCGAAGGACGCCATCATCGTCGCCCGCTCAATGGGCGCCGCCGAGCTGCTCGACTATCCCCGCGACAAGATGCGCGGGCTGGTGCTCGAGGACGGTGCTGCCACCAGCCACGTCGTCATCGTCGCGCGCGCCATGGGCATTCCTGTCGCCGGCCAGATGAAGGGCGCCGTTTCCATGGCGGAAAACGGCGATGCCATCATCGTCGACGGCGAAGAGGGCGTGATCCATTTGCGGCCGCAGTCCGACCTCGAAGCCGCCTATGCCGAAAAGGTGCGTTTCCGGGCGCGCCGGCAAGAGGTCTATCGCGAGCTGCGCAAGAAGCCGTCGACGACGAGGGACGGTGTCCAGGTCGACTTGTTGATGAATGCCGGTCTTGCCGTCGACCTGCCGCAGCTTGCCGAGGCGGGCGCGGCCGGCATCGGCCTGTTTCGCACCGAATTGCAGTTCATGGTCGCCTCGACATTTCCCCGCGCCGAGGCCCAGGAAAAGCTTTACCGTGACGTGCTCGAGGCAGCGCGCGGCAAGCCGGTGACCTTCCGCACCATCGACATCGGCGGCGACAAGGTGCTGCCCTATTTCAAGGGAGCGATCCAGGAGGAGAACCCGGCGCTCGGATGGCGGGCGATCCGCCTGACGCTCGACCGGCCGGGCCTGCTGCGCACCCAGATCCGCGCTCTGCTCAAGGCCAGTGGCGGACGTGAACTCAAGCTAATGCTGCCGATGGTGACCGAGCTTGGCGAGATCGCCCAGGCGCGCGAGATCATCGACCGCGAGGTACGGCATCTGTCGCGCTTTGCCCATCACCTGCCGACCAGCCTCAAGCTGGGCGCGATGCTGGAAGTGCCGTCGCTACTGTTCCAGCTCGACGAATTGATGAAAGCGGTCGACTTCGTCTCGGTCGGTTCGAACGATCTGTTCCAGTTCGTCATGGCCGTCGACCGAGGCAACACGCAATTGGCCAACCGGTTCGATACGCTGTCGGCGCCGTTCCTGCGCGTCCTGAAGCAGATCGCCGATGCCGGCATCCGCAACCACACGCCGGTAACCCTGTGCGGCGAACTCGCCGGTAAGCCGATCTCGGCAATGGCGCTGATCGGTCTCGGCTTCCGCTCGATCTCGATGTCGCCGGCCTCGATCGGCCCGGTCAAGGCGATGTTGACGGAACTGCCGCTGGATGAGTTGGAGGCGTTCTTCAACGACAATCTGATGGCGCCGGCGCAGGGGCTGCCGATGCGGGCGCTGCTGCAGGCCTTTGCCGACGACCGTTCGATCCCATTGTAGCACCCACATCATGGTCAATTTGCCCCGCGATCGTATGGATCAAGTCGTCAAGCGTTTCGAGATGCTCGAAGCGCAGATGTCGGCTGGCCCGGCGCCGGATGCCTATGTGCGGATGGCGTCGGAGTACGCCGAGATCCAGGACATGGTGGCCAAGGTCAGGGCGCTGCGCTCGGCCGAGCATGAGCAGGCCGATCTTGAAGCCATGCTTGCCGACAAGGGTACCGACGCCGAAATGCGGGCGCTGGCGGAGGCCGACCTGCCGGAGGTCGAGGAGCGCATCGAGGCGCTGCAGAAGGACATCCAGATCCTGCTGCTGCCCAAGGATGCCGCCGACGACAAGAACGCCATTCTCGAAATCCGTGCCGGCACCGGCGGCGACGAAGCCGCGCTTTTCGCCGGCGACCTGTTTCGCATGTATGAGCGCTACGCCGCCGAACGCGGCTGGCGTTTCGAGACGGTGTCGGCCAGCGATGGCGATGCCGGCGGCTACAAGGAAATCATCGCCACGATCTCCGGCAAGGGCGTCTTTGCGCATCTGAAATTCGAATCCGGTGTGCACCGCGTGCAGCGCGTGCCGGCGACCGAGGCGAGCGGGCGCATCCACACCTCGGCCGCCACGGTCGCCGTGCTGCCGGAGGCCGAAGAGGTCGACATCGACATCAGGGCCGAAGACATCCGCATCGATACCATGCGCGCCTCGGGCTCGGGCGGCCAGCACGTCAACACCACCGATTCGGCTGTCCGCATCACCCATTTGCCGACCGGCATCATGGTGGTGCAGGCGGAAAAGTCGCAGCACCAGAATCGCGCCAAGGCGATGCAGATCCTGCGCGCCCGCCTCTATGACCTGGAGCGGAGCAAGGCGGACGAGGAGCGCTCCGAATCGCGCAAGTCGCAAGTCGGCTCCGGCGACCGCTCCGAGCGCATCCGTACCTATAATTTCCCGCAAGGCCGCGTCACCGACCACCGCATCAACCTGACGCTGTACAAGCTCGACCGGGTGATGATGGGCGAACTCGATGAAGTGATCGACGCGCTGATCGCCGATCACCAGTCGAAGCTGCTCGCCGACATCGGCATCGATGGCTGATCGACTGCCCGAGGCGCTGGGGCCGCTGCTGCGGCAGGCGCAGGCTCGGCTCGCCGCTGCCGCCGTCGACGATCCAGCGCTCGATGCAAGGCTGATCGTCGAACATTTTTCCGGCACGACGCGCACGCAGGCGATTGCCGATCCCAACCGCAAGATCGACGGAAGCGCCATTGCGGCAATTGGTGATGCCTTGAGACGGCGCGCCTGCGGCGAACCGGTGCATCGCATCCTCGGCTATCGTGAATTCTATGGTTTGCGCCTGTCTCTGTCGCCGGAAACGCTGGAGCCGCGGCCGGATACCGAAACGCTGGTCGAGGCGGTGCTGCCTTTCGCCAGGGCAGTGGCAGTGCGGGAAGGCGAATGCCGCATCCTCGATCTTGGCACCGGCACCGGCGCCATTGCGCTGGCGCTGCTCAGCGCAGTGCCGGCCGCGATCGCCACCGGGGTCGATATGTCCGCGGGCGCGCTGGCGACGGCGTCCCGCAATGCAAGGCAATTGGGCCTCGCAGGCCGATTCACGGCGCTCCAGTCGGACTGGTTCGAAAAAGTTTCCGGCCAGTACCATGTAATTGCCGCAAACCCTCCCTATATACCGTCTGAAGACATTGGAAATCTGCAGGACGAAGTCCGCAATTTCGATCCGCGCCTGGCCTTGGATGGTGGTGCGGACGGTCTGAGCCCCTACAGGATCATCGCTGCGGAAGCGGCAAGGTTTTTGGAAGCTGAAAGCAGGATTGCGGTCGAGATCGGCCACACGCAGCACAACGAGGTCTTGGAAATATTCGTCGCAGCCGGCTACGTGCCGGGCGGTGCGTTTCGGGACCTTGGTGGAAACGACAGGGTTCTTGTCTTTAAAAGGACAAAGCATTGACGCAGTGCAAAAAAAGCGCTTGGCAATGCCAGGGAATGCGGCTAGGGTCGCCTTAACCGGATGAGACGAAGCAGGCAGTGCTCTTAGCGATTCGGTCTTCCTTGGAAATAGCTGCCTTCTTGCGCAAAACGATGCCCAAGCTTCGTGCGGGAATCGTCCGGCAAGTGATGTAACCGGAACAGGATGGCACGTGGCGCCAACGCAATCGATGCGGGCGAACGCCGGTGAAGAGACGAAGCGGCTGGCTGCATGAGCGCCTCCGTTCGTGAAGAGTTTTTCGAAAATTTCAAAATGAAGAGAGTTTGATGAGGCCACAACAGCAGAACAGGCGCATGCGCGGTCGCAACAACAATGGCGGCGGCGGTGGCAATAATAACAATAATAACAATAACAACCGCAAGGGACCGAATCCCCTGACGCGCAACTACGAGAGCAATGGCCCGGACGTGAAGATCCGCGGTTCGGCTCAGCAGATCGCCGAAAAATACGCCACCCTTGCCCGTGACGCGCACAGCTCCGGCGACCGGGTCATGGCGGAGAACTATCTCCAGCACGCAGAACACTACAATCGCATCATCGCAGCCGCGCAGGCGCAGATGCCGATCCAGAACACGCAACAGAATCGCGATGATTTCGACGATGACGGCGACGAGGATCGCGACGAGTTCGACAATGCCGGCAACAGCGGCAACACTAGTTCCGATGCCCAGGTACCGGTGATCAACCATGGCGCCGGGCCGCAGCCGGTCATTGAAGGCATGCCGGCCGAGGTCGCGCTCAACCGGGAAAACGGCCGCGACAATCGTGATGGCAATAGCGGGCGTGACAATGGCGGGCGCAACAATGGCGGCCGCGACAACAATGGGCGCCATCGCGATCGTCGCCCCAATGGCGGCTACGGCCAGAATGGACAGCGCGACTATGGCTCGTCCGCCGAGCAAGGCGGCCAGCCGCAGCGCAACGAGGCCCCGACCCAGGTCGAAGCCGCTTCGCCGACCGAATCGACCGAATCCGTTGTGACAGCCGAGCCGGCTCCGCTGTTCGAGAACCTGTCGCCGGCGGGTCTTGCCGCCCAGGCCGAGCTCAATGAGGCGGCCGCCGAAAGCGGTGCTGCCCGTCGCCCGAGGCGCCCGCGCCGTCCGCGCGTCAGTGCCGATCAGGTCGACAGCGGCAGCGACAATGCCAATTCCGGCGCCGATGCCGGCGAGGTGGCTGTGGCCCCGGCCGACGGTGGCAATGCCGAACCGGTCAAAGTCGACATCGACAACTGATCGAACGACATTTCAGGATATTGGACGGCGGAGAGAAATCTCCGCCGTTTTCGTTTTGTGCCTCGATGGAATATTGTGCGTTGACCGACATCAAGGCGTCTTGAGACAGCATGGCCTATGCACCATATCTCGGCTGAACTGGACCCGGCTCGAATGGGCGGGTCCGTCACCGCAATCGGATCCGGTGCCGCAAAGCGGGCCGGTGATGGAAGGAGACAGATATGAACCTTGAGAAATACTCGGAGCGCGTGCGCGGCTTCATCCAGTCCGCGCAGACCATGGCGCTCTCCCGCAACCACCAGCAGTTCACACCCGAACACATCCTGAAAGTGCTCGTCGACGACGACGAGGGTCTTGCCGCGTCGCTGATCGAACGTGCCGGCGGCAACGTCCGCGACGTCAAGCTTGGCGTCGAAACGGCGCTCGAAGCGATGCCCAAGGTCGAAGGCGGCAACGGCCAGCTCTATCTGGCGCAGCCGCTGGCCAAGGTGTTTTCGACCGCCGAAGAGCTGGCCAAGAAGGCCGGCGACAGCTTTGTCACCGTCGAGCGGCTCTTGCAGGCGCTCGCCATGGAGAAGTCGGCCAAGACCGCCGACATCCTGGCCAAGGCCGGGGTCACCGCGCAGGCGCTCAACCAGGTCATCAACGATGTCCGCAAAGGCCGCACCGCCGATTCGGCGAGCGCCGAACAGGGCTACGACGCGTTGAAGAAATACGCACGTGACCTGACCGCGGATGCCCGCGCCGGCAAGCTCGATCCGGTCATCGGCCGTGACGACGAGATCCGCCGCACCATCCAGGTGCTGTCGCGCCGCACCAAGAACAATCCGGTGCTGATCGGCGAGCCGGGCGTCGGCAAGACGGCGATCGCCGAAGGCCTGGCGCTGCGCATCGTCAATGGCGACGTGCCGGAATCGTTGAAGGACAAGCAATTGATGGCGCTCGACATGGGCGCGCTGATTGCCGGCGCCAAATACCGCGGCGAGTTCGAGGAGCGGCTGAAGGCCGTGCTCTCCGAAGTCACCTCGGCCGACGGCAACATCATCCTGTTCATCGACGAGATGCACACGCTGGTCGGTGCCGGCAAGGCGGATGGCGCCATGGATGCGTCGAACCTGTTGAAGCCGGCATTGGCGCGCGGTGAACTGCACTGCGTCGGCGCCACAACGCTTGATGAATATCGCAAGCATGTCGAGAAGGATGCGGCCCTTGCCCGCCGCTTCCAGCCGGTGTTCGTCGATGAGCCGACTGTGGAAGACACCGTCTCGATCCTGCGCGGCCTGAAGGAAAAATACGAACAGCACCACAAGGTGCGCATCTCGGATTCGGCGCTGGTTGCGGCGGCGACGCTGTCCAACCGCTACATCGCCGACCGCTTCCTGCCGGACAAGGCGATCGACCTCGTCGACGAAGCCGCCTCGCGGCTGCGCATGCAGGTCGATTCCAAACCCGAGGCCCTCGACGAGATCGATCGCCGCATCATGCAGCTCAAGATCGAGCGCGAGGCGCTGAAGGTCGAAACCGACGATGCGTCGAAGGATCGGCTCGCCCGCCTGGAAAAGGAACTCGCCGGGCTCGAGGAGGAATCGACCGAGATCACCACCAAGTGGCAGGCCGAGAAGCAGAAGCTTGGGCTCGCCGCCGATCTGAAGAAGCAGCTCGACGAGGCGCGCAATGAGCTTGCCATTGCCCAGCGCAAGGGTGAATTCCAGCGCGCCGGCGAGCTTGCCTATGGCAAGATCCCGGAACTGGAAAAGAAGCTGAAGGAAGCCGAAGCCCAGGACGGCAAGGTCGGCATGGTCGAAGAGGTGGTCACGCCCGACCACGTCGCCCATATCGTCTCGCGCTGGACCGGCATTCCGGTCGACAAGATGCTGCAGGGCGAGCGCGACAAGCTGTTGCGCATGGAAGACGAGATCGGCAAGCGCGTCGTCGGCCAGGGCGAGGCGGTGCAAGCTGTCTCGAAGGCGGTGCGGCGCGCCCGCGCGGGCCTGCAGGATCCGAACCGGCCGATCGGCTCGTTCATGTTCCTCGGACCGACGGGCGTCGGCAAGACCGAACTGACCAAGGCACTTGCCAGTTTCCTGTTCGACGACGAGAGCGCCATGGTGCGCATCGACATGTCGGAGTTCATGGAGAAGCACTCGGTCGCCAGGCTGATCGGCGCACCTCCAGGCTACGTCGGTTATGAGGAGGGCGGCGCTCTGACCGAAGCGGTGCGGCGCAGGCCCTACCAGGTCGTGCTGTTCGACGAGATCGAGAAGGCGCATCCGGACGTGTTCAATGTGCTTTTGCAGGTGCTCGATGACGGCCGCCTGACCGACGGCCAGGGCCGCACCGTCGACTTCCGCAACACGCTGATCATCATGACGTCGAACCTTGGCGCGGAGTATCTCGTCAATCTCGGCGAGGACCAGGATGTCGATCAGGTTCGCGACGAGGTGATGAATGTCGTCAAGGCCTCGTTCCGGCCGGAGTTCCTCAACCGCGTCGACGAGGTGATACTGTTCCACCGGCTGCGCCGGCAGGATATGGGCCGCATCGTCGAGATACAGCTCAAGCGGCTGGAGAGCCTGCTGACCGATCGCAAGATCACGCTGTCGCTCGACCAGGAGGCGATCGACTGGCTGGCGGCCAAGGGTTACGACCCGGCCTACGGCGCGCGGCCGCTGAAGCGCGTGATGCAGAAGGAACTGCAGGACCCGCTGGCGGAGAAGATCCTGCTCGGCGACATCCTCGACGGCTCGACCGTCAAGGTGACAGCCGGTTCCGACCGGCTGAACTTCCGCTCGAAGCCGACGATTGTGGCGGCCGAGGCGGCAGCCTGATCCAACGCCGCGCGTCCAGCCTGGACGCGCGGCGTTTTCATACAATGCGGGGGCGCGGATGACGCTGGACGACTACAACAGCTTTTGCGCTTCGCTGCCTTCGACAAACCACGTCGTCCAATGGGGCGGCGCCCATGTCTGGAAGGTCGGGGCCAAGGTCTTTGCGATCGGCGGCTGGGACCAGGGCCAGCAGCTCTTCGTCACCTTCAAATGTTCCGACATCGCGTATGACGTGCTCAAGGAGCAGCCGGGCTTGCGTCCGGCACCCTATCTTGCTTCGCGCGGCATGAAATGGATCCAGCGTCAGACAAGCCAGTGCATGGATGATGACGCGCTGAAGGACTATCTGCGCGAGAGCCATCGCCTTGTTGCCCTGAAGCTGACGAAGCAGGCGCTGAGGGAGCTGGGACTTGCCGCAAGCTAGCTGATATTCATCGAGGCGCCGGGAAACCGCCATCTTCATGCCCGGTTCATATTGGAACCATATGGTGGTGAACTGGTTTGCTGGCGAAGGGGTTCGCCGTACAGGGACACTGCCGGGCGGCGGCAATTACGGACCGGAGAGTTTGGCCACCATGCTGCGCACGATCTTCACCCTTTCGGTACTCGCCGGCGGGCTTTTGTCTTCTGGCGCGCTCGGCGCGCCGACGCAGGACAGCGCACCACGGGTTGCCCGCGCTGCCGACGATGGCGGCATCCTCGTCGCCCAGGACGGCAATCTCGACGTCTATTACGACGCCAGGGGCAACCGCGTCATCGTCGATGCCGATACCGGCAAGGTCATCGCTATCCAGCCGCCGCAGACGCGGCTCGACCGGCGCGCGCTGCGCCGCGAGACACGGCTGCGCGAACTGGGCCGCGTCCCCGATGACAATGACCGCTACTATCTCGACGATCCGCAAGACATGGCGCGGTTCCGCCGCAAGCAGTTGGAAGAAGAAGGCCGGGTCATCCCGCCGCCGGCGGACGAATATGATCCTAACAGCGACAATTCCGTGGAAGCCTATCCGCCGCCACCGCAGGACGACGGCAGCTACGACAACAATTATCCCGATGCGCCGCAGTCGACAGAGCCGGGCACCATCAAACGCCAGCCGCTGAACGAGGCCTCGATTGACCCTGCCCAGCCGGCGTCTCCCTCCGAGCAAGCGGGACTGCCGCCAACGACTGGGGGCAAGTCGACCGTCGAGCCGGCGCTTTCGCTGGGAGCACGTCAGGATGTCGCGGCGCTGCAGGTGCTGCTCGACCGGGGTGGCGCTTCGCCTGGCGTCATCGATGGGCGTTTCGGTTCGAATGTCGACAAGGCGCTCGCCGCCTACAACCAGATCACTGGCAGCAATCTGCGGTCGACCGATGCGGTCGGCATCCAGGCGGCTCTTGCGCAGTCCGGCGGCGATGCCTTTGCCAATTACACCATCACCCCGGAGGATGCGGCCGGCCCCTATGTCGCCTCGATCCCGGAAGACTACAGCCAGAAGGCGCAGCTCGACCGCATGGGCTATACGTCGGTGACCGAGGCGCTCGCGGAGCGCTTCCACATGGACGAGAACTACCTCAAGGCGCTCAACCCGGACGCCAACTTCAATCGTCCCGGTACGACCATCAAGGTCGCAAATTTCGGCAAACTGGTCTCGACGCCGGTTGCCCGTATCGTCGCCGACAAGGGCAGGAAAGAGGTCTTCGCGTATGATGCGGGCGACAAGCTGGTGGCGGCCTATCCCGCAACCATCGGGTCGGCGGATACACCGTCACCGTCCGGCATACACGCTGTATCGCGCGTCGCTCTCGATCCGAACTACACCTACAACCCCAGCATCAATTTCAAGCAGGGTCAAAACGACAAGGTCCTGACCATTCCGCCAGGTCCAAACGGCCCGGTCGGCTCGGTGTGGATCGCTCTGGACAAGCCGACCTACGGTATCCACGGCACGCCGGATCCGTCGAAGATCGGCAAGACAGAAAGCCATGGCTGCGTGCGCCTGACCAACTGGGATGCGCGCGAACTGGCCAAGCTGGTCTCGCCGGGCGTCACCGTTGAGTTCGTCGAGTAGGCGCTGATATTCAGATGAGGCCGGCCTGCGAACGGCGGCTTCCTCCGCTTCCGGTGCTCACGTACCCAGAAGTACGCTCCGCTCCGGTTCTCGAAATCCGTCGTTCTCGACTCGGCCTGATCTGAATCTCAACGCGCCCTGAAACGGTCAGCCGATGATCCTGCGCACCCACTTCGCGCCCGGGGTTATCGCATAGACCAGTTGCACCACCAGGATAAAGCCGACGCTGAGTAACGGCGTGATCAGGCACAGTGCCGCGCCGACCGCCCACAGGATCTGCGCCTTGACGATGCGCAGATAGACCGTGCGGCTGGTTTCCGCGTCGACATCCTCTGCCAGGAAGTCGTTCTTCTCCGCATAGCGCCAGCTGGCGAACAGCGTGACGCCGAGCATCAGCAGGTTGAGCCAGTAGACCAGCATCGCGGTTCTGAACTCGAGGAAGTCGGCCAAAAGATCGGTCGAGAACGGCAGCAAGGCAATGAAGGCGAGAAAGCAGAGGTTCAGCGTGGCAAGCCGCCGGTCGGATTTGGCGATCAGCCCATGCTGCGCCTGCTGGCCGAACCAGAAGATGGTCAGCGTCAGGAAGCTCAAGGCGTAGGTCAGGAAGCGGGGCGCCAGTGCCGCGATTGCGGCAAGCAGATCGCGCTCCGAATGGATCGCCTCGTGCGCCGGCACCCTGATTTCGAGGACGATCAGGGTGAGTGCGATGGCGAACACGCCGTCGGTGATGCCAACGATACGGCCGCGTCCCTCCGCCGATGCTTCAAGTGGCCGCTTCATCGACTTCTCCCCGTCTGCAATTTTCCGGAAACCTAGCCAGAACCTAGCATGACTGCCGCCGTGTGCACCCGGACAGGAGCGATCCTGGCCATGTGGCTGGTTTCAAGGACAGCAATCCACTGGCTGGTTGTTGCCAACACGCCTGCGGTCTAAGCAAGGTTCCATGCATTCACCAAGCGAAGCCGCCGCCGTTCCGCTGACCAGTCCGGTCACGAACGGCACGTTCTGTCCACCGTCGCAACGGCGATTTGTGCTGATTGCGGCGATCCTGGCCTCGGCGCTCGGTTTCATCGACGGTTCGATCCTGGCCATCGCCATGCCGGCGATTCGCGTCAACCTTGGTGCCAGCCTGGCGCAAGCGCAGTGGATTTCCAATGCCTACGCGTTGACGCTCTCGGCACTGATCCTTGCCGGGGGCGCCGCCGGCGATCGATTCGGTCTGCGCCGCGCCTTCGTGGCAGGCATTGCGCTGTTCATTGTCGCCTCGCTTGCCTGTGCGCTGGCGCCGAATGCGGTGGTGCTGATCGCATTTCGCGCGCTGCAGGGCATTGGTGCGGCGGTCATGGTGCCGGGCAGCCTCGCCATCATCGCCAAGGCCTATCCGAAAAAAGAGCGCGGCCGCGCCATCGGGATCTGGGCCGCGGCTTCGGCGCTGACCACGGCACTTGGCCCGGTGCTCGGTGGTTTCGTGCTGTCGGCATTCGGTGTCGGCATCTGGCGGGCGATCTTCGCGGTCAACCTGCCGCTCGGCCTGATCTCGATCTATCTGCTGCTGGCCAAGATCCCGGCCGACGCGCCGACGGAAAAACGCAGCCTGGATCTCGGCGGTGCCGCGCTGGCGACATTAGCCTTCGGCGCGCTCGCCTACGGGCTGACCTCGATGAGCGCCGGCGGCGAGGGCCATTTGTCGGGGCCGAGCATTGCCGCCGGTGCCGTGCTGCTGGCTGTCTTCATCGCCTTCGAGCTTTGGCAGCGCGAGCCGATGATCGATCTGTCGCTGTTTCGCGTCGGCGCTTTCGCCGGCGCCAATGCCGCGACGTTCTTCCTCTATTTCGCGCTGTCGGCCAATCTTTTCTATCTGCCGATGCTGCTCATCGCCGGCTGGGGACTGAGCACGGCCGAGGTCGGCTTCATCTTCCTGCCGCTGTCGGCATCGATGGCACTTTTGTCGCGGCCCGTCGGCCAGTTGTCCGACCGGATCGGGCCGCGCTTTCCGATCGCCTTCGGCAGTCTTGTCGTGGCTTTCGCGTTTGCCGGACTTGCCTTGCTCGCCCATGCCGGCATCCACAATTTCTGGACGGGAACATTTCCGCTGATGGGGCTGATGGGGCTCGGCATGGCGCTGGTCGTGTCGCCACTGTCGACCGCGATCATGACGGCGGTGGAAGACAAGGATACCGGTGCTGCCTCCGGCATCAACAATGCCGTCTCGCGCATCGGCGGCCTGATCGCGGTGGCAGCGATGGGCTCGCTTGCCGCCCGGGTCTACGCGAAAGCCCTCGATGGGAATGCGACGCCCGGCGTGCCAGGCTTTGGCGAACCGGCGGCAGTTGGGCTGGCGCCGGCAGTCGATGCGGCAAGGCTTGCCGCCGGCGACGCGGCGTTTTCCGCCGTCTCTTCGGTGACGGCACTGCTCTGCCTGCTTTCAGCAGTGATCGCGTGGACGACCATTCCCGGTCAGCGGCTGCCATGGCCGTGGCGTGCGGAAAATCCGCAAGGCTGAAAATCAGCGAATCAGCCGTCGATCTTGGCGCTCGCAACCTTCAGCGAATCACTGTCTTCCTGCTTCAGCAGATCGTCGATGCGCTCGCGTTCGCGCTTGAAGGCGACGAGATCATCGCCCTTCAGCACTTTGCCGACCGGCAGCCGGACACGCATCGAATCGACTTTGGTGCCGTTGACGATCAGCTCGTAATGGAGATGCGGACCGGTGGAGAGGCCGGTCTGGCCGAGATAACCAATGACCTGGCCCTGGCGAACCCGCACGCCTTCTTCGATGCCTTTGGCAAAGGCGCTCTGGTGATTGTAGGACGTCTCGTAGCCATTGGCATGACGAATGATGATCTGTTTGCCATAGCCGCCGGCCCAGCCCGCCTTCTCGACGACGCCATTGCCGGCGGCGATGATCGGCGATCCGATCGGGGCGGCCCAGTCCGTACCTGTGTGCATGCGGACATAGCCGAGGATAGGATGCCTGCGCGCACCAAACCCGGAGGTAAATCTCCCGTTTGGCAGTGGGTTGCGCAGTAGGAACTGCTCGGCGCTGCTGCCGTCCTCGTCGAAATAGTCCGCGCTACCGTCCTGCATCTGAAACCGGTAGAAGTTGCGCGTTTGCCCACCGAAGGTCGATGAGACATAAAGCAGTTCGGACTCGTCGGACGCTTGGTCGTCGCCGTCCGGCTGCGAGAACAAGACTTCGAGGCGATCCGCCGGATTGAGTCGCGACTGGAAGTCGACGCCGGATGCCAGCAGCTTGACCAGTTGCTGGGTCATCTTTTTCGACATGCCATAGGAATAAGCGGCGCGGTAGATGCCGTCATAGATGTTCGGCAAATTTCCGCGCACCACCACGGGCGGTGAGTCGTCGAACGCCGTCAGTAATTCGGGGTTCGGATCCGGCTCCTGCGCCGGCACATACTGGCCGCGATCGTCGAGCGCGATGGTGACGATGTGCTGCGTTCGGTCGTAGACGCTGGTGCGCACGACCTTGGCGGCGTCGCCATGCACCTCGAGACCGACACGCAGCACAGTTCCGGCCTTGAGCGCCGTCGCGTTCAACAGCTTGGCGATCGCTTCGGCCATGCCGGTGGCGTCTTCTCCCGTATAGCCCGAATCGGCAAAGGCCTCGGTAATGTCGAGATCCTTGGTGAAGGGAATGATTTCCTCGGCGAAAGCCGGCGCCTGATCGTCGGCGGCGGCGCGTGGCGCCACCGAGACGTTCTCCGGCACGATCTTGACATCATAGGAGCCGGCCATGCTCTCGGCAAAGGCGTCGCCGAACCGCTGCGGGTCGACATAATGGAGTGACGCGACCTGCACGGCGCCATCGCTGAGGTCGGTGCCGGCTTCGCGCACCACCTTTTCCACCTCGTCGGCGGAGAGGTCGCTCTTTTCGTCGAAAGCCGCCGTATCGACCGGGAAATCGACCGTCTTCAGGCTCATTTCGCTTTCGACCTTGGCGCCGTAGATCTGGCCGGAAGCGGCCGAGGCTGTCGCCGGCTGCGCAGCACTGTCGTCGCCGTCGTTGCCGAACACCTGCATCGGGTCGAAAGGCGGGTAGGGGCGGCTGGTGGTGTGGCCGGCGGCAAGCGCCATCTTGATCTGCACGAAAGGCATGGTGTGGATGACGTCACGGTCGCCGACCTTGGTCACCATCGACACTTCCATCCGACGGCGGTCCTTGGCCTTGGCGATCTGACGCGGCGCCACCAGCCTTGTCGTCTTGGCCACCTCGCCGGAATCGCCATTGCCGGCAAGATTGATCAGTTCCGCAATCTCGGGTGGCGTCGCCAATTGCTGACGTCCGTCAAGGGCAGCGAACAGTGCCACCCCCATCAGCACGCTTGAGGTCACGCCGGTGAGGAAGGTGCCTGACAGCCAGCGTGCGGAAACCTCGCGCCGGTCGGGCGGGCCGCTGCGGCCATCCGCGATAAGCGGCGGCTCGTTGCCGAGTTCGGCTATGACATCTTCCGTGTCTGGCATCCAGAAAGGCTGCTTCTTCCCCGGGCGGAACGGCTTGTCGCTTTTTGTTGTGGCCGTGACATTTGCCTGTCATGGCCGGTGAAGTCAACGAAGCCTACGCCCCGGTCGAATTCCCCYCGCGCACTTCTCTTGTATAGGGCGCTCTATAAAGAGGGGCGGTTCACCTTCTGTGCAAGGCTCATCGCGCACCCCTGAATGAGGCTCCTGAAAGAGGCGCTGCGCCGTCGGCGCGGTGCCGCTTTCGTTGGCTTTGGTGTCGAACGGCAATGCGGCGGCAATAGGGCTCCTTCGTGGTCGCCCACCCGGCGTTGTCGCGTTCCCCTAGGGCAGCCGGCTATCGACAGACCGGCCCCGAGATTTCTGTCGCAAAAAGTTCAAAAACTTTGAGATGGCTGTTGACAGTTGTTGAGGGTGGCGACTATATACGCCTCACCAACGAGGGCGGCACGCCGCTGGCGACGAAGAAGTTTGCTTCTAAGCCTGCCCGTTGTGAGATTCAAGAGAGCCGCGTAAGCGACACTCGGACGGCCCCGGAGCCAAAAGCGAAACGGGCCACGACACTGCGTCTGCGGTGTCTGTTCTTTGAAAATTGAATATTGAAGAAAGAGAAACGTGGGCGGCAGAGTCCTGCTGAAC
>NZ_JBFUEE010000009.1:0-213912 GCF_056404355.1 Mesorhizobium sp. P2_D5
ATAGTCGGCGTGCCCGGGGCAGTCGACGTGAGCGTAGTGGCGGTTGGCCGTCTCGTATTCGACATGCGCCGTCGAGATCGTGATGCCGCGCGCCTTCTCCTCAGGTGCCGCGTCGATCTGGTCATAGCGCTTGTATTCGCCAAAATACTTCGTGATCGCCGCCGTCAGCGACGTCTTGCCATGGTCAACGTGACCAATCGTGCCGATGTTCACATGAGGCTTGTTACGCTCGAATTTACCTTTTGCCATAGTCTCTTTCCTTGGACGGCCTGGACCTTCAGTTCAGTCGAATGCGGGGCGATTAGCGACAAAGGCCAAAAAACACAAGCGTCTTTTGGCCGGGTGCCGTCTCACTCAGTCCGAACCATTGATCCGATTTCGGGGATATGGCGCTGATATAGGAAGGGACGAGACGAAATGAAATGGGTGGCAGGCCTATCGATCGAAGCCGCCATAGCGCTGTCTTGCCTGCCCGATACTGTCCGATTCACCGCCAGGTCATGGCCCATTGCGGTCGTCATCGAGGTCTGATTTCCTCGCCGGATGCATTTCATTCCGACCGCCATCCGCGGCCCCGTGTTCATGATCGTCTCGACCGGATCGTATCTCGTCAACGATACGATGATGAAACTCGCGACATCGGGCCTGCCGTCCTACGAAGTGCTGTTTCTGCGCGGTGCGGCGGCAACGCTCTGGGGTTTTCCGCTGTTGTTCGCGCTGGGCTACGGCAAGCAGATTCCGCTGATCTTCGACAGGCACGTGCTGCGCAGGAACCTGCTCGAGCTGGCGGCGATCCTCTGCTACGTGGTGGCGCTCGCCAACATGCAGATCGCGGATTCGACGGCACTCGGACAGATCACGCCGCTGTTGATGTTGGTCGGCTCCTCGGTCCTGTTTGGCGAGCGGATCGGCGGCCAGCGCATGGCGCTGATCGGGCTCGGCTTCATCGGCGCGCTGATGGTGGCGCAACCGACCATGCAAGGCATTTCGGTCTACGCCTTGCTGGCGCTCGGCAACGCGACGCTGTCGGCGGCACGGGACCTCGCCGGCCGGCGGGTTACGGCAGAGGTGCCGGGGATGATCGTGGCGATCTCCGCCGTCGTGGTGGTGCTGGTCGGCGCCGGTGCCGCGCATCTGGTTTCCGAGCGCTGGGTCATGCCCGAGGCGCGCCATCTGCTGCTGATGGCCGGCGCCGGATTTTTCCTGATCTTCGGCCACTTCTTCATCTTCATGGCCTATCGCGTCGGGCCGACCAGTGCGGTTGCGCCGTTCTACTATTGCTTCACCGTCTGGGCGGTCATTTCGGGCTTGCTGGTGTTCGGGCAATTCCCCAATGCGCTGGCGGTCTGCGGCATTCTGCTGGTGGTTGGCAGCGGACTTGCCATCGTCTCGCTGGACCAGCGCAAGCGCCGACTGACCGTCGTCGCCTAGGTCCGCCCAAGCAGGCCAAGCGGGCTCACCTGCGTCTGTCAGCGCGCTGTTGCCGAGCCGAAAAAGATCGTCTAATCGGCGAAGACCGTCCAATCCAGGACGCCATGATCAATCAGCCAAGGGAGTTTCCCCATGACGGATTTTGACCAGAACAAGAACTCCGACGCTGAGCACAAGGCCGCCATCCGCAAGTCGCTCATCGGCTGGGCGGTGTTTATCGCGGGAACGCTGATCTTTTTCGCAGCAGCAGACGCAGTGTTGATGCCATAGGCCGACATCGCGTACCGGCCGGAGCTGGTCCTCAGCGAAATTCGAAATTTCAGATTATCTGGCCAGGGCTTAGAGTGGTTCATCGTCCAAGGAAACGCAGAACCGCTCTACCTCTTTGTTTTTACGCCCGTCCTCCGCTGAACTGGTGGTAGGCCCACAGCACGACCACCGCGCCGATCACGGCGACGATCAGGCTGTAGATGTTGAGGCCGGTGACGCCCGACGCGCCGAAGGCGCTGAAGATCAGGCCGCCGACAATGGCGCCGACGATGCCGAGCACGATGTCCATCAAAATGCCCTGGCCGCTCTTGTTGACGATCTTGCTGCCCAGGAAGCCGGCGATGACGCCGAGTATGATCCAGCTGATGATTGACATTTTTTCCTCTCCATCCACCCGCCGGCCGAACATTTTCATAGGATTGTCAAAAGCTCAAGCCAGCTTGAAATTCCGCCCGCATGCCCCATTGTTGAGGAGGTATTGGGCTTGTCGTTATGGAGGATCCACTATGGGACTTTTTGACAACGCCGTTCCAGGCGGCAACATCACCAAACCGCTGATGATTGCGCTTGGCGCGCTGCTGGTCGGAAAAATGCTGAGCGGCAGAAGTGCCGAACAGCCGGACCAGACCGAGACCCCGGCCCCGACCGGCCCTGCTTCCACCGGAACGACCCCCGCCGACGGCGGCCTTCTCGGCGGATTGGGCGGCCTGCTCGACAAGCTCAGGGATGCCGGCCATGGCAATGTCGCGGACTCCTGGGTCGGCACCGGGCAGAACCAGTCGATCAACGCCAATGATCTCGGCGCCGCGCTGGGGCCGCAGGTCATTCACGAGATCGCGCAGCGGACGGGGATGGACGAACAGGAACTGCTCAAGCAGCTGTCCACGGCGCTGCCCGGCGTCATCGACAAGCTGACGCCGAACGGCCAGGTGCCGCAGCAGCATCAGGTTGCGTCCGCGTTCAACAGCTAGCGCGGCGCAGACATCTGCACAGTGGAGGAGCGCAGCGCGGCTTGCCGCGCGGTGTTTCGACCTGGAGATCGCGAGGACGAAGGTCTGTCTGGGTGAACACTCTAAGGTCAAAACACCCTGAAAAATCCGATTTTTGACCCGGAGCAGACTCTCGCAGGCGAAGGTGCGCATGATCGCTTTGCGCCGCATCTCGGCCGTATTGATCAGCATTGCCGTTTCCTGAAAGCTGACGGTCGCAGGTCGCAGTTGCGCCACTTGCCGCCGTTCTCTATCTGGCCCAGGGACGGCCGCTATCGATGCAAGGCGGGCGTTCCCTCCTGGACGTAAGCGGGAAGCTGAATCATACCTGTCATCCAATATCAGCCAAGATCATGAAGATGCCGTCGATTCAGCGGTTTTCGTTCAATCTGGCAGGCCTGCTTTGCGATATCCGTCGACGAAATGGTCACGCGTTGCCTGATCTCGAAAGGGCTGTGAAGCGGCCCAATGGCTGATCGTGAAATGTGGATTGCTCGCCATGAACAGCGCGCCTTCCTGGTGGGCCTCGTCCGTTCGTCCAAGTTGTGCAAGGCTTGCTGCAAGCACACGGCGCGAAATCGTTCTGTACGTGGCCTCATTGCGTAACGTGACGACTGCCAACTCATACTGGCGGGCGGCGTATTGCGCGAACCCCAAATCCCAATAGTACCACCTGGGCGGGTGTGGGTTCAGGCGGAGTGCCTTTTGGACCTGTTCAATCGCGGTGGCCGGCTTACCGTTCAACACCGAAAAGTCCGACAGGTCCGCCCAGGCATCGGCATAATTCGGGTCAATCTCGAGCGCGGTCGCGAACTCCGCATCCGACGCGGGCCAGCGCCGTTCATATGCCAGCAAGTGGCCAAGGACGAAGCGGCAGCCGGCATCGTTCGGGTCGAGCTTCACGGCTTTTTCTGCCATGGCAACGGCCACAAGCCGGTTGGGCACTTCTGGCTCGCCCCACTGCGCCCAAGCCTGCCAGAGGTGAAAGGCCAGGAGCCGATGCGCCTCCGCATAGTCCGGGTCGAGGGTGATCGCCCGCTGCAACAGAAGACGCGATTCGCGCGACGCCTCCGGCGAAATCCCGATCAGCGTCCGGCCACGCACGCAAAGATCATAGGCTTCCATGCTTTTTGGCCGGTTACGCGGCGGCTGTGTCACCAGGCGGCCGATCAGAGCCTCGACGATCTTGGCGGTCACCTCGTCCTGCACAGCAAAAATATCTTCAAGATCGCGGTCAAAGCGGTCCGCCCAAAGATGAGTTCCGCTGACGGCATCGATCAGCTGAACGTTGATGCGCACACGACCGGCAGCACGGCGGGCGCTGCCTTCCAGCAAATAGCGGACGCCAAGATCACGGGCAATCAGCCGGATGTCGATCGACTTTCCCTTGTAGGCAAAGGTCGAATGGCGGCCGATCACGAACAGGCTGGCGTTCCGCGATAGATCGGTGATTAGGTCTTCAGTCAACCCGTCTGTGAACACGTCCTGCTCGGCGTCGCCGCTCATGTTGGTGAAAGGCAGGATGGCGATAGAGGGTTTTGACGGCAGCGGCAGTGGCACGGTTTCGCCGTCTTTCCTGTCTGCAATTGCCAAATGCCGCACCCGGTAGACGCGCACGGGCTCAGCAATATTCTTCAACGACTTCTGCCCGAGATCGTCGAACCCGGTCTCCACCTTCCGCTTGACCTGATCGTAGACGCTCCCCGAAACGCAGATGTCTCCAGGTTCGCCCAACGCCTCCAGCCGAGCGGCAACGTTGACGCCGTCGCCGTAAAGATCGCTACCGTCCACGATGATATCGCCGAGATTGATGCCGATGCGCAGGATCACCCGCCGGGAGTCCGGCAAACGATCGTTGGCCTCGGCCGTGCCGTATTGGAGGTCGACTGCGCACCGGACGGCATCGACCGCGCTGGCGAACTCGACCAACACGCCGTCGCCCATGACCTTAACCAGGCGGCCTCGATATCGAGCGATCAGGGGAGCCAGAATATCGCGCCGTCGGGCCTTGAGGACCTCAAGGGTTCCTTGCTCGTCTGCTTCCATAAGGCGGCTGTAGCCGACAACGTCCGCGGCCAGAATTGCGGCAAGACGGCGCTGGACGCGTTCTTCGGCCATTGAGGTAGGTGCCTCAGAAAATTCACTTGCACAAATGGTATTGGCACCATGCGGGGATGTCCATCGGGCTGCCTGATAGCGGCGAGTTGTCATGGCGTCCTTGAGATAGCGCCGGATTTGTCTATCCAAATATTATAGAGCGCCGATCTGACTGGGTTACTATGACGGCTAGTCGGCGGAAGGGGACGATGTGCTTCGGGGCGCAGGCCAAGCTGGCCTCTACGGCCGAGATGTGGCGCAAGAGCCGCCGGTCGCTGAGCGGAACCCGGGTGTGCTCTTGAGTGCTCTCCTGCCTCCGGTGAGAAACTGCCCGATTCCCGTTTTGTTCGGGAGTGGTAGAAAATTGGCGCGCCACACGAGATTCGAACTAAAGGTCCTAGAGGTCCGCTTTCAGCCGAAGCGGACATCTATCCGAACAATTTGGTAGTCGCCCTTGGGTCAGCTTCAGACTTGGGCCCACCGGGGCTGAACGTCCGTTATTGTTCCTCGGACGCCAAAAATGCCGACAGTCCGCTGTCGGCCCAACTGCGGTCATCTGAAAACTAGAGGCGGATGGTCGCTTCTGTTTGCTCGTTCTGGCAGACGAGCCGAACGGAGCTTCCACCTATTTCGCGCACGTCCTTTCAGTGCCGCTCTCTGTCGAGGGTAAGCTTTGCAAGCTGAATATCTGCAGCGGACTTTTAGGAATAACAGCGCAGTACCGACAGGCGCAGTGACACGGCACTATCGATCTCAGGAAAAATTTTGTATAAATATCGAATAGTTAGATGGAGCGGGTAGCGGGAATCGAACCCGCATATTCAGCTTGGAAGGCTGCTGCTCTACCACTGAGCTATACCCGCGCCTTGCACTGAAGTACCGGATTCCCCCGAAAAGCGCCATGCACTTTTCGGTCCGATGCTTTCGCGTTTCAGGGCTTCCGGGCCGGCAGTGGTGGAGAGGGTTGGATTCGAACCAACGTAGGCTAAGCCAACGGATTTACAGTCCGTCCCCTTTAACCACTCGGGCACCTCTCCAGTTCTGCCGCCGGAGCCATGCAACGAGGCATTCACGCCAATCCGGACCCGAGTTAAGTCTTCTCCGAAACCAGCGAAGCGCCTTATGGCGGCAAGGCCATTGGGTGTCAACCGCGCAACCGGCGTTTTTCGATGTTGTTCGCCGGCTGCGGCGACGAGCCATATCCTTGGCCTGAGGAGACGGCTATAGAAGCCGGCCATGAGCGACAAAACCAACACCCCGAAAGACACCCACTACGCCAAGTTGCGGCGCGCCTATCGCGACGAGAAAAGCGGCGGCGCGCCGGCGTTCAGGCCCCGGCAGCCGGTTCCGCCAGGCGAACATGCCGCGGACGGACTGGTGCGGCTCTATGGCCTGCACACGGTGCGGGCGGCGCTCGACAATCCGCGCCGCAGGATCAGAAGGATGCTGGTCACGCGCAATGCGGCCGAACGCCTGGAAATCGCCGATATCGCCGCCCTGCCCTTCAAGGCGGAACTGGTCGAACCCAGGGACATCGACAAGATCACCGGCTCGGACGCCGTGCATCAGGGCGTGCTGATCGAGGCCGAACCGCTGAAGCCGAAGCGGCTTGATGCACTTGGCGATGCCAGGCTAGTGCTGGTGCTCGACCAGGTCACAGATCCGCACAATGTCGGTGCCATCCTGCGCTCGGCGGTCGCCTTTGGCGCCGGCGCGCTGATCACCACGGCGCGCCACAGCCCTCAGGAATCCGGCGTGCTGGCGAAATCGGCCTCCGGCGCGCTGGAGCATATCGACCAGATCGAGGTGAAGAACCTCGCCGACGCGCTCGGACAATTGCACGAGGCCGGGTTCCAGACCATCGGGCTCGATTCGGACGGGCCGACGGAACTCGAAACGAGTTTCGCCGGTGACAGAATAGCGCTGGTGCTCGGCGCCGAGGGCAAGGGCCTGCGCCAGAAGACGCGCGAGACTGTGACGACGCTGGCGCGGCTCGACATGCCCGGCGCCATCCGTTCGCTCAATGTGTCGAACGCCGCGGCGATCAGCCTCTATGCGGCGCGGGCATTCTTGAAGCGCGGCTGAGCCTCACGCCAAACATCTCGAAATGCGAAACGGGCTCCAGCGACAGACGCAGGAGCCCGCTCTTCGACAGGCACGAGTGGCGGCTTGGGAACGTTGCGCCGCCCTCTCCTGGCCTATGCTGCTTTGCCTTTGACGTCGGCTGCGTTGCCGCCAACCTCGAAATTGGCCATCCGCTCCAGCGCCCTGACCAGCGCCGAGTGATCCTCCTTGGCGCCGCCATTGGCGGCGCAGGAATTGAACAGCTGCTGCGTGGTCGAGGTGTTGGGCAGCGACACGCCGAGTGCTTTTGCCCCTTCCAGCGCCAGGTTGAGGTCCTTCTGGTGCAGCTCGATGCGAAAGCCCGGCGCGAAGGTGCGCTTGACCATGCGCTCGCCATGCACCTCGAGAATGCGCGAGGCAGCCAGCCCGCCCATCAGCGCTTGCCTGACCTTGGCCGGGTCGGCACCGGCTTTCGATGCAAAAACAAGTGCTTCGGCGACCGCTTCAATGGTCAATGCGACAACGATCTGGTTGGCCACCTTGGTGGTCTGGCCGACGCCGTTCGGCCCGACCAGGGTGATGTTCTTGCCCATCTTCTCGAACACAGGCCTGGCGCGCTCGAACGCCTTGTCCTCGCCGCCGACCATGATGGTCAGCGACGCCGCCTTGGCGCCGACTTCGCCGCCCGAAACCGGCGCGTCGAGATAGTCGCAGCCCAACTCATTGATCTTTTTTGCAAACACCTTGGTTTCGATCGGCGAGATCGAGCTCATGTCGACCACCAGCTTGCCCTTGGTCAGGCCGGATGCGACGCCGTTGTCGCCGAACAGCACATCGGCAACCTGTGGTGTATCGGGCACCATCAGGATGATGATATCGACCGCCTTGGCCACCGCGGCGTGGCCGGGGACTGACTTCAGCCCCTTGGCGACGAGGTCACCCGGCGGCTTCGAGCGATGGTCGCTGGCGATGACCGTATAGCCAGCATCCAGCAGATGCCCCGCCATCGGCGCGCCCATGATGCCGAGGCCGATGAAGCCGATGGTTTCCATTGTTTTTCTCCGTCGTATGTCTTTGTCGAGGCTGCGTTCCTTCGCGCCCCCCTCTGGCCTGCCGGCCATCTCCCCCACGGGTGGGGAGATTGGCAGCTTCAGCGTCGGCAGCTAAGCCGCCGCGCTGCCCTGCCCGGCCAGTTCCCTGAACCAATCCAGCCCGGCCTCCGTGCCGGCCTTCGGCTTGTATTCCGCGCCGACCCAGCCGGAATAGCCGATACGGTCGATATGCTCGTAGAGGAAGGGATAGTTGATCTCGCCCGTCCCCGGCTCGTGACGGCCGGGATTGTCCGCAAGCTGGATATGCGCGATGCGGCCGAGGTTTGCCTCGATGGTACGGGCGAGATCCCCCTCCATGATCTGCATGTGATAGATGTCGTATTGCAGGAACAGGTTCTTCGAACCGATACGGTCGATCAGCGCCAGCGCCTGGTCGGAGTAGTTGAGGAAGAAGCCGGGAATATCGCGGGTGTTGATCGGCTCGACCAGCAGCCGGATGCCGGCCTGCTCCAGTTTCTCCGCCGCAAAGGCGAGGTTTTCGGCGAAGACATCTTCCAGCACCTTGCGGTCGGCGCCCGCGGGAGCGATGCCGGCAAGGCAATTGACCTGCTGGCAGCCGAGCGCCTGCGCATAGGTGATTGCCTTGGCGATGCCCTGGCGGAATTCCGGCACGCGATCCGGCAGCACCGCGATGCCCCGCTCGCCCTTGCCCCAGTCGCCCAGCGGCAGATTGAACAGTACCTGCGTCAGGCCGTTTTTCTTCAGCCGGGCGGCGACCACCTCAGGCGCGTGATCGTAGGGGCCGATATATTCGACGCCCTTGAAGCCCGCGCGGGCAGCTGCGTCAAAGCGGTCGAGGAACTCATGCTCGCCAAAGAGCATGGAAAGATTGGCTGAGAAACGCGGCATTTCTTTTTTCTCCCTTTCCGCTGATCTAATCCAGCATCACGATCGCCGTCGGGGCGTCTTCCTGATGTTCGGCAAGGTCCTCGAATTCGGTGATCTTGTCGATCTCGGTGCCCATGGAGATGTTGGTGACACGCTCGAGGATGAATTCGAGCACGACCGGAACCTGGCGCTCCTTCATCAGCCGCTGCGCTTCCTTGAAAGCGGCGGCGAATTCCTCGGGCTTGCGCACCCTGACAGCCTTGCAGCCCATCGCCTCGGCAACGGCAACATGGTCGACGCCATAGCCGGCCTCGGGATCGCCCGAGCGGTTGATGTTCTCGAAGGCGAGATTGACCTCGAAATCCATCGAAAAGCCGCGCTGCGCCTGGCGGATCAGCCCGAGATAGGCGTTGTTCACCACGACATGGAGATAAGGCAGCTTGTGCTGTGCGCCGACCGCCAGTTCCTCGATCATGAACTGGAAATCATAGTCGCCCGACAGCGCCACGATGGTGCGGTCGGGATCGGCGGCGCGAACGCCAAGGGCTGCCGGCAAGGTCCAGCCGAGCGGGCCGGCCTGGCCGCAATTGATCCAGTTGCGCGGCTTGTAGACATGCAGGAACTGCGCGCCGGCGATCTGCGACAGGCCAATCGTGGTGACATAGGTGACATCGCGGCCGAACGCCTTGTTCATCTCCTCGTAGACACGCTGTGGCTTGAGCGGCACCTGGTCGAAATGCGTCTTGCGCTTCATCGTCTTCTTGCGGCCCTGGCATTCCTTGGCCCAGCCCGACCAATCGCGCAGCTTGCCCGCCGTCTTCCACTCCGTGGCGACGTCGAGCAGCACCTTCAGCGCGGCGCCCGCATCCGAGACGACGCCGAGATCCGGCGCGAAAACACGGCCGATCTGAGTGGGCTCGATGTCGACATGGATGAATTTCTTGCCCTTGGTGTAGACGTCGACCGACCCGGTGTGGCGGTTGGCCCAGCGGTTGCCAATGCCGAAGACGAAATCGGCCTCCAGCATCGTCGCATTGCCGTAGCGGTGCGACGTCTGCAGCCCGCACATGCCGGCCATCAGCCGGTGGT
This sequence comes from Mesorhizobium sp. P2_D5, assembly GCF_056404355.1. NCBI lineage: Bacteria > Pseudomonadati > Pseudomonadota > Alphaproteobacteria > Hyphomicrobiales > Phyllobacteriaceae > Mesorhizobium > Mesorhizobium sp. P2_D5. The sequence continues at coordinate 9,881 of NZ_JBFUEE010000009.1, forward strand.
CGTCGGGGATGGCGCCCCAGCCCATTAAGGTCGGGATGACCGGCACGCCTGAAATTTCGGCGAATTCGATGAGCAGATCCGACGCATCGGCGTTGATGATGCCGCCGCCGGCGACGATCAGCGGCTTTTCGGCCGCGTTGAGCATCGCCAGCGCCTTTTCGGCCTGCGCGCGCGTCATTGCCGGCTTGAACGGCGTCAACGGCTCATAGGCATCGATGTCGAACTCGATCTCGGCCAACTGCACGTCGACCGGCAGGTCGATCAGCACCGGCCCCGGGCGCGACGAGCGCATCAGGTGGAATGCCTTCTGCAGCGTCATCGGCACCAGATAGGGCTCCATGACGGTGACCGCCCATTTGGCGACCGGCGCGGCGATGGCGGCGATGTCGACCGCCTGGAAATCCTCCTTGTTCAGCCGCGCACGCGGCGCCTGGCCGGTGATGCACAGGATCGGGATGGAATCCGCGGCGGCCGAATAGAGCCCGGTGATCATATCGGTGCCGGCCGGACCCGAGGTGCCGATGCACAGACCAATATTGCCAGCCTTGGCGCGGGTAAAACCTTCCGCCATATGCGAGGCGCCCTCGACGTGGCGGGCAAGGACATGGCGGATCGTTCCCCTCGCCTTCATGGCCGAGTAGAATGGGTTGATCGCCGCGCCCGGCACGCCGAAAGCGCAGGAAATACCTTCCTTCTCAAGAACGAGAACCGCAGCATCGACAGCGCGCATCCTGGCCATTTTCCAGCCCTCCACAGGGTTTGTCATTGTTGGATGGCTGAGAATGTCACCAAGCCGGCTATTTTTCAATTTTTTCAGAATATTTTTTCATTTCTAACAAACGGCGATTAGATGATGAATTTGAACGGTTTTTCGTTTTCCATCGATTTCACAACCTCGCACAATGAAAAACTTTTTCATTGCCTCTCGCGCCAAATTGCCGACAATGCGGCCATGGAAACCACCGAGAAACGCCAGCGCGGTCGGCCGCGCGCCTTCAACGGGCCCTCCGAGCCGACTTCGGTGCAGTCGCTCGACCGGGCACTGCGCATCCTGGCCATTGTCGCCGAAGGCAGCGGCCTGTCCCTAAGCGAGATATCAGCGCAAAGCGGCCTTGCCGCCTCCACCGCCTACCGCATGCTGACGACACTCGAAAACCATGGCATGGTCGAATTCGACACCAGCGACCAGCTCTGGTCGATCGGCGTCGAGACCTACCGCATGGGCGCGGCGTTCCTGCGCCGCCGCAAGCTGGTCGACCGCGCCCGTATCGTCATGCAGGAGTTGATGGAAAGGACCGGCGAGACCGCCAATCTCGGCGTTGCCGAGGATGATTGCGTGGTCTTTGTCAGCCAGGTCGAGACGCACCAGGCGATCCGCGCCTTCTTCCGGCCGGGGACGCGCAGCCCTTTCCACGCCTCCGGCATCGGCAAGGCGGTGCTGGCGCATCTTGAGCCGGAGCGTGTCGGCACCATCCTGCGCAAGGCTGGACTGCAGCGCTTCACCGACAGGACGCTTTCCGACATTTCCGCCCTTGCCCATGACCTCGCAACGATCAAACGGCGTGGCTGGTCGGTGGACGACGAGGAGCGGCACCCCGGCATGCGTTGCGTGGCAGCCGCCATCTTCAATGAATTCGGCGAGCCGATCGGTGGTGTCTCGGTGTCGGGGCCTACCGTGCGGGTGACGCCGGAACGGCTGGCCGAGATCGGCCCTTTGGTGCGCGATGCCGCAGCCGAGGTGACCAGGATGATTGGCGGCGCCATCTCAGCCTGATGCGGCGCGGGGAGACTCACCGCCGCGAGAAGGCCAATCGGGCAAAGAACAGGCAAGCAAGCAGACAGCCGATGGCGAACATGCCCCACACCAGCCCGGCCTGTTCAAGAAAAACCTCGCCGCTTTCGGAATTGTAGCAGCGGCCAAGTTCGTTGAAGCAATCCCGCCACAACCAGTAGCGGTCATGCCAGGCCAGCGTGAACAGCAGTGCGCCCGCTCCCGTGGCGAGGGCGAGAACGGCAGAAATTGCTCTCTTCATAGGATCGTTGTCCCGCCGCAATGTCTCGAAATCATGGCCTCGGTACCCGGCCAGGACCCGATCCCATCCGCCTCCCCCCGAACATCTTGCGAACAGCAAAAAGAGGGGCGGCGGGGGCGCCCCTCCTGCAGTTGATTGAGACGCCACCTCCTCTCAGAGCCGGCAGTAGTGACGGTAGCCGTCGTAGCCGACATAGGTGTCTGAGTCCGGATCGTAGCTTGCGTAGCGGTCGAAGCAGCGGCGGACGTGCCACGAGCCGCCGTCTTCGTCGACATAGACGGTGCGGGGCTGCTGGGCGAGCAGGGTGCCCAGGACAAAGCCGCCAACGCCGGCGGCGATGCCGATGCCGAGGTCGTGGTGATGATGCGAATGCGCGGCCGAGGGCTGGACGGTGCCGACCAGCATGGTGGCGGCGACGGTGGTGGCGATGAGGCCGGAAACGAGTGTGCGCGTGAACATGATGATCTCCTTGCTTCGTTGAACGAGGCGATCCATCCGCCTCTTGATCATCTGTCGTGACGGCAAGGAGAAAGGTTCGAAACTTTTTTCGATTTTCCTGGAGCCGCAGAAATCAACCAGTGTGGAGGCCTGCCGGCGCTATGCCTCCGCGTATCGACGGAAGTCTGGACCTTGGTGTCGAGGCCGGGAGCTCAGCGACCTGGCACAAGACGCAAAAAGGGCGGCCGAAGCCGCCCTTTGGGGAATTGGGTCCCTCCATCAAAGGAAAATGATCACCCGGCCATGGTGGTGATGATGATGATGGTTGTGGTGCCACCACCAGTGCTCGAAATGCCTGTAATAATGGTGATGACGATGATGATGATGCATGCCGTGGGCTGACGACGTGCCGACGGTGCCGGCGAGCGCGCCGGTGGCGACGAAAATGGCAACGAGGCCTGACGTAAGAGTGCGCTTGAACATGATGATCTCCTGGATCCTTGATCGAGGCGACCCATTCGCCTCTGACCATCAGTCGGCGCGGTGCGGCAAATGGTTCGAAAGGTTTCGGAGATTTTTCGGCGGCGCCGGAAGACGAGTGAATAGGGAATAGGGAATAGGGAATAGGGAATAGGGAATAGCGAGTAGCGGAGTAGCGAGTAGCGAGTAGCGAAAGAGCCGCACTCGCCACCTGGACTATTCGCTATTCGCTATTCCCTATTCCCTACTCCCTACCGCTCACCCCATGCCGGTGACATGGCGAAGCCAGAAGGCGAGTGCGATGAAGCCGATGATGGTGGTGACGCCGGTCCAGTCGACATTGGCCTTCTTCACATCGCTGATGATTTTCACCAGCAGCATCCAGACTACCAAGATGATGGGGAGAATGATGACAAACCTGATCATGCGACACCCCTGCTCGAAGCGATTGCACCTGCCAGATATGTAGGAAGCGATTTGGCGGTTTTCAGGATGCCCCTCCCCGGCGGTCCACTCGATGCCGGGTAACCGAAAATGGAGTTTTGTCTTTACTGGCGCAACAAATATGCTAACCGGAGCGCCGTGCCCTTGTAGCTCAGCTGGTAGAGCAGCGGTTTTGTAAACCGAAGGTCGGCGGTTCGATTCCGTCCGGGGGCACCAGTTTCCCGGCAACATGTCAATTAATTTAATAATTTCAGAGCCTTAGGCATCACCGCTTTAGGCCGCCGTTCTTGCAGCAGCACCTCGATCAAGGCCTGCGCCCCATTGGTGGCCCGACTTGTGGTGTGTAGTCCACGTGCCAATGCGGCCCGCCGGTTGCATCTCCTTCCAGGATGACGTGTGCACCCCAATTTTGCAGCGCGCGGTGCACTTCGGCTTGCTCGTGAGGATTTCCATGTGGAATGGAAATATCGCGGGCGCGGTCATCCAGATGGTTGCTAACCGGAGCCCCGCGTCCGCGGGCCCGGTGTATTATCTGTTCGAACGCCTCGTTCGTTTGCGATCGGGTAGCGCGAGGATGTTGAGTGACCCACGCGTCCATCTCGGTAATATGCTGGGCTTGACGATATACCCTCAGGAATTGCGCCCGGTTCGAAAGCCGCCGCTCCGCCATCAATTCGGCTTGGCGGCGGACTGTCCGCACTCCGCCGGTCGCATGTATGGCCATGTGGGGAAATTGGCGCTGCAGTTCTCGAACAAGCCCGTCAATGGTCGTCGGCGGCGAGACACGTTCCCATGTTTCGAGGCTCGGCCGTTGAACACCGTGTCGAATATGGCCGCCGCCAAAATCGGGACGAACCTCAACCGGCGCACGGGTTGACCCGCCATGGAGAAGAGTTCCCGAAATTCTAAGCATTGATGAAATGGCAGCACGGTTTGACTGCTGCTTGTGCTAGCATTTTGCGACGGGATCAGCGAGAGGTTTCAGGAATGACCGAGAGCGCGAGCGCTCCAAAATATTCGTATTGCCCCGCGTCTATGCCGCGTTCGCGACCTCGGCGGAGGCTTTCACTCTGGTGAACGTGTTGCGCACCCTGACCGATCTGTAGACGTAGGCGACCCAGAGTCCGACCAGGACAAACGAGGTTATGGACGTCGCAAGCGCCTCTCCGGTGACCACTTGCCCAACCGGGACGCCGAAAACCGTGGAAACCCAGATCGCATCCAGGATGAATACCACCGGAATTGCAACCCATTGGGTTAGGAAGAGCTGCTTGAACCAAGTGCTCCGCCTCAACATGGCAACGAGCACGACCACTTGAAGCACCAGAAATGACAGCACCAGCCCAACCTCGCCGTAGACCACCATGGGTCCGTTCGGCACCAGCATGAGCTGGTTGTAACCATCGCTCGAGGAACCCAATGTGGCGAGCGTACGCAATGGAGCCATGGCCTGACCAATCGCGAGAAGCATCAGCCACCCTCCAATTCCGACGAGCTCCGCCGGATTCTGGACGGGCTTGTAGGCAGATCGAACCGCAAAGAAGACGGGCACTCCGATCAACAACAAAAGTATTGCCCAATGCCAGATGGAAAACTGCATTCACCCCTCCCCTAAAAATACACTCATGGGTTGTATCAGATTTCAGATTCGACTCAAGGGGGTTGCGCCGCGGCTTGGTCCAAAAATCGATTCTGCTGCCTGCTCCTGACAATCAGACCGCAATCGCCGCCACCAGAATCCGGTTCTGCCGGCGTATCGCGGCGCGCAGTTCCGATATCCTCGCCTCGTCGCGTTTCACGAACTCGATGAACATCATGTTCATGTTGTTGAAGATCAGTTCGCCGAGTGCGGCCCCGTCAATGTCCTGCCGCACCAGGCCCAGCGCCTGCAGGCGGGCGATCAGCGCGCGGATCTGTTCGGTCAGCGAACGGTCGAGCGCGGTGTAGGCCTGGCCGAACGGGCTGTCTGGAAGTTGCGTCGAGATCGCCATTGCCTGCCGCCACATCTCCTTGCTGAGATAGTGCAGCGAGTGTTCGATATAGATGCCGATCAGCGTGTCCAGCGCGTCGCCGACATTGGCCGGCGGCTTGGCTACGACACCTTGCCCGGCATTCAGCACCTCGTTGACTTCCAGCGAGACGATGGCGCCGAGGATGTCGCCCTTGTTCTGGTAGTAATTGTAGATCGTGCCGACCGAGACTTCGGCCTGCGCGGCGATCGCCTCGATCTTGGCGCCTTCATAGCCGGCCTCGCGGAAAAGCTCTGACGCCGCCTCGATGATGCGCCTGTGGCGGTCCGCTTTTTGCCTTGCCCGCAATCCGCTCATATCAGCCTCTTGCCACAAAAACAGAATTGACTCAATTTTAGAATTGGTTCAATTTTTTGCAAGAAGCCACAAAGGCAAGGGAGAACACTCGATGTCCGCTGAATCTGCATCCCGGAATCCGCTTTCCATCCTGAAGAGCCATTTGCACGCCGCGTGCGCCGCCACGGCGCTGCTGCTCGGCGCGGGCAGCTTCGCCCAAGCCGCCGATCTCAACGCGCTGATCTGGTGCGACCATTCCGATCCCGCACTTCTGCAGCCCTTCGAGGAGGCCAACAAAGTCAAGGTCAACGTCAAGGAGTTCGAGGGCACCGGCGCCGGGCTCGCCATCGTCGAGCAGTCGCAGCCAGGCGACTGGGACGTGATGGTGATCGACTCGATCGACGTGCCGCGCGGCGTCGAAAAGGGCCTGTTCGAGCCGCTGCCCGACGACAAGCTGCCCCTGGCGGACATGTTTCCCCAGGTGAAGATGGACGGCTCCACCGTGGTCGGCGGCAAGCGCTACGGCATCACCGAAAAGTTCGGCTACAACACGATCGGCTACAACAAGACCAAGGTCGACCCGGCCGACATGCAGTCGATGGCGGCGCTGACCGGCGACAAATACAAGGGCAAGGTCGCCATCTACGATTATTATCTGCCGGTCATCGGCATGGCCGCACTCGCCATCGGCAAGAAGACGGCTGATCTGACCGAAGCCGACCTGCCCGCCCTCAAGGACGAGCTTCTCAAGATGAAGGCCAATGCCAAGCTGGTCGGCGAGGTAACCGCCAGCCAGACGGCGCTGGCGACCGGCGAAGTCGATATCCTGGTCGGCGGCGGCGAATGGGTGACGGCCGGGCTGGCCAAGGAGAACCCGGCGCTGGACTTCTCGATCCCCAAGGAAGGTGCTGTGCTGTGGTCGCAGTCGCTGGCCATGTTCAAGGATTCCAAGAACAAGGACATGGCGCTGAAATTCATCCAGTACATTATGAGCCCGGAGGGCCAGGCGCGGCTTGCCACCTCGTCCTGCTACTGGGGCATGCCGGCGAACACCAAGGCGGCTTTGACCGACGACCAGAAGAAGATCCTGCGCTTCGACGAACAGCCGGGCTTCCTCGCCCGCGCCCAGGCCTACCCGGCGCCGAACGCCGACCTCGACAAGAAGATGCAGGATATGTGGACCGAAATGCTGCAGGCGAAATGAGCTGATACCGCCGATGACCGCCGCAAACGATGGGCGTGCCCCGCCACGGGGTGGCCGCGCCCTGCTGTGGGCGCTGGTCACGCCGGCACTCGGCTGGACGCTTTTGTTCTTCGTGCTGCCTTTCATCGCCATGGGGCTGTCCAGCCTGACGGCGCATGAGGGCGGCGGCTTCACGGTGTCCAACTACAGCCAGTTCTTCACCAACCCTTCCTACTGGCAGGCGATGGTGAATTCGCTCGAGGTGACGGCGATCGTCACAGTCGTCTCGGTGCTGCTCGCCTACCCCTTCGCCTGGATCCTGGCCGAACAGGTGCCGGAGCGCTGGCAAAGGCTGGCGCTTATGCTGGCCGTGCTGCCGTTCTGGACCTCCTATGTCGTGCGCTCCTATTCCTGGCTGCTGGTGCTGGCGCAGAACGGCGTCATCAACCGCGCACTGATCGGCATCGGCGTGGTCGCCGAGCCCCTGCAACTCGCCAACACCCGCTTCGCCACCGTCACCGGCTTTGTGCATTTCTTCGTCATGCTTTTGACGCTGACGATCTTCGCCAATCTGAAGCAGTTGAGCCCGAGCTATCGCAAGGCCGCCGCCGATCTCGGCGCCGGGCCGGTGCGCACCTTCCTGCATGTCATCCTGCCGCTGACCTTGCCCGGCATCATGGTCGGCGCCTTCCTCACCTTCGTGCTGTGCATAGGTGACTACATCACGCCGCAGATCCTCGGCGGCAACAACGAGCTTCTGATGCCGCAGCTGGTGATGATGCAGATCGGCCGGCGCGGCGACTTTCCGCTTGCGTCGGCGCTGTCGATCATCCTGATGGCGGTGGTCACCATCGCCTATCTTGCCTGCGCACGCTGGCTCAAGATCGAGCGGGCGTGAGATGCGCAGGATTGTCCGCATCGTATCCTGGCTCTATGCGCTTGCCGTCTACGGCTTCATCTTCCTGCCTGTGGTCGTGCTGGTCCTGTTCTCGCTCCAGTCGACCTCCTTTCCGATCCCGCCCTTCACCGGCCCGTCGATGCGCTGGTACGACGCGGTTCTGTCGGACACGCGGCTGACTTCGGCGCTGGTCAATTCGCTGCTGGTTGCCTCGATTTCGTCGCTGGCCGCCGTCACGCTCGGCTTCCTTTCCGCCTGGGGCTTCGCCCGCTTCGTCCTGCCCGGCTCCGGCCTGCTGCGCGGGCTGATCACGCTGCCCCTGACGGTCAGCTATCTCATCATCGGCATGGGGCTGCTGGTGCTGTTCAACTGGGCCGGCGTGCCGAAATCATTGCTTGCCGCCGGCATCGGCCATGTCGTGATCAACCTGCCGCTGTGCTTTGCCATCATCTACAGCCAGATGGGCGACCACCAGATCAACATCGAACGGGCGGCGCGTGACCTCGGCGCGCCGGAATGGAAGGTGCTGCTGCTGATCACCGTGCCGGTCATGGCGCCTGCCATATTCGCCGGCTTCTTCCTGTCGATGACCTTCTCCTGGGACGAGTTCGTCATCTCCTTCCTTTTGACCCGCTTCGACACGACCTTGCCCGTGGAAATCTGGAACCTGCTGCGCTCCGGCCTCAATCCCAAGACCAACGCCGTCGGCTCGCTGGTCTTTGCTGTCTCCATTGTGCTGGTCGTGCTGTTCGAACTGACATTGCTGCGCAGGAGACGAGCATGACCGCGCCTTTGGTCGACATAGACTCGGTCTCGCATCGCTTCGGCCAACAGACGGTGCTCAAGAGCGTTTCGCTCAAGATCGAACCGGGCAGCTACACCATCCTGCTCGGACCGTCAGGCTCGGGCAAGACGACGCTGCTGTCCATTCTCGGCGGCTTCGTCACCCCGAGCGAAGGCAAGGTGTTCATCCGCGGCGTGGACTGCACCTCTGTGCCGCCGGCAAAGCGCCCGACGACGACGGTGTTCCAGGATTACGCGCTGTTCCCGCATATGAGCGTCGGCAGCAATGTCGGCTTCGGCCTGCGCATGCAGGGCGTCGATGGCTCGACGCGGGCCGCACGGGCGCGCGAGGCGCTGGCGCTGGTCGGACTGGCCTCTTCCTTCGACAAGAAACCGCACCAGCTCTCCGGCGGCCAACGGCAGCGCGTGGCGCTGGCGCGTGCGCTGGTCATAGAACCGGCGGTGCTTTTACTCGACGAGCCGCTTGGCGCGCTCGATCTGAAATTGCGGCGCCAGATGCAGGACGAGCTGAAGGCGATCCAGAAGCGCGTCGGCACCGCCTTCATCCATGTCACGCACGACCAGGAAGAGGCGATGGCGCTGGCCGACCATTGCGTGGTGATGAATGACGGGCGCATCGAGGACGAAGGGCCACCTGAACGTGTCTACGCCAGGCCGGCGACGCGCTTTTCCGCCACCTTCATGGGCGAAAGCACGATCCTTGCCGGCGCCGTCACGGAGGCCAGTGACAGGACCAGCACTGTCGCGACGCCGGTCGGGCAGGTTTCGCTGCCGAGCGCCTTGCCTCTGGGCTCGGCTGTCGGGCTCGCCATACGGCCGGAGCATCTCGTCCTCGGCGCGGCCGGCGGCGGTGTCAGGCTTGGCAGCGCCGAGGTCAGCGACGTCGTCTTCCAGGGGAGCTTCAAGCGCGTGCTCGCGGTTTCCGTCGAAGACCCTGCGCTGCAGTTCATCGCCAGGCTTCCAGCCTCAGCTGCAGTCCAGCCGGGCGACACGGTTGCGGTTTCGTGCGATATCGACCAGTTCATCCTGTTGATGGACTGAAACATGGGAACGCTTCCGGTCATCGGCGCTCCAGACTGGTACGAGACCATCCGCATGAGCGATGGCGTGACGCTGATCCATGAGCCGTGGATCAAGCCGTTCTTCCGCTGCAACATGTGGCATGTGCGCGGCCGCGACCGTGATCTCCTGTTCGATACCGGCCTCGGCCATTTCAGCCTCAGGCGCCACGTGTCGCTGGTGACGGAGCGAAAGCTAACCTGCGTCGCCAGCCACACGCATTTCGATCATATCGGCTGCCATCACGAATTTCCCGACCGCTGCGTGCACGCCGCCGAAGCGGAAATCCTGGCCGATCCGCGCAACGAATGGACGGCCGCCGGCACTTATGCGACCGACGAGATGTTCGACGGTATGCCGCAAGGCTGGGACACCGCGCGCTACAGCATCCAGCCTGCGCCGGCCGACCGCCTGCTCGCGCATGGCGATGTCGTCGATCTCGGCGACCGTGCCTTCGAGGTGATCCACACGCCCGGCCATTCGCCCGGCGGCATCGCGCTCCACGAGAAGAAGACCGGCATCATGCTTTCAGGCGACATCATCTATGACGGCCCGCTGATCGACGACGTCTTTCACTCGGATATTTCCGACTACATGGCGACGCTGCTCGGCATGCGCGACCTCGATGTCGCGGTCGTGCATGGCGGCCATTTTCCGAGCTTCGGCAAGGTGCGTTACCGCCAGCTTGTCGACGAATATCTGGCGCAGAAGCGGCAGGCCGGCTGCCATCTGCGGCAGCCGTAGGAAACGAGTTAGCGCATCAATTCGAAATGTCGCGGAAACGACTGATGCAGCAGCATCAGCATGGTCTTCCTCAGCACATCGGAATTACCCGCCGGGGGATTGAGATGATCCCAGATCCATGCCCCATGGACGAGATAGTTGAGGCTTTCAGCCAATGTATCGGGGTCGACATCGGTGTAGCCGCCGCTGCGCTTGATTTCGATGAGCAAGTCGCGCGCCTCGGCATTGTAGCTGAGATCGCTGGGCAGCCCGATCTCGTTGTAGATCTGCATGCTCTTGCGGTCACTGGAGAACACGACAAACACCGAGACCCATTTCGGATGCTGCCGCGCGAATCTTTGCGCGCATTCGACCGCGCCCATCAGCCGCTCGACCGGCGACAGGCCGGGCACGCGCACCAGCGTCGCCCACAATTCATCGTACTGATCGCTAAGATACTGCAGCACGGCTCGAAACAGGTTCTCCTTGCTGCGAAAGTGGAAAACCACCAGTGCGTTGGAGGATCCGACATGCTCGGCGATGCGCTGCATGGTGACACTCGCCAGACCTTCGTCGGCGATGAGATCGATGGTGGCGTCGATGATGCGCTGGATGCTGGCTTCACCGCGCTCGCGCCGGCGATCCCTGGGGGCCGGCTCGAGCCGGCCGTCGCCAGCCTCGGCGACCATTGCCTTCGCGGCTGCCTTGCGTTGCGCCATTTCTGTCCAGCCTTTCAAACCTCGCGGCGGAGCTTTCCAGCCCCGCGCGCCGGCTCACCATAACCGAAGCCGGAGATCAAGCACCAGCGCGGCAAGGGCCACATGGCTATCACAGCGACGGTCGCGTTTCGGTGTCTGTGTACCATTGGCCTTGAGCCGTCTCATAGGCCAGCGCCGCCCGGAAGACATCGGCGTCGCAATAGGTGCGGCCGACAATCTGGATCCCGGTCGGCACGCCATTCGTCGCGCGGCCCGACGGCATGGACAGAACCGGGCAACGGCTCAGCATGTTGAACGGTGTCGTCATCACCCAGCCAAGCGAAGGGTTCACCTGCTTTCCGTTGATCTCGACGGTGTCCCTGGTGTGGTCGAACTCCGCCGCCACAGAGGGAAGCGCATTGGTCGGGCAGATCAGCACATCATATGTCTCCAGCAACGGCCCGAGCGTCTGGTACATCCTGGCCGCCACGTCGAGGGTAGCGACAAAGTCCGTGGCCTTCGACTTTTGCCCATCTTCGGCAAATTGCCGTGCATAGCTGGTCATATCCCCGCCGTGCTGCTTGAGAAGTTGCGCCAGCGAAGCACCGAAGAGGTGCTCCAGATAGGCAATGCCGGCCTTGAGCACTTCGTCGCCCCAGCCCAGGTCGACCTCCTCGACGGTGGCGCCAAGTGAGCGGAACACGTCGCAGGCAGCGAGTGTGTTTTTGCGCACCTCGGCATCCACTTCGAAGGAGCCGAGGTCCATCGAGAGAGCAATCTTCCAGCCCTTGATCGGCTTGTAGTCGAGTGGCAGGCGCAATTTCGGACGCAGCGTGGCGATGTCGAGCGGACTCGGTCCCGCCATGACATTCTGCAGCAGGATCGCATCCCCGACGTTTCGCGCCAGCGGGCCGGTGTGGCAGTAGAAGTCGAGATTGAACGGCGGCTCGTCCGGGTTGCGGCCATAGGGCGGCTTGAAGCCGACGAGACCGCAAGCGGACGCCGGAATGCGGATCGAGCCTGCAATGTCCGAACCGGTGGCGATCGCCGATGTGCCCGAGGCCAGCGTTGCCGCCGCGCCGCCGGACGAACCACCCGGCGTGAAGTCCGGGTTCCACGGATTGCGCGTGACGCCCCAGCGCCTCGACCAGGTGTAGCCGGCGCAGCTGAATTCGGGCGTTGCCGTGCGTGCATGGACGATGCCTCCGGCCTTGATGATGCGCTCGTTCATCGTCGAAGTGTGGCCGCCAATGGCATCCTTCGACAATAGCGAGCCGTGCGATGTCGGCTTGCCCTTGATGTAGCTCTCGTCCTTGATGCCGATCGGCAGGCCCTCGAGCGCGCCGGTCCTGGCCCCCCTGGCGTATTTCGCCTCAGCTTTTTTGGCCAGCTCCATCGCCTCGTCGAAATGCGTGAAGGTGAAGCAGTTGATCGCCGCTTTCGTCACCTCGGCGCGGTCGATGGTCGCCTGCATCAATTCGACGGGCGAAAGTTTCTTCGCCTTGAACAGCCGCAGCGCCTCGCTGGCCGGCATGTAGCAAAGGTCAAGATCGGTCATGGGAAGTCTCCTGCGATCGCCGGATCGCCTTTGGCATGGACGGGAGGTGGCCGCGCCGCGATATCGCGGCGCGAGAAACCCGGGTCGGGCTATTTCTGGAGGTCGGTCCAGATTTTCGTGTAGAGCGCCTGCACATCAGGCGGACAGGCCGGCATGAACTGTCCCTTGGCGGCGAATTCTGCCGGAACGTTCACTTCCGGCGCGTTCTTCATGTCGTCGGGCATGAAGGCTTCCGAGCCTTTGATGCCATTCGAATAGCGCGCGAAGGCCGAGATCAGTGCGGCGTTCTGCGGGTCCATGATGAAGTTCTGGAAGAGCTTGGCGTTCTCGACGTTCCTGGCGTCCTTGAGGACGGCGACGTTGTCCATCCAGATCGGGTAGCCCTCCTTGGGATACCCATAGACGATCTTGTCGTTTTGCAGCCGCTGGCGGAGCGAAATGCCGTTCCAGTTGACGCCGGCGGCAACGTCGCCCTTGCCGAGGGCGTCGACGGCGCCATAGTCGAAGGACAGCCATTTCGCCTTGGCCTCGACCAGCTTGTCGCGCACCTTCTTCAGCACGACCTTGTCGTCGGTGCAGTATTGGCCGCCTTCGTAGGCGATGGCGAGGAACATGACGTCACCCATTTCGGGAACGACATTGATCTTGCCGACGAGTTCGGGCGGCGGATCGAGGAAGATCGCGGACGTGTTCACGTCACCCGAATAGACCGACTTGTTGACCGACACGCCTGTCGTGCCCCACTGCCACGGAACAGTGTATTTGCGGCCCGGATCGAAGGGGACATCGATCCATTTGGGATCGACGTTCTTGAAATTCTCCATCTGGTCCGGGCGCGATTCAAGCAGCAGCCCCTCGCTGATCCAGATCGGGACGACGCTTGCCGAAGGCACGACGATGTCGAAACCGGCGCCACCCTGGCGGATCTTGGCGAGCGCAGTGTCGTTGGAATCGAAGTCGGTGACGGTGACCTTGACCTTGTAGGTCTCCTCGAACTTCTTGATGAGATCGGGGTTGGTGTAGTTGCCCCAATTGTAGATGTTGAGCTCACCCTCGGCGCGAGCGGCACCCGTCACGGCCAGCAGCGTCAGCCCGATCGCCGTCGCGGTCAGTTTCCAGTTCATGCTCCATGCTCCCATTGTTGGGACCGTCGGCGTTGCCGCCTCAGGTCCGTTTCCTGCTGATGAAAAAGAAAGCGGTGACGATGCCGATCGACAGCACGAGGAAGGCCGTCGAGATCGCATTGACTTCCGGTGTGACGGTACGCCGGAGCTGGCCGAGCATGTAGGTCGGCAGCGTGTCCTGCCCGCCCGATTTGACGAATTCGGTGATGACGACGTCATCCAGCGAGACGACGAAGGCGAGCATCAGTCCGGCGAGAATGCCCGGCCAGAGCAATGGCAAGGTCACGTGCAGGAATGTCTTCCACTTCGTCGCGTAGAGATCGGCCGCCGCGGTCTCGAGCGCCAGGTCCATGCTTTCAAGCCGCGCCCGGATCGGCAGATAGGCGAACGGGATGCAGAAGGCGGTGTGCGCGGCGACGAGGTAGCCGAGCCCGGAATAACCAGTCCAGATCTTGATGCGCGAGAAGACGATCAGCAGCGCCACCGCGGTGACGATCTCCGGCACCATCAGCGGCTGGTTGATGAAGGCGTATTTGAGGGTCAATCCCGGATACGGTTTGGTCCTGGTCGTCGCCAGCGCCGCCATCGTGGCGGTGATCGTCGCCAGTATGGCGGCGACAGCGGCGATCTGGAACGAGCGGATCGACGCCTCGATGACCAGCCCATTGTTCCAGGCGATGTGGAACCAGCGCAGCGAAAAGCCTTTCCAGATCACAATGGAATCATTGTCGTTGAAGGCGTAGACCACGAGCGTGGCGATCGGCAGGTAAAGCAGGAAGAAACACAGCATCGCCACGCTGACGAAGCCGTTCTGCCGCCGGACGTCGAAGCGATTAGCCATGGACGCCATCCGACCTGGTCGTGTTGCGGACATAGAACAGCAGCGCCACCATGACGATCGCCATCAAGGTGATCGACAGCGCCGCACCAAGCGGCCAGTTTCTGCCCTGGCCAAACTGCAGCTCGATCAGGTTGCCGATCATCAGATTGGTGCCGCCGCCGAGCACCCTCGGCGTCACATAGGCGCCGAGCGAGGGGATGAAGACGAGGATCGAGCCGGCGACGATGCCCGGCGTGACGAGCGGGACGATGATGCGCCTCAAAACCTCGAACCGCGTCGCGTAGAGGTCGTAGCCCGCCTCGACAAGGCGGAAGTCGATCTTCTCCATGCTGGCGTATAGCGGCAGCACCATCAGCGGCAGGAACACGTAGACCATGCCGGCCAGGACGGCGAAATTGGTGTACATCAGCTGCACAGGATGGTCGGTGATCCCAAGCACCTGCAGCACCGAATTGATGATGCCGTCATTGCGCAGCACCTGTTGCATGGCGAAGGTGCGGATCAGAAGGTTGGTCCAGAACGGGATGGTGATCAGGAACAGCCAGATGTCGCGCCGGTGATCCGGCCGTGTGGCAATGAAATAGGCGGTGGGGAAGCCGAGGATCAGGGTCAGCACAGTGGTTGCCAGCGACAGCGACACCGAGCGCCAGAAGATCGACAGATAGGCGGTGGCCAGCGACAACGTGTCGTCGAAAACGTCACGCTCGAACAGCACGCTCATCCAGGCATCGGTCGAGAACTGCCATTTCACATCGCCGTAATTGCCTGGCGTCAGGAAGGAATAGACGACCACGATCAGCAGCGGCCCAAGGGCCGCGACGAAGACGATCAGCAGTGCCGGGGTGGAAAGCAGCCAGCGTGACCTGATATCGTCACGTTCGGCCTTTTCGGCTACCTCTATCGCGGTCGCCATGGCCTAATCCTTCAGCACTTGGGCAGCGTCGTCGCCGATCGATATGCCGACCTTGTCGCCGTTTTCGAAGCCGCGACTGGCGCTGCGCGAGTTCTGCTGGCGCACCATGAAGACGTTGCCTTCTTCCAGCCGGACATGGATGTGCGTGTCGGTGCCGAAATAGACGATGGTCTCGATCGTGCCGGTCAAGTCGCCGCGGCCTTTGACGAGCTTGGCATGCTCAGGCCGGACCATCAGCGTTGCGTTGCCGCCTGCGCGGAAATCCGCGGCGGCGGTCGCGCAGATCTTCGCACCCGAGCGCAAGGCAATCCGCGCCCGGCCATCGCCTGCACTTTCGACCATGCCGGTCAGGAAGTTCGTCTCGCCGATAAAGTCGGCGACGAACCGTTCCGCCGGGTGGTCATAGACGTCCCAGGGCGTGCCGACCTGCAGGATGTTTCCCGCCGACATCACCGCGATGCGGTCCGACATCGTCAGCGCTTCCTCCTGGTCGTGGGTGACGAAGATGAAGGTGATGCCGGTCTCGTGCTGCAGCCGCTTCAGCTCGATCTGCATTTCCTTGCGCAGCTTGTAGTCGAGCGCCGACAAGGGTTCGTCGAGCAGCAGCACCTTCGGCTGCGGTGCGAGTGCCCTTGCCAGCGCCACACGCTGCTGCTGGCCGCCGGAGATCTGGCTGGTGCGGCGATTTTTGAGCGCCTGCATGTGGACGAGCTTCAGCATCGCGTCGACACGCGCCTCTATCTCGGCCTTCGGCCTGCCCAGCATCTTCAGGCCAAAACCGATGTTGTCGGCGACCGTCATGTGCGGAAACAGCGCATAGGACTGGAAGACGGTGTTGACCGGCCGCTTGAACGGCGGCAGCGGCGCGATGTCCTGGCCATAGAGCAGGATTTCGCCGTCAGTCGGATAGTCGAAGCCGGCGATCAGCCGCAGCAGCGTCGTCTTTCCGCAGCCCGACGGGCCGAGCAGCGTGAAGAATTCATTTTCGCGGATCGCGACGGAGACGTTGTCGAGTGCTCTGACCTGGTCCTGACCGGTTCCCCGAAAGATCCTGGTGACGCCCTTCGCCTCAACGGCGGGCCGTATGGCTGTCAAGATATTCCCCTCTCCTCCGTGGTCATTCACCAGCGCAAACCGGCTGACCAACTTGATCCTCACCACTAGGAATAACTATGACTAAACATACAGTCAATATCTTTTTGCGACCACGAGCAGGGCATCAACCGTTGAGGATGCGGCCGATGCGTCGGTGAACCCATCATGATATGCTCGGGACGAGGCCGTTGATGAATTTGGGGCAAGTCGTGGCGTGACCGCCGCGGCCTGCAGGGTTTGGATCATGCGCCTGTTTTTGGCGACCGTGCTGCTGATGACCATGGCGCTCTTCTCCGCTGCGCGCGGCGAGGAGCGCATTGCGTTGGTTGTCGCCAATCCGGTCTATGAGGGCGCGTCGGCCATCGACAACGCCGAGATGAGCGCAGAGCTCGTTGCAACAACCCTGCGGTCTCTCGGTTTCACCGTCCAGCAAGTGGCTGACGGCGACCGCGCCGATGTGGCGCACGCCATGTATGGCTTCGCCAAGTCTCTGAGTGCCGCCGATTCCGTCGGCATCTTCTACTATGTCGGCCATACGGCCCAGGCCAATGGCAGGAACTATCTGCTGACGCGCGGCACGCGAATCGATTCGAAGGAAGCGATCGACCAGACGGCGCTGCCTCTCGATCTGTTCATGCAGGGGCTCGAGGCCACACCGACTTTGAAGGTGGTTGTGCTGGACAATCCTGGCGACGGGCACGACCCCACTCCGGGCGTGATGCAAGGTCTGGCGGAGGTTGACCCGCCCTCTCACGCCATCGTCGCCCTCTCGGCCAAGCCGGGAAGCGTCGCGCTGAAGGAAGCCACACCCGTCACGGTGTTTGCCGATGCGCTGACGGCCGCGCTGACCAGGCGAGGTGTGGGTATACGCACCGTCCTCGCCTCGGTTAGGCAATCCGTTTTCGACAGGACAGTCGGTACTCAATGGCCGTGGGTGGCCTATGGCCGTTCGGCAGACACCGATTTTGTGCTGACGCCGGACGAGCCGGCCACCGCCGCGCCGGCACCGACCGAGGCGCCGCCTGAGGCGACCGCGCCAGAGCCCGCACCGGCGCCGCCGATGAGCGCAGGCGGTAGCGGCTATGACAGCCCGGCCAGCGGCTACGATTTGCCAAGCGGCGGCTCGGCGATCGACGGTAGTGAGTACGGCTCAGGCGGCTACGATGGCAGCAGCCAGGAGCCGCCCGCGATGGATGTCGCGCCGGGGTCCGGCAGTCCCGACGCAGGGACGGGAAACAGCACCGATGAGGCCGCTCAATATGAGGAATACAAGCGGCAGGAGTTGCAGCGTCAACAATATGAGGAGCAAGCCCGACGGCAGTACGAGGAGCAGCAAAAGTATCAGGAGGACGCGGCCAAGGCGGCAGCCGCGGCGCAGAACAATCTCGGCGATACCTATCCGGGTGGCGGCGCAGCCGCCGGCATGGAACCCAGCCCGCCTTCCGACGCGCCATCGACCATGACGCCACCTGCCCCGTTGCCTGACACGGCGACATCCGAAGAGCCCCCGGCGTTGCCGCCTGTCCCGTCGCCAGCGCCCGCCCCACCGCCTGTTATAAAGCCGCTTTACCCGTTACCCGATTTGCCGACGGCCGAAGCGCCTTCCATGCCGCCGGTGGAGGCGCCTGCCGACGCGGTTCCTCCACCGGCCGACAACAATGCGGTTGAGGTCGTGCGCCATCCGACCATCGACGCGCCCGACGAGGTCGTGGCAGGAGAGACCGTGACGGTGTCGATCGCACTGACCGAGGAGCAATTGACGCCCGAGGTGAAAGTGAAGGCAGCGCCCGGCTCGTCGGTGACGGCGGACGGCGCACTTTCAATGGCGATGCCGGCGGGAACCAACGCCTGGCCCGTCGACATCGATCTCTTCGCCTCCGGCTTCGACCTCGCCGATGGCGGCAAATGGAGCCGGCAAACGACGCTCTACCGCGAAGGTGACAGCGATTTCGTCCGCTTCGACCTCAAGGCGCGGCCCATTGCAAAAGACGGCAAGCCCGCCCAGTTCATCGCCCGTATCTACAGCGCCGGACGGTACCTCGGATCGGCATCGCGACCCGTCACCGTTCGTCGAAAGGCGCCCGTCGAGGCCGGCGCCCAGGACACGACAGCCAATCGCGCTGCCGCACCTGCCGTGCTGATGCTCGCCTCCGCCCCGCCGCAGCCGGCGCTGACCGGCAGCGTCCAACTTGGCAATGCCAGTCCCGACGACGTCCCCGATCTCGATGTCACCATCCTTTATGACGATCCGAGCGGACTGGGTCCTGGCCAGATCATCATCCATTCGCCGCATCTGGCCGGTCCGGTGACCGACACCTTCTCGACGCCACCGCAAATGGCGGCATGGCTGGATTCTGAATACCGGCGGCTGCTGCAGCTCGGGTTGAGCTTGCGCGGCGCGGCGTCGTTGCAGCAGCCGGCCGCAACCAGCGACCCGGACGCGCAAAAGCGCTTTGTCACACTGGCCGCCGAGGGTTTTGGCGACGTGCTCTACCGCGATTATGTGCCCGCGGCGTTCAAGGATGTGTTCTGGTCGCTGCGCGACAAGGGCGAACTGCATTCGATCCAGGTCACCTCCAACAGCCCCACGCTGCCGTGGGAGCTGATCCGCCCGCAAAGTGCCGACGGTGCAACCCGCGACGGCTTCCTCGGCATGAGGTACCGGCTGGCCCGCTGGGCGCCGCGCAGCACCTCCTCGCAGGTCGACAATCCACTCGACCGCATGGCTTTCACCGGCGTCGCGGCCGTCGCTCCCTCCTATATCGACAAGCAGTCGCTGCCATTCCAGGAGGTCGAAATCGACGCGTTGAGCAAGCTCGCCGGCTATCGCCGCTTCGATGGCGATTTCGTCTCTTTCGAAAAACTGGTCGGTGAGGTCTCGACCGGCTTCATCCATTTTTCCGGCCACGGCGAGGTCAACCAGCCGAGTAGCGGCCGGCCGGTGTTTGCTATCGACCTGGTCGACCAGTCGCTCGATCCCGATACCTGGCGTGCGCTGGTCAGCGCCGCGCATGGCAAGGGCAATCCGTTCTATTTCTTCAATGCCTGCGACACGGGCAAGTCCCAGTTGCTCGGCGGCTTCGTGCAGGGCTGGGGCCCGGCGGTGCTGGCCGGTGGTGCGTCGGGCTTCATCGGCGGCATGTGGCCGTTGACCGATCGCGCGGCCGCCGCCTTCTCAAGTGACTTTTATGGCGGCATCACCGCGCGGCTCAAGGACGGGCCGGTTTACCTCGCCGAGATGCTGCAAGTGGTGCGCAAGCGCTTCTATGAAACCGGTGACCCGACCTATCTTGCCTATACATTCTACGGCAACGCCAATTTGCAGGTGGTGGCGCAGTGAGTGGCCGATTTTGCGTCACATCCTGGCTGCGGCGATCTGTTGGCGAAACCACTCGAACGTCCGCTCGATACCCTCCTGGTAGCCAGTTTGTGCTTCCCAACCGGGAAGGACATGCCTCGCCAAAGTCAGGTCCGGACATCGGTTGGTTGGATCCTGGGGAACCGGAGGCTGGTGCTCGATGCGGCTGCCAGGGACAAGCGAGCTGACGAACTCAGCGATGCGCAGAACCGAAACCTCTTGATTGTTGCCGATGTTCAGCGGACCGCGGTGCGAGATGCTGTCGCGGCAGAAGAAACGTTCCAGTCCCTCGACGATGTCGTCGACATAACCCCAGCTGCGCGATTGGGAGCCGTCGCCGTAAACCGTCAGGACCCCTGTCGTCAGAGCCTGGATGACAAAGTTCGAAATGGCGCGGCCGTCGTCCATCCGTGTTCGCGGCCCATAGGTGTTGAAAATCCTGACGACACGAACATCAAGCCCGCTGACCCGCTGCTGCTCGAACAGCAATGCCTCGGTGCAGCGCTTGCTTTCATCATAGGCGGCCCTGGGACCTGTGCAGTCCACCGATCCCCTGTAACTTTCGGATTGCGGGGAAACCTGGGGATCGCCGTAAATCTCCGAGGTCGAGGCAAAGCAGAAACGACCGCCGGGCTCGAGCAGCGTCAGAAGATTGAGCGCACCACCTATGTTGGCCTTGATCGTGCGTATCGGCTCGCGCATGTACCAAATCGGCGAAGCGGGCGACGCGAGATGGATGATCTCGTCAAAGCGCTGACTGGATGAAAAGCTTTCGGCGTCGGCAACCTGGAGGCTGAAACGCGGGTCGGTGACATGCGCAATGTTGTCTCGCGTGCCGGTCCATAGATTGTCCACGACGACCAGTCTTTCCAGATCGCTTCGCCGCAGCAGACGGTCGATCAGATGTGAGCCCAAGAAACCGCAGCCACCTGAAACCAACACGCTGCGCGACATGGAAAATTCCCACTCCAGACACCCGGCCAGTCAACGCGCCGCAGGGCTTGTTTCCCAAGAACATCGGATAGCTGGCTACCGCCACCGACCCAATGTTCATCCGCCAATCAAGGTTCTCATCTACGTCGCGAAGGGCCGCAGGCGCAACGAGCAAGCTTTGTCGCACGCCATTGACGCGCGCGGGCCACCGGCCTTGGCTCAGGGAGAAACAACAATATGTCTTCGGGAGTTACAGCGCCCGTTGCGGGCATGGCGTTCCGGCTGCGTCGCCGCAGCGCGACGCCGTAGGCTGAGGCCGGAAGCTCATCTCTTCGGACTGGCGCACCAGTGCGGCGAAGACAAGAGCGAAACTTCCCAGCATCAGGAAGACGATGATAAGGCGTGCTACCGGCAATATGTCGGCCTCGACTGGCTAGGCCCCCGCCACCATCCACTGTCGGCTAACATGACCGATGCGGCTTTACGATAGTTTAACCCTCGTCTTAACCATCACATTCGCGTTGCCTTTGACATGATGCGCGAACTGCATGTCCGCACTTCGCCGTTTTGCGATCGCCTCGCCGGCCGGAACAACGGCTCTCTTTGCAGACGTACCCTGCCCATGCTACCCCGGCGCTGGCGCGGCCCCGGTAACCGGCTGCCGCCAATCGGTCGTCATCGGGGAGCCATGAGCCAAACCGCCAGCCGCATCGCCTTCGTCTCGTCCGACACCGCTGACGCCAAGACGGCGCTGGAAAGCCTGTCGGCGCGCTATGGACAATCCTCCATCGAGGATGCCGGGATCGTCGTCGCCCTTGGCGGCGACGGCTTCCTGCTGCAGACCCTTCGCGACACGATGGGGACGGGCAAGAAGGTCTACGGCATGAACCGTGGCACCATCGGTTTCCTGATGAACGAATATCGCTCCGGTGGACTTACCGAGCGTCTCGCGGCCGCCGTCGCCGAAACGATCCGCCCGCTGGAGATGCTGGCGGTGACCTCGGAAGGCGAAACGGTTTCGGCGCTGGCGATCAACGAGGTGGCGCTTTGGCGCCAATCCTATCAGACGGCCAAGATCCGCATCACCGTCGACGAGCAGGTACGGCTCGAGGAACTGAGTTGCGACGGCGTGATGATCGCGACGCCTGCCGGGTCCACCGCCTACAATCTTTCCGCGCATGGGCCGATCCTGCCGCTAGACGCGCCGCTGCTGGCGCTAACCCCGGTCAGCCCGTTTCGCCCGCGCCGCTGGCGCGGCGCACTGCTCTCCAACAAGGCGACCGTGCGCTTCGACATCCTCGAGCCCGAAAAGCGGCCGGTAAACGCCGCCGCCGACCATACCGAGGTCAAGGCGGTGACCTCGGTCACGGTGCGGGAATCACCAACCGCGACGGCAACGTTGCTGTTCGATCCCAATCATTCCTGGAACGAACGCATTCTCGCCGAGCAGTTCCGCTATTGAGCTAGCGCAGCGATCAACGCCTCGATTAAGCATCGCGATTAAGGTTACAACTTCACAATCGTGCCATTCCCGCCCGTTTCTGTTGACAAATCGTGGGCTTGCGCCTAATCGCAATACCAATCTTGCAGGCGCGTGGCGCTTGCCGCGACACACATGCTGTTGCGCTTCCCCGAACCAGCCAAAGACAACAACACTTGTCCTCAGACACCACGACCGCTCCAGAAGCGTTGACCTTTTCAGACCTAGGCCTGTCGCCGAAGGTCCTTTCCGCAGTCACCGATGCCGGCTACACCCAGCCGACGCCGATCCAGGCCGGCGCCATCCCGCACGCGCTTCTCGGCAAGGACGTGCTGGGTATCGCCCAGACCGGCACCGGCAAGACGGCATCCTTCGTGCTGCCAATGCTCACAAGGCTGGAAAAGGGCCGCGCACGCGCCCGTATGCCGCGCACCCTCATTCTCGAGCCGACGCGTGAACTCGCCGCGCAGGTCGAGGAAAACTTCGTCAAGTACGGCAAGAACCACAAGCTCAACATCGCGCTCTTGATCGGCGGCGTCTCGTTCGACGAACAGGACAAGAAGCTTGAGCGCGGCGCCGACGTGCTGATCGCCACGCCCGGCCGCCTGCTCGACCATCGCGAGCGCGGCAAGCTGCTGCTCAACGGCGTCGAGATCCTCGTCATCGACGAAGCGGACCGGATGCTCGACATGGGCTTCATCCCCGACATCGAGCGCATCTGCGAGATGATCCCGTTCACCAGGCAGACCCTGTTCTTCTCGGCGACGATGCCGCCGGAAATCACCAAGCTCACCGAGAAATTCCTGCACGCGCCAGTGCGCGTCGAGGTCTCGAAGGCTGCGTCGGCCGCCACCAACATCATCCAGCGCCTGGTCAAATCCGGCTCCAAGCCGTGGGACAAGCGCGAGACGCTGCGCAACCTGATCAAGGCCGAGGACGCGGAGCTGAAGAACGCCATCATCTTCTGCAACCGCAAGGTCGAGGTGTCGGAGCTGTTCCGCTCGCTGCTGAAGTATGATTTCGATGCCGGCGCGCTGCATGGCGACATGGACCAGCGTGCGCGCATGCAGATGCTGGCCAATTTCCGCGATGGCAAGCTGCGCTATCTCGTCGCTTCCGACGTCGCCGCACGTGGCCTCGACATCCCCGACGTCAGCCACGTCTTCAACTACGACGTGCCGATCCATGCCGAAGACTACGTCCATCGTATCGGCCGCACCGGCCGCGCCGGGCGCTCGGGCAAATCCTTCACCATCGCGACCAAGTCGGACACCAAGTATATCGACGCCATCGAGCGGCTGATCGGCAACAAGATCGAATGGCACGATGGCGACCTGTCGACAGTGGTCGCCAGCGAAGGCGGCGAGGACGATGCTCCGCGCCGTGGCAAAGGCGCGCCGCGCCGTGCCGGTCGCAAGGACGACGATCGCAAGGACAGGGGCGAGCGCAAGAGGGGCGGCGAACGCCGCTCCAAACACAGCGAGGAAGACGCCCCGGCCGTCATTGCGCAGCAGCACGAACAGCCTGACGTGGCAGAGACCGCAGTCACCGACATCGGCGAACGCCGCGCGCGCAAGGATGCGATCCGCTCGGAAAACACCGAGCGCAAATCATCCGATCGCAACGAACCGCGCGCTCCGGAACGTGGTGACACCAGGCCGCAGCGCGACAGCAACCGCCCTGCCCGCCACCGCCAGGAAGACAACGACGCCACTGTCGGCTTCGGCGACGACATGCCGGCCTTCATGCGGATCGTCGCCAAGGTCTGACCCCCAAGAGCCGCGCGTCCCTAGGATGGGCGGCAACCGCAAAACCGGCTCGATCTGCCCGGTCGCTCCTGACCTGGGAACCTTAAAACAGCCCGCCGATGCTACAGGCCTTTGAGTTCCAGGCGGGATGCCAATAAATCCAGAAACGCGCGAACCTTGGCCGAAGATGACCGGCCTTCCTGCCACAAGGCATGGATCGGCACCAACGCCGGCTCGAATTCCATCAAAACCAGCTCGACGCGACCATCGTCCACCAGATGTCTTATCTGCCAAAGCGGCGAGAAGCCCAAACCCAGTCCGTGGACTGCGGCGGCATAGACCGAGGTCATCAGATTGGAGCGAAAGGCGCCCGAGACCTTCACGGCCCGGGGTTTCCCGTCGACCTGAAACGTCCATTCACCTGGGCGCTCGTTGACGGTTCTAACGATGCAACTGTGCTCACTCAGTTCGAAGGGATGGGTCGGCCGGCCGCACCGCGCAAAATAGGAAGGCGCGCCGAACACAACGCGCCGCAACGCTCCCAGGCGTTTGGCTTTCAAGCTGGAATTCGGCAAGTCGCCGATGCGGATTGCCAGATCGAGACCTTCAGCACCAAGATCGGCAAATCCATCGGAAAGTTGAAGATCGACCTCGACCCGGGGAAACGTCCGCATGTATTCGGCGATGACAGGCATCAGGACGTTCGGCCCAAACAGAACCGGCGCCCCGATGCGCAGGACGCCCGATGGTTCCGATCGTTGATTGATCGCTTGAAGACTTGCGTCGTTTATCTCGTCGACCGCGGGCTTGATCCGGTTGAAAAAGGCTGCCCCGACTTCACTCGGTGTCGAGCGACGCGTTGTTCTGTGGACCAACTCGACGCCGACTGATTCCTCCAATGCCGCCAAGGATCGGCTGACCGACTGCAGCGAGCGGTTCAGCCGGCGCGCGGCAGCCGTCAGACTTCCATGCTCGATGATCGCGATGAAAGCCTCGAAATCGTCTATCCGGCTCATGTATTCTCCCGGTGATCGATATAATCTATCACAAAATCGGACAATTGTAACGCCGTTTGCGACATCGTACCTCTCTGCAAGTTGTCCCGCGAGGACAGGCTTGATGGAAGGGAGTTGTCATGCAAGCACCCAATCCAACCATACTGGTTGTTGGCGCCAGCGGCCGATTTGCCGGATTGGTCGTGCCCGAACTTGTGCGCCGCAATGCCACGGTTCGCGCGCTCGTCCATGATCCGGCGAACGCCGAGAAGGCCCGAATGCTAGGGGCATCCGAGGTCGCCACTGGTGATTTACGCAATCGCCGGAGCCTCGAAAGCGCTGTCGAGGGCGTTGCCGGTGTCTTCCATATTGGACCGGCCTTTGCCCCCGATGAAGCCGCCATGGGGGTTGCCATGGTTGAAGCCGCTGCGCAGGCGGGCGTTCAGAAATTCGTCTTCTCGTCGGTGATCCAGCCGACCAATACGAAACTGAAAAACCATGCGAGCAAGGTGCCAGTCGAGAACGCTCTCTACTCGACGACGATGGAATATACGATCCTGCATCCTGCCAATTTCATGCAGAATATCGCAGCGGCCTGGCCGTCGGTCGTTGAGCACGGTGTTTTCTCGGAACCTTTTCCAAAGACGGCGAAGGTGGCGCGTGTCGATTACCGCGATGTTGCTGAAGTGGCAGCGATCGCCTTGACCGAAGCGCGACTGTCATATGCGACGATCGAGCTCTGCGCGGGTATGCACAGCCGGGAAGAGATCGCGTCAATAATGGGAGAGGAACTTGGCCGCCCGGTCATCGCGGGCGAGCCGACATTTGCCGAGTGGGCTGCGGATGTCCGCCTCCCCTACAGCGACCTCCAGATGCAATCGTTGGCCAGGGTATATGGCCACTACGCCCTCCATGGCCTCGGCGGGAACAGTCTGACATTGCGCGCCGCCCTGGGTCGCGAACCGCGTTCGTTGCGCAGCTTCATTAGCAACCTGGCCCTGCAAACGGCACATGCCACCTGATCGCGCTCAGCCGCGCATGCGTCCACTTTCTGAACAGGAGATACTTGATGCGAGCGTCATCGGACAAAGTTTTGAAATCGAGGAAACTACCGCCCTCCTACAATGCGCTGGTAATGCCATTCGTTCTTTCCATCTTGATGTCGAGCATTGTCTCGGCAGTATCGACGCTGATCAATGCGGGCTGGACAACCGGTTTCGTGGCGACCTGGCCGTATGCATGGGGAGCATCATGGCTTGTGGCGTTTCCGAGTCTGCTGCTGGTCTTGCCGATCGTTCGCCGGATCGTGGCGGCAATTGTCGACCAGCCGACCTCGTCCTGATGGCGTCGCCAGGGTCTGATCCCCGATCGCTTTCGAGGGCAAGCCAGCCATCGGCTTGCCCTGCCGGTAAGCTCCTACCGATTCACCGTTTCACGGAAACGCCGGACCGCTCCAAATCTTGCTCTGACGCAATTTCCTAAGGGAAAGCGCGATGCGCTTTCCCGGGAAAACCGTCTCACACTTTTCCGGGAATTGCCTCTTTGTTTGGACGCAATTCCGGACGGAAAACCGCTTCACACTTTTCCTGGAATTGCTCCCAGCCTGGCTCGCCCGTTACATCGGGCCAGGCATCATCTTGGTCGGTTTCTCCAGCATCGGAAACTCGGCCTTGTTGCATTTCACCTTCGGGTTCGTCGGACTGAACAGGCCGTTCGGATTGTCCACGAACCAGGCGTGAAGATCGTAGTGGACGAACTCCCGCGGGATGAGCGGATAGTGTCCCTCCATCGGGCCCATGAAGGTTTGGCCAAACAGCTTCGGCGGCGCTTTGATGTCCGGCGTCAGTGGCACCAGCCATTCCGCCCCGACCAGGCGCAGGCCTTTTCTCGTCGGTTCGTAGATCAGCACATTGGGGTGCATCGGATCGAGTTTTTGGCCGACACTTGGGACGTTGACGAAATGGATACCCATGGCGCCTTTCGGGTAATCCATCGTGCCCGGTATCTTTTCTCCGCTGTAGTAGACGCAGCCGACTGTCGACAGATAGAGGTCGCGGACGGCGGCGGTGTAGTCCTCATATTTGGCAAGCGACTTCTTCAAGGCATCTATGTCGGCCTTGCCGGCATCCTCGGCCTGAGCCGTGGCGACGCCCAACCATGCGCCCACAAGACTGGTTAAAGCGAGGACGCCGCAGCGCCCAAGGCTGGCTGTTCTTGTCATGCATTCCTCCCAGATTTTCTGAATCTGGCCGTGCAAGACCGAGGCGGGAAAAAATGCTGATTGCGCGGCCAGTTGTATCCGCCTCATCCCCTCCGGAACAGGGTCGATGCTATTCCTTTCCGTGGCTGCGGGAAACTAGTTAGTTAGAACTAGCTAATTCTCTGAGCGCCAATCTGCGCCGGCATCCGCTCAAACAAAAACGGCCCCATATATGGGGCCGTTTTGCATTCGCTTGCCGGACAGATCAGGTGAGCGGCGACAGCTGGATCTCGACGCGGCGGTTCTGGGCGCGGCCTTCGGCCGTCGCATTGGATGCGATCGGCCGTGTCTTGCCGAAACCGGTGACGGCGAAGCGGCGCTGATCGACACCCTGACCGGACAGGTAGTTGGCAACCGCCAGCGCGCGCCGCTGCGACAGATCGAAATTGTGCTGGTCGCCACCGGTCGAATCGGTGTGGCCGAAAACGTCGACCGTGGTCTGCTTGAACTTCTTCAGCACCAGCGCGACCGAATTCAGCACCTGGTAGAAGCCGGGCTTCACAGCATCCTGATCCGTGTTGAAGGTGATGTCGGAGGGCATGTTGAGGATGATCTGGTCACCGCTGCGGGTGACGCTGACGCCGGTGCCCTGAAGCTGGCGGCGCAGTTCGGCCTCGTTCTGGTCCATGGTGGCGCCGATGGCACCGCCGGCAAGCGCGCCGATACCCGCGCCGATCAGTGCGTTGCGGCGGTCGTTGCCACCGGCAAGCAGGCCAAGGCTGGCACCTGCCAGGGCGCCAAGACCGGCTCCCGCGGCGGTGTTGGAAATCTTCTGGTCGCCCGTGTACGGATCGGTGGTGGTGCATGCGCTCACAAGCAAAGCCGTCGCCACAACGACGAGCACAGTCTTTTTCATAGGATCGTCCCTCTCCAGGTCACGCCACTGCGATGGCGCCAAATCAGCCCTTCCCGCGACTTGTAACATGAAATGCGGCGAAAAGCGGAACGGCAAAAGCTACCGCAACGGCTTTTCCCCGACGCCGATTGGCCGGTCGCCCCATGGCGGGCTACCAGAGATTCTTGCCGTCGATGACGACCACTTCGACCTTATCGAGATCGAAATCATCGAAGAGCCGCGAATTGACACTGATCTTGGGATTGTCGAAATCCGGCTCGCCAGTCGACCAATCCGGCGTTTCCGTGAAGGTGCCGCAGCCGCATGTGGCGCAAAAACCGTGCCTGACTGTTTTTGACCCCCATTGGTAGACGGAAACATTCTCCGGTGGGCTGGTGAGCTTGAATTGCGACGGGACGTAATAGGCCCAGAGCGAGCCGCGTTTCGAGCAGAACGAGCAGGTGCATTGCGTCACCGTCTGCGGCGCCTGCGAAACCTCGAATGTCGTCCCCTTGCAATGACAGCTTGCCTTGATGGTCATCAACGAACTCCTCCTGTCGCCCACCGCCTCGTGCGGCAAAGGCAGCATAAAGAGGCGCTCCTGACAACTCTCTGTCAGCAGAGGCGCCAGACGGCCCGCCGTCTGAACCTTCATTCTAAATCCAGGCCGGAAAGGCCTAGAAGGACGATGGCGGCACGAACAGGCAGATGGTCTTGCCGGCATCGAGCCCGGCTTCATGGGCGCACCAATGGAATTCGCCGTCGGGAGAATCCTTGATCCGTCTGTCGCTGTAGGCCAGCACCTCCCCGGTGTCCTTGATGACATAACCTTCCGGGCGCTCGCTGATCGAGGTTTGCGACACCTCGTGGCAATCGTAATTGGCGCAGCAGGCGAACGGATAGCTCCAGCCTTGCGGCTTCGCCGCGGTCGGCTTGGCATCATGCGCCAACGCCGGCGACGACAGCATTGCTATCATTGGAATTGCAATCAGGGATAACAGAAGTCGGCCGGCCGGTCGAACGGCTTTGGCCGATCTGGGTGTGGCAGACATGGAAACGTTCCTTTCAAACGAGCCATCAAGCGTTTCGCTTGCCCGTTCCCTGAACGTCTCTTCCCAGCGGCCGGATCGTCAGCTAGCAGATATGCCGCGCCCAGCCATAAATGCTTTTGTCTCCCCTCAATGCGGTGATGGTGAGCGCAAATGTGAGTCGGCGCAAGAAATTGCTACGTGGCAGACCGACGCCTATTCGTCGACAGATCCGGCAATCACGTGCTCTTGATATTGCGGCAGGTCGTCGGTGATGGTGAACCAGCCCGCCTTGGAGCCGACGAAGATATGGGCGGACGGGCGGATCGACGGATCGTCGGCAAGGGTTCCCATCGCCACGTGGACGAAAGCCCCTTCGCGAACCAGCGAATAGAGCAATGAGCCGCACAGCCCGCAATGCGCATCATGGCCGCTTTGATCGCCGAAGATCAGCAGCTTGTCCTCGCCTTCGCTCAAGGCAAATTTTTCGAGGTCGATACCGGCGAACGGCTTGAAGGCCGAACCCGTGGTTCGTCGGCAATTGGAACAGTGGCAGTTGGCCGCGTAAACAAACTCGTCCCGAACGGCGTATTGCACAGCGCCGCACAGACATTTTCCGACAAGCTTGCGAGCCATTGTCCTATCCAGGTCTATGGGCCCGCGGTACTGGACCCGCTTTTCGGGATCATGCTGCCAGGACTAATCCAGATCCGCCACCGCTTCACCCGCACCGCCCTCGATGCGCTGCGACAAGGAGGCTTCCATGAAATCGTCGAGGTCGCCATCGAGCACGGTCGACGGGCTGGTGCTCTCGACGCCGGTGCGAAGATCCTTCACCAACTGGTAGGGCTGCAGCACATAGGAGCGGATCTGGTGACCCCAGCCGATATCGCTCTTCGACGCTTCGGTGGCGTTGGCAACCGCCTCGCGCTTCTTCAGCTCCTCCTCATAGAGGCGCGAGCGCAGCATCTCCCAGGCCTTGGCCTTGTTCTTGTGCTGCGACCGTTCGGCCTGGCAGGCGACCGCGATGCCGGTTGCAAGGTGTGTGATGCGCACCGCCGAATCGGTGGTGTTGACGTGCTGGCCGCCCGAGCCGGACGAGCGGTAGGTGTCGATGCGGACATCGGATTCGGAAACGTCGATCTCGATCGTGTCGTCGATGACCGGATAGACCCAGATGCTGGCGAACGACGTGTGACGGCGCGCATTGCTGTCATAGGGCGAAATTCGCACCAGGCGATGAACGCCCGATTCCGTCTTCAGCCAGCCATAGGCGTTGTGGCCCTTGATCAGCAGCGTGGCGGACTTGATGCCGGCCTCTTCGCCGTCATGCACTTCCAGCACCTCGACCTTGAAGCGGCGCCGCTCGGCCCAGCGCGTGTACATGCGCAAAAGCATCGAGGCCCAGTCCTGGCTTTCGGTGCCGCCTGCGCCGGCATGGACTTCGAGGTAGGTATCGTTGGCGTCGGCCTCGCCCGACAGCAGCGTCTCGACCTGGCGGGCCTTCGCTTCGCCCTGCATCGAACGGAGCGCGGCTTCCGCTTCCGCGATGACGCCCTCGTCGCCCTCTTCCTCACCGAGTTCGATCAGCCCGATATTGTCTTCCAGCGCCTGCGTCAGGCCTTTCACCGAGGCGATGCCTTCCTCGAGGCCCTGCCGTTCGCGCATCAGCTTCTGCGCTTCCAGCGGTTCGTTCCAGAGGCTGGCGTCCTCGGCGCGCACGTTGAGGTATTCAAGCCGCTTTATGGCCTGATCCCAGTCAAAGATGCCTCCTCAGCAGGGTAATCGCCTGCCTGATCTCGTCGACAATATTCTGCGTTTCCGCGCGCATGGCTGGCTGTTCTGTCCTGTTTGATGAAATCGGTCGGCGCGATACATAGGGAGGCCGCCGCCGGCTGTAAAGCAAAATGGGCCGGCGCAAGGCCAGCCCATCCGCTCATGAAAATCGTCAGTAGAGGCCGCCGCCGCCGGACTGGATGGCCTGGTTGGCCTGCGGCGACAGTGCACCGCCGGTGGCATTGGAGCCGTCGGCGCCCATGCCGATCACCCAATAGCTGTCGGCAGGCCCGGTACCCGGCTTGAAGGCTTCGATAATGGTGCCAGGATCGCCCGAAGCGGCACGCATGCCGGTCTTGCGATTGATGGCGATCAGATTCATGCCTTCCGGCACCTTGAAGTCGACATTGGGCGTGCCATCCAGCGCCACCCGCATGAAGTCCTTGAAGATAGGTGCCGCGAGACCACCACCGGTAGCGCCGTGGCCAAGGCCGCGCGGCGTGTCGTAGCCCATATAGAGGCCAACGACGAGGTTGGGCGTAAAACCGATGAACCAGGCGTCCTTTTCGTCGTTCGTCGTTCCGGTCTTGCCGGCGATGTGGCGGCCGAGTTCGCCGATGGTGGCGCCGGTGCCGCGCTGCACGACACCTTCCATCATCGAGGTGATCTGATAGGCGGTCATCGGATCGAGCACTTGCTCGGAATTGTCGACCAGTTCCGGTTCCGGCTGATTCTGCCATTCGGGCGCATTGCAGCCCTGGCAGCCACGTTCGTCCTGCTTGAAC
Source organism: Mesorhizobium sp. P2_D5 (assembly GCF_056404355.1). NCBI lineage: Bacteria > Pseudomonadati > Pseudomonadota > Alphaproteobacteria > Hyphomicrobiales > Phyllobacteriaceae > Mesorhizobium > Mesorhizobium sp. P2_D5. The sequence continues at coordinate 41,676 of NZ_JBFUEE010000009.1, forward strand.
ACCGTCTTGCCGTAGCGGTCCTGGATGCGGTCGATCAGCGATGGCTTGATCGACTTGCCGCCATTGGCCATGATCGAATAGGCCGACACCATGCGCATCACGGTCGTTTCGCCGGAGCCCAGCGCCATCGGCAGATACGGCGCCAGATGATCGTAGACACCAAAGCGCTCGGCATATTCGACGACCAGCTTCATGCCCATATCGTTGGCAAGCCGCACAGTCATCAAATTGCGCGACTTCTCGATGCCGGAGCGCAATGTCGCCGGACCAGCAACGGTGCCGTCATAGTTCTTCGGCGTCCAGGTCGTGTTGCCGCTCTGGATGGTGATCGGCCCGTCCATGATCACCGAGGCCGGCGTATAGCCATTGTCGAGCGCGGCCGAATAGACGATCGGCTTGAACGAGGAGCCTGGCTGGCGCATGGCTTGCGTCGCGCGATTGAATTCGGACTGCGCGTAGGAGAAACCGCCGACCATGGCCAGCACGCGGCCGGTATGCGGATCCATGGCGATCAGGCCGCCCTCCACCTCGGGAACCTGGCGCAGGCTGTAGGCGCCATCGGCGCCATCGTTCTTCTGCACGAAGATGACGTCGCCCGGCTTCAACACGTCCGCCGGCGACTTGGCCTTGACGGTCTTGCCGTCGACCAGATGGCGCATGGCGAAACCCATGTCGTCCTTGCTGACGGTGCCTTCGACGCGTTCCTTGACGATCTCGCCCGACGCCTGGCGCGCCGGCTGCAGGCCGATCGACAGGCCGGTCTCCGAACTGTCTAGCACGACGGCCAGCGACCATTCGGGGACATCCTCCAGCCCCTTGACGTTGCCCAGCGGCACGCCCCAGTCGCCGGACACGTCGATGGTCGTCACCGGTCCGCGATAACCGCGCAGCGTGTCGTATTTCATCAACCCGTTCTGCATCGCCTTTCGGGCAATCAGCTGAACCTTCGGATCAAGCGTCGTGCGGACGGAAAGGCCGCCTTCGTAAAGCGCATTCTCGCCGTAACGGGCGATGATCTGGCGGCGCACCTCCTCGGTGAAGTACTCGCCGGCGAAAAGATAGGTGCCGTTGCGGCGCGGCGTCACGCCCAGCGGCTCGGCCTTGGCCTTGGCGCCTTCCTCACGCGTCACGTAGCCATTCTCGACCATCTGGTCGATGACCCAGTTGCGGCGCTCCAGCGCGCGATCGGCATGCTTGAAGGGATGGTAGTTGTTCGGTCCCTTCGGCAGCGAAGCCAGATAAGCAGCTTCGGCCACGGTCAGCTCGTTGACCGACTTGTCGAAATAGGTCAGCGCCGCACCGGCGACGCCATAGGCGCCGAAGCCGAAGAAGATTTCGTTGAGGTAGAGCTCAAGAATACGATCCTTGGGGTAGGCCTGCTCGATGCGGAAGGCGAGGATCATCTCCTTGATCTTGCGCTCATAGGTCTGGTCCGAGGACAACAGGAAGTTCTTCGCCACCTGCTGGGTGATCGTCGAGGCGCCGACCTGGCGCTTGCCTGAGCCAAAATTCTGCAGGTTGACTATGATGGCGCGGCCAAGGCCGGTCACGTCGATGCCGGGGTGGTTGTAGAAGTTCTTGTCTTCGGCGGACAGGAAGGCCGCCTTGACACGATCCGGTATGGCCTGGATCGGCAGGTACAGGCGCCGCTCACGGGCATATTCGGCCATCAGCGCGCCGTCCGACGCATGGATGCGGGTGGTCACCGGCGGCTCGTATTTCGCCAGCACCTCGTAGTCGGGCAGGTCCTTCGACAAATGGCCGATGTAGATCGCAACGCCCGCCGCGACCAAAAGGGCCAGCGTCGTGCCGATGCCGAAAAAATAGCCAATGAGACGAATCATACCCGCTCCAGTCCTTGGTTCGGGAATTTCCTAAACGAAGCCGCCTTCCGCGCAAGCTTTCGAGCCGGTCCCAATCCGCAATCGAAAACTCATGTCGCCACCATGTGGACAAAATACGGCAATGCCTGAATTCGTGACCGTAGGCCGTAAATAAAGGCAACAGCTGTTGTCGCCGCGCAACGCTGCCTCCGGTTTTGGCCGACGCCGAGCATGTCAGCCCCCGGTTCCGGCTCCGGTCTTGGCTGACGCGAATAGCGCGACGGCATTGGTTATACTCTGAGCCGCCTTGCCGCGCCAGTCGGCGTTGAGCAGCTGCGCCTCGTCCTTGGCATTCGAGAGATAACCCAGTTCGACCAGCACGGATGGCACGTCGGGTGCTTTCAGCACCTTGAACCCCGCCGAACGCTGCGGATTGTTGATGAGGCCGACGCTGGTCGAAAGCTGGCCGACCAGGGTGTGGGCGAAGCTCATCGAGAAATTGTGCGTTTCGCGGCGGATCAGGTCGATCAGGATGTCGGTGACTTCCTTGCTGTCGTTCTTGATTTCCATGCCGGCGAACTGGTCGGAGAGATTTTCGCGGTCGGCAAGCGCCTGCGCCTCGGGATCCGAAGCCTTGTCGGAAACGGTGTAGACGGTGGCGCCACGAATGCCTTTGACACTGATCGTGTCGGCATGGATGGAAATCAGCAGATCGGCCTCGTGCTGCCGGGCAATGCGCACGCGATCGTCCAACCGCAGGAACTCGTCGGTATCGCGCGTCATGAACACATCGTAGTTACCGACGGCCGCCAGCTTGTCGCGCAACTCGGTGGCGAAGGCGAGCGTGACGTTCTTCTCGATGGTGCCGTTCAAGCCCTCGGCGCCGCCGTCGATGCCGCCATGGCCCGGATCGATGACGACAGTGAAGCGATGGCCCGGATTGGACACCGGTCCGGTGCCGACCCGCGCTCCCTTGTCGGTCGAGACCGTCGATCCGGTGGTCAGCGCCTGATTGGCAAGTGCCGCGTCGAACTCGCGAGCGGAGGCTGCCGAGATGTCGATGGCGATGCGGTAGCCGGTTCCGTCCTCGTTCTTGAGCACATCGAGCTTGTCGACGGCGAACGGTCCCTTGCCGGTGAGGATCAGCCGCGAAACGCCCTCGCCGAGCGCGCCAAGGCGCACGCCCCTGACCAGGCCGCGCGCCTTCAAGTCCTTGGCGTTAATGGCGAATCGCGTATTCGCAAGATCGATGACAAGACGATTAGGACCGCGCAGCAGGAACCATTTGACATCGGGTTCGCGGTCGAAATCCATGACGATGCGCATCTTGGTGGCATCGCCCGCCATCTTGTAGCCTTTTGCCACCAGAGGCGCGTCTGCGGCATTGGCAACGGAGGACGAGGCGAAAGAGATCGCCAGCAACAGCAAGAGGCAGAAGGCACCGATGATCCGGCCGCCAACACGACATCCCTTGTCTGTGAAGTCTGCCAGTCCCATCTGTCTTCCAGTCGCTCCCGGTTTGGCGCCAGGCGCCGTCGTTTCGTCGAAGTGCCGGTCAGGCCGCGAACTCGATTAACGATTGGTATCCAGAGAAGGTTAACCAAGCCTTTTCATGCAAGGGTCGGAGCCTGTTCTTACGTTACGGAACTGCTTTTTGCCGGCATCGGAAATCGGGGTTGCCTTCCACCCCGCCAAATCATAAAAGCGATACTGGATCACTGCAATCCTGGAACCGCCCTCCTCCGCAGCTTCCTGCTACAGGGTTAGATGAAAGGCGGCTCCTTTCGCTTCACGCGAAAAGGGTTCAGGTGATCGCGACGAAATTTCGCAGGTGTGCGCCCGTGGCGGGGGAATCGCCTGCGTGAGGAAAACGGCCGGGTTTGTTCCCGCGCCGGCTCTGTATGAGCAAACAAGCTGGTCCGGTTCGTCCGGGCTTTGGTTCAAAAGGTTCTGCTGGTGACGATGGCTTCAAGCGCAATCATGGAAAGGTCCGCATCAAACCGCGCCATTATGGCTGCGGGCGGCACCGCCATGGCGCTCAAGCGGCGGCCGGCGGACGTTAAATTATCCGGCACCCACACTCCAGACACGCAGCAGCGGGCTTTGCCTCGCAAGCTGCGGCTGACGGCTGCCGGGGGGAAACGAAATAATGCCCAACAAAATGCTGATAGACGCCTCCCACCCGGAGGAAACACGCGTTGTCGTCGTTCGCGGTAACCGTATCGAAGAATTCGACTTTGAATCCCAGGACAAGAAGCAGCTCAAAGGAAACATCTACCTAGCCCGCGTAACGCGCGTAGAGCCCTCCCTTCAGGCAGCCTTTGTCGAATATGGCGGCAACCGTCACGGTTTCCTCGCCTTCAGTGAAATACACCCCGACTACTACCAGATTCCGGTCGCCGACCGTCAGGCACTGCTGCGCGCCGAAGCGCAGGAGGCCGAAGACGAGGAGGACGAGGATGGCGACGGCGATGATCGCCAGAGCCGCGATCGCGGGCGGCGCGGACGCCGGCGCGGTGGCAAGAGCCGCGACCGTGGTGAACATAGGCGCGACGCAGGCGCGGCCGGCGAGAGCGAAGGCTCCGGCGAGGCAAGCGAAGGCGGCGACAATGGCGATGTCGTTGTCGAGGAGATCTCTCACACTTCCGAGATCATCGAACACGCGGCCGATGCGTCCGAACATGTTGATACGTCCGAACATGCCGATACTTCCGAACATGCCGATGCGTCCGGGCATGACGAAGGTTCTGCCGAGCAAGACGAAACCGAAACGCGCGACGGCGGCCCGACGTCGATCGCCGCCTCGGTCGAAGCCGATGTGATTTCCGAAGCCGTCCCGCAAGCGGAAGGCAGCGAAGCGCCGTCAGGCGACAATGATCGCGGCATGCTCGAGGAGGTGCAATCCTCGCACCCGGACGACCACGAGGTCGAATCGGTTGGCGCCGAGGATGCGCTGGAAGAAGTGCGCAACCGCCGCAAGCCGGTGCGCCGCCAGTACAAGATCCAGGAAGTGATCAAGCGCCGCCAGATCCTGCTGGTGCAGGTCGTCAAGGAAGAGCGCGGCAACAAGGGTGCTGCCCTCACCACCTACCTGTCGCTTGCCGGCCGCTATTCGGTGCTGATGCCGAACACGGCGCGCGGCGGCGGCATTTCGCGCAAGATCACCAGTGCGGTCGACCGCAAGCGCCTCAAGGAGGTCGTTGCCGATCTCGAAGTGCCGCAGGGCATGGGTGTCATTCTGCGCACCGCCGGCGAGAGCCGCACCAAGGCCGAGATCAAGCGCGACTACGAGTATCTGATGCGGCTTTGGGAAAATGTCCGCAGTCTCACCTTGCAATCGACGGCCCCTGCCCTGGTCTATGAGGAAGGCAGCCTGATCAAGCGTTCGGTGCGCGACCTCTACAACAAGGATATCGACGAGATCCTTGTCTCCGGCGAGGAAGGCTACCGCGAAGCCAAGGACTTCATGCGCATGCTGATGCCGAGCCATGCCAAAGTGGTTCAGCCGTTCCGCGACACGACGCCGATCTTCGTGCGCAATGGCATCGAGGCGCAACTCGACCGCATGCTGCAGCCGCAAGTGACGCTGAAGAGCGGCGGCTACATCATCATCAACCAGACCGAGGCTCTGGTCGCCATCGACGTCAATTCGGGCCGTTCCACCAAGGAACACTCGATTGAGGACACCGCACTCCACACCAATCTGGAAGCGGCCGAGGAAGTCGCCCGCCAGCTCAGGCTGCGCGATCTCGCCGGCCTGATCGTCATCGACTTCATCGACATGGAGGAGAACCGCAACAACCGCTCCGTCGAGAAGCGGTTGAAGGATCACCTCAAGAACGACCGTGCACGCATCCAGGTCGGCCGCATCTCGCATTTCGGCCTGATGGAGATGTCACGCCAGCGCATCCGCGCCAGCGTGCTGGAATCGACCATGAAGCCCTGCCCGCATTGCGGCGGCACGGGCCATGTGCGGTCCGATTCATCGGTCGCGCTGATGGTGGTGCGGGCGATCGAGGAATTCCTGCTCAAGGATTCGCGTAGCCACATCACGGTGCGGACGCCGGCGGCGACCGCGCTCTACGTGCTCAACCACAAGCGCGGCACGCTGGTGGAACTGGAAAGCCGCTTCGGCCTGACCATCACCGTCGAGGCCGACGATTCGGTTGGCGCACAGCATTACGCGATCTTCCGCGGCGCGCTGGCGGAAAAGCCGGAAGGCTTTGTCGAGGTGCGTAGCCTGCCGGCCTATGTCGAGCCGGATGAGCCCGAGGACGAGATCGTCTTCATCGAGGAAGACGACGAGGCGCCGATACAGGCCGAACAGCCACGCCAGCAGCAGCCGCAGCAACAACAGCCGCGGCCTGCCGCCGGTGGCGAAGAAGGCGAAGGCCGCGACCGCAAGCGCCGCAAGCGCCGGCGGCGTCGTGGCGGCAAGGACCGCGACCGCGAACACGGCGCACCCGCGGACGGGTCTTCCGTCTCCGCACCGGCCGCTGAGTTCTCCGGCTCGGCAGCCACTGCCAGCGACAGCGACGCGGAAACAGACGACGACGCTCCTCTCGGTGTTGCTGAAACGTCCGAAACGGTTGAGGCTTCGGATGAAGGCCAAGGCAAGAAGCGCCGGCGTGGCAAGCGCGGCGGCAAGCGCAATCGTCGCGAAGACGGCGAAGGCGAGGCCGAGGCAAGCGCTGGCGAAACGGTCGAAGCACTCGACAGTGAAGTGGCGGAAAGCGTGACGGTCTCCAGTGAGTCGGTAGTTGCCGCACCGGCCGAAGAGCCAATGGCGCTTGCTCCGGCCAATGACGATGCGCCGAGCACCGAAAAGCCGAAGAAGCCACGTCGTGCCGCCAAGCCGAAGAAGGCCGCGGTCGAGGTCGTCGCCGAGGAGCCGGCTGCTGCCGAAGCGGTCGCGGAGGCACCGGCCGAGACGCCGGCCACGGCGTCCGACGAGGCAGCGGCAGCAACTGTCGAGGAGGCGCCGAAGGTCCGCCCGTCACGGCGCAAGCCGGCGGCAGTGGATGCGCCGGTCGTGCCGGTGGTGTCTTCGACGGTTGCCGACGAACCGGCGGCCAAGACCGAGGACAAGCCGAAGCGCGCCGGATGGTGGCAGCGGAAAGGCTTTTTCTAAGTCTTTCAGCCGCTTGACTTGATTTCTTGACAAAAAGAATCCCGCGCCAATCGAAAGACGGCGCGGGATTTTTCATATCTGGCGTTCCGGCTAGTCGCGAAACGCTAAAGCCATTCAAAGTGTGAAACCGCTGGCGCAGAGAGCATCGTCGACGGAAACCGAAGTGCCTTCTGACCTTACACCACGACGAAATCGGCGTTGGTCAGCGCCAGGTTTGCGGCCAGTGTGGCGAAATGGGTCGAGCCGCCAGCGGCACTGCCGTTGCTGTCATAATAGAGCCAGCCGGTGTCGGTCTCGTAGATGATGTGGTCGTTGCCGTCACCGGCAAGGCCGGTGGTGTTCTTCGCGAACTGGTCGGCTGTCAGCGTGCCGTTGCCGCCAAGCGCGACAAAGATGGCGTTATCGACCCGGATGGTGTCATCGGCAACCGAGAAGTCGGTGATGCTGTCGACATTGGTCGAGGCATTGAGCGCCGTGGTGAAGACGAAGATGTCCTGGCCGGTGCTGCCGCTCAGCGTGTCGTTGCCGCCCCTGCCGTCCAGCACGTTGTTACCGGAATTGCCGGTCAGCGTATTGGCCAGGCTATTGCCGGTGGCGTTGATCGAGGCCCCACTGCGCAGCGCGACGTTCTCGATGTTGCCCGTGAAGTGGTTGCCATCGCCAAGGTTGATCGAGATATAGCCATTGACGATATCGGTGCCGTCGGCGCCGGCCGTGCTTTCACTGACGATATCGCCGGCATTGTCGACGAAGTAGGTGTCGTTGCCTGCCCCGCCTTGCATGGTGTCGGCACCTTCCTTGCCATCCAGCGTGTCGTTGCCGCCAAGGCCGATCAGCGTGTTGGCACCCGAATTGCCGGTCAGCGCGTTGGCCAGGCTGTTGCCGGTGGCGTTGATCGAGGCTGCACTGCGCAGTGCGACATTCTCGATATTGCCCGTGAAGTGGTTGCCATCGCTAAGGCTGATCGAGATGTAGCTGTTGACGATATCGTTGCCATTGGCGCCGGCGGTGCTTTCACTGACGATATCGCCGGCATTGTCGACGAAGTAGGTGTCGTTGCCGATGCCGCCTTGCATCGTATCGGCGCCCTCCTTGCCGTCCAGCGTATCGCTGCCGTCAAGTCCGATCAGCGTGTTGGCGCCAGAATTGCCGGTGATGACATTGGCGAAGGAATTGCCGGTGCCGTTGATGTTCGCCGATCCAGTCAACGTCAGGTTTTCCAGTTCCTGGCCGGAGAGATTGAAAGAGATGGAGCTGTTGACCGTATCGGTGCCCTGACCATTAACCTCGATCACATGATCCCCGGCATTGTCGACGATGTAGGTGTCGTTGCCTTGCGCTCCGCTCATCGTGTCGGCGCCGCCGAGCCCGTCGATGACGTTGTTGCCGGAGTTGCCGGTGATCACATTGGCGATCGAGTTGCCGGTGCCATTGACATTGCCGCTGCCGATCAGCGTCAGTTTCTCCAACTCCTGGCCCGAGAGGTTGAAGGAGATGGTGCTGTTGACTGTATCGATGCCCTGACCATTCACCTCGACCACATGGTCTCCGGCATTGTCAACGAAGTAGGTGTCGTCGCCGGTACCGCCGCTCATCAGATCGGCGCCGGCATCGCCGCTGATCGTATCATTGCCGCCAAGGCCCGACAGTGTGTCGTTGGCGTCGCCGCCATTGATGTGGTCGGCGAAGACATTGCTGCCTTGCCAGATGTCATCGGCGGCGGTGCCGACAAAGACGGTCGGGTCGAAGATCGCGGCGCGGACCCAAGAGCCGCCGTCGCCGCCATCATAGGAGTCCCAGGTGAACACGAGGCGGCCATCGGCCAGCGCCGTGATTGCCGGGTAAAACTGGCTGTTCGCTGCCGTCGAATTGACGATGAAGTCGCTGCCGGCCGCTGAACCGTCGGCGTTGTAGACGCGGGCGCGGATGCAGCTGCTATCGCCGTCGCCGGCATCATAGGAATACCAGGTGGCCACAAAGCGGCCGTCGGCCAGCGCCGTGATTGCGGGGCTAAGCTGGGCGTCGGTTATCGTCGAATTGACGATGAAGTCGTTGCCAACCGCCGAACCGTTGGCGTTGTAGAGACGGGGCGTGGATGCCGCTATCGTCGCCGGTGTCGTAGGACTGCCAGATGGCCACGAAGCGGCCATCGGCCAGCGCCGTGATGTCGGGGGCACTATGGACACTATAGCTGTTGGTTATCGTCGAATTGACTATGAATTCGTTGCCGGCCGCAGAACCGTCGGCGTTGTAGACGCGGGCACGGATGCCGTTGGCGCTACCGTCGCCACTGTCGTAGGACTGCCAGGTGACCACGAAGCGGCCATCGGCCAGCGCCGTGATCGCGGGGACAAACTCGGTGTATGTTGCTGTCGTCGAATTGACGATGAAGTCGTTGCCGGCCGCTGAACCGTCGGCGTTATAGAGGCGGGCGTAGATGTAACTGCCGCGGATGCTACTGCCCTCGCCGAGGTCATAGGACTCCCAGGTGGCCACGAAGCGGCCATCGGCCAGCGCCGTGATATCGGGGGAATTCCCGCCACTCGTTGCCGCCGAATTGACGATGAAGTCGTTGCCGGCCGCAGTACCGTCGGCGTTGTAGATTCGGGCGCGGATGCAATTGCCGATGCCGTCGCCGTGATCTTCTGACTGCCAGGTGGCCACAAAGCGGCCGCCCTCCAGCGCCGTGATTGCAGGGCTATACTGATCGCCCGTTGCTGTCGAATTGACGATGAAGTCGTTGCCGGCCGCTGAACCGTCGGCGTTGTAGAGGCGGGCACGGATGCACAAGCCATCGCCATCGCCGGGGTCATAGGACATCCAGGTGCCTACGAAGCGGCCGTCGGACAGCGCCGTGATCGCGGGGCCAAACTGACTGCCCATTGTCGTCGAATTGACGATGAAGTCCTGTCCGATACGTCCAATGGGCATGACTCGTTCTCTTTCGCTGCAGGCAGGGTTTAAAATGGCCAGCCGCCAGCATGGCATTGGCTGCACCTAAAGGTTGCATCAGAGTATCCCGTCCTGGTCAAGGACTGGTGGTACTTCTGACCTTACACCACGACGAAATCGGCGTTGGTCAGCGCCAGGTTTGCGGCCAGTGTAGCGAAATGGGTTGAGCCGCCGGCGGCACTGCCATTGCTGTCATAGTAGAGCCAGCCGGTGTCGGTCTCGTAGATGATGTGGTCGCTGCCGTCGCCGGCAAGGCCGGTGGTGTTCTTGACGAACTGGTCCGCCGTCAGCGTGCCGTTGCCGCCAAGCGCGGCAAAGAGGGCGTTGTCGACCCGGATGGTGTCATCGGCAACCGAGAAGTCGGTGATGCGGTCGACATTGGTCGAGGCATTGAGCGCCGTGGTGAAGACGAAGATGTCCTGGCCGGTGCTGCCGGACATCGTGTCGTTGCCGCCCCTGCCGTCCAGCACGTTGTTACCGGAATTGCCGGTCAGCGTATTGGCCAGGCTGTTGCCGGTGGCGTTGATCGAGGCCGCGCTGCGCAGTGCGACGTTCTCGATGTTGCCCGTGAAGTGGTTGCCATCGCCAAGGTTGATCGAGATGTAGCCATTGACGGTGTCGGTGCCGTTGGCGCCGGCGGTGCTCTCACTGACGATATCGCCGGCATTGTCGACATAGTAGCCATCATTGCCCTGAGCACCTCTCATCGTGTCGGCGCCACCTTTGCCGTCTAGCTGATTGTTTCCGGAATTACCGGTCAGCGTGTTGGCCAGGCTGTTGCCGGTGGCGTTGATCGAGGCCGCACCGAGCAGCGCGACGTTCTCGATATTGCCCGTGAAATGGTTGCCGTCGCCAAGGTTGATCGAGATAAAGCCATTGACGGTGTCGGTGCCGTTGGCGCCGGCGGTGCTCTCACTGACGATATCGCCCGCATTGTCGACATAGTAGCTGTCGTTGCCCTGAGCGCCTCTCATCGTGTCGGCGCCACCCATGCCATCCAGCACATTGTTGCCGGAATTGCCGGTCAGCGTGTTGGCCAGGCTGTTGCCGGTGGCGTTGATCGCGACCGCACCGAGCAGCGCGACATTCTCGATATTGCCCTTGAAGTGGGCGGCATCGCCAAGGTTGATCGAGATGTAGCCATTGACGATATCGGTGCCGTTGGCGCCGGCAGTACTCTCATCGACGATATCCCCGGCATTGTCGACGTAGTAGGTGTCGTCGCCGAGGCCGCCTTGCATGGTGTCGGCGCCGCCCTTGCCATCCAGCGTGTCGTTGCCACCAAGCCCGATTAGCGTGTTGATGCCTGAATTGCCTGACATGATGTTGGCAATCGAGTTGCCGGTGCCGTTGATATCACCCGTGCCCGTCAGCGTCAGGTTTTCCAGTTCCTGGCCGGAGAGATTGAAGGACACGGTACTGTTGACTGTATCGGTGCCCTCGCCATTGGCCTCAGTGACATGATCGCCGGCATTGTCGACCCAGTAGGTATCGTTGCCGATGCCGCCTTTCATTGTATCGGCGCCGGCACCACCGTTGAGGACGTCGTTGCCCGCATCGCCGCTGATCGTATCATTGCCGCCAAGACCCGACAGCGTGTCGGCGCCGTCGCCGCCGTTGATGTGGTCGGCGAAGACATTGCTGCCTTGCCAGACGTCATCTGCGGAGGTGCCGACAAAGATGGTAGGATCGAAGATTTGAGCACGAATGCAGCCGCTGCTGCCATCACCACTGTCTAATGACTGCCAAGTGACCAAGAAGCGGCCATCGGCCAGTGGCGTGATCGCTGGGGTGTACTGATCACTGCTTGCCGTCAAATTGACGATGAAGTCGCTGCCGGCCGCTATGCCGTCGGCATTGTAGACGCGGGCGCGGATACAGGTGCCAGAGCCGTCGCCGGTGTCATCGGACTGCCAAGCGGCCACGAAACGGCCATCGGCCAACGCCGTAATTGCTGGGTTAACCTGATAGCCCGTTGTTGTCGAATTGACGATGAAGTCGCTCCCGGCCGCACTGCCGTCGACATTGTAGATTCGGGCGCGGATGCAGGCGCCGCTGCCGTCGCCAATGTCATCGGACACCCAAGAGGCCAAGAAGCGGCCATCCGCCAGCGTCGTGGTTACTTGGGCATTCTGATAGCCCGTTGTCGTCGAGTTGACGATGAAGTCGTTGCCGGCCGCACTGCCGTCGACATTGTAGATTCGGGCGCGGATACAGGAACCAGAGCCGTCGCCGAGATCAAAGGAAGTCCAGGTGGCCACGAAGCGGCCATCGGCCAGCGCCGTGATCTCTGGTTCGACCTGATAGTCGTGCGTTGCCGTCGAATTGACGACGAAGTCGCTCCCGGCCGCGCTGCCGTCGACATTGTAGATTCGGGCGCGGACGCAGGCGCCGATGTCGGCATCAGTGTCAGTTGACTCCCAAGTGACCACAAAGCGTCCGTCACCCAGCACCGTGATCGCTGGGTTAAGCTGATTGCCCGCCGCTGTCGAATTGACGATGAAGTCGTTGCCGACCGCATTGCCGTCGACATTGTAGATCCGTCCGCGGATGCAGAGGCCATCGCCATCGCCGGTGTCATAAGACTGCCAGGTGGCCACGAAGCGGCCATCGGCCAGCCCCGCGATCGCTGGGGCATTCTGATAGCCCGTTGCCGTCGAATTGACGATGAAGTCGCTGCCTATCGCCTTGCCGTCGACACTGTAAATTCGTCCGCGGATGCAGATGCTATCGCCGTCGCCGGTGTCATAAGACTGCCAGGTGGCCACGAAGCGGCCATCGGCCAGTTCCGTGATCGCTGGGCTAACCTGACCGCCGGTTGCCGTCGAATTGACGATGAATTCCTGTCCTACGCGTCCGATGGGCATGACTCGTTCTCTTTCGCTGCAGACAGGGTTTGAAACAGAAGACTGCGTCAGGGGACCCGTCTTGTTCAAGGACTGGTGCTACCCCTTTGCAGTCGTCATCAACAAGAAGGGACGACATTACTGTAGTCAAGGCAGTTTTTGCAGATTTACCCGGTGGGCATGAAGTTTATCGGTCGAGCGGCGTTTCCGTGAACAATAGACCGCTCTACGGCGCGAAGATCGACCAGTTCATCATCCTGGCCAGCTTTTCCAGCGCGATCGAGCCCAGCTTGGAATTGCCGTTGGCGTTGAGGCCGGGCGACCAGACGGCGAGCGAGGCTACGCCCGGCACGATGCCCAGTATGCCGCCGCCGACGCCGCTCTTGCCGGGAATGCCGACGCGGAAGGCAAAGTCGCCCGAGCCGTCATAATGGCCGCAGGTCAGCATCATGGCGCCGATGCGGCGCGCCCGCTCGGCCGACACCACGCTATGTCCGGTCGCCGGATTCTTGCCGCCATTGGCGAGGAAGCGGCCGGCGAGCGCCAATTGCCGGCAGCTCATGGCGATGGCGCAGTGGTGGAAATAGACACCCAGCGCCAGCTCCGGCGCATGGTTGAGATTGCCGAAGGATTTCATGTAGTTGGCAAGCGCGAAGTTGCGATAGCCGGTGGCGCGTTCGGAGGCCGCGACCTCGCGGTCGATGATGATGGTCTCGTCGTCGGCCAGGAACTGGATGAAGCGCAGGATTTCGCCGATCGCCTCGCGCGGCTGGTGGCCGGCAAGCAGGATATCGGAAACGACTATGGCGCCAGCATTGATGAATGGATTGCGCGGAATGCCGTTCTCATGCTCGAGCTGGACGATCGAGTTGAACGGATTGCCTGACGGCTCGCGTCCGACCCGTTGCCACAGCGCATCGCCGACATTGCCGAGCGCCAGTGTCAAGGTGAACACTTTCGAGATGCTCTGGATCGAAAAGGCCTGATCGGCATCGCCCGCCATCAGCACGCGGCCGTCATTGGTGACGGCGGCAATGCCGAACTTCTTGGGGTCGACCTTGCCGAGCTGCGGAATGTAGGTGGCAACAGCGCCGCGATCGGTGCGTTCGGCCATTTCGGCGGCGACTTCGGCGAGCGCCTGTTCGAGTTCGGGCATGGTGCTACCTCAACCAGCGTTCAATGCGCGCCATCGCCTCGACCATGTCGTCGTGGCTGCCGGCATAGGAGAAACGCATCGTGCGGTGCCCCGCCTGGGTGTCGAAGTCGCGGCCTGGCGTCGCCGCGACATGCGCCTGCGCCAACATCTTTCGTGCGAAGGCCATGCTGTAGTTGGTGTGCTTGGTGACATCGCAAAAGGCATAGAAGGCGCCGTCCATCGGTGCCGCCAGCGGAAAGCCGAGTTCCGGCAGGCGTTTCATCAACAGCTCGCGATTCCAGGCGTAGCGACCTTTCACCGCTTCCAGCTCCTCAGTCGCCTTGAACGCCTCGATCGCGGCGATCTGCGACAGTTCCGGCGGCGAGATGTAGAGGCTTTGGGCGACGCGCTCGACCGGCCGCACCAGTTCTTCGGGCAACACCATCCAGCCGATGCGCCAGCCGGTCATGCAGTAATATTTCGAGAACGAGTTGATCACCGTCACGTCGCCGCCATAGGCAAGTGCGGTGGTGTCGGGGGCGGCATAGGCCAGCCGATGGTAGATCTCGTCGGAGATGACGGCGATGCCGAGCTCCTGCGCCGTCCTCACCAGGGCCGCCAGCTCATCGGCCGGTATGACCGCGCCGGTCGGGTTGGCCGGGCTTGCAAACAACACGCCTTTCAGCGGCTTTTCGCGATGCGCGGTTTCCAGATGACCGGCATGCAGGTAGGCGGCGTCGCCGAGTTCGATCTCGACCACGTCGATGCCGAGCGCGGCCATGATGTTGCGATAAGCGGGATAGCCGGGCGCGGCGATGGCGACGCGGTCGCCCGGATCGAACATCGCCAGGAAGGCAAGGTTGAAGGCGGCCGACGATCCGGTGGTCACCGCGATCCGGCTCGGTGAAATATCGAGGCCATAGTGATCGGCGTAGTGTTCGGCGATCGCCTTGCGCAGCGCGGCGAGGCCGAGCGTGTCGGTGTAGCCGATGCGTCCGTCCTGCAAGGCCCTGGCCGCTGCCGCGCGGACCCCGATCGGCGCTGGGTCGGAGGGTTGGCCGACGGCCATGGAAACAACCGGCACGCCCTGGGCCTTCAGGCGGTTTGCCTCGGCCAGAATGTCCATGGCGTGGAAGGGCTCGACATTGCCACGACGTGAGAGCGAAACGACCATTTAACCAGTATTCCCGATGGTTGAAGGCGCCAAACTCGGGCGCATGCGCCGCACAAATGCCCGATTGATGTGAGGATCACAAGTTGAGGAAGTTTCCGGCGCTGACTTTTCATCTTTCGCCCGCTCGTCTACCAGTGGAACCATCATGTTGAGCCGACCCAGATCGACGATTGCCCGGACAGCGCGCGTCTTTGCGACGCTTTCGCTTGGCGTTGCCGTCGCGTTGGCGGATTCGGTCAGCGCCTTCGCCCAGAACGTGCCTGTGGTACGCGACGCCGAGATCGAGGCGCTGGTGCGCGACTATGCGCGGCCGATCTTCAAGGCGGCTGGGCTGGCGAACGACGGCATCGACATCGTGCTGGTCAATGACCAGAGTTTCAACGCCTTCGTCACCGGGCGCCGGCTGTTCATCAACACCGGCGCGCTGATGACGGCCGAGACACCCAACGAGATCATCGGCGTCATTGCCCACGAAGCCGGCCATATCGCCGGCGGCCACCAGCAGAAGCTGCGCGAACAGCTCGAACGTGCCAAGACGATGGCCATCATCGCCACATTGCTAGGCGCCGGCGCCATGGTCGCCGGTGCCACCACCAACAGCCGGGGCCTTGCAGGCGCCGGTATCGGCATGGCGGCGGGCGGCGGCGAGATGGCGCAGCGAAGTATCCTCGCCTATCAGCGCACCGAGGAGATAACCGCCGACCGCTCGGCGATCACCTATCTCAACGCCACCGGCCAGTCCGGCATGGGCATGCTGAAGACGTTCCAGCGTTTCCAGACGGCGCTGTCGCTGTCGGGCGCCCAGGTCGATCCCTACCGGATCAGCCATCCGATGCCGCAGGACCGCATCGCCAATCTCGAAGTGCTGGTGAAACAGAGCCCCAATGTCGACAAGGTCGACCCGCCGGCTCTCCAGCAGCGGCACGACATGATGCGCATGAAGATCGCCGTCTATATGGAAGGCCAGGCGGGGCTGGCGCGGCTGATGCGCAAGATGCCCGGCAG
This sequence comes from Mesorhizobium sp. P2_D5, assembly GCF_056404355.1. NCBI lineage: Bacteria > Pseudomonadati > Pseudomonadota > Alphaproteobacteria > Hyphomicrobiales > Phyllobacteriaceae > Mesorhizobium > Mesorhizobium sp. P2_D5. The sequence continues at coordinate 57,742 of NZ_JBFUEE010000009.1, forward strand.
CCTTGCCGCACAATATGGCGATGCCGAGTCGACGTACCTCTTCGGCAACATAGCCACCGCGCTCGCCAAGACCAATGCACTGATCAAGGCGCAGCCGAAGAATGCATATTTCCAGGAACTGCGCGGCGACATCCTGATGAAGGCGAACAAGCCCAAAGAGGCAGCGGATGCCTATGCCAAGGCAGTCAGCCTCGACCCGGCGCGGTCGGGGTTGCTACCTGTCTCGCTTGGCCAGGCGCTGATGGCCGTCGGTACGCCCGAATCCCTCAAGAAAGCCGTCGTGCAGATCAACAATGGTCTGCAGCGAGACAAGGAAAATGCGGCCGGTTACCGCTACCTTGCGCAGGCCTATGGCGAACTGGGTGACATACCGGGCGCAGAACTTGCCACCGCCGAAGGTCATTTCTATTCCGGCAACTATAAGGATGCTAAGATCTTCGCCATGCGGGCACAGCAGCAGATGAAGCGCGGCGAACCGCGCTGGCTTCGCGCCCAGGACATCATAAACTACGCACCAAAGACCAAGATCAAGTGAACCTTCCGGCGGCACGCTGCGACACAGTCAGACGAACCGGGCCGGAAAAACAGGTAGAAGGAACAGGAACGATGAAAAAGGCACTGCTGCTGGGCACCACGGGGGCCGTGGCCGCCCTGGCCATGCTGGCTTTCGGATTCGTGGCCGGAAACCCACAGATTGCCAAGGCCGGTACGGCGCAGCCGGCCCAGACGGCAGAGGCCGACACCAAGATCGACCGCACCGAGGTCGAAGGCATCATCCGCGACTATCTGTTGAAGAACCCGGAAGTGCTTCTGGAGGTTCAGGACGCGCTCGAAGCCAAGCAGAAGGAAGAGCAGCGCATCGCCCATATGGGTGTCATCAAGGATGCCAAGGACCAGATCTTCAACTCGGCATTCGACGGCGTCGTCGGCAACCCGAACGGCAAGGTCACCATCGTCGAGTTCTACGACTACAATTGCGGCTTCTGCAAACGCGCCATCGACGACATGCGGGCGCTGACCAAGTCCGATCCCGACCTGCGCTTCGTGCTCAAGGAATTCCCGATCCTCGGACCGGATTCGCAGAAGGCGAGCGTGGTTTCGATGGCGTTCCACCTGATGAAGCCGGAAAAGTATGGCGAGTTCCACAACGCACTGCTCGGCGGCCAGGGACGCGCTACCGAGGCGGCGGCGATCAAGATCGCGCTTTCGCTCGGCGCCGACGAGGCGACGCTGCGCGAGAAGATGAAGGACCCGTCTATCAACGAGGCCTTCTCCAAGACCTACGATCTTGCCAACAAGCTGGCGATCACCGGAACGCCGTCCTATGTCGTCGGTAACGAGGTGGTGTTCGGGGCGCTTGGGCAGGAAGTGCTGGCTGAAAAGATCGAGGCGGCGAAAGCCGCGCTCTGATCTTGCTCACGGGCATTTTTCACGGGTACATTTCCGCGCGTTGTGGACAGTGAAAGAACGCACTTGCGCTCTTTTCGCAGGCGTCTATGCCCATTATAGAGGGCCCAGCGCGCCGGCTTGATGTCGGCGCGGGGAAAGGTCGGCTTTTTTGAAAACGGTTTTCGTCCTGAACGGTCCCAATCTCAACGCGCTCGGCAAGCGCGAGCCGGGCATCTATGGCGGCAAGACGCTTGCCGCGATCGCCGAGGACTGCAAACAGGCCGGCACAGCACTTGGGCTCGAGATCGATTTCCGCCAGTCGAATCACGAGGGCGACCTTGTCGACTGGATTCAGGAAGCTGGCGACAAGGCCGCCGGCATCGTCATCAATCCAGGCGCCTACAGCCACACCTCGATCGCCATCCACGACGCCATCCGCGCCATCGCGCCGCTGCCCGTCGCTGAAGTCCATCTTTCCAACATCCATGCGCGGGAACCATTCCGCCACGTGTCCATGGTCGCGCCGGTTGCCGTCGGCATGATCTGTGGCTTTGGGCCGCTCGGCTACACGCTGGCCCTGCAGGCGCTGGCCGCACGCCTATGACCGGCCAACAAACAGAAGGCTCGAAAATGTCGATAAAGAAGACCGGTGTTGACCAGCAGCTGATCCGCGATCTGGCGGGCATACTGAACGACACCAACCTCACCGAGATCGAGGTTGAACTGGGCGACCTGAAGGTGCGTGTTTCGCGGCAGGCCCCGGCCGTGCACGCGATCGCGGCACCGCAGCCGGCCTATGCACCGTCAGCCGCCCAGCCCATTGCCGCGGCAGCCCCGGCAGTGGTCGACGTGGCGAAGAACGCGATCACCTCGCCGATGGTCGGCACCGCCTATCTGGCGCCATCGCCCGACGCGAAGGCGTTCATCGAAGTCGGCCAAAAGGTCAAGGAAGGCCAGACGCTGCTGATCATCGAGGCGATGAAGACGATGAACCAGATTCCTTCGCCGCGCTCCGGCACGGTGACGGCGATCCTGTTCGAGGATGCGACGCCGGTCGAATACGGCATGCCGCTCGTCGTGATCGAGTAGAGCGGGCCGGATGTTCCAGAAGATCCTCATCGCCAATCGCGGCGAAATCGCGCTTCGGGTGCTGCGTGCCTGCAAGGAACTCGGCATCCAGACGGTGGTGGTGCATTCGACCGCCGACGCCGATGCCATGCATGTTCGGCTCGCCGACGAAAGCGTCTGCATCGGGCCGCCGCCATCGCGCGACAGCTACCTCAACATCCATCAGATCGTCGCGGCCTGCGAGATCACCGGCGCCGATGCCGTGCATCCGGGCTATGGCTTCCTGTCGGAAAATGCCAAGTTCGCCGACATCCTGGCCGCCCACAACATCACCTTCATCGGCCCGTCCGGCGACCATATCCGCATCATGGGCGACAAGATCGAGGCCAAGCGCACCGCAAAACGGCTCGGCATTCCGGTGGTGCCCGGTTCGGACGGTGCGGTCACCGATGAAAAAGAGGCCAAGCGCATTGCCGGCGAGATCGGCTATCCCGTGATCATCAAGGCGTCGGCCGGCGGCGGCGGACGCGGCATGAAGGTGGCGCATACCGAAGCCGACCTCGAGGTCGCCCTGCAGACGGCGCGCTCGGAGGCCGGTGCCGCCTTCGGCGACGATGCCGTCTACATCGAGAAATACCTGGAGAAGCCGCGCCACATCGAGGTGCAGGTGTTCGGTGACGGTTTTGGCCGCGGCGTGCATTTCGGCGAGCGCGATTGTTCGCTGCAGCGCCGGCACCAGAAGGTCTGGGAAGAGGCGCCCTCGCCGGCCCTCAATGCCGAGGAGCGTGCGCGCATCGGCGGCGTCTGCGCCAAGGCGATCGCCGACCTCGGCTATTCCGGCGCCGGCACGATCGAGTTCCTCTACGAGAATGGCGAGTTCTATTTCATCGAGATGAACACGCGCCTGCAGGTCGAGCATCCGGTGACCGAAGCGATCACCGGCATCGACCTCGTGCACGAGCAGATCCGCGTCGCCTCGGGCGGCGGACTTTCGGTCAAGCAGGAAGACATCAAGTTCAATGGCCACGCCATCGAATGCCGTATCAACGCCGAGGATCCGCGCACCTTCACCCCCTCGCCCGGCACGATCACCCACTTCCATACGCCGGGCGGTCTCGGCATCCGCGTCGATTCCGGCGTTTACTCCGGCTACAAGATCCCGCCCTACTACGACAGCCTGATCGGCAAGCTGATCGTGCATGGGCGCAACCGCGTCGAGTGCATGATGCGGCTGCGGCGCGCGCTGGATGAATTCGTCGTCGACGGCATCAAGACGACGTTGCCGCTGTTTCGCGATCTCGTCGGCAATGCCGACATCGCCAATGGCGACTATGACATCCACTGGCTGGAAAAATATCTGGCCAAGGAAGAGTAGTCCGGGGACGCGATGACCCGCCCCTTCGCGCCCGGCTATCGCATCCCGACCGACCTTTTGCTCAAGGCCTACGCCTCGGGCGTGTTCCCGATGGCCGAAAGTGCCAGCGATCCGGAGGTGTTCTGGGTGCGGCCGGAAACGCGCGGCATCATCCCGCTTGATGGTTTTCACACGCCGAAAAGCCTCAGGAAAACGATCAAGAAGCATCCTTTCGACATCCGTTTCGATTTCGATTTCGAAGCGACGATCGACGGCTGCGCCGAAAGGCGCGAGGAGCGCCGCTCGACCTGGATCAATGCGCCGATCCGCGAAGCCTATGTCCAGCTGCACCGGATAGGGCATTGTCATTCGGTCGAGGCATGGCGCGAGGACCGGCTGGTCGGCGGCCTCTACGGCGTATCGCTTGGCCGGGTGTTCTTTGGCGAAAGCATGTTCGCCAGGGAGACGGACGCTTCCAAGACCTGCCTATTTTATCTCGTCGAGCGGTTGAAGGCGCGCGGATTCGCCCTGCTTGATACGCAGTTCACCACAGAGCACCTCAAGCGCTTCGGCGCGATCGACGTGCCGCGCGGCAAATACGAGAAAATGCTGGCCGACGCGCTGAAGGGCGAGGCCGTATTCTATCCCTGACGATCCGGCCTCTTACTTCCCGGCCGCGGCTTGCAGCGGCGTCTGCGAATGGAACATCATCTTCCAGCCGTTGACGCGATGGACGTAGCCGGTACTGACCAGCGCCGCGTAGGGCTCGCCGTTCTCACGCGTCGCATGCGCCTCGTAGGTTAGCATGACGATGTCGCTGCCCGGCTCGATTATTCCCTTGAGCTCGATGTCGAGATCGCGCCAACGGTTGGGCTTGGTTGCGGTCTTGGCGAGATCGGCATTGTCCATGGCCTGTGCCATCTGCGGAAACGCCACCAGGCACTCGGTGTCGGCATTGGCCGCGTAGTAGGCCGCGTCACCCGTCCAGAACCCTTTTTCGAGTTCGAGCAATTCCGCCTTGCCGGCGGTGATCCGCTTGCTGTCTGACATCGGAATATCCTCCATGCGCATGAATGCGCGGTCGTCCGTGGTCCAACGCATGGTGGCCACGACGGTTCCAGAGGATCAGTTGGCTTCGGTGGTATCCGGTTCCGTGGTATCCGGTTCCGTGATAGCCGGGTCCGTGGCCTCGGGCTCTACAACGTCCGGAGTGGCGGCAGGCTTCGGCATGGCCGCGGCAGGCTTCGACGCGTCGGCTTTGGTCGTGTCAGCCTTGGCGGCGTCGGGCGCCGGCACATCCGACTTCTGCTTGCATTCCTTTAGCCAGACGTCATAGACGGCATGTTCGACGGCGTTGAGGCCAGGGCTTTCGGCAAACATCCAGCCGGTGAAGATGCGGCGGATCTTCCGGTCGAGCGTGATCTCGTCGACCTCGACGAAGGAGTCTGTCTTCGGCTCCTCGGTCTGCGGCCTCGAGTAGCAGACGCGCGGCGTCACCTGCAAAGCACCGAACTGCACCGTCTCGTCGATATAGACATCGAAGGTGATGATGCGGCCGGTGATCTTGTCGATGCCGGCAAACTCGGCGATGGGATTGGTGACCCGGTCCGATCCTGCGGGCGCCGCCGGCGCCGGTGCAGCGGGCGCCGGTTCAGGCGAAGCGGCAAAGGCAGCGGTGCTGACGGCAAGACTGGCGGCTAGCGCTAGGCCGCCCGTCGATATTCGGTTGAAAAAGCTCATCTAGGGGTACCGGTGGTTCGCGCCCGGGTGATTCTGTCGATCGCCAAGGCTAGTCGCCGTTTTTTGATCAGCAAGCAGCTAAACACCAATTGTGGCGATAAAGGACCGGCCTGCACCTTGCGCCGTTACAAGTCGGGGGCCGTTACGATCCGGGTGTCCAGGCGTCATAGTCGCCCGTGACCTGCGGGCGATGCTGGTTGGTCAGCACCGAGCCTTTCGGGCGGTAGGCCGCCGGAGTGCCGGTCAGATTGGGCTGATGTGGCTTCTGCCAGTCGCGGGGCTTGTAGGTCTCGCTGGCGGGCGCGACATCGACACGGTGATGCATCCAGCCATGCCAGCCGGGCGGTATCGCGGAGGCTTCCGAATAATTCCGGTAGATGACCCAGCGGCGCGTGCGGCCCTCCGAATCGATGCCGCCTTCGTAATAGACATTGCCTGTCTCGTCCTGGCCGACCTTCTTGCCGTGCCGCCAAGTGTACAGGCGCGTTCCCAGCGTCTGGCTGTTCCACCAGGTGAAAAACTGCGTAAGGAAAGTCTTCATCTCAGAACCCTCGCGCCGGCAGCGCCCGTTTCCTGCTTATGGCGTCAGGCCTTCGGGAAGGCAAGGGTTTTGCCGCAGGGTGCACGCAAATGGCTTGCCGGAAACCCGACACAAGCCCGTGATCTTCTCGACCGCGCGATGCGCGCTTGCCAAGCCTTTGCGGTCTTTCTAAAGCTTTGCGCGCCAAGGCCGGTATCCGACCCGCTGCAGGCTGACGGAGGTGACGATTGGCCACGGAAATGCCGACCACCGACATTCGCATCAGCGCAAACGCGATTCGGCGCTGCAAAGGCGGCACACCGATTGTCTGCCTCACCGCTTACACCTATCCCATCGCCCGCCTGCTCGACGACCATGTCGACCTGCTCCTGGTCGGCGACAGCGTCGCCATGGTGCTGCACGGCCACGAGACGACGCTAGGCGCTTCGCTCGAGATGATGATCGCGCATGGGCAAGCGGTGATGCGCGGCGCGGCCAAGGCCTGCGTCGTCGTCGACATGCCGGCCGGCACCTATGAGGATTCGGCGGCGCAAGCCGTTGCTTCGGCGCGGCGGATGATCGACGAAACCGGCTGCCAGGCGGTGAAACTCGAAGGCGGCGTCGACATGGCCCGGCAGATCGCCGCGATCGTCGCTGCCGGCATTCCGGTGATGGGACATATCGGCCTCCAGCCGCAATCTGTCGAGAAAGACGGCGGCTACAAGATCAAGGGCCGCACCGAAGAGGCCGTTGCGGCTTTGGTTCGCGATGCACTCGCGGTCGAAAGCGCCGGCGCGTTCTCGGTGGTCATCGAGGGCACGGTCGAGACCGTCGCCTCCGACATCACCCGCCGCATCGCCATTCCAACCATCGGCATCGGCGCCAGCAGCGACTGCGACGGCCAGATCCTGGTCATCGACGACATGGTCGGGCTGACCGTCGACCGCGTGCCGAAATTCGTCAAGGAATATGCCGACCTGCGCAGCGTCATCTCACACGCCGCCGAACGCTACGCTGCGGAGGTGCGAAGCCGGACATTTCCCGGCCCCGGCCATGTCTTTTCGGCGACAAAGCACGGGGATGACGCATGAGCCGGCTCGTCATCGTCGACAGCGTTGCCGCACTGCGCGCGCAGCTCCGCGACTGGCGGCGCGACGGCCTTCGTATCGCCATGGTGCCGACCATGGGCGCATTGCATGACGGGCACATCTCGCTGGTCAGGATCGCACTCGAAAGGGCCGATCGCTGTGTCGTGTCGATCTTCGTCAATCCGACGCAGTTCGCGCCGACGGAAGACCTCGACAAATACCCGCGCCAGCTCGCCCACGACCTCGACCGGCTGAAAGCGGCCAAGGCCGACCTTGCCTTCATACCGACGGTTGGCGAGATGTATCCCGCCGGCTTTGCTACCAGGATCTCGGTCGGCGGTCCCTCCGCCGGGCTCGAATCGGACTTTCGGCCGACGTTTTTCGACGGTGTCGCCACCGTCGTGGCAAAGCTCTTCCTGCAGGCAACGCCTGACTGCGCGATCTTCGGCGAGAAGGACTACCAGCAGCTTTGTGTCGTCAGGCAGCTCTGCCGCGACCTCGACCTGCCGGTCGAGATCATCGGTGCACCGACGATCCGCGACGCACATGGTCTCGCCATGTCGTCACGCAACGCCTATCTCGATGAAGCCGAACTCAAGATCGCCCGCCAACTCAATGTGATATTACGCGACACGGCGGTGGCTTTGACGGCAGGTGCCGACCAAAACAACGCAACCGCGGAGGCCAGCCGTGCCCTGGTCGCGGCCGGCTTCCGCAAGGTCGACTACGTCGAGGCCCGTGAAAGCCTGACGCTTGCGCCATGGCGTCGCGATCGTGAAGGACGCGTGCTTGCGGCCGCCTGGCTCGGCAAGACGAGGCTGATCGACAATGTGGACGTTCGCTCCACCTAGCGCCGCGGGTTGCTGCCGCGCGCCTACCTCTCTCCCATTCGTCCGCTGGGCCTGACGAACAGTTGCCCCACAAAGATCCCAACAATTCCGGCTGATGCTTTCACGAGTGCATCGGCAAACTGCGCGTGGCGACCAGGATCAATGATTTGAAGCAGTTCCAGGACGCCGGCGGTCACAATCACGAAAATCGCAGCTTGATACAGGCGGTTGGGGAAGCCGAGCGCCAGGACGAAGCCCAAGAGCACATAAGCCAAGGCGCGCTCAACATTCGCCTCGGCTATGTGTGGCCGCATCTGGATCGGCGACAGGGTTGAGAAAATGATGATGGCGAGCAGCACCAGCGCTGCAATGCGGGACAGTTTGGTCATGTTCCTGCATATCCGTCGTGAGCCGGCGCAGCAAACGCCGAGATGACGCATGGCCGTGTGCGGAACCGATGACGGCCAGCAATGCCGGTGGAGCGTAATGTCAGCGCAGGTCGCCCCGGCTCCCGCGCCGGAGCCATGCCCCCAAACCTGCGAAGATCGCGAACCATCTGATCGCCGCCTATTCCTCGGTCGGCATGTGCAGATACATCGACTGGATGCCGACCCGGCCCGGCCCGGTGAAGCGGTTGACGATGAAATTCATGTTGGCGCCGAAGAAGCCGCTCGACAGGCGATCGATCTTGGTCTCCATCCTGACCGAGACATCCTTGAACAGCCAGCCGCCGGGCTCGATGTCGATGGTTTCGCCGGCGGCGAGCGTTTTCTCGAAGACGTTGCCGTAGCCGTGCAGCCAGACGATGCCATCGCCGGCATCGCCACGAAAGCGGTCGATGAAGAAGCCGCTCTGGCCAAACAGCATCGTCGCCAGGCCGCGCACGCGCTCGAAAGTGTACTCGACATTGCCGGTGGCGGCGAGAAACTGGTGCTCGCGCACCTGGATCTCCTCGCCACGCCTGAGATGGATCGGCACGATATGGCCGGGCCCATCGCGGCTGAAGGCAATGATCCCTGCTCCGGACGCTTCGGTGACGAAGATCTGCATACCGGCCATCATGCGCTTCAGCGCACCCTTCAGCGATTTCAGGCCGATGTTGATGGTCGAGTTCTTCCACAGCAGGATGTGATGCTCGAAATACACCGGCATGCGCGTCACATCGACCGAAAGCACGGGCACCAGTTCGCCGGCGATATGATAGGTGACGCCGCCAAAGGTTTCGTCCGACACCTGTGTAGGCATCAGTTCCGGTAAGCTCGGCATGAAAATCCCCCCAACGCTGCCCAACACGCGCGTCTGTCTGTTCCGGCTTCCGGTAGGGTCAGCTGAAGGAGCTTTGCTGCGGGACTTTCAAGCCGTCAAACGAAAATAGGGCTTTGTCGTGGTGCTCGCGCGAAGGTGATCGAGATACGCCGGCAGATACGTCAGCCAGCAAGAGTCCTGATGTAGACGAGCGTCCGATGTCCCAAGGCACCTGCGTGTTCGCCGACATCGGCGGATCGCAAGAAGCCGTTTGCCTCGTAGAAGGCGATGGCTCGGATGTTCTGTTCCTCCACCTCCAGACGGATGGCGCGGGCCTCTGGGAAGCTTTCGATGACCTCATCGAGCAGCATGCCGCCGATGCCTCGCCCCTGCAGGCTGGGCAGCACGTAGAGCTGCTTGAGCATGATCAGTTGGGCGCCTTCGGCAAAAGCCATGCCGCCGATCCGCTTGCCATCATCGGCCACCAGGAATTCCGAGTTCGGCCGCGTCAACCGCGACCGCAGCGAGGAAATCGAGTGCCAGTCGTCGGCGATCTCGGTCACCTTGGCAGCGCCGTAGATTGCATCATAGGTCGCATGCCAAGTCTCGACCAGCAGCGCACGGACGGCAACAAGATCGCGCTCGCTGGCGGTGCGGACGAACATGGATCCTCTCCCGCTTATCTCGCAACCGGCTTGCGCCGGAAGTCGACCACGGCAAGCAGCACCACCCAGACCAGAAGCACCATGCTGCCCGGCATGTTGGCCGCCATGGCAGTGCCGGAGAAACCGGTTGCCGCGGTCGCGAAACCACCGACCAGAACACCCACGGCGCCGACACCGCCGAGCAACGACAGCCACAAGGGACAGCGCCTGGCCCGGCGCAGGGCGACATTGGCAAGCAGAACCGTCAAGCCGAGCAGCATGGCGCTGATCGCGGCAAAACCGACTTCGATCTGGCGTACGGCGAAGGCGGCGCTGAACAACGATGGCTTTGTCGCCGCATCGGCCATCGCCCAGGCATTGACCACCGCTTTCAGCGCAATGCCGTCGACGCCCTGCAAGGCAGCTGCCGCCGCCAGCGACGCCGCGCCGAACAGGATCGTCAGAAGAGCCCAGCCGCGTGGCGGCCCGTCCGACAGACGGCCAAGGATCAGCACCAGGCCTGCAACCATCGACAGGACGCCGGCAAGCTGTGCCATGTGGCTGAACAACCAGATGTGGTCGGCGGCATATTCACCGAAGGCGGCAAGCGCGTCATTCGGGTCTTCATGCATCGGATGCAGCGACGTGCCGACAAAAAGCAGCACGGCGCCGGCAATCAAAAGGGCCGACGAGCCGCTAGCCGGGTTGCCCAGCTTCGCGTCTCCGCTCATTGATCCGCGATACCGAGCTTGGCCTTGACGAGGTCGTTGACGGCTTGCGGGTTGGCCTTGCCGCCGGTCGCCTTCATCACCTGGCCGACGAACCAGCCGGCCATGCTCGGCTTGGCGCGCGCCTGTTCGACCTTGTCCGGGTTGGCGGCGATCACCTCGTCGACAGCCTTCTCGATGGCCCCGGTGTCGGTGACCTGCTTCATGCCACGGCTTTCGACCAGTTGGCGCGGATCGCCACCCTCGGTCCAGACGATCTCGAACAGGTCCTTGGCGATCTTGCCGGAAATGGTGCCATCCTTGATCAGATCGATGACCGCGCCAAGCTGATCGGGCGAAACCGGAGCGTTTTCAATGTCCTTGCCGGCCTTGTTCAATTGCCCGAGCAGGTCGTTGATGACCCAGTTGGCGGCAAGCTTGCCGTCGCGGCCGGCGGCCACCTTCTCGAAATAGTCGGCGATCGGCTTTTCCGAGACCAGGATCGACGCATCATAGGTCGACAGGCCGAGCGAAGCGATCAGCCGCGCCTTCTTGTCGTCCGGCAATTCCGGCAATTTCCCAGCCAGCGCGTCGACATAGGCCTGATCGAACTCCAGCGGCAAAAGGTCGGGATCGGGGAAATAGCGGTAGTCGTGCGCCTCTTCCTTGGTGCGCATCGAGCGCGTCTCGCCCTTGACGGCGTCGAACAGCCGCGTTTCCTGATCAATCTTGCCGCCATCCTCGAGAATGGCGATCTGCCGGCGTGCCTCATAATCGATGGCCTGGCCGATGAAGCGGATCGAGTTGACGTTCTTGATCTCGCAGCGCGTGCCGAACTCGCCGCCCGGCTTGCGCACCGAGACGTTGACGTCGGCGCGCATCGAGCCTTCATCCATGTTGCCGTCGCAGGTGCCGAGATAGCGCACGATGGTGCGCAGCTTGGTGACATAGGCCTTGGCTTCATCGGCCGAGCGCATGTCCGGCTTGGAGACGATCTCCATCAGCGCCACGCCGGAGCGGTTGAGGTCGACATAGGACATGGTCGGATGCTGGTCGTGCATCGACTTGCCGGCATCCTGCTCCAGGTGCAGCCGCTCGATGCCGACCTCGATGTCCTCGAACTCGCCCTGGCGGTCCGGACCGACCGAGACGGTCACCGTGCCCTCGCCGACGATCGGCTGCTTGAACTGCGAGATCTGATAGCCCTGTGGCAGATCCGGATAGAAATAGTTCTTCCGGTCGAAGACGGACTTGTGGTTGATCTGCGCCTTCAGGCCAAGGCCGGTGCGGATCGCCTGCTTGACGCATTCCTCGTTGATGACAGGCAGCATGCCTGGCATGGCAGCATCGACGAGGCTGACATTGGCATTGGGCGCTGCACCGAAAGCGGTCGAGGCGCCGGAAAACAGCTTTGCCTCCGAGGTGATCTGAGCGTGGACCTCGAGCCCGATGATGATCTCCCAGTCGCCAGTGGCGCCGGGGATCAGGCGTTTTGCATCGGGGGTACGGGTGTCGATGAGGGTCATGATGGCCTGCGACTTGCGGTGACTGAACTCACGTTTGAACGTGAATTTCACGTCGAACGTGGAAGTCATTCGCTAGTGCAAACCGCCAAAAGAGACAAGCGTAAAGCCACAGCCTGGCCTTTTCAGCCGCTTCGAACCCGAGCAGGATCGACCACAGCCAGACCGCGGCTCCGCCGGCCGGCGGTTTCCGTTCACCGCTCAAGCGGTGGCGATGTAGGCCCTGATCTCGTCGGCCTCGCGCTCGACGTCCTCGATGCGGCGCTTGACCACGTCGCCGATGGACACGATGCCATCGAGCATGCCGTCCTTTTCCACCGGCAGATGGCGGAAGCGGCCCTTGGTCATGATCTCCATCACCTCGTTGACGGTGTGGTTCTCATTGCAGATCTTCACCTTCGGCGTCATCGCCGAGCGCACGGCGATATCGAGCGCGGCTCCACCTTCCCTGGCGACCACCCGCACGATGTCGCGCTCCGAAAGAATGCCGACGATCTTGCGATCGCCATTGGTGATGACCAGCGCGCCAATCTTGTGTTCGGCCAGGATGCGGATGGCTTCGCTCAGCTTTTCGTTCGGCCCGAGCGTCAACACGTCATGGCCTTTCTTCTCGAGAATTGCCTTAACCGTCATGGCGTCCTCCTCCTCTGCTTTGCCTGCCGGTTCCTGCCCTGACCGGCTTCACATAAGAGTGAACATGGTGCGCCGTCATCGGTTGCATTTCAAGTGCGGCGGTCGGTGGTGTCCCATTCAGGCGCCTGCCATGGTCGGTCGAACCAGCGCAGGCCGAAGAAGCCGGCGACAAAGCCGCCAATATGGGCCTCCCAGGCGATCTGGCCGTCAATTCCGGGGGCAAAGCCGAGAAGGCCAGTGGCTAGGTTGATGATCATCCACACGGCAAGGAAGATCACGACGCCGCGCGAGCGCAGGACGATGGCGATTGGCAGCACGGGGCCGGCGAAGGCAGCCTTGCCGGCCGACGAGCGCTGGGTGTGGAAACCGAAACGCGCGGCAGCGCCCATCATGCCGGAAATAGCGCCCGATGCCCCGACCAGCGGCGCTTCTCCGTACGGATGCATGGCCCAGAAAAGCGCAACCGAAGCCAGCCCGGTCACCGCAAAGAACAGCGCGAACCGAAACGGCCCCAGGCGATTTGCCAATGGCGAACCGAAAGCGGCGAGCCAGACCATGTTGATGGCAATATGGGCAAAGCTGCCATGCAGGAAGGCGTAGGTGAACGGGCGAGTGAAAAGGAACCAGTCGAAGCCGTATTTGCCGGTGTAGAGAACAGGGATGAAGGCCCCGTCGTAGAGCAGCGTCAGTTGCTGTTCCTGGGTTAGCACGTACTGCTGCAACAGGTAGACGACCGCGCATATGCCCATCACCGCCAGGACGACAGGTGGCAGATTGAACAGCGGCTCTCGCCGTTGTTCGGCTCCATCCTCGATCGGCTCGATTTCCGAGGGGCCTTCCGGTTCGCTCATATGAAATTGCACTCAAGCAGGGATTCGGGTTCGAGCATCTAGATCACCCCCGAACGAACCGCAAACGGCGAATCGCCTCATCGCGAATCAAAAAAAAGCCGCTCAAGGTTTCCCTTGAACGGCCGGTCGAGCCCCCTGCTCCCCCTAAAACTCTTAACTGAAGTGCTGCCGATCGTCGCGAAACGACCGCTTCTGGAGTGGTTTTTGTGTGCCATAGGGGCCGCCTCGCTGCAACGTCAACCAGTTGTTAACCTTAACGGCCCCGACCCGTGAACAAGTGTTAACGACGCTGGCACGCTTCCTGCTCCGCAACGCATGTAGGTCATCGGAGGGCGCCCTTTCTGTTCACCGATGGGACATCAGACGACAGATTGCGCGGAGCAGAATAGCATGAACCAGAACGGATCGATCACGCTGTTCCAATATTGGAACCGCCTGCGTGACGGACGCCCCGCCCCGAAGCGTTCGGAGGTCGAGCCGGCCGACATCAAGTCGCTGCTGGCCGATACGTTCATCCTGGAAAGGGACACGCGCGGACAAGCCGTCTTCCGGCTCGCCGGCACCAGGCTTTGCGCCTATTATGGCCGTGAGCTCAAGGGGTTTTCCTTTCCGTCGCTGTGGCGCGAGAAGGATCAGCGGCTCGTCTCGAGGCTGATCCATGGCGTCTTTGACCAGAAGTCGGTCGTGCTCATCGCCTTCGAGGGTTTCAGCCGCAACGGCCGTACCAACAAGTTCGAACTGCTCGCCTTGCCGCTTGACGGCGGTGTTGAAAATCCGCGCTGCCTGGGCGTGATAAGCGCCGTGGAGAAGCCCTTCTGGCTGGGTGCCGATCCGATCACCGACGCGTTGATCGATTCGATTCGCGTCATCGATCCGGAGAAGGAACTCCTCAACAACCGTCCGGCGATCGATGTTCCTTCGCTCGTTCCCGACGAACTCGCGACACCCGAGACGATATCAGCGCTAGGCCGCGCGCGCCGCATCCGCCATCTCGTCGTCTTCGATGGCGGACGCGAGGAATAGGGGCCAAATCTCGCCGCAACGGGGCCTGCTTTTCCCCTTTGTTAACCCTTATTGTTGTACTTCTCCGATGAAGTTCCTCGCATCGACGCGCGGGATGCCAAACGAGGTGTGGCAGTCATGAGGTCAGCGGCGGTCGACTTTGCGCCGTCCCAAGCTGAAAGGCGTAACTTTCAGCGCGTCCGGGTCAAGATTTACGGGCGCTTCATGCTGGAAGACCGCACCGAACACCCCTGCCAGGTCGTCGACATGTCACCGGGCAATGTAGCGCTTCGCACCGAACGCATTGGCATGCCGGGCGAAAAAGTCATCGCTTATATCGACCATATCGGCCGCATCGAAGGTGTCGTTACGCGCACCTTGCAGGACGGTTTCGCGATGACCGTTATCGCGTCCGACCGCAAGAAGGACAAGCTTGCCGCGCAGTTGACGTGGCTTGCCAACAAGCACGAACTCGACCTGCCGGAAGACCGTCGGCACGAGCGTGTCGCGCCGCGCAACCCGACCAGCGTGCTGCAGCTCACCGACGGGCGCCAGTACCAGTGCCGTATCATCGACCTGTCGCTTTCCGGAGCCGCGATCGAGATCGACGTCAAGCCGGCGATCGGGGTCCAGGTCATGCTCGGCACGATGCGCGGGCAGATCGTCCGCCATTTCGAGGACGGCGTCGCCATCGAATTTGCCGTCATCCAGCGTCCCGAAACGCTCGATTCCGAATTCAACACCCCGCGCGCCTGACAAGGCCTGAAGCACTCCGGGAAACCGGCCCTTAGCGGCCGGTTTTTTTGTTTTTCAAGCCCAGAAGGAGACGCTTCGACAATCCGAGGCCGTTCCCTGCAGGGCCAGCATGACAAGAGGCTCACCGACCGCCCCGTCGCAAAACTCCAAAAAATTCAATACTCAAATGATTCAAATTTTACGCTTATTCTACTGAGGTTTTACTCAATATCTACTTCGCACTTTTGCCCCAAATAAATCCACGTGTGGCAATGTCTCCTTCGAACGGGGAGACTACCGGAATGAAGAAGACGAGGGGCAAGCTGTTGCTGGTGGCAATGGCGATGCAGCTTTCCGCATGGGGATCAGCATATGCCGCGGGACCGGCCTATATGCACACCGGCGGACGCACCACGCAGCCTGTTGGCCATTATGAATTCTGCCAGCGCATACCTGGCGAATGCAGCGAACGGACGCCCAAGGGCCCGCCGGTCGAACTGACGCGCAAATTGTGGGCGACGATCGTCAGCATCAACAATTCGGTCAACGCAAGGGTCAAGCCGCGCACCGACATGGAAAATTACGGTGCCGAGGAATATTGGGCCTATCCCGACAATGGCTATGGCGATTGCGAAGACTATGCGCTGGAAAAGCGCCGCGAATTGATGAATGCGGGCGTACCGGCCGGCAATCTGCTGATGACGGTCGCGCGCCAGCCGAATGGCGATGGCCATGCGGTGCTGACCGTGCGCACCAGCCTTGGGGAATTCATCCTCGACAATCTGGAAACCAAGGTGCTGGCCTGGACGGACACGGACTACACTTACCTCAAGCGCCAGTCAGACCAGAATTCCGGTGTTTGGGTGACGATCAACGATGGCCGTTCAGACGCGGTCGCCAGCGTCCGCTAATGCATGTCGCTCAAAAGTGGCCCCGGTTTTGAGATAACGACATGCATAAACTAGAGGTCAAGCGCGTCGCATGAAGGCGACCGCTTCAGGAGAAACCCGGTCGAGTCCCCACCCTCCCCGTCCCCAACGACCGGGTCAAAGGAGCCGGCCCCGTCCCCGGGCCGGCTCCGCCATTTCTGGGATAATCTTTTGAAATCCCGATAAAGGCACAATTCCAACAGCTTAGATTTCGATTTGCGGCTTACTTCTGCTACAACGGCAGAGTAGCGAACCGCGGTTGGTGATGAGTTTCACCAGCTACAGTTCGAAACTCGAGAGTGCGTCAGCCCAGGAAGTGTCGCATGCCGACCGAACCCCGATCACCGCGCCTTGCGGTTCTTATCGACGCCGACAACGCTTCGGCCAAGATTGTCGACGGCCTGTTCGAGGAGATCGCGAAGATTGGCGAAGCCAGCGTCCGCCGCATCTACGGTGACTTTTCAAACGTCCGGTCGAAGGGATGGGCTGATGTCTTGTCAAAGCATGCGATTATCCCGCAGCAGCAATTCGCTAATACCATCGGGAAAAACGCGTCCGATATCACACTGGTGATCGACGCCATGGACCTGCTTCACAGCGGTCGTTTCGACGGTTTCTGCCTGGTCTCTTCCGACAGTGATTTCACCCGGCTTGCTGCGCGCATACGCGAACAAGGCGTCGACGTGTTCGGGTTTGGGGAGCAGAAAACTCCAGAAAGTTTCCGGCAAGCATGTCGGCGTTTCGTCTATACCGAAAACCTTCTACGTGGCACCGCAAACACTCACGATAGTGCGCCCGCAGCCAAGCCGCTTCAAGTGCCCAGTGCCGCGATTCCCATGCTCAAGAAAGTCATGGGCCAGATGGAAGGCGAGGACGGTTGGATACATCTCGGAACCTTCGGACAACGGCTATCAAACCTGTTTTCAGATTTTGATCCCCGCAGCTACGGTTTCAGCAAACTGAGCGATCTGGTGAGGAATACAGACGCATTTGAAATCGAAGTCCAGGGCGGAGCCATGCGAATACGGACCAAGCCTACGGCTGGGAAGAAGGTAAAAAAGAAGGCCGCTTAGCGATGCCTAGAGGGTCATAGGTGCCATCGACCCGCCAATCGCGTCAGAACATCAAGACCGCCTTTCCACGGGCAGGAGATCGAGGCACTATAGGCCGTTGGTTTCGCCTTCTGGATCACGGCGATGTTGGAAATCCCGGAAGATCGATGCGAGCGCCATCGCCTGTTCAAGGCGATCGACGATGCCTTCAAGGCCGGCGATTTCGAGGGCCTCGGCGTGGCCTTGGGCGGCTCCCCCTGCTGGTTCGACGAGCGTATGCCGTTCGAACTCGGCCTCGGGCATCCGCTGGAGTATGCGATCCATTGGAGCCCCTTAGGCTTCATCTCGACTTTGCTGGATGCGGGCTCGGATCCGAATTATCAGGATCACGGTGGATTTCCGGCAATCATTGCGGCGCTATCCACCGATCGGGCCGACAGACTGGAAATCGTGCGGGTGCTGATCGAGGGTGGCGCCGATCCCAACATGCGGGGCGTGAACGACTGGACGCCGCTTCACTATTCGGTGGCCATCCGGAGCGTCGAGGCGATCGGCCTGCTTTTGGCGGCAGGCGCCGACCCCGCGCTCGAAACCCGCATCGATGACTACAGGACAGCCGCCGAGGAAGCCGACATTGCCGGCTTTGAAGCCGGCGCTTCCCTGCTGCACGATGCAATGGCCAGGCGCAGTTCCAACCGACGGTGAGTTGGGGCGCGATGAAACCATCGGCAAGCGAGGTCTCGCCTCAAACCTTCTTCAGTCCCGCCTTGAAGCGCTTGCCGTTGGAGACGTAGTGCGCGGCCGAGCTGCGCAATCTGGCAACAGCCGCCTCGTCCAGCACCCTCACCGCCTTGGCCGGCGAGCCGACGATCAGAGAATTGTCCGGAAATTCCTTGCCCTCGGTGACCAGCGCGCCGGCGCCAACCAGCGAGTTCCTGCCGATCCTCGCGCCGTTCAGCACGATGGCGCCCATGCCGACCAGGCTGTTGTCGCCGATCGTGCAGCCGTGCAGCAAGGCGCGGTGGCCGATGGTGCAGCCTTGCCCGATGGTCAGCGGGAAGCCCGGATCGGTGTGCATCACCGTGTGTTCCTGCACATTGGTGTCGGCACCGATGACGATCGGCTCATTGTCGCCGCGGATGACGGCGCCGAACCAGAAGCCGGCATTGCGGCCGACGCGCACGTCGCCGATCAGCGTCGCGTCGGGCGCGATCCAGTTTGAGTCCGCATCCGTGAAGCTCGGCTCCGTTCCATCGATCGCGTAAAGTGGCATTTTTTTGGTCTCCGAATCGTCTCAGCCCGGAAGGCTGGAGCCTAGGAGACCGATCGTCCAGGAGGCAATGGCAAGCACGACGACGCCCAGCGCCAACGACCAGGCGATGGCCGTGCAGCCGCAGGACATCAGCGCCAACGTCGAAATGCGGCGCTCAAGCCGGGCATCGAGGGCGTCGTTGACCAACATGAAGGGGCCGGCCCAAGCGGTGGCGAGCAGCGAGCGCAACAGATGCGACGGCGACACGTAGGGCTCAGTGAAAGCGACCTTGCGGCCCGACACCAGTTCCATCATCGATCCAGCCAGCCCGCAGGCTGTCATCCCGACGACAAAAGCGAATACGGTGAGTTCCAGCGTGCCCATCTTTACGTTCCATTTACCATGAAATTGCACAGTCGTTCCACGAAGGCTGCAAGAGCCGTGCCGCGCGATGTGTGCCGCCCAAGGACACCCAAGGGCGGACGGCTGATATCCGAGGACTGAGATGAAGCAGGCAGCGATCAGCGACGGCCCCCAACTCACCGTGGTCGATTCCGTGCTGATGAAGCGGGTGTTCTACGCATTCGCGGCGCTGGCACTGCTGTCGGTGGCGATCAGCCTTGCCGGCAAATGGTTCGGCCATTCGATCGCCATGGCCGGATACACAGACGACGCAACGATCCATCAGGTGGTGATCGGGAACAATGTCATCGCCGTGCCGGCCAACGTCATCCGTTTCGCCCAGGCCCGGCGCGACGGCATCGCCTCGCGGCTCGACCTCTATCTGCGCTATCCCCAGATGGACGGCTACAGCGAGCCGGCGCGCGACGATTTCAATCACATGGGAGCGAGCAGGAACATCATCTTCCTGTCCTTCGAACAGCAGATGATGTCGCGCGACATGAGCGGCCGCTTCGCGCCGATCTACAGCGCGTTGATCATCCAGCCCGGCATTGCGGGGCCCGGCGGCACGACGGTGTACGGCTTCAACGAGAAATCAGGCTACCTGAACGAGGTGCTGGTTGTCGGCAGGCGCCCTGGCAAGGACCCGTTCGTGGCCCGCTGCCTGAGCGGGCCGAGTGCCGAGGAATCGCTGGCGCCCTGCGAGCGCGACGTCCAGGTCGGCGACGAACTCAGCCTCACCTATCGCTTCCCCAGGGAGTTCCTGGGTGATTGGCAGGCGCTCGACGCGGCAATCGCCGGCCAAGCCGCGCGCTTCCTGAAAAGAGGACATTAGGAGGGGAAACCGGGCTGGCCGGCCG
The DNA here is from genome assembly GCF_056404355.1 of Mesorhizobium sp. P2_D5. Lineage (NCBI taxonomy): Bacteria > Pseudomonadati > Pseudomonadota > Alphaproteobacteria > Hyphomicrobiales > Phyllobacteriaceae > Mesorhizobium > Mesorhizobium sp. P2_D5. The sequence continues at coordinate 77,566 of NZ_JBFUEE010000009.1, forward strand.
CATTCGAAGCGGAGCCGGCCGAGCGCAGGATTGCTGGCTCAGGCCAGGTCGATGTCGAGGATCGCCATCGAAAAATTGTAGTCACCGTCGTCCTCGTCCTTGAAGACGATGCCGAGGAACTCGTCGCCGACATAGACCTCGGCCGAATCTTCCTTGCGCGGCCGTGCCTTGACCTCGAGCTTGGGGTTCTGGAAGACGCGCTTGAAATAGGCGTCCAGCTTTCTGATTTCGTCGGGCTTCAACAGTCTTCTCCGATCATCGGGCTTGCTCGTTCGAACGCGCTTCTGGCACGTCGACAATGGCGATGTAAAGGCAAGCGGCCCGATAACACGGGAACAATCGCCCGCTCCTTCCCACGGCCGGCACCCGGCCGCAGGCAGCGGGCAGATGAAAATCAGATGTCGAAGCTGACGACCTGATCCATCGTCTGCGACGGCAGAAGCTGGTCCATCTGGCGCGAGGGCTGATCGCAGCCCGTCTCGCCGACAACGCGGGCCGGCACGCCGGCAACCGTCTTGTTGTGCGGTACAGGCGACAGCACCACCGAGCCTGCCGCGATCTTCGAGCAATGGCCGATTTCGATGTTGCCCAGGATCTTGGCGCCGGCCCCGATCAGCACGCCGTAGCGGATCTTGGGGTGACGGTCGCCGCCGGCCTTGCCGGTGCCGCCCAGCGTCACGCCATGCAGGATCGACACATCATCCTCGATGACCGCGGTCTCGCCGACGACGAGGCCGGTGGCGTGGTCGATGAAGATGCCCTTGCCGATGCGGGCGGCCGGGTTGATGTCGGTCTGGAAGACCGAGGACGAACGGCTCTGCAGATAGAGCGCGAAATCCTTACGGCCCTGCTTCCACAGCCAATGCGCCAGCCGATGGGTCTGGATGGCGTGAAAGCCCTTGAAATAGAGCACCGGCATGATGAAGCGGTCGCAGGCCGGATCGCGGTCGTAATAGGCCTGGATGTCGACGCGCACGGTCGTCGGCCAGTCCTTGTCGTCGGCCAGCATCGACTTGAAGGTCTGGCGGATGAGATCGGAGCCGATGTCCTGATGGTCGAGCCGCTCGGCCAGCCGATGGATGACCGCCTCTTCCAGGCTGTCCTGGTTGAGGATGGTGGAATAGAGGAACGCGGCAAGCAGCGGGTCGCGGTTGACCGCCTCCATCGCCTCGTCGCGGATCGAGCGCCAGATCGGATCGACCGGCTGCAATGCGCTCTGTCGGGAAATGCTGATGCTGTTCATCGCCGTCTCGTCCTGCGTCCTGCCGGGCTGGCCTGTTGTGCTCGCCTTGTCGGGCCGCACATATAAGCCAGATCATAGCACGATTGAACTCAATTTTCCTTAGTGCAATGTCAAATGGATTTGGTTCGCGGGAATTCAAGCGGCCATGGAAAACGAACCCTTGATCGACGACGCGCCGAACAAGCGACCCTTCCGCGCTTGACCGGGCGGAAAGCATGGCGATCAGATGGCCTGCGAGCCCAAGTGAACCGCGGCGTCGATGACGCCGCGCCACCGTGGCCGCTGGTCACGTCGGCAGCGGCTTGCCGGCCTGTTCGGCCACCATGTATTCGGCATACCAGTCGGGCCAGTTTTCATCGCGCTGTCCGCCGGTCCGCGTCTCGTGCTCGCCATGAGCGGCCGCCGCACGCCGCAGCGCGGCGGCAAGTTCGGTCGATGAGGTGAATGTCGTGTCGTGCGCATCCACGCGCCCAGGCAATCGCTGGGTGATCTCCTGCAGCAGCCAGTTGTTGCCGTCCGGGTCGCTGAACGAGGCAAAGGAGGAATAACTGCGCCCCTCCGGATCTCTGCCGCTGATCGGCGGCTGCCCGGGGCCTGCACGGTGAAACACTTCGCTCGCATCGACCCCGCGCGCCACCAGTTCGGCACGCGCCGCCACGATATCCGACACCACGAGATAAAGTCCCTTTGCCGAGCCTGGCGCGGCGGTCGTGAGACCCTTGCCAAAATGGATCGAGCATGGCGAACCCGGGGGCGTGAACTGTATGACGCGAAACGCATCGCCAACGATGAAGTCGGCGTCCAGCCTCCAGCCCAGGCCGCCATAGAAACGCTTGGCCCGATCGGTATCCGAAACGGAAATGATGACGGCCTCCAGCTTCATGTCGATAGTCCCCGGTCTGGAGGTCTCGGTTGCGGTGGTCATGTCAGGCTCCTTGGGTTTGAGTGCTTTGAAAATGACAACATGCGTCCGAGCGGGTGACCGTGTGGATCCTGCTCATGCCAAGCAGCTTCCCGCCATCATGCGAATTGGTCAATCGGCTGCGGCACCATTGCTCCCCCGACGCCTTCCGCTATGGCGTGTTTTGGCCCAGGATGCCGGGAGTATTTCATCGGGTGGATAGTGACGCCGTTTCTGGAAAACGAACCCTTGATCGACGACGCGCTGAAAAGTGAGCTTTCTGCGCTCTACGCCGCGCAAGACCGCCACTATCACGACCTTGCCCATATCGAGGCGATGCTGGGCCTGGCGGGCGAGTATCGAGGGTTGCTCGGCGATCCCGAAGCCGTCGAAGCGGCGATCTGGTTCCACGATGCCATTTATGACAGCAAGGCCAAGGACAATGAGATCCAAAGTGCTGCCCTTGCCGAGAAGAAGCTCGCGGGCCGGGCTGAAGCCGGGCGCCTCGACCGCATCTCGGCGATGATCGTCGCTACAGCCACCCACCAACTGCCGTTGTATGACGACCCGACGACAGTACGGGATGCCAGTCTTTTCCTCGACATGGATCTGTCAATCCTGGGTGCTGCGCCGGATGCCTTCGATGCCTATGAACGCGCTGTGCGGCGCGAATATCACTGGGTTGAGGAGCCGATGTGGCGGGCGGGCCGCAGCGCGGTCCTGAAGAATTTCCTCGCCCGCCCGCATATCTTCCGCACCGAAGAGTTTCGCCGGCGCTTCGAGCCGCAGGCCAGATTGAACATGGCGCGCTCGTTGGCGGCCCTTACGCCCGCGCCGCCGTCCGCTCAGAGCGGATTTTCGGCATAGAACTCCAGCACACGTTGCTTGAAGGTCTTGTCCCCGACCGCCAGCATATGGTCCCGGCCCTCGATGTGAAAGGCCCTGGCGTTCGGCATCAATGCCGCGAGTTCGTCGGGCGAGCCGCCAATATCGTCCGTCGTGCCGACGGCGATCAGCGTCGGCTGGGCAATGCGCGCAAGATCGTCCTCGCTCAGCAATTCTCTCGACCTGGCGATACAGGCGGCCAGCGCCCGGCGGTCGCTGCGCGTCTGGTCGGCGAAGGCGCGAAACGATCGCCCGCGCCGATGACTGGTTGCCGCAGGATCGTCGGCGAGCAGGGCCGCGGCGATCGGATCCCAATCGCCGACGCCGTCGATCATGCCGATGCCGAGGCCGCCGAAGACCAGCGTCGCCACCTTGTCCGGATCGGACAGCGCCAGGAACGCGGCGATGCGCGCGCCCATCGAATAGCCCATGACATGGGCGCGCTCGATACCGAGATGGCCAAGCAAGGCGGCGGCATCCGAAGCCATCTTGTCCGGCGTGTAATCGGCCTCGTCATAACTCTTCGACGACGATCCGTGGCCGCGATTGTCGAAGGCGATGGCTCGGTAACCGGCATCGTTCAGCGTCTTGAACCAGCCCGGCGATACCCAATTGACATAGTGGGTCGAGGCAAAGCCATGGATCATCAGCACCGGATCGCCCTCACCCGACGCCGGCTGGCGGTCGAGGAAGGCAAGATCAAAGCCGTCATGGGTGAAAACCTGCATCAGCGATCCCGCCTGCGCGCTCAACCGGCACCGCCGTTGGGCGCATCGCCATTGTCCGATGGCGGCACGCCCGGACCAGACGCCGTGCCAACGGCCGGATGGCGTAAAAGGTCGCCATACTCGATGCCGTTCCTGGCGGCGGTGCCCGCTTTGAGCTCCAGCACGAAACGCACCGGCACGCCAGGCGAAATGATGGCCTCGGATTGCGGCTCGCCGTGTTTGATCGCCCGGATCTTACCGTCCTGGCCGACAAAGATCAGATCAAGCGGCATCGGGGTGTTCTGCATCCAGAAGCCAACCTGCTGCTGGATATCGAAGACGAACAACATGCCATGGTCGTCCGCCATGTCCTGGCGGTACATCAGCCCAGCCTCGCGCTCCGCGGCGGTGTTGGCGACTTCGATGGAAAAAGAACGATCGCCGCCTTTCGTCACCACAACCAGCGGCGCCGGATCGACAGGAAGGATCATCGCCCGGCTGTCGGCCGCGGTCGGCCGGTCGGAATAGAAGTAAGCACCTGCGGCCACGACCACGGCGACAATGGCGCACAACACACCCGCCGTCAGCCAGTTCCTGTAAGCCATTCAAAATCCTCGGCCGGAAATTGTCCTGGAGCACGTCGCCTCGGATCAGGCTCGTGGGCATGCCTTTGGGCGACATGCATTAGACCACGATCCCGAAAAGTGGAACCGATTTTCTCGGACAAACGGAAACCGCGTGTCCAGAGATCATGGTCAAACAAAGAGGAGATAAAGCGCCATCCCGATCTGTCGGGATGGGCCACTTTTGGGCGACTGAATTAGTGCGAGACCGGCAAGGTCCCCATGTCGGGGTGAATCTCGGCGGCCATAAGGCCTTTGTCGCCGCGCCCGAAACGAACCAGCACGACTTGCCCCGGCCGAAGCTCGGTGATGCCGTAACGGCGCAAGGTCTCCATGTGGACGAAGATGTCCTCGGTGCCCTCGCCGCGGGTCAGAAAACCAAACCCCTTGGTGCGGTTGAACCATTTCACCAAAGCGCGTTCGAGGCCGCTTTCCGGCGTCACCGCGATATGGGTGCGCTGCTCCTGCATTTCGGCAGGATGGACCGCGGTGGTGACGTCCATGGAGAGCACCCGGAAGGCCTGCAATCCGCGATCGCCCTGCTTGACGAGGCAAACCACGCGTGCGCCCTCCAGGGCCGTCTGGAAGCCGTCCTTTCGAAGACATGTCACATGGAGAAGGATGTCGCCCGAGATGCCGTCATCTGGAAGGATGAAACCGTAGCCCTTGGCCACATCGAACCACTTGATGGCGCCAGCGACTTCGAGCAGATCGGCAGCATCGCCGCCTTCGTCACGATGCAAGGCGTCGCCAAGGGTTCCGTTCCGCCCCGTGAAAGAGGCCTTTTCCCCCATAACAATGCCCCCTTATTTTTCAAGAACACCGCAACTGATTCTTGACACCAGATTAACACCGCGGCTTCCGGTGTGTGCAAGACCTGACGTGCCTTTTTTGGGGGAATACCGGATTTGTTCTTTGCCGGCATTGCGCAATGCCGAACGATTGCCCTTTGAGCGGGTCGACCCTATGTTGCGCCGCAACGCAATTCATCGAGGAAATCACATGCGCTATCTGCACACCATGGTCCGCGTCGCCGACGTCGACGCCTCGCTCGATTTCTACTGCGCCAAGCTCGGCCTCAAGGAGGTGCGCCGATACGAAAACGAGCAAGGCCGCTTCACGCTGATCTTCCTGGCCGCACCGGAAGACGAGGAGAGCGGCGTCAACGAAAAAGCACCGTTGGTCGAACTGACCTACAATTGGGATCCGGAAGACTACAAGGGCGGGCGTAATTTCGGCCACCTCGCCTATGAGGTCGACGACATCTACGCCACCTGCCAGCATCTGATGGACAATGGCGTCACCATCAACCGGCCACCGCGCGATGGCAACATGGCCTTCATCAGGTCGCCGGACGGCATTTCGATCGAGCTCCTGCAAAAAGGCCCGGCCAAGGCCAAGGCCGAGCCTTGGGCTTCAATGGCGAACACCGGCAGCTGGTAGGCCTCGATCCGGGCGAAAGATCGCCCGGCAGCCTTTGGCGTTTTGCGCGACGGCACCTATCTACCCGGCTGTCGCGCCAGCCTGGCAAGCCTGGCGCCATGTCAAGCAATGGGCGCCTGCCCTCCCGGAGAGTTCACTGATGCCGACCAGCCATGCCGATGTCGCCACCGAACATGCCAGCCGCTATTTGCAGCAGCTGTGCAAGCACTGGGCGCACAAATTCCCCGTCGAGTTCGATCCGCACCATGGCACGATCGATCTCTCGCTCGGTCGCACGGTGATGGATGCCGATGCGAGCGCGCTGCATATCACGGTGTCAACCGAGGAAAACGGATCACTCGAGCGCCTGGAAAGCGTCGTCGCCGATCACATCAAGCGCTTTGCTTTTCGCGAAGAACTGACCTTCGACTGGAAGCCCGCCACGGCAGCGTAACCGGCCTAAGCTCCGCCTGCCTGACCGGCCATCGCCAGCAACGCCAACACCGAGCGCCAGTTGCGCGCCGTGCCCGGCACTTTCAGCGTACGCGGGATCAGCCCGGCAAAAACCGATTTGCCGAGCCCGTCCGGCGCGTGCAGGTAAAGCACGTCGCCCTTGATCTCGAACCGTTCGGGACCGGTGCACTTTTCGGCCAGCCGCGCCACTTCATCGCCGGTCGGCTCGCGCTCCAGCACATAGGCGTGGAGCTTCGTGTGGTCCGCGGCCACTTCCGGATAGGGATTTTCGCTCACCAGCCGCTCGAACCAGCCGAGATCGCGCACCATGATGCGCGAATGGAATCCCCACTTCTTCTCGAAGGCTGCTTCGATCTGTTTCGTCAGCGTCGCCGCGTCACCCGCCTTTGCCCGAAAAACGGCATTGCCGCTCTGCACATAGGTGGCGACATCGGAAAATCCGAGGTCCTCGAAGAACGACCGCAGCTCCGCCATCTTGACGATGCGGTTGCCGCCGACATTGATGCCGGAAAACAGCGCAACGAAGCTTTTTCCCTGATCAGTCATCTGATCATCGATCACTCATATGATGAACCCGGCCAGCGTCTCGTTGTCGGTGATATCCTGGTACTGGACGCCTTCGGCCTCGAAATTCGCCTTGAGCAGGTCGAAATTGCGGCGATCCTTGGTTTCGATGCCGATCAGCACCGAACCGAAATTGCGGGCCGATTTCTTCAGATATTCGAAGCGGGCGATGTCGTCGTCGGGCCCAAGCATTTCAAGGAAATCGCGCAAGGCGCCCGGCCGCTGCGGAAAGCGGATGATGAAGTATTTCTTCAGGCCCTCGAAGCGCAGCGCCCGCTCCTTGACGTCGGGCAGACGCTCGAAATCGAAATTGCCGCCCGAAACCACGGCGACGATCGTCTTGCTCCTGATCTCCTTCCTGGAAAAATCCTTCAGCGCGTCGATCGCCAGCGCGCCGGCCGGCTCCAGCACGACGCCTTCGACATTGAGCATCTCGATCATGGTGGCGCAGAGCCGGTTCTCCGGGATCAGCCGCACCATGTCGGCTGGGAAATCCTTGAGATGCCGCAACGGCTCGCGGCCAATCTCGGCGACCGCCGCGCCATCGACGAAATTGTCGACCTTGGCGAGCTTCAGGCGCTTTCCGGCAATGAGGCTCTCCCGCAGGCTAGGCGCACCGGCCGGCTCACAGAAGACGAAGCGGGCTTCGCGGCCCTGATCGGCGAAATAATGGGTGACGCCGGCGGCGAGCCCGCCACCGCCGACCGGCAGCATGATGATGTCGGGCATACGGGCGCCCGGCATCTGGCCTGATATCTCATAGGCGACAGTCGCCTGGCCCTCGATGATGTCCTTGTGGTCGAAGGGCGGCACCATGTGGGCGCCGGAACTTTCGGTGAATTCGAAGGCGGCGCGGTAGCAATCGTCGAAAAAGTCGCCGACCAGCCTGATCTCGACGAAATCGCCGCCGAACAGCCTGGTCTTGTCGATCTTCTGCTGCGGCGTCGTCACCGGCATGAACACGACGCCTTTCTTGCCGAAGTGGCGGCAGACGAAAGCGAAGCCCTGCGCATGGTTGCCGGCGGACGCGCAGACGAACAGTTCAGCCTCGTTGCCGGCCGCAAGTGTCTTGCGGAAGAAATTGAAGGCGCCACGGATCTTGTAGGAACGCACCGGCGACAGGTCCTCACGCTTCAGCAGCACCCGAGCCCCGGTCTTTTTCGACAGGTAGTCGTTCTCCTGCAGCGGCGTTTCCGGAAATATCTGGCGGATCGCTGCGGCAGCGGTGGCGACACGGGAAGAGAAACTGTTCATCGGAAAACCACCTTGCACCGCCTGTTATCCGCAGACCGCTATCATCGATCGGGCCGCGCTCCGGCTGTGTGTTGCACGCGCTGCCGTCGTGCGGCCGATCCCGCCTATTGCATATCCGGGGCCTCGACGCCATTGTCCTGCCAGTCTTGCCCCTCTGCAGCGGGCATTCGCAGAATCCTTGCAAGCACTTGGAGGCGTTTGTTCATGCCTGTCGCATCGGTCGGCCTGAAATCCATGTCGCTGCCGGAATTCGGCGAGCCGACGGTGATGCCGCTGGTTGCGCGCGCCATCCACGAAGCCCGCATCGCGGCGCTGACGGCACTGGGCGCCAAGGCCGGCCTCGATGCCTTCGCCATCTATGGCGACCGCGAACACGCGGCCAATGTTGCCTATCTCTCGGGCTATGATCCGCGCTTCGAGGAAACGCTGCTGGTCATCATTCCCGGCAAGCAGCCAAGGCTTCTCGTCGGCAATGAAGGCTGGGGCTATGCCGAACTCTGCGACGGGCCATACGAACGTGTCCTCTACCAGACGTTCTCGCTGCCGGCTCAGCCGCGCGACCGCTCGGACGCGCTGCCCGACATCCTCGCCGATAGCGGCCTGAGGCCCGGCCAGCGCATCGGCGCGGTCGGCTGGAAACCGTTCGGCGCAGGCGATGCAGGTCTTGGCGAGATGGCGCTCGACATGCCCTCCTTCATCGCCGATACGCTGCGCGCGCTTGTCGGCGACAAGGGCGCGGTCGTGAACGCGGCCAATCTGTTGATGAACCCCACCGACGGACTGCGCGCCATCAACGAGGCCGACCAACTGGCTGCCTTCGAATTCGCCGCGACCTTCACCTCGCAGGGCTTGCGCAATGTCCTGCAAGGCATCGAACCCGGTATGACCGAATTGCAGGCGGCCCGGCTGATGGGCATGAACGGCTTGCCGCATGGCTGTCATCCGATGCTGTCGGCGGGCAAGCGGGCCGTCTATGGCCTGCCCAGCCCGCGCCTCGACATCATCCGGCGTGGCGACCCGATCACCATGGCCTATGGCATCCAGGGTGCGCTCAATGCACGCGCCGGTTTCCTCGCCGAGGAGGCATCCGAACTTCCGCATGCCATCCGCGACTATGTCGAAAGACTGGTCGCGCCCTATTTTGCCGCTGTCGTCGACTGGTACGAAGCGATCGGCATCGGCACCACGGGAGGCACGCTGTGGAAAGCGGTGCATGACCGCATAGGCGATCCGTTCTTTGGTGTTTCACTCAATCCCGGCCATCTCGTCCATATCGACGAATGGATGCATTCGCCGGTGTTTACCGGCTCCGACATCGGACTGCGATCGGGCATGGCGCTGCAGGTCGACGTCATCCCGGCGACCGGCAGTGCCTATTTCACCACCAATATCGAGGACGGCATCGCGCTCGCCGACGAGCCTCTGCGCGAGGAGATCGCGGCGCGCTATCCCGAGGCCTGGAGCCGCATCGAGGCGCGGCGCGGCTTCATGGCGGATGTACTCGGCATCCGCCTCAAGCCGGAGGTGTTGCCCTTCTCCAACATTCCGGCGTTTCTGCCGCCGTTTTGGCTTTCGCGCAACAGTGCGATGACTGTGACCGGGCGCTGAGCACATTTCGGCTGGACGCGACTTAGTTCTGCCGCACTCTGGCTGTCCGGGATGTCGCGGGGGTAGGCAGGCCTTTGGGCCGGAGTTGGAATTTCTGAGTGCCTTTGAAGAATATCTTTGCCATTGTCCTTGCCTTGCTCGTGGCCGGCTGCGCCGGTACGCAAACAGAGGAACTGCTTGGTAGCGCGATCGTCGCGACGCCGGTGACGGAGATCGCCGGCAACCACAGCATCTTCATCGCGACGACGCGCAAGAAATCTGACGATCCCAACAAGGTTTTCGACGGTGAGCGCTCGGCCACGCTGAATTACGCCCGCGTCACCGTGACGGTGCCAGGCTCCCACCAGACCGGCCAGATCGAGCGCCGGTCGCGCGGCAAATCCGACGACCCGGCGAAATATTTCATGGCGTCCGAAGTCGTCGGCTACGACGCACAGCCGAAGTTCTCCAGCGCGCTCGACGCTGACATCGCGGCGCGGGGCGGCCGCGTCATGGTCTTCGTTCATGGCTACAACACCGGCTTCGATGATGCCGTCTACCGCTTGACCCAGATCGTCCACGATTCCGGCTATCCGGGCACGCCGGTGCTGTTTTCCTGGGCCTCCGGCGCCAAGACCACCGACTATGTCTATGACAAGGAAAGCGCCAGCGCGGCCCGCGACCAGCTCGAAGTGACCTTGAGGATGCTGGAGCAGTCCGGAGCGCGGCGCATCGACATCGTCGCCCATTCGATGGGCACCTGGGTGACGATGGAAACGCTGCGCCAGATGGCCATCAGCGGCGACCGCGATCTCGGCGGCAAGCTCGGCGACGTGGTGCTGGCCTCACCCGACATCGATGTCGATGTGTTCAAGAGCCAGATGAGGCGCTACGGCAAGCCTGACAAACCATTCATCCTGCTGTTGTCCGACGACGATCGGGCACTGAGGCTCTCCGGCCTGATTGCCGGCTCGCGGCCACGCGTCGGCGACTACAAGGATGCCGCCGATCTTGCCTCCTACGGCGTGACCGTGGTCGATCTTTCAAAGGTCAAGGGAAGCGATAGCTTCAACCACACCAAATTCGCCGACAATCCCGAACTGGTGAAGATGATCGGCCAGCGGCTGCGCGACGATGACGGCTTTGCCAGCGATCGTGACGTGACCGATCGCATCGGCCTGCTCGGGAAATAGACGAAATCCCACGATTTTGCCGTGCCTGTTCAGCATCGCAGAAGTCTAGGCTCACTTTGAACTGGACCGCGCCGCCCTCTGGCTTTATCGGAATATCCAGCGACGTCATGCGTTTGACGTCCCCCTTTGCGGAGCCGGCGTGTGACCGTGCGTTCGAAGAGCTACCTTGTCGTCGCATTCGCGCTCGCTGTCACTGGCTGCGCCGGCCAGAAAACCCATGATCTGCTCAACAAGACGACGATCACGGTGCCCGCTTCCGACATCGCTGCGACGCATGAGATCTTCGTTGCCACCACCCGGCAGAGGGCAACAAAGAACCCGCGACAGGTCTACGACGGCGACCGTTCGCTGACCACCAGCTTTGCCCGGGTTGACGTGACCGTTCCCAAAAGCCATCAGCTCGGCGCCATCGAGCGGGTCAAGGGATCCGCAAACAGCAATCCGGCCAAGGATTTCACCGCCAAGGACGTGACCTTCTATGAAGGCGCGCCGCAATTCGCCAAGGCGGTCGGCGCCGACATCGCCATGAGCGGCGGACGTGCGCTGGTTTTCGTGCACGGCTTCAACAACGGTTTCGACGACGGCATCTATCGGCTGACGCAGATTGCCCACGACACGAAATATCCCGGAACTCCGGTGCTGTTTTCCTGGGCGTCAAGCGGCAAGACGACCGGTTATATCTACGACAAGGAAAGCGCCAACGCGGCACGCGACGACCTCGAGGCGACGCTCAGGATGCTGGCCAAGATGCGGGTCAAGAGCATCGACATCATCGCTCACTCGATGGGAACCTGGGTGACGATGGAAGCGCTGCGGCAGCTCGCCATCACCGGCGATCGCGATCTCGGCGGCAAGCTCGGCTATGTCGTCCTGGCGTCGCCGGACATCGATGTCGATGTGTTCAAAAAGCAGATGATCCGCTACGGCAAGCCAGACAAGCCGTTCGCCATCCTGCTCTCGGGCGACGACCGCGCGCTCAAGCTGTCTTCCCTGATCTCTGGCGACAAGCCGCGCGTTGGCGATTACGGCAATGCCGCCGACCTTGCCAGCTATGGCGTGGTCGTGGTGGACCTGACCAAGACCAAGAGCGGCGACCGTTTGAACCATGCCAAATTCGCCGACAACCCGATCCTGGTGCAACTGCTCGGCGACCGGCTGCGCACACCGGCCGCTCTACGAGCGGACGAGCCCGACGCGGTGCGGTTCGATGACCTCGGCCAGGGTATAGGCAAGGCCGTCGGCTCGGTCGCCGAGGTCGTGATCACCACGCCGTTCAAGGTGCTGACCGTCGGCGCTGGCGGGTGATCGCCGAGCGCCGACGGCTGATCTCAGACGAAAAGATCGACCTTCTGGAACGTCGTCACATCGATCAGCCCGACGTCGGAAATCCTCAGTTCCGGAATGACGACCAGTGCCAGCAGCGAGTGCTGCATATAGGCGTTGTTCAACGAACAGCCCATCTTGCGCATCGCTTCGGTCAGCTTCTCGGCCTTGGCGGCGACGATTTCCGCCCGCTCGTCCGACATCAGCCCCGCGATCGGCATTTCGACCAGCGCCAGTTCCTTGCCCTTGGAGAAGAGCACGACGCCGCCGCCGACCTCGCCCAGTCGATTCACGGCCAGCGCCATGTCCTGTTTGTTGGTGCCGACGACAATGATGTGGTGGGCATCGTGCGCCACGCTGGAGGCCATGGCGCAGTCGCCCATGTAGCCGAAGCCGGAGACGAAGGCGTTGGTGACGCCGCCTGTGCCCCGGTGGCGCTCGACCAGCGCGATCTGGCATATATCGTTGCGGCGATCCATGGCGACCAGCCCGTCCTCGACCGGCAGATCGGCCTCCAATGCCCGCGTCGGCGCCTGGTTCTCAATAACGCCGATGACGCGTACGCGCACCTCGTTGGCGCCCTTGGGAGCCGCGATATCGAAGTCGCCGGCCTTGAGTTTCTTGCCGAGCTTGACGGTGTTCTTGGCCGTCTTCGGGTAGTTGTAGGCCGGAATGTCGATTTCGAGCTTGCCGCCCTTGGCCAGCCTGACGCCACGGGCGTAGACCTCATCGATGGTCATCGCGGAGAGATCCGAGACGATCAGCAGGTCGGCCAGCCGGCCCGGCGCGATCGAGCCGATCTCGCGTTCGAGCTTGAAATGCTGGGCGGTGTTGAGCGTCGCCATCTGGATTGCCGTTACAGGCTTCAACCCTTGTTGGATGGCGTGCCGCACCACCCGGTCCATATGGCCTTCATGGACCAGCGTACCGGAGTGGCTGTCGTCCGTGCACAGGATGAAGTTGCGCGGATCGATGCCGCTCTCGGTCACCGCCTTGATCTGCGAGGCGACGTCATACCAGGCCGAGCCGAGCCGCAGCATCGCCTTCATGCCCTGGCGCACACGCGCAATGGCATCTTCGGCCCGCGTACCCTCGTGGTCGTCTTCCGGCCCGCCAGCGACATAGCCATGGAACGGCAGGCCGAGATCGCGCGAGGCATAGTGTCCGCCAACCGTTTTCCCCGCTTTCACGGTCGCCGCGATCTCACCAGACATGACCGGGTCGTTGGCGGCGACGCCGGGGAAATTCATCACTTCGCCCAGCCCGATGATGTTTTCCCAGGTCATCGCTTCGGCGACATCGGCGACCGTCAGTTCGGCGCCGGCATGTTCCAGCCCGGGTGCCGAAGGCACGCAGGACGGCATCTGCACATGCACGTTGACCGGCATCGCGACGGCTTCGTCATGCATCAGCCGCACGCCGGGCAGGCCCAGCACATTGGCGATCTCGTGCGGATCGATGAACATCGAGGTGGTGCCGTGCGGAATGACGGCGCGGCAGAACTCGGTGACCGTCACCATGCCGCTCTCGACATGCATGTGCGCGTCGCAAAGGCCGGGAACCAGATAGCGCCCGCCGGCGTCGACCACCTTTGTGCCCTGACCGATGGCATGGCTGGCGTTGGGCCCGCAATAGGCGAAGCGCCCGCCGGCAATGGCGATGTCGGTCCCGGCGATGATCTCGCCAGAATGGACGTTCACCCAGCGGCCGTTGCGGATGACGAGATCGGCGGGTTTGCGGCCCATGGCGACATCGACCAGTTGCGTTGCCATCTCGGTCCAGGGTTTGGGTTTCGTCGCATGCGCCGATGCCTTCTTGGCCATGAAAAACTCCTGTTTGCCCGACTGTGCCAAGCCAGTGTGGTTTTGACCAGCATCAAACTGGGACCTGTTGCGCCATGACAAAGGCTGTCCGGTCTTTCACCAAGGCTACCGCGCGCTGACGTCGACCGTGACTTTCGCCTTTCCGGCCGAAATTTGATCGGCGAGACGCCTGAGTTCGCCCTTGGCGAACCTGCCGCTGATCGTGACCTCGCCGCCGAGGATGGGTTCGACCAGCCGCGGCGACATCACGACGTTGCCGCCAACGCTGAGATCAATCGTCTTCCCGACATTCGCCTTGGTGAAAGCGGCGAATGCCCGCCCACTGTCCGGCGTCATCTTGAGGTTGAGCGCCACTTGTCCTGGCGCCGGATCGGGTACCACCACGGCCTTGGCGATGGTTAGCGTCAACGGCTCGGCCATGGCGAGACCGCAGGCGAACAGTCCGACGGCTGTTGCAGCGATCGGGCTAAACAGGACGCGCATCGGGAGTTTTCTCCACAAACCGCCGATCTTGCACGGCGACGCTGGCGCGGCAATGCCGCTTGTCTCCGGCCTGGCGGCACCGGGCTTGCGACCGGCATCGGCCAGAATAGGATTCCGTTTTGTCGCAAATCGGGTTACCTTTCTGGCAAGGGCCTTTCTGAATTCGTCATTTCGGGGAGTTCGATGTGCGTCGCCTGATGGTCGCAACTGCCGGTTTTCTCGCTGCCCTGGCCGTGCCGGCTTCCGCAGCCGACCCCACCGTCGACGTCCCGATGACCGCGCCCGGCTTCGACTGGACCGGCTACTACGCCGGCCTGCAGGCTGGATATGGCTGGGGCCAGTCCGATATCACGGGGACGGGGGGCGAGCCATTTTCCGTCTCGCCCGACATCGACGGCGGTTTTGTCGGCGGCCATATCGCCGGCCTGTGGCAGTTCGACCAGGCAGTGATCGGCGCCGAGGCCGACCTCAACTACTCCTCGGTCGACGGCACGACCGAGGCGGAGCCGGGAAATACCTTCGGCACCGACGTCAAGTGGTTCGGATCAATCAACGCCAAGGCCGGCTACGCAATAGACCGGTTGCTGGTCTACGGCATCGGCGGCATCGCCTTTGCCGGCATCGAAACGTCGCAAGCGACGGGCACGGCGTTCGACAGTTCACGCACGAGCGTCGGCTGGGCCGTAGGTGCCGGCGTCGACTACGCGCTGACCGACAAGTTCGTCGTCGGCGCCCAGTATCGCTACTATGATTTCGGCTCGGAGCATTTTGACGCGTCCGGCGATTTCACCGACCGCGACCAGGATGTGAAGTTGAACACGGTCGGCATAAATTTGAGCTACAAGTTCTGAGCCTCGCCAGCGGCCTGGCGCGACCCGGCCAAGGCCGTGGCTCCAGAAGCTCTCTGGTGGAAGGGGCGGCCGACGCCCCCAGTTGGGCGGGGTGATGGGTTGGGCTGAGAAGCGCCGGCCTGGGCGGGTTTGATCCGCCGAGTAGTATCATACCAGTACCTCCGGCGCGCATAATTCCGTGATCGCACCATTATGTTCAAACCGCCCGGTCTGGCTTCCGTATTCAGACTTGACCAGGAACACGACTTGACGGCCCGCATCCTGACATCTGAAAAAGGCTGGCCTGCGGATGTGGTGGAATTGGTAGAGTCAAGGGATCTTAGATGCGAGCCAAGCCGCCCAGACGCGTCCTTCGCAGTCTTGGCCAGCCTTGTTTTCCGGGCTTTGCAGGCGCGACCTGAGCCCGACATATCTATCAATCCCTACTCTTCCCTGCTCTTCCGGTGCCAATTTCGGTGCCAAATCAAAAGCCCGCCACCTTGAGGCGGGCCGTTGGCGGCGCGGTGTACCTCATCCGGCTGTACCTCATAGAGCCATCTTGCATTTCGCGTTCTTCCCTGCACTCCATCGGGAGCGGCCCGCTTCAGGGGAACGCTCAAAGCTGGTTGACCAGGGGAGAGGTTGACCAAGATTTGTTCAAGTGCCACGAGGGATGTACCTCGTGTTTCCGCCTTGAAGAGGCCCGCCGTCGTTAGCCAGGCGGGCCAAGACGAGAAGGAGAACGAACTTGGACACCTTATTAGCGCTTGCCGCTCTGGCCGTATCTCTGGTTGCACTTGGCATGTCCGTCTTCTTCTGGAGGCGACAATTTCGCCCGATCGTAACGGCCGCGGTCAAAACTCACAGCGGCGGAAACGATGGGATTGCCTACAATCTCGTGGTGCTGAACTCTGGATCAATTCCCGCGAAAAATATCCGCCTGATTGTCCACGACCAGGCCGGCCTCAAAGCGGCGCTCGGAGTCGGTGCCAATGAGGATGCCAAAAAGCGGTGGCTGGCGTGTTTCACTCAGTCGACGGAAATTCCACTCCTCCAAAACGGCGATAAGACGACCTGCTCGTTTGGGATGACGCACAGCGATCCGCGGCAAAGCTTTTGGAAACCGCAAGCCCAGTTTTGGATCCGCATTGAATATGAAGGTTGGTTCGGCGCTAAGTACGATTCGGACCCACTTAACGTTTTGCAGATCGCCGATTCGGACAACTTCACCGGAGGGATGTGGGCACCGGTGAGAAACCCGCCACTAGGGACGGCGGGAACCTCTCAAACTGGGTCGAAACTCAGCTTCCGTCCACCGTCCGGCATTCCTCGGGCATCTCCCCAGCGTCCCGTTCGCCATCCTCGATCAGCGCGGTATCATCGACCTTCATCGTGAGCCGCTCCCCACGGGCTTTCCCGTGACGTTGGGTGGCGTTCGCAGGCGCCTATGCTCGCAGTCGCTGTCCGGCTCATAGTCGTTGCATGGCGCGACGCGATCGATCGACCGGGCTCGATGTGGTTGCAATCAGCCGTCTCCTAGGGCATGCGTCACCTGTGGTCACGCTGTCAGTCTACGTCCATCTGTTTGCACGATCGGACGAAGGTGTTGCAGCGACGATTGAAACCGCGATGAGAACGGGCGCAGAACAGTAATCCGGCTTTTCAGTGCCAATCCGGTGCCAACTGGTCTCGAATGGCTGGACCTATGTTCGCTTAAGTGCTTGTAATCGCGGCCTGCGGACGTGGCGGAATTGGTAGACGCAAGGGACTTAAAATCCCTCGATCTCTGATCGTACGGGTTCGATTCCCGTCGTCCGCACCACTCTTGGCTCACACGCCTCCAGGCAAAAGGCTCCCTCGGACGAACCAGGGATCGCAGCCGAACGGCTGCCGGCGCGCAGTGTCACGCCAGCGGCTTAGCGAAAAGGCTGTTCGGGGCCTCTACGGTGAGGCGAGCGCCCTTACTTGATATAAACCAGCACGTAGCGGCCCTTGTAGGGCTGGTAATACTTCGTCCCGCATTTCCAGACCACGGCGCCACCGTTGTAGGTGGTCTTCACGCATCCTTTGGGCAGGGTCGTGATGTAGATGGTCGTCCTCTGGATCACGACCGTCTTTGCTTCCGCCGGGTTGACCAGGCGAAAGCCCAAACTGCCGTCAAAGCCGTCGCCGGCCACCGAAGAGATCGCGAGCACGCCACAGATGGCGACCGCGCGAAAGAACGAACTGCGACTGATCATAAGCATTCCCCTTCCCTTTACTTGCCGCTCTGGCAGCCTACCAGCAACGCGCAAAGCCTCAAAGGACTTAAAATCCCTTGAGCTTTGATCGTGCGGGTTCGAATCTGTCGTCCGCACCATGTTGAAATCAGCGCTCAATGGAGAAGCCCGCCACGGTCGGGCGGCGGGCCCTTCGTCGCGCCCGTGCGATCCGGACTTCTTATCGCCATTTGGATTTGGTGCCGGGGCCTCTCGCACGTCTCGCGGTGGCGGATCGACATGTTCAGGCTCCGGCGATGCTTCCTTGTCGGGACGACGGAGTGTCTTCTTCGTGTCAGGCTTCGGTGGCGGATCGTTGACTCTGCTTGGCATGTCCACTTCCCCCATCACTGAAACCGGATCTCTTGTTCCGTGAGCCAGTCAAAAGGCTCGCCATGTGAGGCACGGCTGTACCTCATCCGGGTGTACCTCATAGAGCCATCTTGCATTCGGGGTTCGTCCCTCACACTCCGTCGGCAGCGGGCGCGCTTCAACCTTTCGGTGGTATCCCTTCATGCGGATGCGCTCTGGCTCTCGCATTAGCGTGAGCGCATGCTTCGGGTTAGCCAGCACAGCGCCTCCTCGAGCCCGGACTGGTTAGGCCCAGCGGCCACCGCTGCTAGTCCCCTAGCAAGTCGCTGGGCCGCCCCGGCAAAAATCCAATCCCGTCAGCGCATCACCTTCGGCGCGATCTCCGCGATCATCACCTTGTCGCCGAGCTCCCTTGCCGCCCTCGCTTTGGCCCTGACTCTGGTGGTCGAGCACGGTCCGCCGAGGCGGCTTCTCGAAAACGCTTACCATCTGGGTTGCGGCCGGTTTGTGCTCCACCTTTTGCTACTTCCTTCGTTCATATGGGTGTGTTCCCCTTATATTAGCAGTAGCATATATATCGTCGCCAGCCGGCGCCGCCCCAACCCGCCCCGCCGGTCAGGCCCAGCCGCCTAGCTGCCGGTCACAACTAGCAACCAGGCCGCTGGGCCGCCCCGCCCCGGGTCGTGTCCCACCGCAAAGTCGGTATGATCCAAACGGCAAAAATGCAGGGTCCGGGCCACTCTCCGATATCGTCAAACACGTCCCGCACCAGTTTCCCAATGCATCGACTCGCGATCCGGGCCGAGCCTGTCGATCAGCGCCTGGACATCGACTTTGTGGACTTGCAGCACAGTGGCCAATAGCAGGGGAAAACGTCCGAACAGGCTTCTGTTGCAGGGTAGCTAATATTAGGGTTGGCTTCAGCCGGCTTGCCCCAACAAGAAGCCCCAAGCCGGTTAGGCTCGGCGGCCTCTCGTCACCCCGATCGGCTGTCGAGCCGCATGAAGGCTGATGGCTGAATGAAAAGCCTCGCCGCTCCATTTGCGAAGCGGCGAGGCCCCCACCCACCCCAATGCCGGCCCCAACACCCGGCATTGCTGACACTGCAAATCTGGTGCCAAGCGCAAGTGACCCATTACGGGACATCTGCGTGCGTCAGCTTGGGAGGCCGCGGGCCAGGATTGGTCCGGCCGGAATCGCGCGTGGGCGCAGGCGTGGCACGGTTCTTGCTCCGACAGTTTCAGACATGCCGGGCGCAAGACGCTGTTCCACATCGACACCGGCGTGTGAGGTTGGGACAATGATGTCGCGCAAGCTTCTGTTCGGCCTTCCCGCAGTGTTCCTGGTCACGGCCCTGGCGGTAGCCCTCTTGTCGTCCGAGATGTCATGGGAATTTCTGACGGCGATCCAATCCGATTCGGTCTTTTGTTCAAGCGGTCCATCACGTGAGACCGTATCGGCGTCGGCTTCAACGTCACGGACTTTGCCGTCATGTGGATAGCACAGCCAAAATTCGGAAACGAACAGCCTCCTGCGGCGGCGTCTTACCGAGATTGGGTCATGGCACGTTTGGCCTTGATCACTCGGTCGGCATCAGCCTTTCGCGAATTCGTCGCACCGCGCTACCGGCCAGAACTTCACTATATGCGCGGCCCCGGTCCAGCCTCGGCACGCCGGGCGCGCGAACGCTGAATATCAACGGCCAACCGCCCGTATTCGGCCATCGATCCGAGAGCCAGCCTGGCGAGAGGATGCAAGCGCCAGAAATCGATCAAGCAGGAATCGGATTCAGCTTCAGATGCTGGATGAGGATGATGGTCTTGGCGTCGATGATGCGGCCATCGGCAATGCCGGCCAGCGCCTCGTCGAGCGGCATTTCCAGCACTTCGATGTCCTCGCCCTCTTCCGGCGCGCCGCCGCCGGCCGAGATGCGGTCGGCAGGCGAATAGCGGGCGACGAAGAACCAGAGCCGTTCGGTGACGCTGCCCGGGCTCATATAGGGTGAAAACAGCCGTTCCACGTTCTGCAGCCGGTAGCCCAGCTCTTCCTCGGCCTCCTTGCGGATGCAGGTTTCCGGATCGTTTTCGTCCAACAGGCCGGCGCAGGCCTCGATCAGCGGCTCGCGGTGGCCGGTGACGTAGGCCGGATAGCGGAACTGGCGCACCAGAAGCACGGTCGAGCGCGAGGGATCGTAAGGCAGGATCACCGCACCGTCGCCGCGATCATAGGTCTGGCGGATCTGCGTTTCCCACTGTCCGTCACGCCGGCGGTAGTCGAGGACGGTCTTCTTCAGGACAGCCCAGTCGTCCGAGAGGATTTCCTCCGAACGGATGCGAATGCGATCTTCCATCGTGGTCTCCATGCTACCCGGTCGAGGCGTAGCCGTGAACCGGCATTTGCGCAATGCAGGCAATCGGTCCAAAAAGGGCGTGTCACCTTCTCGTGTCTGGCGCGCCTTCGATCCACTACCTAGATAGCGGTTTACCCCTCCCGGAGCCCTTCTCATGACCGCATCGCTTTTTCAGCCAATCACCCTTGACGGCCTCACCTTCCCCAATCGCATCGCCGTCGCGCCGATGTGCCAATATTCCGCCGAAGACGGCTCGGCCAGCGACTGGCACCTCTACCACTGGATGAACCTTGCCATGTCCGGCGCCGGCATGGTCACGGTCGAGATGACCGATGTCGAACGGCGCGGGCGTATCACGCATGGCTGCCTCGGCCTTTATTCCGAAGACAATGAGGCGGCCGCCCGCCGCACACTGGATGCGGCCAGACGCGTCGCCGCTCCCGGCACGAAGTTCGGCACGCAGCTTGCCCATGCCGGCCGCAAGGCCTCCAACCGCAAGCCGTGGGAGGGGGGCGGGCCGCTGCAGCCAAACGAGGATCCCTGGCAGACGGTGTCGGCCTCGGCCATCGCCTACGACACCGGCTGGAACGTGCCGCGCGCGCTGGAGGAAGAAGAAATCCTGCAGCTCATCGAACGCTTCGCCGAGGCGGCAAGACGTGCCGAACGCGCCGGCTTCGATTTCCTCGAACTGCACGCGGCACACGGCTATCTGATCTTCCAGTTCCTGTCGCCACTGTCCAACCAGCGCACGGACCGCTGGGGCGGCTCGCTGGAAAACCGCATGCGTTTTGCCGTCGAGATCGCCAAGGCAGTGCGGAAGGCAACGCCAAATCTGATGCTCGGCGCGCGGCTGTCGGTAAAGGATTGGGTCGATGGCGGCTTCGACATCGAGGATGCGATCGAAGTGGCAAAAGCCCTCAAGGATGTCGGCGTCGCCTATCTCTGCTGCTCGAGCGGCGGCAACTCGCCGTTGCAGAAACTGCCCACCGGACCGGGCTACCAGGTGCATCTGGCGGAAGCCGTGCGCAAGGGCGCCGGCATTGCGACCCGCGCCGTTGGGCTGATCGACGACCCGAAGCAGGCCGAAGCGATCGTCGCCGAGGGCCGCGCCGACATCGTGGCGCTGGCGCGCGCCTTCCTGGCCGATCCGCGCTGGGGATGGCGTGCGGCGGCCACGTTCAGCGAGACAATCCACCCGGCGCCGCAGCTTGCCCGTTCGGTGACGACGATGCAGCACTGGATGAAGGCGGCGGGCTGATCGATCGGTTCTCCTGATCCCGGCGCGGCCCGCAGTTCTGGACAGTTTGCCACAGCTTGGCTTCAATTCTGTCCGCGAACTGTTACCTTGGGTGAGTCTGCGGCGGGCGCGGCCGGGCTTGGGAGGAAACCATGTCGTTCAGGGCATTCTTGCCTGTTGCAGCACTGACAGCTATGGCCGGACTTTGGATCGGCGCGTCGACACCGGCCAGCGCGCAATATTGCGAGGGCACGGTGCACGGCCTGTCCGGCCGCTACAATCTGGCGACCGGCAGCGGCTTTCTCGCCGTGCGGACACGGCCGAACTCGTCGTCGCGGATGATCGGCCAGCTGTTCAATGGCGATCACACCGAGATCTTCGACCGCCGCGGCAACTGGTATCAGGTCGAGATCGGCGGCAGGACCGGCTGGGCAAATGCACGCTGGTTGCGCAACGATTGCGGCTATTGAGACGCCCGTGCATGTCACCCAAAAGTGGATCCGGTTTGGAATGACGACATGCGTCAAACAAGGACCTAGAGCGTGTCGCAAACGCGACGCGACTTTTGGGCGCAGGCTCAAGGACATGGTTGCAACCAAATTGGCTGCTTTGCGTTGCGGCCATGATGGACAACAAACCTTTTGAAGTGCCGGTCGTCGTCGAACTTGGCCACGTCGGCAAATATCGCCATATCCGCAGTGCCCAGGAAGCGGCGGAGTGCCTGATGACCGTTTGGCCGCTCAATCGCGGTCCGCGCCATCGTGATGCCCTCGACACTTGCCTCAAAGTGCTGGAAGGTTATCGTTCGACAGCAGATGCGCGCCGGGCACTGATTGAAGCCGCCAAGGAATCGGAAGTGCTGGTGCCCGACGACAGACTGCCCGACGGCCGGCTGCATTGAGCAGACGGACCTTTCAACTGGAGGTTTTGATGGCGAAGCTGACTTACAAGATCGTCGAGCATGACGGCGGCTGGGCCTATAAGGTCGGTGCGACCTTCTCGGAGACGTTTCCCACGCATCAGGACGCGCTGCGCGCCGCCGAAATCGCTTCGGCCGAGCAACAGGTCGCCGGGGCTACGGACGGCATCCAGTACGAGGACGCCGAAGGCAAATGGCACGACGAACTGGCCGACGGCCGGGACCGCCCGCAGACAGAAGTCTCCGAGTAAATTCTTGTATCCTGGTCTCAGTAATCGGGCAGGCACGGCGCCGACCGCAGACGTCCGGAGAGAAGACGTCCCGCAGCCGGCGGCTGCCCTGCGGGTTTTGTCTTTTGAGCGAGATCTTTTCCGAAAACCGATGACTCGGTTTTCGGGCTCGTGCTCCGACTATTTGCCGCAATACTGATCGTTCACGTTCCCTTGGGCATTCGCATCGGGACCGGCGGTGTCGTAGGCACAAGGGCCGATCGGGCCGGTATTGCCCAGGGTGTTCAATCCTGAGCGGTCGCCGTTGATGCTTCCGGTGGTGGTGGTATCGACGCTTGTATGGTTTCCATTGCCGAACGGCCACCAGTCGTGATTGTTGAGGTAGGTGCTGTCCGACGACTGTGCCATCGCCGATGTGGCAAGACCGATCGTCAGGACGGATGCTGCAAGAAGTTTCGTGACCATTGAACTACTCCGTGTCTTTGCCGCCTTGGGTGCGACACGGGTAAAACCGGCAATCAGCCTGATGGTTCAGTGAAATTGTCGTGAGCCGGCGGTGATGCCCGACCGGCGAAGGCTCGATTGGCGACGCGCTCGATGAAGGCGACGATCCGCTCCGGCGCGACGAATTGCGGCATGTGCCCCATACCCTCGACCAATTCGAAATCGAGCCCCTCGATCCTTGACCTCATCGGCGCACCCTGGGTGTGAAACGTGGTGACGCGATCGGCATCGCCGAAGAGAATGCCGGCCGGCATGGCGATCTCGCCGTAGCGCTTCTCGATGCGGCCAAGGTCGCGCTCAATCGCCACGACATCGGAGGACATGGCGTAGAAATGGGCCGGCCTGAGCCCGAGCCAGCCGCCGCCTCCGACCATATAATCGCCGGGCAGGACCTGCGGCGCGAAGATGAATTCCATTGTCGGCCGCGCATATCTGAGGCTTGTCGGTATCGCCACCGTATAGCTCATGATCCAGCGCCACAGGCGTGACGGAATATAGAGTGAGCCGAACTTTTCGCGCCCGCCGGCTTCCATATGGGTCAATGGCGCCAGGAGAGCGATGCCGGAAATCGCCTCGGGATGTTCCACCGCCAGGGTCAGCGCGATGGCACCTCCCAGGGAATGACCGACCACCAGCGGCTTTTCCAGCCTGAGCGCTTCAATGAAGCGTCGCACGATCTCGGCCTGTTCGGGCAGCCGCCCCGTTGCGCCGCTCGCACGCACCGAATAGCCCGCTCCCGGTCGATCAAGCGCGATCAACCGGTAGCCCGCACCTAGCCGGCCGAACAGGGTGTGCCGGAAATGGTGGAGCTGGGCGCCAAGCCCGTGCAGGAAGACG
Organism: Mesorhizobium sp. P2_D5; assembly: GCF_056404355.1. NCBI lineage: Bacteria > Pseudomonadati > Pseudomonadota > Alphaproteobacteria > Hyphomicrobiales > Phyllobacteriaceae > Mesorhizobium > Mesorhizobium sp. P2_D5. The sequence goes on from NZ_JBFUEE010000009.1 coordinate 101,525, forward strand.
ATCGGCAGCCCTTCGCCCTGATCGACATAGTGGATGCGGTTGCCGTCGACCTCGATGAATTTACCGACCGGCGGCACCAACCTTTCGGCCTTGGCCGCGATCCACAGCGTCGCCAGCACCAGACTGGCGATCCCCAGGACCGCCAGCAACAAAAGTCCGGCCAGCAGCCATGACAGAAACGACAGGAGCATTGTTCACCCGCACCAGAACCGGCTTGAGCTTAGCCGCATCCGGTGCCGCTGCAACCTTGCATCGAAACCGGGCCTGGTTCGATGGATATCTCGCATACCGGCACAGATTGTTCGCCGCCCAGCCGGCATTGCGGCTGCTGCCGCGCCGCGCTATCTGAGGCGACTCGTCTTGCCGGAGCCTTCCATGCCCGAAATCGTAACCGCCGCCATGCTCGTCATCGGTGACGAGATCCTGTCCGGCCGCACCAAGGACAAGAACATCGGCCATCTCGCCGATATCATGACGGCGATCGGCATCGACCTGAAGGAAGTGCGTATCGTTCCGGACGAGGAACACGAGATCGTCGCGGCGGTGAATGCCGTGCGCGCACGCTACACCTATGTGTTCACCACCGGCGGCATTGGCCCGACGCATGACGACATCACGGCCGATTCGATATCCAAGGCCTTCGGCGTGCCTTGCGAATACGATGCCAAGGCCTATGCCATGCTCGAGGCAAGCTATGCCGCGCGCGGCATCGAATACACCGAGGCCCGCAAACGCATGGCGCGGATGCCGCGCGGCGCCGATCTCATCGACAACCCGGTGTCCGTTGCGCCCGGCTTCCGCATCGGCAACGTCCATGTCATGGCGGGTGTCCCGTCGATCTTCCAGGCGATGCTCGACAATGTCGTGCCGACGCTGAAGGCCGGCACCCGGATGCTGTCGGCAAGCGTGCACTGTCCCTTCGGCGAAGGCCTCATCGGCGGACCGCTGGGCGACATCCAGAAAGCGCATCCGGACACGATCATCGGCTCCTATCCGAAATATGGCGATGGCAAATTCTGGACCGAACTGGTCGTGCGCGCCCGCAGCCAGGAAGCGCTTGACGCAGCGCGTGCCGATGTCGAAGCAATGGTGGCCGGGTTCGCCAGCAATCCCGGCTGATCTGGTCCAGGCCGGAACCAAGCACGACGCTGCGACGTTTCCTTCTGGCGAGTTCGATCGCCCGCAATTCGATCGCTTGTAAACTGAGGGGATTACCATGCGATTCAAGACCATCGTCGCCATTCTGCAAAACGAACAGGACGCCGAGCGCGTGCTGGACTGCGCCGTTCCGCTCGCCAACCGGTTCCAGAGCCATCTGACCGGTATCCACGCCGAAACGCTTCCGGTGCCCTACACCTCGGCCACCGGCTTTCCGGACACCGAGTTCCTGCAGGTTTCGGCCGACATGAACCGCGAGCGGGCCGAGAGGCTACAGGCCATTTTTCTCCGGCATATCGAGAACTCCGGACTTTCCTTCGAGTGGCGAAGCCTGGAGAGCTTTTCGGGCGACAGCGCGCTGACCGGCATTTCCAGCGTGCGTGCCGCCGATCTGATCATCGCCGCGCAGCGCGAGACGGGCGGCGACCCGAGCGCGGATGTCGATACGCTGGTCTATGATGCCGGGCGGCCGGTGCTGGTGGTGCCGCATGCCGGCCCGCTGGTCACCACCTTCAAGCATGTGCTGCTCGCCTGGAACGGCAGCAAGGAAGCCGCCCGCGCCGCCTTCGACGCGCTGCCGTTCATCATCGAAGCCGAGAAAACCGACATATTGGTCATCGACCCACCAGACTCGCTCGACGAGAGCCCGGAAGCCGCCGGCGCCGAAATCGCGTCCGCGCTGTCGCGCCATGGCGCCACCGTCAGCGTCTCGGTGCAAAGGTCGGGCGGCAATTCCATCGATGACATCATCCAGACCAGAATCGCGGAGACCGGCGCCGATCTGCTGGTGCTCGGCGCCTACAGCCACTCCTGGCTGCGCCAGCTTCTGTTCGGCGGCGTGACGCGCACCGTTCTGCGCACGGCGCCGGTGGCGGCCTTCCTGTCGCGCTAGTGCGTGTCGCCCAAAAGTGACCCTGGTTTTGGGAGAACGACATGCAGAAAACAAAAACTTGAAGCGCGTCGCTTGAATCCGTTCAACGCGACGCACTTTAAGTCCACAGCGATCGCCGGCCCTGCCCTTGCCAAGGCCAAGGCTTTCCAGTTAATTCCGCGCGCATTCCCCTGTTTTCTTTGCGCGCGAACCCCGCGTGCTGCGGAGTGCGCGACATGTCCCTTCCCGAAAAAGCCTTTCCAGTCTCCTGGGACCAATTCCATCGTGACGCCCGCGCGCTTGCCTGGCGGCTTGCGGGTGCCAACAAGGGGCAATGGAAAGCGATCGTCTGCATCACGCGCGGCGGGCTGGTTCCGGCTGCCATCATCTCGCGCGAACTCGGCATCCGCGTTATCGAGACGGTCTGCGTCGCCTCCTATCACGACTACACCAGCCAGGGGCAGTTGCAGGTTCTCAAGGAGATCACCCCCGCCCTGCTGGCCGACGACGGCGCCGGCGTACTGATCATCGACGACCTGACCGATACCGGCAAAACGGCAGGCATTGTGCGCGCGATGATGCCGAAGGCGCATTTCGCCACTGTCTACGCCAAGCCAAAAGGCAGGCCGCTGGTCGATACGTTCGTCACCGAAGTCAGCCAGGACACCTGGATCTATTTCCCGTGGGACATGGGCTTCACCTATCAGAAGCCGATCGCCGACGATCACGCCGGCTGATTCGCGACAGCGCGTTTTTACTAAATTTGTAGCCACTCCCGGGTACCATTTGCTTTCGGAATGGGCCCACAGGGTACGATTTCCTGTGAATTCGACCTTTGTTGGCGGAAATTGGCCAGTGCATCCAAAGTTTTTACTTTTATTGCTGACCATTGGCCGTAAGATTCGTGAGGCGGCAAAACGATTCTGGAGGCTGGGGCTAGCTTCTCCGATGTTGACAAGGCCAACGACGCACAACCATCTGGCTGAAAGGGTCCGGCGACTCTTCGGCACGGCGCCGTGCCGCCTGCAGGTTGCCGCCCTGCCCTGGCGGGATGCCGGCAACGGCGTCGAGGTCATGCTGATCACCAGCCGCGATACCGGGCGCTGGGTGTTGCCCAAGGGCTGGCCGGAGGCCAGGGAGCCGCTCTGCGAGGCTGCCGCGCGCGAGGCCGGCGAGGAGGCCGGACTGCGCGGAACGGTGTCGCACCTTGAGGCCGGTCGTTATTTCTACGCCAAGGTGTTGGCTTCCGGCGAAGAAGTGCCGTGCGAAGTCCTGGTGTTTCCGCTGCACGTCGACAAGATCGCCGATCGCTGGAAGGAAAAAAACTCGCGCACCCGCAAATGGGTCAACTCCAAGGACGCGGTACGCATGATCAACGAACCCGACCTTTGCCAGATCATCGCCTATTTCTGCGCCGACCCACATAGATTTCCCTGATCGGACGTCCGGCGCCAAGGGCCCGGTCCACACCTGTCAGGCACACCGGCACGGTTTTCGATGCGACGCCGTGAATGGTTTGCTAACCATTCACGGATAAGAATCGTTCGGCGTGTTATCGATGGTGAACCCTGTAGACCCACTGCCGGAAGATCCCGGCGAGCCCAAGCGCGAGCATCGTCCGCGCGTGCTCAAGGGTGGAACGATCATCACCGGGATTCAGAACTCGGAGGTTGGCTGTACGTTACGCAATCAGCACGACAGCGGTGCCGAACTGAAGATACCGCTCGAGGCCCGGGTTCCCGATCGCTTCCTTCTCTACGTGCCGCTCGACGGCATCGCCTATCGGTGCGAGGTTCGCTGGCGCCGCAAGGACCGCGTCGGGGTGCAGTTCACCGGCACCGAGCCAAAGCCGAAAATGCATTACGGCTAATCCCTCGTGATACAGCGGCAAAGTGATCGCCGCGCGGCAATTCTATCCCCGTTATCCACATATGTGACACACAAGATGTTGGGGTCACAAAAGCTACGCAAACGAATCCTTGACGGCGCAAAACGAGTCGCCTTTTATAGGCCATGCGCTCCTGTTGAGAGTGCGACCGGAAAGTTCTGAGCCCGGTCTTTTTCCCGGATTATGTGCGTTTTTGCCCGCATTTCCGCCCGTTTACGAGGCCGGCGGAAGCGTTGGGGTTGTGGGGCGGTTGGGGACAATAGGGAGAATTGTCGGACTGGAATAAATTGTCTGTTAACACTATATTTAGTGTTTGCAGGCAGGTTCGACGCTAGATAGTGTGACCAGCAGGGCCGGCGGAGACTGCGAAATGGAGAGCCGGCCGTTTTCGAACGCCGGCAGGCGGGCGGACATGCGCGTTTCGCATTGGGGGCAGAAATCCCCTGACGAAAGCGCTATATATAGACAAAAGGGATCGGACCAATGCGCATCGAGCGTCGTTTCACCAAGCAAGGGCAATCGGCTTACGCGGAGATCGAATTCCGCAAGGCGCTTTCGGAGATCAAGAATCCGGATGGCTCGGTGGTGTTCCGTCTCGACAATATCGATGTGCCGGCGCAGTTCTCCCAGGTTGCCGCCGACATCCTGGCGCAGAAGTATTTCCGCAAGGCCGGTGTCCCCGCGCGGCTGAAGAAGATCGAAGAGAACGACGTCCCCTCCTTCCTGTGGCGCTCCGTCGCCGATGAGGCCGAGCTTGCCAAGCTGCCGGAAGCCGAGCGCTACGGTTCCGAGATCGACGCGCGCCAGGTCTTCGACCGGCTGGCCGGCACCTGGACCTACTGGGGCTGGAAGGGCGGCTACTTCAAGGCGTCAGAAGAAGACGCCCGCGCCTTCCGCGACGAGCTTGCCTACATGCTGGCCACCCAGCGCGTGGCGCCGAATTCCCCGCAATGGTTCAACACCGGCCTGCACTGGGCCTATGGTATCGACGGCCCAAGCCAGGGCCACTTCTATGTCGACCCGTTCACCGGCAAGTTGACCAAGTCGAAATCCTCCTATGAGCATCCGCAGCCGCATGCCTGCTTCATCCAGGGCGTGCAGGACGACCTCGTCAACGAGGGCGGCATCATGGACCTTTGGGTGCGTGAAGCGCGCCTGTTCAAGTACGGCTCCGGCACCGGCTCCAACTTCTCGTTGCTGCGCGGCGAAGGCGAAAAACTGTCCGGCGGCGGCCGCTCGTCCGGCCTGATGAGCTTCCTCAAGATCGGCGACCGCGCGGCGGGCGCCATCAAGTCGGGCGGCACGACGCGCCGCGCCGCGAAAATGGTCATTGTCGACGCCGACCATCCCGATATCGAGGAATTCATCGACTGGAAGGTCAATGAAGAGCAGAAGGTCGCCTCGCTGGTGACCGGCTCCAAGATCGTCAAGAAGCACCTCGAAGCGATCATGAAGGCCTGCGTCAACTGCGAAGGCCATGACGACGATTGCTTCGACCCGTCGATCAACACCGCGCTGAAGCGCGAGATCAAGGCGGCCAAGAAGTCCGCTGTGCCGGAGAACTACATCTACCGTGTCATCCAGTTCGCCAAGCAGGGCTACACGTCGATGTCGTTCAAGACCTACGACACCGATTGGGATTCGGACGCCTACCTCACCGTTTCGGGCCAGAACTCCAACAATTCGGTGTCGCTGAAGGACAATTTCCTGCGTGCTGTCGAGGACGATGCCGACTGGCACCTCACCGCCCGCAAGGACGGCAAGGTCTTGAAGACGCTGAAGGCGCGGGACCTGTGGGAAAAGATCGGCTACGCCGCCTGGGCGTCGGCTGATCCGGGCCTGCATTTCAACACGACGATGAACGACTGGCACACCTGCGCTTCGGCCGGTGCGATCCGGGCGTCCAATCCGTGCTCGGAATACATGTTCCTCGACGACACGGCCTGCAACCTGGCCTCGATCAACCTCCTGCCCTACCGCAACGCCGACGGCACGATCGATATCGCCGCCTACGAGCACACCGTGCGGCTGTGGACCATCGTTCTCGAAATCTCGGTCATGATGGCGCAGTTCCCGTCGAAGGAGATCGCCAAGCAGTCCTACGAATACCGCACGCTCGGTCTTGGCTACGCCAACATCGGCGGCCTGCTGATGACGTCGGGCATCCCTTACGACTCCGACGAGGGCCGCGCCATCTGCGCCGCGCTCACCGCGATCATGACCGGCACGGCCTATGCCACCTCGGCCGAGATGGCCGCCGAACTCGGCGCCTTCGCCGACTACGACCGCAATGCGCAGAACATGCTGCGTGTCATGCGCAACCATCGCCGTGCCGCCTATGGCGAGAAGCAGGGCTATGAGAAGCTCGCCGTCAACCCGGTGCCGCTGGTCGCTTCCGACCTGAAGCAGCAGGACCTTGCGGTGCACGCCAAGGCCGCCTGGGACCGCGCCATCGAGCTCGGCGAGGAGCATGGCTACCGCAATGCGCAGGCAACCGTCATCGCGCCGACCGGCACGATCGGCCTGGTCATGGATTGCGACACCACCGGCATCGAGCCCGACTTCGCGCTGGTTAAGTTCAAGAAGCTGGCCGGCGGCGGCTATTTCAAGATCATCAACCGCGCCGTGCCGGAAGCGCTGCGCACGCTCGGCTACTCCGAAGCCCAGATCGGCGAGATGGAGGCCTATGCGGTCGGCCACGGCAATCTCAACCAGGCGCCCGCGATTAATCCCGGCGCGCTCAAGGCGAAAGGGTTCACGGACGACAAGATCGCGGCGCTCAACGCAGCCTTGAAGTCGGCCTTCGACATCAAGTTCGTCTTCAACCAGTGGACGCTCGGCGCCGACTGGGTAAAGGAGACGTTTGGTTTCACCGACGAGCAGCTCAACGACTTCTCGTTCGAGATGCTGCCGGCGCTGGGCTTCTCCAGGAAGGACATCGAGGCCGCCAACATCCATGTCTGCGGTGCGATGACCTTGGAAGGCGCGCCCTTCCTCAAGGCCGAACACCTGGCGGTGTTCGACTGCGCCAGCCCGTGCGGCAAGATCGGCAAGCGCTCGCTGTCGATCAACAGCCACATCCAGATGATGGCGGCGGCACAGCCCTTCATCTCCGGCGCCATCTCCAAGACCATCAACATGCCGAACGACGCGACGGTTGAAGACGCCAAGGGCGCCTACATGCTGTCGTGGAAGCTGGCGCTGAAGGCCAACGCGCTCTACCGCGACGGCTCGAAGCTCTCGCAGCCGCTCAATTCCTCGCTGCTCGCCGATGGCGAGGACGACGAGGACGAGGCGATCGAGCAGCTGATCGCCGCACCGGCGGCGGCGCGCGCCGCACAGATCACCGAGCGGATCGTCGAGCGCATCATCGAGCGCGTGTCGCGCGAGCAGGAGAAGCTGCCCGGCCGCCGCAAGGGCTACACGCAAAAAGCCAAGATCGGTGGCAACACCATCTTCCTGCGCACCGGCGAATATGACGATGGCCGTCTCGGCGAGATCTTCATCGACATGAACAAGGAAGGCGCGACGCTGCGTGGCCTTCTCAACAACTTCGCCATCGCCATCTCGCTCGGCCTGCAATATGGCGTGCCGCTCGACGAATACGTGCACGCCTTCACCTTCACCAAGTTCGAACCGGCCGGCATGGTGCAAGGCAATGATGCGATCAAGAGCGCGACGTCGATCCTCGACTACGTGTTCCGGGAACTCGCGATCTCCTATCTCGGCCGCAACGACCTCGCCCATGTCGACCAGTCGGACTTTTCCAACACCGCACTTGGCCGTGGCATCAGCGAAGGCAAGACCGACGCGGTCTCCAAGGGCCTGACCCGTGGCGCCTCGCCGGTGAAGCTGGTGTCGCGGGTGAGCGGCAACGACCCGAAGGGATTTGCGGCTCCCTCGGGCGCCCCTGCCCGCTCGGCGCCGACCGCCTTCTCCGGCTCAAACGTGCTGGCGCTGAAGCCGGCCAGCGACGAAGCAGTCGCCTACAAGCGCGACTATGAGGAACGGGCAAAGGAACTGGCCGAGGACATCGCTTTCGAGGAAGCGGCGGGTGCTGCTTCGGACACTACGGCGGCACTGTTCACAGACGCCGCGGCCAATGAAGCGGCCGAGGCAAAGAAACTCGCCAACGACCGCCGCGCCAAATCGCTGCTGCAAGGCTACACCGGCAATTCCTGCTCCGAATGCCAGAACTTTACGATGGTGCGGAACGGGACTTGCGAGAAGTGCGATACGTGCGGCGCGACGAGCGGGTGCAGCTGAGTGACATCCGAGGCGCTAGTATAAAACCCAACGTTGTCGGCCCGGTCGTAAGATCGGGCCGAAATGTTTTAAGGGTAGCGATCAGGTGCGTCTTCCCTTCTCCCCTTGTGGGAGAAGGTGGCCGAGCGAAGCTCGGTCGGATGAGGGGTGCTGGAAGGATCGCTGCACCCAAGCCATAAAGGCTAGTTTCTTCTAACACCCCTCATCCGTCTCGACGCTGCGCGCCGATCCACCTTCTCCCACAAGGGGAGAAGGGAGAGTCGCCCGCCTAATCCGGATCAGCTCCTACCCCTTCGGCAACACCTGCAGTGTCTGCTCGTCGAACAACGGCTCGTCCTGGCCGATGCGGACGAACAGCAGCTTGAGCGCCGCACCCGCCGGCACCTCGAAATACTGGATGCCATCAGGCATTTCGCCCCAGTCGCCGCAGGGCGGCTCGGGTACCTCATTGGGATCGGCCTTCGCTTCCAGTTCTTTCGCGTAGGCGGCGTCGGGGCTGAAGGTGTAGCGTTTGACGCCGGCGGGCACCGCTCCCTCGGTGTAAGGCGCCAGCACGCAGCGGGCGCGGACTGCCTTGTCGGTCTTTTCCTGGAAGAGGCGCTGCAATGCGGCCTCGGCGGTTTCGCCGGGCTTGATGTCATACAACTCGACAAGAGGATCGGCCGCGCCGCCATCGCTGTATTTGATGGCGAGAGCGTTGCCGGTGAATTCGAAATGGATCTGGCGGAAGCCGAAATCGCAGCGCTGCACCCAGGCGGCAAGCCCGACAGTTTTGTCCGTCAGTTTTTCCCACACGCATTTGTCGATGGGCGGGCGCGACGGAGCCGGCTCGTCCGCACGTGCCACGGCGGATACCGTCACGCATGCAAACACGGCGCAGGCCCGGGTGATCGATCTCATGGCGCTATTCATCGCTGCATCCTGTCAAAGTAAAGGCGTCCCATGCCGAGCCATTGGGATTGGCGTTGGCGAAATCGGCCCATTCGGTGAAAGCGGCGCCAAAATCAGGCAGCAACAGCCCCTTCGGCGCTGGTGTCGCTTCGCTCGAATTCAACTGCTCGGCGCCGCCGCCGGTCAAGGCATAGATCTGCCCATCCCATATCCTGCACAGGCCGCTGCCATCCTGCAGGCCCGCTTCGCGGTCGTCGTCGGTGCAGGTCTGGCGGATGGTGCCGAGCGGAAACGAATTCTTGCCATTCGTCCAGGTGATGTCGGCAGGCAGACGGATGTCGGTATGGGGAACGGTCAGCGAAAACACCTCGGCCGTCAGCGCCGCCGGCTCGTTGGCGAGCGGCCGAAATTGCATGACCGCGCCCGAGCGCGGTTCCCGATAGGTGGCATGGCTCAGCAGACATTCCCCGGCACTCGCCGTCTGCAGCGAGCTGAGCAGGCCCAGGAACACGAAGGCCAGTTTGCGGATGATCATCAGATGTCTCCGGGAGAGCGTTGCCGAAGCCAAAAGCCTGTCCTCACACCAGCCCGACCAGAAAGGCAGCGCCGCCGAGAAATCCTGCCGAACAGACCCACAGCAGCCAGAGCCCGCGCACCCGGCATTCGAGCACGGCCGAGCCGGGGTTGGCGGGATCATAGTGCACGTCGACCTTGCTGCCCTCGACATAGCGACGCGCCTGGCCACCGACGAGGCCGGGCAGCGAAGCCGTGACCGTGGCGCCGAAGGTGACGCGGTCGGCGCTGTAGCGCTGGCCGGCGACGCCAAAGCTGTAGACGATGCGAGATTTGAAAACGGTGCGCCAGCGTTGATAGCTTGAATGACTTCGCAGCGCCTGCAGACCTGACGCATCGATGCGGCCGGCGGCGACGGGCCATTTTGCCGCCTGCTCGGCAAGCGACTTCTGGGCAAAGCCCATGCGCAGGGCGAACAGGCCCATGAACAGCAGCAATGCCGCGGCACCGAGGTTTTGCGGTTTGGGCAGATGCGGGCGGATCGCCTCGAGCACGCCGCCGACGGAAAACACCAGAACCGCCGTGCCGATCACCAAACCGGCCGAGAGCTGGACCATGAACTTGAAGGCACCATCCGGCATGGTGCGCTCGATTACGGCTTTGCTCGGGTCGGCTGGATTGTAGAAGACGGTCACCTCCGCGCCGCGGGGAAACTGCGCAAGGGTTTCGGGGACTTCAAAGTTCCCCAAATTCTCCTTCACGCTGTAGCGCGAGCTTTGAAATTTCTTGCCGCCGACTTTGTATTCGAAGGTGATGGCCGGGAAATTGCGCATCTCAGTGGTATCGGTGCTGTCCGAGCCAGCGCCCGAGCTTCTGACCTCACGCGCCTCGACGCGTGACGAGATGATCTTTCCCGGCGTCGGCAACCAGCGGCTGAGGGTCTGCACCTCGCGCCACTTCACGAAGGTGATGAGCGACAGCATGCCGGAGACCGCGCAGGCAAAGCCGACAAGCAGAAATTTGAGTTCCAGCTCCACCCTGATCCCCCCGGAGTGCAGGAACAGGCACTAGACAGCACTGCGGCGGCAATGTCTCGCCTATTCGCAAAAATCGGAGGTGACGGATCCAGTCACGACGGTCTCACGGCCAGGAACGTGTTCCACTCTTCGTTGTTGCGGCCGATGTTGAAGTCGTCCCTGATGAGGACCAGCCCGGCGCTTTCGATGCGGGCCGCAAAGTCGTCCCTGCGCCAGTAGACGGTATGATATTCGCCGCTCGTCTCACCATCGCCATTGCGCATCGATACGAGGAACGCGCCGCCTGGCCGCAGCGACCCGGCTATCTTGGCAAGGACCTGGTCGGTCTGGTCGCGAGGCACATGGATCAGGACGCACAGGGCCAAGACTGCGTCATAGGGGCCGCCGAGATCATCGGTGATGAGATCGAGCAGTTCACCGTGCTTGCCGCGCGCGGCCTGCAGCTCAAGAAACCGCCTTGTCGCGTCGGTGCGCCGAACCCTAGCGCCCAAGGTCTCCAGAAAGTCGGCGTCGTATCCCGCTCCCGACCCGACTTCCAGAATCTGGCCGCCTGTGCCGGCGATCGCCACGAGGCGCCTTAGCGCTGCCTGCTCCCTCGGGTTGGGAACATGCCGCACGACTGCATCATACTGTTCCGCATAATCCTCGTAGGAGGAGATCGTCTGACGGCTCTTCGCCAGGGCCTCCGCAGATACGCTCATCTTTTCCTCCCGTTTGCACCGGTCAATGCACTCAAGTCAGCGGGGCACGCAAGTCAGCGGGGCACGCAAGTCAACGGGTGCTGCCGGCAGAGCCGTGTCCGTCGAGCACGCCGATATCGCGCAGGAAATGATCCGACAGCGCACGGTGGTCGAGCAGGCCACGCGTGCGGGGTCTGAACGGAGCGGTGAAGAGGTCGAGCACCGGACGACGAAGTGTGTTGTAGAGGGTCATTGCCGTGTCCTTTCGGGTTCGAGTTGATGACCAGAGTATGCCTGTTCACGGCCTTGGCTTCCAATCGAACGTCGCGTAGCATGCATCAGGAGGATTGATGCGTCATGAGTTGGGAGCTACCACCACTGGGCGCCATTCGCGTCTTTGAAGCCGCGGCGCGGCTGGGCAGTTTCACCAAGGCGGCCGAGGAACTCGGCATGACACAGTCGGCGGCCAGCTATCAGATCAAGGTGCTGGAAGAGCGCGCCGGAATGCCTCTTTTTATAAGAAAAACAAGGCAAATCGCCTTGACCGAAGCTGGACAGCAATTGGCGCCGCACGCAACGGGCGCCTTCTCGACCCTGGCCGATGCGTGGGTCGCCACAAAAGGTGGAGCGACTGGCGTGCTGTCCGTCACAACCTCGGAAACATTCGCATCGAACTGGCTGGCCGTGTGGCTCGGAACATTCCAGTTGATGCATCCCGATCTCGCCGTGAAGGTGAATACGTCGTCCCGGCTGGTCGACTTCACGCGCGAGGACATGGATATCGGGATCAGAACCGGCACCGGAAAATGGCCCGGCCTGACGGCCCATTACCTGTTCAAGGCGGACTATACGCCAATGATCAGCCCGAAACTGGCCGAGAGCGTGGGTGGCATTCGCCATCCTGAGGATCTCTACAAGGTGGCGCTGTGCTGTGCCGACGATCCCTGGTGGAAAATCTGGTTCGAAGCAGCCGGGGTGCCCTTCGAGCCCGATCGCGTCATGGCCGGACCGAACCTGGGTTCGCAGGCTTACGATGCAATGGCGGCGCTAACCGACCAGGGCGCCGCGATCCTGACCCGCAACATCTACAGCGCCCTGCTGGCAAAGGGCCAGTTGATACAGCCATTTGAAGTGCTGGGATCAGATGGTGACGGCTATTGGCTCGTCCACCTGGAAAGCCGCCGCAACACGCCCAAGATCAAGGTGTTCCGGGACTGGGTGCTGGCCCAGACGGCTGACATACGCGAGCGCGAAGTACGCCGGGCCTGATAGGCTGGCCTCAGTCGGCGTCGGCGACGGAAATCCGTCCACCGGCCCAGGCGCGCCATTGCCGTTCGTCGCCATGGAAGACGTTGAGGTCGATGCGGCCGGTGACACCATGCGACAGGCCGGAGCCGGAATACTGCCAGAACAGCCATTTGCGGTCGGGGTAAACCTTCGACGGATGCCGCGCCACGGCGCGCACCCAGAACGGATAATCGAGAAATTCGCCCCGGAGATTGTCGCGATAGAAATCAGGCGCGGTGTAGATGATGGGCCGCTGGCCGTAGTGGCGCTCCAGCTTGTCCATGAACACCTGCATCTTTTCCAGCACCTTTTCGCGCGACGGCCGCCGCTTGCAGCTGGATTCGCCGTTCCATTCGACGTCGATCACCGGCGGCAGCGCGCCGTCGACCTTGGGCACGTTGCGGATGAACCAGTCGGCCTGTTCGCCCGCAGTGCGGCACCAGTAGAAGAAGTGATAGGCGCCGCGCTTCAGGCCGGCGGCGTCGGCATTGCGCCAGTTCTTCATGAACATCGGATCGAGATGGTCGCCACCATCGGTCGCCTTGATGTAGGCGAAGTTGGCGCCCTGCGCGCGCAGCTTTTCCCAGTTGACGTTGCCCTGCCAGCGCGAAACGTCGACGCCGTGCACGGCAAGGTGCCGGGGCGAGGACCGGCCGAAATTGATCGGCTTGGCATCGCGAAAGCCGTAACGGGTGACCGGCCCGGCCAGCATGGGCGGTGCCGCGCGGCTCAACAGCCTCGGCGGCGACACGAGCGCAGCCGGCTCGACCGGCGGTTCGGCGCTGTCGGGCAGTTCAGGCGCCGGAAACGACACCGTCTCTTCTTCCGCAAGGCCGAAAGGCCGAGTATTTTCGGCGGCAGCATTGTCGTCTTCCAGACCATTGTCAGGCAGACCATTGTCAGGCTCGGGCGCCCTTTCGGCCCTCGGCGCGCTCCTGGCCATCGCCTTCGGAGCCGCGGCGATCGGCGCGGGCGGCCGTATCACGGAACTGGTGGTTTCGTTCGACGGTTTCTGCAAATCCAGCGCGTCGACGCCGGCCGTCGATGTACAGCCGGCAAGGCATAGCGATGCGATCAAAAAACTGATGGCGCCCGGAATCCGCATCTGGACCTGTACTCAAAACACAACAGACCGAGGGCAAAACGACAGCCGACGGACAAACCAGATCGAGTTATGAACGAGAAATTACCAATAAAGTTTGAATCAAGTTTTTTTCGAGCGCGCCGGGCCGCAAAATCTGGCTTCCAGTGCGAGCGATCGGCGGCAAGCGGGTTGGCAAAGCCGCTAGGATTTCCTGAAGACGCCGATCATCGGCCCGAGATTCCAGTAGTCGTCGTTGCGGCCGATGGCCGGCGCGAACAGGCTCGATATCGTGCCGTCGAGGAAAAGCGCGTTGTCGCAGCCGAGCGCATCGCGGAAAAGACGGGCGAAGGCATGGAAGGTCACCGTGCCGTTCGAAATGGCAAAGACGGCGACGCCGTCCTTCCGCACGCCGACGCCGTCGCGCGTCTTGCGCGAGGTGCTGTCGGCCTGGAATTTCGGATGCAGCTTGCCGTCGATCACCAGCATCGGCCCGGATTGCGTCGCATAGTCGAGCGGCGGTCGCTTTTTCAGGAAATCCCTTGTGGCGCGGACCGTGGCCTTGCCGTTGCTCATGTAGAAAATGCCGTTCGGCTGCAGGGAAAAATTGCCGCTTCCCGATCCCGTCTTCACCGATGCCATTTCGTTGCCGCGCTCGACATACAGACCGACCGGATCGAGGTCCGGGTGATACATGCCGGCATTGATGGCAAACAGCATGGTGCGCCCGGCCGCCTGCTCCGAGGCATCGAGATTGTGCAGCGATTGAAACGGCTTGCCCGCCGGATCTTTCCAGAACAGTTCGATCGAATACCGTTTCGGGTCGACCTCGCAGACGAGGTAGCTGGTCGCCTCAAAGGCAAAGTCGCGGCATGGCGGCAGCGAAGCGACCCATTGGCCAAATCCCATGCCGAACGCCGCCACCGACGGCAGCGCGCCCTTGGCGAGCGCCAGCAGCAGCGGCAGCGATTGCAGGAGGGTCAAAAAATCCATGCGTGTACCGGAATCGAAGTTCAGGAGGATCCGGTAGGGATATAGCCCGTTTCAAGCGATACCGTGAAAGAGCCCTAGGCAAGCCATCCCATCGCCACGCATAGCAGCAGGACGACGCCAAGCAGGCCGCGATAGATGACGAACGGCCAGGCCGAAAAACGCTCCAGCACACGCATCAGGCCCCATATGGCGAAGAAGGCGGAAACCGAGGCGACGACCAGTCCGACGATCAGAACCGACCAGCCATGCGCGTCGAGATGGACCTTGTGCAGTTCCCAAAGCTCCTTGAGGCCGGCCAGCGCAATGGCGGGCAGCCCAAGCAGGAACGAGAACCGCGCCGCCTCGGCCCGCTTGAAGCCGAGCCCGAGTGCGGCCGTCAGGGTCGAGCCGGAACGAGAGACACCCGGAATCAGCGCGCCGATCTGGGCGACGCCGACGAGCAGCGCGTCAGTCAGCGATGCCTCGCCGACGGTGCGCCGGTGGCTGGCAAAAATCTCGGCCAGCGCCAGAAGGATCGCCATCACGATACAGGCCCAGCCGATCACCGTCAGGCTGCGCAGCGGCGAGTTGCAGGCGTTGAGCACGCCCGACAGCGCCACGCCGGCGATGACGATCGGGATGGTCGCCAGCACGATCCACAGCGCCAGCCGGAAATGCCGGTCGGCGAAATCGCGTCGCGTCAGCGCGTCGAGCGAACCAAACAGGATATCCCTGACATCGCTCCAGAAATAGCTGACCACCGCGGCCAAGGCCGCAAGCTGCATGGCGGCGGAGAAGGCGGAGCCCGGATCCTGCCAGCCGAGCACGGCCGGTACGATGCGCATATGGGCGGTCGAAGAGATCGGCAGCAATTCGGTGATGCCTTGCACCAGGCCGAGGAACGCCACCTTGGCGAATCCCAGCCCGACAAAGCCGGTGTCGACGCCTTGGGTGCAGATGTCTGCCATATCGAGCCTTTCTGTCGAACAATCGTGAGGGGCGATCCCCGCCGAGCCATAGTCTGGCGATCCCCGGAATCCAATTTACGGATTTGTAAGGCGCCGCTTGACAAGCCATGCGGTTATATTAAAATCCGCTAATCTTACACTGTAAGGCATATGACGGAGGAGAGCCATGCAGACCGCCCTGTCAGAATTGCAGCCCCTGCCCGAACCATGCCCGCCTGTCATCGCGATCGAGGATGTCTCGCGCGACCTCAGCCGTATTATCGAGCACGCCGAGGTGAATGCCTGGCTCGACCTCTACGCCGCCGTGCCTGCCGATTTCGCCGCAAGCCAAGGCCTTTCGATAGCGCAAGAAGGCGGCCTCGCCTGGACCACCTGCACGACAATTCCGTTCGTCCATTTCAACTGCGTGAAGAACTTCGGCGTCGACAGCCCGGCCACCGAAAGCCAGCTCGACGCGCTGCTGGCGCACTACCGCGCCGCCGGCATTTCGCGGCCCTGGTTCTATGTCAATCCGCACACTGAACCATCGCGCCTCAGATGCTGGCTCGAGGCGCGCGGCCTGCAGCGCCAGGGCGGCTGGGAGCGGATTTATCGCGGGGCAGAACCGCTGTCATCCGAGCCGCTCTTCACGGCTGAAGGGGTTTCAGTAGAACGTGTGACGAAGGCATCGGCAAGCGAATGGGCCGGCTTCATCGACAGCCGCTACCGGCTGCCCACCTCACCATGGCTGATGGCTCTGGTCGGCCGAAAGGGCTGGCATCACTACATGGCCAAGCGGGACGGCGCGGTGGTGGCGGTGCGCTCGCTGTTCATCGGGCCCGACGGCGCGGCCTGGAGCGGCATCGACGCGCCGGTGCCCGGCGTCATGGCGCCGAGCTTCGATCTCGACGCGGTGCTTGGGGAAGCGCTGGTGCGCGACGGGATTGCGGCCGGCGCGAAACTGTTCGTCGCCGACATCGAGGCGCCGCACGAGGAGCGCGACGGCCCTGCCTATCGCAACTACGCGCGCCTGGGCTTCAGAATCGCCTATTTCCGCAGCCATTACAGCTATTTGCCGGCCAGCTCCAACTGACCGTAGCTAAGTAAGCAGCCATTGCTGGAAACAGCTTTTGGCCACCATATGGGCCGGCGGCACCATAGGCTCGTCGACGGAAGTCCGGCGAACCCGTTCGAGCAGCATGCGCACCTGTTCGGGGCGCACACGATCGCGCTCCATCACAAGCAGGACCATCGGATCGCTCAAAAGCTCGTCCAGGGTGCTGATGCTGTCGTTCATCCGTCGTCTCCTCGAATGCCGTACCCGCGCCCCATAAATAGGGACACGATGATGGCCCGCCAATGACGCTTTGCCGGCTATCTCGTGTCTCTTTCGATTAAATTTTGTTCATGCTTGAGGCTCCTTTCTCCCTTGCGGAAAAAGGCAAAAGCTTCAGCCTGGCGGTGCGCCTTCATACTGCGGCAGGCCATCGTCAAGCATCACCCAGGGCTGCTTCGAGGCCGTGAAAATATGCATTTGCGGCTTGAAGGCCGTGGGATCGTC
Organism: Mesorhizobium sp. P2_D5; assembly: GCF_056404355.1. Classification (NCBI taxonomy): domain Bacteria; kingdom Pseudomonadati; phylum Pseudomonadota; class Alphaproteobacteria; order Hyphomicrobiales; family Phyllobacteriaceae; genus Mesorhizobium; species Mesorhizobium sp. P2_D5. The sequence goes on from NZ_JBFUEE010000009.1 coordinate 118,677, forward strand.
GAGCGAACCGGTGGTGATGCCGATGATGCCGGCGGAATCGCGCCGGGAGAACATCGTCGTGCCGCAGCTTGGGCAAAAGCCGCGCTTGAGATCGGGTGAGGTGTTCACCATCGCCAGTGACCCCTCGATCGTCACTTCATCGACGCGAAACAGCACGCGTGCGTTGAAGGCGGCGCCAATCACCTTCTGGCACAGCCGGCAGTGGCAGACGCGTTCGTTGATGGGGGCTGCGTCGACGCGATAGCGCACCGCCTTGCATAGGCATCCGCCCTGATATTTGGCCATCGTCCTTGATCCATAGGTGAAGAGAATAGGCGGCAAGGTAATGGCCGACCCGATTGGGTCAATTGAAAAGCTTTGATACAACGCCATCGCTTATCGTGATGCAGTGGACCTGAAGCCATGACACCGGACATCGAAACCATCGGCATTGAGGATCTGTTCGGGCCGTCCTCGCCCGCCCGTGACCGTACCGACGCCAGGATCATGGCCGCAGCTTCGGGGATCGGCTTCATGGCCGTCCGGGACTTTCCCGGCGATGACCGGCTGACGCCGGAAAGAAGGGCGCAATTGCTGCGCATCTTCGCGCTTCCCGACGGGGAGAAGCAGAAATTGCTGCGCTGGAATTTCGACCGCAGCAAAAAGAACGTCTATCGCGGCTGGTTCCCTTTGCAGCCGGCAGCCGTTTCCTACAAGGAAGGCATCGACATGGGTCCGGACCTTGCCGATCCGGGTCTTGTCGACGCGGCTGATGCCTCGGTTTCCGACGATCCGTTGTGCGAGCCGACACCCCTGCCGGCCGAAGAGGCCCTGCCCGGCTGGCGCGCGGCGGCAGCGGACTACTACCGCGCCATGGAGACGGTGGGCAACGCGCTGATGCGGTCGATCGCCCGCGGACTTGGCCTGCCGGAAACGATCTTCGACGCCTATTTCGATCACGGCATCTCGACGCTGCGCCTGATCCGTTACCCCTTGCGTGACGCCAATGCCGGCGTCGACACCAGCGGACCGGAGTTTTCGGTGGTGCACAAGGGCGAGACGCGCACCATCATCGGCCGCGAGCATGCCGATTCCGGCTTCGTCACTTTGCCGGCGCAGGACGGTGTCGAAGGTCTGCAAGCAATGAACCTCGCCGGCGAATGGATCGACGTGCCGCCGGCCAATGGCACACTAGCTGTCAATTTTGGCCAGTTGCTGGAGCGCTGGACCGGCGAACGCGTCCGCGCGACGCGACACCGGATGATCGCGCCGAAGACGGCGCGCTTCTCGATCCCGTTCTTCTACGAGCCACGCGTCGACGCGGAGATCGCGCCGCTGCCGCTGACCGACGCGGAGCCTTTCGAGCCGTTCCTCTACGGCGACCATCTTTGGGAAGCGGCGACGAATTTCGTCGAGATGAGCGGCATCAAGCATCTCAGGCAGCCGCGCCGGGCGAAGGCTTCATATACAAAGACCGCCGGCCATTTCGTCGGAAACGGCCGGTGGGAATCGGCAGGCGGTTATTCGGTTTCGCTGACGACCTCGTCCCAGGTCTTCACCTTGGTCTCGCCGTTGAGAAACGGCAATGCGGCAGCGGTCAGTTCGGGGGCGAAGAAGACATCGTAGTGGGTGCGGTTGGGCAGGATCGCCAGGCGGTTCTGCGACAGGTTCTCGCGCATCCAGCCGGCGTCCTTCAGCCCGCCGCCGAGCATCTGGTAGAACTTGATCTCGTGCTCGGGCCGGTACATGTCGCTGTCGCCATAGGCCAGCATGACCGGCATCTTCAGCTTGGCGACGTCGGCGGAATAATCGTAGTTCTGACGCATGAAGTTGCCGAGCGTGTCGAGGAGTCTCGGGAAGTCCTCTGGATGCGGCGCCACCGCGACGTAGGATTTGTACATCGGCGTGTTCTTCATGAAATCGGCCGCCGCCGCGCTGACTTGCGCCTGCTGGCCGCGCATCTCGGCGTAGAAACCGTCCGCGGCATAGCCGGTCGAAACCAGCACAAGGCGGCGCACCGTTTCAGGATGCTGGACCGCCATGCGGAAGGCGACGCCGCCGCCCAGCGAATAGCCCATGACGTCGACCTTGTCGTAGCCGAGCGCCTTGACGAGATCAGCCATGTCGTCACCGATCGCCTCCAGGGTGAACGGCCGATCGCCGAGTGCCGTGCGGCCATGACCCTGCAGGTCGACGCCGATGACGGTGCGATTCTCGGCAAGCTTGGGCAGGATCGGCGCGAACATGTCAGTCGTGCCAAGGCCGCCATGGAGCAGAAGCAGCGGCTCGCCCTTGCCGTAGACGGCGTAATAGTAGTTCAGGCCGTTGACCGGCAGCAGGCCAGATTTTTCCGGCTTCGGCAGTGGGTTCGTAGCGGTCGTCATGGCGGGTTTTGCCTCCTCTGCATTGGTGGCGCCCGGTGAAGCAAGAAGCGCTGCAGCCGAAGCAAGAATGGCGAAAATCAGGGTTTTGAACATATCGATCTCCTCCTCGTCCCGGCGGTATCAAAGCGTTCTGGCGAGCTCTTCGAGCTGGTCGGTGCACTGGCCCCAGCCCTCGTGAAAGCCCATCTTCTCGTGCTGCTCGCGGTCGGCGACACTCCAGTGCCTGACCCGAGCAATGTAGCGGGTCTTGCCATTGCCCTCGTCCTCGAAGGTCAGCACGCCGGTCATGAACGGCTTCTCCGATGGCTCCCATGCCTTTGTGTAGGCGTCGGTAAAGACGATCTTCCTGCCGGGAACGACTTCGAGGAAAACGCCGGGGTTGGGGAATTCATTGCCGTCGGGGCCTGCCATCACGACAAGGCTCGAGCCGCCGGTGCGCACATCCATTTCGGCGCGCGGCGTCGTCCACGGCTTTGGCGCGAACCACTGCGTCACCAGTTTCGGGTCTGTCCAGCAGCGATAGACGTTCTCGCGCGGCGCATCGATGATGCGGGCCAGAACCAGTTCGCGGTCATTGGCGGGAGCGATGTCGAGCTTGGTGGTCATGATGGGTCCTTGCGTGGTTTGATCTGGCTTGCGTCCCTAGGACGAACGGATGACGCGCAAGTCGACATCGCCAGAGAAAAAATCTGGGCCAGCGAAAAAATCTGGAGAAATGCGCCTGTTGGATAGAGATCACGAACGAAGGAGCGTCAGTGGCGCTTGGCCTGCACCAGATAGGCGTCGATCTCGGTCTCGCCGAGCCATTTGGCTGCTTCCAGCCGATGCAGGCCTTCGACCAGGATATGGCGCTTGCCGTCGTGGCGGACCTGGATCGGTGTTTTCATACCGTTTTCGAGGATGTCCTCGGCCAGATGTCGGACAGTCTCGGGATGCAGCGTCTTCTTGCGTGCCGTCGGCACGTAGATGTCGTCGACCTTGACCTTCTGGATTCTCAGCATGCCGCCTCCGGTGGCGGAAAACGCCGCCCTTTGTGGAGATAGTCTTTTTGGCCACAGGGGCCAAGGGCGCGGCTAACGAATGCTGGCCCGATGGTTTCCATTTGACGCTTGACCGCCAGATCGCCGAAATGGCGCCTTTGAAACTTCAGGGCTTCATGATCAACCTTCCGACCGAATTCCCCGATTTCGGACTGACGCCGGAGCAGCGTCGCCACGCGGTACGCGGCCACTACTACGAATGGCCTGGGATGGATGGCGAGCGCGGCGAGATCTGGTGCTACAGCGACCGGTTTTCCTATCGCGCCGGCGAGACCGTGGCGTTCCATGTCAGTTCGACGGCTCCGGCATTCAACATTGCGATCGTCCGCGATGGCGGCACCGAGACCAAAGTGTTCGAGAAATCGGGCATCGCGGCGCGCTGGCAGGACAGCCCCGACCAGTGCTCGGTCGAAGGCTGCGGCTGGGAAGCCTCGTTTGAATTCCGCGTCGGGGCAGACTGGCCGTCCGGCGCCTATCGCGTGACGCTTGAAGCGGATGGCCGTGATGGCAAGCCGATCCATTGCCATCATCTGTTCATCGTCAGCCCGCAGCCCGGCAAGAAACCCGGCCGAGTGCTGCAAGTGGCCGCAACGGGCACCTGGCTTGCCTACAACACCTGGGGCGGCTCCAACCACTACCAGGGCATCACCGGGCCGGACCGCAACCAGTATTCGCCCGTCGTGTCGACGCAACGCCCCTGGTGCCGCGGTTTCGTCGTGCTGCCGAAAGACGCGCCGCGTGTGCCGCTGGAAGTCGCCGTACCGCCAAAGACGGTGCCGCGCTATCCGCACATGGAATGGGCGCTCGCCACCGGTCATTCGAAGAAGTACGCCTCGTCCGGCTGGGCCAGCTACGACAGCCATTTCCTCCGCTTTGCCGAACGGGCCGGCTATGGCGTCGACCTCGCCAGCCAGCACGATCTGCATTTCTCACCTGAGATTCTCGACGGTTACGACTGTGCCGTCTTCGTCGGCCATGACGAATACTGGACCTGGGACATGCGCGATGCGGTCGACGCCTATGTCGAGCGCGGCGGCCATGCAGCGCGCTTTGCCGGCAATTTCATGTGGCAGACGCGGCTGGAGGACGAGGGCCGCCGGCAGGTCTGCTACAAATACCGCGCACGTGCCGAGGACCCCGCCTATCTCCACGGCGGCGACGTCACCCGCGCCACCAATTCCTGGGAAGCGCCGGAAATCGGCCGGCCGGGTTCAGCGACCTTCGGGCTCAACGCGACGCGCGGCGTCTATGCCGGCTGGGGCGGCTGCGCGCCGCGCGGCGTGCGCGGCTTTCCGGTCTACCGGCCAGAGCATTGGGCCTTTGCCGGCACCGGCGTCTATTATGGCGACCTGCTGGGCGCCGACAGCCATGTCTATGGCTATGAGGTCGATGGGCTCGACTTCGAGATACGCGGCGGCCTTCCCTACCCCACCGCGACCAGCGGTGCGCCCGACGGGTTGCAGGTTCTCGCCGTTGGCATGGCATCCCAGGTCGAGGAAAGCGCAGATATCCCGATAGAGGACCAGTTCCTTACCGACGAGGATGGCCGCTTCACCGCCGAAACGCTGTTCGGCGAGGCCAGCGACGCCAATCTGGAAAAAGTCAAACGCGGCAACGGCATGATCGTCAATTTCCCGCGCGGCAAGGGCGAGGTGTTCCATGCCGGAAGCTGCGAGTGGGTCGCCGGCCTGCTAAGACAAGACCCGATGGTCGAACGCGTCACCAGGAATGTCCTCGACCGTTACCTCGGCCGAAAAAAGAGGGGCGAATGATCGCTGTGCAGTCCGTTGAAACCGACCGCCGACCGAACCTTTTCCATTTCACACGAATCCAACGGCCAATTGTGGACCGCGCCGATGGGATCTACCTATGGGACAAGAGCGGCCGCCGCTACATCGACGGATCGAGCGGCGCGGTTAACGTCAACATAGGTCATGGTAACCGCAACGTCATCGACGCGATGACGCGGCAGCTTGATCGCGTGAGCTTCGCCTACATCTTTCAATTTGAGAACGAACAGGCCATCGAACTCGCGCGGGGGCTGGCCGATCGGCTACCGAACGGACTCGACCGCATCTATTTCGTCTCGGGCGGCTCTGAGGCGATCGAGGCCTGCCTCAAGCTTGCGCGGCAATGGGCGGTAGCAACAGGTCAGGACAAACGCTGGAAAGTCATCGGACGTATGCCCTCCTATCACGGCGTGACGATCGGCACGCTTGCCGTCACTGGCGACGACATCCTCACCAAGACTTTCGACCCGATCGGTCGGCCGATGCCTTTGGTGCCGGCCCCTTTTGTCCATCGCGATCACGACAATCTGTCGACGGAACAGCGTGGCATCCGCTACGCCGATATGCTGGAGGAAAAGATCCTGGAGGAAGGGCCGGAAAGCGTGCTCGCCTTCGTCATGGAACCGATCGGTGGTGCCGCGACCGCAGCGCTGGTGCCGCCCAACAGCTATTTTCCGCGTATCCGCGAAATCTGCGACCGCTACGGGATCCTATTGATCCACGACGAGGTAATGACTGGCATCGGACGCACCGGAAAATTCCTGGGTGGCGACCATTGGTCCTGCCGGCCGGATATCGTTGCGCTGTCGAAAGGCCTTTCATCTGGCTATGCCCCGCTTGGCGCACTTGCCGCGACACAGAAGATCGTCGGGCCGGTTGTGGAGACCGGTGGCTTCCTGCATGGCCACACATATGGCGGCAACCCGGTCGCTTGTGCAGCGGGCGTTGCGGTGCTTGGAGAGGTCGACCGCCTTGGCTTGGTCGAGAATTCGGCCAGCATGGGCGAATTGCTGAGGGGTGAACTCGAGGCCCTGACTCGGCGCTTTCCTTTCATTGCCGACGTGCGGGGCAAGGGGCTGTTCATGGGAGCCGAAATTTACGCGGATCCGCTGGCCAAGGAGCCATTGCCACAGGGCCTCAACGCCAATTTGAGGCTCATCGATCTGGCGTTCGAGCGCGGATTGATCATCTATTCGCGGCGCGTGCGTGGCGGGCCAGTGAGCGACAATTTCATGGTCTGCCCGCCTCTGATTGTGACCCGCGATCAGATTGGTGAGATCATCGCGGTCCTTGGCGACTCGCTGCAGGCGCTGGCCGCCGAACTCGACCTGCCGGTCGAAGGCTGAGGGACAAAAATGGCGCCGCGAAAAGTCATCATCACCTGCGCCATCACCGGCTCAGTGCACACGCCGTCGATGTCGCCCTATCTGCCGGTGACGCCGGACCAGATCGCCACCGAGGCGATCGCGGCCGCCGAAGCCGGGGCCTCGATCCTGCACCTGCATGCCCGCGATCCCAGGGATGGTCGGCCAACCGCCGATCCGGACGTCTTCATGCAGTTCCTGCCGCGCATCAAGCAGGCGACCGACGCGGTGATCAACATCACCACCGGCGGCTCGTCGCTGATGACGCTCGACCAGCGGCTGGCGGCGCCGCTGCGGGCCGAACCCGAAATGTGTTCGCTCAACATGGGCTCGATGAACTTCGCGCTGTTTCCGATGCTCGACAAGCCGAGGGAGTGGCAGCACGAATGGGTGCCGAAGCTGCTTGAAGCCACGCGCGACACCATCTTCAAGAACACCTTCGCCGACATGGAGGGCGTGCTAGAGAGGCTGGGCAAGGGCTGCGGCACGCGCTTCGAATTCGAGTGCTACGATGTCGGCCACCTCTATTCGCTGGCGCATTTCCGCGACCGTGGACTGGTGTCGGGACCGCTGTTCATCCAGTTCGTGCTGGGCATACTGGGCGGCATCGGTGCTGACCCGGAAAACCTCGTCCACATGAAGCGGATCGCCGACAAGCTGTTCGGCGACAGCTACCAGTTCTCGGTGCTGGCCGCCGGCCGCAATCAGATGCCGCTGATCTCGATCGCCGCGGCGATGGGCGGCAATGTCCGCGTCGGCCTGGAAGACAGCCTTTTTGATGGCCGCCAACTGGCGAAGTCCAATGCCGATCAGGTGCGCCGTATCCGTGGCATTCTCGAGGGGCTGTCGCTGGAGGTTGCCTCACCCACCGAAGCGCGCGACATGCTGGCGCTCAAGGGCGGCGACCGGGTGGCGTTCTAGGGGGTATTGGAGGTCGAGTGGCAAGCGGAGGAGCTGATATGGAAAGGGTTCTCGTTTCAGCCTGCCTGCTCGGCAGCAAGGTTCGCTACAACGGCTCCTACCGCCTCAACGACCATCCCATTCTTGCGCGATGGCAGGCAGAGGGACGGATCGTGCAGATCTGCCCGGAGGTTGCCGCGGGCTTCTCCACGCCACGTCCTCCGGCAGAAATTCGAGGCACAGGCGACGGCCACGCAGTGCTGCACGGCCAAGGCCGAGTGGTCGAGCAAACGGGAAACGATGTGACCTCACTTTATCTCGAAGCCGGGCGGCTCGCACTCGATCTCGCCCGACAAACAGGCTGCCGGTATGCGGTTCTTACCGACGGCAGCCCGTCCTGCGGCAGCAGTTTCATCTATGACGGGCGTTTTTCGGGAAACCGGGTGGCTGGCCAGGGCACGACCACCGCGCTGCTGGAAGCGAACGGCATCCGCGTCTTTTCGGAAGACGGCATTGACGAGCTTGATGACCTTCTGACCAGGCCGGGCTCGGCCGGCGCCGCGGCCTGAGCCATGCCAGAGAAGACCCAAGCCAGGACCACCGACACCGTTATCCGGCCCGGCCGCATCGACGACGTCGACACCATCCATACGGCGATCCTGAAACTCGGAACGCACATCGGCGCGCCGGAGGAGATCATCTCGACAGCAGACGATCTCAGAACCTACGGCTTTGGCGAAAAGCCTGCCTTTTCCACCTTGATTGCCGAAGTGGGTGGCGAATTCGCCGGCCTCTGCCTCCACTTCCCGATCTTTTCGACCTGGATGGGCCGGCCCGGCGTCTATGTGCAGGACCTCTATGTCGAGGACCGGTTCCGCGGCCGCAAGATCGGCGAGCGCCTGCTGCGGCATGTCGCGGCGCAGTGCCGGAAAGAAGGCGGCGTCTATCTGCGGCTATCAGTCGACACCGACAATGAGGTCGCCAAGGCGTTTTATGAAAGGCTGGGCATCGCCTGGTCGAGCTACGAGCAGACGCAGAAGATCATCGGCGATGCCTTTTTTGCCTTTGCCGACGCGCCGCAGAACGGGGAACAGGAATGAAAGCCTTCTATGCCGAGGAACAGAAGCGCCACGACCCCAAGGCCTTTCTTTCGAGCGGTGCCGCGAAGCCCAATCCGGAACAGCCCGAACGGGTCGAACGATTGTTAGCCGGCGCATTATCTGCCGGCTGCACGATCGAGCGGCCGCGCAATCATGGGCTTGGCCCGGTCTCGGCGGTGCACACGCCGGAATATCTCGACTTCCTCGAGCACATTTTCGAGCGCTGGCAGCGCATCGAGGGCGCTTCCGCCGAAGTGATCCCCAATATCCACCCGATCGCGCGGTCAGGCAGCTATCCGGCCTCGGCGGTCGGCCAGGCCGGCTATCATATGGCCGACACCGCTTGCCCGATCTCGGGCGAGACATGGCAGAGCGCGCTCTGGAGTGCGTGGAGCGCCCTCGAAGCCGCTGAAGCCGTGACATCAGGCGCGCCGGCCGCCTATGCGCTGTGCCGGCCGCCCGGCCACCACGCCTTTGCCGATGTCGCCGGTGGCTTCTGCTTCATCAACAATTCGGCCGTTGCAGCTCAGGTTCTGCGCAAACAGGCTGCGCGGGTGGCGATCCTCGATGTCGACCTGCACCACGGCAATGGAACGCAAGGCATCTTCTATGCGCGGCCGGATGTGCTCACCGTCTCGCTGCACGCCGATCCGGTGCGCTTCTATCCATTCTTCTGGGGCCATGCCGACGAGCGGGGCGAAGGTCCGGGCCTTGGCTACAATTTCAACCTGCCGCTGCCGCGCAAATCCGCCGATGCGGCGTTTCTCGAAGCGCTAGTGGTGGCGTTCCAGCGTATCCGCGCCTTTTCGCCGGACGCGCTGGTCGTGGCGCTTGGCCTCGACGCGTTCGAGGGCGATCCGTTCGGCGGGCTTTCGGTGACGACACCGGGCTTCTCCCGCATTGGCGAGGCCATCGCCAAGCTCGGCCTGCCGACCGTCATCGTCCAGGAAGGCGGCTATCTCTGCGACGAACTCAGTGACAATTTGACGGCCTTCCTTACCGGTTTCGGTGGCAAGAAGGCGTGATTTCAAGCGGGCGTCAGGAGCGCTGCTGCCTGAGCATTGCGATGACCCGGTGCACGCTCTCCAGCGTCTCGTCGATTTCGGCTGCCGTGTTGTAATGCGCGATGCCGATGCGCACGACGCCATGTTCGGCCGGAATGCCGAGCTGGTGGACGATCTCCCAAGCGTAGTTGTGGCCGGACCACAGGAAGATGTTTTCGGCGTTCATCTGCCGAACGATCGTCTCCGGCACTATGCCGTCGACGGTGAAGGACACCGTCGGCACGCGCTCGGCGAGCCGCTTCGGATCGGTGATGCCGTGAATGGTCAGGCCTGAAATGTCCGACAGCCCTTCGATCAGCCTTTGCGCCAGCGGGTTTTCGTAGGCGATCGACACCTCGAACGCCTTGGCGATCTTGCGCCTTCGCGACCCACCCTCGCCCGCTGCCGCACCCAGTCCTGAGAAATAGTCGACCGCGGCCGTGAGACCCGCCATCAGCTCGATCTGCGGCGTGCCGAGTTCGAACCGCTCCGGCAGGCCATTCGAAGAACAGCGGCACTTGTAGGGCTTCAGACCATCGATGACATCGCGCCGCCCCCACAATATGCCCATGTGCGGACCGAAGAATTTATAGGCCGAGCAGAGCAGGAAATCGCAACCGAGATCTTTGACGTCGATCAGGCCATGCGGCGCAAACTGCACGGCGTCGACATAGACCAGGGCGCCGGCATCCCTGGCGATGGCGGTCAAAGCCTTCACCCGGTTGATCGAGCCGGTGAGGTTGCTGGCGTAGTTCAGCGCGACCAGCCGGGTCTTCTGCGAAAGCAGATCAGCCAGCGTCGCCTCTTCGACCTGCCAGCTCTTTTCGTCGAACGGCAGCCAGCGCACCACCAGGCCAAGGTCCTCGGCCAGTTGCAGCCAGGGCGAGACATTGCCCTCATGGTCCATGCGGGTGAGGATGATCTCGTCGCCGGGCTTCATCGTGCGGCCGAGCGTGCGCGACATGTGATAGGTCAACGTCGTCATGTTGGCGCCGATGATGATTTCCTCAGGGCTTTCCGCACCGAGGAAATCGGCCATCGCCTGATGCGCCTCGTCGACGACGGCCTGCGCTGCGACAGTCGTTTCGAAATAGCCGCCGAGGTTGGCGTTGGTGGTCAGAAGGCAGCGCGACACGGCGTCGGCTACTGCCTGTGGCACCTGCGTGCCGGCAGGATTGTCGAGATAGATCCGCCGCCGCCCCTTGTCGGTCAGGGAGAGCGCCGGAAACCTTCCACGCACTGCCTCGATCGGAAAATCCACCATTGTCTCCACCCCTCTGTCATTCCTGTATAATTCTGTCCCCTATCAAGGACAGGGATTGCCGACGCGCTGATGGATCGCGTCCACCGCCTTCTGCATCTCTTCGGTCCAGACGACGTCGACCGAAGACAACGCCATGTCGAGCTGCGCAAGGGTGGTCGCGCCGACGATGTTCGAGGTGACGAAGGGCCGGCTCGAGACGTAGGCATTGGCAAACAGCGCCGGTTCGAGGCCAAAGGAGCGCGCCAGCTCATTGTATTCGAGCTGTGCCTCGGCCGCGTTGGGTGTCTCGTAGCGCTGGCCGCGGTTGAAGAGCTGCGAGCGCGACCCCTGAGGGCGGGCGCCATGGTCGTATTTGCCGGTCAGATAGCCCTGCGCCAGCGGCGAGTAGGGAAGCAGCGAAACCTGTTCGCGCTCGCAGACCTCGGCGAGGTTCACCTCGAAGGTGCGGTTGACGAGATTGTAGGCGTTCTGGATCGACGCGACGCGGGGACCGATGCCTTTGTCGGCCTCCGCCAGGAACCGCATCACGCCCCAGGAACTTTCGTTCGATAGGCCGAAATGGCGGATCCTGCCGACCTTCAGCAGTTCGTCGAACACGGCAAGCGTCTCGGCGATCGGCGTTTCGTCGGTTGGTGCGCCCACAGAATCGGCGCGGCGCGGTACAGCGCCGACGCGCGTCGGGTTGGCGCCCCAGGGGATGTCCCGTTCCGGCCAGTGGATCTGGTAGAGGTCGAGATAGTCGGTGCCGAGCTTGGCCAGCGATTTGTCGATGGCGTCAAAGATATCGGCACGCACCAGTTGCGACGGCCTGTCGCCGCGGAACCAGCCGTTGGCGGTGCGGCCGACGACTTTCGAGGCCAGGATCACCTTGTCGCGGTTGCCGTTGGCCTTCATCCAGCTGCCGATGATCTTCTCGGTCCGCCCTTGCGTCTCCGCCTTGGGCGGGATCGGGTAGAGCTCGGCGGTGTCGATGAAATTGACGCCGCGCGAGAAGGCCAGATCCATCTGGGCGTGGCCATCTGCCTCGGTGTTCTGCTGGCCCCAGGTCATGGAGCCCAGGCAGATCTGGCTAACAAGAAGATCGGTCCGACCGAGACGGCGTTTGTGCATGGAATTCTGCTCCGGAGGGAAAGCTTGCGTGGCGGCGTGGAAGGAAGCCGCATCTATAGGGAAAGCAGAGGCGCTCTCCAAGCCTCGCCAGCCCGACTTTTGGGTGAACCAGTAGCGTTTAGCGGCGAGCGCCGGCCAGCGCGCGGCGCTTTGCCTCGTCGATCAGCATATTGGCCACCTGCATGCGGATCATGGCGCGCTGGCGCAGGTGCGGAGCGACACGGTCCGGATGGTTGGCAAAGGCGAAGCTGCGGCGCATGCGGCCAAAATCGGCGACCTGCTTGGGCTGATTGAGGCCAAGTTCGACGGCAATGGATTCCGGATCGATCGGCGGCAGGCTTTCCTCGGGCTTCAGCTCTTCGCCGGCGAGTGCCAGTCTGGCATGCTCGAGCAAGGCGGCGAATTCGGTCGCCAGATCGGCGCCGGCCTCGCGATATTCAGTGGAAAAGCTGCTGCCCGAAACCTTGATGCGGCCGGAATGAAGTTCATCGGCCACAGAGAGATAGTCGAACGGGATGGATGGGCGAGCGCCGGACTCTTCGCCCTCGATCCCGTCGAGCTTGTCTGAAGCGACGAAGAGGTCGTCGAGCAACGAAGCGAAATCCCGCTTGGCGCCAGTAGCGATGTCAGCCTCCCCCTTGCTCGACTATCCAAGCTTCAGACCATAGAACCGGCTCGTTAAAAATGCATGCCACCGATGTTAACGAATTTAGCCGTTGCCGGGACCAAAGCTGCGGTATCTGCCGTCGCAAAACAAAAGCCGGACTGCACTTTCATGCAGTCCGGAATTCGCCAGGAGTGGCGAGGAAAAGCCGGCCATGTGCCGGCGTTCAGCCTACGGTGCGCATCGGGAAAAAGTTGCACCCGCTCGCAAAACTATGCTCGGAAAAATCATCAGGACATGGCAGGCATGCAAATGCTGCACTGCACAATTGTCACGATTCACCTATATTAGCAGCCGTGGAGGAATCAACCAGGAGCCTGAACCATGGGTTTCTTCACTGAAATGTTCGCCCGGCCGCGGCCGCAGGAACATCTGAGATACCGCTCGGCACTCGCACTGCTTCATTCGATGAGCAATGCCGACCGCGCCGACATCGGCATCAAGCCCGCCGACTTTCCGCGCATCGCCCGCGAAATGTCCATTCGCTAGACACATACGCTCGCGAGATGTCCCGGACCCGTCCAGGACATCTCAAAAACCTCAAGTCCTTCAGCGCGCGCCGAGGAACGTCGCCTTGCCCAATGGCACGCCATTGTGGCGAAGGATGTCGTAGGCAGTGGTGAGGTGGAAATAGAAGTTGGGCATGGCCACATGCAGGAGATACTGCAGGCCGGGCATCGAGCGTTCGCGCCCGCCAAGCTTCAACTCGATCACCTTGTCGTCCGACCCGTCGAACTCGGCGGCTGAAAATGTCGCCAGCAGGTCCAGGGTCTTCGTGATGCGCGCCTGGATATCGGCAAAACTCGCCTCGTTGTCCTCGTAACTCGGCACTTGCCGACCGGCGAGCCGCGACGGCGCACCCTTGGCGTGGTCGGTGGCGATCTGCACCTGCCTCGTCAGCGCAAACATGTCGGGCGCCAGCCTGGAGGTCAGGAACACCTGCGGGTCGATCTTGCGCTCAAGCGCATTCTGTTCGGCTGCCGCCAGTATGGTGGACAGGGCTTTCAGCCTCTCCGTAAACACAGGCACGGATACCTCATACATCGATATCGTCACGTCAAATCTCCTTGTCCGGCCGGAACGCCGGCCGACGGACGTAGCGCCTTCAGGCACGATTCTTCAAGCACCACCAGCGCCACGTCACCACGTTGCCGCAATCGCCATAGTAGAATCTCCCCATCGAGCGGAGATTCCCGATGAGACGCGCCCTTTTCGCAGCGACTGCCTTTCTCTCCCTTGCTACAGTAGGCCAAACAGTACTGGCCGCCGACGATACACCCGAAGCGCCGTATGTCGACGATCGATCAAGCGCCGACGCCGTCGTCCGCTCACTTTACAGCGCGATCAACCGGCATGAATTCGCTCGCGCCTGGGGTTATTTCGGAGATACAAAGCCAGCAAAGGACTTCGACAGTTTCGTCAAGGGCTATGACGGCACCGACAAGGTCGAGGTCCAGACCGGTGCAATTTCAGACGAAGGCGCTGCCGGCAGCATTTTCTACAACGTCCCTGTCGCCATTCGCGCCACCGACAAGACCGGCGGCGAAAAGGTCTTTGCCGGCTGCTATACGCTGCGCCAGGTCAATGCACAGATCCAGGCGGCGCCGCCCTTCGATCCGATCCACATCGAAAAAGGTGCGCTGAAACCCTCGACCGCCGATTTCGAGGAGGCGCTGCCGCCAAGCTGCGGCGACGGGCCGCCACCTCCGAAGAAGGACACGGCACTGGAGCAGGCCAAGAAGGCCTTCCTGGCGACTTATGGCGACCAGTGCGACAAGCAGTTCCTGGCCGATGAGCCGACCGTTTTTTCGATCAAATACAAGGACAAGGATGCAGCGCCCGGCGATCCCGACAAGGAAACACGGCTGTTCCATTTCTCCTGCTCAGCGGCTGCCTACAATGAAAGCTCGGTCTACTACATGACCGACGAGCTATCGGCCGTGCAGCAATTGCAGTTCGCCGAACCCAAGATGGATATCCGCTACGAGAACAATGACAGCGACGGCAAATTGCTGGGCATGAGCATCGTTGGCTTCCAGACGACCGGCTGGGCGGTCAATTCCGACTATGACGAGGAAGCCCACACGATCACCACCTTCAACAAGTGGCGCGGCGTCGGCGATGCATCCGATTCGGGGACATATCTGTTCCGCAATGGCAATTTCTCGCTGGTCCAGTACGACGTCGACGCATCCTACGACGGCGAGGAGAATCCGCAGACGGTTGTCGACTACAATACCGCGCCCTGAGGGTTACCCCGGCTTCCCGCAGCGTCGATCAAGGTGCCTTCGACAGCATCCAGTTGAGGGTGCCGCGCCAATCGGTCATGCGGATCGGCGTGCCGTGGGTGCCTGTCTCGAAACGGACGAAGCGGGTCGGATAGGGATAGGCTTTCGATTTGGCGATGATGGCACGGAAGAAGGCTTCCTGCTTTTCCACCGGGAAAACCACGTCATGGCTGCCCTGTCCGAAGAAGACCGGGACGTGACGCCTGAAGGCCGGGCTTGAGAAAAAACTCTCGTCCCATAGCGAGCCGAGCAGCAGCAGGCCGTTGATGCGCCGGCCCGTGTCGTTGCGGGCAGCAAGCTTCCAGCACAAGGACCCGCCCATCGAGCCACAGGCGATGAAAATCTTCGCGCTGGGAGATTGTTCGGCATAATGATCGATCAGCGCCGCCACCTGGGCCGCACCCTTGTCGCCGAAATCGGGAAAGTCGGGGCTGAGATAGAGGCCGCCATTACCGGCCATCAGGTTCTTGAGCCGGTTGAAATTGCCGCCGAAGGTGAAGTCGTCGACGCCTTGCTTGCGGCTGCCACCCTGCCCGTGCAGGTAAAGCACGATGATGCCGGCACCCTCGGTCTTGCCGACGGCAACGTGCCTGACGTCGCCGGCATCGGTCTTCAGCAGCAGATCCTGCTGCACCTTGCGCACGCTGGTGTCGGTGTATTGCGCGCGCACCCTGCGCTCCGGCACCTCGTCACGCTGGTTGATGTCGCGTAGCTCGTGGTAGTCGAGAACCGTGTAGGCGCCGCTGGTGTCGGACGACAGCACGGCCGGATAGGCGAAGAGATCGTCCTTGAAGGGTTTTAGCGACAGCGTCTGACTTTGCGCGGCCACCGACAACAGGGCCGTCGCGGTTACAAAGACACAGAAAAATCGGAAGCGGAATGACATGCCAGCAGGCATGCGTTTTTCAGCTTCGGTTTGTCAATCCTGCAATACGCCGCCGGCGCCTTCCAGCGCTTCGCGGGTGTCGACATCGACGGACGCCCCTGCGCCGATCTCGACATCGATGACATCGAGCCCTTCGGCCTCGACCAGATGGCGTGCACCGGTGTCGCCTTCCAGATGGGCGATCGCCGGAAACAGCGAGCGCGGCAAAAGCACCGGATTGCCGCGTTTGCCGTCATGCGAGGCGCGCACCACCGAATTGCCACCGGCCTTGCGGAATGCATCGATCAACCTGTCGAGGTCATCAGACGAGACACCCGGCATGTCGCCGAGAACGATCATCACGCCGGCGGAGTCTTCGGGCAGATAAGCAATGCCGGCCTTTAGCGAGGTGGACAGGCCGTCGGCGAAATCGGGATTGTCGGCGAAAGCCACATCCAGCCCCGCCAACGCCGCCTGCACCCGCTCGCGCTGGTGGCCGGTGACGACAATCGTGGCCGAAGCCTTCGAGCCGAGCGCGCGCTCGGCGGTGCGGCGCACCAGCGGCTTGCCGTCGAACAGCGCCAAGAGTTTGTTCGGCCCGCCCATGCGGCTCGACCGGCCAGCCGCCAGAAGCACGATGCCAACCTTGAGCTTGTTTTTGGGCGGCAGGGGTTCGCGCGGCTGCGGCCGGGTCGGGATTTCCATCAACAGCCCGCCGACGCCCATGCCGGCGATATCCTTGGCGGTCACGTCAAGGCCAGCGATCAACCGGTCCAGCACCCAGTCGAAGCCATTTTCCTTGGGGCTGCGGGCGCAGCCCGGTGCACCGATGACACGTTTGCCGCCGAGCATACCGAGCACCAGCAGATTGCCGGGATCGACCGGCATGCCCGCGCGGATAACAGTACCACCCGCCCTCTCGATCGCCGCCGGAATGACATCGGCGAAATCACTCATCGCCGACGCGCCGAAGATCACCACCATGTCGTTGTCGCGCGCCAGCAAGGCCGCGGCCTCCGCCACCGGAGCGATCTCGTGCGGGGTGCGACGCTCCGCTGTCAGCCTGCCGCCGGTGCGCGCCAGCCGCGCTTCGGTGACGCGCAGCGTCTTGTCGAGCACGCTCGGCTTGATGCCCGGCAGGACGGTCTGGATGACGCCGACACGCACTGGCTGATAGGCGTTGACGGCAAAGACTTCCCCGCCGGCGCAGATTTTCTTGACCGCATCGACCAGCGCAGAGCTGACCGCGAAGGGAATGATCTTCACCGTCGCGACCATCTGGCCTTTCTCGACCGGCGCATGCTGCGCCAACGTAGCGATGGTGATGGCGGGATCGACGGCGTTGATGGCGTCGATGACAGCGGCGTTGACGGTGAAGATACCGGCTGACCCGGCGTGGAGATTGACCCGCCCGGTCGCGGCCGGCCGGGCGTCGATGCCGCGAAAGGCCATGCTCTCGGCTATTTCCTGCGCGGCGGCGTCCTCACTGAGATCGTCGGCGGCCAGCACGGCCGCAACGACCTGAGAAATGCCGGCGCCGCGCAGCAAGGCCACGTCTTCGGCGTTCAGCCTGTGCGCCTTGCGAAAGCGCCGTTCGCCGGCCGTGGTGGCATGCGCCAGCACCGCACCTTCGGCCGCTTCGATCGGAATCGGGCCGAATTTCACGCTGCCGCGCCTTTCACTTCCAGACCGCGCGAGCGGAAGGCATGGACGACCTGCGCCAGCACCGCGACCGCGATTTCGGCTGGGCTGGCGGCACCGATGTCGAGCCCGATCGGCGCGTGAATGCGGGCGATCTCGTCGGCGCTCGCGCCAAGCGCCAGCAAGCGTTCGACACGCTTGGCGTGGGTTTTGCGGCTGCCAAGCGCGCCGACATAGAAGCAGTTGGCGTCGAGCGCTGCCTTCAGCGCAAAATCGTCGATCTTCGGATCATGGGTGACAGCGGCAAGCGCCGTGTAGCTGTCGAGCGGCTGTCGCTTCAGCACGTCCTCCGGCCATTCGGCATGCAGGGTGACATCGGGAAAGCGGTCTGATGTGGCAAAGGCGGTGCGGGGATCGATGATCTCCAGGGGATAGCCTGCGATCCTGGCCATCGGAGCCAGCGCCTGGCTGATGTGCACAGCGCCGACGACAACCAGCCGCGGCTGCGGCAGATGCGCGTTGAGAAAGAAGGTCCGTCCCTCGGCCTCGACCGAACCGGAATTGCCTGATCGAAACGCCCTGGCGACAGCAACGCCGAGATCGCCTGCAACCTGGTCGCCTTCGCGCACGATACGGTCGCGGCCGTCACCGAGATCGGTGACGAGGATCGCCGCGCGGCGGGCGCGGCGTTCGGCGTTCAACATCTTGAGCGCATACGGGTCCATAAAGGTCAGCCCAATCTTTCAACATAGACTTTGATGCGGCCGCCGCAGGACAGGCCGACCTGCCAGGCGGTTTCGTCGGCAACACCGAACTCGAGCATCCTGGCCTTGCCTGTGTCGATCACATCGATCGCTTCGGTAACCACCGCGCCTTCGACGCAGCCGCCGGAGACCGAGCCGTGGAAATTGCCGTCGGCGTCGATGACCAGATGGCTGCCCACGGGGCGAGGCGCCGATCCCCAGGTCTCGACCACCGTGGCGATGGCGACATCCTTGCCGTCCTTCATCCAGCCTTCCGCGATGATCAGCGGATCGCGGGCCTCGTCGAGATAAATGCTGTTTTCCATGGTCGCTTCTCTTGGAGTCTGTTTATGATCTGGGCACCGCCAGTTCGCGCAAGCGGGTTCGTCGTGATCCACTTGGCGCGCGGCAAACGCATGGTCAATCAATCACCGCGAATGCGTCAACTTCGATGAGGTAGTCGGGGGACAGGCTCGCCACGCCAAGCACCACGTCGGCTGGTTTGTGATCTCCGAACAACCCTATCCGCGCCTTTTCGATGATCGGCAGGCATTCATCGCGATTGTAGTTGACGACATAGATCGTGATCCTGGTGACCTGCGTAGGCGCCGCACCGGCGGCGGCAAGTGCTCGGCCGAGATTGGCAAACACCTGGCGCGCCTGAGTCGCAAGATCACCACGGCCAACAAGCTTACCATGTAGGTCTTCGGGCTCCTGGCCCGAGATGAACACCAACTTGCTCCCTGTCGCAACGACGACCTGGCTGTACGTCTGCGGAATTGGCAGATCCTTGGGGTTGATGCTTTGGAGCGTCATCGATCGGGCCTCCTGTCCGGGGATTTCAATTTTTTCTGGGAGTCTGTTTCCCGATGGATAGACATATGGCTATGCGGCGTGCCTGACACCAGCTTCCAGCCAGCGGCGCGGATCGACCGAAGCGGCCGATTTCTTGTCCAGCGAGGCACAGAGGTCGGCGAGCGCATCGAGATTGTGCACCGAGCGGAATTCGTCGACATGCGGCAGCATCGCCTTGACGCCGCGGGCGCGCGCCTGGAAACCGTCGAAGCGCAGCAACGGGTTGAGCCAGATCAGCCGCCGGCAGGATTTGTGCAGGCGGTCCATCTCCTCCGAGAGGCCGACGACATCGTCGCGCTCCAGCCCGTCGGTGATCAAAAGCACCACCGCCCCCTGCCCCAGAACGCGGCGCGACCACAGCCGGTTGAACTCGGCCAGCGTATCGCCAATGCGCGTGCCGCCCGACCAGTCCTTGACCGCCGCCGAGCAGTCGGCCAGTGCGGCATCCGGATCGCGGTGGCGCATCTGCCGGGTCAGATTGGTCAGCCGGGTGCCGAAAACGAAAGTATGGACACGGCGGCGCTTTTCGGTCAGCGCATGCAGGAAGTGCAGGAAGATGCGCGTGTACTGGCTCATCGAGCCGGAAATGTCGGCCAGCACCACCAGCGGCGGGTGAACCTCGCGCTGTGAGCGGAATTTCGGCAGGATCAGTTCGCCGCCGGTGCGGGCGGCCGAACGCATCATGGCGCGCGGATCGATGCGGCGGCCATGCGCATCGGCCTTGAAGCGCCGGGTCCGCACCATGTCGAAGGGCAGCCGCAACTGGGCGATCGCCTTCCTGGCATCCGCCATCTCGACTGCGTTCATCTGGGCAAAGTCCTTGCCGCGCAGCACCTCGTTGCCGGAAAAAGTAAAGCGGGCATCGACCTCGATTTCGGGGATTTCCTGCGTCGGCTGGTTCTTCTGATGGCCCTCGAACATCGCCTGGCTGACGCGGTTTTCGGCGGCGCGCGGCTTCTGTTTTTGCCTGGTGTCGGGCGCCACCGGCGAGAACATCGCCAGCATCTTCTCGATCAGTTCGCGCGACTTCCAGAACAGCCGGAAAGCTTCGTCGAAGATGGCGTGGTCCTCGTGGCGGGACACCAGCACGGCATGCAGCGTCCAGTAGAAATCATCGCGCGAACCGATGCCGGCGACGAGCACTGCCTCGATGGCATCCTTGACCGACGCCGGTCCGACCCGCATGCCGGCCTTACGCAAAGTGCGGGCGAAATAGACGATATTGTCGGCAATCCGACCGTCCACTGTCGCCTCTTTCGGCTCGGGGCGCGGCATCGCCTACTCCGCCGCCGAAAGCTCAGCCTTCACCTCGTTGAGGATGCGCCGGCCTTCGCCCTGTTCGATACGGGCAATGTCGTCCTGGTATTTCAACAGCACGCCGATGGTGTCGGATACGGTTTCGGGATCAAGCGCCACCTTGTCGAGTTCCGTCAGCGCGCCGGCCCAGTCGATGGTCTCGGCGACGCCCGGCACCTTGAACAGCTCGATCTGGCGCAGCTTCTGGATGAAGGAGACCACCTCGGCCGAAAGCCGCTGGTTGGCCTGGGGCACCTTTCGGCGCACGATCTCCAGCTCGCGCTCGGCATTGGGATAGTCGACCCAGTGATAGAGACAGCGCCGCTTCAGCGCGTCGTGGATCTCGCGGGTGCGGTTGGTGGTGATGATGACGATCGGCGGTTCTTCCGCCTTGATCGTGCCGAGTTCAGGCACCGTCACCTGGAAATCGGACAGGATTTCGAGCAGGAACGCCTCGAAGGCCTCGTCGGTGCGATCGAGTTCGTCGATCAGGAAGACCGGCGCGGCACCCGCCTTGCCGGTCAGCGCGTCAAGCACCGGGCGACGGATCAGGTATTTTTCGGAGAAAACGTTGCGCTCCATGTCGGAGCGGTCGACCTTGCCAGCCGCCTCCTCCATGCGGATCTCGATCATCTGCGCGGCGTAGTTCCACTCGTAGACGGCAGACGAGACGTCAAGGCCTTCATAGCACTGCAAGCGGATCAACCGGCGGCCAAGCGCTTGCGCCAGCACCTTGGCGATCTCAGTCTTGCCGACACCGGCCTCGCCCTCGAGGAACAGCGGCCGTTTCATACGCAGCGACAGGAACAGCACGGTTGCCAATGACCGGTCCGCCACATAGTCCGCACCGGTCAGCAGATCGAGCGTCTCGTCGATCGTCCGCGGCGCGGCACGCGGTTTCAGCTCGTTCATTCTTTCTCCGTGAACGCCGCCGCCCCGCTGTCCAGGACATGGTAGCCGCGGGCGTGATAGATCAGCGGCCGCAAATTATCGCCCATGCGCAGACCTGTCACCTTGCCAAAAAGCACACGATGCGTGGCCAGGTCCTTGCTGTCGATCAGCTCGCAGTCGAACACCGCGAGCGCGCCCTTCAGCGTCGGCGCGCCGGTCGAAATCACGTCCCATTCGCCGAGCGCGAAGCGTTCCTCGACCGGCAGGCCGGTGATGCCGGAAAAGCCGATCGAGAGCGGCTCCTGATGCGAAGCCAGCGTGTTCAGGGCAAATCTGCCGTTTTTCACGAACGGCTCATTCTTGGGGTTTTCACGGTTGAGGCAGACGAGAATCGTCGGCGGCGTGTCCGACACCGAACAGGCCGCGATCACCGTCGCGCCGCGCTTGCCCGCCGGCCCATCGGTGGTGACCACATGGACGTGGCCGGCAAAATGGCTCATCGCGTCGCGATAGGCCTGCGGCCCAATGTCATTCTTCTTCAGCACCGGAAATTGTCCACAGCCAGAAACCTACCGCTATATATGGCGACATACGACATGCCACAAGCGAAGTGCTTGGCCCATATCGTGAAATTCGCGTGTTGCACCAAGGCCGGCCAGCCTTTAGGTCTTGGCGGGAATTGGCGGCTGCGAGATGTCGCCAGTTGGGAGGAATTCATCACCAGAATGCGCCCCGGGATAACGATATCTGCCGCACTGGCCTGGCTGTTCATGGCCGGCGTCGCCAGCGCCCAGACGCTGCTGGTGGGCGTGGCTGCGCCATTGTCCGGACCATCTGCCATCCTCGGCAAACAGATCGACGCCGGCACCGGTCTCGCGGCCGAAGCGAACGGCGTCGAACTCAAAACCATCGATGACGCCTGTACCGCCGATGGCGGAGCCGCCGCGGCCAGGGAATTCGTGGCGGCCAAGGTCACCGTGGTGGTCGGCTTTCTCTGCACCGACGCGATCGAGGCGGCGATGCCGATCCTGAAAGACGCCAACATTCCGGTCATCACCGTTGGCGTGCGAACCGAAAGCCTGACCGACCGGCGCGCCAAGACCGGCTGGCCAGTCTATCGTCTCGGGCCTCGCGGCGACGACGAGCGCAATGCGGTCGCCGCCAGCCTCACCCATCTGTGGCAGGATGAACTGTTCGCCATCATCGATGACGGCACCATCTATGGCCGCGAAATGGCCGAGACGTTTCGGGCGGCGGCCGAACAGGCGGCGCTGAAGCCGGTTTTCGTCGATACGTTCCGGCCGCAGCTCGACAACCAGATCGGCCTGGTCGGCCGGCTGAAGAAGGCCGGCGCGACGCATGTTTTTGCGGGCGGCGACGGCGACGATGTCGCCATCATGGGCCGTGACGCGGCGCAACTCTCTGCCGGTATCGTGTTCGCCGGAGGCGAAAATCTGCGCACACCGCCCGGCGACGTGCCCTATGCGACGGGCACGCTGATGATCGCACCGCCTGAATGGGCCGATGTCGCCGATCCAAAAGTGCTGGAAAGCTTCTCCGCACGGAGGATCGTGCCGGACGGCTACACACTGCCGGCCTACGCGGCGGTCGAGATCGCCAAGGCAGCATCAGGCCTGGCCGAAACTTCAGGCAAGCCGCTGGCCGACGCGCTGACCGGGCATGATTTCACCACCGCGATCGGCCCGGTCCGCTTCGACGCGAAAGGCGACCTCAGCCAGAGCCCGTACCGCGCCTTCCGCTTCGACGGCACACGTTTTGCGCCTTTGGAAAGCAACTGATGTTTCGCACCGGCCCGCGCAATCTGATCACCGATGTTGCCGGGCTGCGGGTCGGCAACGCTTCCGATGCCGGGCTGAAGTCCGGCGTCACGACCATCCTTTGCGACGAGCCGGCGGTGGCCGGCGTGCAGATCCTGGGCGGTGCACCGGGCACCCGCGAGACCGATCTGCTCGAACCGCACAATTCGGTCGAGGCGGTCCATGCGGTGGTGCTTTCAGGCGGTTCGGCTTTCGGCCTCGATGCGGCATCCGGCGTGCAGGCGGCCCTGCGCGAGCGCGGCATCGGGCTCGAAGTCGGTGGCTTTCGCGTGCCGATCGTGCCGGCGGCGATCCTGTTCGACCTGCGCAATGGCGGCGACAAGGACTGGGGTCGTTATCCGCCCTACCGCGACCTCGGCTATGAAGCAGCGCAAGCCGCCACTACCGATTTCCCGCTCGGCACGATCGGCGCCGGCACGGGTGCGCTCACCTCCGGGTTGAAGGGCGGGCTCGGCTCGGCCTCGACGCTGCTCGACAATGGCATCACCATCGGTGCGCTGGCCGCCGTCAACCCGACCGGCTCGGTGACCGTCAGCCGAACCCGTCATTTCTGGGCAGCCCCCTTCGAAATCGGCGACGAATTTGGTGGACTTGGCTACCCCTCGCCGATGCCGGACGACGCGAAACGGATCCTGTTGAAATACCGCGACAAGCATGTCGGCAGGCAGATGGAGACCGGTGGCAACACCACCATCGCCGCCATAGCCACGGACGCGGTTCTCACCAAGGCCGCCGCAAAACGACTGGCGATAGCAGCGCATGACGGGTTCGTGCGCGCCATCTGGCCGACGCACACGCCGGCCGACGGCGACCTGGTGTTTGCGCTGGCGACGGGTACCAGTGGTGTCGAGCTTGGGGCCGATGCGGCGATCGACCTCTATGCCGCGGCCGGCGCCACGATGGCGCGCGCCATCAGCCGCGGTGTGTTTGCCGCGACGCCTGCCGATGACGACCTGTTTCCGGTCTGGTCGTCGCGCTCGGGGTGAAGCAGCCGATCAGACGGGATCGGACTTTTCTTCCTCGAAGGTCACCGCGACATCGGAATTCGCCGACAGCCACACCTTCTTGCCATCGACCTCGGCAACCAGAGCCAGGGAAATGTAGTGGTGATGGCCCTTGTGAGCGCCCTCGCCGCTGTCGGCCTTGGTCAGCTTGATCCGCTTCCCGTCGACCTTGTCGACGGTGCCGACATGCACGCCATCGGCGCCGATGACTTCCATATGCTCACGAATTTTGCTGGTGTCGGTCATGGTGGTTCTCCATTGGATTGCCGACGATAACAAATGACCGGCCGATTGGATGCATCGGCTGTCGGACTGCACGACGTTTTGATTCCGTCGTGCTAGGGGATTGAAACGATCACGGCTGCCGGAGTGAAAACCGATGCGACTGCTCTTCCTGTTTGTCGTTGCCATGCTTGCACAATTCGCGACGTCGATCGCCGCCCATGCCGGCGATGTCGCCGAGCTTGAAATCCTCGGCTTCACCAAGGACGGCGGCGTCTTCGCCTTCGAGGAATATGGCGTCCAGGACGGCTCGGGATTTCCTTATGCCAACCGTTATTATATCGACACGAATGACGACAGCTTTCTCAAGGGAACGCCGGTCAGGGTCCGGATCGACGATGAGAATGCCACGCTCGAAACGGCCCGCCTCGAGGCCCGGCAAAAAGGCGAAGCGATCGTCAAACAGGCTGAGTTGACGGCGAACAGGGGCATCACAGCGGGCTTCAACCCAGTGACCGAGCTTTCGGCCGATCCGCACCGGATGGCGGTCAACCCACGGCCGATTTTTTCGCCGGTCGACCAGCCGCTTGAATTCCGGCTCGACGAGGTCGGCATGAACAACACCGAAGGCTGCGAGAGCCAGGGCGAGATCAACGGCTTCCGGTTGCTGCGCATCGAGGCGCAGGATGGCGGCACGACCAAGCTGTTGCACGAGGACAAGTCGATCCCCAAGAGCCGGGGTTGCCCGAACGGCTACCGGATCGGCGCGGTGCAGACGTTTTCAATGGACAGTCTCAGCGGCTATGCGGTGCTGATCAGCGTGCGCCAATACGGCTTCGAGGGGCCGAATTTTCGCTGGATCGCAGTGACCGGCCGCCTGTGACATCGCTTGTTCAACCCGCTGGGCGCAATCGTGCCCTGAGCCGCCTTCGCCGCGCTATCCCGGCGTCGCGAACAGCGCTTTTCGGCGCCTTGTTGTGGGCCGTGGCGATGGGCGCCAGCGCGCTCGTCACCCTGCTGTTGGATGGCTGGGAGACGCCTGAAAAGATCGGCACCGTGTCGCTGCTCTATGCCTGCGGCGGAGCACTTGCCTTTCCGTTTGGCCTGTTCGCGGCGCGGCTGGTCTCGCTCGGAAGGCGCTGGGAGGTTGCGTTCGCAGCCGCGTTCGTGTGCCTGCTCGGCGCAACCATCGGCCTGACCGGCGGGCTCTATGCCTTGCAATACCGCTCCTATTATGCCGAGTGGCATGCACCGGCTTTCACCCGCAACTGGGCCATCCAGTTCGTCTTCACGGTGTTGATTGCGCTCTACCAGTTCGTGGTGCTGGGCATCCGGCACTATTTTCCGCTCGGTTTCGCCGCCTTGCTTGCCGCGAGCGTCTGGTTTGCGCGGCAGCGGCGTTGAGCATTTTGCCCGCCTCTGTTAGGACGCGGGCAAACTCCTCGACAAATCAGGACTGACCGATGATCCCTCGTTATTCCCGGCCGGAAATGGTCGCCATCTGGTCGCCCGAAACCCGGTTCCGCATCTGGTTCGAGATCGAAGCTTACGCGTGCGATGCGCTGGCCGAACTCGGTGTCATCCCCAAGGAAGCAGCAAGAACCATTTGGGAGAAGGGCGGCGCGGCAAAATTCAACGTGGAAGCGATCGACGAGATCGAGCGCGTCACCAAGCATGACGTCATCGCCTTCCTCACCCATCTTGCTGAATTCGTCGGACCCGACGCCCGCTTCATCCATCAGGGCATGACCTCTTCGGACGTTCTCGACACCTGCTTTGCCGTCCAGCTTACCCGGGCCAGCGACATCCTTCTGGCCGACATTGACGGCCTGCTTGCGGCACTCAAGCGCCGTGCTTTCGAGCACAAGGACACCGTCACGATCGGCCGCAGCCATGGCATCCATGCCGAGCCGACGACCTTCGGCATCAAGCTGGCGCAGGCCTATGCCGAGTTCTCGCGCTGCCGCGAGCGGCTGGTGCACGCGCGGGAAGACATCGCCACCTGCGCCATTTCGGGCGCGGTCGGCACCTTCGCCAACATCGACCCCTATGTTGAGGAACACGTCGCGGCAAAGCTCGGGCTGAAGCCGGAGCCGGTGTCGACGCAGGTGATCCCGCGCGATCGTCACGCCATGTTCTTCGCCACGCTCGGCGTCATCGCCTCGTCGATCGAGCGGCTGTCGATCGAGATCCGGCATCTGCAGCGCACCGAAGTGCTGGAAGCGGAAGAGTATTTCTCGCCGGGGCAAAAGGGCTCGTCGGCGATGCCGCACAAGCGCAATCCGGTGCTGACCGAAAACCTGACCGGCCTTGCCCGCATGGTGCGGTCCATGGCGCTGCCGGCGATGGAGAACGTGGCGCTCTGGCACGAGCGCGATATTTCGCACTCCTCTGTCGAACGCATGATCGGCCCGGACGCCACGGTGACGCTCGATTTCGCGCTGTCACGGCTGACCAGCGTCGTCGACAAGCTGCTCGTCTATCCCGACAACATGCTGAAGAACATGAACAAGTTCCGCGGCCTCGTGCATTCGCAGCGCGTCATGCTGGCGCTGACGCAGGCCGGCCTGTCGCGAGAGGACTCCTACCGGCTGGTGCAGCGCAACGCCATGAAGGTGTGGGAGCAAGGCGCTGATTTTCTTGAAGAACTATTGGCCGACAAGGAAGTGACCGCCGCCTTGCCCGAAGCCGAGATCCGCGAGAAATTCGACCTCGGCTATCACACCAAGCATGTCGATACGATCTTCAAGCGGGTGTTCGGCGAAGCCTGAGGCGAGCTTTCCCTTCTCCCCGTCACTATACGGGGAGAGGACGCTCTCCAAATGGCAATCAGGCCTTGCCGGGAACGGTGTTGATCACAGTCCCCCATGGGTCTTCGCGGGTTACCGGGCTGGTTACATTGTCCGAACGCATCTCGACCCAGGCAAGGCCCGACCGACCCGGACCGCGGCGGCCGGCACCGGGGCTGCGCCAGGCATTGGCGCCGATGTGGTGGTGATAGCCGCCCGACGACAGGAACACCGCCTGGCCGCCATATTTCGCTACCGTGTTGAAGCCGAATTCCTGATTCCACCAGGCTTCGGCGTCTTCCGGCCTGCCGACACGCAAGTGGACATGGCCGACAATGCTGTTTTCCGGCGCGCCCTGCCAACCGGCGTCACCCGCCGGCACCTCGGCAACGATAGACGGAATGTTCAGCCGCTCGGTCGCCATGGCAATCTTGTCGCCATTCCACTTCCAGTCGTGCGGACGACGGTCGGCGTAGATCTCGATGCCGTTGCCTTCGGGATCGGTCAGGTAGAGCGCTTCGCTGACCAGATGGTCGGAAGCCCCCTCGATGGCAATCTTGTCGGCAATGGCGTGGTTGATCCAGCGGCCGAGATCGGCGCGGCTCGGCAGCAGAAAAGCAGTATGGAACAGGCCCGCACTTTGCGGATCATCCGGCTTTGCCGCCGCGTCCGCCTCGATCACCAGCAACGGACGGTTGCCGGCCCCGAGCGTGATCGCGCCATCGGCGCGGCTCAGTTCCTGCAGGCCGACGACGCTGCGATAATAGGCGGCAAGACTTTCGGCGTCGCGCGCCTTCAGCCCGACGCGGGCAACGCTGACGGGAGTGGTGGCGGCAAAAGGCAATTCGCTCATCAAATTCTCCGTTCGGCCGGCCGCGGTTAAACTTCCAAGGCAAAGTGCCCACGCCGCCAATCATAGTATGCCGCGTAGGGTTCCCGCACACGGCTGTTTCTCTCTCCACACGACAAATCGTCGATCGGCATCGTTCACACAAGACTTGAAGAAGCGAACATCGTGTTCACTATTTGTGATCAAGAGCGCGATTCATGGCCGTTGCACGAAGCGACGCCGCTCGCTATTTCAGCGCCATGAAGGTCAAGGAAGCAGATATTCTCATCGTGCCGGGTTACACCAATTCCGGCCCAGACCATTGGCAGAGCCGCTGGCAGTCGAAGCTGTCGACGGCGCGCCGCGTCGAGCAGGCGGAATGGTCCAAACCGGTGCGCGAGGACTGGACGGCGAGCGTGGCCAAGGCGGTCAACGAGGCCGAGCGGCCCGTTGTCATCGTTGCGCACTCGCTTGGTGTGGCCGCGGCAGTGCAGGCCATGCCGCAGTTCCAGAGGCCGGTCGCCGGCGCCTTCTTCGTGGCGCCGCCCGACGTCGCCAACCCCGGGATCAAGCCCCGGCACCTGATGACCTTCGGTCCTTATCCGCGCGAGCCGCTGCCCTTTCCTTCGATCGTGATCGCCAGCCGCAACGACCCGTTCTGCGCCTTCGATGTCGCCGAGGACATTGCCGGGGCCTGGGGCTCGCTGTTCATCGACGCCGGCGAGACCGGTCACCTCAACGCGGATTCGGGCTTTGGTCCGTGGCCCGAGGGCTCGATGACCTTCGCCAAGTTCCTGACCGATCTGAAACCCTGAGCTCTCTCAGGCGTCGATCGAATCCCTGACGCTCTTCAACAGGGTTTTTGCGCCGAGCCCGATCAGCGCGTGCTCCGAGCCCATGGCCAGCAGCCGGTAGCCCATCGAGACGACGCGACCGGCAATTGCCGGCTCGACAACATAGATCGCCGCATGTTTTCCCGCCTTGCGGGTGCGCTCGGCGACCGACGCCACCGTTTCCATCATGCTTTCCAGCGTCGAATTGATGGTCGCGCCGTTGCTCCAGGCGATCGAGAAATCCGACGGGCCGAGGAAGATGCCGTCGATGCCCGGCGTGTCGAGGATGCCGTCGAGCGCATCGAGAGCAGCACGCGTCTCGACCATGGCGAAGGCCATGGTGCGCTGATTGGTGTCGCGCAGCCATTCAGCCTGGTCGCCCTTGCCGTGGCGCGGAAAGGCATAAGTCGGGCCCCACGAGCGCTCGCCGAGCGGCGGATATTTCATGGCCGCGGCGAACAGTTTTGCATCGGCCACCGAGTTCACCATGGGCGCAATGACAGCCTCGGCGCCGAAATCGAGCGAGCGGCTTGCCATGTCGAAGCGGCCGACCGGAATGCGCACCAGCGCCGGCTTGTTTGCAGCGAGCACCGGCACCAGACCGCGCAGCACGCTGTCCTCATGATGGCCGCCATGCTGCATGTCGAGGGTGACCGCATCGAAGCCCTGCTTGGCGACGATCTCGACGGTCAGGGCATCCGGCACGCCGGACCATGCGGTGAACAGCGTTTCATCGGCGGCAAGGCGGGACTTCAGGGACATCTACACTTTCCTCGTTAAGGATCGCAGTTTCAGCCGGAAACCGCTGCAAGGCAAAGAAAAACCGCCCGGATAGGTCGGGCGGTCGATTGGTCCAGAGTGTGGTCGGATCAGGTGTTCTTGATCTGCTCGATCGCCTGCGCCATCAGCTCGTCCATGGTGCGGCGGATCTGATGGTCCGACTGGTCGACACCGGCGTCGTCGAAATCCTTGCGGATCTTGCGGAACACGTCGTGATCGCCGGCTTCCTCGATGTCGGAGACGACCACTTGGTTGGCATAGGCGTCGGCATCGGCGCCCGACTTTCCAAGCTTTGCGGCGGCCCACAGGCCGAGCGCCTTGTTGCGGCGAGCCGAGGCCTTGAACCGAAGTTCCTCGTCGAATGCGAATTTGCGTTCAAAGCCCTCTTCGCGATCCTTCATGCTGCTCATGGCATCCCTCCGATGGAAATCGATTCGCTGGTGATGACGTATATGTGTTGGGGAAGCACAAACCAAAAGGTCGCGAGCCGGTCAATACGCTTCGTTGCATGCTGCGCTGCGGCATTTCAGTCCCGAAAGCGGTTGATTGGAAGGATTTGCCGATTGAGCAAACGATGTGATTGGGATAGACCCGGCATTGAACCCTACAGTAGCCGCACTATTTCAGGCAGACGGACAGGAAATGGTCGATTGCCGCCTGTCTGGAACCCCAGAGAAAAAATCAGATGAAAAATCGCCG
This sequence comes from Mesorhizobium sp. P2_D5, assembly GCF_056404355.1. Taxonomy (NCBI): domain Bacteria; kingdom Pseudomonadati; phylum Pseudomonadota; class Alphaproteobacteria; order Hyphomicrobiales; family Phyllobacteriaceae; genus Mesorhizobium; species Mesorhizobium sp. P2_D5. The sequence goes on from NZ_JBFUEE010000009.1 coordinate 148,888, forward strand.
CCGCATTTATGAAGGCAAGGCCAAGATCCTCTATGAGGGACCCGAGCCGGGTACGCTCATCCAGTTCTTCAAGGACGACGCAACCGCGTTCAACAAGAAGAAGCATGAAGTCGTCGACGGCAAGGGTGTGCTCAACAACCGCATTTCCGAGCACATCTTCAACCATCTCAACCGGATGGGCATCCCGACCCACTTCATCCGCCGGCTCAACATGCGCGAGCAGCTGATCAAGGAAGTCGAGATCATTCCGCTCGAAGTGGTGGTGCGCAATGTCGCCGCCGGTTCGCTGTCCAAGCGCCTCGGCATCGAGGAAGGCACCGTCTTGCCGCGCTCGATCATCGAATTCTATTACAAGGCCGACGCGCTCGACGATCCGATGGTGTCGGAAGAGCACATCACGGCGTTCGGCTGGGCGAGCCCGCAGGAAATCGACGACGTCATGGCACTCGCCATTCGCGTCAACGACTTCCTCTCCGGCCTGTTCATGGGCGTCGGCATTCAGCTCGTTGATTTCAAGATCGAGTGCGGCCGCCTGTTCGAAGGCGACATGATGCGCATCGTCGTCGCCGACGAGATTTCGCCGGATTCCTGCCGTCTGTGGGACGTGGCGACGCATGACAAGCTCGACAAGGACCGTTTCCGCCGCGACATGGGCGGCCTCGTCGAAGCCTATCAGGAAGTTGCCCGCCGCCTCGGCATCATGAACGAGAACGAGCCGCCGCGCCCCACCGGCCCGGTGCTTGTTGCCTCGACCGATGGCGCCAAAGGCAAGCCGCACTGATAGCGGCTTGCGTCCCGATATTGAGAACAGGAGCATGTCCAGCGTGATCAAGGCCCGCATTACCGTCACCCTCAAGAACGGCGTGCTCGACCCGCAAGGCAAGGCAATCGAACACGCGCTGTCCGGACTGGGTTTCGGCGGCGTCGGCGCGGTGCGGCAGGGCAAGGTGTTCGACGTCGAGCTTTCCGAGACCGACAAGGCCAAGGCCGAGGCTGATCTGAAGGCCATGTGCGACAAGCTGCTGGCGAATACGGTGATTGAGAATTATAGTGTGACACTTACCTGAGGTTGTGTCGGAGGCACTATGTCGGAAGTCACGAATGAATTGATGTTCGAGCTTCTGAAGCGCGTGCATCACGAAATCGGTGAGCTTCGTCAGGATGTTTCCGAGACGAAACGGGAATTGAATGTGATGCGGGGCCACATGGTGGCAACGCAAAGCGATATCCACAATGTCTACGGCATTCTAGCCCGACAAGACGAGCGTCTTGAACGTATCGACAGACGTCTCGACCAGCGCGAACTTGCCGAAGCACAAAAGCCTTATGAGCCGACGTGACACCAGTTCGGCAATTGGGGCTGAAACCGCATTGCCGCCATGCCGAACGACACGCAGATTTCAAAATTCATGAGCCTGGTCCTGCGACACGCGCCGCAGGAGGCAGGACTGTCGCTCGCCGAAAACGGCTGGGCCGATTTCGACGCGCTCTGCGCGGTCATCCAGTCGACGTTCGGCGCATCGGTCGCCGATGTTGCACGCATCGTCGAAGAGAACCCGAAAAAGCGCTTTGCCACCGACGGCAATCGCATCCGTGCCTTGCAAGGCCACAGTCTCGATATCGATCTCGGCCTGCCGCCATCGGTGCCGCCCGACATGCTCTACCACGGCACCAAGGAAGAGTTTCTCCCCAGCATTCTCCGCGAAGGCCTCACCAGCCAGTCACGCCAGCATGTTCACCTGTCAAGGGACGTCGAAACGGCTCTGATCGTCGCCCGGCGTCGCAATGGAAAAAGTGTTATCTTGCAGGTCGACTCGGCAACCATGACGAAGGACGGGGCGTTATTCTTCCTCTCCGACAACGGCGTCTGGTTGACCAACCACGTTTCACCCCGGTATCTGGTTCAGATGCTCGAACGGGAATTGCCATGAAATCCGCCGTCGTCCTTCTGCCTGGCCTCAACCGCGACCGCGACATGATCGCGGCGCTGACCAAGATTTCGGGAAAGCCGCCGATCACCGTCTGGCAGACCGATACCGAAATCCCGGATGTCGACCTGATCGCCATTCCCGGCGGTTTTTCCTTCGGCGACTATCTGCGCTGCGGCGCCATCGCCGCGCGCATGCCGGTCATGCGGGCGGTTGCCGAACAGGCGGCCAAGGGCGTGATGGTCATCGGCGTCTGCAACGGCTTCCAGATCCTGGTCGAGGCCGGGCTGCTGCCGGGGGCGCTGATGCGCAACACGTCGCTGAAATTCGTCTGCCGGCAGGTCAAGTTGCAGATCACCAACGCCAACACCATGTTCACCCGCCGCTACCAGCCGGGCCAGATCATCCGCACGCCGGTGGCACATCATGACGGCAACTATTTTGCCGACGCCGACACACTTGCCCGCCTCGAAGGCGAAGGTCAGGTGGTGTTCCGCTATGCCGACGGCACCAATCCCAACGGCTCGATCAACGACATTGCCGGCATCATCAACGAACGCGGCAATGTGCTCGGCTTGATGCCGCACCCGGAAAACCTGATCGAAGCAGCCCACGGCGGCACCGACGGCCGGGCGTTGTTCGAGGGCGCGCTTGGCATTGCTGCCTGACATCATCAAGGCGAACAGCCTGAAAACAGCCGGACATTCCAGCCCATTTGATTGGGTAAGTCCGCTTCATGAGGGAGAGAGACGGTCATGAAACTCTATTCGCGGCCGTTGTCGCCCTACTCGTCGATCGTGCGGGCGCTGGCCTACATCAAGGATGTACCGCTCAAGATCATCGCGCCGCCGCCCGGTTTTCCGATCCCGGAAGAGTTTCGCGCCATCTCACCGCTCAACCGGATTCCGGTGCTGATCACCGGTTCGGGTGAAACGATCGTCGAATCGGTGGTCATCGCCGAATATCTCGAGGAGCGCTTTCCGGAACCGGCGCTGCTGCCGCCCGATTCCAAGGACCGCGCGCTGGTGCGCATGTTTGCCCGCATCACCGATCTCGACGTGCTGACCCCGACGATGAAGCTTTTCGAGCTTCATTTCGTGCCCAAGCGAAACAATGCCGAGATCGACGCCCAGTTCGCCCGCCTGCATCACGGTCTGTCGGCGATCGAGGAACGCATGGCGCAAGGCCCCTTCGCGCTTGGCAACGACATCAGTTTCGCCGATGCCTGGCTGACGCCGACGCGGTTCATTTTCAACAACTTCCGGGCCATGATAGGACGCCACGATCTGCTCGACGCCTATCCCAAATTCGATGCCTACGAACAGATCGCCTCGCAGCATCCGGCATTGTCGCGGGTGTGGGGCGAGATGACCGACGGGTTGAAGATTTTTCTGTCCGAACTTGAGATGGGTGCCGCTTGAGCAGGAGCAAGACGATCGCCTTGGTAGCGGCCGCGGGTTTCGCCCTGGCATCCTGCCAATCGAGCCCGAAGAGCACACCTGTCCCCTCGGGCAAAAGTGCCTCGTTGCTGGCCATGGAACAGGTGGCGATATCGGCCCACAAATGCTGGATCGCCAGCAAGGATCCGGCCTTCAAGCAATACCAGATGGCCAATGAGTTGAATTCGTTCAGCGGCACGCCGCGTTTCCTGCTGGTGCCGGCCAAGCACTATGGTGGCAAACCGTTGCTGGTCGTGCAGGCACAAGGCAATTCCAGCCGCGTCGACGTGTTCGGACCGCTGATGAACGACCCGCTCGGCGCGCGCATCGGCTCCGACATCGCCCGCTGGCGGGCAGGCAATCCCTCCTGCGCGGCGGCCGCATAGGGCAATGGGCCGGTTCCTGCAGATTGCGGGTCTGGTCATCGGTCTGGCCGGACTAGTCCTGCAGTTCTGCATCAGCATTCCGGCGTCGATGGAAGCTGGCCGCAGCCTGCTCGGTTCCATCATCTTCCTTTTCAGCTTCTTCACCATCCTGACCAATATCGGCGCAGTGCTCGTCCACACCTCGCTGCTGTCGTCCACCGGCTATGCATGGCTGCCTGCCTTCGCAGGATCACGGATGCGCGCGGGCATCGCTGTTTCGATCGCCCTGGTGTTCATCGTCTATGCGACGGTGCTGGCGCAGCTCTGGCAGCCACAGGGCCTGTTCCTGCTCTGCGACGTCCTGCTGCACTATGTGACGCCGGTGCTGTTCGTGCTGTGGTGGCTGGTCGCAGGCGCCAACGGCAGAACGCGGTGGGGCGACATCTCATGGTGGATGCTCTATCCAGTGGCCTATCTGATCTATGCGCTGGCGCGGGCGCCGTTTGCCGGCGAGGTGCCCTACCCCTTCCTCGATGTCGCCAAGAATGGCGCAGCCAGCGTCGCCATCTCGGCGGCGGCCATCACCGGGCTTTTTCTGGTGCTGTGCGTGGTCGCCGTCGTCGTCGACCACGGCGTTGCTCGCATCAGAACATCGAGCGTCCGTTAGTCAAGCGGACTCCGGCCCCGCGTCTTGGGATGGTCAGTCCCAGAACGGCCTGATGGCCTCGCGGTGGGCATCGCAGCGCGAGACACCGATATCCTTGAGCTGATCATCGGTCATCTCAAGCAACACCAGCCGGCTGCGCCGGCGCTCCAGCAGATAGTCGATCCATTTCGCCAGCGACCGGACCACACGCACCAGACGGCCGGCAAAGCCGCGCCTGCCCGATGGGCGTGTCGATTGACCCGATGACTCGGCTCTCAAATGGCTGATTGTCGCGATTGTATTCATTTTCTTTCTACCGGAGTTCCAATTTGCACCCTTCTTAGCGCGTGATTGATATGTATTGACTCACAATTCGGTGCAATATACAAAATTGTCACCATGACAAATTGGCTTCCAGATCTCACCGCCGGCTCCGGGCCGCTGTATCAACGGCTTGCGGATTCCATCGAAACGGACATCGACCGGGGGGTGATCGATGCGGGGGCAAAGCTGCCGCCACAACGCGACCTCGCCTACGACATCGGCACCACCGTCGGCACGGTCGGCCGGGCCTACCAATTGCTGCGCGAACGAGGGCTGGTGAGCGGAGAAGTCGGACGCGGAACCTATGTGCTCGGCCAGCGCGCCGATGATGCGAGGCCGACCTCGCTGGCTCCAGACGTCACCGGCGAAGGCACACGCCATATCGATGCGCCGCGCGGCAAGCTGCGTTTCGACAGCACGGCCGCGCCCGACATCGGCCAGGGCGCCATAGTCGCCGATGTCCTGACGCGCGCGGCGCAGGATTATCCGCATGAGATTTCAAGCTACACGCGGGATTTTCCGGACCGCTGGTACGAAGCCGGCGCCCGCTGGCTGTCGCGCAATTCGTTTCGCCCGAACGCCGACGCCATCGTTCCAACGCTGGGCACACATGCCGCTGTGATGGCGGCGATCGCAGCGCTGACAACGCCCGGCGATTATGTCGCCTTCGAGCACCTCACCTACTCGCAGATTTCCCGCAGCGCCGGTCTGATCGGTCGGCGCACCGCGCTGGTGGCGTCGGACGACCAGGGCATCGACCCGGCCGATTTCGAGCGCGTCTGCGCGCAAAAGCATCCCCGAATGATCTTCCTGATGCCGACGGCGCAGAATCCCACCCTGGTGACGTTGTCGGCGGCGCGCCGCGAGGCGATCGCGCGTGTCGCACGCGAATACAATGTCGTTCTCATCGAGGACGATCTCTACGGCAACCTGACTGATGATCCGACGCCGCTGCTGGCCGAATACGCGCCCGAACGCACCATTGTCGCCGGAGGCCTGTCGAAATCGGTCGCGGCGGGTGTGCGCGGCGGCTGGCTGTCCTGCCCGCCCGCCTATCGCCATCGCATCCGCGTCGCCCACAAGATGATGACCGGCGGCATGCCTTTCCTGCTGGCGGAGGTGAATACAAGGCTGGTGCTGTCCGGCCAGGCAGACGAGATACGCAAACGCAGTATCACCGAAATCGGCGCCCGGATTGCCATCGTGCGCGAGACGCTGGCCGGATTCGCGTTCAAATCACACGAAAAGGTTCCCTTTGTCTGGCTGACCCTGCCCGACCCCTGGCTTTCCGGCACCTTCAAGAACGCTTGTCTCGAACATGGCGTGCTGATCGACGACGAGGACGAATTCAAGGCCGGCCGCTCCGAGCAGGTCTTCCACGGCGTCCGCTTCGGCGTTTCACAGCCGAGGCAGCGCAAGGACATTGCCGAAGGCGTCGCGGTCATCAGGCGCCTGCTGGATGAGGGCCGCGCCGGCTACGACAGCTTCTCCTGAGCCATCAGGCGTCTTGTCGCGAGGGATCGCGGCCTGCTCGGGATCGGCCTGCGGCTTTGTCCGGCTTTCGCGCGTTTTTCGTCGATTCATGGGGTGTATCGGCCGCAAGGCTTGCGATAAGACGGGACTCAAATCCCAACGCTCCGGATACAAACCGCCGCCCATGACCATTTCCAATTCCGTGCCGATCACCCCCGAGCTCATCGCCGCGCATGGGCTGAAGCCCGACGAGTACCAGCGCATCCTCGACCTCGTCGGCCGTGAGCCGACCTTCACCGAACTTGGCATCTTCTCGGCGATGTGGAACGAGCACTGTTCGTACAAATCCTCGAAGAAATGGCTGCGCACCTTGCCGACCACTGGCCCGCAAGTCATCCAGGGTCCAGGCGAGAATGCCGGCGTGGTCGACATCGGTGACGGCGACTGCGTCGTCTTCAAGATGGAGAGCCACAACCACCCCTCCTTCATCGAGCCCTACCAGGGTGCGGCGACCGGCGTCGGCGGCATCTTGCGCGACGTCTTCACCATGGGCGCCCGGCCGGTCGCGGCGATGAATGCGCTGCGCTTCGGCGCGCCCGACCACCCCAAGACCAGGCACCTGGTCTCTGGCGTGGTTTCCGGTGTCGGCGGCTACGGCAATGCCTTCGGCGTGCCGACGGTGGGCGGCGAGGTCAATTTCGACGCCCGCTACAACGGCAACATCCTGGTCAACGCCTTTGCGGCCGGCATAGCCAAGACAGACGCCATCTTCCTGTCGGAAGCCAAGGGCGTCGGCCTGCCGGTCGTCTATCTCGGCGCCAAGACCGGCCGCGACGGCGTCGGCGGCGCCACCATGGCGTCGGCCGAATTCGACGACAAGATCGACGAGAAGCGCCCGACCGTGCAGGTCGGCGACCCCTTCACCGAAAAGTGCCTGCTGGAAGCCTGCCTCGAACTGATGGCCTCAGGCGCGGTCATCGCCATCCAGGACATGGGTGCGGCCGGCCTCACCTGCTCGGCGGTCGAGATGGGCGCCAAGGGCGATCTCGGTATCGAGCTCGATCTCGACAAGGTGCCGGTGCGCGAAGAGCGCATGAGCGCCTATGAGATGATGCTGTCGGAAAGCCAGGAGCGCATGCTGATGGTGCTGCGCCCCGAAAAGGAAAAGGAAGCCGAGGCAATCTTCCACAAATGGGGCCTCGACTTCGCCATCGTCGGCAAGACCACCGACGATCTGCGTTTTCGCGTGCTGCACCAGGGCGACGAGGTCGCCGACCTGCCGATCAAGGATCTCGGCGACAAGGCACCGGAGTATGATCGTCCCTGGGTCGAACCAAAGAAGCCTGCGCCGCTAGCCGCCAATGACGTTCCCCAGGCCGATGTCGCGGAGGCGCTTTTGAAGCTGCTCGGCGGACCGGACCTGTCGTCGCGCCGCTGGGTGTGGGAACAGTACGACACCCTGATCCAGGGCAATTCGCTGCAGCTTCCCGGCGGCGACGCCGGCGTGGTGCGCGTCGACGGCCATGCCACCAAGGCGCTCGCCTTCTCCTCCGACGTGACGCCGCGCTATTGCGAGGCCGACCCCTATGAGGGTGGCAAGCAGGCGGTGGCCGAGTGCTGGCGTAACCTGACCGCCACCGGCGCGCTGCCGCTGGCGGCCACAGACAATCTCAATTTCGGCAACCCGGAACGGCCTGAGATCATGGGCCAGCTGGTCGGCGCGGTGAAAGGCATCGGCGACGCCTGCCGCGCGCTCGGCTTCCCGATCGTCTCAGGCAACGTCTCGCTCTACAACGAGACCAACGGCCAGGGCATCCTGCCGACGCCGACCATCGGCGGTGTCGGCCTGATCGCCGACTGGTCGAAGATGGTGCGCACCGGTTTTGCGGCGCAGGGCCAGATGATCCTGCTGGTCGGCGCGCCCGCTTCCTGGGGAACGCATCTCGGCCAGTCGGTCTATATGCGCGACATCCATGGGCGCAGCGACGGTCCGCCGCCGCCGGTCGATCTCGAGCATGAAAAGCGCGTCGGCGACCATGTGCGCGCTCTGATTGCATCCGGCATCGTCACGGCGGCGCACGACGTTTCCGACGGTGGCATCGCCGTGGCGCTGGCCGAGATGGCGATGGCGTCGGGCATCGGCGCCACGGTTCCCGGGCTTGTCGGCACCGACCCGATCCCGGTCTGGTTCGGCGAGGACCAGGGCCGCTATCTCCTGACGCTGTCGATCGATCCGGATAGCGATGAATGGGACGCCATTCGCAAGCAGCAAGGCGAACTCGGCATCTTCGCGCCGTGGATCGGTTCGACCGGCGGCAGCGCGCTGAAGCTTGGCGAGGCGCGGGCGATTCCGGTCGGCGAACTGAGCGCTGCGCACGAAGGCTGGTTCCCCCGCTTCATGGATCAGGCCAGTTGACCAGAGCATGATCCCGAAAAGTGGTAACCGGTTTTCGGAAAAGATCATGCTCAATCACAGGAACCTGGCTGCCCGGGCACTGCTTGCAGTCGTTTTCTGGCCGTCGCTGTTCTTCTTCTGGTTCCTCGGGCCGTTCGTCCTGTTCCTGTTGTCAACGACCTCGAGCGAGGTTTGCGCGCGGCTGGAAACACGTGCCGAGTTCCTCGCCGCGGCCAACGGCACCATTCCGATGCTTGTCGTCCAGAACTTCATCTACGCGGTTCCGATCGTTTGCCTGGTGTTGTGGGGCCGCCTTGTGCCGGATCCGGCACGCGCAAGGCATATTGTCACCTGCATCAAGCTTTTCGCCGCGGCGATGATCGTTGGAGCGTTGTGGGAATATGGCTCCTCGCTTGTCTGCGATGGCTACGGCCAGCCATTCTTCTCGCCCGCCTGGCAAATGACGAGCTATCTCCCCATCGTCAGCCTGATTCTCAATGCTCCGCTCTATGTCCTGGCCTTCAGCCTTGGTCGCGCCTTTTCGACGCGCGAGGATGCTGCCGAGGACCAAGCAAGCCCGCCAGCCTAGGTCTGCTTCTGAGGCCCCAGAACCTTCTTGCCGGTGGCAAGGTCTGAACGGCTTCAATCCGGACCAGAAAGGCTTTAGGCTCACCCGACTCTTAACTTATGGCCGGCCGCCGGCCGCTCGAAACAGGATTTTGCCATGGCAATGGATGCCCACGACATCGAAAAACTGATCAAGGACGGCATTCCGGACGCCAAGGTGACGATCCGCGATCTGGCCGGTGATGGCGACCACTACGCGGCCGAGGTGGTGGCCGAGAGCTTTCGCGGCAAGAGCCGCGTCCAGCAGCACCAGATGGTCTATGACGCGCTGAAGGGCAATATGGGCGGCGTGCTGCACGCTCTGGCGCTGCAGACCAGCGTTCCCGACTAATCCGCACCAGAACAAGACCGCTTGACCAGCAGCAGCGAAGACCGCTTGGCCCAAAACGGCCCATCCTTTGCGCCATTTCAGCTACGGCACGGCTAACGTCTTGTTTCGAGCAATCGTTGGGTTTATTTGAAAGGTATGTTTCGAGCCTGACTCCCACAGGCGGGAAAGGATATTTTATGAGCGGCATCAACGACTACATCGACAATGAAGTGAAGGGCAACGACGTCGTCCTTTTCATGAAGGGCACGCCCGGCTTTCCGCAGTGCGGATTTTCCGGCCAGGTCGTCCAGATCCTCGACTATATCGGCGCCGACTACAAAGGCGTGGACGTGCTGACCTCGGCCGAGCTGCGCCAGGGCATCAAGGAATATTCCAACTGGCCGACTATCCCACAGCTTTATGTCAAGGGTGAATTCGTTGGCGGCTGCGACATCATCCGCGAGATGTTCCAGGCAGGCGAACTGCAGACGTTCCTCGTCGAGAAGGGCGTCGGCGTCAAAGGCGCCGCCTGATTTCTGTTTTTGCATGAACTGAAAATCGACGTCGATTTTCGGTTCATGTACCAGGCGCCCGGGCAGCCCCACCTCGGCAATTTTTTGTCTCGGATACCGGGAGCAAGACGAGCCAATGCGCCGGCCCGCCGGCGCGTTTTCGTTTGAGAGATCGGACTTGCCGTGGACCAGCCAACAGCAGCGCCGCAATCGGCAAGCAAACTGCCCATTCCGCGCTGGGAGTTCATCGCGCTGTGCGCAGCGCTGATGGCGCTGAACTCGCTGGCCATCGACATCATGCTGCCGGCCCTGCAGCAGATCGGCGCCTCGCTGGGCGTCGAGAACGAAAACCACCGGCAATATGTCATAACAGCCTATATTCTGGGCTTCGGCGGCGGCCAGCTCTTTTTCGGTCCGCTCTCGGATCGTTTCGGACGTCGCGCGCCGCTGGTTGCCGGGCTGGTGATCTATGTCGCCGCGGCTGCGGCGGCCGCTGTTGCGCCAAGCTTTGAAACACTTCTGCTGTGCCGCGCCGTACAAGGCATTGGCGCTGCCGCCACACGCGTCATCGCCATCTCGATCGTGCGCGATACGTTCGACGGCCGTCGCATGGCCGAGGTGATGTCGCTGATCTTCATGGTGTTCATGGCCATACCAGTCATCGCGCCGGGGATCGGCCAGTTCATCATGCTGTTTGCAACCTGGCATTGGATCTTCGTCACCATGGCTGTCGGCGCCATGATCGTGTCCGCGTGGGCGCTGCTGCGCCTGCCCGAGACGCTGCATCCGGAGTATCGCAGGCCGCTGACGGTTTCATCCGTCGTTGGCGGGTTCCGCATCGTGCTGACCAACCGAATGGCGCTCTGCTACGCCTTCGCCAGCACTTTCATCGTCGGCGCCATGTTCGGCTTCATCGCTTCGGCGCAGCAGATTTATGTCGACGTCTTCAATGTCGGCGAGATGTTCCCGGTGATCTTCGCCGGTGTCGCCGGCGTGCTCGCTTTTTCCAACTATTTGAACTCACGCCTTGTCGGCCGCATCGGCATGCGCCGACTGTCGCAGAGCGCTCTCCTGCTGTTTTTGACCATCAGCCTGGTCTGGCTGGTGGTTTCCCTGGAAATGAAGATGCCGCTCTGGCTGTTCATCACCCTTTTTGCCAGTGCCATGCTTCCGTTCGGTGCACTCGGCGCGAATTTCAATGCGCTGGCGATGGAGCCGCTCGGCCAACTGGCCGGCACGGCGTCATCCATACTGGGCTTCATGCAGACCTTTCTCGGCGGCATTCTCGGCACGCTGATCGGCCAAGCCTTCAACGGCACTGTAACGCCATTGGCCGCCGGCTTCTGCAGCGTGTCGGTGGCAGCGCTTCTGATGATCCTGATCGCCGAACGCGGCAAGATGTTTCAGCCACACAACCCGCCGGTTTGAGGCGACCCTGCACGGGAGCGGTGCGGCTACTCAGCCCAGAGTTCGTGACGCAGGACCTGCCAGCTTTCCCTATCCGGAGCGACAAGCAGGCCACCGCCAACATGCGACGGCAGATAGGCGCTGCCGTCGAAACGCGCGGCGTGGCCGCCGGCCTCGACATGGATCAGCACACCGGCCAGATGATCCCACGGCATCAGCTTGTTGTAGACGACGAAATGGGCATGGCCGCTGGCCAACAGGCGATATTCGTGTGCCGCACAGCGATAGGCGAATTGCGACAGGATCTTGGTCTGGTTGCGCGCCAGCCGCGACCGCTCCGGTTCGGGCATGTATTGCCAGGAGACAGAGCCGGTCATTTCCGAGATCGGCGCGGGCGCCGCGACATGCACCTTCTCAAGGCTACCATGCGCATGGCGGATATGGCTGCCGGCGCCCTTGGCGCCGATCAGCCAGTCCTTGCCGACCGGATCGTGGATGATGCCGGCAACCGTCTCGCCCTTGACCACCACCGCCAGCATGACGCCGAACAGCGGCACGCCGGACGCGAAATTGAAGGTGCCGTCCACCGGGTCGATGACGAAAGCAAGATCGGCATCGCCCAGGCCATCAAGCAGCGCCGGATTGTCGGAACAGGCTTCCTCGCCGACCACCATCGCCGAGGGATAGCGCTTGCGCAGCTTGGCGGTGATGAGGCGCTCGGCATTGACGTCGGCCTCGGTCACCAGGTCGGCGGCCGAGGTCTTCTGCCGGACGTCGCCGTCGCCCAACCTGCGAAAGCGCGGCATGATCTCGACCTCTGCCGCCTCGGCCAGAACGCCGGCCAGCCAGTCGATCGCGGTGTCGTCAAATGTCATTGGAAACATCTTGCCTGGTGGTGAGGGTGTCGTTGAGAGCGGCGAAGTCGAACAGTTTTCTGTCGAGCAGATGTGACGGCCTGGTGTTGGACAGCGCGCGGATCATGGTGTCCTTGCGGCCGGGCATGCGCTTTTCGATATCCTCGAGCATCGCCTTCATGGCGTTGCGCTGCAGGCCTTCCTGACTGCCGCAGAGATCGCAGGGAATGATCGGGAACCGCATTGCCGCGGCGAACTTCTCAAGGTCGGTTTCGGCGCAATAGCTCAGCGGCCGCAGCACCATGACGTCGCCCTCGTCGTTGAGCAGTTTCGGCGGCATGGCGGCAAGACGGCCGCCATGGAACAGGTTCATGAAGAACGTCTCCAGAATGTCCTCGCGATGGTGGCCGAGCACCAGCGCCGAGCATCCCTCTTCCCGCGCGATGCGATAGAGATGGCCGCGCCGGAGACGCGAGCAGAGCGAGCAATAGGTGCTGCCCTCGGGCAGCTTGTCGGTGACGACGGAATAGGTGTCCTGATACTCGATCCGGTGCGGTATGGCGTGGCTGTCGAGATAGTCCGGCAGGATGTGTTTGGGGAAATTCGGCTGGCCCTGGTCCAGGTTGCAGGCCAGCAGATCGACAGGCAACAGCCCGCGCCATTTGAGGTCGAGCAGCACGGCGAGCAGCCCGTAGGAATCCTTGCCGCCCGACAGCGCTACGAGCCAGCGCTGGCCGGGCTTGACCATCGAGAAATCCTCGATCGCCTGACGGGTGAGACGCAGCAGCCGCTTGCGCAATTTGTTGAACTCGACCGAGGACGGCACATCGGCAAACAGCGGATGGAAGCCGCCTTCGCCGTCGGCAATCGGTTCAAGCGTTTCGACGTCTGGCAGCATGTTCATAGCATGTCGCTTTCAGTGGACCGGTCATCGTTTCAAGGAAACTCCAACCCCTCTATCACTTTGTTTGGAGCGCCCGGATTAGCGGACATGGCAGACAAAGAAAAGGCCGCCTCGATGGGCGGCCTTTGGATGGTGTCGCAAAATGCGTTCGCTTAGCGCGAATAGAATTCGTCGCTTAGCGCGAATAGAACTCGACGACGAGGTTCGGTTCCATCTGCACGGCGAACGGAACGTCAGCCAGGCCGGGAATGCGCGAGAAGGTCGCGACCATCTTGTTGTGATCGGCTTCGATGTAGTCCGGCACGTCGCGTTCGGCCAAGCCCACCGATTCCAGAACGATGACCAGCTGCTTCGACTTTTCGCGGACTTCGACGACGTCGCCCGGCTTGCAGCGGTACGAGCCGATGTTGACGCGCTTGCCGTTGACGTTGACGTGGCCGTGGTTGACGAACTGACGGGCGGCGAAAATGGTCGGCACGAACTTGGCGCGGTAGACGACCGCGTCGAGACGCGACTCGAGCAGGCCGATCAGGTTCTCGGAGGTGTCGCCCTTGCGACGATCGGCCTCTTCATAGACCTTGCGGAACTGCTTTTCCGAAACGTCGCCATAGTGACCCTTCAGCTTCTGCTTGGCGCGCAGCTGCAGGCCGAAATCGGAAAGCTTGCCCTTGCGGCGCTGACCATGCTGGCCGGGACCGTATTCACGCTTGTTGACCGGGGACTTCGGGCGGCCCCAGATATTTTCGCCGAGACGGCGGTCGATCTTGTACTTCGCGGATTCGCGCTTGCTCATCGCATTCCCTTTTCAAAACAACACACCCGGAACCTCATGGTCCGGGTGAAGGAAACGCGCCCTCCTCTGGCCTCCGTTTTCGAGACCTGACAGGGTTTTCCCACGCAACGCGGCGGAAAACCCACGGGACACGTCATTTCAAACAAGATCGGAAACGACTAGGCATCCTGATCCTGCGCATACAAAACAAACACCGGACATCGCTGCCCGGTGGTTGTGACGGCTGGTTAAACCGAGATTCAACCGGTGTCAAGCTTGTGACTGGCATAGGGCCTGGCGACGAGATACCCGTTTTCCTGCGTAGATGCAGTGCACTTTGGTGCAGCTTCCAGACGACACGCGACCAGGGTCAGCTGTCCGACTTCTTTTCCGGCAGTCCCTTGCGCTTCGTCTCGGCGAACTCCTCGAGCTGCTTTTCGCTCATCGATTCATACATTCCCTTCGAAGCGCCTTTGAGCTCGCTCTTCTTGGTCTCGCCGCGCTTGGCCGACAAAGCGGCGCCGGCAGCTTTCTGCTGGGCTTTCGAGGTGGCTGGCATGGCTGTTTCTCCGTTGCTTTCAGAAGAAACGCCCTGGTTTGGTGACGGTTCCAGTCCCGGTGGCTCGGTTCCCGGCCCGCTGGTGCCAGTTCGCCACGTATTCAGGCTTGGCGATTCTCGTTGGCAGCCTTCCCGTGTATGGAACCCCAGTGTAGGACGGCTGGATGAAATCTCTGACCGATCCCTCACAAGCTCTCTCCACTGGCCTGGCGAAAATCCGCACCGAATTCCACGTGCCAGATAGATTTCCGGTAGTCGTCGTGGCTGCCGCGGAGGCGGCGGCCAAACGTGTGCCCAACCAGCATGCCGATCGAACAGCGATGCCCTTCGTCACGCTCGATCCGGCGAGCTCCACCGATCTTGATCAGGCGTTCTCAATCGAGGCGAGCGGCGGCGATCTTCTGCTGCATTACGCCATTGCCGACGTAGCCTGGTTCGTCGAGGACGGTGACGCGATCGATCTCGAAGCCTGGACGCGGGGCGAGACACTTTACTTGCCGGACGGCAAGGCCGGGCTCTACCCGCCGGTAATTGCCGAGGGTGCAGCGAGCCTGCTGCCGGATGGATCGCGGCCGGCGGTTGTCTTCACGGTCCGGGTTGCGCACGACGGTGCGACGAAGTTGGACGGCGCGGAGCGGGCAATCATTCAAAGCCGCGCGAAGCTCGCCTATGACAGTGTGAAGCCCTCAGACGTTCCGGCCGGCTTCGCCGAAATGGCGCGACGCATGGCAATGAACGAAGAGCGTCGTGGCGCTTCGCGCGTCGACCCACCCGAGCAGGAGGTTGAAAGGCTCGCCGATGGTACATTCCGGCTTTCGTTCAGACCGCTGCTGCAATCCGAGCAAGACAACGCCGCGCTTTCGCTGGCTGCAAACATGGCGATTGCCGACGCCATGTTTGCGCACCATACCGGGTTATTTCGGGTGATGTCGGAGCCAGATGCTTTCAGGGTGCAAAGACTGCGCAGAGCGGCACAGGCTCTCGGGCTGTCTTGGCCGGCCTCCACAAGTTTGCGTGACTATCAGCGAACCCTTGAGCCGACCGATCCGCAACAGGCGGCGCTGATGCTGGAAATCCGCCATGCAAGCGCCGGCGCATCCTACCAACCCTATAAGGAAGGTGTTGTGCCCTGGCATGAGGCGATGGCAGCGACCTATGCCCATGCAACGGCGCCACTCAGGCGACTGGCCGATCGCTACGTCGTGCGCTGCGCGCTGGCCATCGCCAATGGCCAGCCGGTGTCCCAGGCTGTCACCGACGCGTTCGCCAGATTGCCGCAGGTAATGGGGCGTGCGGATAGCCACGCCTCGCAGATCAACCACGCGGCTATCGACCTTGCCGAGGCGGTGATGCTGAAGGGACGCGAGGGCGAGACGTTCAAAGCTGCTGTCACCGACGTCGTCGACCATGGCGTGCGCGTTCAGCTTGCCGACATGCCTGTCGTTGCCAACGTAAAGGCCTCCGGGCTTAGACAGGGCGACGATCTGACGCTAAGGCTGGTCTTGGCCGATCCAGATCAACGCAGCATCGTCTTCGAACCTGTTTAAGTGGGAGACGTTTCCGCCGCCATCTGGCTCACGACCAGCCCGAACCCCTGCATCAGCCGGCTGGTGGCGAAATCCGCCTTGCCGGAGGTGAAGACCGCAATGTCAGGCTCACCCACCGGCAATGGCCCGTCGACCGGCGCCAGCAGCGACATGGCGCGGCGGGCGATCGCTTCGGCCGGATCGATCCAGTCGACCGGCCAGGGCGCGGTCTTGCGCATGCGATTGGCCAGGAACGGATAGTGCGTGCAGCCGAGCACGACGATGTCGGTGCGGGCGCCGTCCTTCTCGACGAAGCAGGGCGCGATCTCCTGGCGGACGATCTCCTCGTCGACGAACCCCTCGCGCATGTAGATTTCCGCCAGCGGCGCCAGCCGGTCCGAGCCGACAAGCCGCACATGGCATTTCTGCGCCCATTTGCTGATCAGGTCGCGCGTGTATTGACGCTTGACCGTGCCTGGTGTCGCCAGCACCGAGACGAGGCCTGAGCGCGTGCGCTCGGCGGCCGGCTTGATCGCCGGCACCGTGCCGACAAAAGGGTGACCGGGAAATTTCTCGCGCAACGCGTCGATCACCAGTGTCGATGCGGTGTTGCAGGGGATGACCGAAATCTCGGGCTGGAATTTTTCCAGCAGCGCGCCGAACAGGCCAAGGATATGGGCGTTGAGGGCCGGCTCCTCCCAGGCGCCATAGGGGAAGGCGGCATCGTCGGCGACATAGACAAAGCGGCGGTCGGGCATCAGCACGCGCGCCTCGCGCAGCACGGTGAGGCCGCCGATGCCGGAATCGAACATCAGGATCGGCCGCTCAGTCATTGTCGGTTCCCTTTCCGCCGAGCGGCGGCATGTCGTCGTCCTTGCCGGTGCCGTCTGCCTTGCCTGCCAGGCGATCGCCTTCCGCCTTGCGGGCGCGCGCCACGGCCGCCGGCAATCGTCTTGGATCGTCGCCCGGGGAACCCTCGCCACGCGGCATCGCCGGTGAAAACCTGTCCAGCGACGAAATGATGCCGCGCAGCACCTTCAGCTCCGGCTCGGCGAAACCGGCACGCGTCAGCACGGCGCGCAGGTTGTCGACCATCTTCGGCTTCTTCGGTGCGGGGCGGAAATAGCCGCGCGCTTCCAATGCGCCTTCGAGATAGGCAAACAGGCCGTGCAGCTCTTCCTTGCTTGCCGGCTTCATGTCCGGACCGGAAAAATTGGTTTTGGTCTCGTCTTCCAGCCCGGACTTCATCCACTCGTAGGACATCAGCAAGGCCGCCTGGGCGATGTTGAGCGAGGAGAAATCGGGATCGACGGGGAAGGTGACGATCTCGTCGGCAAGGCCGACCTCGTCATTGTAGAGGCCGAAGCGCTCGCGACCGAACAGGATGCCGGTGCGCTGCCCCATCGCGTGACGGGTCCGGAGCACCCTGCCCGCTTCCACCGGGCCGCGCACGGATTTGAAGCCGTCGCGCTGCCTGGCCGTGGTTGCGAAAACAAAGTTCAGGTCGGCGAGCGCCGAGGCCAGGTCGTCGAACACCTTGACTGCGTCGATGACATGGTCGGCGCGGCTGGCGGCCGCGCGCGCCTTCTCGCTCGGCCAACCGTCGCGAGGGTTGACCAGGCGCAGTTCCGACAGGCCGAAATTGGCCATGGCACGAGCCACCATGCCGATGTTCTCACCGAGCTGCGGCTCGACGAGGATGATCGCCGGGCCAGCGGTCGTGAGGCCGTGCTGAAAGTCCGTTCCGGTCATGTTTTCCAGGTGAATGCGCCACGAAGTCTCCGCGTCGTGCCATATCGATGCGGCTTTTTGAAGAGTTATCCGCCACTTGGCCGACAAATAGCCTTGTGCCGTCCCCTCGGGAGATTGGCGGGATGCGGCATCGCACTCGTGCACTCAACCAAGAAGACATCCGACCTCGCTGTTGCGTGATGGCTCGACTGGGCGCCTCAAACCGCCGGCAAATGGACCGGCCGGTGCTCACTGTTGCTATTGACGATATTTTCCATTTTTAGAAATCATCTACGAACCGAATGCATATTTATTTACGATGACGCATCTCGTCGGTGGAAAATCAAACTAGAAAAAGGTAATCTCCCGCCCGCTTGGGTCCAGCGTGTATTGACGAATGGTATTGAGAAGACGGAGCGTGTCTTGCACACTCTCGTCATCTATTTATGCCCCCCAAGCATTTCATCACGGATTTCAACGGCCAACGCAGGCGTTGGCCAAATCTAGGAGGGGCAAATGAAAATCGTACGGTTTTTCCTTTCACTCGCCGTGTTGCTTGCAGCGTCAGTCTTCCTGATTGCGCCAGCTTCCGCGCAGGCGACACGGACGTGGGTTTCCGGCGTTGGCAACGACGCCGATCCGTGCAGCCGAACGGCACCTTGCAAGACGTTTGCCGGTGCCATCTCGAAGACAGCGACGGCCGGCGAGATCAACTGTCTCGATCCGGGCGGCTTTGGCGCGGTCACCATCACCAAATCCCTCACCATCGACTGCAGAAATACTGAAGCCGGTGTGCTTTTTACGCTCGGCACGAACGGCATCATCGTCAACACGCCCGCAGGCTCGATAGTGCATCTCCGCGGCCTCGATCTAGACGGTGTAGGCACAGGCGCCGACGCCGTGCGTATGCTTGGTCAAGGTCAACTGCATATCGAGGACTGCAACATAGAGCGGGTGACCAGCAACGGCGTCGAATTCGCCGCCAACGCCAACAGCGAACTCTACATAAGCAACACGCGGATAGCTGAGGCAGGCGCCGAAGGTGTTCTTATCAAATCGTCCGTGGCTGCTGGTATCAACGCCATCCTTTCGAAGGTGGAAATCACCAACAGCGGCAGCGGCATTCTTATCGACGGCACGGGCAACACCGTGGCCATGAACCTGACGCTGACCAACAGCCTGATCAGCGGCAACACCGGCAACGGCGTGGTGGTCAAATCCGTCGCAGCGGCATCGCCGGTGCGCGCGACGATTACCGGCAACACGATCAGCGCCAATGCCGGCGCCGGCGTCAACGCCAACGGTGCGGCTGCCAGCGGCAACGGAAGCGCCATCGCCTTTCTCGGCGGATCGACGATCTTCGGCAATGTCACCGGGGTCAGCAATACCGGGAGCGGCGCCGTCCAGTCGTTCAAGAACAACATGATCGCCGGCAACGTAACCGACGGCACACCGCTCACCGCCTTCCCGGGCCCTGGCGGTACGCCGCTGCAATAAGCGACGACAGCCTGCGCGGTAGCGTGAACAAAGGCGATGCCGGCTGCCCTCAAGGGATAGGCGGCATTGCCTCTTTGTTCCCGACTGCCATAGCAGGAGCCTGCGTCTTCCGCTGCCCGGTTGCACCGCTCGACCATGGCGGCCCAAGCCGTCGACAAATGGACCCGCCCTGTGCTCGGTGCCGGCATCGGCGATATTTTCCATTTGTAAAAATCATCAACGATCCGAATGTATATTTATTTACGATGACGCGTCGCGTCACTGGAGAATCAAATTAGAAAAAGGTAATCTCCCGACCGCTTGGGTTTTCAAAGTGTATCGACGGTTGGTATTTCGAAGATGGAGTGTGTCCTGCACGCTCCCGTCGTTTATTTATGCCCCAAGCATATCGACACCGGTTTCCATGGCCGACGAGGCGTTGGCCAAATCTAGGAGGGGCAATTGAAAATCTTACGGTTTTTCCTTTCACTCGCTGTGTTGGCTCTGGCGTCAGCCTTCCTGATTGCGCCAGCTTCCGCGCAAGCGACGCGGACGTGGGTTTCCGGCGTTGGTGACGACGCCAATCCGTGCAGCCGAACCGCACCGTGCAAGACTTTTGCCGGTGCCATCTCGAAGACGGCTACGGCCGGCGAGATCAACTGCATCGACCCGGGCGGCTTTGGCGCGGTCACCATCACCAAATCCATCACCATCGACTGCAGAAACACTGAAGCTGGCGTGCTCGCGTCCCTCGTGAACGGCATCATCGTCAACACGCCGGTCGGCTCGGTGGTGCATCTTCGCGGTATCGACATAGACGGTATAGGCAATGGCCTCGACGGCGTGCGGATGGTTGGCCAGGGTCAACTGCATATCGAGGACTGCAACATAGAGCGGATGGGCGGCAACGGCGTCGAATTCGCCGCCAACGCCAACAGCGAACTCTACATAAGCAACACGCGCATAGCCGAGTCAGGCGCTGAAGGCGTTCTCATCAAATCGTCCGTGGCTGCTGGTATCAACGCCATCCTTTCGAGGGTGGAAATCACCAACAGCGCCAGCGGCATTCTTGTCGACGGCACCGGCAATACCGTTGCCATGAACCTGACGCTGACCAACAGCCTGATCAGCGGCAACACCGGCAACGGCGTGGCGATCAAATCCGTCGCCGCTGCATCGCCGGTGCGTGCGACGATTACGGGTAACACGATCAGCGGCAATGCCGGCAGCGGTGTCAACGCGAACGGTGCCGCTGCCAGCGGCAACGGAAGCGCCATCGCTTTTCTCGGCGCATCGACGATATTCGGCAATGTCACCGGGGTCAGCAATACCGGGAGCGGCGCCGTGCAGTCGTTCAAGAACAACATGATCTCCGGCAACGTAGCCGACGGCACACCGCTCACCGCCTTCCCGGGCCCCGGCGGTGCGCCTTTGCAATAAGCGACCGCCGCTTCCGCGGCAGCATGAAACAAGGCGATGCCGGTTGCCCATCAGGGGCAGCGCGGCATCGCCTTTTTTTGTTCTCGATTGCCAGATCGGTTCACCGTTTCACGGAAACGCCGTACCGCTCTATCTTTCTTGTTTTTGTCGCAATTCCCTGAGGAAAAGCGCCATGCGCTTTTCCCGAGAAAACCGCTTCGCACTTTTCCTGGAATTGCTCCGGCAGCAGCCTGCGTCTGCGTCGTCCCGGTTTGCACCGCTCTGATCGCTTTGCTATAGGCGAAGTCCCTGCTCTGGCGAGGTCTGCCCCGCCATCACCCAACTGTTGAACGAGGCATTCTTTCCATGGCGAAGATCAAGGTGGCGAACCCGGTCGTCGAACTCGACGGCGACGAGATGACCCGCATCATCTGGCAGTTCATCAAGGACAAGCTGATCCACCCTTATCTCGACCTCAAGCTTGAATATTACGACCTCGGCATCGAGCACCGTGACGCCACCAACGACCAGGTGACCATCGATTCGGCCAACGCCATCAAGAAATACGGCGTCGGCGTGAAATGCGCGACGATCACGCCCGACGAGCAGCGCGTCGAGGAATTCAAGCTGAAGAAGATGTGGAAGTCGCCGAACGGCACCATCCGCAACATCCTCGGCGGCACCATCTTCCGCGAGCCGATCATCATGAAGAACGTGCCGCGCCTGGTGCCGGGCTGGACCAAGCCTATCATCGTCGGCCGTCACGCCTTCGGCGACCAGTACCGCGCCACCGATTTCCGCTTTCCCGGCAAGGGCAAGCTGACGATCAAGTTCGTCGGCGAGGACGGCAAGGTCATCGAGCACGATGTCTACGATGCGCCGGGCGCCGGCGTCGCCATGGCCATGTACAATCTCGACGATTCCATCCGCGAATTCGCCCGTGCTTCGCTGAACTACGGCCTGCTGCGCAACTATCCGGTCTATCTCTCGACCAAGAACACCATCCTCAAGGCCTATGACGGGCGCTTCAAGGACATCTTCCAGGAAGTCTACGAGGCCGAGTTCGAGGCCGAGTTCAAGTCGAAGAAGCTGTGGTACGAGCACCGGCTGATCGACGACATGGTGGCGTCCAGCCTGAAATGGTCCGGCGGCTATGTCTGGGCCTGCAAGAACTATGACGGCGACGTCCAGTCCGATACCGTTGCGCAAGGGTTCGGTTCGCTCGGCCTGATGACCTCGGTGCTGATGACACCGGATGGCAAGACGGTGGAAGCCGAAGCCGCGCACGGCACCGTCACCCGCCACTACCGGCAACACCAGAAGGGCGAGGAGACCTCGACCAATTCAATCGCCTCGATCTTTGCCTGGACGCGCGGCCTCGCGCACCGCGCCAAGCTCGACGACAATGCCGAACTGAAGCGCTTTGCCGAGACACTGGAAAAGGTCTGCATCCAGACGGTCGAGAGCGGTTTCATGACCAAGGACCTGTCGCTGCTGATCGGCCCCGACCAGCCCTGGCTCTCGACCACCGGCTTCCTCGACAAGATCGACGAGAACCTGCAGAAGGCGATGGCCTGACCAGGCAAGACCCGGGAGGGGTATATGGGCAAGCCCGTCGTCTACGGCGCGGACTACAGCGTCTATGTGCGCATCGTGAGGCTCGTGCTCGAGGAGAAAGGCATCGACTACGGGCTTGTGCCGGTCGATGTCTTTGCCGCCGAGGGCATTCCCGCCTGGTATTTCGAACATCACCCGTTCGGCCGCATTCCGGCCTTCGAGCATGACGGGTTTCGCCTTTTCGAGACGAGCGCGATTGCAGGCTATGTCGACGAAGCCTTTGACGGGCCGGCGCTGCAGCCGAAGGATCCGCGCGGCCATGCGCGGATGAACCAGTTCATCGGCATGCTCGACGCCTATGCCTATCGGTCGATGGTCTGGGATGTCGCCGTCGAACGGTTGGAGAAGGAGGCGCCCGACGAGGCACTGATCGCCAAAGGGCTTTCGCAGGCGAGCAGGCGCTTCAGACGCTCTCCTCACTGAAAGCGCCGGGTCCATGGTTGCTTGGCGACCAGCTGACGCTGGCCGATCTGCATGCGGCGCCGATCATCGGCTATTTCGTCAAGGTCGCCGAGGGGCAAAAGCTGCTCGCGGAGTTCCCCGAGATCCAGGCGTGGTGGGACCGGATCGCTGCCCGTCCAAGCTTTGCCGCGAGCGGTCCTGCGGCCTGATCAGCCTGCGCCCGTTGTTCAATCCGGCCCGCCGTTCATTCCGGAAGATAGATTTCCGCCTTCATGAAGGTCTTGGCGCGACCCAGGATCAGCACGCGATCGTCGGCCAGGTCACACAAGAGATGCCCGCCACGCTGTGAGCACTGGAAGGCCGACAGGTGGGTCTTGCCGAGTTTTTCAGCCCAGTACGGCACCAGCGTCGCATGAATTGAGCCGGTCACCGGATCCTCGGGGATGCCGGCTCCGGGAACGAAATAGCGGGAGACGAAATCATGCGTTTGGCCGTGCGCGGTAATGACAAGGCCGAGCGGGTGAAAAGCTTCGATCCTGAGCAGGTCGGGAACGAAGGACCGGACGGATTGCTCGTCGGCAAGCTCGACGAACAGGTTCTCAAAATTGCGAAAGCCCGCAACCGGATGCGGCGACAATATCTCCCGCAGCGCCAGCATGGTTTCGCAATCGACAGGCTGCGGCGGGAAGCATGGCAGATCGAGCTGGTAGGCGCCTTGCCGCTGAGAGACCCGCAACTCGCCCACTCGCGTGGCAAAGGCCATGTCATCGGCCACATCGTGTTGCGAGGCCAGCACATGGGCGGTCGCCAGGGTGGCGTGTCCGCAGAAGTCGACTTCATGAACCGGTGTGAACCAGCGCAAGTCCCAGCCCTTGCCGTTCGGCCGAGCAAAGGCGGTTTCGGCAAGATTGTTCTCGTTTGCGATGGCCTGCATCACCTCGTCCGCCAGCCAGTCCTGCAAGATGAGGACGGCAGCGGGGTTGCCCTGAAAGGCGCGCTCGGCAAAGGCATCGACCTGGTACATGGTCAGCGTCGGCACATCATCCTCCAAAAAGACTGATCGCCGGCCGGCCGACCATCAGCCAAACGATGGCAAGCACGGCAGCGAAAGCCGGAAAGCCGCAAGCAAACCAGATGCGAAAAAGGCGCTTTTCCTCGACGGGCAGCGGTCGATTTTCGACGGCCGCCTGTCGCGCCAGATTTCGTATCCGAATCTGGATCCAGACCACCGGCAGCCAGAACAGACCCGTCACGACATAAAGCAGCAGCGACAGTACAATCCAGCCCTCGGACAGCGGCCACCCCAATGCCCGAGCAAGCAACACGCCGGTGATCGGCTGCACGACGACCGCGGTTGCCGTGAATATGGTGTCGGCGATGACAACCGTGCCCGCGACATGGGCGACCAGCTCGGCGCGACCGGTGCGCTGCGCCATCAGCATGAAGAAGGCGATCCCGGCGCCGGTGCCAAAGAGAACCGTGGCGCCAATGACATGCGTCCAGCGCAGTATGTCGGCCCAGAGGTTCATCTCTCGTCGAGGACCGCCAGCGCCACAAGCACCAGGCACAGCATTGGGATCGTCTTGACCAGCGGCCCCAGCGGCGCGAGCCATAGACCGGGAACGAGAAGCGTCGACGCCGCCAGATAAAACAGCGTGATGGCTATCATCGCCAGCAGCGCTGGCCGAGCAAAGGGCCGGACCAGAACCGCCGCGCCGGCCAGGATATCCGCAGCACTGCCGGCAAGAACCGACATGTCCGCCAATTTCGCCGACACGCCGCGTGAGACAAGAATGGAAGCGGCCTCGTCTTGCCGGATCAGGCCGATGATGCCCGAAGCAAGCCAGAACAGGGCCAGGCAGCCGAAGATGACAGGTTTTGCCAGCCAGAGGCGCGCGAACCATCGCTCCTGGACATGGGCCGGCATGGCGGCCAGCGTTGCTTCCAGCGGCTGCAGCGGATGGCCGCAAATCTGGTTCCATGGCCCGGCATTGCCGGTCACGCCACGCGCCAGCGCGGCAAGGGCTGCGCTGCGCAAAGGCGATCGCCAGCCAAGGAGGCCGAGGCCATCGGCGGTCACGGCAGCAAGACGGCCGACAATGGCCGGCACCGGTACGACCTTCGCCTGCGGCAGGCCAAGCCATGCCCGAAAGGCTAGGAGAACATCGGCGAGCGGTCTGGCTTGCGCCTCGACGAGATCGACGGCAGTACGGGGCGGCAGCGATCCGGCGACCGCGCGCGAGACCGCTTCAGCAACGTCGGTAACCGCCACGGTCTGGATCGGCTGGCGCGACATGACGGCAGGGATAAAAGCGGGGAAGGCCGCAAGGGCGCGCAAAAGGGCTGTCCCGCCATAGGCGGCGGGCGCGATCACCAAACCCGGGCGCAGGATCGTCCATTCCAGCGCAGAGCTTGCGACAGCCCTGTCGCCTTGCGCCTTGCTGTTGAAGAAAGCGTCGCTGGAGGAGAGGTCGGCGCCGATCGCGGAAATCTGGACAATACGGTGCACGCCGGCCTGTTCGCATGCCGCGACCAGCGCCACCACCGAATGCCGGTGGATGGCGTCGAGGCGATCGCGCGGGCCGTCCTGCAAGGCGCCCGCCGCATTGACGATTGCATCCATGCCGGTGACCACCGGCAGCCAGTGCTCAGCGGCAAGCAGCCGCGACATGTCGGCGGCGATCCAGCGCACCGCCGGCCAGCGCCGCTCGGCATCCACGACATTGCGACCAAGGCCGGCCACATGATGACCGTCGCGAAGCAAGCGGCCGACGACGGCTTCGCCGATCAGACCGTAGCCGCCAAGGACGAGCACCTTCATGCAGGGACTTTCAGGCTGCCTCCAGCGCCGCCTTGACCGCGGCGATCGCATCACTGGCTTTCGAGGCGTCCGGGCCACCGGCTTGCGCCATGTCGGGCCGCCCGCCGCCGCCCTGACCGCCCAATGCTGCGGAGGCCACGCGCACCAGATCGACCGCGCTGAAACGGCTTAGCAGATCATCAGTGACAGCGACCACGACGCTCGCCTTGTTGTCGTCGCCGGCGCCGACGAAGACGACGACGCCGGAACCGAGCGAACTCTTGCCGGCATCGGCCAGCGGCTTCAGATCCTTCGGCGAAACACCCGAAACTGCCTTGCCGAGGAAGCCGACGCCGGCGACAGTCTCGTTCTCCGACGGTGCACCCGCCGCGGCACCGCCGCCCAGCGCCAGTTTCTTGCGCGCTTCGCTCAGTTCCTTCTCAAGCTTCTTGCGCTCGTCGAGCAGCGCCTCGACGCGCGCCGGCACGTCGGCCGGCGAGATCTTCAACGTCGCGGCCACCGATTTCAAACGCCGGTCCTGCTCGTCGAGATGCTTGCGCGCGGCTTCGCCGGTCAAAGCCTCGATGCGGCGCACACCGGCGGCGACCGCGCTGTCCGACACGACACGCACCAGGCCGATATCGCCGGTCGCCCTGACATGCGTGCCACCGCAGAGCTCGACCGAATAGGGCCGGTTGGCCTTGGCGCCATGCAGGCCGGTGCCCATCGACACGACGCGCACCTCGTCGCCGTACTTCTCGCCGAACAGCGCCATGGCGCCCTCGGCAATGGCATCGTCGACCGACATCAGGCGCGTGCTCACCGGGCCGTTCTGGACGACGATCTCGTTCGCCATGCGCTCGACCTCTTCGAGATCCTCGGGCGAAATCGGCTTGTTGTGCGAGATGTCAAAGCGCAGGCGCTCAGGCGCAACCAGCGAACCCTTCTGCGCGACATGGCTACCCAGAACCTCGCGCAGCGCCTCATGGATTAGATGCGTCGCGGAATGGTTGGCGCGCAGCCTGGAGCGTCTGTCATGGTCGACCTTGAGCTCGACGACCGCGCCGGTCTTGACCGTGCCGCTGGCCACCTTGCCGATATGGACGAACAGGCCATCGGCCTTCTTCTGCGTATCGGAAATCTCGATCGAGAAGCCTTCGCCTGACATGATTCCGGTGTCGCCCATCTGGCCGCCGGACTCGGCATAGAACGGCGTCTGGTTGACGACCACGGCAACTGCCTCGCCCTTGCTTGCGCTGTCGACGGTCTTGCCGTCCCTGACCAGCGCCTGGATGAGGCCTTCCGCCTGCTCGGTCTCGTAACCGAGGAATTCGGTGGCGCCCGCCTTCTCGCGCACCGGGAACCAGATCGTCTCTGTGGCCGCGTCGCCGGAGCCTGCCCAGTGAGCCCGCGCCTCGGCCCTCTGCCGTTCCATGGCATTGGTGAAGCCGGCCAGATCGACCGAGATGCTGCGCTGGCGCAGCGCGTCCTGCGTCAGATCGAGCGGGAAGCCGTAGGTGTCGTAGAGCTTGAAGGCCGTCTCGCCATCCAGCATGTCGCCGGCGCCCAGTTTTTCCGTCGCCTCCGAAAGCAGGCCGAGGCCACGCACCAGCGTCTTGCGGAACCGCGTTTCCTCGAGCTTCAGGGTCTCGGTGATCAACTGCTCGCCGCGCACCAGTTCCGGATAGGCCTGGCCCATCTCGCGCACCAGGGCCGGCACCAGGCGCCACATCAAGGGATCGCGGGCACCGAGCAACTGTGCATGGCGCATGGCGCGGCGCATGATGCGGCGCAGCACATAGCCACGGCCTTCGTTCGACGGCAGCACACCATCGGCGACCAGGAAGGACGACGAGCGCAGATGATCCGCAATGACGCGGAAGGACGCGACCGTCTCCTTGTCGGGACCGTGCCCGATGGCGGAAGACGCCGCGTCGATCAGGTGACGGAACAGATCGGTCTCAAAGACGCTTTCCACCCCTTGCAGGATGGACGCCATGCGCTCCAGGCCCATGCCGGTGTCGATCGACGGGCGCGGCAGATCGATGCGCTCCTCCTTCGTCACCTGTTCATACTGCATGAACACCAGGTTCCAGAATTCGAGGAAACGGTCGCCATCCTCCTCCGGGCTGCCGGGCGGGCCGCCCCAGATGTGTTCGCCGCGGTCGATGAAGATCTCCGAGCACGGCCCGCACGGTCCGGTGTCGCCCATCGCCCAGAAATTGTCCGAGGTCGCGATGCGAATGATGCGGTCGTCGGAAAACCCGGCAATCTTCTTCCAGAAGCCCGCCGCCTCGTCGTCCGTGTGATAGACGGTGACCAGCAGCTTGTCCTTGTTGAGCCCGAATTCCTTGGTGATCAGGTTCCAGGCAAGCTCGATGGCGCGCTCCTTGAAATAGTCGCCAAAGGAGAAATTGCCGAGCATCTCGAAGAAGGTCAGATGGCGCGCGGTGTAACCGACATTGTCGAGGTCGTTGTGCTTGCCGCCGGCGCGGACGCTCTTCTGCGCGGTCGAGGCGCGCGAATAGGGCCGCTTCTCCAGGCCGGTGAAGACGTTCTTGAACTGCACCATGCCTGCGTTCGTGAACATCAGCGTCGGATCGTTGCGCGGCACCAGCGGGCTCGACGCGACGATCTCGTGACCCTCCTTGCGGAAGTAGTCGAGAAAAGTCGACCGGATCTCGTTCACGCCACTCATGAATGCTGCCTTTTCGAGAAAACCGCCGGCAAACCGGCGGAAAATGGGCTCTGGGTCTCAAAGCGCGTCGCGCTGAAAAACGGATTCAGTCGACGCGCTTCAAGTTTTTGCTTCCATGCATGTCGCTGTCCCAAAACCGCTGCGCACTTTTGGGCGACATCCATAAGAAAATAGACTTGGCCTTTTAGCGGTCGCACCGCACCCTGTCCAGAAACACGGAATTGGTCCAAATCGCGCGCTTGCCGACCATCGGCGCCGGCCGCAAAATGAAAAACCGCCGGCTCGAAAGCCGGCGGTTTGGGACGCAAAAAACACTGAACTCAATTACATAAGCCTGAGATAATAGAACAGGATTATGGCCGATCTTCGGCCAGCATCCCGTGCACGAAGTTGTTACATCGCGCCGGATTCCTCCTCGAAGCCGTCGTCGCCGCTCTCGGCGCCGCCATTCTCGAGGAATTTCTCGGCGATCAACCCGGCATTCTGCCTGAGCGCCAGTTCGATCTCGCGCGCCGTGTCGGGATTGTCGCGCAGGAACAGCTTGGCATTCTCGCGGCCCTGGCCGAGACGCTGCGAATTGTAGGAGAACCAGGCGCCCGACTTCTCAACCACGCCGGCCTTGACGCCGAGGTCGACCAGTTCGCCGGTCTTGGACACGCCCTCGCCATACATGATGTCGAACTCGACCACCTTGAAGGGCGGCGCCAGCTTGTTCTTGACCACCTTGACGCGGGTTTGGTTGCCGACGACCTCGTCGCGGTCCTTGACCGAGCCGATGCGGCGGATGTCGAGGCGGACCGAGGCGTAGAATTTCAGCGCGTTGCCGCCCGTCGTGGTCTCGGGCGAACCGAACATGACGCCGATCTTCATACGGATCTGGTTGATGAAGATGACCATGGTGTTGGAGCGCGAGATCGAGGCGGTCAGCTTGCGCAGCGCCTGGCTCATCAGGCGGGCCTGCAGGCCGGGAAGCGAATCGCCCATCTCGCCTTCGATTTCGGCGCGTGGCGTCAGCGCCGCGACCGAATCGACCACCAGTACGTCGATGGCACCGGAGCGCACCAGCGTGTCGCAGATTTCCAGCGCCTGTTCACCGGTGTCGGGCTGCGAGATCAGAAGGTTTTCCAGATCGACGCCAAGCTTGCGGGCATAGACCGGATCGAGCGCATGCTCGGCATCCACAAAGGCGCAGATGCCGCCCTTCTTCTGGGCTTCCGCAACAGTGTGCAAGGCAAGCGTCGTCTTGCCCGAGCTTTCCGGCCCGTAGATTTCGATGATGCGGCCGCGCGGCAGGCCACCGACGCCAAGCGCGATGTCGAGGCCAAGCGAGCCGGTCGGCACGGTTTCGATCTCGACGACCTGCTCGTTCGCGCCGAGCCGCATGATCGAGCCCTTGCCGAAAGCCCGCTCGATTTGCGACAGCGCCGCATCCAGAGCCTTTGATTTGTCCACCGCTTTGTCCTCTACCAGCCGCAAAGAATTCTGAGCCATGATACATCACCCCTTGGTCGTCAATGAAGGCCGGACAATCCGTAATCCCTGCCCATTTGTACCTTTTTTGTTCTTGTTTGGCAAGAGGGTTCAAGTACCTGAAAGGCAATCACTATCCGGATTTGTTCTTTTTTTGTCCCAAGAATCACATCAGGAGCGCACCTCGCATTGGGCCAGTCGGCTCGATTGTTTCGATCTGCCGAATCGCCGCCCCGCATGCGAAGCTTCGTTAGTTAGCGTAGCGCTTGTGCGGCCGGAATAACAAAGGTCATATCGCCGGCATGGTGAAATCTCCAAGAATCCTGGCCGTGGGCGGCGCCCATATCGACCGGCGTGGCCAGGTGTCCGGCGCTTACGTGCCGGCCGCGTCCAATCCGGGCACGATGCGCGAGGACGTCGGCGGCGGCGTCTTCAATGCCTTGCGCAGTGCGGTCCGGCGCGGTGTTTCGGCCTCGCTGCTGTCGGTGCGCGGCGGCGATGCCGCCGCCGATACGGTTTCACGGGCCATCGCCAAAGCGGGGATTACCGACCTCTCGGCGGTGTTCCTCGATCGCACGACGCCAAGCTATACGGCGCTGATCGACAGCGAAGGCGAACTGATCGTCGGCTTTGCCGACATGGCGCTCTACGAGCTGGCGTTTCCCAAACAGGTCAGACGCTCGAAGGTGCGCGAGGTACTCGCTGCCGCCGATGCCGTCTTCTGCGACGCCAATTTGCCGACGGCCGCACTGGAGCGGCTCGTGGCACTCGCCGCCGGCAAACCCGTCTTCGCCATTGCCATTTCGCCGGCCAAGATCGTGCGCCTGAGGCCGGTGCTCGGCAATCTGGCCGTCGTCTTCATGAACCAGCGCGAGGCCGTCGCACTTGCCGGCCTGGACAGTGCGGCCTCCGGGCAGGACATCGTCGACGGGCTGAAACGTGCCGGGCTCAAAAGCGGCGTGGTGACAGCGGGCGGCGCTCCCATGCTGGGCTTCGATGAAGCCGGCACCTTCTCGATCCTGCCGCCGACGCCAAGAAAGGTCGCCGACGTCACCGGCGCCGGCGATGCGCTGGCGGGAGCGACGGTCGCTGCCTCGCTTCGCGGCATGCCGTTGCGCGCGGCCCTGCGCGAAGGCATTGCCGCGGCGACGCTGGCCATCGAAAGCGCCGACGCCGTTCCCGATTTCACCACGGCTGATTTCACCGAGGCGCTGGCTCTTGTGCCAGATGCGCAGGAAGTGGCATGAGACCGGCCAGTTCATAGTGCCGGAGTGTTTTCGCGTCCAAGTGGAGACGCATCGCGCCGGATTGGAGATCAGGATGACACCAGAAACCGCCCGTCCCTTCATCGATATCCATGCGCCGGTTGCACAGGCCTTGGCCGCCGGGCGGCCGGTGGTGGCGCTGGAAAGCACCATCATCACCCATGGCATGCCTTACCCCGACAATGGCGCCATGGCGGCCGATGTCGAAAAGATCATCAGCGACGGCGGCGCCGTGCCGGCCACGATCGCCGTGGTTGGCGGGCGCATCAAGATCGGGCTTTCGGACGGCGAGCGCGAATCCCTCGCCATGACCGGCGACGCCATGAAACTGTCGCGCGCCGACCTCGGCTTCGCGGTTGCGCAAGGGCGCACGGGCGGCACCACCGTCGCCGCCACGATGATCGCGGCGCATATGGTTGGCATCAAGGTGTTCGCCACCGGCGGCATCGGCGGCGTGCACAAGGGGGCGGAAAAGAGTTTCGACATTTCCGCCGACCTCGACGAGTTGGCGCGCACGCCGGTCATCGTCGTGTCGGCCGGCGCCAAGGCCATCCTCGACATCGAAAAGACGCTGGAAGTGCTGGAAACGCGCGGCGTGCCCGTGGTTGGCCATGGCTGCGAGACGATGCCGGCCTTCTGGTCGCGGCATTCGCCCTTCCGCGCGCCGCTGACCTTGCACCGACCGGAAGAGATCGCGCATTTCTACCAGACCCGGCATGCGCTGGGGCTCGCCGGCGGCATGCTGATCGCCAATCCGGTGCCCGAAAACCACGAAATCCCCGCCGAAGAGATGGCCGGCTATATCGAGGCCGCGCAGAAGGCCGCCGAAGCGCTCAACGTGACCGGCAAGGCGGTGACGCCGTTCCTGCTGTCGAAAATCCTGGAACTCACGGGCGGAAGGAGCCTGAAGACCAACATCGCGCTGGTCGAGAACAACGCAAGGCTGGCGGCGAAGATCGCGAAGGCGCTGTAGTTCGCCACGAGGGCTATTTCCCCGCCCGCCGCCCGGCCTCATAGGCGCGGCGTGCCCAGAGCGTCATCTCGTCGGGATCATCAAAAGCGCTGTCGGGAATGTTCCAGTAGGGCATCGAGACCAGCTTGCCGTGCCGGGACCCGGTATAGGTCCACTGCCGGCAGCCTGCCGCCTCGAAGTCCGGCGCGCTTTGCTCGTCGGCCTTCAGCATCAGTTCGCCGCGCAGCACGACGGCGATGATGACACCGTCGAAATAGATGCCCTTGCCGCCGAACAGTTTGCGGATGCTGACCGGACCAAGGCCCTCGAACAGTTCGGCGATGCGTTCGTTGTCCATGCCGCGATCATGTCACCGGCATTTGACATTGTCATCGCGCAACCAAGATCATGCTGACAGATTGAGAACATCCGTCGGAGTCGTTTTGTCATGCCGCTTCTGCTCAAGGGGTCCTGCCGTTGCAATGCCGTTCGTTTCGAGGTGGAGAGCCACACGCCGGCGCCGTTCATGCTGTGCTACTGCTCGATATGCCGCAAGCAGCAAGGCGGCGGCGGCTTCGCCATCAATCTCGGTGCCGACAACGAGACCCTGAATATCAAGGGCAAACGAAACCTCGGCGTCTACCGGGCCGAGATCGAGGACGACGAGCATCCGCGGTGCGAGATATCGACCGGCGAGCGCAATTTCTGTCGCAAATGCGGGTCGGCACTGTGGCTCTACGACCCGACCTGGCCGGATCTGGTGCATCCCTTCGCCTCGGCGATCGACACCGATCTGCCGGAGCCGCCGAGCAAGGTGCATCTGATGCTGAAATACAAAGCCAACTGGGTCGAACCCGTGATTGGCAAGGACGACAGGACGTTCGACGTCTATCCGGAGGAATCCATCGCCGACTGGCACAAGCGAACGGGCATGTGGGTGGATTAGCGTTCGTCGCCCTGGCGAGGGGAAATCTCAGGCCGAGGCGCGCGCTTCCGCAAGAGCCTTCAGGTCGGCCGGCTTCAGCTCAACGGATTCGCCGCAGCCGCAGGCCGAACTCTGGTTCGGGTTGTGGAAGGTGAAGCCGGTGCGCAGCGTCGTCTGCTCGAAATCCATCTCGGTGCCGAACAGGAAAAGGGCAGCCTCGGGCGCCACATAGACATGGGCGCCATCACGCTCGATGTGGTCGTCCTTGGTGTTGGGTTCGGTCACCAGATCGACCGTGTATTCCATGCCGGCGCAGCCGCCCTTCTTGATGCCGAGGCGAATGCCATGCGCGTTGTCGCGGGTGGCGACGATCTCGCGCACCCGGTCGGCGGCCTTTTCGGTCATGGTGATGACGGCAAAGCGTCCCATCTGTTCTTTCTCCATTCCGTGCAGGTTCAAGGCCTGCCGAACGATTCCTCACCTAAAATGGTGAAGTTTTACCACTGGCGCAAGGGCGCCAACCTTTGTGAGGCTAGTACCAGCCCACCGCGACCTGCGCCTCTTCCGACATGCGGTCGGGCGTCCACGGCGGGTCGAAGGTCATGTTGACCTCGACGCCGGACACGCCTTCAACGGCGCCGACGGCATTTTCCACCCAACCGGGCATTTCGCCGGCGACCGGGCAGCCCGGCGCGGTCAGCGTCATGTCGATCTTGACCGAGCGGTCGTCCTCGATGTCGATCTTGTAGACGAGGCCAAGTTCGTAGATGTCGGCCGGGATTTCCGGGTCATAGACCGTCTTCAGCGCCGAGACGATGTCGTCGGTCAGCCGCGCCAATTCGTCGGCGGGAATGGTCGAAGCAGACACCACGCTGTTGGCGGCGGCTTCCGGCGTGGTTTCGGCAGCGATGCTCACATCATCCATGGTCGTCACCCAAAAAACTTGCGCGCTTTTTCAAGCGCCTCGGCCAAAGCATCGACTTCGGCCCTGGTATTATACATGCCGAACGATGCCCTGCATGTGGAGGTTACGCCAAAGCGTTTCAACAGCGGCTGGGCGCAATGCGTGCCGGCGCGCACGGCAACGCCTTGCCTGTCTATCACCATCGACACGTCATGGGCGTGAATGCCTTGCAGTTCGAAGGAGATGATGGCGCCCTTGCCGGGCGCGTCGCCGAAAATGCGCAGCGAGTTGATGGCGCGCAGCCGCTCATGCGCATAGGCCTTGAGGTCTTCCTCATGCGCGGCGATGCGCTCGCGACCGATTTTTTCCATATAGTCGAGTGCAGCACCGAGCCCGATCGCCTGCACGATCGGCGGCGTACCGGCCTCGAAGCGATGCGGCGGCTCGTTGTAGGTGACGATGTCCTCCGTCACCTCCTCGATCATCTCTCCGCCGCCCATGAACGGCCGCATGCCAGAGAGAATGTCCTTCTTGCCATAGAGCACGCCGATGCCCGACGGGCCGTAGACCTTGTGGCCGGTGAAGACGAAGAAATCGCAGTCGAGATCCTGCACGTCTACGGCCATGTGCACGGCGCTCTGGCTGCCGTCGACGAGGACGGGAATTCCACGCGCATGCGCAATGCGCACGATCTCCTTGATCGGCGTCACCGTGCCCAGCGCGTTCGACATCTGGGTGATGGCGACCAGCTTGGTGCGATCGGTCAGCCGCTTCTCGAACTCCTCGATGTGGAAGGCGCCGAGATCGTCGACCGGCACCCAGACCAGTTTGGCGCCCTGCCGCTCGCGGATGAAATGCCACGGCACGATGTTGGAGTGATGCTCCATGATCGACAGTACGATCTCGTCGCCCTCGCCGATGTTGGGCATGCCATAGCCATAGGCGACGCTGTTGATCGCCGAGGTCGTGTTCGAGGTGAAGACGATGTTGTCGGTGCTTGGCGCATTCAGGAAGCGGCGCACCGTTTCGCGCGCCTTTTCGTAGGCGTCGGTCGCCGCATTGGAGAGGAAATGCAGGCCGCGATGGACGTTGGCGTATTCCTGGGAATAGGCGTGCTGGATGGTGTCGAGCACCACCTGCGGCTTCTGCGCCGAGGCGCCATTGTCGAGGTAGACCAGAGGTTTGCCGTAGACCTCGCGCGACAGAATCGGGAAGTCGCGGCGGATAGCCTCGACGTCGTAGGGGATGTTTTCGACTTTCTGGTCCATCGTCTGTCTTTCGATACCCGGGCTCCCGCGTCAGCCGGCCCTTCGCTATGGCTCCGGGCGTTCGTCGCTCAAAAAGCCAAATCGTTGGCTTTTTGTCGGCTACGCCGACCGCTCCTCACCCATGTGTCACAAACCAGTCGTCGAGCTTCGCTTCGAGCGCGTCGACGATCGTCTCGTCGTCCAGTTCCTCGATCACCTCGGCGACGAAGGCTTTGACCAGAAGGCCGCGAGCGGTCTTCTCGTCGACGCCTCGCGCCATCAGGTAGAACAGATGGTCGTGGTCGATTTCGGTGACCGTCGCGCCATGGCCGCAGACGACATCGTCGGCGAAGATTTCAAGCTCCGGCTTTGTCGAGAACTCGCCATCGTCCGACAACAGCAGCGTGTTGCAGGCCATCTTGGCGTTGGTCTTCTGCGCGTACTGGTGGACGTTGATGCGGCCCTGGAAAACGCCGCGCGCCTTGCCCGTCACCACATTGCGGATCACTTCCGTCGAGGTCGTATGCGGCACGGCGTGGTCGAGCACCATGGTCACGTCGGTATGGGTGTCGCCGGCCAGAAGATTGATGCCGCGCAGTTTGAAATCGGCGCCTTCGCCGGTCGTCCTGACCATGACCTCCTGGCGCACCAGCCTGCCGCCGGCGTTCATGACGAACAGCGTCAGTTTCGCGTTCTTGCCGACATGGGCCTTGAACTGCGCCAGATGCGTTGCCGTCTCCGGCTGCTCCTGGACGATCAGCCACGTCACCTCGGCGCCTTCGCCGAGCACGAGCTGGCTGACCGAGCTCGTCAGTGCCGCGCCCTCGCCGGCCTGACGCTCGACGATAACGGCCTTGGCGGCAGCGCCAACGCGCGCCATGAGGCGCACATGGGTCTGGCCGCCGGCCTGCAGGTTCTGCAGTTCGATCGGCTTTTCCAGCTCGGCGCCATCGGCGATGTCGACAAAGTAGCCGTCGGCGACGAAGGCGGTGTTCAGCGCACCGATGGCGTCATCGCTGCCATAGGGATCGAGCCCCGGTGCTGCGCTGCCGTCAGTCAGTTTTTCCGACAGGCGCTGCACGGTGACGCCATCGACGGCCGGCGTCTTCGCGTCGGACTTGCCGTTCAGGATCGCCAGCACGGCGGAGCCTTCCACGATCGGTGCAACAGCCTTGGTCATGGCGGCCGGATCGAAGTCCGGCACCGCGTTCAACAGGCGGCGCAGATCGGTGTAGTGCCAGGATTCGATGCGCCGTGTCGGCAGGCCGTGCTTGATCGCCTCGATGGCGTCGTCGCGCTTGAGCATCACCGCGCCGTCGCCCGGCAGCAGCGACAGCCGGTCGCCGAACGCGTCGATCAACGCTGTTTCGGCCGGTGTCCGCTGGGGCTGAGTGTGCATATTCATCAGTTTGACCTTGCCTTCTGGCATCTCACGCGGCTTCGCCGATCACACCGGCATAGCCATTGGCTTCCAGATCGAGCGCCAGCGACTTGTCGCCGGACTTGATGACCTGGCCCCTGTAGAGCACGTGCACGGTGTCGGGCACGATGTGTTCGAGCAGGCGCTGGTAATGGGTGATGACCAGGAACGCACGGTCGGGCGCACGCAACGCATTGACGCCATCCGAAACGATCTTCAGCGCATCGATATCGAGGCCGGAATCGGTCTCGTCGAGCACGCAGAGCTTCGGTTCCAGCAACTTCATCTGCAGGATCTCGGCACGCTTCTTCTCGCCGCCGGAGAAGCCGACATTGAGCGGCCGCTTCAGCATCGCCATGTCCATGCTGAGCGAAGCAGCGGCTTCCTTCACGCGCTTCAGGAATTCCGGGATCTTCAGCGGCTCTTCGCCACGCGCCTTGCGCTGCTCGTTCATCGCAACCTTCAGGAATTCCATGGTCGCTACGCCCGGTATCTCCATCGGATACTGGAAGGCGAGGAAGATTCCGGAAGTGGAGCGCTCGGCCGGATCCATTTCGAGGATCGACTGGCCATTGTAGAGGATGTCGCCCTCGGTCACCTCATAGTCCTCTCGGCCGGCGAGGATATAGGACAGCGTCGATTTGCCCGAGCCGTTCGGCCCCATGATCGCGGCGATTTCACCGGCTTTCACCGTCAGGTTCAAGCCGCGGATGATCTCGGTGCCGTCATCGACGATGCGGGCGTGCAGATTTCTGATCTCAAGCATTCTTTGTTTCCTGAATATTTGTCCGGTCAGCCGACCGAGCCTTCGAGCGAGATGCCGATCAGCTTCTGCGCCTCGACAGCGAATTCCATTGGCAGTTGCTGGATGACGTCCTTGACGAAGCCGTTGACGATCAGCGCGATCGCTTCCTCTTCGGGAATGCCGCGCTGCATGACGTAGAATTTCTGGTCCTCGGAAATCTTCGACGTCGTCGCCTCATGCTCGAACTGCGCCGTCGAATTCTTGGCTTCCATGTAGGGCACGGTGTGTGCGCCGCACTGGTCGCCGATCAGCAGGGAATCGCAGTTGGTGAAGTTGCGGGCATTGGTCGCCTTGCGGTGCGCCGAGACCTGGCCGCGATAGGTGTTCTGCGAGAAGCCGGCGGCGATGCCCTTGGAGATGATGCGGCTCGACGTGTTCTTCCCGAGATGGATCATCTTGGTGCCGCTGTCGACCTGCTGGTAGCCGTTCGACACAGCGATCGAATAGAACTCGCCGCTGGAATCGTCGCCGCGCAGGATGCAGCTCGGGTACTTCCAGGTGATGGCGGAGCCGGTCTCGACCTGCGTCCACGAAATCTTCGAGCGGTCGCCACGGCAGTCGCCGCGCTTGGTGACGAAATTGTAGATGCCGCCCTTGCCCTCGGCGTCACCGGGGTACCAGTTCTGCACCGTAGAATATTTGATCTCGGCATCGTCGAGCGCCACCAGTTCGACGACCGCGGCGTGAAGCTGGTTCTCGTCGCGCTGCGGCGCCGTGCAGCCTTCGAGATAGGAAACGTAAGCCCCCTCCTCGGCGATGATCAGCGTGCGCTCGAACTGGCCGGTGTTCTTCTCGTTCATGCGGAAATAGGTCGACAGCTCCATTGGGCAGCGCACGCCCTTGGGCACGAAGACGAACGAGCCGTCGGTGAACACGGCGGAGTTCAGCGTGGCGTAGTAGTTGTCGGAGGTCGGCACGACCGAGCCGAGGTACTTCTTCACCAGTTCCGGATGCTCGCGGATGGCTTCCGAGATCGAGCAGAAGATGACGCCGGCCTGCGCCAGCTCCTTCTTGAAGGTGGTGACGACGGAGACGGAATCGAACACGGCATCGACAGCAACGCGGCCCGATTTGTAGACATTGTCGCTGACTTCCTCGAGTTCCGAGGCGTCGGTCTTCTGCACGCCGGCGAGGATTTCCTGTTCCCTCAGCGGGATACCCAGCTTCTCGTAGACCTTCAGCAGTTCGGGATCGACGTCGCTGAGCGACGTCGGGCCTGGCGTGCTCTTGGGCGCCGCGTAGAAGTAGATGTCCTGGAAATCGATCTTCGGGTAGTGAACGCGCGCCCAGGTCGGCTCGTCCAGCGTCAGCCAGCGGCGATACGCTTCCAGCCGCCATTCCAGCATCCAGGACGGTTCGTCCTTCTTGGCCGAAATGAAACGGATGATGTCTTCGCTGAGGCCCTTGGGGGCCTTGTCCATCGCGATTTCAGTCTGGAATCCGTATTTGTATTGGTCGACGTCGATCTTTCGGACCCGATCGATCGTGTCCTGCACAGCAGGCATATGCGTTCTCCATCCACGCCGGGGTCAAGGCCCGACAGTTTTCAAACTATGGCACCGCCAAATGAACGCCGAAGAGGCATTCGCGGCAGCGTAAGTTCCATATAGTGCGTTTTGACCGGAAATTCACCCGTCCAGCATAAAACGCACGGCTCTACCAGACCGAAGGCCTGTCTATATCCGGCCGCTGCTCATGCGGCCCTTTCCCTACTCGCCCGACGTGCGGCGATTGCCGCCATCGCGGTGCGAAACAGTTCGATGTCCTCGGCGCCGGTCGCGGCACCGATCGACACGCGCAAGGCGCCAAGGCTGTCGCCGTATCCCATGGCTTTCAGCACATGGCTCGGCCCGACCTTGCCCGACGAACAGGCGGAGCCGGCCGACAGCGCCACGCCGGCCAGATCGAAAGCGATCTGCGCGGTTTCGGCTTTGATGCCCGCAATAGCGAAGAATGTCGTGTTGGCAAGCCTTGGTGCGCCGGTTCCAAAGATTTCCGCATCCGGCACCAGCACTTTCACGATGGCCTCGATCTCGTCGCGGCGCTGCCGCACCGTGTCCATCGCCCGCAGCCCTTCGAGCGCCTCGCGTGCCGCGGCGCCAAAGCCGGCGATGGCGGCAAGGTTTTCGGTGCCGCCGCGATGGCCTTTTTCCTGGCCACCGCCATTGATCAGCGGCTTCGGCATCATCAGATCGGAGGCGGCGACGATGGCGCCAACGCCCTTGGGGCCGCCGAGTTTGTGCGAAGACAGGATCAGATAATCGGCGTAACCAGCTGATAGATCGATCGAAACGCGCCCCGCCGCCTGGACGGCGTCGACGACGAGGACGCCGCCCGCGGCCTTAACGATCCCGGCGATGCGGTCGATCGGCTGGATGACGCCGGTCTCGTTGTTGGCGGCATGGATGGCGACCAGCGGCAGGCCCTCGGCCTTGTCATGACGGGCGAGTGCGGCGGCCAACGCGTCGAGATCGGCGATGCCGTTGGCATCGACGCCGATCCGCGCCACCTGCGCTGCCGGGAAGCGCCCGCCATTCAACAGGCAGGGATGATCGGCCTCGGACACGTAGAGACGGCTCATGCGCACGCTGCCGCGCCCCATCTGCCAGTCTGATGTCAGCAGCGTCGAGGCGGCTTCCGTCGCGCCGGAGGTGAACACGACATGCTCGGCCTTGGCGTTGACCAGTGCCGCGACATCTCGCCTTGCGGTCTCGATCAGGCGCCGTGCGGCGCGCCCTTCGGTGTGGACCGACGACGGGTTGGCGGCGACATCAAGTGCGGCGACCATAGCCTCGCGCGCCGCGGCAAGCAGCGGCGCACTGGCATTATAGTCGAGATAGGCGCGCATTCCGGCCATTTTCGTCCGTTTGGTTCCCGTCAGAAGCCATTCCGCTGTCGTATCGCGTTATTTCCTTGAAATTCCAAGGCGAGCCGTCCTATTTACGCGGCTTGCGGCGCGGGTGGCCCGGCTCGACGTCTGGCCACTCAGTTTTGAACAATTCTAAACTAGCTTCTAAGAAGACGCTCGCCCTGCGTCAAGGCCAGAGGAAGACACGTTCCGGGCGCCGCGCATTCGCATTACCCAAGTGGAGTATTTCATGCCTGAGGTCATTTTTACCGGTCCTGCCGGCCGCCTGGAGGGACGCTACCAGCCTTCCAAGGAAAAGAGCGCGCCGATTGCCATCGTCCTGCACCCGCACCCGCAATTCGGCGGCACGATGAACAACAAGATCGTCTACGACCTCTTCTACATGTTCCAGAAGCGGGATTTCACCACGCTTCGCTTCAATTTCCGCGGCATCGGCCGCAGCCAGGGCGAGTTCGACCACGGCACCGGCGAGTTGTCGGATGCGGCGGCGGCACTCGACTGGGTGCAGTCGCTGCATCCGGATTCCAAGAGCTGCTGGGTCGCCGGTTACTCCTTCGGCTCCTGGATCGGCATGCAGTTGCTGATGCGCCGCCCGGAGATCGAAGGCTTCATCTCGATCGCGCCGCAGCCCAACACCTATGATTTCTCGTTCCTGGCGCCCTGCCCGTCATCGGGGCTGATCATCCATGGCGATGCCGACAAGGTGGCGCCGCCGAAGGATGTGCAAGGCCTGGTCGACAAGCTGCACACGCAGAAGGGCATCACCATCACGCAGAAGACCTTGCCCGGCGCCAACCATTTCTTCTCCAATGATGCCGACCTGCTGCTCGAGGAATGTGCCGACTATCTCGACCGCCGGCTGGCCGGCGAACTGTCGGATCCGCGGCCGAAGCGGCTGAGATAGGCAAGGGAGCAGGCAGCGATGTACGAGCCTCCTCATTTCAGGGAAACGCGGCCGGAAATCCTGCACGGGCTGATCCGGGCGCATCCGCTCGGCCTGTTGATTTGCAACGGAGCCGAGGGGCCCGTCGCCAACGCCATCCCGTTCCTGCTCGACGCAGACGTGCCGCCGAACGGCAGGCTGCGCGCCCATCTGGCGAAGGCCAATCCGCAATGGCAGCTGTTGGCCGACAATCCGGCGTCGCCGGTGCTGATCGTCTTCCAGGGCACCGATGCCTATGTGACGCCGTCCTGGTACGAGACCAAGCGTGAGACCGGCAAGGTGGTGCCGACCTGGAACTATGCCATCGTGCAGGTGCGCGGCACCGTCAAGGTGATGGATGACCAGGCCTGGCTGGCGCAGCAGATCGCGGACCTGACCGCGTCCCAGGAAGGCACCCGCGCCGCACCCTGGACGGTGACCGACGCGCCGGCGCCCTTCATCCAGTCGCAGATCAAGGGCATCATCGGGCTGGAAATCGAGATCGCAGAAATCCACGGCAAGTGGAAGGTCAGCCAGAACCGGCCGGTCGCCGATCGCGTCGGCGTTGCGCAAGGGCTCGAAAGCGAAGGGCAGCAGTCACCCGACATGGCCCGCCTGGTCAGGTCCTACGGCGGGCTGGACAGCAACTAAGCCTCAGCAAACCCGAGCCTTCAGCCAGCCTTCGCTGCAATCAGCCGGAACGTGTTCTTGCGGACCGGCAACCCCGACGGCATCTGGCGAAAGATGAAGCCGAGCCGGGCAAAGACAAGCCCGCACGCCAGCGCGAAGGCGCAGCCGAGGCCGAAGCCGGCGACAGTGTCGCTGGGATAGTGTGCGCCGACGAAGACGCGCGTCGAGGCAATGCAGGCGGTGATCGCCAGGGCGATGTACCAACGCCGGGGAAACAACAGCAGTGCGACCCCGAACACGGCGCCCATGGTCGTGGCGTGACCGGACGGGAAACCGGCGAAGCGCGCATCGAAGGCAAAAGGATGAAAGGCCAGCACGCCAAAATCGTCGAAATAGAGCGGGCGAGCCCGACCGATC
Organism: Mesorhizobium sp. P2_D5; assembly: GCF_056404355.1. Classification (NCBI taxonomy): domain Bacteria; kingdom Pseudomonadati; phylum Pseudomonadota; class Alphaproteobacteria; order Hyphomicrobiales; family Phyllobacteriaceae; genus Mesorhizobium; species Mesorhizobium sp. P2_D5. The sequence goes on from NZ_JBFUEE010000009.1 coordinate 190,898, forward strand.
GCATATTTCAGCACATTGACGGCCAGGCCGGACAGGCCGGCGGCGCTCAGCACCAGAAAGGCCAGGCAGGTCCAGTTGTAGACCAGCATCAGCGAGCGCCTTGAAAGGCTTCGCCAGTCCGTCAGGTTCGCAGCGACCAGCAAAAGCGCCGATGGAATGAGATACCAGCCACCGAGGCCGAACTGCGTGAAAAAATCGGCCAGGTGGACGAACCCTGGCGACCACTCGCCATGAAGCATCCCGGCCGGGGTGTCGAGGCGAACAAACGCCGCCGACGTCAGCAAGACCCAGACCAGGCCCCAGACCGGCCAAACTATGTTCGGATACCTGGCGGGACGAACGGCAAAGCGCTTTCTTGCGATCTGCATTGTGTCGCGAAAATTGTCGAGGGATCGGCGCCCCACCCCAAGGAGCATACCGGAAACGGAAGGCCGCGATTTCACCAGCATAGGAAATTCGAGCCTGTCATCGACGAGCCGTCATGGCGCCACACGATAGAGACCGAGCGACAGTTTGTCTCCCGACGAATAGTTGAGGCCGTCGATCAGGGCAACGCGGTTCACCGATTTGCCCTGTGCCGCCAGCAGGCCAGTCAGTTTCTGCTCGTCCTCGACCGATGCCAGCGCCAATGCGCATGCCGGATCGGCAGATAGATGCCTGGCGACGCCCTCGACATCGGTCAGCACCGTTTTCGTGCCGACCAGGAACACCAGGCTCGGTTCCTGAAATCGCGACGCGGCCAGCACGGTGGTGTCGCAGGGCTTGTTGGCGCGCACCGCCGCCTCGATGGCCGGGCTCAGCCAGATCGGCTTCAACGACGGCGCGATGATGCCGAACAGCAGCGCATAGGTAATGCCCGCGCAAACCGCGATGGCACCGATGCGGCCGAGCGGCACTTGCAGCTGCCGCGAAAAGCCTAAGTAGCCGGCGCCGAGCGCTGCCGCGGCAGCCGGAATGCTCCACCATGAGAACGTGCCGGTGAGGTAGAGCGGCGCGCCGACGCACACCGCCGCCAGGCCGAGGCTGACCACGGCGAGACCAAACGCAGTCGACCACCACAACCAGTCCTGCCAGCGCCGGAGCGGCGCGTTCGCATCCTGCGGCGACAATGTAAGCAGCCAGCCGATCAGCAATGCCATGCCGGGATAGGCCGGCAGGACATAGTGCGGCAGCTTGGTCGGGATCAGTTCGAACACCAGCCAGAACGGAATGTACCAGGCGAGACAGAAACGCAGCCTCGGATCGTCGCGCAAGCGGTTGAGGGCCTGGAGCCCGGCGCCGACGGCGATCAGGCCGAAGGGCCACATGAACAGCGAATAGGTCAGCATGTAGAAGCCGGGCGGCAGGCCGTGCGATTCCTCACCCGAAGCGACCTTGCCGAGCATATCCTTGCCGACGGCTTGCTGCAGGAAAGCGCCGCCGCTCTTCCAGGTGATGAGCGCAAGCCAGGGCAGCACGATCAGCACGACGAGCGCCAGGCCGCGCCCCACCTTGAGCTTCGACAGCCAGCGTCCGTCACGCTCGAAGGCGAACAGCACGGCGATGGTGAGTGCCGACAGCAGCGGCGCAATCGGGCCCTTGATGAGGATCGCGGCACCCTGCGCGATCCAGAAGATCCACCAGAGATGGCCGCCGACAGGTTGGTTCCGGCGCGACGCCAGATAGATCTGCGCCAGCGCGCCTTGGGCCGCCACGCAACAGGCCAGCAGCATCGCGTCGGTCTTGGCGTCGCGGCCTTCGAAAGCGGTGGCGAAGATCGCCGCCATGACCAGGCCGGCGGCGATGCCGGCATTGGCCCCGAACAGATTCGTGCCGGTCCAGGTGATCGCCAGGACAGCAATGGCAATGCCAAGCGCCGAAACCGTGCGATAAACCCAGATCGGAGCGGCAGCGCCCTCCCCGCTCAGCGCGACGGCCGCCGATTGCAGCCAGTAGATGCCGATCGGCTTCTGGTAGCGCGAGGCATCCTGAAAGCGGATGTCGACATAGTCGCCGGTCTCGGCCATCTGCTTGGTGGCCTGGACGAAGCGCGACTCGTCGCGATCGATCGGCGGCATCGACGCCAGCCCCGAAACCGTCATCACCAGGCTGAACAGGAAGAGAAGGATGTAATTCCTGTTCACCGCCATGTCCCGGCCTCTGCGACGAATTTTGATTGATATGCCACGCTGCTCAATCGATCGCTGTTCAATCGACCTTGCTCATCGCGGTCTTGCGCTCGTTGGCGATCAGCCAGAGATTGCGGATGTAGATGAACAGGCCCATGGACTGGCCGGCGATGAACACCGGATCCTGACGCTGGATGGCATAGATCAGAAGCAGGCCGCCGCCGAACAGGGAAAAGAACCAGAAGGCGACCGGCACCACGCTGCGCTTGGCTTTTTCCGATGCCAGCCACTGCACGACGAAGCGCATGGTGAAGAAGAACTGCGCAACGAAGCCGAGCAGGATCCACGCATCGAACTGCTTGATGAAAACCTGGTGAAGCCAGGTCACCAATTCCTGAAGCACGTTAACCACGGCTGATTTCCTCTACTTTAGGCATTCTGCGGCGCCGGCGGCGCAGCCACCAGACACCGGCGAGATCGAGAACCCCCTGCAGGCCGCGATCGAATATGCCGTAATTCGACTTGCCGTGCCGGCGCGAGCGATCGATGACATCGCAGTGCACGACGCGATAGCCCTCCTGGATGACCAGGGCCGGAACGAAGCGATGGGTGCCGTCGAAGAACGGCAATTTGCGCAGGATATCGGTATGGACCGCCTTCAGGCCGCAGCCGGTGTCGCGCGTCTCGTCATGCAGGATGGCATTTCTCAGCCAGTTGGCGAAACGTGACGCCAGTTGCTTGACCTTGCTGTCACGGCGCTTGAGACGCTGCCCCTGCGCGGCGCCGAAATCGGGGCCGGCCTGCCGAAGCGCATCGATCAGCACCGGAATGTATTGAGGGTCGTTCTGGCCGTCGCCGTCGATCGTGGCGACGATGCTGCCACGCGCCGCCCAGGCGCCAGAGCGCACCGAAAGACTCTGGCCGGCGGATTTCCGGTGGCGCAATTCCCGCACCGGAAACGGGCGAAGTGCTGCCTGCGCTGCGAGCACCGAAGCGGTGTCGTCGGTCGAGCCGTCGTTGACGATGATCAGCTCGAAGTCGCGCCCGGCCATGGTGGCCTCGATCTCGTCGATCAACAGCGGCAGATTTGCCGCCTCGTTCCTGCAAGGAATGACGATGGATATCAATGCGTCCGGCATGTCGCGTCGGGGCTCTGTCGTCGGATATGGCATTTTGTGGATGCCGTGCGGTGCCGCTCGAGGTCGTGGACTGCTAGAACCTTTGGCGCGGCGCCTCATTACGCCAGCCGAAACGATGAAGCAAGCATTGGGCCGATGGTCTCAGACTTCATCCGCGCGGACCGCAAAACCGGATTCCACTTTTGCTGATCGCGGATCTCTGCCTGACGCGCGATCGAACGCAAAACCGGATTCCACTTTTGCTGATCGCGGATCTCTGCCTGACGCGCGATCGAACGCAAAACCGGATTCCACTTTTGCTGATCGCGGATCTCTGCCTGACGCGCGATCAGACGCAAAACCGGATTCCACTTTTGCTGATCGCGCTTGGGTGCTAAACGCGCCCGTTCATGCACGCCACGCCCGGGCCAGATTGGCCGGACGCTTTCGGGAAACACAATATGCCTGCCTTCAAATCCGATTTCCTGCGCACGATGAGCGAGCGCGGTTTCATCCACCAGACTTCGGATGATGCCGGCCTCGACAATCTCTTCGCCACGGAGACGGTGACGGCCTATATCGGCTTCGACGCGACCGCCAAAAGCCTGCATGCCGGTTCGCTGATCCAGATCATGATGCTGCACTGGCTACAGCAGACCGGTCACCGGCCGATCGCGCTGATGGGTGGCGGCACCTCGATGATCGGCGACCCGTCCTTCAAGGACGAGGCGCGCAAGCTGCTGACCCCGCAGGACATCGACGATAACCTCGCCGGCATCCGCCGCAACTTCATGCCGTACCTCAAATTCGGCAGCGGGCCGAACGACGCGGTCATGGTCAACAATGCCGACTGGCTGATGGAGATCAACTACGTCAATTTCCTGCGCGACGTCGGCCGTCACTTTTCGGTCAACCGGATGCTCGCCTTCGATTCCGTCAAGCTGCGGCTCGATCGCGAGCAGTCGCTGTCGTTCCTCGAATTCAACTACATGATCCTGCAGGCCTATGATTTCGTCGAGCTCTACAAGCGCCTCGGCTGCCGCCTGCAGATGGGCGGCTCCGACCAGTGGGGCAACATCATCAACGGCATCGATCTCGGCCGCCGCATGGAGGACGCGCAGCTCTATGCGCTGACCACGACGTTGCTGACCACCTCATCGGGCGCCAAGATGGGCAAGTCGGCGTCGGGCGCGGTCTGGCTCGATGCGGAGATGCTGAGCCCCTACGAGTTCTGGCAGTACTGGCGCAACACCGAGGATGCCGATGTCGGCCGCTTCCTGAAACTCTACACGACGCTGCCGCTGGATGAGGTCGCGCGGCTCGAGCAGCTCGGCGGATCCGAGATCAATGAGGCCAAGAAGGTCCTCGCCACCGAGATCACGGCCTTGCTGCATGGTCGCGCGGTCGCGGAACAAGCCAGCGAGACGGCGCGCAAGACGTTCGAGGAAGGCGCGCTTGCCGAATCGCTGCCGAGCGTCGAGGTGGACAAGGCAGCGCTTGGAGCCGGCGTCGGGGTCCTGTCGCTGCTGGTGACAGCCGGACTGGCGGCGTCGAACGGCGAGGCGCGGCGGCATGTGCAGGGCGGTGCGGTGCGGTTGAACGACCAGCCCGTCAGCGACGAGCGCCGGCTGGTGACGCTTCAGGATTTGAGTCCGGAAAACATCGTAAAGCTTTCACTCGGCAGGAAAAAACACATTTTGGTGCGGCCAGTCTAAGATCGGCCACCGGTATTTCTCACCGGTATTCGAAGATCGACCTGAAGATACCGGGTGCGATCACCGACAGCGGGTTGATATCCAGCACCGGCTTGTTGGCATTGCCCTTGAGCCGATAGGTGACGCCAATCAGGCCGCGGTCGCGGCCATTGCCGAGAAGCGCGCCAACGATGGGCAATTCGCCGAAGATGCGGTTGAGGCCATAGACCGGCATGAACGTACCGGTCATGTCCATGTTGTTGTCCTGGTCGTAGAGGGTGCCCTGGAACGTCGTGCCGATGCGGGGGCCGCGCAGCACGCCATTGGCCAGTTTCACATAGCCGCTGCCCTTGTCGATCTCGGCGTAGCCGCGCTCGAACTTGACCCGCGAGGTGTCCAGGTTGCCCTTGACCGCCTGGTTGAGGCTGCGGCTGTCGCCGGCCGGCGTGGTCGAGACGATGGAAGCCAGTTTCGGCTCATTGACCACGAAGAAGTTGCTGGTATCGACCTTGCCCCTCAGCGATCCGTCGCTCGGCCCCGCCAGCGCCAGGGTAATCGCTCCGCCTTCCATATGCTCATAGATGTTGAGGAACCGAAGGATCGCGCCGGCGTCCGCGGACTGCATGTTGAGTGTGCGCTGGCCAGCACCTGTGGTGTTGCTGATGGTTATCGCGGCGCCCGAACTTGCCGTGGCGCTGACCTTCAGGCCGTTCACCCGCGAACCGGCGGCGCTGTAGTCGAGCTTCAGGTTGGACAATTGCTCGTCGTGGAAACCGGTCAGCTGATCGACATCGGCGCTGACGGAAATAGAGTCGGTACCAGTGGTCTTGGTTGCCGTGTCGACGTCCGAGGTGAACTGCTTGATCAGCGAACGGGCATCCAGCGCGTTGCCTGATATGTCGACCGCATAGCCCTTGCCGGACCGCTTCACCGACACCGCGACATCGTCGCCCCGGTTCAAGGTCACCTTGCTGAACTTTGCGGAAGACAGGGCGCCATTGACCAGCACGATGTCGCCTTCGATGGAGAAGGTTTTCCCGTCGAGATCGAAGTCGGACAGCGTCGTGGTGTCGCCGGACTTGGTCATGACGAATGTGGCTTTGGCGGGAACCCCCGCCCCTTTGCTCCAGCCGGCCCAGGGAATGTCCAGCCTGGCGTTGGTCAAATCGGCCGAGACGTTCTGGTCGCCGCTGCCGCTCTTGTCGATCGCGACCTTCACCGTGCCGCCAAGCAGCGGCGTCAATCCGGGCATTGCGGCGGCACGGATCTTGTCGTCGAGCACCAATGCCACCTTGCGGCTGGGCGGCGGTCCGTCATCCCGGAGTGGCTCGATCAGGTCGAGTTCGGCTGGGATGCCGTTCAGAGATGCCTTGGCGGAGATCACCGCCTTTTCAGGGTCGACGGTGATCGACCCGTCCGCATCGGTCACGGTCTGCCCCTCGAACGGCTTGGCCAATGACATGCCGCTGTAGTCGAGCGACACCAGCCAATCGAGCTTCGAGGAGTCGACGCCGGACTGCAAAGGAATGTCAGCCCTGACATGGCCGGTGACGCTGCCCGACAGATCTTCCGGCAAAAGGCCGACATGGCGCATGGCGTTGATCGGCTCGTAGGAGGCGAGTTCGGCAACGGCGGAGGCGTCGCCCTCGACATCGATGTCGAGCGCGCCGATGACTGGCGGGTGGTTGGCGGCCTTGACCGTCAGCGTGCCATTGCTGGCCGCGACGGTGCGGCCGCTCGGCATGTAGACGGTGCCCGAGGACAGGGAGACGTCGACATCATTGCCGTGGAAACCAACAACGCCGACAGCGTCGCGTATCGGCGGAATGCGGCCGGCCGTGTCAAAACGCGATCCCTCGATCTGGAAGCGGCCGAACACCTCGTCGGCGGACAGCGGCACGCCATTGCCGAGACGGTTCGGGACGACGTGGAACTGGAGGTTGGCGTCGACGACGCGGCCGCCAAACAGATTGGCCAGCACCCACAGCCGGGCGTTGCGTGCCGAAAACCATGGCCAAAGCTGCTTGACGTGAGAAACCTGCATGTTGTGGACGTTGAACGCCAGGTTGATCCCCGGCGCCTTGCCGTCGACGAACTCCACTGCGGCGGTGCCCAGCACCTCGCCGGAGGAGGCGGAGCGAAGCGCTATCTGCTCGGCGACCAGCCTGTGGCTCACCGTGTTGTAGACACCGGCAATCCGGGCGAGGAAGGCGAGCGCTGGCTCGGGCGAGTCCGAAGGCGCTAGCGAGGAACCGTCGCTGGTCAGGTCATAGCGATAGGCCGGTTCCTCGCCGGCCGCTCCGGTTGCCGGCTTCGGCCCGATCGAGCCGGCGAAATCGAATGTCGACCGGCCGGTCTTCAGCAGCAATCTGTCCACCTGGACCTTGTTGCTGCCCGCAACCAGCGTGACGTTGACGTCGACGTCCGCCGGCAGCAGCCCGCGTGTGCCGAGATCGAGGATGGAACCCGTCGATGACAGAGCGGCCGTCAGCCGCGATGCATTCGTGCCGGACCCTTCCGATCCCGTCAGCTTCAGCGCCACCGCACCCAGCTTTCCGGCAGCGGCCGTGGTATCTGCAGCCCCCGTGACAACACTCGCGTCCGCCAGATTGATGCTGGCGTCCAGCGCCGTCACGCGGTGTGCCGCGATATCGCGGGTGGCGGAAGCGGCGATGGTAACCGCTCTGCCGTCGACATTGGCCTGCGACGAAAACTGCATGCCGCCCGGTCCCGACTGCACGACGGCGGCGTCGGTGACTTTGACCCGCTTTATCGTCCCGGTTTCGGGCAGTACGAATTCGACATTGCGAAGATCGATCTGGCGCATCGAATCTTCGCGCACGGCGTCGAGCGCGCTGTGAACGTTGGCGAACACCGCAGCCGTCAGTTTCTCCGGATCGACGAGGCCATCCTGATTGCGCAGGCTTGCTGCCCAGTCACCGCCGGACGGCATCGCCGCCACGACGATGTGCGCATCGGATATCCTGGCGCTGGTCAGCCGCACTTCCCCGCGCAGCAGCGGTATCAGGCGCACGCCGAAGCGCACGCGGCCCGCATCGGCCATCGGCTTGCCGTCGGCGGTCTTCAGGCTGACGTCGCTGACCTGCAACGCAATGAAGCTCGATCCATCAAGGGTGATGCGCGCCGGCCCGACCGAAACATCGACATCGACGCCGGCCAGCTTCTCGATGGCGGTTTCCGCTTCCGCCCGAAGCCGCTCGGAGCCAACGCCGGACGCACCGACCAGATAGACGGCGACTGCCGCCAACAGGACGAGGCAGGCGAAACCGGCGAACACCCTTGCCAGGATGCGAAAGCCCCGTCCGATCCGCGCCTGACCCAGCGGCGGCACGCGGCACGCGGAGGGAAAGGCCCCCAGGTCGGTGATCTCATCCCGCCTGAACCGGATCTTCTCGTGCTGCGGTTGCTCCTGATCCACGCAATTTTCCGTTGTACGAACTCGATCGTGGACGAATCCCCGCTCGACACTATATGGCTGTGGCTTGGCGCGTAACCACAAACAAGGGCATCGGTATGGCTGACCTGGACGTAGGCGATATCGCGCCGCAATTCGACCTGCCGCGGGACGGCGGCGGATCGCTCAGCCTTGCCGCATCCTCCGGCAAGCCCATTGTGCTCTATTTCTATCCGCAGGACGACACAACAAGCTGCACGCAAGAGGCAATCAGCTTTTCGCAGCTGAAGCCGGAATTCGAGAAGGCCGGCGCGGTGGTGATCGGCCTGTCGCCTGATAACGTCAAAAAGCACGACAAGTTCAAATCGAAATACAGCCTCACCATCGACCTCGCCGCCGACGAGGAGCGCAAGGTGATCGAGGCCTACCATCTGTGGGTTGAAAAATCGATGTATGGCCGCAAATACATGGGTGTCGAGCGGGCAACGTTCCTGATCGGCCGCGACGGGCGGATTGCCAGGATCTGGCGCAAGGTCCGGGTCAAGGGCCATGCCGAAGAGGTGCTCGCGGCTGTCCGCGCGCTTTGAGATCTTCGTCGGCACAGCCGACTGCCCGCAACCCCATGCCCGCCTGACGCGCAATCGTTACTGAAAAGTCCGCAGCGCAAAGCTTTGTTAACCTTAATAATGTGTAGTCAAGCTGTCGTGGTGTCGTAAACGAAAGCTTGGTCCCGTGAAGGCAACCGGTCAGTCAGCAGTCTTCGGCAGGCGCAAAGAACCTCACACGATCATCATCGCCCGGGGCAATGAGATCAGGCACTTCACGATCCGTCCCTGGCTCGCGGCCTTCGTCGGCTCGGCGCTGGCGGCCATCGCCATCGGCTACCTGCTGGCCACCTCCTATCTGGTGCTGCGCGACGACCTGATCGGCGCCACCACGGCGCGGCAGGCACGCATGCAGCAGGCCTATGAAGATCGCATTTCGGCGCTTCGCGCCCAGGTCGACCGCATCACCAGCCGCCAATTGCTCGACCAGCAGCTGATGGAAACCAAGGTCAGCGAACTGCTTGAACGCCAGAGCCAGCTCAGCCAGCGTCATGGCCGCCTCGGCCCGCTGCTCGAACGCGCCGAGACCGAAGTCGGAGCGGCGCCTGCCGAGGATCCGGTGGCGGCCGGCAAGCCGGACAAACGCGCCGAGGTGACCGGCAGCATCAAGTCGCCGGCGCAGACCTACGCGGTCGCCAGCCTGGGCGCCGATCTCGGTGCCGGCGACACCCGGCCATTCTCGTTGTGGTCGACCCGGTCCGATCCGCTGCCCAACGATTCAGCCGCCGATCGTGCCGACCGACTGTTCGTGTCGATCAACCAGTCGCTGAAATCCATCGAGAGCGATCAACTGACCCGCATCAGCACGCTCGCCGACAACGCCTACAAGAGCGCTGACGCGATCACGCAGGCACTTGAAGCCGCGGGCCTGCCGGTAGACAGCGATTTCGGCAAGAACGAGAGCGACGTCGGCGGACCGCTGATCCCGCTCGACAGTTCGATGATGTTCGACAGCAAGGTCAAGGAACTGGACGAGGCGCTGGACACGCTCGACCATCTCAAGAAGGAAGCGCGCCAGCTGCCGCTGACCAACCCGGCTCCGGGCCATTCCGTCACCAGCCCGTTCGGCGTGCGCACCGACCCGATCCTCGGCACCGCGGCGCTGCATTCCGGAATGGATTTCAGGGCGCCGATCGGCATGGCCGCAAAGGTCACCGCGCCCGGCGTCGTCACCAAGGCAGGCTGGAACGGTGGCTATGGCCGCATGGTCGAGGTCGACCACGGCAATGGTTTTGCGACGCGCTATGGGCATCTCAGCGAAATCGACGTGACCGTGGGCGAGAAACTTGATGCCGGCGCCGTCATCGGCAAGACCGGTAGCAGCGGCCGCTCGACCGGCCCGCATCTGCACTACGAAGTCCGCCACAATGGCGAAGCCATCGATCCGCTGCGCTTCCTCACGATCGGCAAGAGGGTCGCCCAGTATCTCTGAGCCGCGCAGGCCCTGAGCTGATTGGCCCAATACCTCCGAACTCCTATCTGCCCCGCTTCGCGAGCAACCCGGCGAGCCGAGGCAACGCCATCCATGCCGCCTGACTGCCGGACGATGGTTTCGCGCCCCTGAAATCATCCACTGGTCAAGCCCTCGTTCCGAAGGACCGGATGCACGAATTATTTTTGAATTCCATTTGACTGAATAAATAAGCGGTGCGAAGCTGAGCTCTCCTAAGGGGCGCACGTCATGGCACTGCGGGGGACCAATCAGGAGTTCGGGCGGCCGTACAACCGGCGCATCGTGCTTGAGTCCATCCGCCTGCAGGGGCCAGTAGCTCGCGGCGAGATCGCCAGGCGCGTCGGGCTCACCGTCCAGACCGTGTCGACCATCGTTCGCGAACTCGAAGAGCAGGGCTACATCCTGTCGCTGCGCGAAGAGCCGAAGGGGCGCGGCCTGCCCCCGGCGACCCTGCGCATCAATCCCGAGGGGGGCTATGCCGTCGGTATCCACATCACCCCGTTCGGCATCAGTGCCGCCTTGATCAATCTGAGCGGCGACGTGATCGAGAGCACGTACCGCGAAGCCCCGAACGCGACGCCCGACCACGCCTTCGACCTGATCGGAGCAATGGTGGTTGAATTGACCAGATTGCGGGCTGGAGGGCGGGTCCTCGGGGTCGGCCTCGCCCTGCCCGGCCCGTTCGGCGTCGAGTCCATGAGCTTTGTCGGCCCCACCACGATGACCGGCTGGAAGGACGTGGTGCTGCGCGAGCGGCTGGCGGCTTCGACCGGACTGCCGGCCTTCTTTGAAACCGACATGGCGGCGGCCGCCATGGGCGAGCGCCTCTACGGCCTCGGCGCGCAATTTTCCGAATACTATTATCTTTACTTCGGCGTCGGCCTGGGCGGCGTCATGGTTCATGACGGCAGCGTGTTGCGCGGCGCCTGGGGAAATGCCGGCGAGGTCGGACACATTCCCGTCGTTCCAGGTGGCGAGGCTTGCCCCTGCGGCAACAGCGGTTGTCTCGAAAGGTACCTGTCGCTCGAGGCGCTCCGGCGCTGGAATGGCAGCGAGGCCGATTGGGTGGTGGAAGTCGCCCCGATTTTTCGCAATGCCGTCGCCATCATCGAGAACCTGTTCGACCCTGAAACGATCATCCTCGGCGGGCTTGCATCCACCGACCTGCTCGAACGGCTGGCCGGTTCAACCGAAGGCCTGCACAACTCCGTCTCGGCGCGAAAGGACCGCACGACGCCGCGCCTCATGGTCGCGCGGGGCGGGCAGCATTCGGTGTTGCGCGGTGCCGCCGCCCTTGCGGTTTCCGGGGTGCTGTCGCCGCGCTTCGGCCAGATCTTCACGGCTGAACGCGAACGCGGGCGCGATCTTCTGAAAACCGGAGGAATTGCGGCATGAGCGAACCCCTGCTGTTGCTCGACAACGTCACCAAGAACTATGGCGCGATCGAAGCGCTGAAGGGGATCAGCTTCTCGATCGGCAAGGGCGAGGTCGTGGCGCTGCTGGGCGACAACGGCGCCGGCAAATCGACACTGGTCAAGATCATCGCCGGCGGGCTGGAGCCGACCTCGGGGCGCATGCTGTTCGAGGGCAAGGAGTTCCTTGCCAGGTCGCCGGCAGAGGCCAAGGCGGCGGGCATCGAAACCGTCTACCAGGACCTGTCGTTGTGCACCAATGTCGACGTGGTCGCCAATTTTTTCATGGGCCGCGAGATCACCAGGAAGGTTTTTGGCGTCCCCGTGCTCGATGAGCGCGCGATGGAGGCCGTCGTCGAGAAGGCACTGGCTAGCGCGGGCACGCGCATTCCTTCGCTGCGCACCAATGTCGAGCATCTCTCCGGCGGCCAGCGGCAGGCCATCGAGCTCAACCGGTTCGTGCATTGGGGCGGCAAGCTGGTGCTGCTCGACGAACCGTTCGCCGCCCTCGGCGTCGAGCAGACGCGGCGCGGTCTCGACATGATCCGCCAGGTGGCGAGCCAGGGCATCGGCGTCGTCATCATCACCCACATCATGCAGCAGGCCTTCCAGGTCGCGGACCGGATCGTGGTGATCCGGCAGGGCGTCGTGGCGGGCGATGTCGCACGCAACAAAACAAGTCCCGATGCGGTGATCAACATGATCACCGGAGAGACGCTTGCCGGTGCCGGACCGGCGGGCTGAGGGACAAAAGAGGGGTCCGGCTCAACAGGAGCGAACGACATGAAGCGAATACTTCTTGCTGTCTTCGGTATCCTGGCACTGGCCTTTGCCACGCTCACGCCGGCATTCGCCCAGTCCAAGGGGACCGTCTACTACATGGTGCCGACACTGCTCGACGAGTTCCAGACCGGCTCGGTGAGCGCCCTGGAGCTGTTCCTGAAGCAGGTCGGCTATGAGATGAAGGCGCTGAACGCCGACAACAAGACCGACGCCCAGCAGTCGCAGATGAACGACGTCATTGCGCTGAAGCCGGCGGCGATCATCCTCGCCGCCGTCGATTTCAATGCCCTGAAACCGTCGATCGAAGCCGCACGCGCCGCCGGCATTCCGGTGGTCGAGTTCGACCGCCAGATCACGTCGACGCCCTCCGACTTCACCTCGGTCGCAGGAACGGTCGAGATCGGCTACGTCGCCGCGGACCAGGCCGAGAAGCTGCTCAAAGCCAAGAACGGCGCGGTGAAGGGCAAGGTCCTGCAGGTGCTTGGCGACCCTGGCGATCCCTATACGCTCGACATCCAGAAGGGCTTTGAGGAGAAGCTGAAGGCGTTTCCCGACGTCAAGATCATCTCGCTTCCAGCCATGCAATGGGAAGCCAGCAATGCCGGCACCATCGTCGCCGACCAGATGCTTGCCAACCCGGACATCGACCTGATCTTCAGCCATGCCGCTCACCTGTCGGTCGCTGCCGTCGCCTCGCTCGAGGCCGCCGGCAAGAAGCCGGGCGACGTCATGCTGATGAGCTCGAACGGCGCTCCGGTCGGCCTCGACCTGATCCGCAAGGGCTGGCTCAATGTCGAAGTCGAGCAGCCGCTCTACGCACAGGCGGCGGCTGTTGCCATGTTCATGGACAAGATCGTCAAGAAGGAAGAGATCAAGCCCGGCGAATACGACGTGCTCGGCTTGAAATCGACCGTGACCAAGGAAGCCTGGGGCCCGAACATCAAGATCCCCGGCGCCGCCATCACCAAGGAAAATGTCGACAACCCTGCCTTCTGGGGCAATCAGAAGCCGTCGACGGAGGCCATCAAGTCCGTCGAATAGGCCCGTCGCATGAAACGCTCCGGGCCATCTCGGCCCGGGGCCAATCCTCTGCAATTCCAATCGCGCATGATCCCTTGCGGAAATCGAATTGATTTCAGGGGGATGCGCCAGCCGGATCAGCCCATGAACCCCCGCACGCGCCACGCCCTGGAGTTCGTCCTCGACAACCTCGTCTGGTTCATGCTGCTGTTCGTGCTGGTGGTGTTCTCCATCTTCATCCCGAACTATTTCCAGCTCGGCATCTTCGCCAACATCATCGAGGCGTCGAGCGTGCTCGGCGTCATGTCGATCGGCCTGGCGCTGGTCATCATCGCCGGCCACATGGACCTGTCGGTCGAATCCGTCGCAGCGCTCAGCGCCATGGCGGTCGGAATCCTGTTCTGCTCGTCGGGCATAGGCCTTGGCGTGCAACTGCATCCGGAATGGCTGATGGTTCCGGTCTCGCTGCTGCTGGCGGTTGCCGTCGGCGGCCTCATCGGCGCCTGCAACGGCTATCTGGTGGTGCGGGTGAAGATGAGCGCCTTCATCATCACGCTGGCGTCCTACATCTGGGTGCGCGGCCTGGTGCTGGTGATTTCGGGCGGCCGTTCGGCGCAGGATCTTGCGCCAGCCATCCGCTGGTTCGGCATCCAGCGCCTCGTCGGCCTGCCGCTCACCGCCTGGATCGCGATTGCCTGTTTCGTCATTTTCTCGCTGATCATGGCCAAGACACCGTTCGGCCGGCATCTGGTGATGATCGGCGGTAACGAGACGGCGACCTTCCGCGCCGGCATCCGGGTGAACCGCAACCTGATCATCGCCTTCGTGCTGGCCGGCGCCATTGCCGGCCTTGCCGGCTGGCTGCTGGCGATCCGCACCTCGGGCGCCACCGCCAATCTCGGTGTCGGCCTTTTGTTCAACGCCTTCGCCGCCGTCGTCATCGGCGGCGTCAGCCTGAAAGGCGGTGTCGGCACCCTGCCCGGCGTCTATGCCGGCGTGCTGCTGCTCTCAGCCATCAACACGGCGATCAACCTGATGGGCCTGCCAGCCAACTTCACCCAGGTGATCCATGGCCTGCTGGTGCTGGCCGCCGTGCTGCTCGACGCTTTCAAGCAAACCATTCGTCAAAAACTGGCATGACAGGACGGCTCGCATGACCGCACGACTAGAAGGCAAGGTGGCGCTGATCGTCGGCAGCGCCCGTGGCATCGGCAAGGGCATCGCGCTGCGTTTTGCCGAAGAAGGCGCAAAGCTGGTGCTCGCCGATACCGAGCTCGAAGCCGGGCAAGCGACGGCGGCCGAACTGGGCGTCCCCTTCGTCCGCACCGACATTTCGTTGATGACCGAGGCCGAGGCCGCGGTGGCGTTGGCGCTCGAACACCATGGCCGCCTCGACATCGTCGTGCAGAATGCCGGCATCTATCCCTGGCAGCTGATCGAGAACACCAGCGCGGACGACTGGGACCGCGTCATGGCGGTCAATCTGCGCGGCACCTTCAATGCCACCCGCGCCGCCCTGGTGCCGATGAAGGCGCAGCACTACGGGCGCATGCTGTACACCTCCTCCATTACCGGCCCGCATGTGACCAGCCCCGGCCACGGCCACTATTCAGCCAGCAAGGCCGGCATCAACGGCTTCATCCGTGCCGCGGCACTCGAATTCTCCGGCTACGGCATCACCGTCAACGGCGTCGAGCCCGGCAACATCCTCACCGAGGCGATCGAGCTGCATCGCGGCGCGGCCTACATCAAGAACATGGAGGACTCCATCCCGCTCGGCCGGCTTGGCAGCCCGCGCGACGTCGCCAATGCCTTCCTGTTCCTCGCCTCCGACGATGCCAGCTACATCACCGGAACGACCATTGTTGTCGATGGCGGACAATTGCTGCCCGAGGGCAACGACTTCCGGCTCCTGCCGCCTTGATCGCTGCGCCCCGCGGCGCTCCGAAGCCGTAATGCTTTCCTGGGAAAACTTGGCCGCTGTCCAACAATACTGTTGAACTCGAATTGCGAGGCACTTCGCTGGCGCCGAACAGGATGACCCTACGTCTTTATATCAGATGACTCTAATGCAACCGTAGGATACAGTTTCCGTTGGGGAAATGCCAAACAACGGGAGGACCAAATGGCTGTCATCAACGGAACTGTCGGCAACGATATCAATCCCGGCGTTCAGGACCTGGTCGGCAACGACACCATCAACGCATTGGCCGGTGACGACTTAATTTTCATGGCGATTGGCGGCAATGACCAGGTGAATGGAGGGGACGGGGAGGATGACATTGTCTACGAGGCTTACACAAATGGCCTGACCATCAACATGCAGACTGGTGTCGTCACCGACGGCTTGGGCAACACCGACACGCTCAACAGTGTCGAGGCGGTGAACGCCAGCTACTTCGCAGACAACATCACGATGCGAAATGACGGCTTTTGGGCGTATGCCCGGGCGGGTAACGACATCATCCATCTGGGATCAAACGGCGGTATGATACTGCCGGGAAGCGGCACCGACACCATCATTGGCGGCGCCGGCAACGATTTGGTCTCCTACAGGGACGACGGTTTTGACTATGGAAATGACGTCGATGGCGGCGGCATCATCACCCATGGTGCCACGATCAATTTGACGACCGGCGTTGTAATTGACGGCTGGGGCTTCACGGATACCCTGACCAGCATCGAGTATGCTGAAGGCACCCAGTTCGCCGACATCATCACCGGCACAAGCGGCAGCAACTATCTTGCCGGCGACGAGGGCAATGACACGCTGGACGGCAAGGAAGGTGCCGACACCATGCAAGGCGGGGCAGGCGACGACACCTACTTCGTCGACAATGCCGGCGATATCGTCGATGAGAGCACGGCCGGCGCCAACGGCACCGATATCGTCAATGGCTATATCTCGATCAACCTCAGCGATGGCAACCACTTCAAGGGCAATATCGAGAACGTCGCACTGCGCAGTTCGGCTTCGATCAACGCCACAGGCAACAGCCTGGCCAATGCGCTGACCGGCAATTCGGGTGTCAACATCCTGATTGGCCTTGGCGGCAACGACACGCTGGACGGCAAGGAAGGTGCCGACACGATGCAGGGCGGCATCGGCAACGACACCTACTATGTCGACAATGCCGGCGATCTCGTCGACGAGAGCACCGCCGGCGCCGACGGCACCGATGTCGTCAATGGCTATATCTCGATCAACCTTGGCGATGGCAACCACTTCAAGGGCAATATCGAGAACGTCGCGCTGCGCAGTGGGGCCTCGATCAACGCCACAGGCAATAGCCTGGCAAACATCATCACCGGCAACAGTGGCAACAACATCATCAACGGAATGGGCGGCGCTGATACGATGAGTGGCAGCACCGGCAACGACACCTACTATGTCGACAATGCCGGCGATCACGTGATCGAGGCCAGTGGTCAGGGCACTGACACGGTCAACAGCGCGATTTCCTTCGATCTCTCAGGCCAGGACCTGGAAAACCTGACGCTGATCACCGCGGCAAACATCAACGGAACTGGCAATGCCCTCGCCAACGTTCTCAATGGCAACGCTGGCGTCAACACGCTGATCGGCCTTGAAGGCAACGACACACTGGATGGCAAGGGTGGTGCCGACACGATGCAGGGCGGCATCGGCAACGACACCTACTATGTCGACAATGCCGGCGATCTCGTCGACGAGAGCACCGCCGGCGCCAACGGCACCGATGTCGTCAATGGCTATGTCTCGATCAACCTTGGCGATGGCAACCACTTCAAGGGCAATATCGAGAACGTCGCGCTGCGCGGTGGTGCCTCGATCAACGCCACAGGCAATAGCCTGGCAAACAGCATCACCGGCAACAGTGGCAACAACATCATCAACGGAATGGGCGGCGCCGATACGATGAGTGGCAGCACCGGCAACGACACCTACTATGTCGACAATGCCGGCGATCACGTGATCGAGGCCAGTGGTCAGGGCACTGACACGGTCAACAGCGCGATTTCCTTCAATCTCTCAGGCCAGGACCTGGAAAACCTGACGCTGACTGGATCGGCGAACATCGACGGCACCGGCAATTCCCTTGCCAACATCATCACTGGCAACAGTGGTGTAAATACACTTTTGGGCCTCGGCGGCAACGACATCTTCAGAGGAGGCCTCGGCAACGATGTTATGGATGGTGGAGATGGTGTCGACACGGCCGACTACAGCAATCAAACCTCAGCTGTTGCTGTAAGTCTAACCAAGTTCGTTGACGCTCAAGTCACGATCGGCGGGATCGCGGAAGATACTATTCGCAACATCGAGAACGTCACCGGCGGCAGTGGTGGCGACACATTGAACGGCGATGGTTTCGCCAACATTCTCATCGGTGGAGGCGGCAACGATACAATAAGCGGCAAGGACGGGAACGACACGCTCATTGGCGGAGACGGAAATGATATCATCAACGGCAACTCAGGCGACGACAGGCTGATCGGTGGACGTGGAAATGACACGATCAATGGCAATTCCGGCCTTGACACGGTCGACTACAGTACCGACGTCAGCAGCGGCGCCATACATGGTATCCTCGTCAATCTCTGGGGAGTCGGCTCGCAATTGGGGTTGGCAGCCGATACCGCAACGGATTCGTTTGGGAATACGGATACCGTAGCCACCATCCGAAATGTCACCGGTACGCAGTTTGCGGATCAGATATATGGCGGCGAGCATGACAACACCCTGACTGCCGGCGCGGGCAACGACATCCTCGACGGCCACCTGGGCAACGATACACTGATCGGCGGAACTGGCAGCGACATTTTCCATTTCCATACAGCGCTCGACGCCTTGACCAATGTCGATACCATCACCGACTTCTCGGTCGCCGACGACACCATCCAGGTCGACAATGCGATCTTTGCAGCGCTTGGCGGCAATGGCACGCTGACGGCGGACCAGTTCGTCAAGAACACCACCGGCCTTGCCGCAGACGGCAACGATCACATCATCTACGAGACCGACACCGGCTGGCTCACCTATGACAGCAACGGCAGTGCGGCTGGCGGCTCAATCCATTTCGCCACGGTGGCCGCCAACCTCGCGCTCACCAACGCCGATTTCGTCGTAGTGTGAGGAGGCAACGAAAACAGCCCGCCACATGGGGCCCGTCACACCAGGACTGTGTGACGGGCTCCCGTTCCCAGCAGGGGTGGTGCGGTTGCTGGCTCCAGAGCAGTTCACCGTTTCACGGAAACGGCGAACCGCTCTAACTCTTTGTTTTGACGCAATTCCCTAAGGGAAAGCGCTACGCGCTTTTCCCGGGAAAACCGTTTCACACTTTTCCTGGAATTGCTTTAGGAGAAAGCGTCGGCGCCTCACGCTTTCATTGAAGAAATCTGGTGTGCGATGACGGTCGACCCGCTCCTGTTCCTCGCCTCCGACGCTGCCAGCTACATCACCGGCATTGTCGTCGATGGCGGCCAACTGCTGCCCGAGGGCAACGACTTCCGGCTCCTGCCGCTGTGATCGCTGCGCCCTGCGGCGCTCCGAAGCCGTAAAGCTTCCTCGAAAAACTTCGCGGTTGTCCAACAATACTGTTGAACTCGAATTGCGAGGCACTTCGCTGGCGTTGAACAAGGTGACCCTACGTTCTTTGCATGAGATGACTCTAATGCAACCTTCGGATACAGTTGCCCTTGGGGAATACCATACAGCGGGAGGATCAAATGGCAGTCATCAATGGAACCGTCGGCAACGATATCAATCCCGACATTCAAGACCTGATCGGCAACGACACAATCAACGCATTGGCCGGTGACGACTACATTCGCATGGCGATTGGCGGCAATGACCAGGTGAATGGAGGGGACGGCATCGACGTCGTTTTTTACGAGACTTACTCAAACGGCCTGACCATCAACATGCAGACTGGTGTCGTCACCGACGGCCTCGGCAACACCGACACGCTCAACAGTGTCGAGTCGGTGAACGCCAGCCACTTCGCAGACAACATAACGATGCGAAATGACGGCTTTTGGGTGTTTGCCCGGGCGGGCAACGACATCATCCATCTGGGATCAAACGGCGGCACGGTGTTCGCGGGAAGCGGCGCCGACACCATCATTGGCGGCGCCGGCGAGGATATGGTTTCCTACAGGGACGACAGCCTTGACTATGGAATCGACGTCGACGGCGGCGGCATCATCACACATGGTGCCACGATCAATTTGGCGACCGGCGTTGTAACTGACGGCTGGGGCTTCACGGATACGCTGACCGGCATCGAGGATGCCGAAGGCACCCAGTTCGCCGACACC
This sequence comes from Mesorhizobium sp. P2_D5, assembly GCF_056404355.1. Classification (NCBI taxonomy): domain Bacteria; kingdom Pseudomonadati; phylum Pseudomonadota; class Alphaproteobacteria; order Hyphomicrobiales; family Phyllobacteriaceae; genus Mesorhizobium; species Mesorhizobium sp. P2_D5. The sequence goes on from NZ_JBFUEE010000009.1 coordinate 210,806, forward strand.
ATCACCGGCACAACCGGCAGCAACTATCTCGCGGGTGACAACGGCGCCGATATTATCAATGGCGGCGTGTCGGCGACCGTGGACGATTTCGATTTCTTGAGCGGCGGCAACGGCAACGACACCTTGACGGCGGTTGCCGCTACGGTGTCGGGGGACCAGGGCAATGACAGGATCATTGCACAGGCCTCCGGAAACACGGACATCGACTATGTCGAACTCCTCTATGCGGGCGCGACGACTGCCATCGTGGCCAACCTCACGGCACAGGCTCGGGCTGGCCTTGCGGCCGGATCGAATGCCATCGGTTTTGCCATCGCAGATGGGCAAGGTGGTGTCGATCGCGTATCGGGCATTCACGCCATCGACGACACCGCCTTTGGCGACACGTTCGTCGTCGACGCCTCCTTTACCAACACATTCGGCGGCTACATGGATTTCTATCTCAGCGCCGGGAACGATGTCGTAAGGTTCCTGGCCGGCACGGAGGGAGGCCGGGTCAACTACAACGGGGCTGGCGGCGCGGTTCTGGTCGACCTGCAGGGCGGCTTTGCCCACGACATGGACGAGAGCAACCTCTTCATCGGCTACGACACGTTGGTCGGCGTGAACAACGCGCGTGGAACCGCTTTCAACGACGGGCTTTATGGCAACGCGGCTGACAATCAGTTGCGTGGCCGTGGCGGCAACGATGTTCTGATGGGCCACGACGGCAACGACACGCTCTGGGGCGATGAGCGTGATGGTTCAAGCGACCTGAGTTACGGCAATGACTCAGTTTACGGCGAAGGCGGAAACGACACGTTGAATGGCGGCCGGGGAGCCGATCTTCTGGATGGTGGCACAGGCGCCGACATCATGCGTGGAGGTGGCGAAAACGACACCTACTATGTCGACAATGCAGGCGATCAGGTCATCGAGCTCAACGGCCAGGGCATCGACAATGTCCAGGCCTATGTCAGCTTCAACCTCTCCGGACAGGAGCTGGAGAACCTTGCGCTGCGCAGCGGGGCTTCCATCAATGGCACCGGCAATTCGATTGCCAACACCATCACCGGCAATTCGGGCAACAACATCATCGACGGCCTCGGCGGCGCCGATACGATGAGCGGCAGCACCGGCAACGACACCTACTACGTCGACAATGCCGGTGATAAGGTGATCGAGCTCAACGGCCAGGGCACCGACAATGTGCAGGCCTATGTCAGCTTCAATCTTTCCGGTCAGGAACTGGAGAACCTGGCGCTGCGAAGCACCGGCAACATCAACGGCACCGGCAATTCGATCGCCAATGTCATCACCGGCAATTCGGGCGCCAATGTCATCAACGGCCTGCTCGGCAACGACACGCTGTCCGGCAGCACCGGCAACGACACCTTTGTCTTCACCACGACGCTCAATGCCTCGACCAATGTCGACCGCATCACCGACTTCTCGGTCGCCGAGGACACCATCCAGGTCGATAACGCCATTTTCGCGGCGCTTGGCGGCAACGGCACGCTGACAGCGGACCAGTTCGTCAAGAACACAACTGGCCTTGCCGCCGACGGCACCGATCACATCATCTACGAGACCGACACCGGCTGGCTCTATTATGACAGCAATGGCAGTGCCGCTGGCGGCTCCACCCATTTCGCCACGCTGGCCGCCAATTTGGCGCTGACCAACGCCGATTTCGTCGTGGTGTGAGTAAAACAAAAATAGGCCGCCCCGGCGTGAGCCGGGGCGGCGACGGGTTTCCCGGCAGAAAAACCTGAAGCGTAATCATCGTCATTGCGTTTGATCGTGGCGGGAATGGCGAGCTATTCCCGGCTTTCAGGCCAGCCGATCAACAGAGCGAAAACGTTCGATACGGACGGACGGCAGGGGCCCCTTGCCGGCACGAAATATTGTCAGAAAACTTTCGGCGACATCGGCCAGATACAGAGCGCACTTAGACCGCATCGCACTAGATACCAAAATAACTTTTAAAGTGACGCCCATCATGGATGCCACGCCAGTGCTTTGGAGAACACATGTCTGTCCTCAACATCGCCACAACACATGATTACGCCCCAGACAATCTTGTCAATATTACTGCTATCAATTTCACTGGGCCGGGATTTGCTGCGGCAATTTTCAGTGCCAGCCAATTTGGTCCGGGAAAAATCTCAAATTCGGTCGCCATTAACGGCAGCAGCAATGGTGACGAGTTCGATGTACGCCTGATCGCTGGAGGCAGTTTTTCGGCGCAGGCATGGACCTTCAGTGGCTGGAGTCCTCCAAGCGATATGATTAATTTCCTGGGCACCAGCGGCGCGGACACCGTCACCGGTTCGAGCATGATGGATACCTTCTATACCCGTGGTGGCGTCGACATCATCCATGGCGGCTTCGGCGACGACTTCTTCTTGTTTCAGCCAACAGATGCAGCCCGCGCTGGTTCGACCTTTGACGGTGGAGCAGGTAACGACACCATTGATGTCAATGGGGGAGCCGGGAGCGCCTACGATTTCTCCACCTCGACTATCACTGAGATGGAAATATTGCGTTCGATAAGCTTCGATTTTACGGCCATTTTTGGTTCGCAGCAAATCGGCGCGGGCCATATCAATCGGGTTGTCGGCAACTCAGCGAACACCCAGGTGCTGAGTGTCAACGGAACAAATATCGATCTTTCAGGCGTGACGTTCGACAATTGGGGCGGCGCTCACCAGACTATCAACGTAAATGGCACCGCGGGCAGCGACCACCTGATTGGTTCGGGCCAAAATGATCTGCTTGACGGGGGCATCGGGTCCGATTTCATGGCAGGTGGTGCAGGCAGCGACATCTATTATTTCGATGATGCCGGCGACATCGTCAGTGAAAGCACCGCCGGCGCCAACGGCACCGATACCGTCAACGGCTATATCTCGATCAACCTCGGCGATGGCAACCACTTCACGGGCAACATCGAGAACGTCGCACTGCGCAGCGCGGCCTCCATCGACGCCACCGGCAACAGCCTGGCCAACATGCTGACCGGCAATTCCGGCGACAATTTGCTGGACGGCAAAGGCGGCGCCGACACGATGAGCGGAGCGCAGGGCGACGACACCTACTTCGTCGACAATGCCGGCGATATCGTC
>NZ_JBFUEE010000010.1:0-211530 GCF_056404355.1 Mesorhizobium sp. P2_D5
GCTACGACTTCRTGCCGCTGCCGCACGAATTGACCGCAAAGCTGGTCGACGACAAAGCGGCAGCCAGCGGGCGTCCGGCGCGCGACGGCATCCTCGGTGAACTGCTGAAGCAGCTCAACCAACCCAAGTAGGCAAGCACGTCTAGGGCCCGCGACGGAGTACTCCGTCGCGGGCCCTTTTTTTGCGCGTCGCAAAGCCAGGAACATCACCCATCGCAACATGCGATAGCGACTCCAGCCCGCCGATTATTCCTTCGGCAGTTTGTGCTTATGAATGCGGATATAATCCTGCACGGCCTTTCGCAGCAATTCGGTCATGCTGTGCCCGTTGCTGATCGCCAACAACTTGAACTGGCGCTGCTCCGCAGCCGTCAGGTAGTAGCCGCAGCGAATCATCTCCTCCTCGCGAATCTTCTTTCCGGCGATGGGGTCCTTTTTCTGACCCTGCCGCAACAGCTTGCGAAAATCGGGCCCGACTGCCGGAGACGGCTTTGTCGGTTCCTGCATATGCAGCGCAGCTTGCTCCTTGGCCCCTGACGTCTCGACCTTCGGTGTGATGAACAGGCTCGGCAGCGCCGGCGGCTGCGTGGAGATCGCCTTCATCATGCGGGATTTCTTGTCGTCAGCGGATTTCGGTGCGGTTTCTTCACTCATGCCGCATTCCTTGTGGCTTCGATGAAGGTTTGCAGAAGGTCGTCAAAGACCCCTTCGCTCTCGGCAACCGCCTTCGCGTCGGGCACCGCGGGGCTGTAAAGGGTCTGCCCGGTCTGCAGATCGCGGTAGGCAACACGATTGTGCAGGACGTGTTCTGCAATCGGCGTGCCGTTGGTCTGGATAATGGCGCGCAATTCGGTCAGGGCTCGCGCCCTGCCATCGATGATGGTCTGCTTGGTCAACACGAATATCGCAGGCAGCGGTCTACCCCGGCTTTCGACCGCAAGCGGGATGTAGTGGTCGGTGATCTGGATGGCGGCGGTCACGTCGTCGAGGGCAAAATAGACCGGCACGACGACAATATCGGCCGCGAAGAGCCCGGCCATGAGGTTGTCATTCGTGGTGCCTTCCGTATCGATCAAGACGACGGAGCGCTCACCGTTGTGAGTGGCTGCCGCGCGAAGGATTTCCTGCGGGGTCATCGCGCTCACCAGTTGCAGGCTGTCAGGACGATTGCCAGCGTCACCCAGCATCTGGAACCAGCGGTTCATGTTCTGCCGCCGATCGCCATCGATAAGAGTGACCGAATAACCCCGATGCAACGCGACGGATGCGAGGGTGCGCAGCATCGTCGATTTGCCAGTGCCGCCCTTGGGGATTGCAGCGGAGATGATCATGGGGGCCTCCTTCCGGCGTCGGCTCCTTGTTTCCATGTTAACATGGAAACAAGTCATCACTGACACATGGAACAATGTCACGGTCGAAACTTGGTGACATAGTCAACGGGTCAGGCCGGTTTGGCAACCCAGGCGCGCATCATAAAGGCTCGATCGCAGGCGCAATTTTTGCGCGCTGCTATCTTCAGTGAGGAGCGGATCCGGTGGGCCGATCCCCGCCTGCGAATCGCTCGAATGTCTCCATGTTAACATGGAGACAAGTCTTCAGCGCAACATGGACACATCACAACAAATCGCGATGGAAACATTACGACGTTACGCGTCTGCGGTCTGGAGCTGAAAACTGGGCTAGCTGGGAGGGACGTCCCCTGCCGCTTTTATCGCCCTCCTCCTATTGGCAGGATAGCCTATTTTGTGATACACACAAAATAGGCGGCGCGGCCCTGGTGGGTCTTAGCGCCCGCAAGCGGGCTTAGAGATGGATGCAGACGCCCAGAAAGCAGCGGAAAAGAAGGCGTCACGACGCTATGGGGAGGTGACGCACATCCGGTTTTCGGTTGACGAGCTGGCCAACCTCAAAGCCATTGCGGAGCGGGATGGCGTTACCGTCAGCGAGGTCGTCCGGCGTCTGGTGCGGGCAGAGGTCGGGCATCTGCCTATCGCGTCAGAGGCGTTGCGGCCGACGATCGTGGACATGACCGATCAGCTGCGGCGCGTCGGCATCAATTTCAATCAGGCGGTGCGCGCCATGAACGACGGCCGTGTTGCCCACGATGAGGATCTTGAGAAGGCGCTGATCGCGGTGGGCGACCTCGTGCGGCAGTTTCGAGAGGAACTGAAAACGATGACCGTCGGGTCTCGCAAGGCGAGGGAGGCCAGGCCATGAGCGGTCGTCTTGCTGGCTACGCGGCCGAAATCGAACGCTATCTGCGGGGCGGGTCCGGCGTGAAGCGTGAGGAGTTGGACGACAACAAGTCCGTGACGGGAGCCGGACGCGCGGCCGGTGAATTCCAGGCGATGAAAAGTCATGAGGTGACTGGTGGCGGCGGGCGCCTCGTGCAAGGACAGGCCGGCGCGACGCCAGGTGGGCGCAGGAACGCCCCTCGTTCGTCGCCAGGAGGATTGGGGGCGTCGGGGAGTTCGATGTCCAGCGGGGCTCCAAAGGCTACTACTGCTGCGAGCTCGCACAAGGCCACTAGCGCGCCGATCCTGGTCTATGGCGCCACGCTCGCCGGTTTCCGGTCGGAAGAGGAGGAGGAGGAAGACTGGAAGCGGCGCGGCGGCGGCGGCCGTGGTGCTGACCGCCCTGGCGGTACAGGGCGAGCGGCGCGGGCGGGCTATCAGGCGCGGGCAGTGGCGGCACGGGCAGGCTATGCGGCGGGTGCGCAGCCCGCCGTGTTCAAGGTCATGCCCAATCCGCCGTCGACCAGGGAAGCCGCCGCGCGGCTGCTCAATTACATCGGCAAGCGCGAGGACGAAAAAGGCGAGAAACACGACATCGAGATTTTTGACGAGGATGGGCAGGTCCTTGCGGCAGGCGGCGCACGAAAAGCGTTCCTGGAAACATTTTGCGAGACGTTCGAACCGCCCCTGGAAAACACCAATTTTCTGGAGGTTAGTTTCGAGCTCGCCGGCGAGGTCACCGATGCCGCCTTGAGCGAGGCATTGAACAAGGCCTTCGGCGCAAAACCGTTCATCTATGCGCAGGATGGACCGACGGTGCAGGTGTACGCGCACACCGATGAGCGGGCCGGACCACTTGCGAGGGTCCTTGCCGGCGGTCGGGAGAATTCGCGCAGCAAGGCGCTCGACAAGATCGAGGCGCGCTTGTCTGAAGCCATGGGCGCGGCGGGGGTGGTAGCCAAGGCAGAGGTGACGGCGGCCGTCAGCCATGAACCCAAAGCCAAATATTTCCTGCAGAAGTTCATCCGCACCCACAGCCAGGTTCGCCACGCAAACGGCGAGCCTGTACCCGGGGTGAAGAATTCCACCAAGGCTGCGGCTTCAGTCTATGAGCAATGGCGCCCGCAGTTTTCGGGGCGTGAACGCCGCAATGCCTATCACCTGCTTTTCTCTGCAAGGGCCGGCACCAATGCCAACGCCGTCATGGCCGCGGCGCGCGCCGTGCTCGAGGAGCGAGCGCCAGGATACAAGTTCGTCCTGGCGCATCACAAGGACACCAAGCACGTCCATATCCATGCGATGGTGCAGGCACGGTCAGCCGATGGCGAGCGCCTGAAATTCTACAAGCCGGATCTCGCAGCCTGGCGCGAGACCTTTGCGGAAAAAGCACGCGAGAACGGCATTGCGATGGTGGCGACGCGGCGGATGGATCATGCGATGACGCGGCCGTTCACGAAGGAGCATGCCGGAGCCTACAGCCGCGCCCAGAGCGATCCGCGCTACCAGGTCAGCGCCAGGACGATCGAGCGGGTGGAGGCCAAGCGGCAACGCCGTTTGGATGGACAATCCCTTGTCGTGAATGGCGATGCAATCGCTGCCGCATGGCAAAAGACTGTAACGACGATGCGGACCGCGGGCGTTGTCGGTCAGGCTCTCATGGCAGCGGAGTCGATCGGCAACAATTTTCTGCAGTTCCGTCGCGAGCGGACAGGGGAGGGGCAGCCAGGTCTTGCCGCGGGTCGTGGAGCTGATCAATTGGGGCAGAAGTCTTTCCTGTCCCATCCCGGTATGAGAGAATTGAATGCACTGATAGGAGATTTGAACATGGCGCAAACCCCCTTGGAAATGCGGCGTCAGATGGCCCGCGTCAATCAGGCTCTGGGCAACATGCGTGAGACGCTGCCGCCGGCGCATCAAGGACAGTTCGAACAGTATCGTGAAGAGGTCAATGACAAGATGCACGACCGTCTCGCGCGGCTGCAATTCGAGCGGCAGCAGCAGCGTCGTGGTGGTGGCGGTGGYGAGCCGATCCCCGAGCGCGAGGCGCGTGGGCGAGACCTTCCAACCCGGGATGATCCCCGCCAACCGGAGCAGCCACGCACCGGCACYGAGCAGGAGATAAGAGCCAAGCAGAAGGACGCAAACAAGCAGAAGACTCAGCAGACTGAAGAGCAGGACCGCAAGACTCAGCGCTCGAACGATAACGATTACGAGCGCTGAGCAAGGGCCGACCTAGCGTCCTCGCGCGGTGGTCTGCAGACGACGAATTCGTCACAGAATGATCAGGCTGCAGGGCAAGCGCCGCATCTCGGTCATTCAGGCTGATTTCACCGTAACCGGAAAGCGGACGTTGCCGGGGTCCCCTCGACAGAGTTGCAAAGGCAGCTTGAGTGCCTGCCCACTGACCGGGAGCAGGGCAGATAGTTGGCTCTAAACCTTGGACAGTTGCGTGATTAGGGCGATCGTAACATCCAGTAAGTTCTGTGTAGCGAACGTCCGACTCGCCCTCGATGATGGAAACCTAGGACGGGCCGACAAGCATCCGGCAGAGCGGATAACTTTCAAGCGCCGTCGAAAGTGGCAATCGGGCGCGTGCAAGGGCAGTACGCGCCTTTCACGAGGCCAGAAACACATTCGACGGGAGCAACCCAGTCGGATTAGATCACCACCTGTGTTCCGATTTCCACCACACGCCCAGTCGGGATCTGGAAATACTCCGTCGCATCGGCCGCTGTCCGCGCTAGGCCGATGAACAGCCGGTCCTGCCACACCGGCATGCCGGAATTGGGCGAGGCCTTGAGCGAACGTCGCGACAGGAAGAAGGATGTCGACATGATGTCGAATTTCCAACCCTGCTTGCGGCAGATCGCCAGTGCGCGCGGGATGTTGGGCTGTTCCATGTAGCCGAAGGTCAGTGTCACCCGCATGAACAGCTCGTTGAGTGTCTCCATCCTGACTCGGTCGCTGTCGGGCACCACTGGCTGCGGCGCCGTCACCACTGAAAGGATGACGTTCTGCTCATGCAGCACCTTGTAGTGCTTCAGGCTGTGCATCAGCGCGGTTGGAGCACTCAAGGGATCGCTGGTCAGGAACACTGCCGTACCTGATACGAGATGGGGCTTCTTCTTCAACAGATTGCCGGCAAGGAAATCGAGCGGGATCTCATTGCGGCGGGTCTTGTCGAACAGATAGCGGCCGCCGCGCACCCAGGTCCAGATAATGAGGCACATGACCAACGCAATGGTTAGCGTAACCCAGCCTCCTTCGATCACCTTAATGACGTTCGAGCCGAGGAATACCAGGTCCACGACCAGGAAGAGTGCCGACGCCATAAGGGCACCAGTGAGAGACCAGCTCCAGATTCGTCGCATAACAATGAAGAGAAGCAGGTCAGTGACCACCATCTGGCCGGTGACCGAGATGCCGTAGGCTGAGGCGAGATTGCCCGATTTTTGGAACCCAAGAACCAGCATCATGACGCCAATGCCGAGCAACCAATTGACCCTCGGAAGATAGATTTGACCCTCTTGCGTCTCGGAGGTGTGCAGGATGCTGAATCGCGGCAGAAGATTCRGCTGGACAGCTTGGCGTACCAGCGAAAACGCCCCGGAAATGACAGCCTGACTGGCGATGATCGTAGCCGCGGTGGCCAAGGCGACCATCGGCACCAGCGCCCAGCGAGGCTGCATGTCGAAGAAAACATTCTCCGGCAGTTCGGTGCGATTCAAAACAAAGGCGCCCTGCCCAATGTAGTTGAGCAGAAGGCACGGGAACACGATCCACAGCCAAGCCATCACAATCGGTCTGCGGCCGAAGTGGCCAAGATCCACGTAAAGCGCCTCAGCGCCGGTCACAGCTAGAAAAACAGCGCCGATTGTACCGAGCGCAAGTGCTGGATTGGCCACGAGATAGTGGACGGCATAGTAGGGATTGACGGCCCACAACACTCCGGGATTGGTGACGATGTGGCTTACTCCGGAAACCCCTAGCGCGAGAAACCATGCGAATGTAATCGGCCCGAAAACGCCCCCAATGGCGCCGGTCCCGAATCGTTGGACCGCGAAGAGCCCAGCAAGAATRACAAGCGTGACTGGCAAGACGTATGGCTCAAGGGCTGGCGTGACGGTCTCAAGACCTTCCACTGCAGCGAGCACCGAGATCGCTGGCGTGATCATAGAGTCGCCCGTAAACAACGCCGCGCCAAGCACGCCCAAGACCAAAATGGCAGCTGAGCGAGCCGGAAGACTACTGCCGGCCAGGGACATCAGGGACAGCGTGCCGCCCTCGCCCTTGTTGTCCGCCCGGAGAACAAATGAGACGTATTTAACCGTTACGATGAGGGTTAGCGCCCAAATGATCAACGAAAGAATGCCAAGCACATCCTCACGTGTCGCCGATCCGTCCGATGCCGCAACAAACAGGGCTTCGCGAAACGCGTAGAGAGGACTTGTTCCGATATCGCCATAAACGATGCCGAGAGCGCCCAGAACCAGTATTCGCACGCTCTGCTGGGAGTGGACGTCATGCGCAGCGGACTGTGCTGCTGCAGCCTCGCCGTCGCCTGCATCGGCATTGCTCATGAACCTGCTCCTCCGGCTAGAGCAAACGTTTCTTCGTTGTCCTGGCAGCCGTTTGCTGACTATCGCCCTCCCGGGTCTTTACGGTCGAGCATGCCGGAAATGTTGACGATCAAGGGCCAGGGCCAGGAAGCGCCCCACGATATCGACTGACATCGAAGGCGCCGCAGGCCGTTCATCGGGGTCGAATGCGAGCCCAATGACGGCGCGCGGGCCGCCTGCCGTTGTCGTTACGGGCCAAAAGTCGAAGCGCGAGGTCAGCGCCGGGTAAACTCCGGCGCTCACGACAAGTCCCGTTGCCAACGACGAGCGCGCCGCCTCGATTTCGGCTTCCTGGGGCCTTACGTTGCCGACTTCCTCAACGGAAACCACCTTGCCGTCCAAAACGAGAATGACGACGGCAGGAACTTGAAAAAGTGCTGCAAGAGTGTGGGAAGTGATCGAGACGATCGCCTTTGCATTGTCGATCCCCGCGACATCGCGACTGTATGTTTGCAGCATTGTTGTCTGCCTCTTCAGAAGCGCCGCTTCAGTTGCGCGGCGCCGGGAGGTAAAGGCAACGCCACTGACGATAAGTCCGACGACAAAAAGCAGTGCAATCGCCCAGACGTTTGCCGGGTCATCGACGATCAGAGTGTAGCGGGGCTCGGTCAGGAAGAAATTGTAGGCGAGTGCACCAAGTACCGCCGAAAAGAGCGAGGGGCCCAGGCTTAGGCCTACGGCCGCTATGATCACCGGCACCACAAATATGAGTGAGATGTTCGGGATCGCCACCTGGGTGTCGACACCGACAGCCACGATCGTCGCGAAGGCAGTCATTGCAAACGAAGCAAGATAGCGTACCGTCGCGGGAGCCTGCGCCAAGCCGAAAAGCGTATCGGCACCTGGCGACGATGTGATGTCCCGTTGCATCCTCGGATTGACATCGCTCATCGCATCGCTCCCCGCCGGGATTGCCGCATGACCCAAACCTAGGCCGATACGCATAAAGATTCCATTCGTGCGGGAGGCCCAAGATATAAAGATTCCATAGTCGAAAAGCGGCGGATCGGGGAACTCCCTGCACACAATGTTGGCGAAAGGGGGCGTCGCCGAGGAGGCTTTGGCAAGCCACCGCGCGTTCGCGTGCCCGACAGGATTCGGCCAGTCGAAGTCCGTGCCGACGCTATCGAGGATCTGCTGCACGGCGTAGAGGCTGCCGACATGGCCGTGTGGCCGCGCGAAAGGCAGGAGCGGCACCGACGGCCTCCAGCAGACGGCCTCTGCGACGCCGTTATGTCAGCTCGGCTTTCACAACGCGCGTGGTGCGATCCGTGACCGGCTTTGGAAACGCGTCCAGGAACACGCCGGGCCACCTCCGAAGGGCATCAAGCGGCCGGCGACGCAGTGGGTCAAGCCGGGCTTGATCGGCCGCGTGAAGCACTTGCGCGGCGAGGAAGATTTGCGGCACGCCTCGCTGCAAGATTTTCGCGAAGAGTGATATAACGAACAAGGCTAGGAGGACGCTATGATTAGATGGCAACTTCCGATCGCCGCCGGCATGGTTCTGACTTGGTGCGCCGCAGGTGGCGCCGAGGTTGGCGACCTTTATGACGCTGCGATGGCGGACAATCTGGTGCTTGTCCAAAGCCTCGTGACGAACGGCGCAGATGTGAACGAACAAGGTGACGAGGGAACGCCGCTGCACGCGGCCGTTCTCCAGGGCGATATTTCAATGGCAGCCTTCCTGCTGGACAAAGGTGCCGATATCGAAGCTGTAAAGCCCCCGGCCGGCTACAAGCCTTTGCATATTGCAGCGAGCTACGACAAACCGGAAATGGTCGCCTTCCTTTTACAACGAGGAGCGCAGGCAAATGGAAGAGATTTTGAGGAGCGGACGCCCCTCCATCTTGTGGCGCGGCTGGGGTACGCCGACATAGCCAAACTGCTCCTCGATAGCGGCGCTGACGTGGACGCAGTCGATGGGCATGCCAAGTATACGGCGCTGCATTTCGCAATTCTGACGGACAAGAAGGAGATAGTGAGGTTGCTCCTCGGCCATTCGGCCGACGTCAACGCCGCGCCGACAGGGGAAAGCCCGCTTCACCTTGCCGCGAGGGAAGGATCACGAGAGGTTGTCGAGCTTCTCGTCGAACGAGGGGGCGATTTGAGCGCGAAAACCCGTCAGGGCATGACCCCGCTGACGATTGCGGAGAGCACAGGCCGTTCGGAAATCGCTGCTTTGCTTCGCACTCTCGCTGCCAAGGAGTGATTTGGTCGGTCTCGCGCGATCATCATTCTGAACGATGCTGGCCGCATGCCTTCGCCGTCAAAGATACTGATCGCGGTCGGCGCGGTGCGCGAGGCAGAACCAATGGGACGGTCGCCTTGGTCTGGCGAAGCCGAACGGCGCGCCGCAACCGCATCCGGGATGCTCGCAAACGTGGTTCTCGATCCTCGCCCGCTCACGCGGGACCGGTGTCATACCTTCGGCAAGTCTGGCCGGCTCATCGCTCATAGGAGTGCAATCGGCTCTATCATGCTTGGCTTGTCGTTGGAACATCGTCGCGCCGACGACGTTCGGCTGGATCATGTCCCTCAGTGATGACCCAAGCTAGCCCGCAATGTCACCCGAGTAATAGAGGATCAGCCGAGGCAGGGCGATTGAGCGCATGTGATGCGCCTTATTGATATGCTAGGGCTCGCCCAGTTACTGGAGCTGGACATGGCTGGCACATCGCGAAAGTATCCCATGCTGCGGCGCTCGCGTGCCATGTGGGGGTCGCGGCGCGTCTGGCAGCCTCGGCTGGTATTCTGGGCAGGTGCCATCGCAATTGGCCTGATCAGTGTTCTGTTTGCGGTTATGGCTGACCAAGCGCAGGCGCTGTTCCATCGGATAACCGGCGACGGCGGCGGTTGGCGCAGTTTGCTGCCTCTTGCTATTACGCCGATCGGTTTCGTTGTGTGCGCGTGGCTGGCTCATTCCTTCTTTCCCGGCTCGCAAGGCAGCGGCATTCCACAGGCGATCGCTGCCCGCCACCTGCGCGACGACGAGGATCGCAGCCACATCCTGTCGCTGCGGCTCGTGGTCGGCAAGATCGCGCTCACCATAGTTGGCCTGTTCTGCGGCGCTTCGATTGGCCGCGAAGGGCCGACGGTGCAGGTTGGCGCGTCGCTGATGCTGCAAGCTGCACGCTGGGGCGGCATGGCGCAGGCGCGTGGCCTGATCCTCGCCGGTTCTGCGGCCGGCATTGCTGCGGCCTTCAACACGCCGCTCGCCGGCATCGTCTTTGCCATCGAGGAGATGGGCCGCACCTACGAGGCGCGCACCAATGGGCTGGTGCTGACGGCGGTGATCCTGGCCGGTCTCGCCTCGCTTGGGCTGCTGGGCAACTACACCTATTTCGGTGTCGCCAGAGACACCATCTCGTTTGCAGCCGAGTGGCCGCTGGTGATCGCCTGCGGCATCATCGGCGGCGGTCTTGGCGCGTTGTTCTCGCTGCTGGCGTTGAAGACGACGCGGCGCATCCGGCGCTGGAACACGCAGCAGCCGCTGCGGCGTGCCCTGCTGGTGGCTGCCATTTGCGGGTTATTGGTGGCGGTGATCGGCATCGCCTCGGGCGGGCTGACCTTCGGCACCGGCTACGCGCAGGCGCGCGGCGCAGTCGAAGGGACGCCGCTGCCCCTGTTCTTCTTTGCGGAGAAATTTCTGGCCGGGCTGCTGTCGATGATCTCGGGCATTCCGGGCGGCATCTTCGCGCCCTCGCTGGCGGTCGGCGCCGGCATCGGCAGTTCGCTCGGACTGCTGTTAAGCGTCAGCACCGGAGCTGCAGCGCTGCTTGGCATGGCCGGCTATTTCGCCGGGGTCGTGCAGGCGCCGATGACGGCCTTCGTCATCATCCTGGAGATGACGGGCAATCACGACAATGTCATCGCGTTAATGCTGGCCTCGATGCTGGGCTACGGCACGGCGCGCATGATCTCGCACGAGCCGCTCTATCACGCGCTGTCGCGGGTCTTCATCGCCGAGGCGATCCGGCGGCGGCGGATCATATCTGAGAGACTGGGATGAACCATGACATGACATTGTTTGACCTCGCTAGCTGTTGCTCTGGGCCTGTTGGTGATCCGCCGGGGCCTAACCGTCTGGATGCGCAGTTTATTCAATGGAACACACAGACCTCGGTGCGGCCTTCTATGGCTGGGTAGCGCGCTTACGCGATGATTTGTGCTAAAGTTGTTCCCGGCGCAGTTCCTCCACAATCGCGCCGTTGAGCGCCGGACTGCCGTGGTCCCCGTAGCTGGCCGGCCTGTCCCCGGCGCTCCTCTCAAAGCCGCGTTGACCAGTCTGGCGCATCCGCTGCCATAAACAGATAGGTGCTGACCAACACCAGCACTACCAGCACCGCCACAGCTATCCAGAGCGCGAGTTTCGTTCGGTTCATGGCAGGCAGGTAATCAGTCACCGCCCGTGCCGCAATTCAAATGGCCGTGTGTGCGCTACGGCTGGGTAGCGCCTACAGGCGGCTTGACGGCCAAAGCCTCCACAAGCAATTCAAGAGGGCGTTCAGCCCTCGCATAGCCTTGTGCAAGGCCGCTGTGGCGGCGACTAGGCGATCTTCCGGCTTGCCATTGTCGTTGGCGAGGTCGAGCGTTACGGGAGGCTTCATAAGCGGTTATGCGCCTTGCCTTGCTGACGGTCTAGCGCTCTATGATCCGGTCAATCATGCATTGGTCAGGCTCGTGGCCTGTTAATTCCTGCAAGAGCAGTTTGGCGTGTTCCGACCAGTGCTCTTCAGCCAGGTTTAGCTCGCGTACCGATTTCCTGAAGGCTGCGCGCACGAGCAGGCCCGCGTCATTGGCCCTCACTATTGGCGTGGGCTTTCTTCGATCAGGGGAAGAGATGACCGACAAGCCGGCCACCCTCCGCCAATTGTCGTGGCCCCATCTCGATAGTTGGTGCATATTGCTTGCAGACTGTCTTTGAGGGAGGGAACCAAATGTTTGAGCAGCATCGCTTCGTAAAACGCTTGCTCGCAAGCCTCGCACTTGCCCTCGGTTGTTCTCTATGTGGTTTCTTGCAATCAAGTGTTCTCGCCGCGACCCAAGGAAAGCCACTCGGTGTCGTCATCCTGCATGGCGGTGGGGGTAGCCCGAAGGAAGTCACGGCGCTTGGCAACGCACTGACGAGAGCTGGATATTTAGTCCAGCGCCCTGAGACGTGCTGGTCGCTAAAGCGCTTCTACGACAAGGTCTACAATGAGTGTTTGGAAGAAATTGACGGTGCCATTGCGAAGTTGAAAAAGGCAGGGGCGACCTCGTTCGTGGTGGCCGGGTATAGCATGGGTGGCGTCGCTGCTATCGCTTATGGCGCAACCCATGACGACCTGAAAGGGGTAATTGCTATAGCGCTGGCTCACTTCCCGGACTATTTCTCCAAACGCGCGGAAACTCAAGACAGCATTGCCCTCGCTCAGTCGATGGTGAAGGCGGGTCATGCCGACGAGAAGGCCGAGTTCACTGAATTCGGGAAGGATTGGATGAAGCTAAAGCTGACCGCTCGGATCTACCTAAGCTTCAACGGCCCTGATTCGCCGGGATTTGGGCAGGTAAATGCGGCCAAGCTCCGTGCTCCGTTGTTGTGGGTGGCCGGCTCCGCCGACCCGTCACAGAAGGATGGACCGGAGTTTGCATTCTCAAAAGCTCCGGAAAATCTTCTTAACAAGTACGTCAAGGTGGAGGCCGACCACCTGGGCACCCTCAAGGCGTCCAAAGATGTCGTGATATCCTGGCTCAAGGACCTGCAATAGAAATTTGACCTCGGTGCGGGTTGAAAAGATCACGCCGAAGGTGAAGCGCTGATCGCTATTTCCGGGTCTAGGACGCAGTCTGTGGCCCGGCACCTTCCTTTTGACACTGAACAACCAGAGGGGCGCCGAGCCTTTATCGGCGGCGCTTTGAGGGAGGCGGCGCCGAGCCGTGGGCGTAGCACTCTCGCTAGAGTTGTCGGAATACGACCTTTTGGATGATGGCCAGCCAATGGGTCGCGGGTGGGTGACCCGAAATGGGTCATTCCGTCTGGCACCGAAATTTGCTCCGATAGGATTGTTGGGGTCGGGTGTGACGAGTGTCCGTCGCTTCGCAAATGGAGCGGCGGACTTTCCTGTCATAACACCGCCTATGCACTCCCGTCCGTCTCGCTTTCCTCATCGATCATTCGGACCGGCAGATAGGCGTTCGTTTCCAGCCACTCGCGCAGCAAAATCTCAATGAAATCCGACCGGCCAATCTTCATCTCGGCGGCTATGGAATTGAGCGCGTCTTCGGTCGGCGGATCCAGAGGCACGCCAGCCACGTTCCTAAGCATCAAGGCAGCGCGGCGAAGGATGATCTGCAGATCCGCCCGCGACATGTCCGCAATGCGGTCGGCGGCGCTCTCAAGTTCCTCGGCAATGGATAAACGGGACATCCACCGATGCTCGCGGACTTTTACTCGTCTGGCAACAGCCGGCAGGCCGCTGGGTCAGTCTATGATGATATGTCCCTCGACATCTCCGTCGATGCTCATCGCACTCAGGCGGCGATGCCAAAAATTGCACTGTGCCGAATGATGGACGAATGTGCCGTGATCGTCCGGGGTCGCATACTCAATCCTTGCGGTACGCGGGGCGAAATCGTCCTCGGCATGCAGGAAGCGATAGAAATCCGGGCGAACGATCCCGACTCCCAAGTTGATCCTGACTATCATGCTGACTGCCGACTCGCACTCCGCCATCGTGCTCCAGCGCACATCGGCGTGAGCAGATAGAGCCGCCGTTGCGAATAGTGCTGCCAGGCAAACGCGCTTCATCGCCCCGCCTTTCCTTTTGGCAAAACCAGCGTGCAATCCAGGCGTGCTGGCAAGCTTCATCAAAACAGGGAATATATTCCTCCGTTGCGGCGAACCCTTCAACAGAGATCGCCAATGTCCAAGACCCTCGCCGATACCCTGGCCGCCCGCGAAAGGATGTACGTCAATTGCGGGCACCCGGCATGCTGCAAAATGACAAAGCTCGACATCCAGGCATTGATTGACCGGCTCGGGCCGGATCACGGTTCCATGCATTGGGACTTGGTCGGGCTGTTTGGCTGCTCGGATTGCAAGGCTGCGGGCCGAGCCGGCCGGTGTTCTCACCGTCGTCAGGCGAAGAGCAATCGTGAGTGGAAGCCGACGTTCGATCGACAACGCTAAGACGCCACCGAGGGGAAGAGGGCCGTGAACCAGCCCCCTAAGTTGGGACTTCAGTCTTAGTCCCGCCAATAGGCTTAGTTGCGCAGTTGCTAATATGCCCATAGCTTCCATCACTTCCGCGCGGCGACATGAACGCCAGAATGTTGGAGGGCCTAGAATGGTCCCTTTCGCGTCGAGGCTACGCAACCTTGAGTTGGACGAGAGCCCGAAGTGGGAAACACTAATACGCCTCGCCGAAGGACTCTCTAGCGGCGAGCAGAAGAAGGCCGAAGACTTAAGGCACAAACTCGCTCTGCACGATGAGGCAAAGGCAAAACTGGAATCCGATCTGAACGATAAGGTCGCTGCCGGTGCCCGCTTAGATACGTATCAGCCCCTTGTAGACGATACGCCGCAATGCCCGCGCTGCTGGATATGGCGGGCAAGCCATGAGCCTATGCGTGACCAAGGCAGGGGTGAGAACGATTTGTTCAAATGCGGCGAGTGTGGCTACGTCGTGGTTTTCGCACCTTGAGGGCCGCCCCCGTCGTTCCCCACTATGAGCGCATCCCAAGCTGCGAGCAATCGCGACTGGAAGCCGACCTTCGATCGCAAAGGCCCACGTGCCCCATAACGGGTCAATAGGTTTGGCACCTTATTTGCATCGACAGATGTGGGGTTGGGGTGAGGACCCGTGGCTTCGCAAATGGGGTGGCGGGTCTGACCCGACCGCGATTACTTGCGGACTTGCTAAAATAATGAGATTTTTGCAGGAGGGAGCCGTTGGGGAACGGCAAAGCGGGTTAGGCCATGTTTTTTCCGCAATTCCTAGTGGGGATGTTCGCCACGTCGGCGTGGTGGCGATCTGGACTTTCCTGGCAACGGGTTCGTTCTGGAGGGCCACTGCCTGGACCTTCCTCGCGTTGATCATATTGCAGGTTGGATATTTGCTGTTGGCATTCGGACTGTTCTATCTACGCCCAACGAAGAAAATAGAAGAAAAAACGGAGCCTCCTCAGCCCATTCGTCGAGACGGCGCAACGTCATCACAAGGCCGCCAACAATGACCGACAAGCTCATCACAACCTACATCGTCAGCGTATTCGAGAAGCCGCATTGGCACATTGCTCGGCCATGTTTAGGTTGACCCTCGCTCTCGCCTTCGTGCTCACCTGTGGCACCGCGTCCGCAGTAGAGCATTGGTTTGCTCATGACGGCGATACACTGTGGCATGACAAGAAACGAGTTCAGTTGGTCGGTATCGATGCCCCCGAACTTTCGCAGGCGTGTTTTGATGCCGCTGACAAAATCTGGCCCTGCGGCAGGTATGCGCGTGACCACATTCGCCATCTCATTGCTTCCGGGGATGTATCCTGCACCATCGAAGGCAAGGACCGCTATGACAACGATGTCGGTGTGTGCTTCGTGGGAGGCATCGATCTCGCACGCGACCTGGTGAAACACGGATTGGCGGTCGCCGACAAACAAGCGCCTCGATACGTTGCCGAAGAGCGCGAAGCCCGCATTGCCAAACGCAACTTGTGGGCAGGGCACTTTATCGATCCCGGCGAATATAGACGGGGTGGACGCCGATAGCTCCGGCGCAATGGCGGCTACCCTTTCACATGTGGCACGAAGGGTGTTCGGTGCGCCCCCCTACGGTAGGGTAGCGCCAACGGAACCATTCCCCGTTCCGCGGGTTCGGGCCTAACCGGGAGTGTATCCAAAATGGTTGAGGAACAAGGCAAGCCGTACGCGGGCTATAGCCTTGTTGTGCGCCGGCTGGTTGGCGAAACGGGCATTACCGAAAACCAGGCCCGCGAGATGATCGCCTTCCTAGGGCTCAACAACTGGTCTTCGCTTGTGAGGGAGTCCCGCATTATGGCCGCCCAACAAGGCTAGACCTACTTCCGCACGATCCATTCCAGCAAGTCGGGATCAATGGCATCGCTGCCGGTAAAGTCGGCGATCAAAAGCGTGGCTTTCGCCCGCCATTGGTCCTCGGGAATGTTCTGTTCGATGACGGATTTAATGAAGGCGCTGCGAATGATATCGCAGTCGAATGCCGATACCGAAACACCCAGTTTGTCCATAGTGCAACCTCCCTGACCTTGCCCCTCTGATCTAATCCGGTTTGAAGTTCGTTCTGGCCCATCGAGAGGACCAGGACATGAAACGTAGCCGCTTCTCCGAAGAGCAGATCATCGGAATTTTGAAGGAACACGAGGCTGGGGTATCGGTTGCCGATCTGTGCCGCAGGCACGGGGTCAGCGACGCCTCGATCTACAACTGGAAGGCCCGCTTCGGCGGGATGGATGTCTCCGAGGCTCGGCGACTGAAGGCGCTGGAGGACGAGAACACGCGGCTGAAGCGGCTTCTGGCCGACGCCATGCTCGACAATGCCGCGTTGAAGGATCTTGTGGGAAAGAATGTATGGTCCGCCCCGTCCGTGCAAGGGTTCGCGACATCGCCGATGACGATTCCAGTTGCATAAATGTATCCGGCCTCTCGCGAGTGGGCTGCTGTTGCAGCCAGGCCATGATGAGATCCGCGCACGCCGTTCCCAATAAATGGTTCGGGCACGAAGCCCGCTTTTTTGCACAGGGCTTACGGCATGCTGATCCACTGTTTCGTCATCGCTATTCCCGAGCCTTGCAATCGAGCCGAGAGGGTCAGGCGAATGCAGGATCCCTGCGTTCGTAGAGCGCTCCCGGCTTGGTCAGGACAACCCAGACAATGCGCGCCATCTTGGCGGCGAGTGCAACAACGGCCTTGTTCGGGTGCATTCTGCTCTGCAGGCCATCGAGCCAGCTTCCAAGACGATCCCGTGTTCGGTCCAGATGTCGGAAGCAGGATCGCGCGCCATGAACAAGGAGCTTGCGGACGTAGCGGTTCCCGCGCTTGCTGATGCCGAGGAGCTTCTGCTTGCCTCCGGTCGAGTATTCTCGAGGGACCAGCCCCAGCCATGCGGCCAGGTCGCGAGCCTTCTGGAACTGGCATCCGGTGCCGACGGCCGCCAGTAGCGCGGTAGCGCCCAG
The DNA here is from genome assembly GCF_056404355.1 of Mesorhizobium sp. P2_D5. Taxonomy (NCBI): domain Bacteria; kingdom Pseudomonadati; phylum Pseudomonadota; class Alphaproteobacteria; order Hyphomicrobiales; family Phyllobacteriaceae; genus Mesorhizobium; species Mesorhizobium sp. P2_D5. The sequence goes on from NZ_JBFUEE010000010.1 coordinate 17,038, forward strand.
TGCTCCGATCCCCGGGATCGTCATGAGCCGGCGGGCAACATCCTCTCGATCTGCAATCGCGGCGATCTCCCTCGTCACGTTGTCGATGCGCTGCTCCAGCCGGCGCAGGTCGGCGAACAGATCCGTGAGCAGTTTACGCATCGCCGGCGAGAGGTCGTTCGACGCATCGTCGAGGACCAGCGGCAAGTCGAGCTTGAACAGGCCCGCTCCCTGTCTCAATGCAATGCCGTATTCCAGGCAAAACGCCCGCATCTGGTTGATGAGACGAGTTCGCGTTCCGATCATCTGGTCGCGCACCCGATGCAGAGCCTGGAGGTCAGCCTGTTCCTCGCTCTTGATCGCAGCGAACCGCATTGTCGGCCGAGTGGCCGCTTCGGCGATGGCCTCGGCATCGATAATGTCACTCTTGTTTGACTTCACGTAGGGCTTCACGAACTGCGCCGGGATCAGGCGCACCTTGTGCCCCAGCGCTTGCAGTCTCCTGGCAATCCATTGTGATCCTGCGCACGATTCCATCCCGACGATCGCCGGCGCTGCTCGCGCAAAGAACTGCAGCAGCGTGTCGCGTCGGAAGCGAGCTCGCTGGACGGGCTCGCCGCCGCTGTCCGTGCCGACGACGTGGAAGATATTCTTGCCGATATCGACTCCATAGACTGCCGCAGGGCGCGGCGCATTGCGTAGGGACATTGCAACCTCCTTTGGTGGGACCGCCCGGATGATGCTGCGGGAGGACGGGGCGGACCATCCCATTAATGGTGACGCCCGCGGCCAAGCGGAAAGCTGTGGCTCGCCTGAAGGAAGGCTTCGGGATGAGCGAACGGCGGGCGTGTAAAGCCATCGGCTGTTGCCGCATGACGGTTCGCTACGAGACCAGCAGGCCGGACGACCGCGAAGTTCGCGAGCGGATGAAGGTGATCGCGCAGGAGCGTCGCCGGTTCGGCTACCGGCGTCTTCTCGTGATGCTGAGGCGGGAGGGCCTGGTCGTGAACCACAAGAAGCTGTTCCGGCTCTATCGGGAGGAGAAGCTCGCCGTTCGCCGTCGTGGCGGCCGCAAGCGGGCGATCGGAACCAGGGCGCCGATGCTGGTGCCGCTGCGTCCCGACGAGCGGTGGTCGCTCGACTTCGTCTCCGACCAACTCACCGACGGGCGCCGCTTCCGCATCATGGCCGTCGTCGACGACTGCACGAGAGAGTGCCCTGGCACTCATCGTTGATACGTCTCTCTCGGGCATGCGGGTTGCCCGCGAATTGGACCGGCTCATCACCGAGCGCGGCCGGCCGAGGATGATCGTCAGCGACAATGGCAGCGAGTTCACCTCGAACGCCATCCTCTCCTGGGCGGATCAGAACCGCGTCGAATGGCATTACATTGCGCCCGGCAAGCCGATGCAGAATGGCTTCATCGAGAGCTTCAACGGCCGACTGCGAGATGAACTGCTCAACGAGACGCTGTTTACCTCGCTGGCTCAGGCGCGCGTAGCCATCGCCCTGTGGCGCGCCGACTACAACACCGCGCGGCCGCACTCCCAAATCGCCTGGCAGACACCGGCCGAGTTCGCCAGCACCTTCAATCCGCGACGGTCACTCGCACTGCGCTATGCCAAAGGCTCCGTGCCAGCGCCCGTCGCTTCACCCGCCCAGCAGGGCACAACCCACGCCGGAAACGAACTCAAAACTGGATAAAAACTAGGGGCAACGTCATCCCAACCAAAGGCTGAAGACAGAATGGTGACGGGCGATTCATAATGCGTCTGATGGCGGATTCAATGGAATTCTAATGTACGGTTTTTGCGGGCAGGACAAGCGGACCTACCGACTAAAAAGGCCCCGGCGCCAGGGTGAATGCGCCGGGGCCTTTGCGGCATGTACGCACTACCTACCATGTCCGATTATTATCGTGGGCTAATATGGTCAACAAAGGATGAAGGACCAAATCCGATGTCTGAAAAGCCTGTCACAACCTACATCGTGAGCGTGTTCGAGAAGCCGCATTGGCGGACTGTCCTGACCACGACGGACATAAACAAGGCTCTGGCCAAGGCAAAGGAAATAGGCGAACAGGTGCGGATCGAGCGGCGCGTTCAAGACGCGTGGCGCGGCAACGAAAGCACCAGGGGCGTCGTTTCCTAACCAGCCGGTAGATGCCACCTCTTCACTGGCTCGTGCCCGTAGATTGGCCCGTCGTTTGGGTATGGGCCTTTTTTGTGGGTACGCCGAAGAAGCGCTAACCAACCTTCGGCAATCGCGAGGCGCGAGGCGGAAGGCGCGGGCATCCTTCTTATTGATGATGCTGTGTTTCGGCTTGCAGTTGTATAGTGGTCTCAGTCATTTCAGTGCGATAAATTCGGGAAGCAAGGTTCGGGTGCCACGGGAGGGTGTGCCATGCGAGAATTGCCATTCGACATCGATGCAGATGCCGTGATTGAAGTGGGCCGATATCTGGATGATCACGCGAAGACCACCGCAGTTTCGATATATGAAGCGCTCCGTGTAATCAGGCGTCGCGTCAACAAATCGCGGGTCGGCGACAGCGGTTTGGAGGAACTGATTGTAGAAGGCGCCGCAGCCAGAAAGCTTGCCCTCTTGTTGGACACCCACAATTAAGGAACGCCAATGGCGCCGGCCGAGCACGCGCGGTTTGGCCTTCCGTCCTGGGAACTTTCCGACGGGTTTGCGGCTGGATATATCTTTCAGCCGACGGAACGTTTGTACCCGCCCGGTGTTATTGCCATGATCCCCGCATAGGGATCATAAAGGGCCTTGCCCCTCTTGGCCCTAGTTTGAGTTCGCTGTCTCCCGGAAGTGTCCAGTCTGCGCAACGTTCGCGCTTTTGGAGCCGTCGACAGCGGACCCGACGCATTTCAATGATCCTCTAGGAAGTCAGCTAAGTCGTTGTGTTTTCGCGGACAGCTGGTCTGCCTCTGCGGTCCGATCCTGGCAAGATATTGTCGCCTACAAGACGGTCTTCGGACGATAGTTTGGGCGGTATGAAAGGACCGGTCGCGCCGATCTCGCCCAGCCAATCGTCATAACCATCGTTCATCTTGGCTTTCAGAGCGTCAGGCTCAATTACCCCGGATTGGAACAGGCTCATGAGCCGCCGTCCGAAGTGCTCCCTTGCCGGGTGCCATTCTGGAATTCCAGCCTCGTTGCAGTAGTCGTCGAGAACCGAGGCCAGCATTGTAAGCTGCTCGGATTCTATTGGGTTGCGGTGTGGCATTGCTTTTCCCTTTGTGGGGGGCGAAAGCGTGATCGACTCTTCCAAGCGCCAGCGCCCGTACAGTGGCCAGCGACAGGAGTTAGCATGCGCCTTATCCAGTATGGTAGCGAGTCATTCCGCCAGGGAACTGCGATGTTGTTTGCGTTATCACGCCGAAGGTGAAGCGCTGATCGCTAATCTGGATCGCGAAAGCAGGTCTGCGGCCCGGCACCCCACTTTTGACACTGAACAAACCAGCAAGGCGCCGAGCCTTTACCGGCGACGCTTTGAGGGAAACGGCGCCGAGTAGTAAGTGTATCGCTCCCGCTAGAGTTGTTGGAATGCAGCCTTTTGGATGACGGTGCGAACGCTGGAGGTTGCCTGAAAGGGGCGCGCCATAGGAAGGAATCCGGCGACATGTGGGAACAGAGTTCAGCGGCGAGCTTCCTTTTTAAGCTGCATCCAGTTTCTTGAAGACGGACGGATGGCCATTGAAGGCTCCCCCCTGAAGAGTGAGCGCACTGGTGGGGCGCAATCGGTGGACACGACCTGCTGGTCTTTACTTGGCCCATTGCGGAACGTGCAGCAGATCACGCAGGCGGATCGGCAATCTGGGCGAAGCGAGCAATTCGGCGCAGCTCGCCTCCCATCGCCCGAGATATTCGGCGATCGGTAGGCCGCTGCGGCCGGGCCAGCGGTTGAGTGCGCCCAGCGCCTCGACACAGTCCGGCGCGCTGTCGTATTCGGCAAGGATGGTCACAGACATCGCCCGGGCGAACGGATTGAGGGCGGGCATCTCGATCTCGCCACGATGGCCGGCGAACCACGCCGCGGCTTCGCGCGTCAGCCCCTGGCTGTCGGCGAGCGCGGAATAGCCTCGGATGATATTCTCGCGGTAAGCGGCAATGGCATCGCCGAAAGCATTGTCGCCGCCGAACGGCGGGTTTTCCTTCCAGTCCTTCGCCAGGCGCCCTAGGCCTCGCAGCGAGAATGCTTCAACCATGGCTTCTTCGAGCCACTGGCAGGGCGTCGCCGGCTTGGCATCCGGCTGCCAGCTGTTGGCACACACGTGGCCGAGCTCATGTCCGAACTGGTACCGGAATCGCCATCGAGCACTGTCTCAGACACGAGCTCTTCAAGTTCGTTTGCAAGCTCGTCATCGTACGCGGCCAACGATCTCAATTTTGCCAGTCCCCAGATTTCAACGTCAGGCGCCGCCGGCGACTTGAGTTCAGCGAGGATCTCCTCCGGGAGGTCGAGCGAAACGATGACTATTCCACCGTCGAGGCCATTGGTCTTGATGACTTCGTGGGTATGCGCGATCGCATCCCTAACGCGGCGCCGCCAATCCGTTTGCCAGCGGAACATTTTGAATTCTACCGCCAATGTTGTGGTGGCGGCGTTCGGCGTAAACGTCAGGTCTGGAAGCGAGCGATACACCGCCCATTCGTCTTCGTCTGCAGGCTCTTCGTCCGGCCTCGTTCCAGCGGCCCGCCCGACCTCCTCTTGCGCGAGGATTCTAATTAACAACGCTTCCCAATCTCGTGCGAGGTTGTGGGTCTCGATCTGCAGCTCTTTCATCTTCCCCATTCGTTTGCCCTCACCCTATTCGCTGCCGGCATCGTCACCCGTGAAAACTGGTGAAATGTCACCGGCCAGCAGCTTCGCCTTGGATAACAGCCCTGCATCTTCGAGCGCTTCGAAATCCGGCAGGTCGCGCAGCGTGTCGAGCCCGAACTCAAGCAGGAATTCTTTTGTCGTCACATAGGTGTAGGGCGCGCCCGGGGTTGGGCTGCGCGGACCGGAAGCGATCAGGCCGGCACCGCGCAGATGACCTATAAAATCGCGACTAATCTCCTTGCCGAAGAAAGACGACAGTTCGGCGCGGGTGATCGGCTGGAAGTAGCCGATGCACATCAGCACCAGCACTTCAGATTGCGTGAGGTCTGCCGCGCGTTCGTTACCGCCGACTGCACAGCGGATGGCATCGGCATAGGCCGGGCGGGTGAGATGCTTCCAGCCTCCGGCGACCGAGACCAGATCATAGGGTCGACCGCGCAGCTCCTCGCGGATGTCGTCGATCAGCAGATCGATGCTGCAGTTTTTTCCGACGATCCGCGCGAGCGTCTCGCGGCCGACCGGTTCGTTGGCGGCGAAGATGGTCGCTTCGACACGGTTCATCCATTCGCGCCAGCGCGCCTCCGGCGGCAGGTGATCCAGTTCGCGGTCAAACAGCTGGTCAGCTGATCGACGGTCATCTGGCCGATCCTTTCCGCGTCTGCGCACCGCTTCCACCATGGTCGTCACAGCCCGTAGATGCGAAAGGTTGGGCGGCCCGACAGCTCGCGCACGGCACCGAGTTCGACCAGCCGGTCGAATAGCCGGCGCAGGCCGCGGTCGCTCATGCCGGCGATTTTTTCGGATGCGACGATCGCGTCGTCGGACAGGAGTCTTTCGACGACCATGTCTGCCGCCTTGGCCCTGAGTTTTGGCGCAACTGCAAGCAGCCGGTCCGCGCGGCGCTCGAGCTCGGCGGAAAGATCAATGGCGCGCACCGCAGCGCGCGCCTGCGCGGCCAGCAGGCTTTTGGCCCAATCGGATTCCGTTTCGGCACCTGCGGCCAGAGCGGCAGCCACTGGTCGACGCGCCCGGCCCATACCCACAGCTAACGCCGCCTCGCCGCCCAACAAAGGGATTACATGCGTCCAGCCTAGCCGCTGCGCCGATCAGCCCGTTGCGCCAGCGGCTAATCGACGACATGACCCTTCGCCGGTTCAGCCAGGAGACGCAGCGCAACTACCTCCGCGATGTCGGCCGGTTCGCTACCTTCCTTGGCCGCAAGCCGGATATGGCGACCGCGGATGATCTGCGCCGGTTCCAGATCGAGCAGCAGGACGACGCTGTTCCCGTGCCGACGATGAACAGCATCGTGTCGGCGTTGCGCTTCTTCTTCACCCACACGATCGACCGCCCGGACCTGGCGCGCAAGCTCGTGCGGCTGGCGCACCCGCGCAAGCTGCCGGTGGTGCTCAGCCGCGACGAGGTTGCCCGTCTGCTCAACGCCACCACCTGCCTCAAGCACCAGGCCGCACTGTCGGTTGCCTATGGCTCCGGCTTGCGCGTTGCGGAGGTGGCGATGCTGAAGGTCGCCGACATCGACAGCGAGCGCATGCTCATCCGGGTGGAGCGCGGCAAGGGCGGGCGATACCGGAACGCCATGCTGTCGCAAGACCTGCTCTTGCTGCTGCGCCAGTGGTGGAAGGTCGGACGCCAGCAGGGCGTGATGCATCGCGACGGCTGGCTGTTCCCGGGGCAGCATGCGATGAAGCCCATCAGCACCCGCCAGCTCTATCGCGTGGTCGTCGACGCAGCGCAGGCGGCCGACATCGCCAAGCGGGTCGGACCGCACACGCTGCGTCACAGCTTCGCCACCCACCTTGCTGGCTAAATAGCACCGCCTTCTACACCAAGGTTGCAACCCGCACGGTGCGCACCGTCACGAGCCCGCTCGACAAGCTTGGCCTCTTCAAGCCGGGAGAGATCTCGCCCGACAGCTGAGCGTGCGCGCCTCGATCGAGGTCGCCGACATCTTCCGCAGCGCGGGGTCCGCCTACCGGGCGGCCCATGCCGGCCATCTGAGCCTGCATCAGCTGAAGGTCATGTCGGCGATCGAGCACTGCCGCACCGCAGCCCTTGGCGGCCATGTCGAAGCCTGCGAGGACTGCGGCCAGTGGCGCATCGCCTACAACAGCTGCCGCAACCGGCATTGTCCGAAGTGCCAGGGCGCGGCCGCGCGTACATGGCTCGCCGAGCGGGAGGCCGACCTGCTGCCGGTGGGATACTTCCATGTCGTGTTCACGCTGCCGGCCGAGGTCGCCGACATCGCCTTCCACAACAAGGCGCTGGTCTACGATCTGTTGTTCAAGGCGGCATCGGAGACGATACTGACGATCGCGGCGGACCCCAAGCACCTCGGCGCGCGCATCGGCATCACCGCCGTGCTCCACACATGGGGCTCGGCAATGACCCACCATCCCCATGTCCACATGATCGTGCCGGGCGGCGGCATTGCGCCGGACGGGTCACGCTGGATATCGTCGCGGCCGGCCTTCTTCCTGCCAGTGCGCGTGCTCGGCAAGCTGTTCCGCCGGCTCTTCCTCACCCGGCTGGTCGCGCTGCACGACGCAGGACGGCTCGCCTTCTTCGGATCGATGGCGCACCTGTCCGAGCGGCAGGCATTCGTGCGGCACCTGTCGCCGGTCCGCAAGAAGCGCTGGGTGGCGTACGCCAAGGCGCCGTTCGCCGGGCCGGAGGCGGTGCTCGCCTATCTGTCCCGCTATACCCACCGGGTCGCGATCTCGAACAGCCGCCTCATCCGCCTTGACGAGAGCGGCGTCACCTTCCGCTACAAGGACTATCGCCGCAGCGGCGCCGATCGGCAGCAGGTCATGACGCTCGCAACCGATGAGTTCATCCGCCGTTTCCTGCTCCACGTCCTGCCACGTGGCTTCCATCGCATCCGTCACTACGGCCTGCTCGCCGGCTCCGCTCGCAATACCAGCCTCGCACGCGCCCGCGAACTGCTGAACGTCGCTGCGCCGTCCGAGGACGACAACTCGGTAGAGCCGACTGACGTCCGGCCGCCATGCTCGTGCTGCGGCGGACGCATGATCATCATCGAGACGTTCGAACGGTGGAGACAGCCGCGCGGACCGCCGGACACAACGGCGACGAACCGGGAGAACTCTCCATAACCCGGCATGGCATGGTCCAACCCTCAGCCGCAGGCACTCAGCCTCCGGCAACGGACCCACGCGTTTCTATGGTGATCATCGACGCCGAACGGGTCGCGTCCGGCCGCGCGACGAGCCGACAATACCGCCTGGCTGAAAGGCGAAGCGGTCCGTCCGCATCAAACCCGCCGCTTCCTGGCGGCGGTCGCGCCATCGCCGACACCAGCCGCAAATCGAAATCCCCATAGCCATCGCCTGTGGCCCGCGGGTTCCTTCCTCGGGGACTTTCGTACGCCTGCCGGCGCCCGAAACTCTTCACGGAAGCAGTAGGTCCGCTTGTGGTGGAGGGAACAACGATAGCGGACGTTGAACTTCCAATGTCCGATGTCATCAGTTGACCCAATCATGACATTCCCGATCACAAGAAAAACGGCCGCTTTCGGTTCGGGACCGACCTAGGATGCGTTTCATCAATCCAAAAAATCAGCTTAAATCACTGATCGTTCTTAGGACAGGAAACCAGCCAGACCGGCGAGCAGATACGCACCAACCGCCAGGCCGGCCACAATCCCTAAGATCGCCATGAAGGGTATCCAGTCTGGCACAATTCTCTCCAGTAATATGGCTTGCGGTTTACACGCCAAACCATGCACTATTGAGATAGGACGATGCCGCGTCGGAAACTTCTGTCCGCACGTGCAATGGCCGTAGGGCCAATATCGGCTATACGAAATTCGGAGGATGATGGCTGCTGCCCCTACGTCAGGTGGAGGGAAATCAGCCATGAAGATCGCTGTCTTGCCGAAGCGACGCCGCTTATCGAGCCAAGTTCTTGCCTTGGCTGTGCTGGTGCTGATGACTCTCCCGCTGGCGGATCACGTGACTGCACCTTTGGCGGACGAGGACGTCTCCCCGCCCGTTGAAGACATCGCCGCCTTGCTTCTGATCGTCGGTTGTTCGGATGGTCTTTCCCAATGCCATGAACTGCCCGCCCCGGTTTCCATCTTCGAAACGAAGGAGGATTGCGATCAGCAACTTCCAGACTCGCTCGGAGCCTTTACTGGGCAATTCGAACAGGTCTACGCACAATGCCTTTCAGTTGACCCGGTCATGGAAGATGAGGATGCCAAGCTCGTCTGGGAGGTTCACCCCGACGGAACCCTAACTGCCTCGGTCGAGGTAGCACCACCGCAGAGGATTGAACCAACCAGCACGGTTGCCCTTATTCGCCCTTAGAAACGGCTATTGACCCGGCACGGCGTTAATGCGCGGGCAAACCTCTAACGCACCAGAACCACCATAAATTCATGGCCGTCGGCAGATGTCCGCTTTGATGCATTGCGAACTCGAATTGGACGCGCGAGGCATCACCAACTATCGGACAAGAGGAAGTCTGATCCGGAACGACGCACCGCCGTGATCCTGATTTTTCGCACATATCAGTCCATTGTGCGCCTCGATAATAGTGCGCGTGATGGACAGCCCCATGCCCATGCCTTCCGCCTTGGTGGTGAAAAATGGTTCGAAGACCTCTTCCAATTTGTCTTCGGGAATGCCCGGTCCGCGATCAGACACGGACAACTCGGCAAACTGTTCAACGCGCGAAGTCCGGATGCTGATGGTGTGATTTTCGCTCGGCGTCTCGTTCATCGCGTCGATCCCGTTCACGACAAGATTCACAACGACTTGTTGAAGTTGAATGCGGTCGCCGAGGATCGGAAGCGCATACGGTGTGATCACGCTGAGGAGTTCGACTTTTCGGCCGATTGCTAGCGCCGAAAGAAATTCGACGGTTTCCCGTGCGAGGTCGTTGAGGTCGAGGCTTTTCAGTTCGAAGGGTGCCTTTTTCAGGAGGCTGCGCATCCTCTGGATGACGTCGGTAGCGCGCCGGTTATTCTGCAAGATATCGCTCACGATGTCGCCGAGTTCAGGGATGTCGGGGCTCGGCGATTTCAGGATGAATTCCGCGGATTCGGCGCTCATCAGAATAGCGCCGAGCGGCTGGTTTATTTCGTGGGCAATGGAGGCGGTCAGCTCGCCGGCGGTCGAGACGCGGCCGACATGAGCAAGCTCTGCCATGCGCTGCCGGGACTGGACTTCGGCCACTTGACGCCGACGATGCTCACGCAGCAGGACTGTAATAAGCCCGGCCTGTATCAGAACAACCGCAGTCACAAGGGCAATTTGCCAGGGATACCGTTCAAATTCGGTTAGCTCTTGGAAGTAGATCTGGCTGTCTGGAGGGAGACGGGCCTCGCTGATACCCCAGCGCCGCATCTGCTGCCAGTCGAACATTAGCTTACTGCTGGAGACTTCGGAAAAGTTTTGCTGAGGCACCACGCCTGTCAGCAGCCGCAGAACCATCTTGGCTGTCTCAGCGCCATGCGCGGTGAAACTATACAGGCTTCCCCCTACGATCCCGCGACCGAGGTATTGATCGACAAAGGCATAGACGGGCACGCTTGCCGCGTTGGAAACACGTTCAACGACCTCATGGGGAACGACGGGATGGCCGCTGCCGTCTCGAAACATCGAGACGAACAGGACGATGTCTCCGTGCGGCAAATGCGAAAGCCTCGCKAGAAGCTGTTCCAGGGGGAGTTCGGACAGGTAAGTAAACGAAACCCTGTTTTCATACGGACGGAATTCTTTCTGCGCCGCCGCGAGAAGGCTCTTGTCGAAGTCCGTCGTGCCGGAAACGACAACAACGCCTTCGGTCGCGGGCTGGAGACGAAGTGCAACCTCAAGTGTCGGCGCAAACTGCCTCTTTACAAGAACGCCGAACACGTTGCGTGGGAGCGCACGCGTGCCAAGTTGTCCTCGATCAAGCCCGCAGAACACAATTGGTGTGTTCGGAAATATCTGATCACCGTAATTCAAAAGGAAATTAAGCGCAGGGGCCATGACGGCAACTGCTACGTCGATCTTCTTCTCGGCATATTTTGTACGGAGGAAGTCCCGCAGCAGCGTGTTGTAAGAATCTGAGCCAAATCGGGACAAATCCATCGATTCGCGATAGACCTCGATTGGCTCGGTGGAGTTGGACTGCAGTGTATGGACTAGTTCCGCGCTCAACACCGATAGACCAGGCAGTTCGACCCGTTCGTCAAAAAGCAGAACGATATTCCGCGTGGCAGCCGACACCGGCAAACAGCCAGCTATCGATATGGCTAAGCTCGCGCAGGCAATCAGGAGGTTGGCGCGCAGCCTCATGGCGAGCGGCAAGACGAACCTGCTGCAGGATCGGATCTGAGCGGCAGTTTCGCCAATTGAGGTCAAAAGAATGACGGCGGCGGCGATCCACATATTGACCAGCCGCCTCATCCTCGATGTGTCCCATGCTTCTATGCAGCCTCGATGGGTCGCGATCAGTCCGTCTAGGATTTCGCGAGCATCCAAGGTAACTGCCATGCACCCGATGACCAGCCAGTCGAGACTGAGACTGCCGCTATTGGCGAGCATTGGCAAGACCGAGCCCGGCGATGTGGGCATCCATTGTCCGAAAGGCGGAGATGCGACCCCAACAGGAGCGTGTAGAAAGGTCGAAAATTAGCTAAAATAGACCTCCGGTGCTGGGCGGCCCGCATGTCCGTTTCTGGCGCGAAGTAGCCGTTAGTGCTTGGACAACCGATGTCGGCTTTTGGTGGACGGCGATAGCCTATGGAATGACCGAAATTGGGCGGTGGGTTCAACCGGTCACTGCAACACCTTCTGTAGCCTATCGGCGGGCGTTTCGAAGTCCAGGGTTTTTCGGGGGCGCTGATTGAGCCGCAGGGCGACGCCGTCGAGTTGGGCCTGCGAGACCTGCGAGAAGTTGGTTGTTCTCGGGAAGTACTGCCTGAGCAGACCGTTGGTATTTTCGTTGCTGCCGCGTTGCCAGGGACTGCGCGGGTCGCAGAAGTAGACCTGGAGATCGGTTGCGACGGTGAAGCTCTTATGACGAGCCATCTCCTTGCCCTGGTCCCATGTCAACGAGCGCCGCAGCTCTTGGGGCAAAGTGCCGATCTTCTCGGCGAGAGCCGCCACGACGGTCGCCGAGTCCCTTCTCGCCAACTTCACAAGCATCGTGAACCGGCTGTGTCGCTCGACGAGGGTGACGATGTTTGTGTCGTTCGCTCCGGTGAGCAGATCACCCTCCCAATGGCCTGGGATGGCACGATCCTCCGCCTCTGCGGGACGCTCGCGGATGGAGACCATATCGAGGATTTGACCTTGCCCCGTTCGGCTCTGTGCACCTTTGCCGAGGCGCATCTGTCGTTTGGTGCGCAGATGCGCTGTCAGTTCCTTCTTGAGCACCCCTCGCGACTGGATGAATAGGCTGCGATAGATCGCTTCATGAGATATCCGCATGCTTGGATCGCCTGGGTACGCTCGCCTCAGCCAGCCCGCAATCTGCTCCGGCGACCATTGCAGCACCAGCTTTTGCGCCACCCGCCACCGTAGCCGTCCAGAGCGCGCCAGGCGACACTGCTTCGGGCGCAGCGCTCGCTGCCAAGCCTGCTTGTCGGCCCGGGTTGCGCGATACGTTTGTGCACCGCCATTGCGAGAGATTTCCCGACATATCGTTGATGGGGAGCGCCCCAGACTTCGTGCAATAGCGCGTATTGCGAGACCTGCCGCAATCCCGCGAGAGATCTCTTCGCGCTCCGCCAGCCCGAGCGCCGAGCCGCCCTACGCCTTGCTGACGGAGCAATACCGCCGTGTAAGGATACAATCCGCTGAACGCCGGTCTTGTTCCGCCGCTCCAGTGCCCGCGAGATCGACGAAATGCTCTGGCCTTGCTTCCATCGCTCCCAGAGCTCGGCCTTCTGTTCTGACGTAAACCAAACCCGTGACGTCACACCTCCCCATCCTCTCAGATTAAAGGTGTTGCGACGACCGGTTGAACCCACCGGCGCATTGCTGCCATCGCAACGCGGACAGCTCCCACTCAACGGGAAACCCGCGTACCTGCGGTTGCAATTGCATCGTCCGAGGCTGTCGCCCGTCGAGGATTGCCTCAACCAGGTCCGGCGCCAAGAGCGTCAGTCGAAGCATGTGGGAGACGAACGACCGGTCGAGTTTCTCAGCCGCAGCGAGTTCGCTGATCGTAGCGTGTTTCCCCGACTCCAGCTCATGCTGCCAGTGGAATGCCTGGACGAGAGCTCTCAGCAGCGTGTTGTCGATGTGCGGTCGCGACGGTGCCCAAGGCTCTGCTCCAGGCGGGGACACGACAAGTTTGCGGCCACCGCGCTTTCGGATCGCCAATGGGATGGAGACGGTCTCAGCAAGGTGCCGTCGCGGCTGATCTCGCGATTGCTCATCAGGCAGCCCTATCCAGGTTCGGTCGTTGCCGAAGCTCGGCGATGACACTGGCTATGCCCTCGGTGCGCAGGCAAATGGAAATGCCGTCTACATCGACGTCGATGCGCTCGACGATTAAGTGGATGATGCGCGCCTGCTCGGCGGGAAAAAGTTCCTCCCAAAGAGCATCGAACTGAACCAGGGCGTCGCGCACCTCGGTCTCGCTGATCTCGTCGCTGTTGTTGCGGGCGGCCGCCCAAGTCTTCACAATTATCTCGGGCGACCGGAGCAGGACGCGGACCTGATCGATGACTGCGGCCTCGACCTCGCCGGCAGGCAGGCGCCTTACCGAGCAGGTTTCCGGCCCGAGCTTTTGCACGCTGGTGGTGACGTAGTAGCGGTAGAGGCGGCCCTTCTTACGCGTGTGTGCCGGGGTCATGGCATAACCATTGGGTGCGTAGATCAAGCCTCTGAGCAATGCCGGCGTCTGCCTGCGGCAGTGCCCTGCACGCTTGCGCGGTGGCTCTGCGATGATCGAGCGGACATTGTCCCAGAGATCCTGCGAGATGAGCGGCTGGTGCTCGCCGGGATAGCTCGTGCCCTTGTGCACGGCGTCGCAGATATACACCCGGTTGCTGAGCAGCTTGTAGAGCAGGCCTTTGTCGAAGGCCTTCCCGTTCGTGCGCCTGAGGCCCTCCGCTTTCAGGGTTCGTGCCAAAATGGTCGCGGAATCTACTTGTAGGAATCGCTCGAAGATCATGCGGACAATGGCAGCCTCTTCATCATGGATCAGAAGCTTCCGGTTCTCCACCCGATAGCCGAGGGGGACGTTGCCGCCCATCCACATGCCTTTTCGCCTTGATGCAGCAAACTTGTCCCTGATGCGCTCTCCGATCACCTCGCGCTCGAACTGGGCGAAGGAAAGCAGGATGTTCAAAGTCAGTCTGCCGATGGAGGTCGTCGTGTTGAAGCTCCGAGTAATGGATACGAAGGTGACGCAGTTCGCCTCGAACAGTTCGACCAGCCGAGAAAAGTCGGTGAGCGCCCGCGAGAGCTGCTTCAAGTATGAGGCAAACAGCCGGCCTTTTCCGCAGTCGGGGCAGCGTCCAAGCAGCCCTCGGCGCGTGGCGACAACGAGAGTGGGTCTTTCGCCTTCTTGCTCCTCGGGCGTCAAATGATCGGATATTCGCAGACGGGATGCGCCGTCCATGGGATTGTCCGTTGGCGTATTCACAGCGCCCGCCTTGCCGCTTGGGCATTGGCGCCAAAACCCGCCACAGCGATGCTCATCACGCCTGACCAGGTGACTGAGGCGGCCCAGGCACATCCATCGGAGACGGCATCGAGCAATAGAGCCGGCGGCGGGCGAAGCGCCAAGACGGCAAATCCGATCCAGGCTAGCGTAAGCTGGGTCAGCAGGCTCCTTGTCGCATAATCCGGATCACTCGGACGCATCAAGTACGACGCGAAGCGGATACGCTCAGCCGTGAAATAGACAACCGGATTGTTGGTCAGGGCTATCACCAAGGCCATCGCGAGATAGATGCACCGCAGAATGGGGAGGAGCGCGTCGAATTCAGATTCGGTGTCAGCACCGGCGTCCGGAGGTACCAGAACGATTGGTACCTGTCGTACCGACAGCAAGATGACAAAGGTTACCAACCCTGCGGCCATGCATTGGATGCATGCGGCGAAAATGCCAGCCTGAAAGAGCCGCAGCATGCCATTCAACCTCTGGAAGCACCTGTCTTTACGTTCACTCCCTCAAGCAACGCGATTAAGCCTCGTAGAATGTCGATTGGGGGTGGTGGGCAACCGGGAATGTGCAGATCGACCGGCAACACCTTAGACACCCCACCCATCACGGCATAACTCCCGGCGAAACACCCGCCGTTCAGGGCGCAGTCGCCGATGGCGACCACCCATTTGGGATTGGGGGTGGCCTCGTAGGTTCGATGCAACGCCTCGCGCATATTTTTGGTGACCGGCCCGGTTACGAGCAGCACATCCGCATGGCGTGGCGAGGCAACGAAGCGGATTCCGAACCGCTCGATATCGTAGAAGGCGTTGCTCAAGGCGTGCATTTCGAGTTCGCAGCCATTGCAGGATCCGGCGTCGACCGCGCGGATGGACAGGCTTCGGCCCAGCCGTTTGTGTGCTGCTCTGTCGAGAGTGCGCGCGAGTTCGTTGATCGCCGCATCGCCTGCCGGTGGTGATGACTCGGTAAGCGGCGGTTGAAACAGGCCTTTTAGAAGGAGCATTCGCATAGCGGCAGCCTTAAAGGTCGTGGCCCGAATAGGAGCAGTTGAACGACTTGTTGCAGAGCGGAAAGTCGGCGACGATATTGCCCTCTATCGCGGCCTCGAGCAGCGGCCATTGAAACCAAGAGGGATCGCGAAGGTGACAGCGTTCAAYGGTGCCGTTTGCGGCGATACGGAGCCAAGCCAGAATGTCGCCGCGGAAACCTTCGACGAGCGCCATGCCTTCATGCGCACCGTTTGTTTGAGCAACGTCGACACGGATCGGGCCTTGCGGCAGCCGTTCCAGAATCTGTTCGACCAGAGATAAGCTCTGCTTGACCTCATGGATGCGAATCCAGACGCGGGCGTTCACGTCGCCCTCCTGGAGGAGAGGCACATCGAAAGCGAGCTCATCATAGGGAGGATAGGCGAGATCGCGCCGGACATCGAAGTCCCGACCGGAGGCTCGGCCGACATAGCCGCCCGCACCATACTGTTGCGCGAGTTCCACCTTGAGCCGGCCAGAGCCGACAGTCCGGTCCTGTAGTGACGCAGTGTTGTCGTAAAGTTCGACCAGGGCAGGGAACTGCTGCCCGATTTCTGCGATGAGAGACCGAATTGCTGTCATCCCGTCATCGCTTAGATAGCTTGCTACTCCGCCTGGCACGACGCGGTCACGCATCAGGCGGTGGCCGAAGGCCGCATCGCTGGCGCGCAAGACACGCTCACGCAGCACGCCACAGTGGGCATGCATGAGGGAGAAAGCGGCGTCGTTGCAGATTGCGCCGATATCGCCCAGATGATTGGCCAGACGCTCCAGTTCGGCCATTAGTGCGCGCAACCAGACGGCGCGTTGTGGAACCTCGACAGCCAACGCCGCTTCGACGGCGCGCGCAAAAGCGAACGAATACGCCACGGTGCTATCACCCGACGTTCTGCCTGCCAGCTTGGCCGCACGGTCGAGATCAGAGCCTGCCATCAAGTCTTCTATGCCCTTGTGCGCGTATCCGAGACGTTCCTCCAGCCGAACGATCGTTTCGCCACTTGCCGTAAATCGAAAATGTCCGGGTTCAATGATGCCTGCATGCACAGGCCCAACCCTTATCTCGTGCAGGCTTTCGCCCTCGGCAGGAAGAAACCGGTATGAGGAAGCTGCTGTTGACGCTGGACCACGCGCGCCCAATGGACTGCTAAACCCCCATTGCCCATGATCGAGCCACAGCCGCGTATCAGGTGCACCCTGCGGCAACAGACCGAACAGGTCGGCGGCCGCGCGTTCGAGGCGCATTGCGGGCGGATGCAACTGGCCGACCGATGGGTAGCGGCCACCTGGGCATTCCAGACTGAGGACGCCGGGTTCGGGAGCATTCTTGTCCAGAAGCGCCATGTGCACGCTAGCCCTCTCGCCCCACAGGCCGAGCAGGGTCCAGCGACCTGCAGCCAGCTGCTCGGCTGCGAAGTTCCACATTTTCGGAGCCACCACGGCACGCACCCAAGGAAGGTGCTGCTCGACGCGGCCGCTAGCTAGGATGACGTCGATCAGCGCAGGTACAGGTTTTTCCTTAGGCATCTGCTTCATCCCAGCAGGTTTGCGACGTGCTGGAACCACGTGACCAGCGGCGGCGGTAAATAGACGCCAGCGACCAGTACCAGGCTCAGATGAGCGTATAGCGGCGCGTAGGATGCCTCGACTGGCGCGAGACTGCCACGCGGCTCACCGAAAGCGACTCCGGTCAACCGCAGCAGCAAGGCGCCGAACGCGAGCAGAAGCCCGAATGCCAATGGGATCGCCAAGAGCGGCTGTCTCGCGAATGTCGAACTCACGACCAGGAATTCGCTCATGAAAATGCCCATCGGCGGAAGGCCGGCTATGGCGACGACGCCGATGACCAGAGCCCACCCGAGGCCCGGATGAGTTTCCGTCAGGCCGCTGATATCAGCGATCTTTTGCGTGCCCTTGACCTGGGAGATGTGACCGACTGCGAAAAAGATCGCCGACTTGGTCAGGCTGTGCATCACCATGTGCAGCAAGCCTGCAAAGTTGGCGAGCGGGCCGCCCATGCCGAAGGCGAAGACGATGATGCCCATATGTTCGATCGAGGAATATGCGAACAGGCGTTTGATATCGCGGCGGCGGTAGAGCATGAAGCCTGCGAAAATGAGCGAAGTTAGCCCCATGGTGATCATCAGCGGCCCAGGCGCTATCGCCAGCGGGCTTGCGGCAAGCAGCAGCTTGAACCGGAGCACGGCATAGAGCGCGACGTTCAACAGCAAGCCCGACAGCACCGCCGAAATCGGCGTCGGGCCTTCCGCGTGCGCGTCAGGCAGCCAGGCATGCAAGGGGGCAAGGCCGACCTTGGTGCCGTAGCCGAGCAGCAGGAAGACGAAGGCGACGTTGAGCAAAGCCGGGTCGAAACGTGCCGCGTTTTCGATAAGCACGGTCCACACCATGGCGTTCGTACCCTCGCCGACGACCGGTTGCGCGGCCATGTAGACGAGGATGGTGCCGAAGAGGGCAAGCGCAATGCCGACGCTTCCCAGAATGAAATATTTCCAGGCCGCCTCCAGCGCTTCATGCGTGCGATAGATGCCGACCATCAGCACAGTGGTCAGCGTGGCAAGCTCCACCGCCACCCACATCAAGCCGATATTGTTCGAGACGAAGGCGAGATTCATGCCGAACATCATGATCTGGTACATGGCGTGGTAGAACCGCAAGTTGGTTGCGGTCAGCCGGCCGGTATCCAGCTCATGCGCAATGTAGGAGGCGCTGAATACACTCGTCGTGAAGCCAACGAATGTATTGAGCACTATGAAGACGATGTTGAGATCGTCGACGAGCAGATACTGCCCCGGCGGCGGCCGGTCGATGACAAGAAGCGACAGTGCGGCGAGCATGGTCAGGAAGCTGGCGACGACATTCAGGCGTGCCGTTACCCGATAGTTAGGCAGCACGGCCATGAGTGCGGCAGCCGAGGGTGGTATCAGCAAGATGGCGGCCACCGCGTCGAAGGAAAACCCGGTCAACGGCGTTCTCCCCTGTAGTCGTCGAGCGCGCCGACATCGACCGAGTCGAACCGTTCGCGAATACGGAAGAGGAAGACTCCGATGACGATGAACGCAATCAGGACGGAAAATGCGACGCTGATTTCCACAACCAGCGGCATTCCCTTGGCGCCGGTGGCGGCAAGGACCAGGCCGTTCTCCAGCGACATGAACCCGACAACCTGGCTGACAGCATTCCTGCGGGTCACCATTACGAGGAGGCCGAGCAGGATGATGGACAGGGCGAAGGCCAGATCCTCGCGGGCCAGCGGGTCGGCTTCGGGAGTAATCCGGAGCATCAGCACCATGGACAGGGTCACTAGGCCTATTCCCGCAAGCATGGTTGGGCCGATCCCGACGGCTGTCTCGATGTCGCGATGAATACCGAGGCGCTGAATGATGCGGTGAAGGCCCACGGGAATAATGATCCCCTTGAACACGAGGGCGATCGCCGCCGTGATGTAGAGATGGTGGGCGTCCTGAATATAGGCCTGCCAGGCCACGGAAAGGGCAAGGACGACCGCGTGAAGCGCGAAAACGTTGATCAGCGCAAACAGGCGATCCTGATAGAGCATCATGAAACTGATCAAGACCAGGCCAGCTGCGAGCAAATGGGCGATGTCAAAGATCAGGCCGTGCATCACAGGCTCCGCGATACAAACAGGAGGAGCGTGCCGAGCAGGGCCAGCATCAGTGCTGCGCCCAGGAAATCCGGGACGCGGAATACACGCATCTTGGCGATGGCTGTCTCAAACAGGGCGAGAAGGACGCCACCCGTGGCCAGTTTGCCGATATAGGCGACCAATCCCAGTAGATACGGCTTTGGTCCGCCCCCGTCGGTCACCAAACCCCAGGGAACAAAGACGCAGGAAATAAGCGACATATAGAGCAGTAGCTTGAGGAAGGCGGCGAACTCGATCATTGCCAGATGGCGACCGGAATATTCCAGCACCATCGCCTCGTGAACCATGGTGAGTTCCAGGTGGGTTGACGGGTTGTCAACGGGTACTCGAGCGTTTTCGGCGAGCGCCACGATGACCAAAGCAATGAGGGACATCCCGAGCGATGCCCGCAGGCCAACATCGGACGAACTCATGAAAGCAGCGACCGTAGAGAGTTGCGTCGCTCCAGCGACCAGTGCCAGGCTGAACACGATCAAGAGCATGGCCGGCTCGGCCAGTGAGGCGATCATCACCTCGCGGCTTGCGCCGATGCCGCCAAAGCTCGTGCCGACATCCATCCCCGCCAGCGCCAGGAAGAAGCGCGCGCTTCCAAGCAAGGCAACAATGGCGATGAGATCAGCGGTCCAGCTGAAGGTGAGGCCGGTGGCGAATGTCGGGATAAGCGCGGCAGCCACCCAAGTGGCGGCGAAGATCAGATAAGGTGTCACGCGAAACAGCCAGGATGCGTTGTCGGCCAGGACGACTTCCTTGCGCATAAGCCGCAGGAGATCGCGGTAGGGCTGGATCAGGGAAGGTCCTTGGCGCCGCAGTAGTCTCGCCTTCACTTTGCGCACGAAGCCGGTCAGCAGCGGCGCCAGCAAAAGCACCAGCATCATCTGCGCACCCTGGACAACCAGTTGTAGGATCAGGGCCATAGCGCAAGCACCAGAAGCAAGGTGACGAGGTAGAGGAAGACGAGGGTCAGATAGCGCCGGATTGTCAGGAACTGCAGATGGTTGAGTTTCTCGGTTGCAAAACTGAGAATCCCGGCGATCGGCTGATAAAGCGCCTCCCAGATCACATCGTGGGCTTCGACAGTCAGGCGCGCCGGACCGGTAGCGCCGGGCGCCGGCATATCCACGTTTTCCGTGGCTCGGAAGGCGAACGTACCGAAGACGCGGCGGATGGGCTGCGCGAAACTCACCGCCGTGTATTGTGCGGCCGGCGTTACGTCCGGGAAGCCACAGCCCCAGGCGGGACCACGACGCAGCGCCTGTGAGGCGAAGCGGTGGATGACGAGTGCGGCAAGCGATGAGGAAGCAGCGATGAACAGGAACACCAGCAGGCCATTGTAGGAGCTGCGGCTCTCGGCGATCGGCACGATCGACAGCCAGGGCTGTGCCATCTGCACCGGCATGCGATTGCCGATGAGCGAAAGCGTCACCGGCGAAAGGCCGTCTATCACGACGCCCGGCAGAATTCCTGCCAGCAGGCAAAGGGCCGCGAGGATGAACATTGCCGCCAGGGCGTAGCGGTCAACTTCGTGCGCGTGTTCCACCACCGAGGTCCGTGGCMGGCCGAGGAATGTAATCCCAAACGCCTTTACGAAACAGGCGGCGGCAAGTGCCGCCGACAGCGCCAGCAGGCCACCAACAGCGGGCACCATGACCTTCAGGCCCCATTGCGGCAGATCCGGGCTCTGCAGTATCGCCTGGAAAGCCAGCCATTCGGAGACGAAGCCATTGAAGGGCGGCAGCGCGGAGATCGAAACGCAGCCGACGAGAAAGACGAAACTGGTCAGCGGCATGCGATGAATGAGACCGCCCAGTTTCTCCATGTTGCGCTCGCCGGTCGCTGTCAGTACGGCGCCAGCCCCGAAAAACAGCAGGCTCTTGAAAAAGGAATGGTTGAGAACGTGGAAGAGTGCGGCTGTGAGCGCCAGCGCGGCGGCCGACGGCATCGCGTTCGCCTTGAAGGCGAGTGCGAGGCCGAGACTGACGAAGATGACGCCGATGTTTTCGATTGTGCTGTAGGCAAGGAGCCGCTTGAGATCCTTTTCCATCAACGCGTACAGGATCCCGAGAACAGCAGTCATGCCTCCGAGGGAAAGCACGACGACGCCAGACCACCATGGCGGTTCGCCGAGCAAGTCGAAAATAACGCGTATGAAGCCGTAGATGGCGACCTTGGTCATGACGCCGCTCATGAGGGCAGATACGTGGCTTGGCGCTGCAGGATGAGCGAGTGGAAGCCAGACGTGCAGCGGGACGAGACCGGCCTTGGAACCTGCCCCGAGCAACATGAGGGCCAGAACGGCACCCGTGACAAACCGGGTGGGCTCGGCTGCACGCATCGCCTCGAATGCGTAATTTCCACTCGAGCCGGAAAGCAGACCGAAGGCGAGAAGCAGCGCCAGCGTGCCGAAGCTTGCCATGACAAGATAAATGTATCCCGCCCGCGTCGTACCCTCTTCGCGATGGTGCGCCATGACCAGCGCCCACGAGGTCAGGGACATGAATTCCCAGGAAAGCAGGAACGTGAAGGCGTCATCTGCAAGCACCACAAGGTTCATGCCTGCAAGGAAGGCGGGGAAGAACGGCAGTACCCGGTGCGGGGAAGCCTCATGACGGCCGTAACCGAGTCCATAAAGACTGGCGAGTGCACCGCCTAGGTTGACAACGACGAGAAAAAAAGCCGAGAGCGCATCCAGACGGAAGTGAGCCCCAATCCAAGGCAATCCGAGTGGCAGCGTGACAACCGACACGCCCGGATCCGCTGCGAAGTGGGTTAGGACAAGCTCCAACAAGATGGCTGAGATGCCAAGTGTTGCGCCATAAATCAGGCGCGTTGCCGCGTTGCGGCGACTGGCAGAAATGGCGAGCAAGACAGTTCCTAAAAGCGCGGCGACGCCCCATAGAAGAACCGCGGCATTTGGGATCACGCCACATTCCCCAAGCTCAGTTTGGTTTCCGAATTGCCGGTGCCGGAAATCTTGGCTGGATTGAAGTCAGCCTTCAGCCGCACACCTCGCCCGCCGATCTGGCTTGGCGCGCCGTCCGCAATCAGTTCGACGCCGGCGAGTTCAAGCGCCCCAATCAACTTCACGAGGGAATCGACATTGCCCCGGATCATCCACTCGCTGGCCTCCATACGTTGAATTGTCGGCACTGAAAGGCCGGACAATTCGGCAAGCTTGCGCTGCTCGATGCCAAGGAGCGCCCTCGCGGCGCGCAACTGTGGAGCAGTTATCACGTGTCGCATCCTCCTTGTCAGCTTTAGGATATGATCTCTACACGTTGCAGCATATATTAAAATGTGCTAGGGTCAATAACTGATATGTAGGATATCGATATTGATAGATGTTATCTCGATATGCCGTCTGTCGTAGTGTGCTCAGTTCCAGGGTGCATGCACGGAGCCTACGGGCCTTGGCGTAGCCATTTCGGGGCTTCCGTCCGAGCTGGTTCGATTGGAAGAGACATGGGATGAAGCCGACCGTGCGCCTGACGCGAAGGCCTCTTGCACCGCATTTGCGGATCTACCGGCTGACGATGACCATGACGATGTCCATCCTTCATCGGCTCACGGGGATCGCTCTTTATCTAGGTACGCTCTTGCTGACCTGGTGGTTGGTTGCGGCATCGTGGAGTCCGGAGGCTTACGCCACTTTTCGGTCCTTCATCGGCTCCCCAGCCGGAGAGATCGTCCTGCTTGGATATGTCTGGGCGCTTCTTCACCACTTGTTGGGTGGCCTTCGGCACTTTGTCTGGGACATGGGGAAGGGGTTTGATGTGCCAGCGGCAAACTTCATGGCGCGCGCAACCCTCATAGGCTCGCTCTCATTTACCGCTGCGATCTGGGTGGCGGGCCACCTGATTGGGGGAGCGACATGACCAATATGCAAACGCCGATGAAACGTGTGCGCGGGTCAGGGTCGGCTGGTGCCGGTACTGGTCATTTCTGGGTTCAGCGCTTGACGGCGGTGGCCAACGTGCCACTCGTGCTTTTCCTCATTGCG
This sequence comes from Mesorhizobium sp. P2_D5, assembly GCF_056404355.1. Taxonomy (NCBI): domain Bacteria; kingdom Pseudomonadati; phylum Pseudomonadota; class Alphaproteobacteria; order Hyphomicrobiales; family Phyllobacteriaceae; genus Mesorhizobium; species Mesorhizobium sp. P2_D5. Next base: position 40,218 of record NZ_JBFUEE010000010.1, read on the forward strand.
TTGTTGTTGACGCGCATCGAGGCAGACTATGCAACCGCCCGAAGCTCGATAGCTAACCCGTTGGTGGCGATTCCACTTTTGCTGCTCGTTCTTTCCGGCGTCTGGCACATGTGCCTGGGCATGCAGTCGATCATCGAGGATTACGTGCATGGGCCGGGCATTAAATTTGTTATGCTCATTCTCAACATTCTCTTTTCGACAACGATCGCTGTCACGTGCCTCTATGCGGTGTTGAAGATCAGCCTCAGCCCGCAATTTATGTGAATGAGAATGTAATGGGCCCTTCAAATGCTTACACGTTTACCGACCATACCTATGACGTGATCGTCGTTGGCGCCGGTGGCGCTGGTTTGCGCGCCACGCAAGGCGCTGTCGAAGCCGGTCTAAAGACGGCATGCATCACCAAGGTATTTCCGACCCGCAGTCATACCGTCGCGGCTCAGGGCGGTATTGCAGCCAGCCTTGGCAATCTTGGCGACGATAGCTGGCAATGGCACATGTACGACACGGTCAAGGGGTCGGACTGGCTGGGCGATCAAGACGCCATAGAATACATGTGCCGCCAGGCTGTTCCGACGGTCATGGAGCTGGAACACGCCGGCATGCCGTTCTCGCGTACCGAGGACGGGAAAATCTATCAGCGTCCTTTCGGCGGCCACATGAGCAACTTTGGCGAGCGCCCCGTGCCAAGGGCTTGTGCCGCGGCAGATCGCACCGGGCACGCCCTGATTCATACGCTCCATGGGCAGGCCCTGCGTTTCGGCGCTCAGTTCTTCATCGAGTATTTCGTTCTCGATCTCATCATGGTGGATGGTGAATGCCGTGGCGTCGTCGCTTGGTCTCTAGACGACGGGTCGCTGCACAGATTCCGTGCGCAGACAGTCATCCTGGCGACTGGAGGCTACGGCAGGATCTATTATTCCTGCACATCCGCCCACACCTGCACGGGCGACGGCGGTGGCATGGTTCTGCGTGCCGGCTTGCCGCTCCAGGACATGGAGTTCATGCAGTTTCATCCGACCGGCATTTACGGGGCGGGCTGCCTGATTACGGAGGGTGCGCGTGGCGAGGGCGGCTATTTGGTCAATTCAGAAGGCGAGCGCTTCATGGAGCGGTACGCGCCATCTGCCCGGGATCTCGCCTCCCGCGATGTTGTCTCTCGAGCAATGACGGTCGAAATTCGGGAGGGGCGGGGCGTCGGGCCGAATAAAGATCATATCTATCTGCACCTTGATCATCTCGACCCCGCGATGCTGCACGAGCGCCTCCCCGGCATATCGGAGTCGGCCAAAATCTTTTCCGGGGTCGACGTGACGCGCGAGCCGATACCGGTCCTGCCGACCGCCCACTATTGCATGGGCGGCATTCCCGCAAATTACCACGGCGAAGCGATCAGCGGAGCCGACGGCAATCCGGACGCCATTGTAGCCGGTCTCATGGCCGTCGGTGAGGCGGCGTGCGTGTCCGTCCACGGCGCCAACCGGCTCGGCTGCAATTCGCTCCTCGACATTGTGGTCTTTGGGCGTGCTGCCGCACTGCGCTGCGCCGAACTCCTCGTGCCTGGCGCCGCGCAGCCGGCGCTGCCATCCAACGCAGGCGAAGCCACCCTCGACCGCTTCGACAAGTTGCGCAATGCCAAGGGTGGCACGCCGACGCCTCGCCTGAGAGCCAGGATGCAGCAAACCATGCAGAGCTATGCCACCGTGTTTCGCACGGCTGAGATCCTGCAAGAAGGCAAGGAAAAACTGAGGGAGGTGTGGGACGGCCTGTCCGACCTGCGCGTTTCAGATCGCTCAATGATCTGGAATTCCGACTTGGTCGAGACGCTTGAGCTCGAAAACCTTCTTCTCCAGGCAACAACACTTGTCGATTCCGCTCTCGCGCGCACCGAAAGCCGTGGCGCTCATGCACGCGAAGACTTCCCCGAGAGGGATGACAAAAACTGGATGACCCACACGTTGGCCAGGAGCGACGGCGAGGGCCATGTCAGCCTGAATTATCGCCCTGTCCACGCATATACCCTCACAGCGGACATCGCATACATCGAACCCAAAACCCGCGTCTACTGATGGGCAATATCTGTCGCGGTGCATGACGGGTTTTCAAAGGAAGAGACGATGGTTCAGCTCACATTGCCGAAAAACTCCACGATCACTGCGGGGCGGACTTTCAAGAACGATGACGGAGCCACCAAGGTCAAAAGATTCCGCATCTATCGCTGGAACCCTGACGATGGCCAGAACCCACGAATAGATACCTATGAAGTCGATCTTGGCAAATGCGGACCGATGGTGCTCGACGCGCTGATCAAGATTAAGGAAGAGATCGACCAGACGCTGACATTCCGACGGTCTTGCCGGGAAGGCGTCTGTGGTTCCTGCGCCATGAACATCGACGGGACCAATACGCTTGCCTGTACCAAAAGCATCGAAGTTGTGGCTGGTGATGTGAAGATCTACCCGTTGCCCCACATGGAAGTGATCAAGGATTTAGTGCCCGATCTGACGCATTTTTACGCTCAGTACGCTTCAATCAAACCTTGGCTGCAGACCGTAACGCCAAAGCCTCAGGGAGAATGGAAGCAAAGTCATCAGGACCGGGAAAAGCTTGACGGTCTCTATGAGTGCATATTGTGCGCTTGCTGCTCGACCTCCTGTCCAAGCTACTGGTGGAACGGTGATCGCTACCTCGGACCCGCGGTGCTCCTGCAGGCCTATCGATGGCTGATCGACAGCCGTGATGAAATGACGGGAGACCGTCTCGACGACCTTGAAGATCCTTTCCGCCTCTACCGCTGCCATACCATCATGAACTGCACCCAAGCCTGCCCCAAGGGTCTTAATCCGGCAAAGGCTATTGCAGCGATCAAGACCATGATGGTGGAACGGCGGATTTAGAAACTTGGCCACAGTGATGAAATCATGATCCGAATTGCGAAATATCATTCCGATTTCGGCAACATAGAAGTCTTTCGTGCCAAGGACACCGGCTCGTTCATTTACCGTCAGGGTGGTTGCTTTCAAAGCGAGTGTGACCAGGACGGCGTGAGCGTCGTGCCTTATGTCCATGCCATCTTCGGTCTTCTCGCTCAAAAGCAGGTGACCGACGTGCTCATGATCGGCGGCGGCGGCGGCAGCTTGGGCACGATGCTCGATCGAGTTGGAGCGCGGGTGACGATCGTTGACATAAATCCCCAGGCTTTTCAGATCGCCCGACGACATTTTGGGCTTCCCCGCCATGTCGACTGTTGCGTTGCCGACGGGGAGGATTTTTTACGAACCGAACGCCAACGCTATGATGCAATCGTCCTGGACGCCTATGTTGGAAAGCGGATCCCAGAGCATCTGCGGACTGAAACATTTTTTCGATTGGCGCGTAGCCGTCTAAAGAATTCTTCCGGTTGCTTGATAGGAAATATTCATGCTCGCCACGATTTGGATTCGTTGCCGGATAGCGTTGCTGCCAGGCTCAGCTCTGTTTGGAGTGACGTAAGATTGCTTGATATTCGCGGTGTGCCAGACCGCAATGCCATCGTGATGGCTGGCAATGTTCGCGAACTGGTGCTGCCGAGAATGTTGATGCCGCCCTTGGTCGGCGCGGATGAAATCGCTTGGGATCTCAATCGACTCGCGTTCAGACCTTGGCACCTGCCTCGTCGCGAGGAGCAAAGCAAAGCGGGCTTTTGACATACTGCGGTTGGCGCGAAAACACTGATGATCTATCGACACGACCGCCCATGCCACCGCGACCGAGCGCGTCTGCACCGGGTGACTTGATATCGACGGAAATGCCGTCCGAGCGGATGACCCTGCTCCAGACGATGAAAACACGCTTCTGACCGCGCGCAAGCCCCGAGCGGTATTCCCCGGTCAGGCGCGACCCTTTCGGGATGAGAATCCGCCTGCCGTCGAGCGAAAAGACATCATCACGCACGACAGCGCGCACGGCACCGGGAAGGTCGGTGTTAACAGCGGTTTCCAAATAGCCGCGAAGGATCGTTCCCTCTGGGATCAACGCATCGGTGCGTCGGAAGACCCTGGCTTTGACAATACTAGAAGAACTCGCCTCTGACTGTGCCAGGAAAGCCTTGTTGGGATCGGTGTCGGCGCCCGGGATCGGGATGGTCTGACCGTCGGGCGCGATTTCTACCTGCGCCGCCTGGGCGCCGGCATTCGTCGATCCATTTTCATCATTCGTCACCATCTGGTTCGACCGCAGGCGTTCCCACACCGCCTTTTCATGCTCGGCGGCCTCAGCCTTGCGACGAGCCTCGTCCTCAGCCGCGGCCTTACGGCGGGCTTCTTCCGCCTCGGCCTTGCGGCGAGCTTCCTCGGCCGCCATTTGCGCCTCCAGTGCGCGCCGCTGCGCATCGAGATCCGCACCCTCCTGCACGGTCTGATCGACATTATCGGCTTGCTGCGTGCCGCTCTGGTCGGCGGCCGGTGGCGGCACAACAATCTGGTCGATCGTGCCGTCGGCAGGTTGCGGCGGGTCGTTCAACGCCGGCGTGCGAAACTCCGGCGGGTTGAAGTTTTCCTCGCCATCGCTGCGAAGATCGCGCGATACCGGCTCCCGAGGCCAGTTCAGCCATATCAGCGCGCCTACCAGCACCACAGCGAGGCCGGCCAGGGCGATCCTGGTTCCCACGCCCGCACCGCGGCGCGCGACAGACGGGCTGCCGTCCAGCTGGTTATAGTCGATCTGCGTCATCACCGTCCTCCGCTGGATCCGAACAGGGTGGAACCGCGTGTCAGTTTTTTTGGACCGTAGACCTGCTCGACTGGGTCGATGGCGTTGGGTCGCGCCCGGTTGTACAGGCAGAGCGTCTTGCCATCGGCCCGCAAGGTGAATTGCCGTGCGACCTTGTCGATGACGGTGTATTTGCCCTGAGTGCGAACGTTGACCAGCGACTCATGGCGCTTGTCGTCGACCACGAAAATCGCCGGAATGTCACCCTTGAACTCCAGAAACACCTTGGTGCCGTCGTCGAATACGGTGCGCGGCTTCAAGCTGTCATCGCCTTTGTACGCATAGTCATAATTGAGATCGGCATAGTTCAGGTCCTTCAAATCCGGATCGGCGGCGCTCTCCCTGGCCTGTGAGAGCAGGCGCGCGTTGATATCCTCGTCCGGATATTTGAACCGGACCTGGAAGGATGCCCGGTCGCGGCTATTGTCAGTTGCCTGCAGCAGCAGGGAATAGACGCGCCGGTTGGTGACCACGTTGACGTTGAAGGGGGGCGCGGTTCTGATGGAATCCGAGGGGGTCTATTGCATGCCACACAAGTGAGTGCGCCGAGAGGGGAGGCGAACGAAGGACCTGATCTGGAACGCCTGCCCGACTGCTCAGAAGAGTTGAGAGTCTCCGGTCAAATTTAATCAAAAAGGACGGGCGCAGCCTTAAGTAGCGCATGTCTGTCAAATCAACACGTCGAGTAGGCGTTACTGTTAGGAGGTGGGGCTATTGTCCCTTGATGAGGATCACTAAAGCTCTACTTGAGCCGTTTCGTTACTTTTTTAGAGCGTGAAAAATAGTTGCCATTACTGATAAAAGTCGCATAATCTATCTTATGGAACTTGCTAAGCGATAGGCCTCGACCGTAGGCTCGATCAGTCCGGGTTCTGGTGCAGGCGGAGCCGCGGCCAGATCGTCGGGCAGATTTTCACATTGCGCCACGTGAACACGATGAAGCGCTTCAGGAACGGTATGGCCTGTGCCGCCTCGCCGGTTTCCCGCGCGCGATTCTTCGCGTCGTCAGGGATGAAGCGGTCAGCATAGACGACGGTGGTGCCGTGTTCGCCCTTGCGGACATGGCCGCCCAGCAATAGCGCCTGGCGGAAAGTCAGCCAGCCCTGGATGGGAAAGCCATGCTCGACGACCGCACCCCACAGGATCAGCACGTTGATCCCGGAATAGGCGCGGCCTGTCGCGGCATTGGCCGGCATAGCAAGGGGCGCTTGCGCCGCCGCCGTGCCCCAGGGCTGCACCCAGGGAAAGCGCCCTGCTTCCAGTTCGGCGATGATCTTGCTGGTGATATCGTCATAGAGGCTTGACCGGTCAGCGCCGGCGCGAGCGTAATGTCTGGACATCGCGGTTCTCCGCGACGGGCGCCGGAGGCCTCTCCTCCAGCTCTCAACCCGTCACGGCAAACTGGTCCGTACTCTCACTATAGACGGCGTTGCGGGGGCCTCCCGCAGAAGAGGGACGCTCTCGAATTTTGGGCAAAGGCGGTCCGCGCCAAATGCTTATTCCTACCGGACTGCGTGGCGGATGCGCTCGGTAAGCGTTTGTTCGACGTCGAAATAGCCTTCCCAGGCTTCCGGCAGCTGAGCCCGCGCGGCGGCGGCGAAAACATCGAAACCGTTGGCGCTTTCGCAGGAGGGCAACTCCTCCCAGCTGACGGGCACCGCACACCCCGCCCCCTCGCGTGCCCGAGTGGACCAGGGACAGATTGCAGTGGATCCCTGGCCGTTGCGTAGGTAATCGAGAAACATCCGGCCCTTGCGCTTGGCCTTGCTCATGTTGGCGACGAAGCGCGACGGATCTGTACGGGCCAGCAGTTCGGCGAAGTCTTGGCAGAAGCTCTTGACCTCGTCCCAGTCTGCCTCCGGGACGAGCGGCACGACCACATGAACGCCCTTGCCGCCGGACAGCAACGGCCACGACTGCAGTCCAAGCGCTTCCAGGATGCCCCGAACGTCGAGGGCTGCCTGCTTGACGGCAGTGAAGCCCAAGCCCTCGTCGGGGTCGATGTCGAAGATCATGCGGTGTGGCAGATCCGGCTGCTGGCGCAGGCTTCCCCAGATGTGGAATTCGAGCACGTTCATCTGGACGCCTGCGATCAGCCCAGCCAGGTCATCGATCCACAAGATCCGGCTTTCCTTCCCAGACATCTTCTCCAACTGGCCGTCATGGATGGCCTTGGGCATGCCTGGCAGTCTGTGTTTCTGAAAAAAGGTCTGTTGCAGGTCGCCGTCGGTATCGCGCACCAGCGACAGCGGCCGATCCTGTATGTGCGGCAGCATCTTCTCGGCGACCACGGCGTAGTAGGCGGCAAGCGTGGCCTTGGTCACCTTGGTCCCGGGATACATGACCTTGTCCGGATGCGTCAGCTTGACGCCGACAGCAACGGCGATCTCCTTGCCGATTCCCGGATCGAGATTGGGGGAGCCAAGAGTTGCCGGCGCCTTCGGCATTTCCATCACTACCTGGTCGGCTCGCTTATCTTCGCGCATGCCCTCAAAGCTTGGATGTCGCAAGCTGCCGTCCGGTGTCACTTCGGCATAGGTGACTTCGGCGACAAGCTCGGGCTTCACCCACCGGGCACGGCGGGCAATGTCTCTCGGAACGGAGGCGAAAGCCGGTTTCTCAAGATGGCGTTTCTCGAGCTTCGCGAGGATGTCCTTGCGCATAGCTGCGGTGAACCCAGTGCCGACGCGGCCGCGATAGATGAGCTTGCCATTGTCGTAAGTGCCGAGGATCAGCGAGGCCATGCCATGTCCTGTGTCACTTGGGCGATAACCGCCGACAACGAATTCCTGTCGCTTCGTGCACTTGATCTTGAGCCAACTTCTGTTGCGGTCGCCGACGTAGGAGCTGTCGGCGCGCTTGGCGATAACGCCTTCGTGGCCGCCCGCGCACATGGCGTCGAACACCCTTTTGCCCTGGTCGAGGATGTGGCTGGAGAATTGCAGGCTGTCTTCAGGGCGGCGCGACCCTAGCAGGGACTCAAGTCGCTCCTTGCGCTCAAGGAGCGGCTGGTTCGACAGATCTTCGCCATCGAATTCAAGCAGATCAAAGGCATAGAATTTGAGCGGCATACCCGCGGCAATGCCGGTTTTCAGCATGGAGAAGTTCGTGCGGCCCTGGCTGTCGATGGCGACGATCTCACCGTCGATCAGCACCGCGCCCTTGGTCAGTCTCCGAAGCGGCGGCAGGATGACCTTGAACTGTCGGGTCCAGTCGTGGCCATTGCGGGTATAGACGACGACGTTCGAGCCGGAGATGGCGACTTGGGCACGATAGCCGTCGAACTTCATCTCGAAGAGCCAATCCCCGCCGACCGGTATGTGGTCTGTCAATGTGCAGAGCTGGAAGGACCGAAATCCCGGCAGCGGATATCTAGGGATAGATTCCGAGTCTCGGTGCCGTGTGCGCCTTTTGCTTATGCCGAGGGTGCCATCTACAGCCGACATGCGGAACTCGGATACATAGTCCGATTCAATACCCTGCCTGGGATTCGGTTCCATGTCCAAGCATCTCCGCGCCGGCGACCGTCGGCGCTCTAAGGAAGAACGGCGTATACGCCGCAGTCCTGCGCGCGTCCGCACCGCGGATCATTGTCGCACGTAGGACGGAGGAAATTCGCCCCCGCCGCGGGCGGTGAACGGGCCAGCCGTAGGAGCGTCAGCATAGCGCCGGCCGCAGGACGGGATGCGGGACCGACTGTCCCCGCCCGCGGTGGTCCGCATGTTTTGCGTCGAAGCCGACCGGCGGAGACCGCTCGCATTCCCGGTTCTCGACAGTCCGGCCGCTGATCGGCGACGATGCGATAGGATTGTCCAACCAGTGCCGAGTGGGCCTGGACGAATTCGATGAGGTCTTGCATCCGTTCGCCCCTCAATTGCGTGGCAGCTTGTGAATTTCCAGCCTGACAGGCCCTCCCCTGTCACAACTCGTGCAGAAGAGCGCTCGCTCGACCGAACTGAACAGAGCGCCTTTTCCATAGCGTTCGATGAGCCCGGCAGGCTTTACCGTCGCATGGTGCGAACAGGATCTGCACCAGGCCCGCAACACATGCCATTCGCGAAGATCGCCGAGCGCCACGTCGAGGCCCGCATGAACGCTACCATCAATGATGGCCTGCGGTGGGATCTTGACCTCGCCTGGTGTCAGGATTTTCTCCATCACATGCCGACTGTTGTAGTGGATCAGCAACATGCCTGGCCGGCGCCGGATGGCAGCTTGCCAGGCTGCCTGACTCACCGTTGAATCGGGGGAACGCGAAATGGTTTCGGATAGGGCCTGCTCCTCTCGATCCCATACCTCGATCCGAAAATTGTCTTCCGCTGTTTTTGCCATAGCTTCGCCGGCCAGCGCGATTGACGCCGAGCCATGGTCCTTTTCTGCTTCAGATCACGCTGAAATAAGGAACATATTCCTCCCCCGTCAAGGGGCATGCTTGACTCTTTGTTCTCTTTTTGTTCACTATTGGCGGAAATGGCCATAGGAGGCAGAGGCGGCATTGCTCTATGTCAGTCGCAACTGCTTGCTGCCGACTGCACTGGTAGCTTCGGTGGTTAAGAGGATTCCGATTGGATCAGGCTTTCTAGCAGATCAAGCAGCCGGTCCTGCTGCTGGGCACCGTAGCGTTGCTCGATCGCCTCATAGATCGCGGCACGCTCAGGCGACAGGTCCTCGATCAGTGCCAGCCCGGCCGGACTGATGGCGATCAGTGCCCGACGCCCATCATCCTTTACCCTGTTGCGGGTGATGAACTGCCGCTCCTCCATCGCCTTGATGATGCGGGTCAAGCTAGGCGGCAAGATCGAGGCTCGATTGGCGAGTTCGGTTGCTTCGAGCGGCCCGGTTTCGGCAAGCACCCGCAGCACGCGCCATTGCTGCTCGGTGATGTCGTGTCGGGCAAGCATCGGTCGAAAGTGCGCCATGATCACTTCACGGGCACGAAGCAGGGCCATTGGCAGGGAGCGTTTGGTTTCCGTTATTCGCAAGGAAGACTCCACGAAGGCGCGCATGAGCCCATTGGCAATCACCCGCGAACTCACAGCCAAGTTAGGATGTCGAGCGCACGGGAAAGGATGTTGACCCAACTGCAAAGCAATTGACAATACATCAACAAAATGTAATACGCACGTTAATTAAAGACAGCGTATATGTCCGACTGGAGCGACAGCTTGCCGCACATGGTGATCGACTATTCGGCGAATCTCGACGCCAGGGTCGACATGACGGAGCTCTGCGCTTTGGTCTCGCGGACAATCCTCGAAACCGGTCTGTTCGAGCCGGGCGCGGTCAGGGTGCGCGCCTTTCGCGCTGATGCTTATGCCATCGCCGACCGTCTGCCCGAGAACGGTTTCATCGACCTGAACTTCCGCATCGGCAAGGGCCGCACTGACGAAGAGAAGAAACGCACCGGCGAAGCGATCTTCGCGGCAGTGTCCGAGCATCTCGCTTCATTGTTCACGACGCCGCATTTCGCGCTGTCGCTGGAGATCCGCGAGATCGACGCCGAACTGAGCTGGAAGAAGAATGCCATCCACCCGCGCCTGCGAGGCAAGTGACAGGGCGTGGCAAGTGACAGGAAAGACCTCATGGCTCTAGACGACAATCTGAAGAAGGCCGAGGCCTATCTCGACCGCTTCAAAAAGGGCGGCGTGCTCAACCAGATCGGCGGCGAGGCGGTACCCGCTGCCGACGGCTCGATCTATGAGACGATCTCGCCGATCGACCTGAAGCCGATCGCCACCGTTGCGCGCGGCAAGGCAGCCGATATCGACCGCGCCGCCAAGGCGGCGAAGGCGGCCTTTCGCGACTGGGCGGCGCTTGCCGGCGACGCCCGCAAGAAACTCCTGCACAAGATTGCCGACGCCATCGTCGCACGCGCCGAGGAGATCGCCTTTGTCGAGTGCATGGACACCGGCCAGTCGCTGAAGTTCATGGCCAAGGCAGCGTTGCGTGGTGCCGAGAACTTCCGCTTCTACGCAGATCGCGCGCCCGAAGCGCGCGATGGCCGCACGATCCGCGCGCCGAACCAGGTCAACATGACCACGCGCGTGCCGATCGGCCCGGTCGGCGTCATCACGCCATGGAATACGCCCTTCATGCTTTCGACGTGGAAGATCGCGCCGGCACTCGCCGCTGGCTGCACCATCGTCCACAAGCCGGCGGAACTGTCACCACTGACGGCGCGGCTGCTGGTCGAGATCGCCGAGCAAGCCGGCCTGCCCAAGGGCGTCTGGAACCTCGTCAACGGTTTTGGCGAGGATGCCGGCAAGGCGCTGACCGAACACCCTGACATCAAGGCGATCGGCTTCGTCGGCGAAAGCCGCACCGGCTCGATGATCATGAAGCAAGGCGCCGATACGCTGAAGCGCGTGCATTTCGAGCTTGGCGGCAAGAACCCGGTCATCGTCTTTGCCGACGCCGATCTGGAGCGCGCCGCCGACGCCGCCGTCTTCATGATCTACTCGCTGAACGGCGAGCGCTGCACCTCGTCTTCGCGCCTGCTGGTCGAGGAAAGCGTCTATGACAAGTTCACCGCGCTGGTGGCGGAGAAGGCAAGGCGCATCAAGATAGGCCATCCGCTCGACCCGGAAACCGTGGTCGGTCCGCTGATCCATCCGGTGCATGAGGAAAAGGTGTTGTCCTATATCGAGATCGGCAAGTCGGAAGGCGCCATCGTCGCTGCCGGCGGCGGCAAGTTCGATGGTCCTGGCGGCGGCTGCTATGTCAGCCCGACGCTGTTCACCGGCGCCAACAACCGCATGCGTATCGCCCAGGAAGAGATTTTTGGACCGGTGCTGACCGCCATCCCGTTCAAGGACGAGGCCGAGGCGCTGGCGCTGGCCAACGACACGCAGTACGGCCTGACCGGCTATCTCTGGACCTCGGACGTCACCCGCGCCTTCCGCTTCACCGACGCGCTCGACGCCGGCATGATCTGGGTCAACTCAGAAAATGTGCGCCATCTGCCGACGCCGTTCGGCGGCGTCAAGAGTTCGGGCATCGGTCGCGACGGCGGTGACTGGTCGTTCGATTTCTACATGGAAACCAAGAACATCGCGTTCGCGACCGCGCCACACTCGATCCAGAAGCTCGGCGGCTGACCGGAGACATCAAGATGCCCTTGCCCACACCCAACCTCTACCCGGCCTTCAACATCGTGCGGCTGAGCCATGTCGAACTGGCAGTGACCGACCTCGCAAAATCACGCGCCTTCTATGTCGACACGCTCGGCCTGCAGGTGACCGACGAGAGCAAGGACGCGATCTATCTGCGCGCGCTGGAAGAGCGCGGCCACCATTGCATCGTGCTGCGGAAGGCTGCCAAGCCGGAAGCCCGCGACCTCGGCTTCAAGCTGTTCTCCGACGAGGATCTCGACAAGGCCGAGCACTTCTTGAGAGGCAAAGGCCTGCCGGTGGAATGGGTCGAGCGGCCGTACCAGTCACGGACCTTCCGCACCCGCGACCCGCACGGCATTCCGCTGGAGTTCTACTCGAAGATGGAGCGGCTGCCGCCGATTCACCAGAAATACGCGCTCTACAAGGGCGTCAAGCCGTTGCGCATCGACCACTTCAACTGCTTCTCGCCCAACGTCGATGAATCGGTGGCGTTCTACAACGAGCTCGGCTTTCGTGTCACCGAGTACACCGAGGATGCCAGCAGTGGAAAACTGTGGGCGGCGTGGACGCACCGCAAGGGTGGCGTCCACGACATCGCCTTCACCAACGGTGTCGGACCGCGCCTGCACCACCTCGCCTTCTGGGTGCCGACCCCGCTCAACATCATCGATCTGCTCGACCTGATGGCGACGACCGGCTACCTCGCAAACATCGAGCGCGGTCCCGGCCGGCACGGCATTTCCAACGCCTTCTTCCTCTACATCCGCGATCCCGACAATCACCGCATCGAGATCTATTGTTCGGACTACCAGACGGTCGATCCCGATCTGGAGCCGATCAAGTGGGACCTCAAGGATCCGCAGCGGCAGACGCTGTGGGGCGCTCCGGCGCCCAAAAGCTGGTTCGAGGAAGGCAGCGTCTTTGCCGGTATCGAGCCGCGCCAGCCCGATCTCTCTGCCTCGCCGATCATCGCGCCATGACGATGGCTGGAACAGGCGTGATGGGGAAATCAGCATGACGGCACAGGCACGGCTCGCCACCTTCACCGTCGGCGGCAAGAAGCGCTACGGCGCGATCACCGGCAAGGGCGTCGTCGACCTGTCGGCGCGCCACAGCCAGTGGCCGACGCTACGCGAAGTGATAGAGGCCGGCGCCTTGCAGCATCTGGCGGAAGAGGCGGAAGCCTTTGCTGCCGACTTTTCCCTCGACGACATCGCCTACGACATTCCGGTCCCCTCCCCGGAAAAGATCATCTGCGTCGGCGTCAATTTTCCCGACCGCAACGAAGAGTACAAGGACGGCCAGGCAGCCCCCTCCAACCCGTCGCTGTTCATCCGCTTCCCGCGCTCCTTCGTCGGCCATGGCGCGCCGTTGGTACGGCCGCCAGAATCGCCGCAGCTCGATTATGAGGGTGAGATCGTCATCGTCATCGGCAAGGCCGGACGGCGGATCGCCGAGACGGAAGCGCTGAACCACATCGCGGCGCTGTCGTTGTGCAATGAAGGCACCATCCGCGACTGGGTCCGCCACGCCAAGTTCAATGTCACCCAGGGCAAGAATTTCGACCGCACCGGCGCCATTGGCCCCTGGCTGGTGCCATACACCGACGAGGCGCAGATCGCCGACATCGCGCTGACCACCCGCGTCAATGGCGAGTTGCGGCAGCAGGACCGCACCAGCCGCATGATCTTTTCGTTCCGCAAGATCATCAACTACGTCTCGACCTTCACCACGCTGGTGCCCGGCGACGTCATCGTCACCGGCACGCCGACCGGTGCCGGCGCCCGTTTCGAGCCGCCGATCTGGCTGAAGCCGGGCGATGTCATCGAGGTCGAGGCCGACGGCATTGGCCTGCTGCGCAACGGCGTCGTCGACGAAGGGACAGCGCAATGATCCCCGAGCAAGTCGAGGACGCCGCCACGCGGCTGTACGAGGCCGAACGCAACCGTCGCCAGATCAGGCTGCTCAGCCTCGATTTTCCCGATGCGACGATGGATGACGCCTACCTGGTGCAGGCAGCACTGGTGAAGCGGAAGGTCGCGTCAGGCCTGACAATCAAAGGCTGGAAGATCGGCCTGACCTCCAAGGCCATGCAATCGGCGCTCGCCATCGACATTCCCGATTCCGGCGTGCTGTTCGACGACATGTTCTTCGACGACGGCGGCATCGTTCCCGGCGACCGCTTCATCCAGCCGCGCATCGAGGCCGAGATCGCCTTCGTTATGAAGGCGCCGCTGGCAGGCCCTGACGTATCGATCGACGACGTGTTCGACGCCACCGACTACATCACGCCTGCCCTTGAAATCCTCGACACCCGCATCGAGCGCATCAACAAGGAGACCGGCAAGGTCAGGACCTTCTTCGACACCATCTCCGACAATGCCGCCAATGCCGGCATCGTCATTGGCGGCCGCGCAGCCGGGCCGCGCGAAGCCGATTTGCGCTGGATCGGTGCCATCGTCTCGCGCAATGGCGAGGTCGAGGAAACCGGCCTTGGCGCCGGCGTGCTCGATCATCCGGCCAAAGGCATCGTCTGGCTGGCCAACCGGCTGCACCAATACGGCATGCAGATCGCTGCTGGACAGGTCGTGCTGTCAGGCTCGTTCGTGCGCCCGGTCGAAGCCCGCCACGGCGACAGCATCGTCGCCGATTTCGGCCCTCATGGAACAATCCGCATCGCGTTCGCCCGCTAGAGCGGCGCTTGAAACAGACTCGCTGTGCCTCGTCACTTCAGCCTATGAGCAAGCTTCAGTCGGTCGAACTCGTCCGCACCGGCCGCATTAGCAAGGCCAAAGCCGAGATGGTGCGGACCGCCCTCACCTTAAGAAGTGGCAAACGACATATGAGACGAATGGTCGATGGTCCGCGCGTCTGGGCCGTGAGGCCGCCAATCGGCAAAAGCCAAGATCGCACTCGCCCGAAAGCTCGCGGTCATCCTTCGTCGCATCTGGGCGACCACGTCAGGCAGAATGGCTCCGAATGACGCGTATTTGCCGCCAATCGCCGCATGAACGGACGGAGATCGTTCGGAGTCCCAGCACCTGGACTTGAATATGGCCGATCGTGAACGAGCGAGAGAAATTGAAGCCCGGACAAAGTGCGGACTTCCTGGGCGCACGCCTTGCATCCGATACGCGTGTCTCTACCCGTGCTTTGATTAAATGCTGGGGAGACATTGCTGTTAGTCGAAGCGAAGAACGACGGTAGCTTGCTGACAGAGACCTCACCGAAAGGCGCGGCAGTCTTTTGGGTCCCAGCCTATCTTCACATCAACGCCAGGCCGCAGTGGCAGGTCGGATCTTGCGTTGACTGTCTTAATGATGAAGTTCTCCGAGCCCGCCGCGTGAACTTTCACCCGAATATGGTCGCCGTGATAAATCGTATCGAGCACCTTGCCATCGAATTGGTTCATCGGGTCTGGAAAGTCATGGCCCAATAGACAGCGTTCCGGGCGGACCGAAATTATCACGCCATCGCCTGGCGCGAGAGACTCATCGGCGACTGCACGCACAACGCCACCGCCTGACAAGGCAACATCGTACAGTCCGTCCTTGCCGGACTTGGCGACCTTCCCTGTCAGTGTATTGTTCTCACCAATGAACCGGGCGACGAACGCGTTGGCGGGACGTTCATAGAGGTCCTGCGGTGTCGAAAGCTGCTGGATGATGCCATCGTTGAACACGGCTATCCGGTCCGACATGGTCAGGGCTTCGGATTGGTCGTGGGTCACGTAGATCATTGTGATGCCGAGACGGTCATGCAGCGCCTTGATTTCGTATTGCATCTGCTCTCGCAAATGCTTGTCCAACGCGCCCAGCGGTTCATCCATCAGAACCACTGTCGGCTCGAAGATGAGTGCCCGCGCTAGCGCGACGCGCTGCTGCTGGCCGCCGGAAAGCTGCGAGGGGCGTCGCCCTGCGAAATTGGGCAGCTCAACCATATCGAGCGCGCGTTTGACCCGGTTGGCGATGTCGGCCTTGGCGACGCGGCGCACCTCAAGGGGAAAGGCGAGATTCTGTGCCACGGTCATGTGCGGGAACAGTGCATAGCTCTGGAACACCATGCCGATGCCGCGCTCATGCGGCGGCGTCTGGGTCACTGGCCGTCCGTCCAGCAGGATTTCTCCTGAGGTGGCATCCTGAAAGCCAGCAAGCATCATCAGGGTGGTCGTCTTGCCGGAGCCCGACGGGCCGAGCAAGGTGAGGAATTCGCCCCTGAGTACGTCGAGGTTGAGGTTTTTGACGACGAGGCCAAGGCCTCCATACGATTTCTGTACATTGATGAACCGGACCAGTGCGGTCTCGTCATGGGCTCGCGCGGGATTTGCCGACAAGTCGCTCATCATATCTGGCTCACGAATTTGCTGACGAGACAGGTCTCAAGGCCTTCGACACCGTTTTCGGCCCCGTGTCCGCTGTCCTTAATGCCCAGAAACGGCGTCTCGGGAAAGGAAATGGTAAAGCTGTTGATCCCGACCATCCCCGTTTCGAGCCCGCTGGAAAATGCCTTCGCCGCGTCTGCGGTCGCGCCGAAACCATAGCTGGCCAGACCGTAGGGAAGCCGATTGGCCTGCTTGATTCCACTTTCGATCGAGTCGATCGGATTGATCAGAGCCACGGGGCCAAACGGTTCCTCATTCATGACACGCGCATGTTCTGATACATCGCACAACACCGTCGGTGAAAAGAAGTAACCGGGGCTGTTACGCCGATGGCCGCCGGCACGCAGGTTAGCGCCGTGCTTTTCGGCATCGGCCACGAGTTCATCCAGCGCAGACCCGCGTCTCGAATGGGCAAGAGGTCCCATGGCCGTATCTTCCAGGAAGCCATCGCCGACCACAACGCCATCCGCAATGGCAGCGAAGCGTTCGACAAACTCAACATAGATCGCCTTGTGGACATAAAAGCGGGTCGGCGACACGCACACTTGGCCGGCATTGCGATATTTCGCCATCGCTGAAAGCCGCACGACGGCATCGATGTCGACATCACGGTCGACAATGACCGAACCGTGGCCGCCGAGTTCCATCGTTGTCCGCTTCATGCCTGCGGCGCAGAGCGCCATCAGATGTTTTCCGACGGGCACCGAACCGGTGAACGATACCTTGCGTATGATCGGGGAGGCGATCAGATACGATGAAATCTCGGCAGGTATACCGAACAGCATGGATATCACGCCCTTGGGAATCCCTGCATCGTCGAGCGCCTGGACGATCGACATGGCACTGGCTGGCGCTTCTTCGGGTGGTTTGAGAATGCACGAGCAACCCGCGGCCAATGCCGCGCCGAGCTTTCTGGCCGGATTAACGGCTGGAAAATTCCAGGGCGCGATCGCCAGCACCGGGCCGACTGGTTCCTTGACCACGAATTGCTGCATCCCTTCGATGCGCGAGGGTATGATCCTGCCGTAAGCCCGGCGCCCCTCCTCGGCAAACCATTCCAGAGTCTGCGCAGCGGCTTCCGCCTCGATACGGGCCTCGGCCAGAGGTTTGCCTTCTTCGAGCGTGATCAGACGCGCGATGCTCTCACCCCTTTCCCGAACGATTGCGGCCGCGCGGCGGATGATATCGGAACGGTCAAGGGGCGAACGTCTCCGCCATAGCTCGAAGCCGGTTGCCGCCGCCGCTAGAGCGGCGTCCATGTCGTCCTGAGTTGCCACGGGCAGGTTGCCAAGAACGGCCTCGGTCGCGGGATTGAAGACCGGTATTGACTCACGATCGCCTCGCTCATGCCATTCGCCGCCGATCAGCAAGCGCAGATCGGGATAGGATTGAACCGCTGAAACGGTCCTCTGAGGGTTGTTGGTCATGCTGCCTCGTGCTGTATGGCCATTCCGCAAATAAGCTGGATAAGACCGAGCGGATCAGTCGGTGCGGTATCACCCCGCCAGGCGACATGCTGGTCGGGCCGCGAGAGGACCAAGGCCTTGTCGTAGACGCCAGCAGCGTCCTCCGCCGTGACATCGAGCAACCGGACAGGAACAGCGATCGCGTCCGCTGCGGCCAAGAATGTGGTCACGTCAATCGAAGGATCAAAGCGAAGCAGCGTGTAATCGGGACCCATCGCGTCGTAGAGCGAGCGGCCATCGTCGAGCCAGACGTGAGGGGTCCGGCAGCCCGGAACCGTGGACGGTGTGAAGTCGGCCATGCCGTAGGCAGGTGGTTTTTCTCCGTCATAGGCGATGATGGGGGATTGGTCATAAAAATAGCCAAAGTTCAGCCCGCCGCAGCAATATTGCTGAACGTTGAGGTCATAGGCGAGTTTGCCAAGCGCGGCTCTTGCTCGCTGGCCCTCGGCGTCGTCATCATCGATGTTGTCAGGAACGTCGCCGCGTTGCTTCGACAACGCCAGCGCATGGTTCATCGCAAAATGCGACACCTGCTCGGTGATGGGCAGCCGCTCTTTCTCATGGGCGTCGACAATGGATGCCGGCGCCCAGCCGTTCAGGTGAGCGGCGAGCAGCCAGGCGAGGTTTGCAGCGTCGGCGATGCCGGCATTCATGCCGTACCCGGCCATCGGCACCCATAGATGGGCCGCGTCGCCGCAGATAAAGACGCGCCTGTCGCGGAACTTGTCGGCTACCAGGCGCCGACCGATCCAGTCTTCCTTGCTAAGAATTTCGTAAGCGAAATCAGGACCGACGCCGAGGATGGTTCGCAACGCCCAGTCGCGGTCGATGGCTTCAAAGTCTTCCTCGCCCGGCCTGAGATAGTTGTGAACCAGCCACTTCTCCTTGCCGTCGATCGCATAGACATTGCCGGAACGCTGCGGGTTGAGGGAGAATGTCGCCCAAGCGGGCTTCAGGTTGCTGAGCGACAGCAGCGACGGCGCTCTGATATAAGTGGACTGGACGCGCTGCACGACCGCCGTACCGGAAAGCTTGGCGCCAATCGCCTTACGCACGCCGGAACGCGAGCCATCGCAGCCAACCATATAGCGAGCGCGAATGGAGATGGTCTCGCCCGTATCGAGCAGCCGCCCCGTTGCCTGAACGCCATCGTCATCCTGGGTGAAATCATTGATCTGGACACGGTTGAGCAAGGAGAGATTCGGCATCGCCGCGGCATGGGCGAACAGCACCGGTTCGATATAGATTTGGTTGATCCGGTGCGGCGGCTCCGGCGTCGGCCACCATGTGTCAGGGCCGCCGGTCGCCGTATAGCGGTCCTTCCGGCACGGAATTTCGATGCGCGACAATTCCTTGCCGGTGAAGCTCACTCGGTAGGAAATGTCGTTGGAATAGTCGGCCGGCAAGCCGGTTTGCCGCAGCTTTCCGGCAACGCCCAAGCGGCGGAAAATCTCCATCGAACGAGCTGCTATGTGATTGCATTTGACACTCGGCGGCTCCCCCTCATGCCGCATTTCCACCAACAGCGTCTCCACCCCGCGCGACGCGAGATCCATGCCGAGGGTGAGGCCGACCGGGCCGCCGCCGACGACAAGCACCTGTGTTTCTATCGTTCGTGTCATTGCGAATGAATACCTATGGGATTGAAGTGATCAGGCGATCTTCGCCGCCAGACGCTGGCTGCGGCGCTGCAGCATCAGGATCACAGCCATTAAAGCGACCGAAATCAGGATCATCAGCGAGGCAGCCGCCGTGATCGTAAGGCGAAAGCCGTCGACACTGGCGGTGAGCATCTGGCGCGGCAGGGTGCGCTGTTCGGGTCCGGCCATGAACAGCGCGATGACGACGTCATCGAACGAAGCGGAAAATGCAAACAGTGCGCCGCTGACCACGCCCGGAAGAATGAGTGGCAAGGTGATCCTGCGGAAGATGAGCAGGGGCGGCGCGCCGAGGCTGGCACCGGCACGCAGATAATCCGGATTGAATCCAGAAAGACTGGCCGAGACCGTCACGATGACGAAGGGCACCGCGATCGCCGTATGCGCCAGAATGAGGCCGATGTAGGTGTTGTTGAGCAGGAACGGTGCCGACGCGTAGTAGACAGAAACGCCGGTGATGATGACCGGCACCATCATGGGCGAGATCAGCAGTCCGACCAGCAGGCTCTTGCCGCGGAATGTCGCTTTCCACAGGCCGAAGGCCGCTGGCACGCCCAGAGCCATGGCAAGCGCCGTCGCACACGCGCCGACCAGCAATGAGTTGAAAAGAGAGCGTATCCAGAAGGGTGAGGTGAACAGATCCTGATACCAGCGCAAGCTCAACCCATCGAGGGGGAAGCGAAAGAAGCTGCCGGAGTTGAAGGACAGCGGCAGGAAAATCAGGATCGGGGCGACAAGAAATATGCAGGCGAGCGTGGCTACGACAGGAACTCCCCATCGGCAGGCAATCTGCAGTGGCGTGGCCCGGATGCCGTGTGCCATGGTCAGACCACCCCGACTGTTTTGCCGCCAGCAATCGAGCGATAGACGCTGGACAGCAGCACGATTGCTACAAGGAGTATCAGCGAGAGAGCTGCAGCCAGCCCCCAATTGGAACTCTTCGTCACGTAAAAGGCGATGATCGGCGCGATCGTCTGGTCGTTCGGATTGCCGAGCAGCACCGGCGTAATATAGGCGCCGAGAGCCTGGATGAAGACGAGAAGGCAGCCGGACACCACGCCAGGCATAACCAGGGGCAGGTAGACGCGGCGAAACACCGTGAACGGCTTGGCACCCAGCGAGGATGCCGCCCTCAGATAGCCGTCGGGGAACGCTTTCATGACGCTGAAGATGGCAAGGACCATGAACGGCAGCAGAATGTGCGTCATTCCGACATAGACTGCCATACGGTTAAACATGAGGTCGAACGGCGCGCCACCTGCACCGAGCCCCGCAAGCACGGCGTTGACGATGCCCTCGCGTTGCAGGAGGACGGTCCAGGACAGGGTTCGCACGAGTATGGATGTCCACAGCGGCAGGAGAATAAAGATCATCAGAAATCCGGCCCGCCGTGGCGGTGAGCTGGCTATGAAATAGGCGAGCGGGAAGCCGACGATCAGGCAGATGAGTGTCACCCAGGCGGCCATGACCACCGTACGGACAAGCATGCCGGCGAAAAGCGCCTTGTCAGGCGCCACCTTGGCGATAGCGCCCTGATCGGTGCGCTTCAAGTCGAGCGCGGCAAGTAGGTTGGCGTCCGTCAGCGGACCGCCGGCGCGCTTGATTGCCGCCCACGTCGCGATCTGGCCCCACCGCGCGTCGATGGCGACGAAGTCCGGCCCCGTCAGCGTAGCGGGCTCGGCCGACACGGCGGTGACCGTCTTGAACAGAAGTGACCGGAAACCCGGCAGATCCGAATTGATGCGGACGGCTGCCTTGGCCAGTGTTTCCGGAGCGGTGGTTTTTAGGTCGTGCTGCAAGCCGGCGAATGCTGGGCTGTCCGGCAGCGAACTTCCGTCGAACTCGCCAAGAGCGGCAATCGTGCGCGGAAGTGCCTGCCGGGCCAGCGGATCCGAAACGCTCTGCCACAGCGTCGCCGCTATCGGCACGAAGAACGTGACGAGCAGGAAAAGGAACAGCGGCGCGACCAGGATAAGGGCCTGCGCGTTCCCGAGCCGCCTGAGAGGGGCCGCTATCTTTGCGAGGTTGGTAAACATGAAACCGAACATGCACACAGTATGGGCACCCTGTGGAGGCGCCCATACTGTGTCATTCTATCATTGGCCGATGAGGGTCGTCATGCGCTGGTTCAGCGCATCGTAATTGTCCAGCCAGAAGCTTGCATTGGACTGGATCGCCGTCTTGATGTTGTCAGGATTGGCCGACAACAACGGCAGCACTTCCGGCTTGACCAAGGGCAGAGCATCGGTGTTCGGAACCGAGATCCCCATCTTGGATGCCAGTTGCGCCTGTCTCTCCGCTTCGGTCGCGAAATTCAGGAAGCTATAGGCCGTATCGAGATTCTTCGCCCCCTTCGGGATCGCCCAGTAGTCGATGTGGCGGATCGAATTGTTGTTGACGACCTTGTTCTTAAGCCCTTCGCCGAGATTGGTGGCGTTGATACCGCTGTCGTAGGTGGCAATGAACACCGCCTCGCCGCTTGCCAGAAACTGCCGCGACTGTCCCGGATTGGTCCACCAGATGATGTTGGGCATCAGTTCCTTGACCTTGGCGAAGGCGCGATCTTGGCCTTCCGGCGTGGCGAGCGTCTTGTAGACGTCGGCCGGCGCAACTCCATCGGCAAGCAGCGCTGCCTCCAGCGTATCGCGTGGGTCGCGATAGAGAGATCTCTTGCCAGGCCATTTTTTGACGTTCCAGAAGTCGGCCCAATTTTGAGGTGCTTCTGAGGTCTTGGCGGGATCGTAGGCGATCGACATGTTGTAGAGGACCTCACCAAGGCCGCAATCGAGCTTGGCATCCGGGATCAGCTTGGCGGCTTCCTTGATCTTGCTATAGTCGATTTTTTCGAAGAGCCCTTCCTGGCATCCCTGGATCACCTCGACATCTTCCGCGGCAACAACGTCCCACGTGTTGTTGCCCCCTTCGATGCGGGTGCGGATGACGCCGATGCCATAGTCACGGCTGTCTTCCACCAGCTTCACGCCAGTGGCCGCGAAGGGGCTGAAATAGAGCTCCCGGACCATGTCCTGAACGAGACCGCCGAAGTTGGCGACGGTGATCTGCTTTTCTTGAGCACTGACACTTAGGGCGGTGGCTGTGACCAGAGCGGCGCCGAGACACAGTGCCTTGATGTGAGATTTGAACATTTTTTAGTCCTCCGTTTTGTTGAGTATTCCCCGGTTTTATGTTCAGGCAACCAACACGTTGAGGACGGCCTGACGTCCCTCCTGCTCTACGGCATGCAGGGCACGGCGAAGCGCTGCCGGCAGGTCTTTCGCCTGCTCGACCCGCTCGCCGTAGCCGCCGGATGCTTCGACGATCTTTTCATATTCGGGACTTGGCTCGAGATACGTGAAGACCGCATTTCTGTTCAATCTGGTTTCGCTGTCCGGGTAGACGGACAGCGTGGCGCGCCGAACTGCTGCCCACATGCTGTTGTTCATTATGATGGTCAGCGTCGGCAATTGATTTGCCCGGGAAACGAAATGGGCAGGGGTCGGGTTGCCAAACATGTAGGCGCCGTCGCCAACCAGGCTGATGACGCGTCTTTCCGGCGCGGTCAGTTTTATTCCGAGAGCCGCGCCGAGTGCCCAGCCAAGACCGCCGGAGCTTGGCGCGCCAAAATAGCCCCCACCGCCATCGAGTGCGAGAAGCTCAGTCGGGAATGCCGTCTCGGCGAGAATGGTGTCGCCTTCCCCCGACACGTCGGCCAGGCAACGTGCCACTTGAGCATAGCTTGGCAGTTCGACGTCGGCTACGGCTCGTTCTCTCAGGGTCCTGAACGCAGTCCGCTTGGTATCGAGCCAGGCAATCCTTTCCTCGACCACATCTGCCTCGGCGTGGCTTGCGGCCTGGATCAAACGCATGGCTGTGGCGACATCGCCATCGATCGCCAGGTCGGCCTGAAATCCACGCACGGGATACCGCGAGAAGTTCGGATCGAAGGCCAGGTGGATCACGCGCGTCCTGGCACCAGGACTGTGATGCAGGGGAATCCACGGCACGTCGCAGGACGCAACGATGATCAGGTCGGCTTCCTCAACCAAGGGCCCGGGTTCGAAACCAACGAAGCTTGCATTATCAATATCAAGCGGCATGAAGCGCGGGCGGTGCGCCGCCACCGCAATCGAGTGGGCTCCGGCAAAGGCCGCCAATGCTTGGCGTTCGCGCGCCTCACGACCAAGCGCGCCGGTCACGATGAGTGGACGCCTCGCTTCAGCCAGCCATTTTGCAGCAATGTTGATGGCGTTCTCGTCAGGAGCGGGCGGCGCCACCTGTGGTGAAGTCCGTGCCGGTTCAACAGACACGGGTTCGCCAAAGGTCTCGCGCGGCAAGGTGAGATAGACCGGACCACGTGGATGGGCCGTGGCAATGCTTATCGCCCGGTCGACGACAAGGTCGGTTTGATCTGCCCGACGTAGCTCATAGTCCCATTTGACGACCTCGCGAACCATGGCGCCCTGGTCGAACATCTCCTGAGCCCAGTGGATGAAAGCGTTGCGCGATGCCAGGGAACCCGTTTCGGTGATCGGGTTGCGGCCGGCACAAAGGATGAGCGGCACCTGTTCGCGAGAGGCGTTGATGAGCCCGCAGATTGCGTTAGCCGTCCCGACATTGACGTGCACCATGACCGCTTGCGGATTGCCAGTGGCAAGATAGGCGCCGTGCGCCATGGCCACCGCAAGATTTTCGTGCGGCACGGTGATCGGTCGAGGAAGGGCGGATGGCTGGGGATGCGTCGCATAGGCCTCGATGATCGCGGCAAAATCCGTTCCTGCATTGCCGAACAGGTAGTCGACTCCACGCCGCTTCAATGCTTCGAGAAAGGCCGTGGCTGCAGTCGTCGCTTTCACCGGTTGCGTGGCGACGATCATACGACGGCTCCGACAGCGCGGGCAGAACGGCGAATGAGCGTCGCCTTGATATCCGTGAACTTGTCGAAGGCGTGCAGCGAGCGATCGCGACCGAAGCCGGACTCCTTGAAGCCACCGAACGGCATTTCGATGTTCACGCCTCCGGCGGCGTTGACGAAGACGCTGCCGGCATGCAGGCGCTCGCTGGCGTGGAGTGCCTTGTCTATGTCACGTGTCCAGACAGCGGCACCAAGGCCGTAGCGTGTGCCATTGGCGATCGCGATGGCTTCATCGAGCGACGTGAAAGACATTACGGCGAGCACCGGCCCGAACACTTCCTCCTGCGCCAGCTTCGAGGCGGGTTCGACACCGACGGCAATCGTCGGTCCAATAAAGCAGCCCTCGGAAGGCCGTTGCGCCTTGCGTCCATCAAGCATCAGGCTCACGCCCTCCTGTCCCTCGGCAACAGCGATTGCCCGGGTAATGCCATCGAGCTGCCGAGCGTTGACCACCGGGCCGAGATCATTGCCTTGATGAAGCGGGGATCCGGTCTTCAGCGTTGCGGCGATTTCCGTGATGCGCTTGACGAAGTCATCGTGAATGGCGGCATCAACCAGGAGGCGGGACGGTGCATTGCAGATTTGTCCCTGGTTGCGAAAGATAGCGCGAGCGGCGGTCTGGGCGGCCTCTTCCAGATCCGGTGCGTCGGCCAGCACGATGTTGGCGGTCTTGCCGCCACATTCGAGACTGACCCGCTTGAGATTGCTTTCGCCTGCGTAGCGTAGAATCCGTCCGCCCACCCGGCCCGACCCGGTGAAAGCGATCGCGTCGACGTCGGGATGGAGTGCAAGCGCGCGACCTGCTTTGTCGCCGCGCCCGGTCACTACATTGAAAACGCCGTCCGGTACCCCTGCTTCACTGGCAAGTTCGGCGAGCCGGATGATCGCCAGCGAGGCGTCTTCGGCTGGTTTCAGGACTACGGAATTGCCACTGGCCAGCGCCGGACCCAACTTCCAGGCTGCGATCATCAACGGGAAGTTCCATGGAACGATGACGCCGACGACTCCGAGCGCGATCTTGGCGACGAGCCCGGTCTCGCGATCCGAGATCGGCAGCATCTCATCGCTGAGCTTGTCGAGCGCCTCGGCATACCAGCGGATGGTGCCGGCAGCTTCGCCGGCATCCATATGGATGGCCATCCCGACCGGCATGCCCATGTCTCTGGATTGCAGAACACCCAGTTCGAATTGATGCTGGGCGATCAGATCGGCGAACCCCAGGAGGATTTTCTTGCGTTCGCGCCGACCGAGCCCGACCCAGCGCCGGCCCGCGAAGGCCCGCCGCGCCGACTCAACCGCGACATCGATATCGGCCGCGTCGCCTTCGGGAAAATCGGTAAGTCTCAGTCCGTCGATTGGCGAAATGCTGTCCATGCGCTGGCCGCTAATGGCCTCACAGGACTTTCCGTCCACGAATGACATGGCCGGCGAAAGGGACTTGGCGGCTTCCGCATTGATGCGTTGTTGAAAATCGGGGTTCGTGTTCATCAAGCGGCTTTCTGGACCCGCTCTACGGCGGCAACTGCCTGACCGATCGTCTCGACGATAGTCGTGACCTGCTCGGCGTTGATCGTCAGTGGCGGCGACAGGATAACCTTGCTGGCCATGACCCGAACGATGACGCCCTTGGTGAGGCAGGTCTCGGCAAAAACCCTCATCTCTGGATCAGCAGGCCCGAAAGACTTCTTGGTATCCTTGTCGCGCGCCAGTTCCACGCCCACCATCAACCCGCGGCCGCGCACATCACCGATGATCGTCGACTGCTCTGCAACGGCCTTGAGCCCGTCCATGAGCTCAACTCCCCGCGCGGCTGCGTTTTCAGAAAGCTTTTCACGCACCACGATGTCCAGCACCGCGGTCGCCGTCGCACAGGCCAGCGCGTGGCCAGAATAGGTATAGCCATGCATGATCGGTGCGGGATTGGCCGGGTTATCCCACGCCGCCGCGACTTTGGCGCTGACCATTGTTGCGCCCAGGGGAATGTAGCCTGCCGTGATGCCCTTGGCGAAACACATGATGTCGGGCTTTACGCCCCAGAGCCGACATCCGAACATCTCGCCAGTGCGACCGAAGCCGGTGACGATCTCGTCGGCGATCAAAAGCACACCATGACGATCGCAGATATCGCGCAGCAACGGCCAGTAGTTCTCTGGGGGGACAATTACGCCCCCGGCACCTTGGATCGGTTCGGCGATCACGGCCGCCACGGTATGGGCGCCCTGATAGACGATTTCACGCTCCAACTGCTCTGCACAGATCCGTCCCAGTTCCTGCGGGTCGGTCGTCCACTGGTTGCGGTACAGGAATGGACTGTCGACCTGAAAGAAACCAGGCATCAGCGGCTCGAAAGCCTGCCGGAACGGCGGATTGCCGCCGGCCGACAATCCGCCGAAATGGACGCCGTGATAGCCGTATTTCAACGAGAAGAACTTCGTGCGTTCCGGCTGCCCGGTCAGCTTATGATATTGGCGCGCGAGCTTGAGCGCGGTCTCGACTGCGTCCGAGCCGCCGGATGAAAATAACACCTTGGCCATTTGCTCGGCCGCGAGCATTTCACTCAGACGCGTCGACAGTTCGATCTGCGGCGGGTTCGAGGTCTTGCCGAAGGTTGTGTAGTAGGCGATGCGGTCGAGTTGCTCGACGATTGCGTGTTTCACTTCCTCACGCCCATGGCCGATGTTGACGTTCCAGAGACCGCCGACCGCATCGAGATAGGACCGTCCGTCGATGTCCTCGACGAACACGCCCTTGCCCTTGCTGATGATTAACGGCGCCGACCTGGCCGTCTCCTGAGGCGAAATCATCGGATGCAGAATGTGCCGCGCGTTGTTGGCCTTGATGAAGGCAGCATAGTTTTTGAAATCCGGGCTCATCGCATTCTGTCTCGTTTCAAATAAATCAACACCGGTGTCGATATCGATACGCTATGGTCAAAAGCAGTTCGTGTCAACAAAGCTGGCGGGGGATCGAGCCCACTTTGTCGGGCGCGTTGCCACGGGCTCGGCTTAGGGGCTGCGCTGTTATCTGGCGAAATCCCAAACCGTCATGCGAACGGCGTTCGTGCCGGCTGAACGCCTGAAGTTTTCCCTAAACAATTGCATGATTTACATTCTGCGCGCGAGACGTCATTGATAATAAGTCAACGCTGTATCAACAGGAGTTCACACCATCACCGGCGTAGTGCGCCAACGCATCGGCGGCCGCGAGCATTCTCTCGCGAAATCAACGCCAGGAGTGCCGCACCAGCAAAGCTGGTTCGGGTGGTTCGAGCGACAGAACTAAAATCGGAGGAACTCTTTGGGATATCTCAATCCACCGCCACTTGAGACTTGCTACACGCGACTGCAAGACAAGGTCATTTTCATAACGGGCGCTTCGAGCGGCATTGGCGCAGCAGCGGCTGAGCTCTTCGCTCGGGAAGGCGCCAAAGTCGTAGCAGCGGCCCGACGTACCGAACGTGTTGAAGACGCTATGTCCAAATTGCGTGCCGAGGGGTTGCAGGCTGCCGCGGTCGCCTGTGACGTATGTAATGAAGTGTCCGTGGAGAACGCCGTACGCTTCGCATCAGAACATTTCGGTCGTCTGGATGGCGCTTTCAACTGTGCAGGAGTGAGCGGCGCGCGGCTGCCAATTCACATGGCACAAGTGGAGGAATTCGATCGGGTCATGCAAACCAACCTGCGTGGCGTATTCCTTTGCTTGAAACACGAGGCCGCAACTATGCTTCAATCGGGAGGTGGGTCGATCGTCAATGCCTCGTCCATTGCTGGCATGATCAGCGCCGCCGGCAACAGCATCTACGCTACCAGCAAGTGGGGCTTGACCGCGCTAACGCGTTGCGCCGCGCTTGACTATGCCCGTGATGGAATTCGCGTCAACGCCATCGCACCTGGCCCGACGCGGTCGGAAATGTTCGATGCTTGGAAGCCATCTGAAGAGGACCGCGAGCAACTCGCAGAGGCATTCCCGATGAATTATGTAGCGCACCCTCAGGACATGGCTCGCGCAGCGCTATTCCTGTTGTCGGATGAATCGCGCTGGACGACGGGCGCTATTTTACCTTGCGAAGGCGGTAGAAGCGCTGTCTAGAAAGCCTTGACTAGGACGTCTGCACCGCGTTCGCCGCCAACACCTCCATTCCGACTGGAATTTTGCGACCAATTCTCCGGGCCGTTTCAGTTAACACTGATCGGTGCTTGAGCAGTTCCACTGTCGAGAGCCGGCTGGCCGGTGCAACTATGCTAAGCGTGGCAACCAGCGAACCATCCCCATCGCGAATAGGAACCGCAATTCCCCGCACGCCTTTCTGGTAACTTTGGTCGGCAACTGACAGCTGCTCTTGCCGTACCTTGGCCAGCTTCTCCGAAAAATCGTTGATGTCTGGCGCGGGAAATGCCGGATATGCGCGGGCTGCCTCCTCGACCACGCTCGCCGAATCTTGCGCCGACATCTCCGCGAGACTGATGAGCCCTGTAGCCGTGACGTGGACCGGTGATCGCTCACCCAAAGTGAAACGAACAGTCAGCGGGTGTGACGCTTCGTTATAGTGTACGCAAACCATATCGCGGCCATCTCGTACATGTAGGCCAACGCTTTCACCAACCTCTTCGCGAAGGCTGCGCATCTCGCCTGCGGCGAGCTCAACAAAGCCAAGCGCCTGAAGACGCGAAGCCGCCAAATCCAAAATCGCCAACCCTAGGCGGTACCTCTTGGTCGCCAAATTCTGCTCAATAATGCCTTCTTCGCACAGCGATCGCAGGAGTCGATGTATTGTTGCCTTGTCGAGCACCAGCCGGCGGGCGAGTTCGCTGACCCCGAGTTCGGGATGCTGAACACTAAATTCTCGAAGCAATCGGATCGTAAGCTTTGCCGTTTTCATAGCGCCCTGACTTAAATGCTCCTCGTGACTAGTCCCCTCGCAACCTCTCGGTCAAGTAGCTGCAATGGTGCGATGGGACCAGGAGCGCGCGGTTGGAAAGAGCAGGCTTTGAAAAAGGCACGGTGCGGACGGAGCCGCACAAACCAATATGACCGCGATGCGAACCAACCTGTCGTTTCTATTCATGATCCAAATACCAAGTTGCCGTTTCGGCCGCTTTCTTTGACATTCTGGCTCCGGTCTCACGCGCCGCATCGCTGTCGGCTCGACTTTGCATCCACCCTATCATTGCAAAAGCGCGTAAGGCGGTGAACAATGGCAGTGCCTTGATGTCACGCGCTGTCAACGTCCTTTCGGAGGCATACCCCTCCAGCAATGCGCATTCGATGACGTCAAAGAGCGGATCCTCTCGATTCTGATAGAGGCTCACCGCAACGTCGTACATACGCCATCCGAAGCCGCAATCATCGAAATCGATGACTTGGGCCGAGTGGTCCTCGCTCATCAAAATATTTTCGCGCACAAGGTCTGCATGTATCAATCCGAAAGTCCTGGCGCTTTTCTCGAAACCCACTAAAGCACCCATCGCCTTTTCCCGAGATTTCGATACGAGGTCACGCAAGGCATGATCGAGCAGAGGCGAGTTGGTAAAAGGCCCCCACAATAGATTTTCGGAGAAGAAAGCTCCGAAGTCCCATGCGTGCCTTTCAAAATCACAGGGAAGAGGCCACGCCTCAGTCAGATTGTGCATCCGCGCGATCGTGCGTCCCAAGGCTGAGAAAGAACGCTTCGCTTCGTCACCTGACATGTTTAGCGGGACGCCACTCTGGCCAAGCGGCCGCCCCTCCACCCAGGACATGCAGTCAACTTGCCGCGACTGAGAGGAAGCCTCCGTCCGAGCATGCACGAACAACTCACCCGACAAAGCTGCAATCGGCCGGGGCGTCGGGATGCCACTGGCTTGCAGGTAGTTCATCCACTGCAACTCCGATCGCAACGCGGCGTCGGAATGGTAGCCAAACCGGTGGATACGCAATGCCGCAGGCAGGCCACTTGGCATGACGACACGAAAAACGACGTTCTCCCGGTATTTGAGCAATACTGGATCGCTGTCTTCGACCCCCCAGGCTATCAGCGCCTGACGAGCCAGATTCTTCATCGCGACGGCTTCATCGGCGTTGTTCTGATGCCCGGTCATCAGAGCGCCTCGCAGGCAAGGTCGGCAAGAACCTCATCAAGGATACCAACGAGGAATGTCGCATTCTCAATGCCAAAAGGCATTGGTGGTCTTATTTTTAGAACGTTGCCGTGAATGCCGGTCTTGCCTATCAGAACGCCACGTTCGCGCATTTCATCGACGACGGCGGTCGCCAAGTCAGGCGCTGGGTCGCGGATAGCGCGGTTACGGACCAGTTCCAGCCCGAAAAACAGCCCCGTACCTCGGATATCACCGACGCACTTATGACTCTCGGTCAAGGGGCGCATCAGTGCCAGCGACGCTTCACCTACTCGCTGTGCGTTGTCGATGAGGTTCTCGCCCTCTAGCACGTCCAGCACCGCGTTGGCTGCCGCACACGACACTGGATTGCCGCCGAAAGTGTTGAAGTAGCGGAAGGCCTCGCGAAACGATGCCAAAATCGCTTCTGATGTCGCGACGCCGGCAACGGGGTGGCCATTACCCATCGGCTTGCCCATGGTTACGATATCGGGCAGGAAGCCGACGCGCTGGTGGCCCCAGAAATGCGTGCCTGTGCGACCAAATCCAGGTTGCACCTCGTCGGCGATCACCAGTCCACCAGCCAAGCGCACGGCTTCGATGGCGCCATCGAAGAAGCCGTTGACCAAACTTGGAAATCCCTCATTGGCCAGCATCGGACACACGATCAAGGCCGACATGCCTATTCCAGCGGCCTGCAGCGACCCGATAGCTTCGCGGACGTCGGCAGCGAACCGCTCACCTTCCTGCCCATCCCCTGGCCTAAGGCTATCCGGTGCCGGTACGAGCCGAATATGTTGAGCATGGCCGCCGATCGGCGGCATGCGCGTGCTTAGCTGTGAGACCGCGGCGGTGTTTCCATGATACGTCGCGTCCGTAGCGATAACGCCCAGGCGCCCGGTAATAGCTTGCGCCATTCGTAGCGCGATATCATTCGCCTCGCTGCCGGTACACACAAGAACCGCTGTCGAAATCGGCGGAGCGAACGTCGCTGTCAAACGTTCGACATAGTCGAGAATGGTCGTGTGCAGATAGCGAGTGTGGGTGTTGAGCAGCGACGCCTGTCGATGCATCGCCTCTACGACATGCGGATGACAATGGCCGACATGGGCCACATTGTTATAAGCGTCAAGATAGCGCCTGCCGTCCGAGTCGAAAAGCCAAACACCCTCCCCACGCACGAGGTGGATCGGATTGGCGTAAAAGAGCTGAGACTTGGCCCCCAAAAGTTTGGCGCGTCGCGCCACCAGATCGGATTGCTGGGCCATGTTCTTATCTGTCAACGGTTGTATGCAGTTTGGGCGCTGCCGAGCCGAAGCGCCCTTGCCAATTGGCAGCGACTTCTTGATTGTACAAATGGCGCGGAGGGTTACCGGCCAGCAAGTCGTGCAGATTGTCGATCAAGGACTCCGTAAGTGCGCGCATCAGTTCAACGGTGTGACCCGCATTATGCGGCGTGAGGATTGCGTTGGCACAATGACGCAGCCGGCTTTCGGCTGGCAGGGGTTCGATTGCGAAGACGTCAACTGCCGCCCCGCCGAGGCGACCTGCCTGTAGCGCGTCTGCCAGCGCATCTTCGTCGATCAACGCGCCTCGTGACGTGTTGACGATCACGGCGCCTGGTTTCATCAGAGCAAGTTCATCTCTCCCAATCAAGCTACGACTGGCACCGGTCAACGTCATGTGGAGCGATACGACATCGCTCTCACGAAGGAGATTTGTTAGAGGCACTGCGGTCGCGTCCAGGTCTGCATCCGTCACTGCGGGGTCGGCGACAAGGATTCTCACCTGCCACGGCGCCAAAAGCTCAGCCACCGCTCGACCGATGCGGCCAAATCCGACCAGCCCTACTGTCTTTCCTCGTAGCATACGGCCAAGCACCAACGGCTCGCGCCAACTTCCATTCATCAACACCGTTTGCTTTTCTGCAACACGGTGCATCAAGCTCGCAATGAGCATCACCGTTGCTTCCGCCATGCTGTAGACACTCTCAGCCGGTGCTCCATGGCCGACCGCTATGCCGGCGAGCGTTGCCGTCTTGACGTCGAGTGGATCGACGCCGATCGTCGGAAAAACAATGCTTCTTAACCTCCCTGCCTTCTTCATCAAGGCGACCGGGAAACGACCCCGCGGCGTCAGCACCAGAATGTCGATGCGGGTGGTGAGGTCTCCCCACTCTTCCGGTGGCAATCGTGGTGAAACCACTTCGTGGCCGGCGGATTTCACCATCGCTCGAGCATGATCGAGTGCATCGCGCAGAATCGCGCTCTCCGGCACTGCGACCACAAATCGCGACGGTTCTATCTTACTCGAACGTGGCATCTGGGGGTTCACATACGTGTCCGTTCGCCAGTCGGATCGTAGAATGGAGCCAATTGAGCCACGGCAGGAAATTTCGCACCTGCCACCTCGATCTCGAAGCTTCCCTGTTTCAGCCAATCAGCAGAAGCACCGCCGGGGGCGAATACGTAACCCATGCCGAGCGATCGGTCGATGCGAAAGCCCCAGCCACCAGAGGTGATGGTGCCCACCCGATCGCCGTTGCGCCAGATGATCTCGTTGCCGATCAGGATCGGTGCGTCGTCGCCTTCCAAGGCGAACTGAACGAGCCGAGATTCTGGGGGGCGCCCCCGCTGCGCCTCGACCCTTTCCCGGCCGATAAAGTCGCCCACCTTGTGCCAGCCCACCGCGAAGCCGAGACCGGCCTCAACCGGTGTTTCGTCGGCAGTGATGTCCAAGCCCATCAGGCGATATCCGCGCTCCAGGCGACACGCCGCTACCGCATAGAGTCCAGCATAGCGCAATCCGAAGCCGGCACCTGCTCCAACGATCAGGTCGTGGAGATAGCCACACATCTCGGTAGGCACCAGGATTTCATACCCGAGTTCACCTACAAAGGTCACGCGAGAAGCGCGAACTGTTACATGTCCCAGGTTGATTTCGTCGGAATACCCAAAATTGAGGGCATCGTTCGAAAGGTCAGAATCGCTCAGACTCTGTAGCAACTGCCGGCTCTTGGGGCCCATTATAGCCAAGAGACCAAAAGAACTTGTGACATCCTGAACGACAGTCGCCGCGCCTTTCGGCAATTTAGCATCCAACCACGCGAGATCGATCCTCTGATCGGCGAAACCAGAAATGACCAGGAAGCGATCCTCGGCCAATCTTGTGACCGTGAGATCCGCCTCGAACCCACCCTTCTCGTTCAACCAAGCTGTGTAAACCACTTTTCCGACCGGTGCGTCGATTTCGTTTGCGCAGAGCCTGTTGAGATCGCGGAGTGCATCCGGACCGGAGATGACGAATTTGGCATAGGCCGATTGGTCAATCAGCGCGACATTGTCGCGGACAGCCAGGCTTTCTTCGCGCGCAAACGGATACCAATCCTGCCGCCCCAATCTGTATCGGAACTCGCTGGAATCCTTGGGTGCGTACCAAAGCGGAATTTCCCAGCCGACGCGCTCACCAAAGTGCGCACCAGCCGCTTTCAGTTCATGGTGCAATGGCATCCGACGCACATCGCGAGCGCTCTTCATTTGCTTGCCGGGCCAAGGCATGTTTGACCAGATGCCAATCGACTCGGTCACTCGTTCGGCCATAAAGTGGCGATTGGCTTGGAATGGCATTGTGCGGGTAAGGGCGAACGCATGCATATCGACCGGGCTGTTGCCTGAGGCAACCCATTCCGCCACGACTTTGCCCATGCCGCCTGATGACATAATGCCGCTGGAATTGAAGCCAGCTGATACAAATAATCCGCTGACCTCGGGGGCCGGCCCTATGAGATAGCGGCCGTCTGCGGTAAAACTCTCCGGCCCGACGAAAAGGGTCTGCACACCAGCGCTTTCTAGACGCGGCACGCGCTTTGTTGCCATGGCAAGTTCGTTTTCGTAGTGCTCGTAGTTCCCCGGCAGACTATCGAACTCGAATTCCTCCGGAATGCCGTGCGTGGCCCATGCCTTGCCACGCTCCTCGAAAATTCCGACAAGCAACTTGCCTGCGTCCTCCTTGTAGTAAGATCGTTCTTCCGAAATCACCAGAATGGGCGTTTTTGAGTCGAGCTGGGCGATCGGTTCCGTAACCATATAGAAGTGTTCGGCCGCGTGAAGCGGCACAGCCACGCCGACCTTGCGCGCCAGTTCCCTAGTCCACATGCCGCAGGCCAGAACAACCGTGTTCGCCTCGATCTGCCCGTCTTCAGTCTCGACGCCGACGATCCTATCGCCGCGTTTGAGGAGTCTAGTGACATTTGTATCCTCGAAGATGCTGACGCCACCTTGGCGAGCGCCCTTGGCCAGGGCCATGGTATAGTCCACAGGATTGACCTGACCATTTTCGGGAATATGAAGCGCCCCTAGGATGCCATCAATGTTCAGAAGCGGCCACGCCTCTTGAAGTTCTTCTGGCGTCACCATGGGGGCCAGAACGCCAATATATTGGGCATAGGAAGAGGAGCGCCTCAGGAGTTCCAGCCGATTTTCGTCGAGGGCGATCATAAAGCCGCCATTCTGCTTGAATCCTGTGGACTGCCCGGTTTCTTCTTCGAGGCGGCGCAGAAGATCTATCGAATATTTCGCTAAATCAGCCATTGATCGCGACGGCCTCAGTCGACCGACAATGCCGGCCGCGTGCCACGTCGTTCCGGATGTCAGTTTCTTGCGCTCCAGCAAGACGACGTCACGTTTTCCGAACTTCGGCAGATGGTAGGCAATCGAGGTTCCGACGATTCCACCCCCGACAATTACGACATCGGCGCGTGCGGGAATTTGCTTGGACACTGACTTTCTCCCCTCAAAAAGCGGCTTCCAAGCCGATCTGGATAAGCTCGAACAAGATGGAAAAGTGATCGCCTTCAGGCATCAGCCCTCCGCGTTTGTCTTGCCGCCTATCGGTCCATACGCGACGCTTGTTCGATACGATCGTGAATCGTTGATTATATCGCAACGCCGTTTCATTACTATTTCCGGCGCAAACGCGAGTGTCAATGCCCGTCCAGCAGTGAAGGAGTCGATTGAAGGCTGGACCGTCGTGCAAAGCCGTTGACCCAGAGCGCCTCTGCACGGCCTCGGTTATCAGGCTCGTCAGCCTGCGGCCGGCGGTGACGTCCGATAGAACTCGGCGCAAGCGAAGTCAGACCAGCAATGCGATGTCGGTTCGGTGTTTACGCGAAGAATTGCAAAGCGCAGGATTGCCGACGCCGAAACCGGCGAAGCAGGCCAAATCGGACGCACCGGTCCGGAGAAGTTTTTGGTGAGGCTCAGTTCTGGCCCTGTGACAGCGCGCCCGCGACCGACGCGGCACCGGCCTTCATGGGAAGGCTATCGGGCTGCTTTTTATGTCGTGAGCTGGCGTTCAAGTGGTCGCCCTAGGTGCACGGGGCGCACTTTCGCAATCATGTCTTTACCGCTTCCGGATGGGCCGCGCGAAAGGCTGGCAGTTCCGCACAAGTGGAATCGATGGCCCGAATGCGGGGCATGTCCTTGAGATCGACACCCCATCGCTCAGCATTGTAGACCTGCGGCACAAGGCAGAAATCTGCCATAGTCGGGCTGTCTCCATGACAGAATCTGCCAGTTGACGGATGCGTGAGCAGGGTTTCAAACGCGCGAAGCCCCTCCCCGATAAACTTACGCATCCAAGCAGTGCGGACTGCGTCGCCGCCTCCAGTGAGTTCCATGACATGGGCGCAGACGCCCATGTTACACACAGGATGAATATCCATGGCGATCGCGTGGGAGAGAGCCCTAACGCGCTGGCGGCCGGGCGGATCTTTCGGCAGCAATGTGGCCTCGCGGGTTTCGCAGAGATATTCGATGATCGACAGCGACTGGGTCAGCACCACGCCGTCGATGTCGAGCACGGGTACGAGACCTTGCGGATTGCGTGCCAGATGGTCCCGCGATTTATGGGTCTTGTCCAGGAGGTTTACGGGGACTGCTCGATAAGCGAGGCCGATGTTGTTGAGCGCGATGCGCACACGGTAGCTCGCAGACGAGCGCCAGTAATCATAGAGAACGATCTCGCTCACGTCGGTTTGCCGCAGTGTAACGCGGTTTTGAGCGCTTCACTCAGCACCATTCGGTTACCGATATGGTTGGCGAGCAGCAGGATAAGACGGGCGTTCAAAGCATCGCTTTCAGCCTTGCTCAACCCCTCATGAGCGTCGAGCAGTTCCGCATAGAAATCATCGGGTCGAGCTATGTTGGGCATGGTTGTCAGTGCCGTCATCGCAATCTCCCGATGGCTTTCAGCAACGCCCTCCGCACCGCTGTCTCGTCGAATGCGTGCCAGCGGGCAGCGACGTGCTGATCTGGACGAAGCAGGTAAACGGCGCTCGTGGCGGTCCCGAGCCAACATGCGCGAAAAGCCTCGGTGTCGTCGCCGGTCGCGGCCACGACGACGCGTTCGATCGGAATGCCGTCGATGTCCAGCATCTCAGGCGCCCCGGCATTGATGGTAAGAAGCTGGAAGCCGCCACCAAGGTGGTCGAGTAGCCAGCCTCCGCCCACAGGCGCATCCACAGCCGGCGAACCTGGCCGGGTTTGCATCGGCAAACCGTCACAATCGGGCCCGTTCAGCGGAGAGCCCTCATAGGTCGATGGAACCGAAAGGCGGCCTGAGTTGACCATGGGGCGCGTGGCTGGAAGGTGCTCTGAAAGATCGAGCACGGCGTCGCGGAAGAGGCGGCTGGTCTCGGACTTCGGCGTGATGAAGTCTGTCGAGCGCGACGAATTGAGGATATTTTCATCAGCTGCCTGCACCCGCTCGGCGTCATAGCTGTCCAGCAGGCTCGCAGGCGCTTTGCCGTCGATCACCAGCTTGAGCTTCCAGGCAAGATTGTCAGTGTCTTGCAGGCCCGAATTGGCGCCGCGGGCGCCGAAGGGCGAGACCTGATGCGCGCTATCGCCGGCAAAGATCACCGGACCATGGCGGAATTTTTCCATGCGCCGGCATTGGAACGTGTAGATCGAGACCCAGTCGAGTTCGAACTGCGCGTGCTCGCCGAGAAACGCCTTTAAGCGCGGGACCACCTTTGCCGGCGTCGATTCCGCTTGCTTGTCGATGTTCCAGCCAAGCTGCAGGTCGACCCGCCAGACATTGTCAGGCTGCTTGTGCAAAAGCGCGGACTGGCCGCGGTTGAAGGGCGGATCAAACCAGAAGCGGCGCTCAACCGGAAAAGCAGGACTGTCTTCCATAACGATGTCGGCGATGAGGAAGTTGTCCTCGAAGATCCTGCCGATGAAATCGAGGCCGAGTGCCTTACGCACGGGGGAACCTGCGCCATCGCAGGCGATCAACCAGTCGGCGATCAGATCATACGGGCCATCCGGCGTATCGACGGAGACACGGACACCGTTTCCGGTATCATTGACGCCTGTCACGCGATTCTTGCCGCGCAGTTCGATCGGTCGCCCTTCCGCCTCCAGCGTGCAGGCACGGTCAACCAGATACTGCTCGAGGTAGTATTGTTGGAGATTGATGAAAGCCGGCTGTTTGTGACCACCTTCGGGTAACAGGTTGAATTCGAAGACCTGTCGTTCATCGAAATACACCTTGCCGACGCTCCACTGCACGCCCTTCTCCACCATCGGAGCCGCGCAGCCGAGCCTATCCAGGATTTCCAGCGAGCGCTTGGCAAAGCAGATGGCACGCGAACCGAAGCTCACCTTGTCATTCTCGTCGAGTACAACGACGGCAATGCCCTGACTGGCCAGGTCGATCGCCAAAGCAAGGCCCACAGGCCCCGCCCCGACGATGGCGACAGGGCGGCGCACGGGTCTCTCGGCGTCCTGGTCAGACGATCGCCGGTAGGGATAGAGCGGTGTTTCGAAGATCTTGGTGATGTGTGCCTCCCAATCGAACCTTTCGACAGCATTTATCGCTGCAGGGCGTCCCACATCTGGCGGTCGCGTTCGGCGGTCCAGATCCGTGGAGTGTCGATGCCGAGCGCTTCGTCGTAGGCGCGTGCGACGTTGAATGGCAGGCAGTGTTCGTAGATCGCGTAGGCGGCAAATTTCGGGTCGCACTCGGCTCGGCAGGCGTCCCACGCTTCCTTCAGCGTGCCGCCGCCCTGGGCAACGCGGGCGATCGGTCGATAGGTCGAGCGCACGAAGTCGACAGTGTTGTCGAGAGCCTTTTTCACCAGCTCCTTGCTGGTCAGCGCGTCGCCGCGCCCCGGCGCGATCGCGTCGACGTCAAATGCACGGATCGCCTCGATCGTTGCCGGCCAGTCGCTGAAGTGACCATCGCCGCAGTAGCAAGCAGAGTGATATTCGATGATGTCACCGGTGAACATGACGTTCTGGTCGGGGACATAGGCTACGATGTCACCCGCGGTGTGAGCGCGACCAAGATGCATCAGGTCGACCCGGCGCTTGCCCATATAGACCGTCATGCGTTCCTTGAAGGTCATGGTTGGCCAGGTCAGGCCCGGAATGCTTTCGTGTCCCTGGAATAGGCGCGGGAAGCGCTGGAACTCCGAATCCCAATCTTCCTTGCCGCGCTCGGCGACCATGCCGCGCGCCTTTTCCGACATGAATATCTGCTCCGCATTGTAGGCGGAGGCACCGAGAACCCGGACAGCATGATAGTGCGAGAGCACGACATATTTGATCGGCTTGTCGGTGACGCGGCGGATATTCTCGACAACCTTGCCGGCGAGCCGTGGGGTGGCCTGCGCATCGACGATCATCACGGCGTCGTCGCCGATAATCACGCCGGTGTTCGGATCGCCCTCGGCCGTAAACGCCCAGAGGTCCTTACCGACTTCGGTGAAGGAAATCTTCTTTTCCGCAAGGTCGCCCTGCGAAGCAAATGCTTTTGCCATAGTCAAAATTCCTTGTTTTTGCTCGTAGAGAGCTGGTGGAGGAAGGCGGTAACCTCGCCTCAGGTTTGAACTCGTTTCTGAACGCTCTGCTTGATCGCACCGAAGATCGACTGTCCTGCCATGTCCTTCATCTCGATACGCACCGTGTCGCCAAACTTCATGAAGGGGGTTTTCGGGGCGCCACTCTGAATAGTCTCGATAGTGCGGATCTCTGCGATGCAGGAATACCCCATGCCGCCCTCGGACACAGGCTTGCCGGGGCCGCCGTCCAGCTTGTTGGACACGGTCCCCGAGCCGATGATCGTTCCTGCGGCGAGCGGCCGGGTCTTGGCGGCATGGGCGATCAGTTGAGGAAAGTCGAAGGTCATGTCGATGCCCGCGTTGGCTTTGCCGAACGGTTCGCCATTCAAGGCAACAAGCAAGGGGAGGTGTAGTTTCCCATCCCTCCAGGCGCTCCCGAGTTCATCGAGCGTCACGGCTACTGGCGAGAAAGCGGACGAGGGTTTTGAGTGGAAAAAGCCGAAGCCCTTGGCCAACTCCGCGGGAATGAGACCACGCAAAGAGACGTCATTGACCAGCATTACAAGGCGGATGGCTTCACCGGCCTGATCGACGGACACGCCCATTGGGACGTCATCCACAATCACGGCCACCTCACCTTCCATGTCGATCCCGTAAGCTTCGTCGGCCATGACGATGGGATCGCGAGGGCCAAGAAAGCTGTCAGAGCCACCCTGATACATCAGAGGATCGCCCCAGAAGCTCTCCGGC
The DNA here is from genome assembly GCF_056404355.1 of Mesorhizobium sp. P2_D5. Lineage (NCBI taxonomy): Bacteria > Pseudomonadati > Pseudomonadota > Alphaproteobacteria > Hyphomicrobiales > Phyllobacteriaceae > Mesorhizobium > Mesorhizobium sp. P2_D5. The sequence continues at coordinate 80,189 of NZ_JBFUEE010000010.1, forward strand.
ATCTCGGCGTTGCGGGCCTTTCGCACCAACTCGACGTGATTGACGTAAGCCGAGCCGTCAGCCCATTGGTAAGCACGCGGAAGTGGCGAGCAGACGTCACCTTCATAAAACGGCGTAGAGGGTTGCGAACCTGCCTCGAGGCCTTCGGCGATCTCTCGAAGTCGGGGAGCAGCATTTCGCCAGTCATCGAGGGCTGCCTGAACAGTGCGCGCGATATGACCGACCTCGCAACAGCGGCTTAGATCCCTTGAGACGACGACAAGCCTTCCGTCCCTGGTTGTGTCTTTGATCGTTGCGAGTTTCATTCCGCCAAACCGTCCTTCTTCACCACGTGGCATCAGGATTCATGAATTGATGCGTAGTTGAGGCATCATTTGATGCCTGGGGTTCCGTCAAATTTCCGGTCCAGATGATCCCAGCATTCAAGGTAGTCATCCTGCAGAGTCTCGAGCTCGGCGGCGTAGCGAGTCAGTTGCTGCGGATACCGGGTCTCGAACATGAAGGCCAAGGTGTGGTCTAGCTTCACCGGCTTCAGTTCCACGCTGGATGCCTTCTCGAAGCCCATGGCATCCGGGCCATGCGGCAGCATCATATTGTGCAGACTCATGCCGCCCGGTACGAAGCCTTCTTCCTTGGCGTCGTATTGGCCCTCGATGAGGCCCATGAATTCGCTCATGATATTGCGATGGTACCAAGGTGGGCGGAACGTGTGCTCGGCCACCAACCAGCGAGGCGGGAAGATGACGAAATCGACATTCGCCGTTCCCGATTCCTCGGTTGGCGCCGTGAGCACCGTGAAGATCGATGGATCGGGATGGTCGAACAGGATCGCGCCGACCGGCGAGAAGGTGCGCAGGTCGTATTTGAACGGCGCGTAATTACCATGCCAGGCAACAACGTCGAGCGGCGAATGCCCGATTTCGCTGACATAGAATTTGCCGCACCATTTCACATGCACGCGGCATGGCGTTTCCTTGTCCTCATAGGCAGCGACCGGCGTCTTGAAGTCGCGCGGGTTTGCGAGGCAGTTTGCGCCGATAGGGCCGCGATCCGGCAGGGTGAACTTGGCACCGTAGTTTTCGCAGACATAGCCGCGCCAATCGGAGCCCTCGCCGAGCCGTGAGACCTTGAACATCATGCCTCGCGGGATCAGGCAGATCTCGGAAGGCTCAACATCAATGATGCCCATTTCGGTGATAACGCGAATAGCGCCGACTTGCGGCACAACCAACAGTTCGGCGTCGGCATTGAAAAAATAATCGTCGACCATGTCGTCATTGAAAACATAGACATGCGCCGCCATGCCGACCTGGGTCATGACGTCGCCGGCCGTCGTCATGGTGCGAATGCCGGCAAGAAAGTTGAGTTTTTCCGTTGGGGCCGGGATCGGGTCCCAGCGCAATTGGCCGAGCGGCAGGGAATGATCATCGAGGCACGGCGCCGATTTCCAGAACGGGTAGCTGGCGTTGGAAAACCGGCGCGTGTGCCGCACACTGGGGCGGATGCGGTAGAGCCAGGATCGCTCATTCGTGCCACGGGGTGCGGTAAAGGGCGAGCCTGACAACTGCTCGGCATACAGTCCGAAGTTGCACTTTTGCGGACTATTCTGGCCCTGCGGCAGCGCGCCCGGAAGAGACTCCGTCTCGAAGTCGTTACCGAAGCCCGGCATGTATTTTGGAGTGTTTGCGCGGTGTATCCGTGCCTGGGCCATTTTCGAAATCTCCGTTCCGCGAAAATTCTAATCTGGTAGCGTTGCCAACCGTCACGTTTGGAACCAATCAGGGCTCGGTCGCACCTGGGCTGGCAGCCGGCGCGATTGAGGTCGAAAGGGCCAGCCGATTAGGCGAGCCCTCTCGTCTTGTCTTGAAGTTGTTACACTCTGTCGGCGTTTAACCGAGCGACGGCTCCAGGCCGCATCATTGCCCTCACCGCCCCAATGACGGCAGCCACCAGGATCGTGGACGGCAGCGCGACAGCCAACGGGCCCGGAGTGCCCGTGAGGATGTCGAAACCGCTAATGCCGAAGTATGCCACGGCAGCAAAGCCTACAGCAGCAAGAGCAGGCATGATCTTCGTCTTGATCGGCTGGTTCGGTTCCAGTTCCGGGTTCTTGTTGAAGAATGCTATGACTGCGAGGCAGACCGCGAGCATCAGAAGGATGATGCATATGACGGCCACGTTCGCGATCCATGCGAACAGGGTAAGTAGCGGATCGAGGCCTGCGATGGCGAAGACCGAGATCACCGCGAGTGCGATAACCGTCTGCACGATCGTGGCGCGATGAGGACTCTGATAGGTGTCATGAGTGCGGCCGAGCCAGGCCGGCACAAGACCTTCTTTGCCGAGGAAGTAGAAATACCGGGCGACATGATTGTGGAAGGCCAGCAGGCAAGCGAAAACACTGGTCACGAACAACACGCGCATCAACACAGCCAGCCAGTTGCCGACATATTGATTTGCGATGTTGAACACGAACTGGATCGGGTCGCCGATGTTCTGCAGCTGGGTGACAATCGTTGACGTGCCCGCAGCCTCGACGATCCAGATGGTCGAGATGGAATAGAAAACGCCGATCAGGAGGACTGCCGCGTATGTGGCGAGCGGAATGGTCCGCTTCGGATCTTTCGCCTCATCACTGTAGAGGGTTGTGGCTTCAATGCCGATGTAGCAGCCGAAGGCAAACACGAATGTGACACCCAGTGCGGACGTGCTTGGCATACCCGACAGCGAAAGCGGGGCGAGATTGAACCCACCAGGAACGCCTTTGTAGACGATCATCAGGTCAAGGATCAAAACCACCGCGAATTCGGCGATGACGAGAATACCGAGCACCTTCGCGGAAAGGTCTATGCGTCGATAGGCAAGGATCCCGATCAGAGCCGACGCGCAAAGACTGAATGCCCACCACGGCACCGTGACACCGGTGAATGTCTTGACCAGATCGGTGCAGACAGGGCCGAACATCCCCGACATGCCGATCTGCATGCAATTGTAGCCGAGAAGCGCCACAATGGCGGCCGCTCCGCCGGCGGTCTTTCCTAGTCCTCTTGTAATCAGGGTGTAGAACGAAGCCGCATTGTGCACGTGGCGGGCCATCGTCACGTAGCCCACCGAGAAAATCAGTACCAGTATCATCATCAGCATGAAGGCCGGGACGATCGCCGTGCCGTTGCCGAAGAGAATGGCGACGGGCAAGACGCCCGCCATATTGGTGAGCGGGGCTACGGCAGACACCACCATCAACGTGATGGCCGCTGCTCCCAGTGTCCCTGCCCGCAGCCCACGATCAGCTGAGGTTTGTTCCTTTGACATCCAAATTCCCCTTCTAGAGTTCATCGGCGTCATTGGTTCATTATTATCACCGATGGTTCTTTATCATGTGATTTTTTTTGGAAATGTCAACCGGCCTGCAGCAACGCTATTTTGCGATGGCATACTTGACATCGATCAAGCCTCGGACCGATAATCTATCTGATGGATACAATAATGAACCGATGGTCAAACAAACCACAACAGGCTGGATGATGGACGACACGCAGGCTCTGCTCGCCAGGCGCGAGAAATTGCTCGGAAAGAACACCTCGATCTTCTACGAGAATCCTGTGCATCTCGTCCGCGGAGAGGGTGTCTGGCTGTGGGACGCGGACGGCAAGAGTTATCTAGACTGCTACAACAACGTGCCCCATGTCGGCCATTGCCACCCGTATGTAGTGGATGCGATCTGCCGACAGGCTTCAACGCTGAACACACACACCCGGTATCTCCACGAAGGCATCCTGAACTACGTAGAACGACTTTTGGGTTACTTCGACGATTCGCTGGATGCCGCCATCCTGACCTGTACCGGTAGCGAGGCGAACGACATCGCTCTTCGGATGGCACAAGCCGTCACAGGAAAGACGGGGGTGATCGCAACAGACTTCACCTACCACGGAAACACGACGGCCGTTTCCCAGCTGTCGACACGTATGCCACCTGTCGGAGGCTATGGCGGCCATGTCCGTCATGTATCGGCACCCGACAGCTACCGGCCACTGGGTGGGGTTGCGGGCGAACCGTTTGCAGCTGCTTTCACCGCTGAGGTAGAGAAGGCGATCCGTTCGCTTGACGAGAGCGGACACGGGTTCTCGGCTTTGATCGTCGACCCGTTCTTCGCGAACGAGGGCTTCCCCGATTTGCCCAAGGGATTCTTGACGGGAGCGGCCGAAGCGGTGCGAAAGGCTGGGGGTCTTCTAATTGCCGACGAAGTCCAACCTGGGTTTGGCAGGACTGGCGACAACATGTGGGGACATCAGCACGCCGGCATCGTTCCCGATGTCGTCACGCTGGGCAAGCCGATGGGAAACGGACATCCCATTGCTGGCGTCGTGGCGGGATCGGAGACCCTGAACGCATTCCGCAAGGCGTTTCGATATTTCAACACCTTTGGCGGCAATCCGGTTTCCTGTGCTGCGGGCATGGCCGTACTCGACGTGCTGGAAGACGAGAAACTGGTCGAAAACGCAAAAAACGTCGGCAAATATGCCAAGGACGGCCTCGTGCGGTTGGCGCAAAAGCATTCCGTCATCGGCGACGTGCGTGGCAACGGACTGTTTTTCGGGGCGGAACTTGTGCTCGACAGGGCGGAGAAGACGCCCGCGCCTGAACTCGCAACGCGGCTCATCAACGAAATGCGCAAGCGCGGGGTTTTGATGGGCAAGCTCGGCATCCACCAGTGCGCGACGAAAATCCGCCCGCCGATGCCCTTCACTACGGAAAATGCCGACCTGTTGATCGGCACCCTCGATGACGTGCTGACAGCGCTCTAGGGAGATTTGTCGTGGGAGACATTTCCGAGGCGCTATCTGCACGTCTTTCACTCAGAGCCAAGGAAGCACTCGCTCACTGGGGACTCTCGCCCCAGCAGCCGGAGCTTCTGAAGTACCGTGAGAATGCAGTCTTCAGGATTGCACTTTCGGACGGGCGCCCCGCGGTCCTGAGGCTCCACCGTCCTGGATACCACAGCGCCGCGGCCCTTGGTTCGGAGCTGCAGTGGATGAAGGTGCTGAGGCAAGGCGGAATCGAGGTCCCGACGCCTCTCCCCACTCTCAACGGCGGCGACTATATAGCGCTGCCGTCGAGCGTGGACTTTCCCGAACAGAACGCCGACATCGTGTCTTGGCTCTCCGGAGCGCCGCTGGGCCAGTCGGGCGTGATGCTTGAGCACGAACCGCAAGATCTCGTTCGCCTGTTCAGCGCCCTCGGCAACAAGATGGCCGATCTCCACAACATCAGCGACGCCTGGGTATGCGGCGGTGCTTTCGACCGTCCATCCTGGGACAAGGACGGTTTGCTCGGGGAGACCCCTCTATGGGGACGTTTCTGGGATTTCGACGCTCTGTCGGTGGCAGACCAAAACAAACTCGGTAGGCTTCGCGGTATCTTGTCGTCCAAACTCGAGGGCGTCCAGAACCTTGATTTCGGCCTGATCCATGCAGACCTCGTCAGGGAGAACGTCCTGGTGACGCCAAGCTCCGTCCAGTTCATAGATTTCGATGACTCCGGTTACGGGTGGCGTGTCTTCGATATCGCAACGACGCTATTGCGCAACCGCAAGGAGCCCCACTACCCGGCAATCAAGAAGGCGGTTCTCGATGGCTATAGGCAAAGCAGGGAACTGTCTGAACGTTCCGAATCGCTGCTGCCGCTCTTCCTGCTTCTGCGTAGTCTTACTTACATTGGATGGATCGGAGAACGCCCGGAATTGGCCGACAATGGCGCACGCTTGTCACGCTACCTCGACGATTCATACGGTCTTGCGGACGACTATCTTGGCACAGGCTGGTGATCTTGAACGCGGTTCCTTCTGCAATTTGGTGGCTTAGGAAAGGGTAATCGGAGATGCCTTCGGCAGTCGACGAAAGCAGGCCTGTAGCCCTGATAACAGGCGGAGGCACCGGGATCGGTGCAGCCATCGCATTGAAATTGGCGTCCACGCATTTCGTCGCAATCTGCGGGCGAAGAGAGGCAATCCTGCAAACCGTCGCCAACCAGACGGGCGGACTGGCGATTGCGGCTGATATAAGCGTGCCCGCTGACGCGGCAGCCGTAGTTGAAAAGGTCGTTGCCCATTTCGGTCGCCTGGATTCGCTGGTCCTGAACGCAGGCACTGTCATCGCCGCATCCGTCTCGGAGATGTCCATTGTCGACTGGCAAACCCAAATCGACGTCAATCTGACCGCGCCGTTTGTAATGGCGAAAGCTGCAATTCCGCATCTGCTGCGGACAAAAGGAGCGATCGTCACCATCTCGTCCGTTGCGGGCGCAACGGCCGGTGCCGGGCTGGCCGCCTACAGTGCGTCGAAAGCCGGTGTGACGCTCCTAACCCAGACGATAGCCCTTGAATACGCTCGCCATGGTCTTCGCGCCAACGTGATTGCCCCGGGCTGGGTGCGAACGGAGATGGCCGATATGGAAATGAGCATGCTGACCGAAGGCGGGGACCCAGAGCCGGGATATCGCCGTGTCACGCGGCTCGTGCCGCAACGGCGGGCAGCTGACGCGAGCGAAATAGCAAATGTCGCCGCGTTTCTCCTTTCGCCGGAAGCCTCGTATGTCAACGGCGCCCTGATCAACGTCGACGGAGGCAGCAGCGTGGTCAATCGAGGACTCGTGGAATTCGACCAAGGCTGAGGCAATGATTGGTCGCTGCTAGAGTCTTCTTCACCGAGCGCTGCGCTGGGCGGCCTTAAGGGTGTTGGCCATGAGCATCGCGATCGTCATCGGCCCGACGCCGCCGGGCACGGGAGTGATTGCCCCGGCAATTCGACAAGCGTCCTCGAAATCAACGTCGCCGACTAAACGTCCCTTTCCGGTGCCATCGGCTGCGGGTAGTCGGTTAATACCGATGTCGATAACCGTGGCACCCGGTTTGATCCAGTCTCCCTTCACGAAGTCCGGCTTGCCGACAGCGGCGACCAGGATGTCGGCCCCTCGGCAGATCTGTTCGATTTCCGCTGTTCGGCTGTGCGCGATCGTTACGGTCGCGTTCGACGCGAGCAGCAGATTGGCCATCGGTTTGCCGACGATGTTGGACCGCCCGATGACCACCGCCGTCAAACCTGACAGGTCCTTGCCCCGGACCGACTCAATCAGCAGCATCGCCCCTGCTGGCGTACACGGGACGAGCGCGCCCTCGAGTTCGCCAGTTCCCAGCATACCCACATTGACATAATGGAACCCATCAACGTCCTTGTCAGGCGATATCGCCTGAATAATCTTTCCTGCATCCAGATGTTTTGGCAAAGGCAACTGCAGAAGGAGTCCATGAATTTTCGGGTCTTCGTTCAATGTGTGCACCAGGCCAAGAAGTTCTTTCTCGGACGTGATTTCGGGCAATTCATACTTTCGTGAGAGGAAGCCGCACTCTTCGGCCTTCCGCCCCTTCGAGGAGACGTAAACCTGGCTGGCTGGATCACTTCCGACGATAACCACGGCAAGACCAGGATTGATGCCGGAACTCTTCAAGGCCTCAGTTTCGAGTTTTACTCGTTCGAGTATTGAAGCCGCCACGATTGCTCCAGAGATGATGACTGGTTCTCTCATCTGGCCCTGGTCACGCGAAAACGATTGTCTTGTGGCCATTGAGCATGACCCGACGCTCCAGGTGCATCTTCACCGCCCTGGCCAGCACCCTGCTTTCTATATCCCGGCCCGTGGCGACGAAATCGTCGGCGGTCATCGTATGCGTCACACGCTCCGTTTCCTGCTCGATGATCGGCCCTTCGTCGAGATCAGGCGTCACATAGTGGGCTGTCGCGCCAATCAGCTTCACGCCGCGTTCGAAGGCCTGATGATAAGGCTTTGCTCCCTTGAACGACGGAAGGAACGAGTGATGGATGTTGATGACTTTTCCGAACAGCCGGGTGGAGAGGTTGTCCGAGAGCACCTGCATGTATCGGGCTAACACCACGAGATCTGCCTCCGTCTCCCGGACGAGATCGAGCAGCACCTTCTCCTTTTCCGCCTTGTTGTCCTTGGTGATGTTGAAGACGTGATAGGGGATACCCTCTATCTCTGCGGTTCGGCGGCTGTCCTCGTGGTTCGACACGATAGCTACAACCTCGACCTGCAGCCATCCCACACGGATTTGGTAGAGCAGATGCAACATTGCGTGGTCGAACCTGGAAACCATGATGATGATCTTCAGCTTGCGGCCGGCGTCGACGACATCGGCCTTCATGCCGAAGCGGTCCAACACGGGCTTCACGGCGTGTTCGACCTGTTCCTTGGTTGTGGGCTGCCTGAATTCGACGGCGATGCGCATGAAGAAGCGGTTGGAAAGGCGGTCCCAGAACTGGTTGCTCTCGGTTATATTGGCGCCCAGGGCGGAAAGTTCCGTCGCGACCGCCGCGACGATGCCGGGTTGGTCGTCGCAGGACAGGGTAATCGTGTAGGATTGCGGCACGTTTTCATTCCCCTCGTGTCAAATTTTGGCAAGTTCGGGAAGGACATCAAAAAGGTCGGCGACGAGACCGTAGTCGGCTACCTGGAAGATCGGCGCCTCCTCGTCCTTGTTGATGGCGACGATGACCTTGGAATCCTTCATGCCGGCGAGGTGCTGGATGGCGCCGGAGATGCCCACCGCGATGTAGAGATCGGGAGCCACCACCTTGCCGGTCTGGCCGACCTGCCAGTCGTTCGGCGCATAGCCGGCATCGACCGCGGCGCGCGAAGCGCCAACAGCCGCACCGAGCTTGTCGGCGACCGGCAGGATGACCTCCTTGAATTTTTCCGCCGAACCCAGCGCACGGCCGCCCGAGATGATGATCTTGGCCGAGGTTAGTTCCGGACGGTCGGTGTCGGAAAGCTTGTTCTCAATGAAAATGGAGAGCCTCGGGTCGGCTGCCGGCGAGGCAAGCTCGACGGCAGCCGCATTGCCTTGGGAGGCGCTCGAATATGATGCGGTGCGCACGGTGATCACTTTCTTGGCGTCGGTTGACTGCACCGTCTGGATGGCATTGCCGGCGTAGATCGGCCGCTTGAAGGTGTCGGGCGACACGATCTCGATGATCTCGGAGACCTGCGCGACATCGAGCAGGGCGGCGACGCGCGGCGCGACGTTCTTGCCCGACGAGGTCGCAGGCGCGATGATGGTGTCGTAAGCGCCGGCCAGCGAGACGACCAGCGCCGCCAGCGGTTCGGCGAGACGCTCGGTCAGTTCATCGGCATCGGCCAGCAGCACCTTGGTGACGCCCTTGAGCTTGGCTGCGGCATCCGCCGCCGGCTTGGCGCCCTTGCCGGCGACCAGCAAATGCACGTCCGAACCGATCTGCAGGGCCGCGGAAAGCGCCTTGGCGGTCTGGTCGGAAAGGGTTGCGTTGTCGTGTTCGGCAATCAGAAGAATAGCCATGTTGTTGTCTCCTTTTCCGATCGCTTACAGCACGCCGGCTTCGTTCTTGAGCTTGTCGATCAATTCGGCCACCGACTTGACCTTGACGCCCGCCTTGCGGCCGCTGGGCTCCTCGGTCTTGAGCACCTTCAGCCGCCGCTTGACGTCGGCGCCGTAGTCGGCCGGGCTCTTTTCGTCGAGCTGCTTCTTCTTGGCCTTCATGATGTTGGGCAAGGAGGCATAGCGCGGCTGGTTGAGGCGAAGGTCGGCGGTGATGATCGCCGGCATCTTCAGTTCCACCGTCTGCAGGCCGCCGTCGACTTCGCGCGTCACCTTGGCCTTGTCGCCGTCGATGACAACCTTGGAGGCGAAAGTGCCCTGCGCCCAGCCGAGAAGGGCTGCCAGCATCTGGCCGGTCTGGTTGGAATCGTCGTCGATCGCCTGCTTGCCGAGGATGACGAGGCCAGGCTGTTCGGCGTCGACGACGCCCTTCAGCACCTTGGCGACACCGAGCGGCTCGGTCTGCTCATCGGTCTTGACCAGGATGGCGCGGTCGGCGCCCATGGCGAGCGCGGTGCGCAAGGTTTCCTGCGCCTGCTGCGGTCCGATAGAGACGACGATGATCTCTTCCGCCTTGCCGGCTTCCTTCAGCCGGAGCGCCTCTTCGACCGCGATCTCGTCAAACGGGTTCATCGCCATCTTGACGTTGGCGAGTTCTACAGCCGAACCGTCAGCCTTGACGCGAACCTTGACGTTCGCATCCACAACTCGCTTCACGGGTACAAGGATTTTCACTTGATTGTGCCCTTATTTTCGGGGTGAGTTTCCCTATTCCGGGACCACATGGCCCAGGCAATATTCCATCTCAATCAATTATCGCCCGGCTTGCGCGAGGCCCACATCGAGTGCGGCGACGATCCGCTTCACATCTGCCGCCGTGATGACGAGCGGGGGTGAGATGATGACGTTGGCACCGGAAGTGCGGACCATTACGCTTTCTTCGTATGCGGTGTCGAAAACCTTCTGCACGACGTCTTTGGCCGCTGCCGATTTCGTCTTGCGGTCCGACACCAGTTCAAGCGCGCACATCAGACCGAGACCCCGCACGTCCCCTACCAGCTCATGCTTCTCCTTGAGGCCTTCAAGGCCCACAAGCAACTCCGCTCCCCGGGCCTTTGCATTCGCGGCGACGTTGAGACGTTTTGTTTCGGCGAGCGTCGCGAGCGCTGCGGCGGCTCCAACTGGGTGACCTGAATAGGTGTAGCCGTGGCCGATCGAGCCAATGGCGCCCTTGGAGGCCTCAAATACCGTTGCCACCTTTTGGCAGATCATCACCGCGCCGAACGGAAAGTATCCGTTGCTGATTGCCTTGGCCGTGCACATGAAGTCCGGTTTGACACCCCAGCCACGCGAGCCGGTCCAGGCGCCCGTGCGTCCAAACGCTGTGATCACCTCGTCGGCGATCAGCAAAATGCCGTGCTTGTCGCAAATGGCACGCATCAATGGCATGAAGGTTTCATGCGGCACGATAACGCCACCCGACCCCAGCACCGGTTCCATGATCATGGCAGCGATCGTATCGGCCCCCTGGAAGGCGATCTCATCCTCGAACTGGCGAGCGATCGCCTGGGCAATCTCCGCCGGATCAGAGGTGCCGAAGGGATTGCGGTAGGCATAAGGTGCGGCGAGATGAAAAACCCCAGGTAGCAACGGCTCGTAGTTGCGGCGGAAGTTGGCATTGCCATTGACCGATGCGCCACCGAAATGCGTGCCATGGTAGCCCTTCTTGAGGGCAACAAACTTGGTGCGCTCGGGTTGGCCATTGATCTTGTGATACTGACGCGCCAGACGCAAAGCGGTCTCGACCGAATCCGAACCGCCCGACGTGAAGAACGCACGCACGAGGCCGTCTTCCTTGAACCATTCCGCCAGCTCGTATGAGAGCTCGATCGCCGGCGACGGCGATGTGCCGCGGAACGCGGAATAATAGGGAAGCTGGTCCAGTTGATCGCGGATCGCCTTTTTCACCGGCTCGCAAGAATAGCCGAGGTTGACATTCCAAAGGCCGCCGACGGCATCGAGCAGCTTCCTGCCGTGGATATCGGTGACCTCAACCCCCTCGGCCGCATTGATGATGTGCGGCGGGTTCGCTTGCATCTCGGCGGGATGCGCCATGGGATGCCACATGTGGCGGGCGTTGTTCTCAACAAGGAAATTCGTCTCTCGCACCCTCTGTTCCTCTCAAATTCCCAGCATCTTGATTGCCTGGGCATAGCTTTCGCCTGGCCCGGTAACATCGAAGTGCACGATGTGCATCCCGACGTCCGACGCTCCTTTGACGTTCTTGGCCTGGTCGTCCACGAACACGCAATCCGAAGGGGCAAGGCCAAGCCCGTCGAAGACGAACCCGTAAGCGCGCGGGTCGGGTTTCAGGATTTTTGTGTACGTCGCGTCGACGATCAGGTCGAACATCTGAAGGAATGGAAGCTTGGACCGAAATCCCGCGCCATAGAACAGATCGAGCTCATTCGACAGGATGGCAAGCTTCTTACCCGCGTCCTTGGCAACCTCAATCGCGCGCAACGCCTCTGGTCTGATCATCAGCTGCGGATCATCACCCCGGATGCGCTGGAGGAACACGGGGAGTTCATCCCAGGTCTCACCGAGGAGCTTGCCGGTCTCGCGTGCCCGCGTGTACCAGTAGTCCCGTTCGGTGATTGCCCCGGACTGCATCTGTTGCCACAACGCGTCGCCATCGGTGTCGAAGGGGCCCATCCAGTCAAGGGTGCCTGCAGGCAGTCCCAAGGCGGCCTCGTTCAGGCGCTGGGTTTCAAAGACCGTTTTCGAGATCACACCGCCGAAATCGAGGACAAGCGCACTACGGCGTTCAGGCATCAAGAAGATCCTTCGTTGCACGCAGGATGCTCGGATGAGGTTCAGCGCCGATTGCGCGAGATATTTCCACCGAAGCCCCGACTACGAGCCGTGCGGCTTTCAACTGCCTGTCCTTCATCATTCGAGATGCGACACCGGCGATCGCCACCGATCCAAAAGCGTCGCCACTGCTGGAAAAGATCGGCGCGGCCACACCGCTCGATTCCACTTCAAAAGACCCAGGCGCAAAGGCGAAGCCGCGATTCCTGATTTGGTCCAATTGCGCCCGCAGTTCCTCTTCGTCGACCACGGTATTTTTCGTGTACCTGACCAATTCTCCCTCGGCAAAAACCCCGTCGCGGACCTCAGGCGCGGCGAACGCCAGAAACGCCAGACCAGATGCGGTCGCGTGAAAAGGCAGCAATTGCGACGGGTTCACCCAGACACGGGTCGATCTCTTCGGCTCCGTCACCGCAACCGTGATCATTGCGGTCTCGGCCGCCAGTGTGGCGTGCGCGGTTTCTTCCATCTCCTCGGCAAGCCTGTCGAGCACGGGATTGATGAATGACAGGAGCGGGAAACTAGCTTCTCTAACCCGAGCCAGCCTGAGTACGGCAATCCCCAGGCGGTATTTCTTGGTTTCCGCATGCTGTTCCACAAAGCCGTTGCGAATAAGCGCAACAAGGATCCGAAGAGTCGTTGCTTTGTCGACTTTGGACTTTCGGGCGAGGTCGCTCAGGCCCCATTCCGGTTCCTGCACGGTAAAATATGAAAGTAGATAAAGCGCCCTATCGACGCTTTTCATCATTGGAACTGTTTCCCCAGGTCCGGATTTCGGCACGATTTCCTCTCCTCGATGAGTGCTACTTGACAGAACTTCAAACCTAATGCAAGCTTTTTAAACTGATGGTGACAATAATGAACCGCGAATCGACGGTCAAGCCATAATGGGAAATCCGAATGAATTTGCCTCAAAACGCTCGTCCCGCTGGCTCGGTCTATCTGACCGCTGAAGGCAGCCCGCGACACCATTCCGATTTAGCGTGACTGAGAACGACTCGGAACCGACCGTAAGGACAACCAATGGATCAAATCCAGATCGACCAGCTTCGGGGGCTTTCAGTTCCGGAGCAAGGGCTTTTCATCGACGGAAAAGCGCGCAAGGCCCTGAAAGGCGGGACGCGCGAGGTGATATCGCCGCTTGATGGGTCAATCCTTACGCGCCTCGCTGAAGCCGAAGAAGGCGATATCGACCTGGCGGTGGCGAGTGCCAGGGCGAGTTTCGACCGTGGATTATGGTCGAGGGCTGCGCCGGCCGAACGCAAGAAGGTGATGCACCGCATCGCCGAACTCATCGAAAAGAATGCGCTGGAACTGGCCGTGCTCGGAGTCCGCGACAACGGCACCGAAATCTCGATGGCGATAAAGGCGGAGCCTGGAAGCGCGGCCAACACGTTCCGCTACTACGGCGAGTTGATCGACAAGGTCTACGGCGAGATCGCACCGACGGCCGCTTCGGTTCTCGGCCTGGTTCATCATGACCCCGTCGGCGTTGTTGGCGTGATTGTTCCGTGGAACTTCCCGATGATGATCGGAGCATGGAAAATCGCTCCCGCGCTGGCGGCCGGAAATTCGGTTGTCGTAAAACCGGCGGAGGTCGCATCACTTACCTTGCTGCGTTTGGCGGAGATCTGTTCGGAGGCTGGCCTGCCGGCCGGCGTCTTCAATGTGGTCACCGGGCAGGGTTCCGTCGTCGGTGCCGCACTCGGACTCCACAATGACGTCGATGTGCTGGCTTTCACGGGCTCCGGTCCCGTAGGGCGGAGGCTTCTCGAATATTCCGCCCGATCTAATCTCAAGCGCGTCTATCTCGAACTCGGAGGTAAGTCGCCGAACGTAGTGTTCGCGGACGCACCGGATCTCGATCAGGCAGCCAAGGTCGCGGCCTATGGCATATTCCGCAACTCCGGTCAGGTTTGCGTAGCCGGCTCCCGGCTCTTGGTAGAGCGCTCGATTCACGCTGATTTTGCGCAAAAAGTGGCCGAATTTGCTTCACAGATGCGGTTGGGCGATCCCCTTGATGTCAGAACCGAGGCTGGCGCAATTGCAAGCGCCGACCAACTTTTCAAGAACCTGGAATTTGTGGCCCGGGCCACAGCCGATGGCGCCTCGCTGCTTACCGGCGGTACCCGAATCCGCGAGGAAACAGGGGGATTCTTCATGGCGCCGACGGTGTTTGACCAAGTCGCTCCAGACGCCGCCCTTGCCCAGGAAGAAGTGTTCGGCCCGGTGCTTGCGATCACGCCCTTTGACGACGAGGCCGCCGCGGTTCGGATCGCAAACTCGACGATTTACGGGCTGGCATCCGGCGTCTGGACGTCCAACCTCTCGCGCGCCCATCGCATGGTAAGGGCGATCAGGGCCGGCGTCGTCCACGTCAACACATATGGAGGGCCGGACATCACCGTGCCGCTCGGTGGCGTCGGACAGTCTGGCAACGGTCACGACAAGTCGCCGCATGCCCTCGATAAATTCCTCAATCTCAAGACAGCGTGGATTCAACTCTGATGACCGAAAACAGATCCCCAAGGTCACTCCCAGAACGGGCTCCTGCAGTCGTCATCGGCGGCGGCATCATCGGCATATCGTCCCTCTACCATCTTGCGAAACGCGGAATGGCGGGTGCGGTGCTCTTGGAGCGTAAACAGCTTGCAAGTGGGACGACATGGCACGCGGCAGGAATCGTCGGGCAACTGCGTGAGTCTGGCTCGCAGACAGCGCTCTCGAAATACACCGCACGGCTCTTTATGGAACTCGAAAGTGAGACGGGACAGGCAACGGGCTACAAGCAGAACGGCACGCTGCATCTCGCATTGTCGGATATCCGGATGGACCAGTTGCTGCGCAACCATGACCATGCCGGACGAATGGAAATCGAAAGCCACATACTCTCGATCCCGGAGCTGAAAGAAATCTGGCCCCTGGTGGACTATGGGGGCGTCCAAGGCGGCTTCTTCGTTCCCTCCAACGGTCAGGTCAATCCCCTGGACGTCACCCAGGCGATGGCCCGCGGCGCTCGCAACAACGGGGCGCTGATTTTTGAGAACACTTCGGCCACAAGAATTCTGACGAAGAACGGCCGGGTGATTGGTGTCGAAACCGATCAGGGTGTGATCGCCACCGAAAAAGTCATTCTCGCCGGCGGGATGTGGACAAGCCGCTTTGCCAAGGCACATGGGGTGACTGTGCCCCTTCATGCAGCGGAGCATTTCTACATCGTCACCGAAGCGATTGCCGGCCTCCCGCGCACCCTGCCCTGCCTTGTCGTCGGCGAAGAACGGACCTACTGGAAGGAGGACGCGGGCAAGCTGTTGATCGGTGGTTTCGAAGCCTTGGGCAAGGCTTGGGGCAAAGAGGGCATTCCAGACGGTTTCGAGTTCGACGAACTTCCATTCGACATGGAACATACCGAACCGATGCTTGAGACGATCTTCGCCCGCATGCCAGCGCTTGCCGAGATGGGGATCAAGACGTTTTTCAACGGCCCCGAGAGTTTCACACCGGACGGTCGGCCCTACCTCGGCCCCGCGCCGGAAATGCCAGGCCTGTTCATTGCCGCCGGCATGAATTCCAACGGCATCCTGAACTCCGGCGGCGTCGGCTTAACGATGGCGGAGTGGCTGATCGACGGATATCCGAGCCGCAGCATGAACTCCATGCTGGCTTCTCGCGCCCATCCCTTTCAATCCAACTCGACATACAATGCCGACAGGGTCGGTGAGTCCGTCGGATTCCATTACGGCATCCACTGGGCGGGCCGCCAGATCGAAACGGCACGCGGGGTACGTCGGGTACCACTGCACGACAGGCTGAAATCGCAAAACGCTGTTTTCGCCGAGCGCATCGGCTGGGAAATTCCAATGTATTACGACCCGTCCGGCTTGGGATGGCAGGACAAACCTTCGGTCGGCGAGCAATACTGGTCTTCCCTGGTGGCCGACGAATGTGCCGCCGCCCGGGATGCGGCGGTGCTCCTTGACCAGTCCATGTACGCCAAACTCCTGGTGCAGGGACCGGATGCCGTCGAAATGTTGAACAGGGTCTGCGGTGCCCAGATGGACGTGGCGGTCGGAACCTCCGTCTACACCCAATTCCTCAATCAACGCGGCGGCATCGAGGCCGACGTGACGGTCACGCGGATCGGCCCACAGAAATTCCTCGTGGTTACGGGGCACCCCAGCCAGGTTCGCGACCGCGCCTGGCTTGAAATGCATGCGGACCCGGAGTGGCGGTTCGAAATCTTCGACGCCACGTCGTCCTACGCGCTGCTGACGATCCATGGGCCGAAGTCTCGCGAGATACTTTCCGCCCTGACGATAGACGACCTCAGCAACGAGAAATTTCCGTTCGGTGCCGCGCGGGAAATCGACCTTGCCCATGCACGGGTCTGGGCCATCAGAAGATCGTTCGTAGGCGAACTTGGCTACGAGCTGCTGATTTCGACGGAGTTCACGCACGGTGTCTACGAGAACATCCTGACGGTCGGAACGCCACTCGGCCTGCGGCATATGGGAATGTTTGCCATGGGAAGTTGCCGCCTTGAAAAGGCTTTCAGGCACTTCGGGCATGACATCACCGAGGAGGACACACCTTACGAAACCGGCCTAGGATTTGCTGTTGATCTCAACAAGAGCGAGTTCATCGGCAAAGGCCCTCTCGCAAGGCAGAAGGCAGGCGGTGCAGCCACGCTCTTCAGGACGGTATCGGTCTCCGTCAACGGCCTCGGAAGAACAGGTCCTTATCTCGCGCACAATGAACCGATCTGGAAAGGCGATGACCTTGTGGGCCACGTCACCTCCGGAGGATGGGGCTACCGCGTTGGCAAAATGCTGGGGCTTGCAAGCCTGCATCGTGAGGATGGCGTCTCGAAGGCATGGCTCGAAGAGGGTGATTTCGAGGTCCAGATCGCCGGCAAACGCTATCCGATCCAGGTCCAGCTTCAGCCCCTCTACGACCCGCAGGGAGAGCGGATGCGTGGCTGAGACCGACTAACCAAAAAACAAAAAATGAGTGGGAACCATGACGACGAAAGAAACGAAGACGATCCTTGTTATCGGTACATTCGATACGAAGTCGGACGAACTGATCTATCTCGCTGACAGGATTGTCGCACAGGGCGGCCGAGCGCTCACGATGGACGTAAGCGTTCTCGGTGGTCCCATGCGGCCGACCGACATCAGCAAGCACGATGTCGCCGAGGCTGGCGGGTCGTCGATCCAGACGGCGATCGCGTCCGGCGACGAGAACACCGCGATGCAGATCATGGCGCGCGGCGCGTCAATCCTGACAGCGAGGCTGCACGCGGAAGGCAAGATCGACGGCATGATTGCCATGGGCGGCACCATGGGCACGGACCTGGCTCTCGACTGCGCTCGTGCCTTGCCACTCGGCGTACCGAAATATGTGATTTCTACAGTCGCGTATTCCCCCCTCGTCCCCGCGGACAGACTAGCGCCCGACATCCAGATGATCCTGTGGGCGGGAGGCCTCTTCGGATTGAACTCCATATGCAAGTCGTCTTTAAGCCAGGCTGCGGGCGCGGTTTTGGGGTCCGCGCAATCGGTCGAAACGCCGAAGCGGGATCGTCCCATCATTGGCATGATGAGCCTTGGCAGCTCGTGCCTTTCCTACATGAGACTACTCAAGGGCCCCTTGGAAGAGCGAGGGTTCGAACTTGCGGTGTTTCATGCGACTGGCATGGGCGGAATGGCTTTTGAAAATCTGGCCGCGCAAGGATATTTCTGCGCCGTCATGGATTTCGCGCTTCCCGAGCTCGGGAACCTTCTGGTTGGCTCTATCGTCAACGGTGGCAAGGACCGACTTGTGTCAGCCGGACAGAACAAGGTCCCACAACTCGTCGCTCCGGGCTGCGTCGACTTGATAGACTTTCCCAGTTGGCAAGATATCCCCGCCCGCTTCGCCGGCAGACCCTGCCACGCGCACAATCGTTTGATCTCCTCCGCCGCGTTGAACGCGCAAGAGCGGCGCGAGACCGCCCGCGAGATCGGCCATCGGTTGGCCAAAGCCTTGGCTCCCGTGCATGTGATCCTGCCTATTCAAGGTATCGAGGAATGGGACCGGGAGGGGCAACCTGCCCATGACCCGGCTGGACTAGCAGCGTTCCTCGATGAAATGCGCTCAGCGATACGGCATCCGGTGGAATTGACCGAGATCGACGCGCACATAAACGACGCGCTGTTTGCTGAAACGGTGCTTGGAATATTCGACGATTGGGTCGATCGAGGCATCGTCAAGAAGGCACTACAATGACGATACACGCCACCCCGATCGACGCTCGCTATGCGGTTCTGTTTGAACCCGTCAAGATCGGGCCGAAGGTGGCGCCAAATCGATTCTTCGCTGTGCCGCACGCGACGGGCCACTCTCCCCTCATGCCCAACGGCTCCATCGGCATGAGGGCGATGAAGGCGGAAGGCGGTTGGGGCACCGTCTGTATGCAGCTTTCCGAGATCGATCCGTCATCCGATATCTCCAACCTGCCGATCGAGAAATTTTGGGATGAGGTCGACGTCAGGAGCCATGCACGGCTGACCGAGAGGATCCGCGAGCATGGCGCGCTTTCGGCCATCGAGATCGGCCACAGCGGCATGCGTTCGCGGGGCCTGGCAAATGGCTATCCGGTTCTCGGCCCATCCAGTCTCCCCGTTCTCAAGCCTGAGGTCCCGGTCCAAAGCAAAGCCATGGACAAAAGCGACATCAAGTTGCTACGCGAGAACTATCGCGCCGCGGTTCGACGGGCGAAACAGGCGAACTACGACATCGTCTATGTCTACGCCGCTCACGACGCGTCGATCCTGTGGCACTTCCTGACCCCGGCCTATAATCACCGAACGGATGAATATGGCGGCAGCTTCGCCAACCGGGTTCGGCTGCTACGCGAGGTCCTGGAGGAGGCCAAGGAAGAGGCCAGCGACGATATAGCCGTAGCCATTCGTTTTGCGGTGCATGAACTCACCGGGCCCAAAGCTATATCGAGTAGCGGCGAAGGGCGCGACGTGGTCGAGCTCCTGGCGGAAATCCCGGATCTTTGGGACGTCAATGTCTCGGGTTGGAGCCGCGACTCCGGAACCTCCCGCTTTGACCCCGAGGGCGCGCAGGAAGAATTTACAAGCTTCGTGAAAACAGTGACGACAAAGCCGGTCGTCGGGGTCGGCCGCTTCACATCCCCCGACGCAATGGTGAGCCAGATCCGCCGTGGCGTCCTCGATCTGATCGGTGGCGCGCGGCCGTCTATCGCCGATCCGTTCCTGCCCCAAAAAATCCGCGAAGGACGGGTGGACGAGATCAGGGAGTGCATAGGCTGCAACATCTGCGTGGCCTCCGACGCGTACTCGATCCCGCTGCGCTGCACACAAAACCCGACGATGAGTGAAGAATGGCGGCGCGGCTGGCATCCTGAACGCGTTCCCAAAGCTCAGACCAACAAGAACCTCCTTGTCGTCGGCGGCGGACCTGCCGGGCTGGACTGCGCCCTCACCCTGGCGCGGGCAGGCCACCAGGTGACAATCGCCGAAAAGTCGGAAGTGATGGGTGGACGCGTCACCAAGGAAAGCAGGCTGAAGGGCTTGTCAGCCTGGAACCGGGTCCGCGACTACCGTCTCTACCAGATGCAGCAGATGCCGAATGTCGAGCTTTTCCTAGGCAGCGAAATCACACCCGAGATTGCCTGCGAGTTTGGCGCCGACCACATATTCGTGGCCACTGGATCGCGCTGGAGGGATGACGGACTTGGCCGCACCCGGTACACGCCGATCCCAGGTTTCTCCGGTTGCGCTTTCACGCCCGACAGCATCCTGGACGGCGAGAGCCTGTCCGGTCCGATCGTGATCTATGACGACGATCATTACTACATGGCTAATGTCCTTGCAGAACATCTCGCGGCGAAAGGCCACGAGGTTCACCTCGTCTGTCCTCAGCCCGCGATTGCGGGCTGGATGGGCTACACGCTGGAACAGCCTCGTGTCCTCAGCGCCCTGATGGCGGCCGGCGTCAAGATGTATCCGAACACGACGGCCGTGGAGTGGAAGGACGGTGCGCTGCATATCAATCGGTCGGACACTTACGAACCGTTGCCGGCTATCCCCGCAGCGGCCTTGCTGAGTGTTACGTCAAGACTTCCACAAGACGATCTGTCCTCCTGGCTTTGCGAGGCCGGTGTTCCGCACACAACAATCGGCGACGCGGTCGCGCCGGGGATCATTCAAGCGGCGGTGTTTTCTGGACACAAGGCTGCCAGGGAGTATTTGGGAACTGAGCCGGCAGACCGCATCTTCAAGCGCGAGGTCCCGACCTTGTTCATCTGAATCGAAGCCTCCAGTAGCAAAACAAGGAGCGTCGGCCTGGCTGGGCCCTCTTCTCTCGTCTCAAGTCCGACGCGGGCCCGCCAGCAGGAGCACCGACTATGAGATCTCGCGCGCAGTCGACATGAACCAGCTGCCCTGATCGCGACAGTTTTGGGAGGAACAATTATGGCCGCAGACACACCCTTGTGGACCGCGACGCGGGACCGGATCGACGCCGCGCCGATGACGGCTTTTCTGAAAGCCGCTGCGGCGCAGGCGGATGCATCCTTCGCCTCCTATGCCGAACTTCACCGCTGGTCGGTCGAGGATCGCGAGAGCTTCTGGAGCCTCGTCTGGGACTTCTGCGGCATCGTTGGCGACAAGGGCGAGCGCGTACTCGTCGATGGCGACAAGATGCCCGGCGCCTCATTCTTTCCCGACGCCACCCTGAACTTCGCCGAGAACCTGCTGAAGAAGACCGGCTCGGGCGACGCAATCGTCTTTCATGGCGAAGACAAGGTCGAGCGTCGGCTGTCCTGGAACGAACTGCATGCGCTGACGTCGCGCCTGCAGCAGCTTTTCCTGTCGCTCGGCGTCAAAAAGGGCGACCGCATCGCCGCCATGATACCCAACATGCCGGAAGCCATCGCCGCCATGCTGGCGACCGCTTCGATCGGCGCCGTCTGGTCGTCATGCTCTCCCGATTTTGGCGAGCAGGGCGTTCTCGACCGCTTTGGCCAGATCGAACCGGTCGTCTTCATTGCGCCGGACGGCTACTGGTACAATGGCAAGGCCATCGAAGTCGCCGACAAGATCGCCGCGGTCGCGACGAAACTTGCCACCGTCCGCAAGATCCTGATCGTCGACTATCTCGGCACCTCAGCCGACGTAGCCGAAACCGTCGACAAGGCTGCGGCGCTCGAAGACGCGCTGGCGCCCTTCGCTGCAAAACCCGTGACCTTCGAACGATTGCCGTTCGCGCACCCGCTCTACATTCTGTTCTCGTCAGGCACGACCGGCATTCCCAAATGCATCGTCCATTCGGCCGGTGGAACGCTGATCCAGCATGTCAAGGAACACCGGCTGCATGCTGGATTGCTCGATGGCGACCGCTTCTTCTACTTCACCACTTGCGGCTGGATGATGTGGAACTGGCTGGTGTCGGGTCTGGCGTCAGGCGCGACACTGCTACTCTATGACGGCTCGCCCTTCTATCCCGACGGCAATGTGCTGTTCAGTTTCGCCGATGCCGAGAAGATGACCTTCTTCGGCACCTCGGCCAAATTCATCGATTCCGTGCGCAAGGCCGGCCTCAAGCCGATCGGCACGCATGATCTACAGAGCGTGCGGGCGATCTCCTCCACCGGCTCGCCACTCTCGCCCGAGGATTTCCGCTTCGTCTATGACGGCATCAAAAAGGATGTGCACCTGGCCTCGGTCTCCGGCGGCACCGACATCGTCTCCTGCTTCGTGCTCGGCGTGCCGATCGAACCGGTGTGGACCGGCGAGATCCAGGGGCCGGGCCTCGGCCTTGCCGTCGATGTCTGGGACGATGACGGCAAGCCTATCAGGCAGGAGAAGGGCGAACTGGTCTGCACCAGGGCTTTTCCGGCGATGCCGATCGGCTTCTGGAACGACCCCGAGAGCAAGAAATTCCAGGCGGCCTATTTCGAGCGCTTCGACAATGTCTGGTGCCATGGCGACTTTGCCGAATGGACCGTGCATGGCGGCCTGATCATTCATGGCCGCTCCGACGCGACGCTCAATCCGGGCGGCGTGCGCATTGGTACGGCGGAGATCTACAACCAGGTCGAACAGATGCCCGAGATTCTGGAGGCGCTGTGCATCGGCCAGGATTTCGACAATGACGTCCGGGTCGTGCTGTTCGTGCGGTTGGCCGCCGGCGTGCAGCTGGATGCCGATCTGGAAAAGCGCATCCGGTCGAAAATACGCACCGGGGCGAGCCCCCGCCACGTGCCGGCAAAGATCGTCGCCGTGTCAGACATTCCACGCACCAAATCGGGCAAGATCACCGAACTCGCGGTGCGCGACGTCGTGCACGGCCGCGCCATCAAGAACAAGGAAGCGCTCGCCAATCCAGAAGCGCTGGAGTTGTTCAGGAACCTGCCGGAGTTAGGTTGATCGACTCGGCAAACAACCTCCCAGCATGGATCATCGGGCGCAAACGTGAGCGCCGACACATGGTGTGGCGCCAGGGGATCTCGTGGACATCGGGAGATAGAGAGGCGTGACGGAGGAGAGCGACATGAGCCATGGCGGCCAGCAGTCGGACATAATCTTTCTCACGAATGGCGCGTCGGTCGTGGGTCAAGGGATGAGCCGATTGCAGAGGATTGAGCCCTCAGCGGGCGCGGTGAGTGGAGGCTCTCTTCGCTCAGCCGTAAGCGAAGCTTAAACTGGCAGTTCGATGCGCGGGGGGAAAGACGGTAGCGCGATACCGACTCGAACCCCACAGTGGTTGAATCAAGGTTGCATCACAGCGATCCAGGGACCCTAACCTCCTTCAGAAGCGCGCATTTCGACTGGAGGCGCAAGACAGCAAGTTCGAAAAGCTTCCAGGAACCCCAGTCGATGGTCAATTGTAGACCGTCTGACGTCCACAATAGGGCCGATGAACGAACCCGCTGCGCGGGAGGGGTGCCTGCGGTTGAGGTAGAGATCAAGAACCGGTCGTCGCGCTCGCGTTGAGCGTCGTTCGGCTGGAGCAGAGCATGGCGGGCTTCTTCAACAAGGAGCCTGACCATGCACCATCCCGTTCTCGATGCACCCGTCAGCCCGCTGCGCCAGCGGCTGATCGACGACATGAACATGCGGCGCTTCTCACGCGAGACGCAGCGCAACTATCTCCGCGACATCGGACGCCTGGCGACATTTCTCGGGCGTTCACCAGACACAGCGACCGCCGATGACCTGCGCCGGTTCCAGATCAACCAGCAGGAAGACGGCGTTCCCGTGCCGACGATGAACAGCATCGTGTCGGCGCTACGGTTCTTCCTCACCCAAACGCTTAACCGCCCGGACCTGGCGCGCCGGCTCGTCCGGCTGTCGCATCCGCGCAACCTGCCCGTGGTGCTCAGTCGCGACGAGGTCGCCCGGCTGCTCAACGCCACCACCTGCCTCAAGCACCAGGCCGCACTGTCGATTGCCTATGGCGCGGGCCTGCGCGTCGCCGAGGTGTCGATGCTGAAGGTTGCCGACGTCGACAGCGAGCGCATGCTGCTGCGCGTCGAGCGTGGCAAGGGCGGGCGGTATCGCAACGCCATGCTCTCGCAGGACCTGCTCGCGCTTCTGCGTGAGTGGTGGAAGGTCGGACGTCAGCAGGGCGTGATGCACCGCGACGGCTGGCTGTTTCCCGGACAGCACGCGATGAAGCCGATCAGCACGCGGCAGCTCTATCACATCGTCGTCGAGGCGGCGCAGGCCGCGCCGACATCGCCAAGCGGGTCGAGCCGCACACGCTGCGCCACAGCTTCGCCACCCACCTGCTGGAAGACGGCACCGACATCCGGATCATCCAAGTCCTACTCGGGCATGCCAAGCTCAACAACACCGCCCTTTACGCGAAGGTGGCGACCCGGACGGTGCGTGCCGTGACGAGCCCGCTCGACAAGCTCGGCCTGTTCAAGTCGCCCGACATCTGAGCCGTGCGCGCCTCGATCGAGGTCGCCGACATCTTCCGTGCTGCCGGACCCGCTTTCCGGGCCGCCCATGCAGGTCACCTGAGCCTCGCCCAGCTCAAGGTCATGTCGGCGATCGAGTATTGCCGCACCGCAGCCCTTGGCGGTCACGTCGAGGCTTGCGAGGACTGCGGCCAATGGCGGATCGCCTACAACTCCTGCCGCAACCGGCACTGCCCGAAGTGCCAGGGCGCGGCCGCACGGACGTGGTTGGCCGAGCGCGAGGCCGACCTACTGCCGGTCGGCTACTTCCATGTCGTGTTCACGCTGCCGGCCGAGGTCGCCGACATCGCGTTCCAGAACAAGGCGCTCGTCTACGACCTGCTGTTCAAGGCGGCAGCGGAGACGATGCTGACTATCGCCGCCGACCCGAAGCACCTCGGCGCCAGGATCGGCATCACCGCGGTGCTGCACACCTGGGGATCGGCGATGACACCATCCGCATGCCCACATGATCGTGCCGGGCGGCGGCACCGCGCCGGACGGAAGCCGCTGGATATCGTCGCGCCCGGCCTTCCTGCTCCCGGTGAGGGTTCTCGGCAAGCTGTTCCGAAGGCTCTTCCTCACCCGGCTGGTCGCGCTGCACGACGCAGGACGGCTCGCCTTCTTCGGATCTATGGCGCACCTGTCCGCGCGGCAGGCATTCGTGCGGCACCTGTCGCCGGTCCGCAAGAAGCGCTGGGTGGTGTACGCCAAGGCGCCGTTCGCCGGGCCGGAGGCGGTGCTCGCCTATCTGTCGCGCTACACCCACCGGGTGGCGATCTCGAACCGCCGCCTGATCGCGTTCGACCACGACGGCGTCACCTTCCTTTACAAGGACTATCGCCCCTTTACAAGGACTATCGCCGCGACGGCGTTGATCGGCAGCAGGTCATGACGCTGGCGGCTGACGAGTTCATCCGCCGCTTCCTGCTCCATGTCCTGCTGCGCGGCTTCCATCGCATCCGGCACTACGGCCTGCTCGCCGGCTCCGCCCGCAAGGCCAGCCAAGACTTCCGCCCGCCATGCCCTTGCTGCGGCGGACGCATGATCATCATCGAGACGTTCGAGCGCCGGAGGCAGCCACGCGGTCCGCCCGATGCAACCGCGACGAACCGGGAGACAACTCCATGACCCGGCATGGCATGGTCGAACCTTCACCCGCAGGCGCCCCGCCTCTGGCAACGGCCCCACGCGTGTCCATCATCAATATCGCCGCCCACAGCGTCGCAACGAGCCTCGTGCGGGATCGGCTAAACCGCGCGGAGGCACAACGAAGCGGCCTCCCCGCATCCATCCCCACCCTTCCCAGCAGCGGTCGCGCCGTCGCCGACACCAGCCGCAAATCGAAATCCCCATAGCCATCGCCTGTGGCCCACGGGTTCCTTCCTCGGGGACTTTCGTACGCCTGCCGGCGCCCGAAACTCTTCACGCTACCGGACGGTCCGCTATCGGGGCGAGGTCGACGGAAAGCTGCCATTCGGCAGATGACCTCTGAAGCCGAGGTTGAGGCGGGTTGACCCTAAGGAGCGGTTCTCAATGAGTGTGGTTGCGAGGCAGAGCTTTGCCAGATGGGGCACTGGAGCAGCATCCAGCTTGGCGGATGGCCAGATCGCGGGACCTGCACTGCCACGGCTAGAATGCGCGGCCCGTAACGTTCAGCTCGCTAAATAACTTCTTGCAATCGATCGCAGTTCATTCTCGTCGATTATCTCACCGTGTCCGCAGTATGCCCTGTTGAACTCTATCTCCAAAAGACGCAGCATTGTCTTTCGATAGACGTGCACGTCCGAACCTGGAAGATCATCGACCAATCGTCCGCGATAAATCGCATCGCCGGCTAAAAAATCGCCGTTGCGTTCATCAAGAAGACCGAGCGACCCTGGCGAATGACCAGGGAGGTGAAGGACCAGAAATGACCTGTCTCCGGTCTCAATGGTGCAGCCTTCGTCGAGAATTCGGGACAGTGGCGCCGATTTGATCTGGAAATGCAGCAGCGACCATGCCTCATGCGGAGGCTTGCTGACGGCGTCGCGCTGCGCGCGAAAGAGATGAGCCAATGTGTGTTCATCCGCCATGTCGTCGAAAAACGAAGACTCCTCGCGATGGCCAAGTCTCATCTCGAACTCGCTTAATGCGCCGACGTGATCGACATGGATGTGCGTTGCAACGGCTACTACCGGCTTGCCAGGTGGCAGGTTCAGCACGGGTCTGAGAGGCACTAGCCCCATGCCCCCATCGACGACAAGATCGACGTCGCGCCCGCGAACATGATAGACGTTGCTTCTGAAATAGGGATGAACGTGCGGCTCCCATATCCGCGTGATTCCCCTACCCAGAGTTTCGCGTGAGAACCAGTCGGCAGCACGATGCACTTCGCCAGTTGGGGTGAGCGGCATCAACGATGTCCTCGCGCAAGCAGACGCTCGAGCTTGATCTGAACGACAGTCAGAACCGAAACCATCGACATGTAGTAGATCAGCGCCGCGCCATACCATTCCAAGAACCGAAAGCTGGTGGCGATGGCGAACTGGGTGACGGTCATGAGCTCTTTCAAGGAGATGACCGTCGCCAGCGAGGTTGCCTTCAGCAAGGAAATGAATTCGTTGACCAGGGCCGGTAGCGCGACGCGAAGCGCCTGGGGCAGGATGATCAGGAAGAATATCTGACCCCGGTGCAGGCCAAGGGCCGCCGCACCCTCGGATTGCCCCTTGCCGATCGATGCATAGGAGCTGCGCAGGATCTCGGTCAGATAGGCAATCTGAATCAGGGTCAGGGCGAGAAACGCCGCGACGAACGGACTGAACCAGTCCGAGCGGAACACCGCCGAGATCTGCGGCAGTCCATTCCAGACGAACAGCAGCACGAGCAGCGCGGGTGCGCCGCGAAAAAGCCAGACAAACGCGGCGATCGACAGGCGGATCCAGCGCCGCTTCGACGTGGCCAGTGCTGCTGTTGCCAGCGATATCGCCAGGGCAACGGTCATCACCAGAAGCGAAAGCACGAGGGTCAGCAAAGCCCCCTTGGCGAGGGGCCAGCCGAACAGGGCCGTCAGGAAGAGCTTGCTGTCGAACACCTCGGCACGTCCCTTAATTGGTCGCGTGCTTGACGTCTGCGGCGGCCTCGGGAAGGTTCCATTTCTGCAACAGCGCCTTCATCTCGCCGCTGGCCTGCAAGGTCTCGATGGCATTGACCAGGGCCTCGCGGTTGTCGCCGCCCTTTCTCAGATAGATCCCGTAAGTTTCACCATCGCCATAGTTGTATGGCACCTGCAGCCGCCCTGGCATTTGCTTGATGCGGAATGCAGCCGTCGTGTCCTGGGTGATCGTCGCCGCAGCCCGGCCGACTAGGATCTGCTCGATGACGGCGGAGGCGGACGGATAGGTCTGTATCTGCGCGGGCGCCTTGCCGGCTTTTGTCAGCTCGGCGTTCAGCTCCGCAGCTGTCTTCTCGTAGGTGGTGCCCGCCTCGATCGCCAGCACCTTGCCGCTGAGGTCGAGCGGCGATTTGGTCTCTGAATCCGAAGCCGATGTCACCAGCACCACATTGGAGACGAAGTAGGGAACGGCGTCATAGGCCTGCAGGCGCTCCTTGGTCACCATGATGCCGCTGGCGACGAGATCGCATCGCTCGGCGCCGAGCGATGGCAACAGCCCCTTGAAGTCGCCGACCACATATTTGGTGGTGCCGCCCCATTGCTTTGCGATGGCATCCACGACATCGACTTCGAAACCGACAAGCTTCTCGTCGCCTGGATTCTCATAATATTGCATGGGCGGAAAATCGCCGCCGGTGCAGACGCTGAGCACGCCGTTATGGACAAGATCCGCACCTCCGGCCTGCGCCGCCGGCGCGGTGGCGACAAGGGTGGCGACGACCAGTCCGCCAAAGGCGATTTTCGCTGCGAAGGCAGTGCGTTCGTGAAGCATATCCAGTTCCCCATTTTATTTTTGCGATGCCGTTTTGTGGCTGCCGAGGACCATATGTTGCAATTACTATGAGACAAGCTAAATCTTTAGCATTTAGTTAGAGCAGTTTTTCTAAACTAAGGTGATACGTGGCCGTTCCGTCCCTTCATTCTCTGCGAGCCTTCGAAAGCGTATCGCGGCTCGGCAATGTCGCGGCCGCGGCTGCCGAATTGCATGTGACGCCAGGCGCCATAAGCCAGCAGCTGCGTGCCTTGCAGCTTTCGCTTGGCATCGACCTGTTCAGGAAAAGCGGCCGCCGCCTCGTGCTGACTGAACGGGGCGCGACGCTGCAGAAAAGCGTCGGCACGGCCATGCATCAGATTGCGGATTCGATCCGCGACATATCGGCCAATGCCTACGCCACGTCAGACAGGGCGGAGCTGCGCGTATCGGCGCCTTCAGTCTTTGGAACGACCTGGCTCACGGCCAGGATCTTTCGGTTTCTCGATGCAAACCCCGATCTTCGCATGCAGATGCACACAGCAGTGGACTTCGAGGAAGTGGACTGGCGAAAAGTCGATGTCGCCATCGTCTATGGGAATCCACCTTGGGCTGGATTCTGGTGGCGGATGCTGCACAGCATCTACGCGTCACCAGTGTGCAGCCCACAATTGCTGCGAGGTCCAAATGCAATTCGCGAGCCTCACGATGTGCTCAAACATCGCTTGCTCCATGAAGACGACGGCGACCAATGGCGGCGTTGGCTAACGGAAGCACGCGTACCCCATTCCGTGGAGTCCGATATCTATTTCGACAACTTTGCCATGGTGCTTCAGGCCGCGCGCGATGGTCATGGTGTCGCCCTGACAAACGACATCATTTCCTTCAGGGACCTGGATGAGGGCAGACTGGTTCAACCCTTGACGCTCAGTGTTGCGGCATCCCGAAGCTATTACTGCATATGCCATGAGGAAGGCTTGGCTAATCCAGCGATCGGCCGGTTCGTCGACTGGTTGGTCGACCAGGCATCGCGACCGTCAGGCTGACGGCACGGTGGCACCGTGCCTCGATGCAGATCTGTTTTGAAAAACGGTGGTCGGGTGAACGATGCATAAGTTTCGTGCGATCTGAGCGCCCGTTCGAACTCGAGGGGCACCTTCGGGATCCGAGATCGGCCCGCCCAGCAAGGATATGCTTCGCCGATCTGGTCATAGCTCCCGAACTTAATCGGACATTCAAAGCGATCTTCGTGGATGATCGCCACCACCTTTGTGCAAGTCATGGCCGCGTTATGGTTGGCTTCTCGGTGCCCATCGACGGTAGCAGCGTCGACCTGGCAGCTGCGAAAGGCCTAAGGGACGTTAGGCTACGTCAGGTTTGTGAATTGCTTTTACTTCCTGAAAGTCTTCAAGGCCAAACCTTCCGCCCTCGCGGCCATTACCGGATTGTTTGTAGCCGCCAAATGGACTTCCATAGCGGTGCGGCGCTCCGTTGATATGCACCATGCCGGCCCGCAGACGCGAAGCCACCCTTTCTGCTCTCTTCGGATCACCGGTTTGCACAAAGGCGGCAAGGCCGTATGTCGTGTCATTCGCCAGGGTGATGGCCTCTTCCTCGCTGTCAAAAGGAATGATCGCAAGAACCGGCCCGAAAACCTCTTCCCGTGCGATGCGCATCTCGTTGTCGACGTCGATAAAGATAGTTGGCCTTACGAAATAACCAGCTTCAAAACCCTTCGGTTTGCCGGGGCCGCCAACGAGCAACTGCGCACCTTCATCAATCGCAGCATTAATCAAGGTTTGTACACGAGCGAACTGAATTTCGCTCACCAGAGGCCCAATGTGCGCGCCTTCCTTCATTGGGTCCCCTACTTCGGCGGCCATGCCAGCGCGACGCGCTACCTCGACTGCCCTTTGATAGACAGAGCGCTGCACGAGCAGCCGCGTCGGTGCATCGCAGGACTGGCCAGAGTTATTGAAGCATTCGGCAACACTGGCGGAAACCCGCTCATCGAGATCTGCATCTTCAAAAACGATGTTCGGAGATTTGCCACCAAGCTCCAGGGTTACCCTTTTCACAGTGTCGGCAGCATCTTTGCTAACTGCGATCCCGGCCCTCGTAGAGCCTGTGAAGGACATCATGTCGACGTCCCTATGTCTGGAAAGCGCCGCGCCGCAGTCAGCGCCACCATTGACCAAATTGAAGACACCTGGGGGAAACCCCGCCTCATCAATCATCTCAGCATACAACATGGCGTTGAGGGGCGTGAATTCGCTAGGCTTCAAGATGCATGTGCAACCCGTCGCGAGGGCCGGCACCACCTTCAGTGCGATCTGATTGATCGGCCAATTCCAAGGTGTAATTAGACCGCAGACGCCGATAGGTTCGCGCAGAATGATATCGCCATTCGGCAATTCCTCGCGAGCTTTCAGATCACGCAGCGCATCGATGAACCCCTGCAGATGGCCAACACCGACATCGGCCTGCTGCTGCCGGCTCATGGTGATCGGGGCGCCAAGTTCCAACGTTATTGTTTCAGCCATCTCGTCGTAGCGACGCTTGTAAATGGCCAGAAATCTTTCGAGCAGCCGGAGGCGCTCTTCAAGAGTGGTTCGGCTGTAGGAAGCGAAGGCATTTTCTGCCGCTACGACAGCCTTGGCGATATCCTCTGGCGTACCCATGGAAATGACGGCAATCGGCTTTTCGGTTGCAGGGTTCAGAACTTCCAGATCCTGCCCGGCGATTGGCGATACCCACTCGCCGCCGATATAGAACTTCCGCTTATCGAGCATAACGATGCTCCTTCCCAATTCGGATAAGGCTCACACCCTCGCTCATGCGAGCGAAGGGCTAAACGTCAGCAGGCCCAGAATTTCAAAGAGCACCTGTGCGCCGACCTGCGCTGTGTTGGTTGTCGCGTCGTATTGCGGAGCCACTTCGACGACGTCTGCGCCCACAAGATTGACGCCCTTCAGTCCCCTGATGAGCTCCAACACCTCGCGCGTCGTGAGCCCGCCAATCTCTGGAGTGCCTGTCCCCGGTGCGAAGGCCGGATCGACGCTGTCGACATCAAAAGAAAGGTAGGTCGGGCCGTCGCCTACAATCGCCCTCGCCTTGCGGATCACGGCTTCGATTCCAAGGCCCGAAATTTCTTCGGCGTGGATGACCGTCATGCCCGAGGCGTAGGAGAATTCCCACAAATACTCCGACGAGCCGCGAATTCCGATCTGGATTGTCCGAGCGGGATCGAGCACGCCGTCCAAGACCGCGTTACGCATCGGGCCGCCGTGATGGAACTTCGTCTGATCGAAAGGGCCGCCCGTGTCGCAATGCGCATCGATATGGATCAACCCGACCGGACGATCGCGGCCGACGGCCTTGAGGATAGGATGAGTGATCGAGTGATCACCTCCAACCGAGACGGGAATTACGCCCGCAGCGACGACCGCCGCAATCGCCGCCTGGATATCATCGTGACTTTGCTCCAGGCGGTAGCGGCTTGCGAAAGGAATATCGCCTATGTCGGCGATCCTAAGATCGAACGCAGGCGCGCATTCGAGGACGTGATTGTACGGCCCAATCCGCTCAATTGCCCGTATCGCACGTGGCCCGAAACGCGATCCAGGTCGGTTGCTTACACCAAGGTCCATTGGCACGCCGACTACCGCTACCTGGAGATCGCCGAAGTCGGGTGCTTTGAAATCGATTGTCTTCAATGGCAAGCCGGCAAAGGTTGAGATGCCGGAATACGGCGCCAGACGGGTTCCGCCGCTAAATATCTTCTCACCAACCTTGCGAAATTTCGGATCATGAAACTCGAGACTGTCGGCGAACTTCGCCCGCAGCGCTGCAAGGCGCTCATTAAAGTCAACCATTGCGAAACCCTCTCCTTGTGTCGCGTTGTTCCTGGAATCAGAAGACATGGAATTGGCCGACGGCGCGTCCCGCCGCCGAGGCCCTGAATGACTTCAACGTGCCACCCTCAATGTTCACAATTCCGCAGCCGTAGCGGGCAGCCGGAACATAGATGATCATGATGATTTGGCGCGGGGCGAGCCGGGGGCGTTCAATTTCTCCGCGACCGCGCCTACATAGCGGTCCAGAATGATTGCCAGTGCGGAAATCGCAAGGCCTGCAAGCAATCCTCTGCCGGCCTCGACACGAGCGATGGCATCCACGGTCTCCAGTTCAAGCCCCTGTGAGCCAACAAGCGCCGTTATGACCACCATCCCAACACACATGAGGATCGTTTGGTTGAGACCCAGCATCAGACCAGGTCGGGCAAGAGGCAGACGAACCTTCCAGAACGTTTGAAGTGGGGTGGCCCCGAACGCCACCGCGGCTTCGATCGTGGTTGGATCGACATTGCGGATGGCATGGTCCGTGTATCGCACCGTCGTCGCCACGGAGTAGAGCGCAATGGCGATCACCGCGGTTGCATCTCCGGGACCCAGAAGCATGACAACGGGCACCAGGTATACGAAGGAAGGCAACGTCTGCAGGGTCGTGACGACAACCTCCGACACCGCGTGCACGCGGCGCGAAGATCCGGCCCATACTCCCAAGGGCGCTCCGACAAAAAGGGAGAGCAGCGTTCCGACCGTCACCAGATTGAAGGTGATCAGCAACTTGTCCCAATAGCCAATGGCAGCGATCAGGATGAGCGTGGCGCAAGACAGGACAGCAAGAGAAGGCCGCCGCAGCGCGAAGCCGAAACACAGCATGGAAGCAACAATCGACGCCCAGCCGAGATCTCTCAGTATCGTCAACAAGGGCCGAATGACGCCGAGCGTGATGGTCAGCCGGGCGGTTTCGAAACCATCGCCCCAGTTGCCGTTCAGCCAACTGATGATGCGTGACCAGAAATCAGCGGTCGAGATCGTCAACTCGACCGGATATTGCGCCAGAGGTGCGATTGCGACTCCCCCGACTGTGGGAATGACGAGGATGGCGGCCAGGATTGCGAGGTGCCTTATCGGTTGCGGTCGAGACAGATGAGAAGGTCGACGCACGGCGATCGAATGTCCGTAGCCGTAAAGCAGTACGGCCAGCAGTGTTATCGCAATCCCCGCCTCCAACCCGCGACCGATCTTGAGGGATTGGATCGCGCGAAGCACTTCCGCTCCCAGACCACCTGCGCCGATCATGGAAGCCAGAATGACCATAGCCAGCGCCATCATCACCAGTTGATTGACGCCCAAAAGGAGGTCGTCCCTCGCGCTTGGCAAAAGGATCTTCGATGTGCCCTGCCAGCGGGAGGCACCGGTCATGCTGGACAGTTCGAACGTATGGTCCGGCAACCGACGCAGGCCATACACCACCGCTCGCGCCATCGGCGGCAAGGCGAAGATCAGTGTTGCCACCAACGCCGCGACGGGACCGAACCCGAAGAGGATCAGGACTGGCACCAGATAGCTAAATGGCGGAATCGTTTGCATGACGTCGAAGACGGGGTTCAATACGGTTTCGAGCCAACGCCAACGAAACAGCATCACGCCAAGCACCAGGCCAAAGATCACGCCGACGACGATCGCAAACGCCACGGAAGCGAGCGTCAATGTCGCTTGAGCCCAAAGATTGAAAACAAGAAAGTACGCAAAAGTTGCAAACGCCAGGACAGCCAGGCGGCGCCCACCGGCGAGCCAACCCATGTAGGTTGCAGCAAGAACGACCGACACCCACGACAATGGCGGCAGAGTAACCGTTTCGGCTGCAGTGCGACCCGGAAAGGACCAGCCGGTGGTCAGAAGGTTCTGCAGGCCCCGCATCGGAAGGCCGACTGCCTCCCCACCCGCACGCGTCCAGACCCGGAGAGGCTCGCCAAAAATTTCGGATCGGCGAAGCAACTGGTTGAGCACATCGTTGGACATCTTAAGCAACGGCAGCAGCCATTGCTTCGGCCAGACGTACAACCCTTCGGGCAGCACCTCCCGCCCAACATAGGCAGCGACGAGCAAAATGAGGCCGAATGTCACCCACAAACGGCTGCTCAGCAGCCATTTGTGGCGGATGAGCGGCGCCACAGATGTCGCGCCGAAGGTTATTGAAGCCACGGTGACCACTTTTTCTCGTTGGTGGAAATCCACTCAGCCGCGGCAGCTTCGGGCGTAAGTCCGCCCTTATCCTGCTTGAGGATGCCCCAGGCAACATCGTCATTGGTCAGAACAAACTTCTTCAAGAGATCCGTTACATTGGGCTCGCGCTTGGCGAAATCATTGTTGATCAATTCGATGATATCTCCCGTGGGTAAAGCGCAGTCACCCACGAGATCGGGGGTGACGCCCCAGGCGGGGTCGCTGCGGCACGCGTCCTCATAGGGCGGGAAATCGACAAAGGTGCCCACGCCGGAGCCGTACAGCCAGTGAGGCACGAAACCAAATCCGATGATCGGCTTTTTCCTCTCGATTGCGCCCTGCATCGTGGCGACCATGGCCGCCATGGTACCCGGCAACGTTATGTGGACGTCGAGGCCTAGCGCCGCGATGCGGCGCTCGTCGTCGGCATCAAAGTCTGCCGGTGTTCCGAGATAATTGATCTTTCCGTCCGTCTCCGGGTTGGACAGCGCTTTGATGCAGGCAGGATTCTTGAGCGCCTTCCAGTCCGGCAATCCCGGACATAGCTCAGCGACATAGTTGGGGTACCACCAGGTTTCCCTGATCTTGACGCCGACCGACCCCACCTTCGTCACAGAGCCGGACGCGAGCGCAGCTGCGATCAGTTCGGGAGAAGACGACCAAATTGCGGGACTGATCTCGAGGTCGCCGAGCTCTATGGCCGTGAACTGCGCCGTGTAGTCGGTATGCACGTACTGGATGTTGTATCCGGCCTTTTTGAGCAAGGTCCCGAACACGTTCGTGATGAAGTCCGCGTCAGGCGCACTAACGACCGCCAGCCGCACCGGATCCTGGGATTGCGCGGCGGCGAGCGCCTCGCCGGAAGAAATGCACAGACTGGCGCAGAGCACAGACGCCAACGTGACTGACGAGAGTGGAAACCGCATCGCGAAACACCCTTTCAAAATGACCTATGAGCCAAAGTAGGGCGCACTTCTTATCACATGTCAATCACAAAAATAGAAAAAGAAGTTGCATTGCTCGGGAATGTCGGGTTGAATACAGCATAATATGGACGCTAGATATCACAAATGAGTCACAAATGACAACGAAGGACGAGCAGAGCACGACCGCTTCGGACCGCGTGTACAAGCTTGTCCGTCAGGATATCCTTGAGTGCCGCTGGCGGGCCGGACAGCGCCTGAAGATCCGCGATATCGCCGCCGAACTGGGCGTCAGCCCGATGCCGGTCCGTACGGCGTTCCGGCGCCTAGGCGAAGAGGGTATTCTTATCGTCGAGGAAAACCGATCGGCGCGTGTCCCCTTCGTTTCCCGGCAGAGCTTCAACGAATACCTTGAGATCTCGGTGAGCCTCGAATGCCTTGCCCTGGAGAGGGCCGCGGGGCGTCTATCGAGTGAAACGATCCAGGCGCTCCGAAGCGAAGCCGAGTGCATGCAGCGCGACATCGAGGCTGGCGACACCGTTGGATACGCCCCTCGGTTCAACGGCCTTCTGATGAAGATCTATGTGCGAGGGGAATCTCAAGCGCTCATCGAGATGATCGAAAGCGTCTGGATCAAGACAGCTCCGCCGGCGCGCGAGGCCTTCGAGGAAAAGGGCATCGTCACGAGACTGAATGCGGCCCTGGTTGCGATCATCGACGCCTTGGAGGCGGCCGACGCGGCCAGTGCCAAGGAAATTCTGACCTCTGCCCTGCAGTATGCCTGCAAAGGCGTGAACCTGTTCCTTGAAATGGATCAAGATCAGAAACTGAGACCAAAAGCCAAAAAGAGGATCGAGGAACAATATGTCGAATCCAAGTGAAGCTCCGATTGCGCTGGTCACCGGCGCGTCCCGCGGTATTGGGCGAGCGACTGCGGAGATGTTGCTCCGGGATGGCTACGATGTGCATGCCACCTACATCAGCGATGCGACAGCGGCAGAGGGCCTGGTTTCGTATGGCGACGACTTGGGGCGAAAAGTCACGCTTCACCATTTCGATGCCGGCGCGCGCGAGAGTCAGGACGAGTTGATGCGGCGCCTGCAGGGTGTCCAGCTTCGGGGCATCGTCCACAATGCGGGAATCGTCAAATTCGAGCGATTTACTGAATATGACATCTCGATCTGGGACCGCACCTTCGAAGTAAATCTGAATGCAGCGTTGCGGCTGACTCTTGGACTGCAGAAGCAGATCGTGTCGGGAGGATCGGTGGTTTTGGTAGCCTCCACCGACGCATTCTTCGGCTCCTACGCAAGCATGGCTTACGCGGCGTCCAAGGCGGCGATGATCAATCTGGCCAAGAGCCTCGCATGCAATTTCGGTTCCCGAAACATCCGCGCCAACGCCGTTTCGCCGGGATGGATCCAAACCGACATGACAACTGGGGCGTCCTCAGGGTCAGCGTCAATCACGCCTCTTGGGCGGGACGGAAGGCCGGAGGAGGTCGCTGGCGTGGTCGCATTCCTCTTGTCCGACAGGGCCAGCTTTGTCTCGGGTACGAGCATCGCTGTCGATGGCGGCTACACCTCCTCCGACGCGATCATGTTGAACGAAGCCAGGGAATTAGGCTGAGGATTGTCGGGGATAGCCATGTTGAGTTGCAAGAACCTTTGGAAGATTTACGGACCGGCCAAGGCGCATAGTATCGATCCCGAATTGCCGCTGAGTGAGAACATCTCCTCTGTGGAGCAGCGCGGCGGTTTCGTCGCGTTGGCCGGCGTCGATCTCTCCGTGGCCAAGGGCGAGATCCTGGTCATCATGGGACTGTCGGGGTCCGGAAAGTCCACTCTGCTGAGATGCTTGACGCGCCTGGTGGAGCCATCGGAAGGAGCGTTGTGCTTCGAGGGTCAGGACTTACGCGCCGTGCCTGAAAAGAGCCTGCAACTGCTCCGCCGTACGCACATGAGCATGGTGTTCCAGAATTTTGCGCTGCTTCCCCACCGTACCGTGGTCGGCAATGTGGAGTTGCCACTGGAGATTCAAGGTGTGCGCGCAGCTGCGCGAAAGCAGAAGGCGCTCGATATGATTGGGCTTGTCGGGTTGTCCGGCAAAGAGGATCATTATCCTTATGAGCTCTCCGGAGGCCAACAGCAGCGCGTCGGCATTGCTCGCAGCCTCTCAACCAATCCGAGCCTTTGGCTGCTGGACGAGCCCTTTTCAGCGCTCGATCCACTCATTCGCGAAGAGATGCAGGACGAAATTCTCAGGCTGCAGAAAACGCTCTCCAAGACAGCCGTGTTCGTGACCCATGACTTCAATGAGGCCGCACGCGTTGGAGATCGCATCGCCCTTTTGCGCAAGGGCCAACTGGTCCAGACCGGCAGCGCGGCGGAACTGATCCTGAATCCTGCGGATTCCTATGTGAGGGCATTCACCGCGAGCGCGGAACGCAGTCGAATACTGACGGCGGAAAATTTCATGCAGCATGGAGAGCCGGGCGCTTTCGACGTGCAACTCGAGGCTGAGGTTACACTCCGAAAAGTCGCGGAAACATTTCAGGGCGGGGCCAGCGTGATCGCCTTCGGCAATTCCACGGGCAGAACGGTAGGGTACATGAGACGCCAGGATCTGGGCGACGCCCTCACGTCCGCCATGACGGCGTAGCTGGCCGGGCGTCGAAATCGAGGTACCAGTTCGGCCATGCAAACGAAGATCACCGAGACTGAAGCGCGTGCGCTCCTGCGCAGCATCAAGGCGCCGCAACTGGACCTGAAGCCGGTCGCAGACCATGTGCTCGAGCACTACGGGCTGGCAGGCGAATGGCATCAGCTGGGAGGGGAAAGAGAACAGAACTATCGTCTTGTCACTGCCGCCGGCGAGAGGTTTGTCGTCAAGATCGCATCTCTCGAAGAGGATGAGGAAAGTATCATCTTTCAGGCGAAAGCGCTTGAACATATCGAAAGGGTCGATCCGGCGCTCCAGGTCCCGCGAGTGCGCAGGACCCTTGGAAGCGACCTGCTTTCCAGCATTTCGGATGGAGAGGGTAGAGAACACCGTTTACGCGCTCTCTCGTTCGTCTCCGGTACGACTGTCATGGACCAGTTGGGTCAACGAGGGTTCAAGCTCTCCACCGACGAACTTTTGACTCTCGGGGCGGCGCACGGCCGCCTGGCCAGGGCGCTGCAAGGGTTCAATCATCGCGGTGCCGTTCGACCGATGCCGTGGGACCTGGCAAATGGCCTGCTCCTTGGTGATTGGCTGCGGGACTATATCCCAGAAGAAATCCGCCAAGACGTCGACCGGGCATTGGAGCACTTCGCCGGATCAACCCTTGCGGCGCTGCCCCGCCTCCGATCCCAGGTCATCTACAATGATTTCCACGAGAGCAACGTTCTGGTCCGGGCCGAGCCTTTGCTCGAAGTTGTGGGGGTTATCGACTTTGGCGACATGGTCTATGGGACGGTCGCGCAGGACCTCGCCGTCGCTGTAGCGTCTTTCATCCATTGGAGCCCGGAACCCGTGGCTGCTGCATCAGCAATTGTGCGCGGCTACCAGAGATATATGCCACTGGAGGCCGCCGATCTGGCGGTGCTCAAGGATCTGGTGCTTGCCCGGCTGATCCTGCAGGTCGGGCTCGTCCGCTACCAGGCTGCAGTCAACGGCCGGCACGACCAGCACCTCGACGAACTGCAAACCCTGTATTCGGCTGCCGTATCACGCCTCGCCAACATCGATGGCAACGCGTTCGTCGCCTCGATGACCCCCTCCGTGGTGCCCACGCCGATTTCATCGCCCGTGGTGGAACAGACTACGACCGATATCCAAGCCCTGATGTTCCGCAGGCAATCGGTCTTGGGCGAGGCCTACACCTTCTACAACGAGCCGCTGGAACTCGTGCGTGGTCGCGGCACAAAACTCTTCGACGCCTCCGGGACGGAGTACCTGGATTGTTACAACAACGTCGCCAATGTGGGGCATTGCCATCCCTATGTGGTGCAGGCGCTCGCCCAGCAGGCGGCCACGCTCAACACCAACTCCCGCTATCTTCACAGCGAGATCCTGCGGCTGGGAGAGCGGCTGACTGCGACCCTCCCCGAAGGCCTGGATACCTGGATCTTTGTCTGTACCGGCTCGGAAGCCAACGACCTGGCGGTTCGCATTGCCCGGTCGGTTACCGGCAACGAAGGCGTGATCATCACAGAAAACAGCTATCATGGCAACACATCGGTGGTCGCGCCGCTTTCGTTGCTGGAATACGACATCAAGGACAAGCCGAGCTGGGTCGAGGCGGTGCCGCCCCCTAATGTCTACCGGGGCATCCATCGAGGCGACCAGGCCGATTTGGGGGAACGCTACGCCGATCACGTGACCGAAGCAGCGGTCCGCCTTGGAGCAAGGGGATCGGGCGCTGCAGCGCTGCTGATTGACTCGATCTTTGACGGCAACGGCGCCTTGGTCCCGCCGGGCGACTACATGCGCCTTGCCTTCGAGAAAGCGAGCCGTTCAGGAGCGTTGTGCATCGCCGACGAAGTCCAAATGGGCTTCGGAAGATCGGGCACGCATATGTGGGGCTTCGAGGCATTCGATGTTCGTCCCGACATAGTCACCATGGGAAAGCCGATGGGCAACGGGCACCCCATCGCCGCGCTCGTGACGCGTCGCGAAATCGCCCTGGAGTTCCAGCGTCGCACTGGCTATTTCAACACCTTCGGCGGCAACACGGTCTCGACGGTTGTCGCCAACGCCACCTTGGACGTGCTGCAGGGCGAGAACCTGCAAGGCAACGCCGAGCGTGTCGGCGCGCATCTCAAGGCATCTCTCGACGGTTTGATCGGCACGCACGAGCTTGTCGGCCACATCCATGGGCGCGGCCTTTTCTACGGAGCCGAGCTTGTCCTCGACCGGACCTCGCGCGCTCCCGCGAAACTCGCGGCCCGCTGGGTGCGTGAACGGATGAAGAGCCTCGGTGTCCTGGTTGCCTCGACCGGTCCCTTCGGAAACATCATCAAGATAAGGCCGCCATTGGCCTTCAGCACCGCCGACGCCGACCGGTGCTTTGAAGCCCTTCACACCGCGCTGACAGATGTGCCACCCGATCTTCGGATCGCAAATAGCGCCTGAGCCAACCGGGGATCAGCAGATGAAGATCTACAAGTGCGATGCTCATCTGGAGCATCAATCCAAAGTCGAGCTCACCCCTGGGAGGTTCATCCCAACGCTGGACGTGGCGGAGCGCACCAGCGCTGTTCTGGATGTCTTACGGCAGGCGGGCCACACCGATGTCTTGGACTGTGCACCCGCATCGAAGGTAGATCTGCGCACCATTCATTCCGCAGACTACCTGGATTTCCTCGCCACGGCCTGGGATGAATGGTCTAGCTCATTCGGAACCGAACTCGACGGCGTCGGCTTCGTCTGGCCGCACCGCAACCGGCCGCCGCGATGCCCAAGCGCGATAGAAGGCAAGATCGCCTACTACATGTTCGACGGGGTGAGCACGATCACGCCGGCGATGTGGCCTGCAACCTTGGGCGCAGCAGGGGCTTCACTTCAGGCTGCCGGGGACCTTCGCGTCGCTGGATTGCCGGGCCTGGTCCTGGCTCGTCCTCCGGGGCATCATGCCTGCTGGAACATGGGTGGAGGTACGAGTTACACCAACCATACCGCGCTGGCCGCACAGGAACTGACGCGAGATGGCGCTCGGGTCGCGATCCTGGACATTGACGCTCACCATGGCAACGGTTCTCAAGACATCTTCTGGACCAGGTCCGATGTCCTTTCCATCTCTCTCCATGCCGATCCCGCGGTGGATTATCCCTATTTCTCCGGGTACGCCGACGAGATCGGCGCCGACGCCGGCGAAGGCTTCAATTTGAACCTGCCACTCCAACCCGGCACCGACTGGTCGGGCTACAGCGAAGGTTTGACGACCGCGCTCGAGAGGCTGCACGACTATTCTCCAGACTACATGGTGGTGGCGCTTGGCGTGGATAGCTATGCCAAGGATCCCGCAGGACGTCTGGCCTTGGAGTTGGCTGATTTCAACCGGATTGGCGAAGCCGTTGCATCCTTGGGCCGCCCCCACATGTTTGTGCTCGAAGGGGGATACTGCCTCGATGCGATTGGTCGCTGCGTCCTCAATGTTGTCGCGCCGGGAGGTTAGATGCGCCTGTGCCTCGCCGGATGTTTTGGCCGACCCGGCCTAAGGGAGGGGATTGACCTCAAGGAGCGAGTTGCCGCTTGCGTCGACAGCCACGACTAATTGGTTGCCCGCGCTTTGACGACTGATCTTGTCAGTATCTCGTACTTTTGTTTGGCGAAACCATCGGAGGAATTAGCTATGGAAAATCAAAACAGGGAAGAAGGCTTTGAGGGCCGAATGATGCGCCTGGTTAAAAAATGCGATCAGGAACAGAGGCTCATCATGAACCACGTCTGCATTCGGGTTGAGGATATCGGTCGCACGGAAAGGTTGCTGTCTGAGTCTTTTGGTATCGGCAAAGGAGGTTTTACTCGCGTTGAAGGAAATTTATTCAAGGGGGAAGCTTTTGTCAGCGGTGCGTGGGTGAACGACGATTTCTATCTTGAACTAATGGAGCCGCTCGAAAAACAACGGCTGGGATACGATACCGGGTGCGGTGCACCAATTGGGCACTTGAGTGAAATTGGCTTCCTCACCCCTAATATGGACGCAGAATTGGACCGGCTATCAAAGCTGGGGTGGAAGGTGACTGACACGCTTTCATCTGAATTCTCTAGAGAGGTAAAGATGGACATGGAGCCATCCATTGGATTTCCCATAGAGCTGATGGAAGTAAAAATCAGAGATAAATAACGCATATTAGCCGACTACATCACTGGGTTAATTCTTATATTTAACAATCGCGAACAGAGCACGAAATTAAGAGGGCTTATAGTCAAATGGCGTACATTGAAATTTTCCCTAAATCCACTGAAACACAGCAACGCTTGGCCGACCACAGCGCCCCGATGATGGACATCCTTTACCAGGCCACAAAAAGGATTCTCAACGTTCCTGATCACGATATCATCATCGAGTTAAATCAGTGTACAGCAATAGAATTTAATTCCTTGGCAGTGCAGTCTTCCGCAGTTCCAGATGTCGTAATAAAGATTTCAACCAGTGACCATGATTTACAGCAAAAGTTTCAATCTCTATGCGATCTCATCGTGAGAAAATGGAGCGCACAATTCGGGAATACACTCAAATTAGAAATTTGGATAAACTTGATTGATACGTGGGGCTGCAACATAGACCTCAATTAGAATGAAGCAACGCTCCGTGCGTTGCGCTTGCGCGCCGATCGGGCTTTCATCCCGGACAGTGATCCGGGCGGCGGCAGCAACAATGAGCGCCGATCAAATGGCGTGAAGGGGGTGGTCGTCAAAGACAGCCGGCGAGTTTGGCACGTTGCCGAATGAGCGCCTCGACGATATCGATCGTCGGGGTCGCATGGCGGGTGAGACGGCCTAGCTCCTGGACCGCCGACACCAGAGCATCGATCTCCATCGGCCGGCCAAGTTCCAGATCCTGCAGCATTGATGTCTTGTGCTTGCCGACCGCGGCCGCGCCGGCAATCCGTCGATCGACATCGACCCCGAAATTTGCCCCCAGCGCCTCGCCGATCGTCTGAGCTTCGACCATCATTGCCAGAATGATCGCCCGCGTGCCTGGATCGGCGCAGATTTCATCGAGCTTTCCGCCGGTCAGAGCGGAAACTGGGTTGAACGAGAGATTGCCCCACAGCTTCACCCAGATCTCATTGCGGATTTGCGTGCGGATTGGCGCCCTGAATCCAGCCGACGCGAGGAGAGCGGCCAGATTGGCGGTGCGCTCGGTCCTCTCGCCTGAAGGCTCGCCGATCGGTAGGCGATCGCCTTCGATATGTCGAATGACGCCGGGAGACTCGATTTCGGCGGCCGGATGCACGACACAGCCGATCACGCGCTGAGGTCCGATCGTCTCCCACAGCACCCCCTTCGGATCGACGGACTCGATGCGGCGGCCTTCGTGCACGCCGCCATGCTTGTAAAAGTACCACCAGGGCACGCCATTCTGCGCCGTGACCACCGCCGTTTCAGGGCCCAGAAGCGGCTTCAGGTTTTCAATGATGCCGGGAAGCGAATGGGCCTTGAGCGCCAGGAAGACATAATCCTGGGGGCCGAGATCGGCGGCCTGGTCTGTCGCGCGCACGGTGACGGTGGTCTCGCTATCTTCCGACTTAAGCGTCAAACCCGTTTCGCGAATAACGGCAAGGTGGGCACCTCTGGCAACGAGACTCACCTCGGCGTCGCCTTGTGCGGCAAGCCTGGCACCGACGAGACCGCCGATCGCTCCCGCGCCAAACACGCAGATCCGCATCAGCCAATCGCCTGTTGCATTGTCGACCAGTACACCCGCACCCGATCCACCCCGCGCGACGAGGCTCCAACTGACGGCAGTAAAGGAGCCGATGGCGTATGGTGGGTCGGGGACCTAGTAGCCAAGGGCGCAGCCGTCCATGCGAGCATCCGAACCTCCGATGAGCACCCCTTCCGACCAGTCGATCTTGATCATTTGTCCGCCGCCAAGCGGCTCGGTTGCCTCGACGAGCCGATGGCCGAGCTTTCTGAGCCCCTCGACCGTGCCGATCGGAACGCCACGCTCGACCTGAGTGTCGCCCAGCGAATAGAAGACGCGGGGCTGGTCGATTGCCTCCTGTGGATCGAGTCCGAAGTCCACGATACCGGTCAATACGTGCGTAT
The DNA here is from genome assembly GCF_056404355.1 of Mesorhizobium sp. P2_D5. NCBI lineage: Bacteria > Pseudomonadati > Pseudomonadota > Alphaproteobacteria > Hyphomicrobiales > Phyllobacteriaceae > Mesorhizobium > Mesorhizobium sp. P2_D5. The sequence continues at coordinate 124,141 of NZ_JBFUEE010000010.1, forward strand.
GTCCGAAAGGTTGATAGTCGCCCCCCATGACCCCATAGCAAAGGAATGGCCGACCATCCTTCAAGGCGAGCCCGGGCATGATCGTGTGGAGGGGGCGCTTGCCCGGTCCTATCGCATTGGGGTGAGCAGGATCGAGCGAAAAACCCATGCCGCGATTTTGAAGCGTGATGCCATAGGTCGGCGAGACTCGCGTTGAGCCAAAGCCCCAATAGACCGAATTGATGAAGCTGACGCAGTTGCGATCGCGATCGACGACCGTCAGGTAAACAGTATCCGATTTGCGCATGAGCGGCGGCGGCAGATGGTCTGCCACACGGTCGCGACGGATTTCATTGCGAAGGCGTGCGGCATAGTCCTTGGAGAGGATTTCATTCACCGGAAAAGCCGCATGGCGGGTGTCGCAGACGAATGCATCACGATCCCTGTAGGCCAGCCTGCCGGCTTCGATTTCAAGATGCAGGCGCTCAGCCCCCAAAGGTTCGAGCGCGGCGAGATCAAAACCCTCGAGGATGTTGAGCATGAGGAGCGCGGTGATGCCCTGGTTGTTGGGCGGGATCTGGCAGACCTCCATACCACGGTAGTTTGTACGCACGGGCTCGACATATTCGCCTGCGGCGATCTCGAAATCATCAAGAGTGTGATAGCCACCGAGGCTGCGAAGGTAGCTCACGATATCCTCAGCCACAGGTCCCTTGTAGAAACCATCTCTCCCTTTGGCGGCGATCAGGCTAAGCGCGTCAGCCAGACCGGGGTTGCGAAAGATCTCACCGGCCCGAGCGGCCCGGCCACGCGGAAGGAAAACGCGGGTTGCATTGGGGTCGCGCCGCAACCGCGCTTCATCCACAGCCCAATCTTGCGCCACTCGAGGGTGAACCGGAAATCCATTCCGCGCAAAAGCGATTGCGGGGGCAAGAAGCTCGCCGATCTCCTTGCGTCCATGATCCGCCACGAGCCGGGTCCACGCATCAATAGCGCCCGGGATGGTAACGGCATGCGGGCTTGAATCTTCAAGCTGAGATTCGCCAACGGCAAGTCCGCTGGCCGGAAGTCTGGACGGGGCTCGCCCGGAGCCATTATAGGCAACAATCTGATCGGTGCCGTTCTTGGCCATGATGACAAAGCAGTCGCCGCCGATTCCGGTTTGCTGCGGTTCCACGACTGCAAGCACCGCGGCTGCGGCAACTGCTGCATCGATTGCCGCGCCTCCACTTTGCAGCACCTCAATGGCAACTCGCGCCGCATGCGGGTTGTGGGTGGCGGCCATGCCGTTCATGGCCATTGCCGGAGAGCGGCCAGGTAGTTGGAAGTCGCGCACAGTGTACTCCTATTGGCACGGACAGAATGAAAACGGCGAGCCTTGAGACGCGCCACCCATTTGCTTGTCAGTTACGATTGCAAAATGTCGCGACAGCTCCGGGGTTCGCGTCCGATCGCGCTCGCTTTCGCTTCCCTGAAGCGGGCGAGCACCGCTGCGGAATCAATCTTGGCGCGTGATGCGGTGTTGACCATCCTATGCGAGCCCAAGTTTTGCCGCGAGGCCAATGCGCTGCATCTTGCCCGTGGCGCCCTTCGGGATCTCCGGCACAAAGACTACAAGTCGTGGCACTTTGAAGTCGGCCAGCCGACCCGCCGCGAACTCCCGAATATCACGCTCGCCTACCTGGGCTCCCTCCCTCAGCACAATGGCCGCGGCAACGTCCTCACCAAGCTTGTCATGCGGTATGGCGAAGGTCACAGCCTGGTGAACCGCAGGGTGGGCCATCAAGACTTCATCGACCTCAAGTGGGGCGATTTTCTCGCCACCGCGGTTGATGATCTCCTTCAGCCGGCCCGTAAGGCGAAGAAAACCGTCATCGTCCATCACACCCTGATCGCCGGTGCGAAACCAGCCGTGAGCAAATGCCTCGGCGTTCGCTTTCGGGTTGTTCTCGTAGCCACGCGTGACGTTTGCGCCGCGTGTGACGATTTCTCCTTCCTGTCCGGGAGCAAGCAATCGTCCGTCCGCGGCCATGATGGCAACCTCGGGTCCCGCAGCGACGCCGACACTTCCTGGCTTGCGCTGGCCTGGCGGCAACTGATTGGACGTCATCTGATGGGCGTTCTCAGTCATCGAGTAGGCTTCGATAACCGGGCACGCAAAAACGCGCTCCATTTCGGCGAAGACGGGTGATGGCAATGATGCCGAGCTCGAACGGATGAACCGCAACCGGTTGGCGGCAATAAGCTCCGCATTGCCACTGCTGCGCGCCAGAATCGCCTGGTGCATCGTCGGCACGGCCGTATACCAGGTCGATTTGGCCTCGTTCATCCAGCTGACGAACTTCAGCGCATTGAAGCCGGGCGTACAGAAGACACTGCCGCCAGCCGACAGGCTTGCCAGCACGGCCGCCACCAGACCGTGAATATGAAAGAGTGGCATGATGTTGAGGCAACGGTCCGACGGCCCGAGCTTGAGCGTCCCTACGATATTTGCCGCTGAAGTCAGCAGGTTCGTATGACTAAGCGGCACTATCTTGGGTTTGGAGGTCGTACCCGAAGTATGGAGGACCAGGGCGATATCCTCAGATTCCGCCGGTCCAGGCGTGGTGGCCACCGACGGTGTGCCCGACATATCGAAGAGACCAGCCGGACCCTCTTCTCGTGCGTGCAGGTGAATTATCGGTATCCCGACACGAGCGGCTGCAGCGAGCGCTGGGCTCTTGCTACCGGCCGCAACGAGAAGCGCCTTCGCCTTGAGATCATCCAGGTAAAAGAAAAACTCGTCCTCGCGGTAGGCTGGATTGAGTGGAGCTGTCGTACAGGTGGTTGCGCAGGCTAGGAAGGCGGCGACCATCTCGGGGCCGTTGACAAGGACGATGGCTAGTTTGTCACCCCTCCCAATGCCAAGATTGTTGAGAGATATGACCGTTCGATCGACAAGAGCCAGCAGTTCTCCCGAGGTGACGTCCGAGCGCGCGGGAGCCCCAATTGCTCGAGCACTCGAGGGCGCTGAACTTAGGATATCGCGGATCGTGTTCATGCGTACCGCCCTCAATCTCGCTTGCCAATGACTCGAGATAGAAATGCCGCGGTCCGTTCATGGGCAGGCGCGGTGAAGAATTGCTCCGGAGGCGCATCCTCTATTATCTGGCCGCCGTGCATCATGATGACGCGGTTTGCCACTTCGCGCGCGAAGCCCATCTCGTGGCTCACCACGATCATGGTCATGCCCTCGCGGGCGAGTTCCTTCATGACGTCCAGGACTTCGCCAATCATCTCAGGGTCGAGCGCACTGGTCGGCTCGTCGAACAGCATAAGGGCAGGACGCATGGCCAGCGCACGGGCAATGGCCACACGCTGTTGCTGACCACCAGACAGTTGCGCGGGGTAAGTGTTCTCTTTTTCGGCCAAGCCAACGCGGGCGAGCAATGCGCGGCCCGTTCGGAGCGCTTCCTCACGCGGAATCTTGCGCACGTGAATCGGCGCTTCGATAATGTTTTCGAGGGCCGTCAGGTGGGGAAAAAGATTGAACAGCTGAAAGACCATTCCAATCTCGCAGCGTTGACGAGCGATGTTGCGCTCGCTGTCTTCAACAAGCAGACCATTGCGTTCGCGATAGCCGATCAGATGGCCGTTGACCTCGATCCGACCCTTCTGAATTTTCTCAAGGTGATTGATGCAGCGTATGAACGTGGTCTTGCCCGACCCCGACGCACCAACGATGACGACCACCTCTCCCTTGCGGACGGTAAGATCGATTCCCTTGAGAACCTGAAGGTCTCCGAAGCGTTTTTCCACTCCGCGCGCGGTGACAATCGCAGGCTCCGCCACCGGATCATCGCTCATCGCGGTTCTCCAATTTGTCCAAAACCGAACAGGCGCCGGTATCCCTTTGATGCAAGTTTGCGGGAAGCTGCCGCGGCAGGATCGCCAAACCGTGACTCGAGCCGCTGCTGGACAAAGCCCCAGAGCGTGGTGAGGGTCAGATAGTAGCAGGCGACCACCATATACAGCTCAAAAACACGAAAGGTTACGGAGGTAACCATCTGCGTTGCGAGCAGAAGTTCGGGGACGCCAATCACGCTCAGCAGTGTCGTGTTTTTCAGCATGCTGTTGAATTCGTTGCCCAGCGGCGGGACAACTACGCGCGCTGCTTGCGGCAGTATGATGCGGCGCATGTAGAGGCCATATGTCATTCCCAGGGACTTTGACGCTTCCGTCTGGCCTAGGTTGACGGAATTGATCCCGGCTCGAATGATCTCCGCCATGTAGGCTGCTTCATTCAGCGTCAATGCAAGAAGTCCTGCCTGCAGATTGCCGGGAAGCGTCGCGAAGCCGAGATTGATGTCCTCGAAGCGAAAAATGTTCGCGGCCGCCAAGCCGGTGTAAATAAAAACGATCTGCACCAGCAATGGCGTGCCGCGAAAACCCCACACGAAGATTCGCGCGGGCACTTGCAGAAGGCGATGCTTCGAAATCCGGGCCAAGGCTATGAACAGCCCCAGAACGGTTCCGAAGCCCTGAGCGACCACGCTAATGCTTAGGGTCAGCCAGAGACCGTGCAAATAGACCGAACTTGGCCAGAACAGGTACTCCCAGAAAACGCCCCATTCGAAGTTCATGAAGGCCGCCTATTCGATTGCGTCCCCTTCGAGCCCCCACTTCGCGAGTAACTTCTTGTAGGTACCGTCGGCCCTCATCGAATCGAAGGCCTTCTGAACGGCATCATGCATCTCGACCTCACCTTTGCGGGTGGCGATTCCGGTCTTGATCTTAGCGAACGGCTCGCCGCCAATGTCGAAAATATGGCCCGCTTTCTGGAGGAAGAAAGCAGCTGTTTCGAGAGTGGTTCCGTATGCATCCACCTGGCCAATTTGCAGCGCCTGGCGAGCATCGGAATCCTTTGGGAAGACCGTGACCGTTACCTCAGGTTTTCCAGCTTCCTTGAATTTCTTGTTCTGCTCGTCCAGCAGGCTCTGGATCGTCGTGCCATTGTCCACTGCGGCCTTGAGACCCGAAAGATCATCAAGTCCCTTGACATTCTTCGGGTTGCCCTTCGCCACTAAGAGCGACTGGCTCGAATACATGTAGTTGACAAAGTCGACGACCTCGCGGCGCGCCGGCTTGTCGAAAAGCTGCGACAGAATGGCATCGCACTGTTTCGCCAGGAGAGCCGGAACGATCGCGCTGAATGCAGTCTCCTTCCACTCGACCTTTACCCCCATCCGCTTCCCGATCTCTGTGCCGATATCGACATCCATACCGCCCAGAACCTGGTTTTCGTCGTAGAAACCGAGCGGCGGGTTCCCGAATTCGGCGCAATACGTGATCTTGCCCGCCTTGGCGATATCCGCTGGCGGCGCCACCTCAGCCGCATGAGCAACACCAACCGCGAAGACGAGCGCGATGGCACAACCGGCACTCTTGGAGAAACGAGACATCTGGCAACCTTCCCCTTGTTTATCGGCCCAACGATTTGGACCATTGCTTATTGGTCTATTTGTTGATAGTGTTCTTGTTATGAGTTTCATTATCTATTTCCCAACGCTTGCGCCCTGTCAACACACAGTGGGCGCTCGCCAATCAAAATAAGCCAATGCGGAATGGTCTAGTATGAAGAGGTCCGACTACGCTCACCAGAAGCTTGACGAAATGCTGCGTGAGAACCGTTTCCAGCCGCAGAGCCGGCTTCCGCCGGAACGCGATCTAGCGCGGCAGCTTGACGTCAGTCGAATGGGGTTGCGGGTGGCGCTTGATCGGCTCGAGGCGGAAGGACGGATCTGGCGCCATGTCGGTCAGGGTACCTTTGCTGGTTCGCGTCCCGAGAAAGCACCGACACAACTGTCGTTCGTTACCGCAAACACGAGCCCGGCCGAGGCGCTAGAGGCACGCCTAGCGATCGAACCTCAGATCGCCCGAATGGCAGCGCTGCGTGCGAGCGAACTTCAAATTTCCGATATGTTCGGACTAGTTCAGAAAGGAAGAGCCTCGGGAGATCCTGCAGCGTGGGAGTCTTGGGATGGGCAATTCCACCGGGCACTGTGTCTGGTCACGGGCAATCGACTCCTGCTTTCAATTTTCGATAGCTTTAATGCGATAAGACGGCAAAGGACGTGGAGCCAGCTGCGTCAGGCTGTACTCACGCCGGAGCGACGGGAGCACTATGCGCAGCAGCACAAGACCATTCTGGATGCCATCAGCGGTCGCGACGCCCTGCAAGCGGAAACCGCTATGCGCACGCACATAGAAGACGTAGCCCGCAGTCTGCTCGATCCCCGCAAGTAAGCGAGTATTCGGCTTCACAATTGCAGTCAGACGTATTCCAAATTCGCGCCTGAACACGTGCAGCCTGCGAAAATGGATCATATTGCTAGCCTGTCCGAGCTATCTTCGTTGGATCAGTGTTCGCGCTGCTAGCCCTGCTGGCCCTCCATGACCCCTCTGCCGAAGCGGTGGCGCATGTTGGGGTGCTACCGCAGTAGGAGTTATCCCACAGCCTTCCCTCACGGCTTGCGCCTTGGCGCAGCCTATGCATGCGCCGGTCGAGCTGGCGTGGGAGGCGGTCGGGCGGAGGGTTGGGCCGCAGCTTCGGTAACCTCGGCTTGCTCGTCTTTCTTAGTCGCCTCCACGCGCTATCCGGCGCACGCGCCAGAAGTCGATGCCTTCATAGCTATCCAAAACCCGAATCCCACTTTATCCATAAGCAACCGCAATTCGGGCTGAGGCGCGACCTAGAAAGTTCGAAAAGCTTCCAGGAGCACCGGTCGAATCCGAATTGTAGGACCATTCAACGACCCCCTCCGGGCCGGGAGCTGATAGGGAGCGTCCGGGCTGTGCAACGAGAATGCGGACATACGACCACCTACTGCCCGAGGCCGAAATTGCCCCGAAGCGACCCTTGTCGGGGCTATGATGTTGGAAACGAAGACTGCCGCCTAGTTCCTGCGGCTCGGATCGCTATCGACGCCGTAACCGGCCGGCCCGCTATGTAGCCTTCGGGCAGAGCGAGTTCGGCGCATCGCTCGATATGCCGATTTGGTCTCTCAGGGTGAGCGCCAGGACCATCCTCCCTTCCCAACCTCTGCAATCTATGATCCGCTCCCGCCACAGGAGGATTGCATGGCATTATCTGTTATCGGGGCAGGGTTCGGCCGCACCGGCACGCACACTCTGAACCTGGCGCTTGAAATGCTCGGGTTCGGGCCGTGCCCTCACATGGAGGACGTCAACTCTAACCCCGAGCACCGCGACCTGATCCGCGCCGCGGGGCGCGGCGAGCCGGTGGCTTGGGACGTCGTCTATGCCGGCTACAAGTCGGCAGTCGACTGGCCGACGGCCTATTTCTGGCGCGAACTCGCAGAGTATTTCCCCGACGCCAAGCTGATCCTCACCGTTCGCAACCCCGAGGACTGGTACAGGAGCGCACGCGCCACGATCTTCAACACCATGGGCCAGACCTCCGACCCGCAAAGTTTTGGCCGGGCCGTCATAGAGACGAAAATTTTCAGCGGTCGTCTCGACGACGAAACCCATGCTATCGAAGTGCTCGAAGCCCACAACGCCGAAGTGATCTCGGCTTTCCCGCCGTCGCGCCTGCTGGTCTATCAGGTGGCCGAAGGCTGGCCGAACCTGTGCGCCTTTCTCGGCGTGCCGATCCCGGCCGAACCCTTCCCCCACAGCAACACCACTACCGAATTCCGAAGCCGCTTCGCCAAATAAGCCCCGCACCGAGTTCGACCCCGTAGCCCGGGTAACGCGCGTAGCAGCCTGTCCACGGCCGCTCCGATGCTTGTAACCAATAGAAGCGGGTGCACCAGCAAGGGGAAGGTGGCCGCTGTTGGGCGCAAAGGTGCCATTGCGGCTAGCCGCTCGGATGTCCGCTTCTGGACGGCGGCCATGATAAGTTCAATGGCCAACTTGAGGCGCATTGCCGAACGGCAGCCTTGGGCCAACTTGACGATCCGTAGACAGGCACACAAAACGGACGATGTTCAGTTTATGTGACGCGGCTTAGGCGATCGACATACCCCGCCCGAACCTGTTGCTCGCGACAGGCTCACCCAGCGCATCGAGCCGCGATCACGCCGAGGCCAGGGGGTCGTTGCGGGGACAGGATTTGACTCTGCTGATCTCGCTTGCGAAGTCCCGTCAGCAGACGAACTCGGTATTGGCGGTAGCTCTCTACCGACTCGAACCCAGTTGCACCACAGCGGATCCAGACAGCCCCACCTCCTTCAGAAGCGCGCGCATCTCAACGGGAGTCGCAAGACAGAAAGTTCGAAAACCTTCCAGGAACCCCAGGCAAATTGGACGCCGTATCGGACACAAAGGGCACGGATATCGCAGTGAACGTCCGCAATGGAACGGTCAATATCGTCGGCAAAAGAGCGTCCAAATAGGGCTGTCGGCGGCTTCATCGTGGGAACGAAAAAAGAAGAGAAGCGGAACTTTCGTGTGCGTTTTTTGCACACAGAGACTCGTAAATGGCCATCCATCATGGGTGCTATCGGCGTATCCGCTGCCGTGGAGCGCGATTGGATAACGCCTAGCTGGGCTGTCACGCGTGTGCCAATTCCAGTCTGCCATTTATGCGACTTTTTAGGCACAAATGGTGAACCCCGATGCCGTCCGTGTTGGCGCTGGCGCTTCATCGATTGGACTTGTGCTCTCGCGGTGATCATGCCGCGACCGCCTGGTCCGGCGTGAAGACGTGGGGCAGATAGTTCATCAGCGTCTGGCCATCGGCACTGCGGCTGAGCTCGAGCGAGAGATACTCGAACAGCGGCTTCTCGTGCACCGCGATAATGATCTGACGCTGTGGGTTCGACTTGGCCAGCGTTCTGAGCAATGCGGTAAACTGGGCAATATGGACCTCGTCCATGTTTAAACTGCGCTTCGACGAAGTCATCTACCACGACGAATTCCAGGCAAAGCACCAGAAGTGAATGTCAGTGTCCCTGGGACCGCCTAAGCTGCTTGCTCGCATTCCGGCTAGGCGCGGCGGGCAGGTCCTAGTCGTGCGCGTCATCCCGTCAGATGCTGCGCGAGCAGGAAGCCGGAACCGCCGCCCAGCCCGGATCCTGGATGGGTCGAGGCTCCGATCAAATAGAGACCTTCGACATCGGTCTTGTGGTTGACGCTGTGCTTGAACGGCCGCCACAGCAACGCTTGGTCGATGGTGGAGGAACCGCCGTAGGGATCGCCGCCAACAAGATTGATGTTCATGGCCTCGATATCGGCGGGCGAATAGGCTCGACGTGCCATTACGGATTCTTGGAATCCGTCAATATGCGCCGCAAGCACAGCCTCCACCCGATCGGCATAGGCCTCGCGCAAGCCCTCAGTCCACCGTCCGTCTTCCGGCGGACCCAGCAAGCCGGCTGCATCGCCCTTGACGAAGCGGGGCGCCTCCGGCATTTGCAGCCACAAGATGGCCTTGCCGGGCGGGCAGCGCGACGGGTCAAGCACATGCGGTTGCTGAACGCAGATCGTCGGCAGTTCCGGGAGCATACCGCGCAGGGCTTCGTTGCAAGCCTTGGAAACCCCGTCGATGCCGGAGGCGAGATGCACCACCGCGGCCTGGGCGAGTTCGGCGTTCTTCCAGGCCGGCATCCGGTCGAGTGCGTAGTGCATCTGGAAATTGCCCTTGCCGTGGCGATAGTTCGCGACCGCATCGGGCTCGTTCATGACTTGGGCGCCGCCAAGCAGCCTTTCATACAGCTGGGTCGGCGTCATCGAGCAGATGACGCCTTTCGCAGCGGAAAACTCCGCGCCCGAGGCAATGCGCACTCCCGTGGCGCGACCTCCCGTCCTGGTCACGCTCACCACGTCTGCCTGCGTCCTGATAGATCCGCTGCGCTCCGCGATAAGCTTCGAGAAGGCAGAGAGCAGCTTACCCGCCCCGCCCTTGACGATCGGCGAGCCGCCAGCCTCCAGCGAGAACCCGATCACTTTGCCTATCTGACCAGAAAAGGCATCCTCGGGACCAAGACCAGCATGAAGCGACCAAGGGGCCCACAGAGCCCTGGCGACATCGGAGCGGTAGCTCGACTCGAGCCAGGAACGGGCCGGCGTCAGTGCATTGCCAACCACGGCTTTGAGCCCGAGTGGCCCGCGCCGCCAGGCTTCCGCCAGCAGCAGCTTGAGTGTCGCGAAGCTCCACAGGCGCCCGCCCAGCAGGCCGAACAGCAAAGCCGCATCCTTCTCGATTCCTTCCATGTCCTGACGATAATTAGCGCCATCGCCCGTGGCGAGCGTGTCCAGCGCCTGGACATTGTCATCCCGGTTGCGCCGGATGACTAGATGTCGGCCGTCGGGTAGAACCACCGCATGCGGCACATCAGTGTTGCAGAATTCGACGCCAAGGCGCTCAAGGTCGGGTCCTAGCACAGAATATGCGGGCCCGGTCACAAACAGGATGAAGGTCGTTGCCATCACGTCGTGGACGAAGCCCGGCGCGGTAATCTCGTCGCTGCGCATGCAGCCGCCGATGCGGTCATTGCGTTCCAGTACCAGCACGCGCTGTCCTTTGCCGCCCAGCATGGCGGCGCAGACGAGCGCGTTGATACCGCTACCCACGACGATGTAATCAAAGTTGGTGTTCATGGTCGAACGCTCCCAATGATGTCGCTCAACCTGCCGCCACTGCGAAAAGCGCATATCAGGCGAGCGACACGTCGCTTTGTCCGCGAAGGTCCACGTGGACTAGTGTGTTGTCCAATCTTCCGATGCCGTCCGCCGATACTACAACGCGATCCCCCTCGCCCATGAAGACAGGCGGTTCACGCGCATTTCCGATGCCTGCCGGCGTACCCGTGAGCAGCACGTCGCCGGGATACAGCGTCATGCCGAATGAAAGTTCGGCGATCAGTTCGTCGATAGGGAAGGCCATTTGCCTGGTAGACGCATGTTGAACGCGTTGGCCGTTGAGATGGCACTCGATCCAGAGGTCCTCGAAGTGAATTTCGTCCAGCGTGACGAGGGTCGGCCCGAGCGGCATCGTGCCATCGATGCTTTTGCCCTTAAACCACTGTCCGCCATGCCGGCGCTGCAAATCACGCTGGCTGACGTCGTTGGCCAAGGTAACGCCGAAGATGTGGTCGAAAGCCTGCGCGCGCGGAATGCTGCGTCCGGATTTGCCTATGACAATCGCGATTTCGGCTTCGTAATCCCATTTGGTGGAGATCCCAGGATCATAGGCGATTGGGTCGCAGGGGCCGATGACTGTCGAAGGGCTCTTTGTGAAGAAGGTCGGCGCCTTGGGACGGTCGACGTCCTGGCCTTCGCGTTTGCCCTTGCTTTCCTCGAAATGGTCCCAGTAGTTCCAACCGCAGCACAACACGTCACGGCGGAAGCGCGTAATCGGCGCGGCGAAGGTAAAGTCATCGACGCGCGCGCGTGACGCGTCCGCCAGCACCGCCTTCGCGGCGGCCAGCCCTTGCGCGCCCATTTCAATGATGCCAACGACGTCCGGAGCGACATCCTCCAGAAGCACAGCCTTGCCGTGATCGATCAGTGCCGGCAGGACGCGATCCTTGTGCCGAATGGAAGCAAACCGCATTGAGGATCTACTCCGATTAGTAAAGTACAGCGATGGCGCTGATCTCGATCAGATATTCGGGCTTCACCATCTTGCTGACCTCAACCATTGTCGACGCAGGGGCCTCGTTCGGAAAATATTCGCGGCGTACCTTATGGATCGCGTCAAAATGCTCGATGTTGCGGACATAGACGTCTACCCGGCAGATGTCCTCCAGTGTGCCGCCGGCCTCCTCCACGGCCGCCTTGACGTTATCGAGAACCTGGCGCGTCTGGATTGAAACGTCGCCGATGCCTGCGATTGTGCCGTCTGCCTTGCGAGCAGTCATGCCGGAGATGAATAGCAGCTTGCCCTTGGCTTCCGCGATGCTGGCCTGCGAAAAATGGCCGTTCGGAACTGCCAGTTTGCTGGATGTGATTGATTTCTTGGGCATGTCGGCCTCGCTAGGTTGGAATGGAAAACGGAAATGGCACGTTGGCTCGCTGAGCCGCCTGCTCAAGGCTACGCAGCGTCGCCGGATCAACAGGACAGTCCTTTTCGGCGAGCCGCCGCGCATTGTTGGCGGGATCGCCCGGCGCCATTACTGGAGAAGCAGGATCAACCGGGCGCGAGGTCCGGATGCGCTCTACCACCTCGCCGACCAGTCCCTCGAAAGACGCAGGCGAGCGGAACGCACCGACCTGGATTGCAAGGAAGAAATGCGCGCAGTCATAGGGTTGGCCTGGATCACCATACAAAGGCTTGATCGCGGAGCCGACGCCACCGGACGAAAGGCCGCCAGCAAGCAGATCAATCATCACCGCCAGTCCAAAGCCTTTCGGGCCAGCCGCGGGCAGCAGCATTCCCTCGATGGCGGCGGCGGGATCGGTGGTGGGAACGCCGTTCTTGTCGGTTGCCCAGTCCCCGGGAATGGCGCGGCCGGCAGCGGCGGCGATTCTGATTTTGCCCATCGCGGCGGCACTCAGCGCCATATCGAGGACGACTGGCTCATCCGGAGCAGGCACCGCGATTGCCAGCGGGTTGTTACCTACGAGTGGCTCGGCCCCGCCGACACCCGGCATCAGCGGACGAGTGTTGGAAAGGACGATGCCGACGCAGCCTGCCCGAGCAAGTTCGCTCGCCCAATGCCCGGCTGTGCCGAAGTGGAAGCCACGCCTGACCGCGACCGCGCCGAGGCCATGCTCGCGGGCGCCGTCCAGCGCTAGGACGATAGCCGTTCGAGAAGTCAATTGCCCTAGCCCGTTTTCCGCGTCGACGACGGCAACGCCGCCCTGGCGTGAGACCACCTGGCCTTGTGACTTGGCATCAACCGAGCCCGCCTCTAGCCGCGATAGGTACATCGGCACGAGCATGACGCCATGGGACGGGACACCCTCCTGATCCGCCAACACAAGGCATTGCGATACGTAGCGGGCATCGTCGGGCCGCACGCCCTTCGTGGCAAAGAGCGACGCCGCGAACGCGACGAGATCGGCGACAGGCACACGGCGCTTCGTCATCGTGCGTCCTGCTCGTCCGTATACCAGTCCGGCATCTTCGGATAATGAGGGCCGTCGTAAATTTCCACGACGACCGTCTCTTCATGAGCGAGCGTCGGGCCGTGAACATTGCCCTTGGGGTTGAGATAGAAGGAGCCCGCCCTCAGCGTCACGCCGGTCGACGTGTATTCGTAATGCCCAGATAGGCAAAACATCATCTGGTTCGAAGCGTGCATATGCGGCGAAGGGATGCTGGCGCCTTTGGCGAATTTGATGAGGGCAACCGAGGCGCCGGTTGCCTCATCGCGCCAGAGCATCTTCTCAAAAACGCCGGGCAACGACTTCGCCCGCCATTCCATCTCGTTGGTATTCACGAGCAATTCTTCGAGTGGAGGCATGCCGTTTGGCGTGCCTGGAATGGTTGCGTCAGAACTCGCCATTTGCTGTTTCCGTTATTCGTTTGTTTTGCGGGATCGCCTAGACGGCGGCCTTCGGCTGGTCGAGGAGTTCGACCAAGACATTTCGATAGTGGAAGGTGCTCGTATTGCGCAGTTGGTGCGGTTCGCCCGGCTGCCTGTAGAGCGCCTGCCCCGGCTGCTCGTGTGTGTTCACGACGCGGCCGCTGACGAATTCCATCACGTTCTCGCCTGCCGTGATCGGGATGACGAGGTAGGTATGGTGATGTTCATGCCAGCGCTGGAGTTGGCCCGGCGCCAGTTCCAGGCTCCATACCCGGACCTGGCTGTTTTCAAAAATGATCTTATCTCCGATCGGACCAAGCTCGAGGCCATCCGGCGCTAACGTCATTACAAAATTCCCAGCGTTGTTACAGGTTGAATGCCACGGCATCGTCGTTGTCTTGAATTGGATATACGACAGGCCTAAGCGGCCATTCGATGCCGGCGTTCGGACAATTTGTTGCGCAATGCGCATTCATTCGCATTGCAGCCGGCGCAACCAACAAGACACGTGGCTGCATTGATACCCGGTCTGTTCGGTGGCTAAATCGGCCTAAACAAGTGGCAGAGGTCGCGCATGTATCCAAGCCGTTTCGACTACATCAAAGTGGCAAGCTTCTCGGAAGCATCCGCTGCGCTGGTAGACGGAGGGTCCGATGCCAAGTTGATGGCTGGCGGCCAGACTCTGATTCCGATGATGAAGCTCCGGCTTCTCGCGCCGAAACTCCTTATCGATCTCACCGGCATCCAAGGCGCGGACGAGGTGACGCTCGGCGACGACCTGATCGAGATCGGCGCGCTCACGCGGCATGGGGTTGCGGGCAAGTCAGAGGCGGCCAAGACCTTTGCCATCATTCAGGACTGCGCGCTGGGCATCGCCGACGCCCAGGTCCGCAACATGGGCACCATCGGCGGAAGCATCGCCGAGGCTGATCCCTGCGCTTGCTGGCCGGCCTTGCTGACGACCCTTGACGCCGTAGCTCTCTGCGAGGGCTCCGAGGGCACCCGTGTGCAGTCGATACGCACTCTCCTGGCGGACGCCTATACGCCCGCGCTCACCATGGGCGAGATCATCACGCGCATCGCTATTCCGCGTGAATCGCTCGACGGGTTCGGGACCTTCGTTGCCTTCAAGCGCTCGGCGCCGGCATATCCGACCGCCAGCTGCGCCCTGCAGGTCAATCTGGACGGCGACATTGTCCGTTCGCTGAGAATCGGATTCGGCTGCCTGGGCCTCACCGCCCTGCCGTTCGACGCGGCCAACGAGATCGCCGCCGGCAAGGTGTTCAATGAAGCACTTGCAAAGCTGATCGGCGACGCGGCATCACAATTCGTTGAGCCGCTTTCCGACAACAAGGGCTCGGAAGCCTACAAGCGCAATTTGGCACGCGGTCTTGTCATTCGCGCGTTCGATGTCATCGCACGCCGGCGAGCCGGCATCGAGGTCAGGGATACCCACCACTATTATGGATAGTCCGCACGCCATGAACACGCACAAGAAGACAATCCGGCTCACGGTCAATGGCAAGGCCATAGAAGCGCAAGTCGAACCCCGGATGCTGCTGGTCGAATTCCTTCGGCATTCACTCGAACTGACCGGCACCCACATTGGCTGTGACACCAGCTATTGCGGAGCATGCACAGTTCTCCTGGACGGGCGCGCGGCCAAATCCTGCACGTTGTTGGCTGTCCAGGCCGACGGTAAGACGGTTCGCACCGTGGAGGGACTTGCGGCCAAGGACGGCACACTCAGCGTCCTCCAGAAGTGCTTTTCTGAAAATCATGCGCTGCAATGCGGCTTTTGTACGCCCGGCTTCCTGATCTCGGCAACCTCGCTGCTTGCCGAGAATCCCAACCCTGATGAAATGGCGGTTCGCAAGGGTCTCGCCGGCAACACGTGCCGCTGCACGGGCTACACGCCAATAGTCGATGCAGTACTCGCTGCATCCCAGATGGGAAAGAACTAGTAATGAACGTTAATCTGAACGGGCAGTTCGAGGCCGCAGCCGAGCCCGAAGCAGTCTATGATTTCATAACCGACCCGGACAAGTTCGCGCCGATCCTCCCCTACTTCAAGGGGCTCACTAAGACGTCCGAAACCGAATTCACGGTAACCCTCGAAGTCGGCGTGCCACAGATCCGCGGAAAATCAGATGTCCAGACCAAGCGTATCGGCGCCGAGCGCCCGACATTCGTCAAATATCAATTGAGTGGCCGTCATGCGCTGGGCATAATGGACGCCAAGATGACGTTTGAGATCGAGCCGCTCGGGGTTGGCAGCCGTGTCAACTGGACGGTCGAAGCGATCGTTAGCGGCAAACTCGCATCGTTGGCGCAGGGCATCCTCATCCCCTTGGCGAATCGGCAAATCAAATCGCTCGCGCAGGCTGCCCAAAACGCGCTCGGCGGACCTCCGGGAGGCAAGGCTGCTGTCCAGCCTGGTTTGGTTGCGAGGGGCGCGGCGTCATTCAAGGACTTCTTCGGCGGCAAAACCACCGGATAACCGGCGACTACCAGCCGAATTGCAGAGTTAGGAGAAACCACTGAAATCGACGAGGAGCATTGGCGCAAAGTCCGATATCTCCCTTGAGAGCAAGACGTCGCGGGAGTTCAAGGATGAACGCATCGACTATCTGTATCGAGCCTACAGGCTCGGCACGATGCGCGCGGCCAGCGAATCGTTGGACATTGCCCCTTCCTCGATCAGTCGGCACATAGCCAGCCTCGAGGAAGAGCTCGGCATCGATCTTATCGAGCGAGGGCGTCACGTCGTGCGCCTGACGGCGGCCGGGGCGCGTGTTCTGGAATACTACCGCGATCGAGCTTCACAGCGAGAGACTTTACTCACGGAACTCGACGACCTGAAGGGCTTGCGCAGCGGCCATCTCGACGTGGCGATCGGGACTGGACTGTTGCGGACGATCTTCGCTGAGGCGCTGGCAAGTTTTTCGAAACGTTACTCCCAGATCTCGATTTCGGTTCGCAGCCTGTCTTCGCGGGAAATCATCCCGCTGGTGGCCGAGGATGAATGCTATTTTGGTGTCGTCATGGGGCCGACCGGCGATCCAAGGATACGCGTCATTAATTCTTTCTCACAGCCCACCTGCCTGATCTGCCGGCCCGAACACGCGCTGGCGGGACGCGCCAGCATTTCGTTGGATGAGCTCGCCGGCCACAGGATTATCCTTCCCGACATCGGGTTCCGCGTTCGTCAACAGCTAGCCGAAATTCAGGAACAGACGGGCCGCCGGATACCCGTTGTGATGACAAGCAATTCGATCCAGACGATCCTCGACTGCGTGGTTGCCAATCTCGGCGCGACTGTGCTCTCGGTAACGTCGGTGCCGGAGCATCTGACCAAAAGCGACCTTGTCGCCGTGCCCATCGATGACCCCCTGTTGCAGGCGAGCCGTGTGCAGATCATCAAACGCAACGGTCGCCGCCTGCCGGCGAGTGCGCTCGCCCTGATCGAAACGCTCGAACACCTGCTACGCAATGCCACCCCTTGACCTGCGATCTACCCTGGGTTCGCTTCGGAGCATGATGTCCTGGATTATCCCTATGATCGGGGCGACGAATGTGGCCGTAGAGCGGGCGATTCCAGCAGGCAGGTAGCTTCGAGAAGCCCCTCCTCAAATTGGTGGTTCAGCCGCGATGCAGCCCTGCCCTATGTCTAGCAAACCCTCTCGGAGCGCTCATCGAGCAGGTTCTATTCCCAAATTGGTGGCCTTCCAGGCAGGCCGAGCTTGATGCGCTGGAATTCGGCGTAACTCTCGGCAGCCGCTTGAGCTTTGAATGAATGCCGCGTTACTTTCCCATTTTCGACGACCTACAATCCATTGACCGTCGACATTTTTTAATCTGACGTCATTCGGTTCTCCGGCAACCATATTCATCGTCCGCTTTGGCTATTAAGGTTGAGCAACGACAGTAGAAATTCCAAGCTGCCGTTCTGCGAACAAATTGAATGCAGAAACCTCGATGCAGGCGACCATCGAGCGTCTGAGCGAGGGCGGTCCATGACTGCTGCGGCCCCCTATCATCCGGATCGAAGACCAATTGATTTCGAAGGGACTGAGCTGGTAGGCCGGTCAGAGTGGTCCTGATTTCACGGAAACGGGTCGGACAGGGCGGATACTTGGGTCAGTAGGCGCGGTTTTCGCAAGAATCAGGAGTTCGGCTCAAGGGCAAACCTCAAGCCGAACCATATTCAGCCCATCACTTTGCTGGCTCTTTCGGGCTCCAGAGGACCGTCTCCGCACTCTTCTCATAGGCCATGCCCGAGGGATAGCTGATCGCTTCCAGCTGCAGCCCCCACGGCGCCTGGAAGTAGATAATGGTCTGGCCGGCCGCGGGACCCTCTTTGACAGGCAGCGGCCCGAGGCGCGTTGCTACGCCTTTGGCCTGCTGATAGGCCTTCACGGCCGCGACGTCGTCTACGTAGAAAGCTATGTGGAAGCCCCCGATATCACTGTTCTTGGCATGCAGGTCCTTCTGGTCCGGTGCCGTGTATTTGAACAGCTCGATATTCGATCCATAGCCGCAGCGCAGTTGCGTGATCTGCTCGATAACCGCTTTCGGGTCAACGCCGGCCAGATCCTGCATGAAGGTGCCCTTGTCATCGGAAAACGGGCCGAACGACATCGCCTTCTTGCAGCCGACCACCTCTGTGAAGAAGTCGACTGCCTGCTTCATGTCGGGAACCGTGATGCCAGTGTGATCGTGCCCGCGCATGCCGGGCATTGAATCCGCCGAAGCCACTGCCATCGAGCCAAACAAGCCGATGGCAAACATCGTGCCGGCAATTGCTTTTTTCATATTACCCCTCCGTTAGCGGGCCCACTCGTTATGGCGCACTTCCGAAGCCCGCTGTTCGGCGTGCGGCTGGAATTCATGCCCGGGCCTCTGCCAGCGGGTGCAGCCAGTCCGGGTCGATTTCTGGCAGCGGAATGGCGGCCAGCAGGTCGCGCGTGTAGGCTTCTTTCGGACTTTCGAACAGGGCGTCGGTGGCGCTGGCCTCGACGATCACGCCTTCGCGCATGACGATGACTTGCCGGCACAGCCGCCGGATGACCGACAGATCGTGGCTGATGAAAGCGACGGTGAGGCCCATCTCGGCCGCGAGCTTTTCCAGCAGGGTGAGGATCTGCGCCTGCGTCGAGACGTCGAGGCCGGAGACGATCTCGTCGGCCAGCACAAACTTCGGCGACAGCGCCAGCGCACGCGCAATGCCGACGCGCTGGCGCTGCCCGCCCGACAGTTCGTGACGGTAGCGGCTGGCAAAGCTTTGCTGCAGGCCGACGCGATGCAGCGCTTCCGCGACGCGGGCTTTCAGATTGTCGCCGAGGCCGTTCTGCTTGAGTGGCGCGGCGATGATGCTGGCAATGGTGCGGCGTGGGTTGAGCGACGACATCGGGTCCTGGAAGATCATCTGCAGATTGCGGCGCAGGGGCCGCAACTCCGCCTCCGGCAGATGGGTGATGTCGCGGCCCTCGAAGCTGATGCTGCCGGCGCTCGGCTCCAGCAGCCGCACCAGAGCACGGCCGAGCGTCGACTTGCCCGAGCCGGACTCGCCGACGATGCCGGTCACCGAGCCTCTGGGCAGGTCGAAATCCAGGCCTTTCAGGATCTCGGTCAGCGGCGCGCGGCCGATCAGCGGCTTGCGCGTCATGTCGGGCAGCGCCACCTTCAGCCCGCGCACGGAAAACAGCGGCTCAGCCATGCGGGCGCCTCCAGGCCTGATCGGCGGCGGCGATTTCGGCGGCTAGCCCGGCCAGCACCGCCTCGTCCACCGGCTTCAGCGAGGCGAAGGGATCGGTGTAGCGCGGCGTCGCCGCCATCAGCGCCCGTGTGTAGGGGTGCTGCGGGGCGGCGAAGAGGGCAGCCGTCTCGGCTTCCTCCACCACTTTGCCGGCATAGAGCACCGACACCTTCTGGCTGATCTTGGCGACGACGCCGAGATCATGGGTGACGAACAGGATCGCCGTGCCATGCTCGCGCTGCAACGCAGCGATCAAGCGAAGAATCTGCTTCTGCACGGTGACGTCGAGTGCGGTTGTCGGCTCGTCGGCGACGATCAGCCTTGGCTCGGCGGCGAAGGCGGCAGCGATCAGCACCCGCTGGCGCATGCCGCCGGAAAGCTCATGCGGATAGCTTTTCAGCACACGGTCGGGATCGCGGATCTGCACCTCGTCGAGCAGTTGCCGGATACGGGTATCGGCCTTCTCGCCACTCCAGCCGAGGATGCGCACCAGCCGGTCGGTCATCTGCGAGCCGATGCGCCGCGACGGGTTGAGCGCGGTCAGCGGATCCTGCGGGATCAGCGCCGTGCGTGCGCCGATCAGCGTGCGCCGCGCCTTCGGCTGCAGCTTGCCAAGGTCTTCGCCTTCGAGCCGCATGTCGCCTTCGACGATGCGTACGCTCGACGGCAGCACACCGAGCACCGCCTTGCCGATCATCGTCTTGCCGGCACCGCTCTCGCCGACCAGCGCACGCACCTCGCCGGGCTGGACGGCAAGCGACACCGAGCGCAGCACGCGCTGGCCGTTGGGCAGCACGGCGCTCAGATCCCGGATGTCGAGGCAGGCGCTCATCGCAGCACCGGATCGAAGCGCGTCTTCAACGCCTCGCCGAACTGGCTGAACGACAGCACGGTCAGGATCAGCGTGATCAGCGGGAACACCAGTACCCACCAGGCTTGGTGGATCGACAGCCGGCCCTCGGCGATGATGCCGCCCCAGGTCGGGTCGTCGGTCGAGATCGACAGATTGACGAAGGACAGGATCGCCTCGACGATGACAGCGATGCCCATTTCCAGCGACAGAAGTGCGACGATCGACGGCACCACATTGGGCAGCACTTCGCGCAGCATGATGCCGATGCGGCCATAGCCGGCGATGCGGGCATTTTCGACATAATCCATCCGCGACTGGCCCATCGCCTCGGCGCGGATCACCCGGCAAAAGCGCGTCCAGTCGATGATGGCGATGGCGAGGATAACGGAGCTCAAGCCAGTGCCGAGCACCGCCACCAGCAGGATGGCGAACAGCACCGGCGGAAAGGCCATCCAGACATCGACGATGCGCGAGATGATGCGGTCCGCCCAGCCGCCGAAATAGCCTGCGATCAGCCCCAGCGTCGAGCCGACCAGGCAGGCGGCGATGGCCGCGGCGAAGGCGACGATGAAAGCGATGCGGCCGCCGAAGATCAGTCGCGACAACAAATCCCGGCCGAGGCTGTCGGTGCCCAGCCAATAGCCGGGTTCGGCGCCATCGAGCCAGAACGGCGGCAGCCGTTCCAGCATCAGGTCCTGCGCCAGCGGATCCTGCGGTGCGACCAGCGGCGCGAAGATCGCGGCCAGCAGCGCCAGCAGCAGCCAGCCGCCGGCCAGCCACAGACGTGGCGACACACCTCGCCTTCGAGCACGGCCCTCATCCATGGCGCAGCCTCGGATTGAGCAGCGCATACATCATGTCGACGCTGAGGTTGATCAGCACGAACAGCAGCGCGAAGACCAGCACGATGCCCTGGATCAGCGGCAGGTCGCGGTTGATGACGGCGTCGATCGCCATGTTGCCGAGGCCCTCATAGGAAAACAGCCGCTCGACGATGACCGTGCCGCCAATGAGGAAGGTGAATTGCACGCCGACCAGGGTCAGCGTTGGCAAAGCTGCGTTCTTCAACGCCTCGCGCAGGATCACCTGCGTTTCCGAAAAGCCTTTGACCCGCGCCAGCGTCACGTAGTCGAGCGTGATCACCTCCTTAAGCGACATCTTCAGCAACTGCGAAATGATTGCCGCCAGTGGCAGCGCCAGCGCCAGCGCTGGCAGGACCATGTGGCCCATCAGATCTCGCGTTACGTCGAAGCGCAGCCGCACGATGCTCTCGATCAGATAGAATTGCGTCGAAAACTGTAGATTGAGGTTGGGCGAGACTCGGCCCGATATGTGGAAGATGGGGGCCAGAACGCCGAACAGCAGGATCAGCACCAGCCCCCACAAGAAATCAGGAATGGACAGCACGGCGCCGTTGGCGACGTCGATCGCCCCCTCCGCGGCGGTGCCCTGCTCGCGCGTGCCAAGAACAGCAAGAGGCACGCCGATCAGCAGCGCGATCAGTAGCGCAAACGTCGACAGTTCAAGCGTCGCCGGGAGCCTGGAGAGCACCAGCGTCATGACATCCTGGCGCAAGGAGATCGATGTGCCGAAGTCGCCATGCCATACGCTGGAGACCCAGATGAAGTACTGCTCCACCAACGACTTGTCTAAACCGTAGAAGGCGCGCAGGCGATCAATGTCGGCTTGGGTGGCTCCGGGCGGGAGCATCATGGCGATCGGGTCGCCGGGCGCGACGCGGATAATGACGAAGACCACGACTGAAACACCCAGAAGCGTGATGGCGATCGTTAGCAACCGTAGAACCATTCGGTTCAGGATCATGTTGTGAAGTCCGGACAAGTGACAAGGATATGGCTGTTTCAGAAGTGCCAAGCATAGCCGAGCGGATTGCCCCCCCGAATGGGGGGCATTCCAGCCGGCACGAAAACTCATGACGTCGGCGGCTTAGGCCGCCGGCGTCATGAGCGCTGGGAGGAGCGCGCCGGAAACATGCGGTACGACATTCACCTTTTTCGAATGAATGATCGGCTGGGCGTATTGGATCAACGGCAGCACGTAAGCCTGTTCGGCGATGTACTTGTCGACCGCCTTCCAGCCGGCGATGCGCTTTGCCTCGTCCATCTCGCCCCACAGCGGCCCGATCTTCGCATCGAGATCATCGGTCTTCCATGACGAGCCCGGGCTCGGGCCGAACATGGCGAAACCGGTCGAGCTAGACGGATCGCCCATCGAATTGCCCCAGTTGTAGAAAGCGGCAGTCGCCAGCTTATGCGCGGCCCGCAGTTCGAAATGCTTGGCGACCTCGTAGACTTCGATCGTCGCCTCGATGCCGACCTTGCGCCACATCCCGACGATCGCCTGGATCATCTCATAGTCTTTCGGCTTGAAGCCCTTCGTTGTCTGAATGACGAATTTCGCCGGCTTTTCTGTGGAATAGCCTGAAGCCGCGAGCAGTTCCTTTGCCTTTTGCGGGTTGTGTTCCACCTTGATGGACGGATCGAACCCCAGGTATTCCGGTGTCTGCAACGTATCGAGCGGCCGTCCGTAGCCGCGCAGCAGGCGGTCGACCAGCAGCTTCTTGTCAACGGCCATCACCGCCGCCTGGCGGACGTTCCTGTCCAGCATGGCGTCCTTGTTGTTGAAGAAAACCATCCCGATGTCGGAGACATTCTTGCACGAGCCCGCAAGATTGCCTGCGGCCATCAGTCGGTCATACTCCTCATAGGGAATTTCGAGTGTCACTTGCGAAGACCCGGATTCGATCTCAGCCACCCGACTTGCCGTGTCGGTCACGAATCGAATTGTGACATCTTCGAAAGCTGGCTTGCCACCCCAGTAGTGAGGGTTCGCCTTCAGCCGCACGAAAGCGTTGCGCTCGAACTTGTCGACCATATAGGGGCCGGTTCCGATCGGCTTTGCCTCGAAGCCTTCCGGTCCGACCTTCTGATAGTAAGCCTTCGGAAGAACATAACCGGTCAGGAACGACATCCACTTGAAGTACGTTGGGTCAAACGTCACCACGTCGCCGGTGACCTTGTTGCCGTCGGTCTTGAAGTTTGTGACCGTCTTCCAGATCGACTGGATCGGGTTGCCTGTCTCGTCCTTACCGGCGCGGTCGAGCGACCAGGCAAGGTCCTCGGCGGTAAAGGGCGACCCGTCGTGCCAGGTCACCCCGTCACGGATGGTCATCATGACCTTCTTGCGGTCATCGCTCCAGCCCCACTGCGTGATCAGCCCCTTGTCAAGCGACAGGTCGGGCTTCTGCAGGATGATCTGGTCGAACACAGATTGATAGAGACCCTGAATGGTCGGGTTGACGGACGACGGACCGGCTGTCGGATCCCAGGATGGAAGGTTCACGTTATAGGCGATCGTGAGGTCGCTTGACTGGGCTCGAACAAGGTTCGGCATACCTAGCGTCGCTGCACTGAGCGCACCTGCGCCGTAGCCGAGTACTTTTCGTCTGTTGATTAGCATCTTGGTTCCCCTGTCGTTATTGCGTACCGAAGCAGCCTTCCGATATCGCGCCTGTCTGATGAGACCTTGGCCAAGGCCATGCCACACGCTGCTTTTTCGGCAATCTTAGTTGTTCCAAGGGGTCGGACAATGCGGCTGGAAAACTTGGTCTTTGCGTTGAATGCAACAACCATCGGCCTCGTCGGGAGCGCTCCCGCTCACTTTCCGGCGAGTTTTTGGGCCAGCAGGAAGCCGGATCCGGCGCCAACACCTGCTCCCGGCCAGACGGACGCGCCGACCAGATGAAGATTGCGGACGGGGGTGCTGCCGTTGGCGCGACCCGCTGCCGGACGAAAAAGAAAGTTCTGCGCCAGATGGTGGCTACCGCCCAGACCGTCGCCCCCGACTAGGTTGACATTCATTGCCTGCAGGTCGAGCGGCGAAAAGACCGCGCGCGCCATTATCGTTTCCGTAAACCCAGGTGCGTGCTTTTCAATGATGGCAACGACGCGGTCCGCGTAGGCTTCCTTGGCCAAACGCCAGTCGCGTGAATCGATAGTGCCGGCTTCGTCGCCTTCGATGATCTTCGGAAGCATGCGCACCTGGATCCAAAGGATGTGATTGCCATCGGGAGCCCGGCCGGGGTCGATCGCGGTCGTCTGGCCGACCACGAGCACCGGCTCCGCCGGCATGAGGCCGGCGACCGCCTGCTGGTAGACACGCGCCATTTGGTCAAGCGAGGGTGCTATGTGCACGTAGGCAAAACGGCGAAGCTCCTCGCCGGCGCGCCAATTCGGGAGCTCCTTCGTCGCGAGATGCACCATCAAGGTGCCTGGCGCATGTCTGAACTTGCCCATGGCCTGGTCGAAGCCAGCATCGCCTAAACTGCCGCCGAGCAATCCAAGCAGCGCGGAAGGCGTGACGCCGGCGATGACGACCTTGGAGGCGATCACCTGCTCGCCAGATGCAAGCGCAATGCCGGTCGCGCGATTGCCGCTGATACTGATCGACGCGACATCGGCATTGGTACGGATGACGCCACCCGCCGAGGTGATCAGCGCTTCCATCGCCTTGATCATGGTGTCGGCGCCGCCTTTGCCCAACACCATTCCAAAAGCCTGGCCGGCCATGGATTCCAGATAAGGGAAAATCGCTCCGCCGGGAACGTCTGGAGCAAAATCCAGATGCATTCCCCAGGCTGCCATGGTCGCTCGCACTTCGGGGCTCTCGAAGGTTTGATCCAGCCACTCACGAGAGGAGGAGAGCAGGAACCGCAACATCTCGAGCGAACCTCGCACTCCCTTGGCACGCCAAATTGCCCACACAGTTGCCGTCAGCCCCCAGGCCGTCATCGGCGATCCAAGCAGGCGTAGGAGCGGCCCAGAGTCTTTCGGGAACCGCTCGGCGAGCCGGCGCCATTGTTCGGCATCGCGGTGCGAGAGATTTGCGAGCCGTGATAGATTCCGGTCTAGGTCGCTGCTGACACCGAACCACTTGTCATTCGGGAAGACGCTGGCGAAGCAATCAGCTGCAGGCGCAAAGGCAAGGCCTGCCACGGCGAGCTTCTCCTGATAGGCGCGGTAGAAGGCAGAACCGGCGAAAAGGTTCAGGTTCATCGCGCCGAGATCGTGCCGATAGCCAGGAAGTGTGAGTTCCTCGGTCCGCACCGCGCCGCCGCAGACTGCGTTGCGCTCGAACACCCCAACCCTCCAGCCGCGTTGCGCGAGATGCGCCGCACAGGCCAGCGCGTTGTGGCCGCCGCCTACGAGGATTGCGTCAAAGCTCGTCATTCCTGTCCTCCTTGCGGCAACCTCACATTGCCCATACCGCTCTCACGGCCAACTTTGGCTCGATGGTTCCGAGTTTCACCGCGTTGATTGGAACAACTGCCGCAAAAGCGTCCATCGATGCAGATATCTTTGGAAGGTCCTGTTCAGGACAGCCGAGATGCGGAGCCGCCAGGCACACGCGGATGCGGTGCCAGCGGTCCAGTCGGTGATCATGACGACAAGGTCCGAAGAAACGCATACGGCCATCCGCTGATTACGGCGGCCTTCACTGCCCTTAACTCGGTATCGGGCCGTCCAGTATTAGCCGATGATTCCGGTCGGCGGCGTCATGAACTCCGAGGAGCGACTGATGGCCGAGCCAGCGCTGCCCCGAAGTTCACCACCATCTTGTCCGTCTGCGCCACAATCATTCTCCGCCGTTTTCGAGCAGATATGCGTTCACCGTGTCTTCGGTGCGCCTGTTGTGGGCATGAAGAAGATCCAGCGTTTTCGCGAGGTCTCGGTCTAAGGCTGCCTTCATGATGGCTTCATGCTCCATCATGCCGTCGCGGATCGTTCCCTCCAGGGTTACCGAAAGCGCGATGTAGCGTTCGATATGGTCGAACACAGAAGCCGTAAGCTGCAGCAGTGTTGGCGATTCGCATCCGGAAACGAGGGCGCTGTGGAATGACCGGTGTGCTGCACTCCACTCACCCTCCATGGTCGTTTCGGAGGACTTGCGCAGGCTGGCGAGGCGATGAAACGCGCCCACCAGCTTGACCTCCCATTCGATCGATCCGTGCTCAAGCGCCCAAGTCACGGCGGTCACGTCGAGGGCCGTGCGGACGCGCGCGACATCGTCAAAATGGGCTTTAGATAGGGGCGCCACGCGAAATCCCCTGTTGGCCTCGAATACCACCAGGCCTTCAGCAACAAGTTGCATCAAAGCTTCCCGAAGCGGACTCGCTCCGAAGCCAAAACGTGCCTTTAGTTCATCGAGTACCAGCCGCGAACCAGGCTTCAACACACAGCGTATTATGTTGCCGCGCAACACATCGACCAATTGGTCGGACCCAAGATCGTCTCTAAACGCCATGGTCACCGACTTCATTGTAGCGGGCTTTCGTGCTGTTCAATCGTGCAGACCGCTGATTCACTGCAGCCAACAGCAGCCGTACGCTTGCGCACAACAGCGCTCCCAATGTGGGATGAGATGAGGTCGTAAAGTTCGCTCGGGGAATAATGCGAGCGCTGGACGACAATTCCATTGTTTGCAAGGGCATCCTGAAGCGCGGACGAGAGTGCATGCAGCGCACAGCCGCCACCCTCACCCATGCCCTTGGCGCCGTTGTACGTGAAGGGCGAAGGCGACTCCATGTTGCCCAGCTTGACCCGCGGCATGTTCATGATGGTGATAGGCGTGTAATCGCTGAAAGTGGCCGTAAGCAGGTTGCCGTTTTCGTCGTAGCGCAAGCTTTCCATCAGCGCCGCGCCAATCCCGTGGGCGATGGCGCCGTTGACCTGCCCTCTCACGATCGTGTGGTTTATCACTCGTCCGCAATCGTCCATCGCCGCATAGTCCAGGATACGCACGGCCGACGTCAACTGATCGATCTCGACGACCACGACATGCAGTTGCGCGGCATAGGTCAGCGTCAGGTTGCCGTATTTTCGATCCAGGTCCGGAATCTCGAAGGGCGGACGGTAGACGTGCTTGCAGGCAAGCGTGAGGTGCCCCGCTTCCTTCGGCAGCGTACCGCCTTCCAGGTAGAGGCGCGCCCACAATTGCCCGAAGGTGAGCGCGGTCGACCCGTCTTCGGTCATCACCACCGGCTGGCCGTCGACGGTCCCGACCTTGAGTCCGGCGACATCATTGCCCGTCACGATCGAAGCCAGCTCGACCAGTTCGGCCCTCAGCTTGTCCACCGCGCCATGCACAGCCGACAGCGAGCTGACCACGAACTGGCTCGCATAGGTGCCAGAAAAAGGCGTGTGAACGTCGCGCTGCGTGTCAAATCCGCTTTCGACATGAACGAATTCGAGTGGGATGCCCAGTTCGGCAGCCACCACCTGGGCCGCCACGGTTTCGTGGCTCTGGCCTTGCGGCACCGACCCCATCGCTACGTTCACCATGCCCCCGCCGTCAATACGGACCCCTGCCCCTTCTGAATTGCCCGAGAAGGGCGAATAGGGCGTGATGATTTTGGACTGGCCGAAATTGTTGGTGCCGGAATCGAGCGTCGTGCCGATGCCGATGCCGATCAGCTTGCCCTCGGCGCGCATCGTCTTCTGCTTCGCACGCCATTCGTCCCATCCGACAAGCGCCTTGGCGGATTCCAGCATTTTCGCATAGTCGCCGCTGTCGTAGACGCAGCCGTTGGGCGTCGTCCAAGGCATTTCAGGAACGTAGTTGCGCCGACGAATCTCATCGGCAGGGATACCGAGCTGATGACCGCAGATGTCCACCACGCGCTCAAGGAACCAGATATGCTGCATGCGCGAGTAACCGCGATTGGAGCCGGTAGGACATTTGTTGGTGGACACCTGGCTGAAATCGATGCGCAGGTTCTGGAGTCGATAGTTGCCTGGCGCGACCTGGGACCAGATCACGCCGCCTAACGGCTCGTAGCGCGGATAGGCACCACCGTCGTCTATATGCGTCGAGTCGATAGCAAGGATGACGCCGTTCTCGTCGAGCGCAACACGTGTGTTCAGAAAAGTACGGTCGCTGCCATGTGAGCTGCTGACGAGATGCTCGCTGCGCGTCTCCGCCCACTTCACCGATCGACCGCCGACCTTCCGCGAGGCGATCGCCGCTAAGGTCATGTAAGTGAAGATGCCCTGCCTGACACCGAAGGCCCCGCCGATGTCGCGTGTCCTGATGCGGATCTTCTCCGGCGGCAGCCCGAGGACAGGCGCAATGTATTGCTGCGTGATACCGGGCTGCATCAGACCGGTCAGAAAATCGACGCCGTCATCCCGATCCCATCGCGCGATCACGCCGCAGCATTCGAGCGGCGTGCTCGAGAAACGATGGAAATAGAGCTTGTCAATGTCGATGACGTGGGCCGCTGAGGCAAATGCTCCATCGACGTCACCCCAGTCGAACTTCCCGCGCCAGACCAGATTCGTACCGGACTCCTGATGTATCACCACATTGTCAGTGATCGCGTCTTCGACGTCGATGACCACCGGCAGCGGTTCGTATTCGATATGCACCAACTCGCCTGCGTCGACCCCAATTTCGGGTGAGCGGGCGACGATGCAAACAACGGGCTCGCCTTGGAATTTCACCGTTTCGACAGCAATGCCATAGTCGATGATCGGCCCAAGCGGACCTTGCGAAAACTCCTGATACGGAACCGTCAGCGCCTTGACGTCTTCACCCGTGAAGGCGGTAACGACACCTTCCATTGCTAGCGCAGCCGCAAGGTCAATCGAAATAATATTCGCGTGTGCGTAAGGTGATCTTACAAAAACAAGATGAAGATGACTTACCGAATGGTCATCGTCAACGAAGCGTCCGGTACCCCTGACCAGCCGTGCATCTTCGCGCCGCTCAAAACTATTCATCAACTACACCATTGCCTTGCGAATTCGGACCATGCTGAAGCCATTTGGGGATCGAGGCCAAGGTCGACGATATGAGCGTGTCATAGCAAATTATGCGAGTCAACCACGATCTGTGGTGTTTTCTCCAATTTTGCAAATCATCGATGATTTTTCATATTGACGTTAAAATGAGGAAATGGTCCTGTGCGCGAAAGTGCAAGCTGGAGTATCGGCATGACCGAGTCAGAATTACCTGTCATCGTTGTCGGGGGCGGGCCGGTCGGGCTGCTGACGGCGCTTGGGCTGCGCCATTACGGCGTTCCCGTGCGCGTCTTCGAAGCTAGCGCAGGTCCCTCGACCATGACGAAGGCTGGAACGATCCTGCCTCGGACACTCGAAATCATGCGGCGCTATGGGGCCGTGAACAATATCGTCGGCGCAGCCATCCGCGTCGAGCAAATAGGCGAGCTCAAGCGCAGCACCGGCGAGTTGACCTTGTCCCTGCGAACGGGACTAGTCGATGCCGAAACCCGCTTTCCATTCTTCGCAAACCTGCCACAGCACCAGTTGGAACCACTGCTGACAAAGACGCTGACCGAGCGGACGAACCCGCAGGTTATCTCATACGACCACAAGCTGATCGAGTATCGGCAGGATGCTGACGGCGTGGTTGCGACCTTCCAAACCGATGCGGGTTTGGTTGAGGTCAGGGGTGCTTATCTCCTGGCCTGCGACGGAGGGCGCAGCACGGCACGGGCACAAGTGGGCGTAGAGGTCGAAGGCACGTCCCTCGATTTGCGATATACGCTCATCGACCTCGACGTCGACCTCGATGTCTCCAATCCACGGGACTACCCCTATCTCACCTATTTCTCCGATCCGAAGGAGTGGATGATCCTTGTGCGCCAGCCACATGGTTGGCGCTTCATCTTTCCGGCGGCACAGGACGCGCCCCAGCCAACGCCCGAAGACCTGAAGGCCCGCGTCGTCCAGTTCATCGGCAATGTCGACAGAGCGGTCATTCTGGAAAGCGCAAATTACCGTGTGCATCATCGGGTCGCGACGAGCTGGCGCGACGGTCGGGTCTTCCTGATGGGTGATGCCGCCCACCTGCTGACGCCGATGTGGGCACTCGGCCTGAACACTGGCGCCACCGACGCGCACAACCTGCCTTGGCGCCTCGCCTGGGTACACAAGGGTCTTGCGCCCGAGTCGCTGCTCGACGGCTACGAGCAGGAGCAGAAGACTATCGCCGTCAAGGGCGCCGGCGAAATGGCGGAAGCCGCGCGGCATCTTATGGATGCCAGGGGCGATGCCACTGACGTGATGTCCGGCTCGGACTGGGCCAATGTATATACGCGTTCATTGCTTGGCATGCGTCTCGACGTCAACGGCACCGGCTCATGGTCGATGGCCTGCACCGAGCTTGCCCCCGCATGCGTCGGCGAGCGGCTCCCCGACTTCCGCCTGCAGGGTCCGGACGGCCAACCGATGCGGGCTCATGATCTGATCGATGGGAACTTCCTCGCGCTCCATTTCTGCGATGCCCGCCGCCGGCTGGATATGCCCGCCGATGACGGTGAGCGCCTTCGCCATTTCGCGGTTTCGCGTTGGGACATCCCCGCGTCAGACCCTCTTCGCGCCCGCATGGTGCTTGATATCGGCGACGCATTCCGCACGCGGCTGGGGGTTGGAGACGGGACCGTGGTGCTGATCCGACCGGACGACCATATCGTCCTGATCTGCAGCGAGGGAACCTTTCGCGACGAAGCTGCGAAGGCCATGCCCGCCCGCCCGCTACAGAAGGACTAGGACAGCATGGCTATCGTACTGGACACGCATACCCATCTCGTACCGGTGCAATCGCGCCATCTCTCGGGCGTGCGAGGCATCGAATGGGATGCGGCTACCGAAAAGCTTCTGGTCGACGGCAAGACGATCGGCATGAAGCACCTTTTCCGGCCCTCGGCGCTCATCGACTGGATGGATCGGTTCTCCATTGGCCACGCCTGGGTCTCGCCGCCGCCGCCACTGTTCAGGCCGCAACTGGACGCTGGAGCGACCGGCGAATGGGCGCGCGCTCTGACGGCAGGCCTTGACGAGATCGTCGAACCCATGCGGGACCGGCTGTCATCGGTCTGCTTCCTGCCGATCGAGCATCCGCGCGAGGCTGAGCGCATCGCAACCGAGAGGCTGGCGGCTGGCAAGAAGCTGTTCACCGCCTCGACGGGCGGTCCGGACGTCTTCCTCTCCCAGGCCGAGTATGACGGCTTGTGGGGCGTTCTGTCCGACGGCGGCGCGCTGCTCTTCCTGCATCCGGGCGAGAGCCACGACCAGCGGCTGGAACCCTTCTACCTCACCAACCTGCTCGGTAACCCGCAGGAAACCGGCATCGCGGTCGCTCACATGGTCTTTTCCGATGTGCTCGCGCGCTTCGATGGCATGACGGTGCTCTTGTCACATGGCGGCGGCACGGTGCCATCGCTTGCGGGACGGTGGGAGCAAGGCTTCCGCACCAACCGTCCTGGCGTCAATACGAACATCGCGCCGCCAAGCGCTCAGCTGCAGCACTTCCACGCCGATTGCGTTACCCACTCCAACGCTACGCTAGCATCGGCCAGGGACGTGTTTGGGCGCGGCAACATCGTCTTCGGTTCAGACTGGCCCTTTCCGATGGGCCTGCTGGAACCCGACACGCAACTTGCTGGCAGCGATCCCGCCGATATCTTCGGCTCGAACACTCGGAGACTGCTCGACGCTTTTCGCTAGCGCAAGCGGGGCCTCCCACGGCCACCCCGGGCCATGTCAAAGTCATGCTTTGCCGAAAGTCTCTTGCCACCCTGGGATGCGCGCACCAGACACACCGGGCGAGACTACTACGTGAGATCCAGCGTAGTGGACCAACCCCTGCCGGCGCTTTTGACCGTCGGCTTACCGCGGGCGCCCTTGCGGGCCGCGCCTTCTTCTGATCCGAACAGCTGGGTCACGAGCTTGTCGAGCGTGCGCATGTGATGCTGGCGCAGCAACACGACCGCTTCCTCAGTCTGCCGGTCGAGCGCAGCCTGCACCAAACCCTCATGCTCGGAGATGTCGTCGCGCGGCTGGTCGGTGATACCAACCGAAATGGCAATATAGCGCTCGACCTGGTCGAACAACCCCGAGTGAAACGATCTTAGAAGTTCCGAGCCGCAGGCCGAGATCAGGGCGGAATGGAAGGCCCGGTGCGCAGTGCGCCAGTCGTCGGACGAACTTGCCGAAGGGACGGCCGTCTTCGAGAAGCGCTTGAGCCGATGCAAGGCGCCAACGAGTGAGGACTCCCACTCCACGCCGCCCTGGTCGATTGACCATCCCAAACAGAGGACCTCGATCTCGGTTCGAACGTGCATCACGTCCATCAGATGATCCTTGGAGATAGGCACGACTCGGAAACCCTTGTTGGGCTCTAGAAGGACGAGCCCTTCGGACTCCAGGCGCATCAGCGCCTCCCGAAGCGGACTGGCCCCCACGCCGTATCGAAGACGCAATTCATCCAGACGCAGTCGAGCGTTGGGCTTGAACTGGGAGGTGACGATATCCTTGCGCAGGCTCTCGTAAGCCTGGAATGCAAGGGAGACATCACTCGATCCTTTTTTTTTGGCGGCATCCTGCCGCTCTCCATAAACGCAATCGAATGGCGCTCACCTGTGATCGCTTAAGCCGCTTTAGCATCACAGTTGGCCAAAACGCGAGCAAGCAGCGGCATCCATGGATTTCATCCATGATTGCACCATTTACCGACGAGCGCAGCCTCGAGGACAGTCCCACTTCTGCCCAAAGGCAGCGTCCCATGGAGCAACATCTACGTGTGCAATGCGCCTGCCTGATATTTGTGATTGCTGTACCGCTCGCAGCGAAGCCGCCCAGCTCCGCCTGGCGATGATAGGAAGGAGTTCTGGCGCGTTGCTGCGCCTAGGTGGTGGGCCGCTCCGGTCTGGCGCGGTTCTTCATGTGCCGTTCCAGCAGATCCAGCAATGCGACGGCGGCCGATGATAGGCGGCGACCGACGCGTGTGACGATGTTCACTCGTCCAGTGTTCAATTCCGGATTCGAGATCGGCAGCGCAAGCAGTCGGCCCGCCTCCACATAATCGGAAACGCAGCCCAGTGGCATGATGGTTGCGACCGTGCTCGCCGAGGTCACATCTGCTATGAACTGGACGGATGATGCGGTGATCCGCGTATCCAGAAACAAGCCATGAGTAGCCTCGAATTCGGACAGCACATCGCGAATGCGGAACCCGCCTTCAGGCAGGATCAGGGGCTGATTGACGAGATCGCGAATGTCGACTTGGGACGCCGACGCCAGCGAATGGTGCGGCGCGACAATCAGATAGTTTGGCTCGGGGAAACTCGACCGCGACCAGACGCGCGGATCGGTCGGTGCATCCATGACCACGCCGAAATGCGCCATGTCGTCGCGGACCATCGATATCACGGCGCGCGAGGGGGCCGAGACGACATCGATGCGAACGCCGGGCAGCCTTGCCGTGTACTCAGCCACCGCTCGCGCGATAACGACACGCATCAACCCGGTGCCTACGGCAATCCTCAAATGACCGGTGCGCAGTCCCTTGAGGTCGTCGAGGTCTGTGACCAAGGCTTCCTGCTGGGCGAGGCGGTCGCGGTAATATTCGATCAGGCGCTCGCCGGCTGGGGTCAGGAGCACGCGATGCCGGTTCTTCTCGATCAGTTCGATGCCAATTTCCTTCTCCAGCGCGGTGATCTGCCGGCTGATGGAGGACGGCGCCATGTCGAGGAAATCGCTTGCCGCCCGCATCGTGCCGAGGCGCACGGATTCGTAGAGATATCTCAGCCTTTCGGCCGGAAAATCGCGGTAGGTGCCCGATGGCGTCATCTAGGTTCCGTTCGCACGGCCGAACATCGGCCAACGTAGTCGCCCTCCTTCACGCCTGCAACGGCTCGCGTGATGGCGTTCGCACCGTCATTGACACCTTGGCACCCCGTCTTTCGGCAATGCCTGAGAGCAACGCGTGGATATCGCTGGGCGAGTAATGCGACTGGTCGAGCCGCATCCCGGTGGTCGCCACAGCATCCTGCAGAGCAGACGAGATCGCGAAGATCGGACCGCCACCGCCTTCGCCCATGCCTTTGGCGCCGTTATAGGTGAAGGGCGACGGCGATTCACGGTTGCCGTAGTGCAGGTTGGGCATGTTCATGATCGTCAGGGGGCAGTAATCGCTGAAGGTGCTGGTCAGAAGGTTGCCGGCCTCGTCATATTTCAAGCACTCCATCAGAGCGGCGCCGAAGCCATGAGCGGCCGCGCCGACCACCTGGCCCTTGACGATCTGATGGTTGATGACCTTGCCGCAGTCGTCAACGATCGAATAGTCGTGGACATGAATGTTATAGGTGAGCGGATCCAGCTCGATCACGGCGACATGCACCTGCGCAGCGTAGGTGAGGGTCAGGTTGCCAAACTTCTTCTCGATGTCCGGCACCTGGAATGGCGCGCGATAGACATGGCGGCAATTCAGCGAGACATCCATAAGCTCAGGTGGGAGCTCGGCGCTCTGGGCGTTGACGAGGTTCGAGATCCGCGCCAGCGAAACCGACTGCCCATCGGGCGCTGCCACCGAGGCGACGCCTTCGAAGGTCCCTACCCTCAGCGTTTCGGCAGGCTGGCCCAGGAAATAGCTGCCGACTCGCAGCAGTTCCTGCCTTAACTTCTCCACGGCGCCACGGATGGCGCCGAGGCTCGTCACTGCGAATTGCGAGGCATAGGTACCCGAATGGTTGTTGTGCGACATGCGCTCTGAATCGAAGCCGATGGCGACCAGGACCAGATCGGAGGATATGCCCAACTCCTGACCGACAACCTGCGCGGCGATCGTTTCGTGGCTCTGCCCCTGCGGCACCGAGCCGACGGAGACGGTGACTGTGCCGTCCACGCCCAGGCGCACATTGGCCACCTCCGAGTTGCCGGAGAGCGGCGAGTTCGGATTGACGATGCGCGACTGGCCAAAATTGTTGGTGCCGGAATCCAGTGCCGTGCCGATCCCGATTCCGACGATCCGGCCCTCGGCGCGCCAGGCGTCGCGCTTTGTGATCCAATCGTCCCAGCCGATCAGATCCTTCGCCATGTCCAGCATGGCGCCGTAGTCCCCGGAATCGTAGACGCAGCCGTTGGGCGTGGTCCATGGCATTTCGGGGACATAGTTGCGCTTGCGCATGACATCGGGTGCGATGCCCATCTCATGGGCGCAGATGTCGATCACCCGCTCGAGGAACCAGACATTCTGCATTCGCGAAAAGCCGCGGTTGGGTCCCACGGGGCATTTGTTGGTCATTGCCTGACGGAAATCGATACGCAGATTCTGCAATCGGTAGGAGGCCGGGGCGACCTGGCTCCAGATGACCGCGCCGAGTGGCTCGTAGCGTGGATAGGCGCCGCAATCGTCGACATGCCGAGCGTCCACAGCGGTGATCTCGCCATCGGCCGTGAGCGCAACACGGATGTCCAGGAAGGTGCGCTCGTTGCCATGTGCGCTGCCTTGTAGATGCTCGCGTCGCTCCTCGATCCACTTCACTGGGCGATAACCCACCTTGCGCGAGCACAGCGCCGCGATCATCAGATAAGGATAGAGGTTCTGCTTGATGCCGAAGCCGCCGCCGATGTCTTGCGTGCGTATGCGTAGCTGCTCGGGCGAGATTCGCAGCGCGGGTGCGATAAACTTCATCGCCACGCCCGGCTGGATTAGGTTGCACAGCATGTCCACCCGCCCGGTCGGCTCCCAGGTGACGAGACCGGCAAATCCCTCCAGCGGCGTGCTCGAGAAACGGTGGAACTTCAGCCGGTCGATCTCGACGACGACATCGGCGCTGTCAAAGGCGCCGTCCACGTCTCCCCAGTCGAACAGCGAGCCCCAGGTTTGATTGGTCCCGGATTCATCGTGAAGGATTGGCGCATCGACCCCCAGCGAGGCAACTGCATCAACGACGACCGGCAAGGGGTCGTAGTCGACGCGCACGAGTTCAACGCCGTCACTGGCGATGGCGGCGCTTGTCGCCACGACAGCTGCAACGGGCTCCCCTTGAAAGCGCACCCGTTCGGTTGCCATGCAATAGTCGCTGATGCGGCTGGTCGGCTCTGGTGCCATCTGTGGGAAGCGGTTGGTCAGCTCGCGTACTTCCGCGCCGGTTAGGACGCAGACCACCCCCGGCAGCGACTCGGCCCGGCTTGTGTCCATGCCCAATATACGCGCATGCGCATAGGGAGAGCGCACCAGCTTGCAATGAAGTGCGCGTGATCCTTCGTCGTCGACGAAACGGCCACGCCCGCGGATCAAGCGACCGTCCTCGCGCCGCACGATGGGCTTGTCGTCGCTCATGATGACAGATCCTCGTTCGGGCTTTTCGCCCTTGCGGCGCCGAACAGCCCTTTCATCGAGGAGACCGAGCGCTTCATCAGGCCAGCCGAGGCAGCCGGCTCGGGCTGCACGACGCCGAGCTCCTTCTGCACCGCCACGACAAGTGATTTGACCTGACGTCGCGCCAGCGGCAGCAGGATGCCCTGTGCCAGGGAAGCGAGTGTACCGCTGACGGTGCCTTCGCTGGTCCAGCTCACGCGCGAGCCAGCCTCGATTGGCTCGATGACGAAGGTCATGCGCGCATCGATCATGCCCAGCGCATGGCGACCATTGATTGTGTAGACCACGCGTTCGTTTGGCACTGACTCGATACGGCGCGCCGCGACATCGGCTTGCCCCCGGATCTGTGGGACGCCCACTTCGAGGAGTACCCCGAAGCCGTCGCCTTCGACCGAATGCAGTTCCCTGAAATAGGGAAGGATCGGAGCAAAAGTCCGCGGCTCGGTGATGAAGACGAATGTTTCCGCAGGCGACGCCGTCACCTCGAAATTGCCGTCCATGTCAACTTTCATTGTACGGTTTCCTTGAGCTTGACGGCGGCTGCCTTGACCGCCGCGATGATCGGGAGATAGCCGGTGCAGCGGCAGGTATTGCCGCTAAAGGCTTTGCGGATGGCGGCCTCGTCGGGATCGGCATTGACGCTGAGCAGCGCCAGCGCCGACATCAGGAAGCCGGGCGTGCAGAAGCCGCACTGCAACGCATGATTTTCTGCAAAGGATTGCTGCAGGACATGCAGGCCGTCAGGCGTTTCCAGCCCCTCAACCGTGGTGACTTCGGCGCCATCGGCCTGCAGCGCGAGCACCGTGCAGGACTTGGCCGAGCGGCCGTCGACGACCACCGTACAGGCGCCGCAATAGCTGGTATCGCAGCCCACATGCGTACCAGTCAGGCCGGCGTTCTCGCGGATTAGCTCCACCAGGAGGGTCCGCGGCTCGACTTCGAATTGCAGTTGGTGGCCGTTCAGCTTCAGGGCCACACGCATGGTCGGATACTCAGCCATAATATTGATGCGTCTCCACAGCCGGGCGCCCGAGACGGCGTGCCTCGATGATGCCAAATGCGCGTTTAACCAGGCCGCGCGCGAGTTCCCGCTTGTATTCCGCCGTACCCTTTGCGTCGGCGAAGGGCTCGACGAATATCGATGCGGCTTCGGCTACATCTTCGACCAGGTTCTCGGTGGCCTGTCTGCCGGCGGCAATGTCGTTTCCCTCGTCGAAGGCGAGCGCGGTCAGGTCGAGGCAACCGAAGCCCATGCGCAGGCTAGCGATCCGATCGCCATCATAGGCGATCTGCATGGCACAGCTGGCCGTCGGATAGGCCGGCGCGCAACGCTTGAAGGCGACGAATGTGCCGTAGCCCTCCAGCGCCTGGCGGGCTATGGCGACGCGGGTGATCAGTTCGCCGGGCTCCAGGGCAGGTGTGTAAGCGTCTTCCAGCAGTTCGCGCACGCCTTGGACACGCCGGCTGTCGGGGCCTTCGCACAAAACCTGTGCATCGAGCGCAACCAGCAGCGCCGGCCAGCAGCTGCACGGATCAGCCTCGGCCAGTGATCCGCCGATCGTGCCCATGTTGCGAACCTGCGTGTCGGCGATGCCCTGTCCGCAGTCGCGCAGAATGCTGAAGCGTTCAGCGATGTCCGAGCCTGCAATGTCCACATGGGTCGCCAAGGCACCGATCTCGATGGCGTCGTCGCCGAGTGCGATGTCGCGCGCGCCGGAAATTCCGCGCAGGTCAACGAGCAGAGCCGGCTTCAGCAGACGCAGCTTCATCATTGGGATCAGGGTTTGCCCACCAGCGATCGCCTTGGCGTTCGGGTCGGCCGCCAGAACCGCGGAAGCTTCCGAGAAGCTCCCCACCCTGATGAAATTGAATGGCGCGGGATACATGGATTTCCTTTCGGAGAAAGTCTCTGAAATGCTTGAGCGCGTGGAGCGCAGGATTCTGGAACCGTCCAAGGCGAAGGCGGTCATATCCGCCGTCTTCGCCGTCAGGATCAAACCAACACCTCGGTCGTATCCCGGGTGGCCGCTATCGGCGGACCGGGAATGAGCGATGGGTCGTCTGGCAATTCCAGCGTCGAGATCTCCTCGTCGCTGTAAGCGAGCAGAGACGCGAAATGCCTGTCCTGATCTTCCCTGAACAAATCTCCGACGACGCCCCGCACCAAGCGCGGAATGCCGTAACGCATGCCGCTGATGGAGGCCGCCGACAACCCCATGCTGAGGGTCGCGCCATAGCTGAAATTATGAATGCGACGCAGATAAGGTGCCGCTCCGGGCCTGCGTTCCTGAAACTCAAAGCCCGCGCCCAGATAAGGCGCCTGCCCCAGGTGGGTGTCCGCCTCGTCCGCCGGCGGCGTGAAGACGTCGTTCCAGGTGGCGATGTCACTGGCAATGCCGGCAAGCTCAGGACGTAGTCGCAACGCATGGGATATTCCGGTGCCAACGATCAGGAAATCGAAGTGCATCCGCCCTTTGGGGGTATCGACGACGATCTCATCACCATCCAAAGCCACAGCAGTCCAGGCTGCGCCGGTGTGGAGCGAGAAGTTCGCATGGCGCTTGCAGCGCCAGAACGTGTCCTGTGGTGGCGGCTGGCTCACCGAAGTGACCTGACGCAGGAAGCGCCAGCGAGCCAGGTCGGGAAGCGACGCGAAGTGACCGAGAAAACCCGGGGTCTCCATCCATTTATGGACATTGACGCGTGGAAAGGCCTCCTTGCGAAGGCAGAGCGATACCTGTGCAGCCCCCTCCTCAAGCGCCATCGCCGCATTGTCGAATGCCGACGCCCCGTTTCCCAAGACCCCGAGACGGCGCCTGGCAAGAGCGCCGAAATCGATTGAATCAGCAGTGTGGGCGTAGCGGTCACGCGGCAGCGCTTCGCTCACCACCGATGGAACTTCCCATCGGCCGCTGCCGTCGAGGCCAGTACAAAGGATGAGCTTGCGTGCCAGGTATTCGTTGCCGTCAGCGGCCCGCAGAGAGAGCAGCGCCGCAGGCGCGGGCGCGATGTCGATTATGCGACTTTCGTTGCGCACCGGTATGCCCAGCACGCGCCGGTACCAGATCAGATAATCCTGCCACATACCGCGCGGAATCTTTGTGAGCCCGTCCCAGGCTGACCTGCCCCACTGCGCTTCAAACCAGGCGCGTGGCGACAGCGACGGATTGCCGAAGTCCAGCCCACTCAGCATCTTCGGGGTTCGCAGGGTGATCATCCGTGCGAAAGTCGTCCACGGACCCTCCTCCCCCTCGCGAGCCGCATCAAGCACGATGATATTCGTCACCTGTTCGCGCATGAGCCCATAGGCAGCCGCAAGCCCGCTCTGCCCGGCTCCGACGATCACAACGTCATAGACATGCCCCCTCGGCGACGTCGTCTCGGGCATCCACGGCCGGTTCGGGAAGTCTATGAAGGCATTCTGGCGCTTGACCAGGCTTTCGAGCTCCGCCAGACTCATATGCTACGCCCCCAGGCCAACCTGCCCCTCGCGCCATTTGCCGAAAAGACAATCAGCGCTATCGTGTCGAGATCAAAGGCGGATGGCTGTCTCATCGGCTCTCCAGGTGACCCGCGGTCGCCTCAGCACGCTGCGATCGCTCTTCAGAAGCCGAAATTAACGTGGCCGCCATGCGCTCGGCGATAGCATCGCGCGCACGACTTGTTGCGTCTCGGGGCTTGATGGGAGCAGTCGTCCAGCATAATCGCATCGAGCCATTCAAGGCTGGATCGCTATAAGGGCCCGGCAATTAATTTGGATCTGGCGTGGATGTTCGGCGCCTGTTTCGCGCCACTCGCTGCGCTGTTGTTGCGGGGCAATTCCGGCCTAATCGCCGCCGATGCCTACCTGCTTTCCGGGGCAACTTGCACGTTGCTTGCCCTGTGGATCGACGGTCTGCGTTCGGTCGCTGACCACAGAGTTGGCTGACCGGGACGTCGCGATTTGCACCTGCACCGTTTCGGGGAGCGCATTACCCCAGTCGTTCATCGCGTAGAGGACATCCCTAAGGGACATGCCCAAAGGGGTCAGTTCATAGACTACCCGCGGCGGAGTCTCGGCGAAAGCCGTGCGCGTCACCAGCCAATGCTCCTCGAAGCGGCGCAGGCGATGGCTTAGCGTGTGCGCGCTGATGCCCGGCAGGGCCTTCCGCAATTCTGTGAAGCGGCGCGGCCCGTTCAGCAGTTCGCGCACGATCAGCGTCGCCCAGGGACCGTCGAGGAGCAGCAGGAAGCGATCAACGCCGCACCCAGGAACGTTGATATCACTCATGCCAATTCGTTCCATTAGTGCATTGGACGTAACCGATGCAGATATTGCACCAACGATTAGCCAATGGCTACATCAATGAAGGAGTATCGAATGTTTCACGTTATCCACGGCGCGACCGGGGCCCAAGGCGGCCCGCTCTACGCGCGCCTGCTCGCCTCGGGCAAGAAGGCGGTTGCGGCGGTCCGCGCGCCCTCCAAAGCCAAAGGCAAGCCTGCCGTTACAGTCGACAATGAGTCGGTGGCATCGCTGATCGCCGCCTATCGCGGCACCGACGGGGTCTTCGTCCATCTCCCGCAGGCGCCCGAACCTGTTCGAGTGCAGCACGCCATGAACATCGTTGAAGCGATCAAGACCGCCAAGCCGAAGCGCGTCGTGATCTCGACCAGCGGCATCATAATTGACCAGCCCGGAACCCTCTTGCAGGCCCCGAAGGACAGCGCCATCGCGATCCTCTTGCGCGGTGTCGAGGAAACCGGCGTCTCCCATGCTGTAGTCGCGCCACGGCTCTATCTGGAAAACCTGCTGCTGCCGACGGTCTTCGAACCGGTGAAGGCCGAGGGCGTACTGCGCTACCCACTGCGCGCCGACTTTCCGGTCTCATGGAGTTCGCATCTAGACGTGGCCGAGGTCGCCGAACGGCTCCTCACCGACACTTCAGTGACCGGTGTCGTTGGCGTAGGCCAACTTCCCGGTCTCAAGGGCGCGGATCTCGCTGCGGGATTCTCGGCGCAATTCGGCGGCACCATCAGCTTCGACGCATTGACGCCGGAAGCGTTCGGCAAGCTGATCGAGCCGATGTTCGGCCCCGCCGCCGCCAATGTAGTTGGCTTCTACCAGGCACTTTCGCAGGTTCCAGACAATGTGATTTCCGAAGACACCAGCGCCCAGCGCCTGCTTGGGCTCACCCCACGTAGTATCAAGGACTGGCTAGCCGATATGCTGGCCCGATAGGATCTCGTCGCCCGCAGGTCCCTGCTTTTCTTGACTTGCGGGCGTCGCTTCTACCAGTCGCTGAATATGGAACTACCAAGCATTCAAAATAAGCCACGCACTTCTTGAGAAGGGATGTGGAGCCATCCCCGGGTATCCCTCAGCGAGGTGTCTGATCGCTTAATCTCGTACCTGGGATCCAAAATTTGCGCGATGCTGGCCGGGGCTGGTGCCAAAAGATTTACCAAACCGCCGCAAGAAAGTTGCCTCATTCCCAAAACCGCATCGGGCGGCGATATCTTTCATGGGATAATCGGTATTGAGAAGCAAATGGCGCGCCGCCTCCAGGCGCAGCGCTTCAACCACCTTACTTGGTGTGTGTCTCGTATGACTGCGATAATGCCGCAGGAAACTGCGCTCGCTCATGTTCATACGCGTTGCGAGCACAGGGATCGACAAGTCTTCAGCAAGATTGGCACTCATCCAGGCATGAAGGTCGGAAAAACGACCGCTCTCGGATTGCAATGTGAGGGGAACACTGAATTGCGCCTGGTCGCCCGGTCGCTTCAAAAACATTACAAGGTTGCGGGCAATTTCGAGCGCCACAGCCTGTCCAAGATCCTGTTCGACCATTGCAAGCGCGAGGTCTATTCCCGCGGTCACGCCGGCAGATGTCCAGATATGACCGTCATTGACAAAGATGGGGCCACGTTTGACGATCACCTTGGGAAAACGGCGCTCAAGGTCGTCATAGGACTGCCAGTGTGTCGTTGCCCGGCGCCCATCAAGCAGCCCAGCAGCAGCCAATGCAAAGGCTCCGGTGCATACTGACGCGAGCCTGCTCGCCTTTTTGGCATGCACCTCGAAAATCGACTTGAACCCTTCACCCTCGCAAAAGGCATGAATGCCCGGTCCACCCGGCACAATCAGTGTGTGCGGCGGCGCAGTATCCTCGCTTAAGGCGTCGGTATGAATGGAAATGCCGGCGGGCATGTCCACAGGACCAGCAGGCGAGACGACAGAGACATCATAAGGCTGATGAGGCCCATCGACGACGAGGTTTGCGGTGAGGAACACATCGAGCGGCCCGGAAATATCCAGAAAACTCATCCTGGAGAAAGCAATGAGTTGCAACGACTTCGTTGGTGGCATGAGTGGACCTTTGTTCCGCGATGGCCTCCCCATAAGCGACATGGGACGCTTGGTTGATCAGTACCGATTTTGGCGGAAATCGTCAATTTATTGTCGTTTACGCCAAACGGCATGTCACTAAGCTGCGGACTGCAAAAGGATGTTTGAGGAGTGGAGTCCAAAGTGAACGAGATTGCAGATCGCCCCATCAAGGTGGGCGTGCTTATTGAGCCTGGGGTTTTGTTGATGGACGTGGTTGGGGTCCAATCGGTTTTGGGATTCTCATCGGGCGTTGAGCTTTACCACGTGGGAAAGACCAAGGAGTTGATCCGTGCATGGGGCGACCTTCCGCTGGCCGCAACCACGACATATGCAGAGTGCCCGCAGTTGGACGTTCTTGTGGCGGGAGCCATGGCGCCGCAGGTATATTCAGATCCGCAAACCATTGCCTTCGTTCAAGAGCAGGCCAAGCATGATCCCTACTTTATCGGGATTTGCGCTGGCGCCCTGCTATTTGGCGCCGCTGGTTTGTTGCAAGGCAAGCGCGCAACAACCAACTTTCAATGTATCGATCGCCTGGCTGAGTTCGGCTGCGACGTTGTCGAGGGCGGTTCAGTGGTTGAAGACGGCAAGCTGTTCACCGCGGGTCCTGCGACTGGTGGTTTTGAGGCAGCTCTCCTCGTTTTGTCTCACCTTCGGGGTGAACATGCCGCCAAGTTGCAGGAACTCAACGTCGAATACCACCCTAAGGCAGTCTTCGGCGTCGGCACGGCAGAATTGGCCGGGCCGGAGCTTGCGGAAGAAGTCAAAGCTTTCGGCAAGGGCTTCTTCTCGCTATGCGTAGATGAGGCAGTTTCGAAATATCAACCACGGCCAGACTCCGGTCGGTCTGCTGCGATGTAACTACGCGAGGACTTTCGTCGAGCTGTAGCGCAATACTGCAGCAGTTCGACGGGTCACCTATCGATTGCGTAGCGGCTGCGACTGAATCGACCACAAACCCAGCAGAAGAGAGAGAAACCATTGGCTAATGCAAAAACGGCGCAGACTCGAGCATTCGAGTTCATCAATCCTGCCGGCCTCTATGACCCGTCGGCTTACGGCTATTCGCATGTTGCCCGGCTCGGCACGGAAGCCCGCATTGCATTCATAGCTGGGCAAGGCGGTGAAACGCCGGACGGGTCACTTTCACCTGACTTTCGTCTTCAGGTACGGCAAGCTCTCGAGAATCTTGCGGTCGCTGCGGCCGCAGTCGACGCCAATCTGCAGAGCGTCGTCAAACAAACGATGCTGGTCGTCGAT
Source organism: Mesorhizobium sp. P2_D5 (assembly GCF_056404355.1). Classification (NCBI taxonomy): domain Bacteria; kingdom Pseudomonadati; phylum Pseudomonadota; class Alphaproteobacteria; order Hyphomicrobiales; family Phyllobacteriaceae; genus Mesorhizobium; species Mesorhizobium sp. P2_D5. Next base: position 168,048 of record NZ_JBFUEE010000010.1, read on the forward strand.
CACGATGAGAAGAAGCTTCACATTCTCGGCGAGGAGTTCGCACGTGCCTATGGTCCTGGCATGATGCCGACGGCGACGCTGATCCCGGTTCCGCGCTTGGCCCTCGACGGCATGCTTTTCGAGGTGGAAGCGACGGTGGCTGGCTGACTAGCTGTGGATGCCGAGCGGCTGACGGGTGGTTTTGAGCCGACTGCCACGTGGATGTAGGCCTTGTGGGGCAAGCATCCAACGAAAGCGCATGAAGCAATGGTCAGTCTGCTATCGGCACCCATCCGAGCTGGCGGGCGCGAAATTTCAAGCATTGGAAAGGACTGACCATGACGACGCTTCTGGTGTTTGAATTCGGGTTCCCCGGGCCGTGGGGCGAAGAGATGGCCCGTGTGCTAGATGGATTGGCCTTGGATATCGCCAATGAGCCCGGGCTGCGTCGAGCACGCGCAAACGTATACAGAGAAACATTCCGCGCGCTTGAAGGATTTCGGCATCACCGACATCGACGCCCGCTCGTACGGCGTCAACGAATCGCTGTCCATGGCCACCCGGAGGCGATGAGCGATATGCAGATGATTGCGTGGTGCGAGACAACACGAAGCGGCGCCGCGCTAACTGCCTGCGTCATCGAGAACGAGGATCTTTGGCTGACGATAAGCACAGGCGTGAACGGCCGCTGCCTTTGGCTGCCGAGTAGTCCTGCGGTTGATCTCACGGGTTATTGAGGATGATCCGGCGGTGCCATTTCGAGAGCATCTATCAATCCGAGGCGGTCGCCTCCGGCACCGCGCTTGGACGGCGGGCGACACGACATGCCGCGCCGAGCGACGTCTCGCTGCCCAGGCGCCTTTCGAACAATGGCGATGTCTCGGCGCGGTATGTCGTGGAGGCCGCGCGGACGGGTGATGCGGCGGCTCGCCAACTGGTCGAGGCCGAAGCCAAGTGGCTCCGCATACCTCTTGCATCTCTATTCGCCCGACCTGATCGTGATGGGCGGCGGCCTTTCCAACGGCTTCGACCTCCTGGCGCCGACGATCCGGGCGACCGTCGAGGAGCGCGCCATGCAAACCTATCGCGACGTGCCGATCGTGCGGGCCGATCTCGCCGCCTGGCTCGCCAAATAGTCACCTCGCTATCCGCGCCTGACAGGCTGGGCCGAGGATGCCACCGCATAGCCCTGACCTTCTTCAGGCTGCCAAGACAGCACCATCTGCCTTTGATGCAGCCAGGATCGCTTGTCACACAGCAGAACCTGAGCCGTCTCGAAATCGATGACCGGCCCACGAAGGCTGTGGCGTCCAAAGCGAGTTTCGGCAGGCGGCCGGATGGTTGTCGTCTTGCGCGACTGACGAGAACGGCACAGGCGTGATGCGTGCCCCGAGCGGTGGGAACACCATCTCCCCCGGCCGTTTCGGCGGGAACGTTGGTGTTTGGGCATGTGATATTTCCGTTGGTTCAATGATGAGCGGATCGGAGGGCGGCGAGTGAGTCCGGGATGGCTTGCCAGTCGGGTTTGCCGGGTGCGAAACGCGCCCTTAGATAGCCCACGAGGTCAACCAGATCGGCATCATGCAGCACGCCGCCGAAGGCCGGCATCGCCATGACGCCGAAATCACCCGCGTCTGTCCTGAGCGGCGAGGCTGCCGGCGCGAACACGCCTTCCAGGACGGCATGGAGCAGATTGTCCGGCGCGTCGGCATGCAGATTGGTGTTAAGGGCAAGCGACGTGATGGGCGACGTTTCCGAGTGACAAGTCTCGCAAGCGCCGGCAAACAGGCGCGCACCCCGAGGAAAAGCCACTGCCGCGTCCGGTGCGGCCAAATTTGCGGCGGCGATGATGCTCTGGACCGACGCGCCAGTCGCCGACGTTTGACCGCCAACGTTGAAGCTCGCGAGGTAGACCGCCATCGCTCTGATGTCCGCATCCGGAAGCGGTGCCATCGAATCGATCACATGAGCCATCGGCCCTCCCGCCGCTCCGTGCKCGGCGGAATGCCCGGTCCGCAGATAATCGTAGAAAGCCCTTTCGTTCCAGGTTACGGGCGAAAAGGATTTCGCCGTAAGCGCATGCGCGTACCAGCCGTCTGCGGCGCCACCAGCAAGATGCATTGACCCCTTGATCTCTCCGCCGATGGCATTGCGCGGCGAATGGCAGGCGCTGCAGTGGCCAAGCCCTTCCACCAGTTCCGCGCCCCGGTTCCACGCGGTATCGCGGGTGGGATCAGCCGGTGCCGGCGACGACGACAGGAAAAGCGCGTTCCACCCGGCCATTAATGGCCGCATGCCAAAGGGAAAACGCAGCTGTGTTTGCGGTGCTTTCGCCGCTGTCGCCGGCTGGGCCATCAGATAGGCATAGAGCGCCTCGAGATCGGCTTCGCTTGTTTTGGCAAAGGATGTGTAAGGATGTGCCGGATAGAGGTGATGTCCGTCGCGGGCGACGCCCTGGCGCATCGCCCGGGCGAAAGCCGGATAGGACCAACTGCCAATGCCGGCCGCTTCATCCGGGGTGATGTTGGTGGCGTAGACGATACCGAAAGGGGTTTCGAGAGCCCTACCCCCCGCGAACGGCCTGCCGCCGGCGCCGACATGGCAGACGTTGCAGGCGCCCACCGCAGCCGCCAGTCGGCCACGCTCGATCGTCGCAGGCGAAAAGACGTCGGGCAGCGGACGCACCACCGGGGCTATGGCCGCATTGAATGGAAAAATCCCCGCGCCGAGGGCGACGGCGCCGGAAAGGGCGCCGGCGAGTGGCCAGGCGAACCTCAGACTCGAACGTTTGGCCGTTCGCCTGTTTTCGTTCGACGGCGGCGGGGTCGGCAGCGGATTCAAGGCAGCGCGCACGCGTTCCGGCGTCAGCGGCAGCTCGCGAAATCGCACGCCTGTGGCGTCGAAAACCGCGTTGGCAATGGCGGCCGCACTCGGCACCGAGGCGGACTCGCCGGCGCCCAGCGGCGGCTCGTCGGGGCGTGGAATCATCAGCACGTCGATGTCCGGCACCTCGGGAAAGCCGATGATCGGATAGGCGCCCCACTCAAGGGCGGCGACAGCGGTGGATGAGAAATTGACCTCTTCCTTGAGAACCCGGCTGGTCGACTGGATGACGTTGCCATGGATCTGGTGACGCACGCCGTCAGGGTTGATGACCGCGCCTGTGTCCTGCCCGCAGACCACTTTGGTCACGGCGATCTCGCCCGTCACCTTGTTCACCGCCACGTCGGCGACCCAAGCTGCCCAAGCCGCCGCCTTCCCGGGGAAAGGACCATGGACATAGACAGCATAAGCAAAGCCGCGCCCGTACAGAATGTCGCCCTCGTGGCCATGCGTGCCCGGCTTGATGTGGGGCTTCCATCCGGAGCGCTCGGCCACGGCTCGGACCAGATCGATCGCGCGCGGATCGGTGAGATAGCGCAGGCGGTATTCCACGGGATCGACTTGAGCCGCCGTAGCCAACTCGTCGATGAAGGATTCATGCGCAAAGCTGTTTGGGAGCGCCGAAACGCCACGAAACCACGAGGCGCGAGCCAGCGGCGGCATATCGTGGACAGTGACACGCAGATTGCCGAATGCGTAGGGAGGAACAGCTGTGCGATCTCCCATCAGCGCGACTTCGGAGACCGGCGAGACCTTTCCGGTCAGGATCAGCGGAAGGGTTGGTGCCAGATTGGACGGATAGCGGGTTTCGAAGTCATAGGCAGCCGCACCACCCTCCTCGTCCAGGCCGCCGCGCACGTCGATGATCTGCGCGGCACCCTTTGGCTCCCACGCGTGTTCCTGCTCGCGGGTAAGTTGGACGCGCACCGGCCGCCCGACTGCCCTGGACATTAGAGCGGCGTCAGCAGTTACGTCGTCAGCGCAGTTGCGTCCATAGCATCCAGCGGCTTCCAGCCGTTCGACGACGATCCGCTCTTCCGATATGTCGAGAAGTTTTGCCAGGTCGGTGCGCATCGGAAATGGGTTCTGCGTGCCCGACCAGACGGTCAGGCCGTCGTCGCGCCAGTCGGCGACCGCACAGGACGGTCCGATCGAACCATGCATCTGGTAAGGCCAGACATAAGTGCGCTGCATCGGCTCGGCTGTCGCGCCGAGGCCGCGTTCAACATCTCCTCGATCGGCCAGCTTTCGGGCTGTCGATGGATTCCCGCGCAAGGCTGCCTCGGGCGTATTGAGGTCGGGCATATCGGGGGAGCTGCGCCACTCCACCTTGAGACTCTGCATTGCCTCGATGGCCTGCTCCTCGCGTGCCGCAACCACGCCGACGAAGTCGCCTATCACCACCACCGCCACCATCCCCGGCGCATCTGCGACCGAGTTCTCATCCACCGAAATCAGGCTGGAGCCGACATGAATACCGGAGTCGAAACCGGCATAAGGCGGCCTGACGACGCGGCCGTGCAGCATGCCGGGCAGTCGCACGTCGTGGACATAGGTGAACCTGCCGGTGACCTTGGCTGGTATATCGCTTCGCGGCTGGGAACGGCCGACGATCCGGTATTGCGCCGCCCGCTTTACGGGTGCGCGCTGATCGATGAACAGGCGCGTGTTGCCGCCTGCGATGAGATGACCAAAGGTAACGAAGCGGTTTTCTTCCGAATTCGCCGCGCGGATCACGCCGTCCTCGATGACCAGGTCTTCCGCCTTCATGGCAAACCGCGCGGCAGCCAGTTGCAGTAGATGGGCGCGGGCGGTCGCAGCGGCAGCTCGCAGCGGCTTTGCGGTGATCTGGATGGTTTCGCTGGCAATCGTCGCGCCCTGATCCGGTGCGGCCGCGGTCGATCCAAGCACCATCCGGACGCGTTCGAATGGAACGTCCAACTCCTCGGCCACGATCTGGGCCAATGCGGTGCGGATCCCGGTGCCTAGATCGACATGACCGTTGAACGCGGTGACACGGCCGTCCGCGTCGAGCGCAAGGAACAGTTCGTCGTCCCTGCCCGCCAAAGAATTTGGGCGCAGAACCAAAAGCGTATCGGGACCTTTCAGATAGGTCGCGACAGACCGATCACGCGGACCGGTCATGAAGCCGCCTCTTCGACGTTCGCGACCGCGACCTTGGATGTGGCGAGCGCCGCTTCGCGCACGGCGGCAAGGATTTCGAGATGCGTGCCGCAGCGGCAAAGATGGTGACGCAGGGCGGTTCGAATGGCGGTCTCATCGGGACTGGAATTGCTTCTGAGCAACGCCACAGCGGCGACAATCATGCCGTTGATACAGTAACCACACTGAGCGGCGTTGTTTGCGATAAACGCGGCTTGTACGGGATGCGGGTGCTGCGGCGTTCCGAGCCCTTCCAATGTGGTGATGGGCCGGCCGGTGATCGCGCCGACCGGCACCGTACACGAGCGAACCGCGGTATCACCGACGAGGACCGCACAGGCTCCGCACTCAGCAAGGCCGCAACCGTATTTTGGGCCATTCAGGCCGAGGTCGTTTCGCAACACGAGGAGGAGCGGCGTCGACGGTGCGACGGAGACCTGGACTGCCAATCCGTTGACGTTCAGCGCAATCAAGGCCGCCATCCTGACTTGCTGAAACCTGCAATCACTATGGCGTACTTCAGTCGTTCGGGTCTGTATCGTCGCCGAGCAGGCGAAGCGTGTGGAGAAGTGCCATACGCTCGGCAGGATTGAGGGGCTTCAAGGTCAGTTCGGTGACATCTCTCGCATGAGGCACGACAGCTTCCAGCAATTGCAGACCGGCGGCCGTGATGGAGACGATTACCTTGCGCGCATCCGCGCCGTCCTTCGAAAACGCGATCAAGCCGCGATTCTTCAGCCTGTCGATGATCCCGCGAATTGTGCCCTGATCGACGCTTGTTGCCTTCACGAGTTCGCCTTGCGACTGAGGGCCGCTGTCCTTTAGCGCACACAATGTCGAAAATTGAACTGCCGTCAGCTGCGGATCGCCGGCATTCGCCTGAAAGATTGCGAGATGTCGCTGATAGGCCCGCCGAAGCAGGTAGCCGACCTGGTCCGTGAAAACATAGCGATCCGCATTCTCGATGCGATCCGCTTGGTTTGGCCTGTGATCCGGCACCGCGTGTCCCACTCCAAAGTCGTAGCATCCGACGCATGCATAAAACGCCGTCGTCGCGCAATGCAAGACAGCTTCCGCTGCTTTCATATTCGATTTCCGGGCCACATTGCCCGACAGTCTGTTGGAAGCCGGACCTGCGGGGATCAAGGCGCGGTTGCCCGCGTCCCGTCCTTTTTGTCGGGCCGCAAGCCGCACCAGAGTCCCATCGTGAACGTGCCAAAAAAAAGCGCATACACTATAATACTCGGTTTGCAGATTGTGTCAAAGGCGGCGTACGCGGCGAAACTCTTCCTCTGATTCCTCATTTTCCGATTGACATTTACAGTGTGTACTCTCTAAATGTGCGGATTGTCGCAGTTGTGATCTCATACGGGAGGGTCGACAAGCCCATGCCAATCCAAACGCAAATTGCCGTCATTGGCGCTGGCCTCGGAGGCGCCGCCGCCGCCGCCCTTCTTCAGCAAGCCGGCTTTCAGGTCGATGTATTCGAACAAGCGCCCGCATTCTCACGCATCGGCGCCGGCATCCATATGGGTCCCAATGTCATGCGGGTGTTTCGTCAACTCGGGATGGACGACGCTGTCGTCGCCATGGGATCGAAGCCCGATTTCTGGTTCAGCCGTGACGGGCGCTCCGGCGAGTATCTTTCCCGAATTCGGCTCGGCGCGTTCGCCGAAAAAGAGTATGGCGCTCCTTATGTGACCGTCCATCGCGGCGATCTGCACGCGCTCCAAGTGTCGCTGTTGCGCCCAGAAAACCTGCACTTCGGCAGGCGGCTGGACGCGGTGACGGACAGTGGCGCCGGCGTCGAACTCAGCTTCGCCGACGGCACTCGGGTCACGGCCGACATCGTTATTGGCGCCGACGGCATCAATTCGAAGGTCCGCGAAGCTCTGCTCGGCGAGGAAAAGCCAAACTACAGCGGCTGGGTCGCCCACAGGGCGGTGATTTCGTCCGACAAGCTGAGACGCTACGGCCTCGACTTCGAAGATTGCGTGAAATGGTGGTTCGAGGACCGCCACATGATGGTCTACCACACCACCGCGGACCGCAGTGAGTACTACTACGTCACCGGCGTTCCCCACCCGGCCTGGGATTTCGACGGGGCGTTCGTACCGTCGAGCCGCGAGGAGATGCGGCAATCCTTTGCCGGTTGCCATCCGGTCGTTGAAGCGCTGATCGACGCCAGCGACGAGGTCACCAAATGGCCGCTGCTCAACCGCAAACCATTGCCGGTCTGGAGCGAGGGGCGGATGGTGCTGCTCGGCGATGCCTGCCACCCGATGAAGCCGCATATGGCGCAGGGTGCGGCCATAGCGATCGAGGACGCGGCCATGCTGGCGCGGTGTCTCGGCGAGACCGGGACCGGCAACCACGCATCGGCCTTCGCCCTCTACGAAGCAAACCGCAGGGATCGCGCCTCGCGCGTACAGGCGGTTTCCAACGCCAATACCTGGCTGCGCAGCCAGGAAGACCCGGCCTGGGTGTTCGGCTACGACGTCTATGAGACGCCGCTGCAGAGCAGCGAGGCGGCGCAGTGAGCGCGGCAACGGTCACAGGCGCCAATGTCGCAGCCAACGGCATCCGCCAGCACTACCTGCATTATCTCGGCGCGGGAGCGCCGCTGGTGCTGGTGCCGGGCATTACCAGCCCGGCAGTGACCTGGGGTTTCGTCGCCGAAAGGCTCGCCCGTGAATTCGACGTTTACGTCGTCGATGTGCGCGGCCGGGGCTTGTCGCAATCAGGCCCCGACCTCGACTACCGCCTCGACAGCCTGGCCGACGACCTCTCGGGTTTCATCGCAGCACTCGGTCTTTCCGGCGTGACGGTGCTCGGTCATTCCATGGGCGCACGCATCGCGGTCCGTGCGGCGAAGCGCAACCCAGCCGGCATGGCGCGGCTGCTGCTGGTCGACCCGCCCGTCTCGGGTCCGGGCCGCCGCCCCTACCCTTCGAAGCTTGCCTGGTATGTGGATTCAATACGACAGGCGGAAAAGGGCATGGACGCAGAAGCGATGCGCACCTTCTGCCCGACATGGAGCCGCGAGCAGCTCGCGCTCAGAGCCGAGTGGCTGCACACTTGCTTTGAGCCCGCCATCGTGACGGCCTTCGAAGGCTTTCATACCGACGACATCCATCGCGATCTGCCTGGGCTTCCCATCCCCGCCGGCCTGATGGTGGCGACGCGTGGCGGCGTCATCGAACCTGCCGACGAGTTGGAAATTCAGTCGCTCATTCCCGGCATCTGCATAGAGCGGGTAGCCGATGCCGGGCACATGATCCCCTGGGACAATTTCGAAGGGTTTCTGGCCGCGGCTGACCGGCTGCTCGGAACCGCTCTGGCAGCGAGGAAAGCGGGATGACCACGAAACCGTTCCGGATCGGCCAGATCGTGCCGAGTTCCAATACGACCATGGAAACCGAGATTCCGGCGATGCTTTTGGCGCGCCAAGGCATCCGGCCCGAGCGTTTCACCTTCCATTCGAGCCGCATGCGCATGAAGACGGTCAGCAAGGACGAACTGGCTGCCATGGACGGCGAGTCTGACCGCTGCGCCGCCGAGCTTTCGGATGCCCGCGTCGATGTGCTGGGCTATGCCTGCCTTGTCGCCATCATGGCGACAGGGCTTGGCTATCACCGCCAGTCGGAAGCGCGGCTGCGCGGCCGCACGCAGGAGAATGGCGCCGACATCCCCGTCGTCACCAGCGCCGGCGCGCTGATCGACGGGCTCAAGGTGCTGAAGGCCAAGCGCATCGCGGTCGTGGCGCCCTACATGCGGCCGCTGACCGAACTCGTGGTCAACTACATCCGTGAGGAAGGTTTCGAAGTCGCCGACTGGCGCGCGCTGGAAATCCCCGACAATCTCGACGTGGCGCGCCACGATCCGGAAAATCTGCCCGGCATCGTTGCCGGCATGAACCTCGAAGGTGTCGATGTGGTCGTGCTGTCGGCTTGCGTGCAAATGCCGTCGCTGCCCGTCGTCGCCAAGGTCGAAGCCCTTACCGGGAAACCAGTGCTGACGGCGGCGGTCGCCACTACTTACGGCCTGCTGAAGGCGGTCGGCCTCAAGCCGGTCGTTCCCGGCGCCGGCGCGCTGCTTTCCGGCGCCTACTGAGGGAGGCGGGCATGACGCAGCCGGTAATTCCTATAGAGGCCGAAACGCAGGCGGCAGCCGACAACTACAGCGGCGTCTGGGGTCACCGCATCGGCTTCGGGCGCAAGCCGGCTCTGCTGCTGATCGACTTCATGAAAGCCTACACGACCCCCGGCGCCCCTCTCTTCGCGCAGGGCGTGGTAGAGGCCGTCGCACGCACACCCGAGCTGCTGGCGGCGGCGCGCCAGGCCGGCATGCCGGTGATCCACACCAACATCCTCTACCACGCGCCGAACTGCGCCGACGGCGGGATCTGGGTCAAGAAGGCGCCGGTGATGGCAGCCTTGGTCCCCGGCAGTCCGCTGGCCGAATTCTGCGACGGCGTCGAACCGTTGCCGGATGAACTGGTCGTCACCAAGCAGTATGCCAGCGCCTTCTTCGGTACCAGCCTGGCGCCGATGCTGCATGCCGACGGGGTCGACACGGTCATACTCGCCGGCTGCTCGACCAGCGGCTGCATCCGGGCAAGCGCCGTGGACGCGGTCCAGCACGGCTTCCGAACCATCGTGGTCAAGGATTGCGTTGGCGACCGGCATGCCGGGCCGCACGAGGCCAACCTGTTCGACATCGATGCCAAATATGGCGACGTCGTCAGCCTGGAGGAGGCCCTGGACGAAATCGGGCGCGCCGGCAGACGGCGCGCAGGCAGAGCACATGACTGAAACGCATGAACTGGGCCGCGACGACGCCCGTATTGCAAAAGGAGATTGCTGGATGGACCGCAACGTTCTGACTGAAATCTGCCTGCACCAGCTCACGCTCAGCGGCGTGCATGAAGGTGAGAAGGTCATCGTGCTGTCGCAAGGCAGCGAGCGGCTCGACTATGCCGACGCCTTCCTCGCCGCCGGCCAGCGCCTCGGCGCACGCATGTATCACATGCGCCTGCCCGCGCCGCTGCCCGGCAATGGTGCCTGGGCCGTCGGCGAGACCGGCCTGGCGGCCAATCCTGAGGCCGTCGAAGCCCTGAAGCGGGCCGACATGGTCGTCGACCTCATCTTTCTTTTGTTCAGCCCGGAGCAGATGGCGATCCAGGCTGCGGGCGCGCGCGTTTTGACGGCGGTCGAACCCGCGCCGCTGCTTGCCAGGCTGCTGCCGACCAAGCAATTGCGCGAGCGCGTAGAGGTCGGTGAGGCGCTTCTATCGAAGGCCAAGACCATACGCATCACGTCCCCCCATGGCACCGACGTGATCTACAGGCTTGGCGTCTATCCGACGGTCGGCGAATACGGCTATACCGACCAGCCGGGGCGCTGGGACCACTGGCCGGCCGCCTTCGTCTTCACCGGCGGCGCCGACGACGGCGTCGACGGCAAGATCGTGCTGGCGCCTGGCGACGTGCTTTTGCCGTTCAACACCTACGTGCGCGAGCCGGTCGTCTACACGATCGAAAAAGGCTTCGTTCAGGATATCCGCGGCGGCCTGGAGGCCGAACTCATCAAATCCTATATGGGTGAGTTCAAGGACCCGCGCGGCATGGGCATGAGCCATGTCGGCTGGGGGCTCGATCATCGGGCGCAGTGGCACGGCCTGACGCAATTTCCCGGCGGCATGGGCATGGAGCTGCGCTCCTTCTACGGCAATGTAATGTTTTCGACGGGCCCGAACAACGAACTCGGCGGTCCCAACGACACCGCCTGCCACCTCGACATTCCGATGCGTGGCTGCAGTCTTTTCCTGGATGACGAGCCGATCGTTGTGGACGGAGACATCGTCATCAAGGAAATGCAGCACCGCCAATAGACGAGACTGCCGGCACCCGATCGGCCCCAAGGCCTGAGGCTTATCTATATGCGATGTGAAGCATGACTCGTAGTCTGAATTGGGGACGGAAGCGGACCGGACGCTGCGAGCAAAGGCGTCCAAATGCGAACTCTCAGTTCGATGCGAGCTGCGTCGTGGGTGACTAATCCAGACTCCATCGCTGCTTCAGAACCGAGTAGAATGCTCTGCCGGTTGAGGCGACTTCAAGCTCTGGCAAGAGCATTCAGGGTCAGCTGGAAGTCGTGCCGCAGTCTCCAGCGCAACACGCGAGGCTGTCATGGAAAGGCTCGGCAACACATCCTCCTGCAGCAATTTCTGGCGATTGCGGTCCATATAGTCGTTGAAACCGGCCGTGACGAACGCAAGAGGCACGAAACACGCGCCAATCTCGCGCGACAAGGTCGCCTCTGGGGCGATCGAGTGGTTGAGCACGTCCGCTCCCATGTTTCGATACGCCAGAGCTTCGGCGGGAGTTGTCAGTCGCGGCCCGTAGCAATGGGCAGCGACCAACTGCTGTTCGATGCCATGGACGCGGCATTCGGCTGGCCAATGGCGCCGAGCGGTCTCGGCCAACAATGCCGCACATCTTGGACATACGATCTGCTTGCCCGAGCAGTCGAAACTCTGGCGGCCGGGAAGCAGTGAAAACGGGGTCTGCGACAGTTCGATGATATCGGCGTTCACCACCATGTCGCCGGGCTGGATCGCCTTGTTGACGGCGCCAACAGTCGAGCAGGCCAGCACTTGCCTTACACCCGCTTTCATCAAGACCCAGAACGCTCGGCGATGACAGGAATGGTCGATATGGTCGCGGGGATTCCCGTGCGAATACATGCACAGGGCATGTTTCGTTTTGCCCTCGACGGTAATCGACGCATCGAATTCGAGAAGCTTCCAGTTGTCGGAACGACCGAAAGGCGTTTCAAAACTCATGTCGCGTCGCAAGGTGCGCACACCCTCGAATTCGACATCTTCCGGGAAGGCAAGCCCCCAGTTTGCCGAGCCGGTGATGATGGCCAACCCTACCTGAGGGATGTCCGTTGACTGATCCGCCGGAGCACCGGCCACGTGATGATTTGCAGGCATGTTTCCAGTCTCGGTCAGGATTTTTGGCGAAGGGTCACGATCAGGACAACGACCACGACGATGACGGTCCACAAGGTCGAAATCGCCGCAATGGTCGGGTCGATCTGATCGCGCAGAGATATGAACATGAGCTTCGGCAGCGTGCTGTTTTGACCACTCGAAACGAAGATCGAAATCACAGACTCGTCCAGCGAAGTCAGGAAGGCCATCAACGTGGCCGACAGCAGACTGATCTGAAGCTGCGGGACAATTATGCCGCCAATGGCTCTCGCCCAGTTCGCGCCTAGGCTGCGTGCCGCCTGAACCTGGTTCCAGTCAAAGCGGGCCAAAGCGGGCAACAACACAATGCAGGCGACCGGGATGGCCAGCACCACATGTCCGACCAGGACACCGAACAGCGTTCCGACCAGACGTTGGGCGGCCAGAACAAAGAAGAGACCGATCGCCAGCAGGATGCCCGGCACGATGGACGGCGTAAGCAGAATGCCCTGAATGGTTACGGCGGCTTTTCCGCCGAGCCTGTTTATCGAGATGGAGGCCAGCAGCCCCAGGGGCACTGCGATCATCGCCGTCAATGTCCCAAGGATCAGGCTCGTCCTGAGTGCGGCCATCCATGTCGCCGAACCGAAGAAATTCTCGTACCAGCGCAGTGAGTATGCGCGCGGTGGGAACTCGAGAAGATTGGACGCCGAAAAGGACAGCGGAACGACGACCAGCGTCGGCAGCATCAGGAACGCCATTACGAGCGCGCAAAAGCTCCACAGGAGGATGCGGGCCAGCCGGTTGTCCGGATAGGCTTCAAGCATGGGCCGTACCGAATTTGTTGCGCGCCATCAGTCGGCGCGCCGCCAGGAACATCACCCCCACCAACGCCATAAGAACTAGGAGCAGAATGCCCAGGACGCTCGCCGAGCCCCAATCCTGGAAGGTCGACAGCGTGCGCTCGATCCGGGTGGAAAGAGGATTTACCTTGCCGCCGCCAAGCACAGCCGGCGTGATGAAAAACCCTATGGTGTAGATGAAGACGATGATCGAACCCGAGAAGATGCCGCCGGCCGAAAGGGGCAGAATGACCGTGCGGATCGTTTGCCCGAGCGTGGCGCCCATGCTCGCCGATGCGCGGACGAGGTTTGCGTCGATATCGCGCATCGCGGCATAAACAGGCAGCAGAAAGAGCGGCAGCATGTAGTGGACCATGCCGATCAGCGTTCCCGTGAAGTTGTAGACCAGCGGCAATGGCTCAGCTGTCAGGCCTGAGCCCGTCAAAGCCGCGTTGATCAGGCCATCGCGCCGCAACAGCACCAGCCAGCCATAGGTGCGCACCAGAATGGAAGTCCACAACGGCAGCATGACGAAGGCCATCAGCAAATTGGCCACCCTTGGTCTGGCGCTGGCTAGGGCGAGCGCCAAGGGGGTGCCGAGAAGAATGCAGAACGCCAGCGTCCCAAAGGACAGCTCAACGGTTGTCACGAGTGCCGACCATGTCAGTCCGCTCGACAGCACCTTCTCGTAATTGCCGACGGTGTATTCGCCCCCTGTGGTCAGGAAGGATTGCCGGATGATCCAGACGATGGGCAGGATCGCCGCCAGTCCAACGATGAAAAGCGCGGGCAGTGAAAGCGAGAGGAAGAACCGCCGCTCGCGTCGTGCGTCTGCCGCGAGCGCAGGATCGACAAGGACGGTCACGCTACCGCTCCCGGTATGGCGTGAACTTTCGCTGCTGGTGCATAGGCGGTCACCCGCTGACCGGTGGCAAGTTCGGCGCAGCCACTGGCCAGCGCCGCCGGAATGCAGACAAGGACTTCTTGGCCGCCGTCAAGCGCCAGCGTCAAAAGCCAGTTCTCACCGCGAAACGCCTTGGCGCGCAGCGTTCCCTCAAGCGCCACCCCGTCTCGCCCGACGAGCTTCGCATCAAGATGGAAGCTCTCCGCGCGGATCATCAGGGTGTCGCGTGACGCATCGGCGCCGTCCATTCTGCGCACCGATCCAGGGGCCACAATGTTGGCCTCACCCATGAACTCCGCGACAAAGCGGGTCGATGGACGATCATAAATCTGCTGTGGCGTGTCGATCTGCTGAATGCGGCCGGAGTTCATCACCGCAACCCGGTCTGACATGATCAGTGCTTCGCGCTGATCATGCGTCACATAGATGGTGGTGATCCCGAGATCGTCGTGCAGACGCCGGATCTCGTACTGCATGGTTTCGCGCAGATTCTTGTCGAGCGCCGACAGCGGCTCGTCCATCAGCATCACGCGTGGCTCAAAGACGATCGCCCGCGCCAACGCTACCCGCTGGCGCTGGCCGCCGGACAATGCGGCAATGTCGCGCTCCGCCAGACCGTCCAGCTTCACGCGGGCCAAGGCGTCAAGCGCCCGCTGGCGGGCCTCGGCTTTCGGCACCTTACGCAGCACCAGCGGATACTCGACATTTGCCAGGACGTTCATGTGGGGAAACAGGGCATAGTTCTGGAACACTATGCCGATGTCGCGCTTGTTGGGGGCCAGGCGGGTGATGTCCCGATCGTCCAACAAAAGTTTACCGGAATCGGGCCGGACAAAACCGGCCAGAGCCATGAGCAGCGTGGTCTTGCCCGATCCGGACGGCCCCAGCAGCGTCAGGAATTCGCCAGCCTGAATGTCGAGCGAGACATCGTCCAGCGCGACGTAAGATCCGTAGGTCTTGCGCACGCTGTCGATGGTGATCGGGAGCGACTTCATCATGTGCTTCAGCCTTAAAGCTGAGACTCAGCGGGCCATCATCTCATCGAAGGCTTTTTGGGCAGCCTCGCCATTCTTGACCCACCAGTCCGCATTCGAAAACACCGAAGTGCCGGCATTTTCAGGCGCGGTCGCAAGGGTCTTCAGACGGTCCTCGGGAATAAGGCCACCCTCATAGCCAGCAGGATTTACAGGGCCATAGGCGATGAAGTCGGTCAGCTTCGCCACGCGCGCGGGCTGTGTCATCGCTGCTATCAGCTTCATGGCCGCTTCCTTGTTCGGCGCTCCCTTCGGTACTCCGAGACAGTCGGTGCCAATGACGGAACCCTTGAACGTGTAGTCGGCCGCGCCGCCATCTTTTTTCACAGTCTCTGCCCGTCCGTTCCAGGTGATGACCAGATCCGCTTCGCCGTCTTTCAGCAACTGCGCGGACTGCGCTCCCGAGGTCCACCACACGGCGACATTTGGTTTGATCGCTTCAAGCCGCTTGATGGCGCGATCCAGACCCTCCGGCGTGCTGAGCACGGAATAGATGTCCGCCGGCGCCACGCCGTCGGAGAGCAGTGCGATCTCGATCGAGTCCTGCGCATTGGCGCGTAGCGCGCGACGGCCCGGGAATTTGGCGACATCCCAGAACTCCGCCCAGGTCTTCGGCGGGTTCTCGCCATAGGTCTTGGTGTTCCACGACAAGACGGTGCCATAGGAGTCGAACGGATAGCAGTAGTCGGACTTTGCACCGGCCGGCACGGAGTTGGGATCGATGATCTTGTAGTCAAGCGGCTCAAGCAGCGACTGCGCAGCCGCCTGCGCGCCCTCCGGTGAGCCCAGGTGAATGACGTCGGTCGTGACCGCACCCGAGGTGACCTGCATCTTCAGGGCGGCCAGGCCGTCGCTTAGGGTCTCCTCGCGGACATCATAGCCAAGCTCTTTTGCAGCGGGAGCCCACATGGCTTCCTTAATGGCGTTACCATAGTCGCCGCCAGCGGTCGTGATGGTGACCGTCTGGGCATGGACGGGCAAGGCAGCCGAGATTGCGAATGCTGTTAAGGAAATGCGTAGCCAGGACATAGGTTCTCCTCCCTTTAAATGGCGCTAAAAAGAGCCATCTTTTCTAATCGTAACGTTACGGTTGCACTTAATCGAAACCAGAGTCAAGATGCTTCCGTGAAGGAGTTTGAATTGACCGGGACATCGAATCCGGTAACGTCACGAACGCTCCAGCAAATTTCAGCCAACGCTTTTCGCAGACAAAAGTCAGGACAGAATGGCCAATCTAAAACAGATCGCGGCGGAACTGTCCCTCTCGGTTACCACGGTATCCCGCGCACTGAAGGATGGGCCGGAAGTTCATCCCTCGACCATCGCTCGCGTCAAGGAGGTGGCGAAGCGGGTTGGCTATGTGCCAAATCATCATGGCTTCGCGCTCAAAACTGGCCGCACGCTGACGATGACGGCAATATACCCGATGGAGACACAAGACCATCTGTCCGATCTGTTGAAGATCCCCTTGATCGAAGGCATGACGCTGGCGGCGCGGCAAGCGGGTTATAGTATGTCCATCTATTCCACGACTCCCGACGACGATCCCATTGAGAGTGTGCAACGGCAGCTTCAGGCGCGCAGCACTGATGGACTGATCATCACGCGCATGGTGTCAAGCGATCCGCGCGTCAAGTTGCTGCTGGATCAAGGCATGCCATTTGTCGCGTTCGGAAGAACCGACCTGGACGTCGCCTATCCTTATGTCGATATCGACAACGAACAGATTGCCTACGAGGCGACCCGACAGCTCATGGACAAGGGCTGTCGACGCATTGCGCTGCAACTTCTCGTTCCGGGGGACCAGGCGAGTGCCATGCGTCTTTCTGGGTACGAACGGGCAATGGCCGAGGCTGGTATTCCGATCGACCAGTCGCTGATCGGCCATGGCATGTTCACGATGGAGTCGAGCGCTGCCTGGTTCGATCGCTTGCTGGGGTCGTCAGATCCGCCAACAGGCTTGGCATGCGCCAACGAACTGGGCCTTCTCGGGGCGTTGCACGTTCTTGGCAGAAGAGGTCTTGTGCCAGGGAGCGACGTCCACATCGTCACTCGTGACAGCACGCGGCTTGCGCGCTTCCTGCCAGCGAGAATTGGCGTTCATTCCGTCGACATGACCGGGGTCGGACGTATGCTCGTCGAAGTGCTTGAGAGGCGGATCACAAATCCGGTCGGACCGGTGGAGACAATCTTGTTCAAAGGTCAATTCGACCCTGGCGAATAGTCGGACCCGAGAAGTCGGGAGACGCGTCAAGGGCGCTAGCTGGGCGAGAAAGGGAGGGCCGCCTGCGGACGTGAAACCCGCAATGCAAAAAATTGTAAGCTACTTTCATGGCCCCAACTCCTCATTTCCAACGAGCCGGAGAACTGATGTGAAGGAAGCTATGACGGCGTTATGTGGTGTCACGGTATGAAGGTCGTCATCTTTAAAATAATACTGCGTGATCCCGCCGAAAGTGTCTGGTGAAATCGGATTGCGAGCATTCGGGTTGTGAAATATTTGCAGTTCGTCCGACCAAAATTCCTCGTAATCTGGGGACAAGACGTTTTCGTTAAAGGGAATACCTACATATGCATCCGGTGACGGATCGTAGCGATACCCGTGGCGAAAATACATGTGTTTGTCGGGAATAAAGCCTGCGCGAAGACCCATGCGGTTGAATTTCGGCAGGGTGCCCGCATTGGAAAAAAGCACAGCTGATACGTTCTCTGCGCCGAGTAGGTCAAAGAAGCCTGTTGGAATGGTCTTGCCGCCATAGATGTGCTCGTCTCCTTTCACCATGCGCCAATATCCGCCGCCCTCTTCTTTTGCTTCGAACACAACGCGCTTACCATAAAGATATGGCCAAAGTGCCGAGTGGCTGTAGGTCATCGAACCCAACTTTTCTAAGTCAGCCGGTTTGTGGAAGTCCGCGATAGCGATGATGAAAGGCTTCCCCCTGGTTTCAGGACGATCCCAGTAAGGTTCTCCCGCAGCATTCTTTTTGTTCAGCTTACTGGTCAGACTCGAGCCAAATTTCATCGGCATATAGTTCTTCAAGAATTCTGCTTGTTCTTCTGGTGTTGTCGGCTCGGGATGCACCGCCAGCGGTCCAGCCATAGACGGAGAGACTGCTGTAGCCTCGACAGTGAAAGCAATCCCTGGTGCACGGCATGAAAAGTCTGGTGCTTCGGGTTGCGTAACGTCGAAACCAAGTTCTCTGAAGGCCGCCCATAGATAGAGTTCCCAGATTCTCTGATCGAACGCCGTGGTCTGAAATTCTTTGACGAAGTGCGGATCGGAAGGCGCGAGCCAAGGCCCGATCTCTCTCAGAGCTGCGCGAGCCGGCATATGTCCGGCATCGTTCAATACCTCGAAGTAAGGATGCAGCTTCTCGCCATGGGTAACACTGAGAAGATCGAACGGCGCGTTTGGCTCCTCTCCCTGCCAACCGAAATCGGCGGGAATACCCTCCCGCACGAGCCTTGCCATTTCTCTGAGCATGATCTCTGTGGCTAAAGGTTCGCTCTTGATGCTGGCGTCTACACTGCAACACCTAAACCGCCCGATCCGGTCTCGTGCGAGTATCATCCAAACGAAGTCCTGATCGGTAAAGTCGAAACTGATCAGTCCAAGGATTCTCTCTTCTTGATCCGCCCAGTACGAGATTTCGCCCGACAATAGACGACTGACGGCCATCCGGACTCCGATCGAGAGCAGGTGAAAGCGGGCTTCGCTGAGCGGCTTTATGAGCTTCTCGTTTTCTGCGCGTTGTGCCGCACGCCTCTTTGCTTCACCCATTTTCCATCCTCCCACACCGTTACGACCAGAACTAACATCCTACTGAAACCGTCAACAAGAACAGGACAGGAATTTTGAATGCCTTGAGGTGGCCCGAAATCGGCGCTCTCTCGTCGGTCGGTGCATCGGGTGGGTTGCCGAAACAGTTCGCAGGATGCAACGTCGCGTCATGGTCAACATCTTCGTGGGCGTCACTGATAACGATTGGTTCCACTACCTCTCGGCTCGTCAGGTCGAGGAGGTAAATTTTTGGGCGCCGAGTGGCCGCACCAATTTCCGCGCTTTGCAACCCGGTGAGTTGTTTCTGTTTAAGCTGCATTCGCCGCAGAACTTCATTGTCGGGGGCGGAGTCTTTTCCCAGGCCTCGCTGCTCCCCCTCTCGATCGCTTGGGACGCCTTCGGCGAAAAGAATGGCTTCGAGTCGGTCAAGGAGATGCGGCGACGAATAGGTCGGTATCGAACCGGCGATGATCCCCGCATGGATCCGACTATTGGATGCCGCATCCTGACCAACCCGTTCTTCTGGACCCCAGACCGCTGGATACCGGTGCCCGAGAGCTGGTCCCGCAATATAGTGGTCGGGCGTGGATACGACACGGATGATGCAGATGGCGCCAAGCTCTGGGACGCGGTCTTGGACCGGGCCAGTCTCGCATTACCGGCCTCACCTGGTTCGGAGCGCTTCGGGGCACCCATTCTGGTTCGACCGCGGCTGGGTCAAGGCGCATTCCGGGTATTGGTCACAGACGCGTATGATCGACGTTGCGCGGTCAGCGGCGAGAAAACCCTCCCCATCCTCGATGCCGCTCACATTCGATCCTATGCGGACGGTGGAGAGCACGAAGGCCCGAATGGCCTTCTACTGCGAACTGACATCCACAAGCTCTTTGACCTGGRGTACGTGACCGTGGACAAGGACCTGCGCTTTGTAGTGAGCGGCCGGCTCAAGACCGACTTTGACAACGGCAGGCACTATTACGACCTGCATGGCACGACGCTGCAGTTACCGATCCTGGCTTCAGTCCTGCCTTCTTCCAGCTCGCTGGAGTGGCATCGCCATAACAAGTTCCTCGGGTAGCTGAGCGTCTATGGATCGCATGTATCTTCGTCCCACCCACGCTTGGCATCAACTGCAGGCATTCGGCTCGGCTTCACCTGTTAGGAGACCTTAGTAGGCCGGTGCGGCCTGGATGCTGGGCCTTTGGATTCTGGCGCCACCAAAATTCAACCGTGACAGGGATGCCCCACTTTTTGGCAAGGCGGTCGACCTCTTTCCATGCGTCAGAGGCGGACTGGCCCTGCACCGAAATACCTAGGTCAGGGTGGTACTTGAACCCCTCGTCCTCGAACTTGGCGGCCTTGGCCGGGATCCCCAGTTCACGAACAAGCTTGTCGCCCTCGAGGCCCTTTGCCTTGAGTTGCGCAATCATCGTTATCAGGATTGACGACCATCTCGGGCTTGGGATCGCCTTTCCGTTGATGGTGGCCGACAATGGTTTCGTGAAAGCCAGACCGGGTGGGACGTTGAACTGTATTGCGCCGCCGGCCGAGACCACAGCTTCCTCGGGCTCCTCGTCGCGCTCCAAGCCGAGCTGGTCCATCGCCTCCTTCACGACACGATCCAGCGTATCGGCGGGCGTTTTAGTGCCGAACCAACTCGCGATGAGCTTCAAATCCGCAAAGGTGGCGTCGTTAATTCTCACGACGGGCATCATGGGGCTCTCCTGCGTTCGATAGGAGATATGTTACATATTTCATGGTAAAGGAGCAAGAGGATATGTTACATATTTCATCCGCACGACAGATTTCACTATAGGCCTATCTTTCAGCATTCGCTGAACGAGACATTTTGGGTGAAATGACTTGTGCGATTTCAACGCATGTGCCATTTTCAGCGAATGTTGAAAACTGCGGAATCGATGAAAACTCTGGAAAGGCAAGCGGCGGACGCCCTCACCGCGCTCTTGCAACGCGTCCCTGCGCTTGTTGTCGACCATGTCGAGATTGAACCAGCCGGCGGCGCCGACCGTGGCGTCGACATCGTGGCGCATGTGGTCGTTGCAAATCGCCGGCACACGCTTGTCTGTGAGGTCAAGTCGAGCGGCCAGCCCCGCCATGTTCGTGTGGGATTGCTCCAACTGCGCAACTACGCTGCCCATTTCGAGGGGAGCGCGATACCGATTTTTATTGCTCCGTACCTCTCTCCAGAGGCTCAGGCGATGTGCAGCGACTACCAGGTCGGATTTCTTGATCTAGCCGGCAACGCTAGGATTATCTTCGACGGCGTCTTCATAGAGCGGCTGGTCGACAGCAAGCCAAGCGCGGAACGACGGGAACTCAAATCCCTCTTCAAACCCAAATCTGCGCAGGTATTGCGGCTTTTGCTGCGAGACCCGGACAGATCGTGGCGCGTTGCTGAACTCGCCGAAGCTTCGGCGGTCAGCCTCGGTCATGTCAGTAACGTCCGCTCCGCCCTTATTGACCGCGAATGGGCAAAGGCATCTTCCGATGGCCTGACATTGATCGAGCCAGACGCGTTACTTGAGGCTTGGCGCGAGGCCTATGAACCGCCCGCTGGGCGGCGATTGCGATTCTATTCGCCGCTCCACGGAGCTGGCTTTGAGACAGCCGTGCGCGGCGCCCTTAGCGCGCGGCCGGAAGCGGGACTAGCGATACTCGCGTCGTTCTCGGCAGCACAATGGTTGTCGCCATACGGGCGAAGTGGCACGCAGTACTTCTATGCCGATGACGACGGGCTCGCACGGCTGCACGATGCGATAAAGCTGTCTTCGGCATCCAAAGGTGAAAATGTGCTGGTCACTTTGCCCAAGGACGCAGGCCTCTTCCGGGATGCCATCGAGCCTGTGCCGGGCATTATGTGTACTGGTCCGGTGCAAACGTATCTCGACCTGGCGGCGGCAGGTGAGCGCGGGCGCGAAGCCGCGGACCATTTGCGCCAGGAGAAGCTCGTATGGCACCGCTGACTCCTCCAGAGCCGCAATCGGCGGCCGATTACGACGACCGCACCACAGCGGCTGTGAAGTCAGTCCTAGTCGAGATCGGCCAGATACTGGGAAGCTTCCAGGGGAAGTTCGCGGTCATCGGCGGAGCCGTGCCATGGCTCTTGCTTGGAAACGAAGACATGCCGCATGTCGGAACGCTGGATGTCGACCTCAGTCTTGACGCCGAAGCGCTGGGTGATGGCGAATATACTACGCTGATCGGCGCGCTCATGGGCCACGGGTATGAACAGCGCGCCGAGTTGAGGCGCTTCCAACTCGTTCGGCAAGTGCCGGCTGCGGATGGCGGAGGTCCGATCGACATCGTCGTCGATTTCCTTATGCCGCGAGACGCGGAAATCGTCAAAAACGTACCGCCGCTGATCAGCGAGTTCGCAGTGCAACGCGCCGATGGCGCGGACCTGGCATTACGTTTCTATCAGATGGTGGCGATCACAGGGCCCATGCCAGGGGGCGGCACGAACCGCGTGGAAATCGCCGTCTGCTCGATTCCAGCCTTGCTCGCGATGAAGGGCCATGCCCTCAACGGCCGCTACAAGCAGAAAGACGCCTACGACATCTACTACTGCGTTCGGAACTACCCTGAGGGCAGCGAGGCGCTAGCCGAAATCTGTCGGCCCCTGCTGGATCACGCCAGCGGCGCGAAAGGCTTCGGCTTCATTGCCGAGAAATTCGATACGGCCGACGGCTATGGTCCGACTTGTGTTCGCCAGTTCGTCCAAGAGACCGACATCTTGGGCGATCGCACGGCCGACCAATGGCAACAGGACGCTTTTGGTCAGGTAGACGCCTGGCTCCGAGCGCTCGGGTTGCGGGGTTGAGATGATGGCGGCCGCGCGAGAGGCTGACAAGATCGCCGTTTCAGACCTGACCGATCTCATCGCCGGCGCCAACGAGAACCTGGGCGTCGAATTCAAAGCCTGGATGGATACAGGACAAGCCGAGCACAGAGCCAAGCTCGCCCGCCATATCGCGGCGCTTGCCAATCATGGCGGTGGCTATCTTGTCTTCGGCGTCGACGACAAGACCCGCAAGCCACTTGGTGCCACCGACCTGGCGTCTTCCTTGTTCGGGCAAGACGCTCTCTCCAGTATCGTGAAGAAGTATCTCGAGCCACGATTGCAATTGCTGGTCCAAGGCGCCGAGTTTGAGGGAGTGACATATCCGGTCGTTGTGGTGCCCTCGCATGGGTCGCGCCCCGTCGTCGCCATTGCAGACGGTCCGCAAGGCGCGAATGGCAGGCCGACCGGCATATCCCAAGGCACGGTTTACATCAGGGCGGCCGGTCCCGAGAGCGTGCCTATCCGAAGCGCCGATGATTGGAACGCCCTTCTGGAGCGATGCCTCTCGCATCGTGTGGACCTCTTGGGAAAGATCCTGCGGCAGTCGCTGGGAGGACGGTCGCAACCAGACGTCCGCATGGTCGAGTTGCTCGTCGCGGCGGTGTCAGAGGCGGCCGCTGATTTCACCGCGCAAACCCGCCTTCTGGCCGAGCGGGTGGAACCCAAGTATCAGCCGCGAGTACTGGAAGCAGGCGATAGCTTTTCAGCCATGGGCTACGCCTTGGTCGATGCCGACGGCGACCCGATCAATATTGAGAACCCGCGGGCGCTGAACGAGCGCGTCTCCGTGGCGATGCATCGCTACGCCTATTACGGATGGGGTTCGTTCCTTCCCCTCACCGTGCCGGAACGCGCGCCGCAGGTGCGAATGTCAACATTGGCTGGCAAGGAAACCACCTATCTTGAGGGCATGCGAGTGGAAAACACCGCCCTGATCTCAAGCGCATTCGATTACTGGCGAATCTACGAATGCGGCATCGCGGTCAGCGTGGAATCGTTTCGCGACAATTGGTCGAGAGAAGGCCAACCACCACCACCCAAACATTTGACGCCGCTTTGGACGCTCGTAGCGATCCACTCGTTGCTCGCCCATGCCCGCCTCATGGGTCAGGAACTACCCGGGGTCGCGCAAGTCATCGTCAGAATGGATTGGCGCGGGCTCGCCGACCGCGTTCTCATGTGGGAGAGCTTCCGGATGGTCGCCTCCAGCAAGCTCGCGGACGATCGATTTGCCAGGACGACGACGCTGCAATGGACTGACCTGCGGGACGATTACTTTGGGGCGCTCCGTCGCGTGGCCCTACCCTTCTTGAGCGTATTCGCAACGCATGGCTGGTTCCAGCCAGAGAGCTGGCTGACGCCTGAGGCGGTGCAAAACGAGTTCAAGAGGCTCGAGGTCAGCACGATGAGATTGTTCGAAGAATGATCGCAGCAGCGACGCGATTTGATTATCGGGCACCGATCCAATCAATTTCTCAAGACTGTCCAGCTGAGAGGACACGATAGACGAACTTCCGATCTGGACGTTGGCTGGCGGGCATAGTCTTATCGATGCGAGTATCGGCACTTGTTTGTCGGGTGGATGACGGCGGCACGACCGTCAGAAGAGGGGGACGAGTGGAGGCGGAGGGGAGCAAGACGACGCTGCTCGCCCGTGCTCGCCTTGCTGCGCGGGATTTGGCGCGTGGGGCCACCTCACCGCAGGCCCGCGCCGATGCATGCCTCGATCTGCTTGCAGATCTCGGCGTGGACGAACGGCTCGAGCCATTCCGAAAGGCGCTCCATGCTCTGCCAGTCGACGAGCGTCATTACTGGATCGGGACCCTCTACACGCTCATGTTGCCAGCCAAGGTTCGGCGGTCGCAAGCCACCTACTTTACCCCCCCAGCGGTTGCAGATGCGGTCGTCGATTTCGCCATTGAAGCCGGATTTGATTTGTCTAGCGATGACGTTCTCGATCCGGCGGCGGGTGGCGCGGCCTTCCTCTCAACAATCGCTGGGCGAATGACCTCGGCGGGTCTTGCTGCACGCGAGGTTGCGTACCGGCTAAACGGCATCGAAATCGACGCGGGCCTCGCGACCCTGTCACGCAGGCTAATAGCCGAACGGCTGAAGGCACCCCTACCGCGGGATGTAATTCTCATAGGGGACGCGCTGCGTGTACCGATCCCGGCCTCTTATGGGTTGGTCATCGCGAACCCGCCATACGGCAGAATGTCGATGGAGGAGGTCCGCGGAAATGCATGGCGGCGGGTCGCCCATAGCGGGCACATAAACAAGTATGCCCTATTTGCAGAACTCTGCTTCCGCAACGCGAAGCCCGGCGGGATCGTGGCGCTCGTCATCCCGTCGAGCTTTCGTTCGGGCTCGCTCTATGATCGCATGCGCCAGTTCATTCGGTCCCAAGGCGAGGTCCTTACCATCGGCTCGATCGCGGGTCGCGACGGGGTCTTTCTTGACGTGGCCCAGGACATCAGTGTGCTAGTAGCACGCAAGGGAAAGGCACATCGCCCGGACGTGAAGGTTCGGTTCCCAATCATCGGCACGACGTCGCCGGTGGCGACCGTTGTCGCGCAGGTTCTTCCCGCCAAGTCCGAGGACGCTTGGCCGCTGCCGCCGGTCGACCCTGAAACGATTGGCGGTGCGACCCTGGCCGATTATGGCGTAACCGCGAAGGCAGGATATTTCGTCTGGAACCGTGAAGGGGCTCGGCTTGTGACGAAGCTCGGACGCCTGGACGGCTTTCCGTTGGTATGGGCAAAGAACGTTCGAGCGGGGCAGGTGTGCCGACCCGCAGGCAAGCAGGGTACGAAGATGGACTTCGTTACCTTCGCTGAAGCAAGCGCAGCCGTGGTCCGGACGCCTGCAGCTGTCATGCAGCGCACGACAAACGACAAACAGCCACGACGGCTTATCGCGGCAATAGTCGATCCTGCAATTGTGGTGCGATGGGGCGGCTTCGTCACTGAAAATCATACGATCGTTCTCACCGCCGAAAGCCCCAAACGGCTGGCCCTTGCCGTGAAGCTGCTCAACACGAGTGCCGTCGATCAGCGATACCGCCGTGTCTCAGGAACGGCCGCGGTTTCTGTCACGCTGCTCCGGCAACTCGATCTTCCGACGCCGACGGCCTTCTCAGTAGCGCTACGCGAGACCGACGGAGATGCAGAGGCCGCGGCATTGGCCGCGTACCACAGCCAGCCAGAATCGGTTGATGCGTGATGGCGCGGTATCGACCCTTTGACCGCGCGCCGGGGACTGAGCTCAAGGACCGGACCTCGCAACGCCAAACGCAGCTCGAGAAGCGGGCAGGTCTCACCTCCAAGATGGCGTCGATGGCCTCGCGCCGAGCTGCGGAAACGGTCTTGGTCCCGGAACCTATCAAGCGACCGCCCCGGAACGTCGAGGGGTATATGGAGGCTCTTGCCGGGCAGCCGCTACATCGACTTGGATCCCCCGAGCCGGTCGTTCTCACGCCGGCCTATGAGCGGCTTGTCCGCTCAGCTGCCGAAGTGGCCAGCGATGGGTCGGCGCAGGTGATCATGCCGTGGCCCGCGACACGTATGTCGCCATCGGCGATCGTCTCCCTGCTGTCGATCGGCGCCATCTGCAGCGCCGAGCCCGTCGAGATCACAATCAAAAACGGACGCTCGCTCAGTCGGACAAGAGCCGACGAAGTGCGTGCTGTCGTATTCCCCTATGCCCGGAGCACACACGCGCAGGCACGCGCTGTTCAGGTTGATCGGCGTGGTATGGGCGAGGTGCATTTCGACCACTTGAAGCGCTATCTTGATGGGGTGAGCGACGCTGCCAAGGACTACCACCAAGTTCTGGCGCGTGTCCGCAAGCTGACCGGGAGAGCGTCGGACGGTCGGGACTACGCCGAGTTCGAGCATCCGATCCTCGACGAGATAGTGCCACACGGTCCACCGAGAGGAGAGCGACCTTCTAACAGCTCGGTGCTCTGGCGAACGCGGAGCAAAACGGACATCGCGACGCACAAGCGGTCCGGCGACGCGGACAACCCCTTAAAGGCGGCATACTATCTCTACACTATCCGAGCCGGGGATCGGCTCGGCGTGGAGCTGAGGGCGATCACGAGGGCGCCCGACTTTCTGATTCTTGACCTTTCGCGGAATGCACGCGACCGGCTGGGATGGAACTGGCTGAAGCACGCTGCGGACATGGTCGGCTGCATGCGGGAGGTCCATCCAACCGCCGGCATTCTCGTGCTCGCGGACGATCCGTGGACATACCAAACTGCTCGATTTCAGCTTCTCGGAACGAAACAACCTGGACGCAAAGCCAAGGTGACGCCGGCCGTGGGACACGTCGTCTACTCGCCCACCACCGGGATCGTTCAGGACACTAGCCAGCCGAAACTACAGTTCGAGGGCGGCTCACGAATAGAAGTCGACGGCTTCTTCGGCGACGTCGACCGGAATATCGAGCGGCTCCGTGGGCTCGCGCACAGGCTATCTGAGATGGGGGATCCGGCCGGGGCCGAGACGGCGCGAAACATGATCGCCACAGTTCGGCGCTCCGCCTGCCTGCCGGGATCGATCGCCGATCTCAGCCGGTTTCTCGAGCGGGAATCATCGACTGCGACGGCGAATGATCGACTGGCGACGTATCGCGTTGCGGCGGATGTCGCGTCCCTTTGCGACCCTCGCAGCCTTGCCAGCCAGGCAGATGCGGAGACGCAGGTCACTGCTGAGACAACTGGCATCATGCGTTCCCTTGAGCGCGCGACGCCGATGTCGACTCTACTAGCAGAGGCGATCCAGCCGGCCCTTCGCTCCAGCTCCCGGTCAGCCTTTGTTTTCCGCTCCGACATGGTGGCCGAGTTCGCGGCGGACCGGTTGGCGGCGGCGCATCCAAGACTGACGGAACGGCTCGACAACGGGATCATCCGCTTTGGTGGCGCGCGCGTGCTAAGCACCATCACGGCGATGCCCAGCTCACTACGCAATCAGTTCAAGCGAGCCATTGTTGTAGCGCCGACGCGTTCGGCGATCCTGGCGACACTGGCCGAACCGTGGCTGCCCGAGCAGGTCGTGATTCTCGCTGACGCGGATACGCTAGCTTTTGCGGCGAGGGACGCCGACCGGCTGGCGCAGGAAATCGACGTGGCCCCGCTTGCAGTCCGGCTCCAAGCGTTCGCGGCTCGAGCGACCGCGCGCGTCGGCGAGATTGGGCGACACGCGGTGCAGCTCGATTCCGAGATGCCGACCGATGACATCGAATTCCCGCCCGGTTCCGTGGTCGACTTGAGCGGAGGTTCTCGAGGCGAGCGCCGCCTGGTTGAAATAATCATGAATAATGGACAGCGCATCATCGCACGTGCGTCGACAGGAATCGTCTTGCGCAACGACAGCGCCGCGACGACCTCCTTCATCGAGCGACCGGCCTCGCAGGTTCGCAAGGGCGAAGAGGTTTGCGTGATAGGGCCGGGCTTTGTCGAGCGGGCGCGCACGCTCGTAAATGTCCGCGCTACCGCCGCGGCCGAAATTCGCGAATACCATCTGCAGGTCGCCAACCGCTTCGGCGCCATTGCCGGAGATTCAGTCAACGAACGCCTGCGGGTCGTCGTGTCGCAGATGGGTGAACCGCCTGTTTCAATCGAAACCGCGCGCTACTGGGTCGATCTTGACGACGAGCTCGACAAGCCACTCCACGACGTGGTGCCGCACGCGCCGCACGATCGCGAAACATTCACGCGTTTCACCGGTGTGCTCGGGATAGGCCCCAAGCTGGCGGAGAGCTTCTGGCTGTGGGCAGTGGTCGCGCAGCGCTCGCATCGCCTGCGCTCGGGCAACATCTTCCATGACGCCTTCCGTGGTATCCTGACTGACCCTCATGCCGCGCTCGCCAGCAATCGCGACCGGAGTGATGACATTCGTGCACTCCGGAGCATGGCCGAAGAACACGTGGCTACCGTGGCGGACACACGGAGCTTGGAGGCGACGTGAAGGGACATTCGGACAAGCAGCTGGGTGAAATCGACGTCGAGCTCAAGGAGGCAGTGTGCGACGCGTTGGTCAACGCACTCGTCGCCAGAGTCAGCGGTGGCGACGAGCGCGGGCGCACCATTCTCGGCAGCTCGCCCCGTCGTGGGGTCTTCGCAGGGCAGCTGCTCCCACGGTTCGATGTTGGCGGCGTCGTGGACGAGACATCGGACATCCGGATCGCCGCGGTCGGCGTAGACCTTGTCGTGGGCGCCGGGACTCGCGCGACTATCCGCGTCACGCCGCGGTTCTCGGTCTATGTGCGCGTCATTCCACTCTGGAAAGACCTCGTAGCCGGTGGTGGTGAGCTCGACTTCGACTTCAGACTCCGCAAGAGCATCCAGCAGCAGATTGACGACGCGATCCGCACAGAGCGCGTGCCAGCGCTGCAGGCAGCCGGAGTTGATCGTCCCGATTGGAAGGGAATGGACGAGGCGAAGCGTTCGAAGGTGCGTGCGCAGCGTGCACAGATTCTCGCGGGGATCCGGACCAAGGCGTATGCGGCGCACGGCATCAAACTGCTGTCCGGAGAACCCGTTCCACCGGACGCCGAGCCAACCCCCGACAATGTGGTGGAAGATCCCAACACCCCCGACGACAACATCGCTCAGCCGGCACCGATTGCGCGCCTTGTGCGCGAGAGCCGCGCAATACCGTTGCAACATGTCGACCCGGCACCAATACCCGGGAAATGGCGTCGGCTCGATCTGGCCCTTCCAACCATGGAGTTTGCCACCGATGCGGACGACTCAACGCTGACCGGGACGGTCGATGCGTACAACATGAGCCTAGCAAACGCGGTCCCGGCGCAGCTCGATGCATGGGTTACCGGCAACGGGGTCACCGAAGCCTGGCGTGACGCCACGGTGCAGCCAGGCGAGACGCTCGACGAGGCAAGGTGGACCGCGGCCATGGCCGCGCTAGCCGCCCAACCGGTCGATCGCGCTCGCGTTGTGCCGGATCTCTCGCGAGTGGTGCTGAAGGTGGAGCGGCAGGCAGACTTCCTCGACCCGAGCCGGCTGTCGCTGCGCGTCATGCTCGACAACCAGTCGCCCGAGCCGACGCCACGAGATGCRCACGGTCGGTGCAACACGGTTTTTGGCGCAGGTCTTTCGTTGACGCTGCCGCAGACCGCACACCGACCCCTTCGGCTGGACCGCGTGGAACCGTCCTACCGCTTCCGCGACCATCTCGACTATCCTGCGATTGGCCTGAACTGCGGCATTCACGCCGACGTTGCCGCCGGCGAACTACATCTCGCCACGACGGCCTCGCCGCGCTTTGCTCAGCCGCGCATCGTCGCTCGCCAGATCGACCTACCGTTCCAGTTCGCCATCCTCAAGAGCCCAGGGTTCGACGCGACCAAGCTGTTCGAGCTGCCGCGAGCCTATGTTAAATGGATCGATGAGCAAGAGGTTCGCCTTAAAGACACGGTGACGGCGGGTCTCGACCGCGCCGATGCGGAGATCGAATCCGCCCGACTGCGAAAAGATATTGCCGCACAGCGCGCCGAGGCCCGCTACATCGAGCGCGGCGTCGAGATGCTGATCGCGTCCAAAAAAGCATATGAAATGCTATCGGGGCTCRCCGGGGCGGATCGCGAGGCCCTCGAGCCCCGGGCCGCCCCGTGGCGCGCCTGGACCATGACCAACGAGGCCTTCGCTTTGCGCGACGCGCACGACGCCAAGCGAGGCTGGCGACTGTTTCAGATGGCGTTCGTCCTCGCCCATGTCCCGGTATTCAGCTCTCGGATCAAAGAGTGGCGGGAGTACCATGATCCCATGCTGGACGAGGACGGCGTCAGCCTGCTGTATTTTCCGACCGGAGGTGGCAAATCCGAGGCGTTCTACGGCACGTTGCTGTTCGCCATGTTTCTCGACCGGCTGCGCGGAAAAGATCGTGGCATAACGGCCATGATCCGTTACCCGCTGCGCCTGCTGACGCTTCAGCAGGCGCAGCGTCTCCTCAAGCTGGTAGTGCGGGCTGAACTCGTGCGTCGCCGGCACGCTGTGGGAAACTGGCCGTTCGAGATGGGGTTCTGGGTCGGAAACCAGAACACGCCCAACCATTATCGTGCATTCCGCGCTGACATCCCGCTGGCGAGCGATCGGGAGTTCGCCGACGACAGCGAGCTTGACGGGGAGTCGGGAGATGACGAACAGAGTGCACAGGGTCGGCGCTACGTCGAGGCGCGCGAGGCTTATGACAAGATCCCCGAGTGCCCGGTATGCGGCCAGCCAACCGGGCTGAGGCGTGACGAGGGCGAAGGCCCGCTGGGTAAGCGAGCGGTGATCGTCTGCTTCAACGAGAGCTGCGAGTGGAATCGGGAGCATGGCGGACGGCATCCGCTGCCGTTCCTGCTGACAGATGATGCAATTTACGCTCGAGCACCTGCGATCGTGCTTGGGACCGTCGACAAGCTGGCCATGCTGGGCCAGCACACGGCCACGATCAGCAAGGTGCTCGGCATGTTCGGTCTGGCCCGTCGAATCGACCGGTGGGGCAACCTCGACACACCGCGACGCGAGGATGACCTCCGGCGCGATCCCGCCGAAGACGACAATTTCAACGTCTTCCCCGCGTACGCCAAGGGCACGCGTGTCTTCCACGACCCGTTCCCCTCGCTCGTTATCCAGGACGAGGCGCACCTGCTCGAGGAAAGTCTCGGCACTTTCAGCGGGCTGTTTGACTCCCTGCTTGAGACGATCCTTGAGGACGTGGCCGAGATGGCCGGTGACGGACTCCAGGTCGCGCGCCGTTGGAATGGTGACGGGTGGGGCGCGCCGCGAATGCCCAAGGTCATCGCGGCGACTGCCACCATTTCGGCCCCCGAGCGCCAGCTTGAGACACTCTATCAGCGCGTGCCTCTGCGCTTTCCCTATCCAGGGCCAGATCTCTACCACTCGTTCTTCGCCGAACCTGCAGCTCCGCCAGCCGGCAACGAAGGGCGCGTCGCGCTCGCTGCATCTCTCCCGTTCGCGCAGGCGCCGGAGCAAACAGCGCCGTGGATGCGTCTCTACGTATCCCTCATGACCAACGACGCCACCCACACGGTCACGACCGTTGGCGTGCTGTCGGCGTTTCACAGCATCATCACCGCGCTATGGGATGGAATGCTCGACGAGGGCAGCCGCCCCGCGGCCGTTGCCGCTATCCGGGACGCGGTTTCTCCGGGCGCGACCGGAGATTGGCATCGCGCGGCCATTGATCGCGCTGTCGCCCAAGGTCGTGCCGGCGAAATCATGGCGCTCGTCGACCTCCATCGCATTGCGCTCGCCTATGTCACCAACAAGAAGGGTGGCGACCAAATCATCGATGCGTTGGGTGCGGCGGTTGAACATCAACATAGGCGCATCGGGCGCAGCCACGCCGCGTTCGAAAGCCGATTGATCTCGGGTGGGATCGATATGAAGGACATCCAGGCGGTGATGGAGGATGCCGAGAGATCGTTCGCGGGCGGCGACTATCCCGACATTGCAACGACCCTCCGCAACATTGTCGCCACATCGGCGATCAGCCATGGCGTGGATGTGGACCGGTTCAACAGCATGTTTTTCGCCGGCCTGCCCTCCGACATCGCCGAGTACATCCAGGCCTCGAGCCGTGTCGGCCGTACACATGTAGGATTCGTGATGCTGTTACCGACGCCCCAGAACCGTCGCGACCGCTACGTTATCGAGACCCATGACATCTTCCACCGCTTCCTTGAGCGGATGATCGCACCACCCGCCGTCGAGCGATGGGCAGAGAACGCAATCAAGCGGACCATGGCCTCGTATGTTCAGGCCTGGGCCATGCTGCGCGAGGCGCGGGAATTTCTGGCGCAAGACGATGGCCGGAAAGCAGAGGTAAGTCACATGGACCAGATCAGCCGGTTCGCCACCTTGGCACAGCGCAACCACGTCGCGCTTTGCGAGGCGTTGGGCGGGTTTATGCTGCGGGCCAGTGGTTTCGCCGGCAAGGGTGCGTCACAGCTCGGCGCTCCGCACTACGAGGACTTCTACCGCGCCTTGGTAGAGAAGCAGGTCGACACGTTCGTACGGGACATCTCGAGCCGGGGCACGATCGCCAGCCTGCGGGAGTATTGGGACGACCTCCCGGCGTTCCGACCGCCGATGACGTCGCTGCGCGACGTCGATGAGGCGGGGTACATCGTGGCGGCGGCGCGCGATCCACTGGCGCGGGGGCGATCGACCGATGTTGATCGGCAGGATCTAGCCAAGGTGATGCGCGCGATCAGGACCCAACGCGGCACAGCCTCAGAAATGGACGCAGACGGAGGCGGCAATGAGCGAGGGTAAAGGCACGGGCGGAGACTGGCGCACATCCAACCGGCGGCCGTCGGCTTTCGGCGGTGCAAGGCGCGAGCCGGACGCGCTAGAGCCGCCGACCATGTCGCGATCGCGGGTCCAGCTCGCCAGCTCCTATGCGCCGGGAGTGCTTATGACGTGGGAGGGAGGAAAGGGCATATGCCGGTCCGTCCCACTAGCGAACGACATCACCAAGCAGCTCAACCGCACGACGATCGATCTCGTGTTCGAGAACCTGAGTGACTTCGCCACCAATTGGCGCGATCGGGCGATGAAAGCCGTTCCTGACGCCCTGCCCGAACTCGTGCTCGACGCCCCCTTCCGGGATTCCCGGACCGGGGAGGTCCGGATCGAGCGGGGCGATTTTCAGATGACAGGACCGGACCGTGTTGGCTACGTCCCCTATCCCCTCGTTTACCGCTGCGGCATCTGCGGTTCGACCCGTGAATACGAGAGCATCGCGGATCAGGCGAGGCAGCCGCTGCCAAGAAAGTGCAACGGACACGATGCCCGTTGGACCCAGATCGACGTCGTTTATGTGCATTGGTCGGGCGAGATTCAGCCCCTCAGCCCGTTCAACTACAACTTTGATCCGCAGACCGGCGGCACGCGCCAGATCAGGATGTGCACCTGCGGTTCAACCAGCTTCAAGCTGCGGAACGACGCCCCGGTATTCTCGGAATGGCGCTACGTCTGCGAGGGCTGTGGCGACACACGCCCGCTCAAGAAGGCCGAGCCCGAGGTGTTGGCCAGGCTGCAAACCGAGCAGAATACCAGCGGTCGCGCCTTCCAGTGGATCGAGGTCAACATGCTGCCGGTGTCCTACCGGGCCAACTCGACCTTCTACCCACAGCGCACCAGCTTTATCGAATTCCAGGATAGCGCCGTCGTTGAACTGATGACGCCGCCGCGGGTCGGCGAGCTGGTGGCGAAGCTCGCCCAAATTCATAACATCCCGTTCGCCGAGCCAGCGGAGGACGAGGTGCAGAAGACGGTTCAGGCCGACCCGACGCACCGGGGCGACTGGGACGACTATCTTAGCTTCCTCGAGATGGCTCGCCGCGCCGAAGAAAGCGGTCGGCCAGAACGCGCGCGGTCATACCGCGACAGCGCACACGAGTTGCGCGAGGGCTGGTTCGCTGCTGGCATCGTTGAACGCGGCAGGCTGGGCAGCGCAGGCGTCCTGAGGGCCATCACGCAGCGTGAGGATTGGACACGCCGCTATGATCCAATCAGGCTCACCATCCAGCACGATGCTTTCCTGCGCGAGCATGTCGAAGAGGCAATGGCCCGACACGCGGCGGTCGACGTGATGGACCCCGACATCACTTTGACCGACGTCGTCAACGATCCCCAGCGCAAGGCGCGCTACCAGGCCAATATCGGAAATCTCCTGAAGCACTTGGGCGTAGAGCGCCTGGTGATCGTCCGCAATCTGCCGATCTGCGAGTTCAGTTTCGGCTTCACGCGAGTTTCCGCGATGCCCGTCTACAAGCGAGAGCATCAGGGCACGAGCGTCGACATGCCGGTGCGCCTGAAGGCGTTCGACCAACTGCCGATCCAAGGTACCAAGCGACCCATATATGTGACCCAGCAGCAAAACGAGGCACTCTATTTCAAGCTGGATGAGGCCAGAGTGACCCGCTGGCTTAAGGCCAACATGGTCACCGACGTGCCCGACGATGGACTCGGCCGAGGCTATCTGGAGCGCTACGAGGATTTCGGCCCGTTCCTCGAAATGTTCAAGGACCGAGAGGGCAGTGGAGGCTATCCGCGCACAGTGCCGGCGTACGTTTACCTGCTTCTCCACACCCTGTCGCACCAGATGATGCACTCGCTTGCCGACTCGTCGGGCGTCGACCGCGATGGCATCGGCGAGCACATCTTCCCGGCGGACCTTGCCTTTGTGATCTACCGCAAAGGCATGACCCCTGACCTTGGCAACATCTCCGCAATGTGGCGCAACCACGCCGATGAGTTTCTGCGCCGCGCAATCGATCCACGCATGTTGCGATGTGGATCAGGTAGCCTATGCGACGCCAGGGGCGGCGCTTGCCCCGCATGCGTCATGGTATCCGAGGTGAGCTGCATCGCGTCCAACCTCCTGCTGTCGCGCGCCGTCCTCAAGGGCGGCAAAGGCCCGGAATGGGAACCCCGATCGGCGCCCGACCTAGTCGGCTTCTTCGACGCGGCCGTGGCGCAATGACGAACGAAGTATTCATTTCCCCGAGAGCCACAGCTAGGCTCGTCGTGACGATGCCACCAGCGCCTAGTCGATTGGCGGATGCGCTCGCCGCCGACATAGCAAGTGATTACGTGACCCTGACGCCCACAACCGACGCCTTCAGGCATCTCGCGTCGCTGGCGCGCCAGCGATTCACGGTGATGATCCCTTACGTCGACAAGGTAGGCGCCGCCTGGGCCGCCGAACTATTCGAGACGACGGAGGCAATCGAGCGCATCCTGGTCATCAGGGACGCGTCGCAGCTCAGCAGCTGCGCAGAGGCGGGGCGCCGCCTTGAGAGGGCGACCACACGCATCATCGACTATGGCGGCGGCGACCTGACGCAAGAGACCTTTCACGCAAAGATTGTGCTGGCTGATGGGGTCGCCGCCTACGTCGGATCGGCGAACCTCCTCCGGCGTTCAAAGGCAGCTAATCTGGAATGCGGGATGTTGGTCGAGGGGCCGGCTGTGCATGCGGTCAAGGTTCTAGTCGACGCTGTGGCCAACATGGCGGAAGCAGTTTCCACCCGGCGCTGAGCCCGAACTCAACTGCGCGAGGCGGTCAGCTATGACCCAGAGGCGGGCTCTGGTCTCGGAAAGGTGCGTCGTTGGAATGCTGTTCCGGACCAAGCATCACGTTCACGCAACGCCTGACGGCATCCTGGCGGCTGACATAGGCTGGGTGGCGATCCACGCATCGATGCGCGCGATCATCTCAGGGGTCATGCGTATGGTAATGCGTTCTTGCAATGTGAGCGAAGCCCCACAGATCATCAGGCCGCAGGCGGTG
This sequence comes from Mesorhizobium sp. P2_D5, assembly GCF_056404355.1. Taxonomy (NCBI): domain Bacteria; kingdom Pseudomonadati; phylum Pseudomonadota; class Alphaproteobacteria; order Hyphomicrobiales; family Phyllobacteriaceae; genus Mesorhizobium; species Mesorhizobium sp. P2_D5. Next base: position 203,808 of record NZ_JBFUEE010000010.1, read on the forward strand.
GTCGAAGGATATACGTTAGCGTCTCGAATGGCACGGCGGTTTCATGCGGACGGGCACGGCAAAAATGCCGGGGCGGTCCGGTGGACAGGATCTGTCGAGGGCCGCCCAAATCGAGGCTCGTTTGGCGCTATTCGACGATAACGTCATGTGTCAGTAGCTCTGTCTCCATAAAACGCAAGGTGCGCAAGTCGATCGACACATAGAGCTTGAGCCGGGCACGAGTGCGTGACGAGGTCTCCAGCTCGGTCGGGATAATGTCATCGTCCTTGTCGCGCAATTCGGCTTCGTCTAGATAGCGCACCCTTACGTCAAGGATCGTGTTTGCCTGCAAGATCAGTCCGATTTTGGCGTCGTCAAACGCCGCAACATCGTAGTCATCGACGCTGACGATTTCTTCAAGCTTCGCCCCGATGACAGCGCCCTCGGTCAGCGGCCCATAATAGGTGAAGTTCACGAAATCCAAGTCGGCCTCTATGGCTTCCATCAGTTGGTGGTCGAAACCGGGCGCGGCGAAAATCTCATCCGCTATCGCTTCGAGATCCCCTCCGCTTTCCGCCGTTGCGGCAGCAAGAACCTCCTCTATGGTCTGCAACGCAACGAGGGTGTCGTGGCTTTCGGCGGCGCGACGCAGGGCGGCATCTCCGCTGACGACATACATCGAGATCTCGTTGCTTTTGCAATAACGCGCGAGACCCTCAATGACGAAGGCGTCGGGAAATTCCTTGCTGCTGCGGTCATCAAATGGCGGCCTACCTGCGAAGTAGCGATCGAACACGAAGCGCGCGGGAACCTCGAGTGCCAGAATGGAGTGGCTGCGGAAGCGCTTGACTAGGGCCTCCGTGAAGCCGGCGCACGCGACGTCGGCAAGGACCAAGCCGTCGACCTCGTTCACGGTGACGTTGTCGCGTCCGCTGATTTGGGCAATCCGATTGAAGTCCCTGGCCAGCCGTTTCGCCTCCGCCGCCTTCTCGAGTACGGTTTCCTTTGTAGGACGATGCGCCCTCGCTCGATCTCTTGAGCGAGCAGTGTGAAGGGCGTGTTGGAAATGTTGAAGCCGGCCCGGCGATAAACCTCAGTGTCGAGGAAGACGTGCCGCGTCCGCAGCGGCTCTGTCGGCTTGCGCACGGGTTTGGTCATGTGTTCTCCCCGGCTTCTGTGTCGACCTACGGTATGCCCTAATCTACCGCGTCTGTCGTCAATGCAGCTCTATGCGTCGCGAGCAGCGGCGAGGAGTAATCGCTGATACTTTGGCAGGTCCGCGACGGCGGGGTCCGCCTCAAGCAATCGGTCGAGCACTATCTTCAGGCTGTAGACACTTCCTGGCTCACCAGCGCCCACTATCGCGTCCAAGAGGTCCAATAGTTTTCTGGGGGCCAGTTTGTAGAGCGCCGGGTTGGCGTCTCTTAAAGAGAACACGGTTGTGCCCCTGGCCGCTGGCTCTTGGGTGATTAGGGGAATCACATCGTCGACCGCCTCGGGGAACGCCTCTCCCGTGGCCCTTAGCATCTGAACCAGCTTGAAGTTGGCCCTTGGCGTTTGGAGTTCGGCGTCGAGGGGCCACGTGCCACGAAACACCGGCCCAACAACCTCGCGCCAAGTTTTGAGCTTTTCGGCCGGCGCCGCTGCTTCCATCTCAATGGCGAAGCGGTGTCCTACCTGCCAAAGGGCATTGGATCCTATCCGGCGAAGCGCTGCTCTGGACTCGACCGGTGTTAGTGGATAGCCGGCGTTGTAGGCCTGATTGCTGAACAGTGGAACGACGAGCCAGTCGGCGTAGTCTTCCTTCAGCTTAGCGGGAATATCGGCCCGGCCAAACATCTCAAGGAACGATATCTTGGTCAACGCAAAGAGCGCAGGTGGGCCGATTGAGTTCGCGTAGCGACGGGCGCTCCACGCAGCGAGCGCGAGAGATTGCCCCCAATCAAACAAAGGCAGGAGATGGCCGGTTGTCCACTCTGGTGTTCGAGCGTACAAAAAGGCGACGTCCGCGGCCAATCTGACGCGGACAAGTACGCCATTGTGATCGGGTAACTCGCAGACCGCGTTCAGTCTTGGCTCGATTTTCTCAATGAACGCCACGTCGCCCTCGGAAGACGGCATCTTCTTGAGGATCGCTTCGGCAAGGTTCCCCACCGGGGTATTTATGGCCTGATCGAAGTAGCGTGCTGGATCATGATCGTCCTCTTCGTCGGGCAGGTTCGCTAGAACCTTGTCCCAAAGCATCCAAAAACTATCCCCCAGCGCGAGCCCCTGCGGCGTGTCCAGCCAGTTTGCGACCGCACCGACGATGTCGCCAAAGGAGGCCATGGGCCATTGGAGAAGCGTGGTTGCTAGCTCTTCGTTGAAAGCCGGGTTGAGCGGCGAGGCCTTGGACCAAAGCAGTGGACCCCAGGTTGCGGCATTCCATCGACCGGCGTGGGCTTCGGCCGCCAATCCGCGCAGCGCTCTGTCTGGGTCGGCGTTGCACAGGGTCGTCCAATTGTTGCCGTCGCCAAAACGCGCGTGCGCGTCCAACCGCAACGCTGTGCCTACAAGTTCGACGTCGCTTGCGGCTTCAAGGTCGTGCAAATCTGCAGGGTCGACTGAAGTGACTTCTCCCGTCCAGCTATGGAACCCCGCTTGTTCCGCCGGGCGAAGCTGCCACTCGGGGTAGCGCTGCACAATGTCCTCGTACGCCGCCAGAGTTGTCGGGGTCAGCGCGTACCCGTCTCGCTTGATATTGCCAATGGCGTCGTAGCGCGCACGATCGAGCATTCTTGAAACGTCGAGGCCTTCGCGCAATCCTTCGACAGGCGGCCCGGCGACGAGACGCTGCTCGACCGCAAGTCGAGTCTGTTCAGATAACTCCGGCCACCTCGCCTTGATAAGGCGTGCCACTTCAACAGTGCTGTTGGAGAAGAAGAACTCTTCCGTCGGAACACGCAGTAAGACCTCGCCTGCCGCCGCGGCCGATATTGCTGGATCGGCAGCGGCAAAGAGTGCCAAACGGCGGTTGAGCTTGTGCTGGCTTTCGCTCCATCTCGTGACAAATTTCCGGGCCTCGACGGGATCCTTCACGGCAAGGTGCGACCATACCTCCGCCATAACCCGGACAATCGGCAGGAAACCGTGGCGATAGTGGTTCTGTGGGTGATCCGCGACCGAAGGCACGTCGGAATCGGTCGCGCTATGTGCGCCGGGAACCTCGAGGCCGAGTTCGACAGCGTCCTCGAGCGTCTGGTCGAGGGCCTCAGTCAAACGCGTCAAGAGCCGAATGTCCTGTTCGACTGGAACGGTCGATGGCCAGAGCCGAACAATCTCTTCGGCATCTATGTTCTCATCGGTCTCGAAGTCCACCGCCATCAGGTCGCTCAGATCCGTAACGGGGGCGCCTCTGGTATCCTCAAGCGAAAATCTCTTCGACACCCGAACACTGGGACGCAGAAGATCGGTCAGCTGCGCAAGGATCTCCGGCGTGCGCTCGCCACGCGCCAGTCTTGGCTCGACGTCGAACCATCCGTTCCCGATGCCGTCACGTCCAGCGCTCTTAAGATGCCGAACAATGAGATTCCACGCGGTCGCGAACAACGGGTCTAGGGGTGATTGCCTGCGCTGCAGTCGGAAGGCTAGAAAATCCGCGACCTTCGTTCCAAGCAGGGCGATGTTTGCGACCGCGTCCTTGACGGCATCTGGGTTCTCGAGGTTTCGCTCGAGCCAGGAGACTATCCCGGGCTGATCGTGAACGACGAGCTTCAGGTCGGCGAGCGACGGCAGCCAGGCGAGAGATGGATTGTTGACGGCGAGCGTCGACGCCACATCTCCGTGCGCGATGAGGAAACCGAGCTGCTCACGCTCGAAGTCGCTGGTGTCGCTTGGTGCTTTGGCCAAAATCTCTGCGACACGGGCTTTGGCATAGTCGTTTGGATTGGTCGCATACTTTGCCCACTCGCGGATCGACGAGTAAAGGACATCATAGTCCGTCGCTTCAACGGCAATAATGCCCTTCGCCGCCCACGTTGCTTCGGATGCCGGTGTCCCCTTGTCGATCGCGTAGATTTTGCACAGGTCGGGAAAGCGCTCGCGGTCAACGTCCAGCGTTTCAAGCAACAGCCTCATGGCCGTGTCTTCTGCCTGGTAGCCGACGAGCACAAGGACTCCGGTGCGGGTGCGGTCCTCGATATATTGCGACGCCCAGCCGTCTCTCAAATAGGCGTCGCCGAAGTCGGCGCTGGTAAGGACCAGATCCGTCTCTGAAAGGTCAAGTTCCTCATCGGCGATGCGGCCGTGCAGGTGCAGGACGCCATGATCGGAAGCACCCGCCGGCTTCGGCAGAGCTTTCACAGCGTGGCTTGGTACTGGGGGAGAGGCTGCTCGCGATGCGTGCTCGAACAGAGTGTCGAAGTTGGTTGTAAGAAGGCGCGGCCGGCCGCTCTTATCTCGGGAAAGCACGAGTAGCGCCTTGTGATCGGCAAGATCTACTTTCGGGGCGGTAAGTTCCGCCGCGCAGGCGGCACGCACACGTGAACGATCACCCGATTTGAGCAATCGCTTCTCAAGCGCTCTCAGAACACGATCGTACTCGTCGCGACCGAAAGCGCGTTGCTCGGCCAGATCGTTATCTCGTGTCTCGCCCAGCCTTTGATAGATCTTCTCGGTTAGCTCCTTGAAGAGGGGGAGACCGACGCGACGTGATACTCCCGCGCCGCACAAGAACACGGCTCGGCCGGCGAGGGCATGCTCGATAAGCTCCTCGGGTATGTCTGGTCCATCTTCGATGAAGCGCATGCGGAGCGACGGTTCCTAGATGTAGCCGCGGGCCCGCGTGGCCTTGTACTGCGCGGAGCTTACGCCGGTAACGCTCTTGCCGGCGCAACGATCGTCGCAGGTATGGATTGCCCGCTCAAGCGACGATCGGCATTCTGATACGGTTGCGCCTGGCGTCACGCTGGGAAAACCTCTTCATCCTGACTGTCGGGCTCCTCGTCGTCAGCGTCAACAATCGGCAGCGTACCCGCTGCATGACCATGCCTGTCCAACAAGCCAGCGTCTTCGAGGGCTTCCAGATCGGGCAGGTCCCGAAGCGTGTCGAGCCCGAAATGCGACAAGAACGCCCTGGTGGTCACGTAGGTGAAAGGCGCCCCAGGCGTTGGGCTGCGCGGCCCGGCCGTGATCATAGCTTTGTCGCGTAATGCGCCGATCAGATCGCGGGAGACCTCGCGCCCGAGAATCTGGGCAACTCCAGCACGGGTGACCGGCTGGTGATAGGCGATCGAGACCAGCACCATGGCTTCGTTTTGCGTCACCTCCAGCCGACGCTCTGGCGATGCCGTAGACGCCTCGATGGCGAGGGCATAGGCGGGCCGCGTCCGCATCTGCCAACCGCCGGCAACGCTGACGATGTCATAGGGCTTGCCCCGTAAGTCGGCTCTTATGTCCTCGATCAACAAGTCGATGCTGGCCTCACGGCCGATGATGCGAGCGAGTGCCGGGCGATCGACCGGTCGCGGCGCGGCAAACAGGACCGCTTCGACACGGTTCATCCATTCTCGCCAGCGGGCCTCCGCCGGCAGCTCTGTCAGCTCGGGATCGAAGTCCATGCTCTCGGAGCGCTTTGCGGGTTTGGCCATCGTCACAGTCCATAGAGTCGAAACGTCGGCCGACCGCTGAGCTCGCGCACCGCGTCGAGGTCCCCAAGCCGCTCGAACAGGCGGCGCGCACTGCGATCGGTGAGGCGGGCGCCCGACCGCGAGGATGCGACTGCGTCATCCTCCAACAACCGCTTCACCACCTCGGCTGCGCCCTTCGCGCGCAGCCTCGGCGCAACGCTGACCAGATGCGCGGCGCGCGCCTCCAGTTCCACACCAAGATCGCAGGCTTGCGCCGCCGCCTGGGCATAGGCGAGCAATACTGCCCCACCCCAGCCTTCTCCTCCCGGTCGCACTCTCCGGCGACCATCACCAGTCTTGAAAGATGAGGAATTCACCTGGCCCATTAAGAGCGGCACTGCGACCGGCCAGCGGTGCTTTTTAGCCAGCAATGCGTCGGCGAGCCAGAAGGCCAGCAGTTCGGCGTCTGGGCGCGCCCGATAAAGCTCGGCGGCAAGCTCGGCAGCCAACAGCGGCGCCGGTCGTGACGACGCTGCCAGATCATCGGCGTTGCCCAGAACTTCGACGAGCGCGTCATCCCATTTAATTTCGAGATGCTCCGCGACCGGCCGCACCGCTGTCTCGTCCAGCCCGGGCGAGCGACTGGCCAAGCGTCGCCAGGCCAGCAGCAGGTTCCCTGCAGGCCCTGGGTCGTCGGCCGCAGCCCGGAAAAAGTGGGCATCGCGCAGAGCGCCCTCTTCCTCCGTGCGACCGAGCAGCCGGAGCGCAGCGCCGGCCGACTTGAGGGCCAGCCGTTGGCGCCAAACTCCGGCCCAGTCGGGTGAGCTGCGGACAAGATTGTCGAGCGAATTCAGTGCCGCACCGGCGAGATAGCCGGCATCGACGTCGCGATGGACATCGCCACGCGGCCGCGCCCATGCTGGCACTTTCGGCACCACAGGACGATCAACCGATGGCAAATCAGCTCGGGATTTCATCGTAGCAGGCTAACAGATGGCGGCGGTTTGCGCCACATTCTTTGCATCTAACCGCCCCACTCGCGGGCAACAAATAACGAATGATAATGTTGCATTATCGTTCGTTTCTGTGCTAGATGGGGAAATGGCCGTTTTCGTCGAGCAGAAGCCCAAAATTCACGCCCAGCGACCCTCCGGACCATCCCACAGCGCGACGGTCTTTCCTGGAACGGCTACGATAGCGCTGGTGCATCCCACTGACGCTTTTAAGCCTGCGGGCGCAAACCTGGCGCTGCCCGGTAGAAGATCACCCGCACCGACGGAACAAGCTGGCCGAGGTAATCGAAATCGCCAACATTGCCGGTCAGGACCGTCGCCCCGAGCATACCGGCCTGGTGAAAGATCAGCGCATCGTTGAGGAAGCGGCGTTCATGCCCCTTCCCTTTCGGCAGATGGCTCAGCCGGAACAACAGGCCGGCCAGCATGCCGGCGCGTCCCCAAGCGGTGGCGTCGGGTGCATGCAGCCGGTGCGCCGGAATATCCTCGATCGTATCCGCAACGGCTCCCAGGACCGACTTCGTCGTCGGGTGCGCCGGGTCGAGCCGGCCGAACACGTGGCTGAGCTCGGCAAGGCAGACGGCCGAGTGGTGACAGAGCCGATACGTCAGAAGGTTATCGACCGCTTCGGGCGTACGTCCCTGCAGGACATCCAGATAGACGCTGGTGTCGAGGAGCAATACGCCGCCGACAGGCGGCTGGTCACCTGCCCAGGACAGGGCGGAATCTGGTCGCCGTTCCAGCCCTGCCCTACGCCGCTGTGGTTTTAGGGACCGCAGTGCGCCGCCTAGATCAAATGCCAAGATCGATGTCCGCGGAGATGCTGCCCTTGCGGCCGACGAGCCGGGCGCCAAAATCATCCTCGAGGGCCAGCCGCGACAAGGCGAGCTCAAGCAGTTCGGTGTCGGAGGTCACATGGGCGCGCTTCTTTGCCGCCTCGATCAATTCCGACGGCACCCTGCCGGAAAGGCGTGTGTTCTTGGCCGCGCCAAGCAGGCCGACCGCCCTCGCCTGCTCAAGCACCAGACGGTTGCGGGTGTGGGCGATCCGCTCCTCGCTTGCGGCTGTCGCTGCGCCACGTATGGTCATCTTGGGATCTCCATCTGTTGAACGGAATATAAAGGA
>NZ_JBFUEE010000011.1:0-138483 GCF_056404355.1 Mesorhizobium sp. P2_D5
GGGCGACATCCACGACATCGGCAAGAACCTCGTCGGCATGATGATGGAAGGTGCCGGCTTCGACGTCATCGACCTCGGCATCAACAATGCGGTCGAGAAATATCTCGATGCGATCGAACAGCACCAGCCCGACATCATCGGCATGTCGGCACTGCTGACCACGACCATGCCCTACATGAAGGTCGTCATCGACACGATGAAGGAAAAGGGCATCCGCGACGATTATGTCGTGCTGGTCGGCGGTGCGCCACTGAACGAGGAATTCGGCAAGGCCGTCGGCGCCGATGCCTATTGCCGCGACGCCGCGGTGGCGGTCGAGACCGCCAAGGACTTCATGAAGCGCAAGCACAACGTCCGCGCTTCGGCGTGATTGGCCAATCCGGCATGGACAATGGAAAAAGCCGCGCCTTGCAGCGCGGCTTTTTTGTTCCCAAGTGGTGGGTGAGGCTGTGTGCGGATCAGGGCTTGGTGACGGTGTCCTCGACCGCCCTGGCCGTCGATTTGACATCTTTGCCGACGCCGCGGACGGTGTTCGCACATGCCGTAAGGGCCAGGGCGCAGGCAAGGATGGCTATCGGCGCGATGCGTAACAGTTTCATGGACGGTGTCTCCCTCAATAGATAAATTAGCCCCGCAGCAACGAAGGCCGGCTCGACTGGTTCCATGGCCAAGATACAAAAAACGAAACCGAATCAAGACGACAGGCTGCTCGTCATCGCCTGTGGGATGATTGCGCGCGAAGTTCTGGCCGTCAAGGAACAGCTCGGACTGGATCACCTCGATCTGACCTGCCTGCCGGCGGAATTTCATTTCTATCCGGATCGCATCGCGCCGGCCATGGACAAGGCCATCGAGAAGGCCAAGGCGGACGGCTACGAACACATCTTCGTCGGCTATGCCGATTGTGGCACCGGTGGCCTGCTCGACCGGATCTGCGAGAAGCACGGCGTCGAGCGCATGGCCGGCCCGCATTGCTTTGCCTTCTATCAAGGCATGGAGGCCTATGCGAAAGTCGCCGACGACGACATGATGTCCTTCTACATGACCGATTTCCTGTGTCGTCAGTTCGACGCCTTCTTCATGAAGCCGCTCGGCCTCGACAAGCACCCGGAGCTGATCAAGGACTATTTCGGCAACTACGAGAAGCTGATCTACCTCGCCCAGACCGACGATCCGGAGTTGGACAAGGTCGCGGAAAAAGCCGCAAAATTGCTCGGCCTCGCCTATGAGCGCCGGGCGACCGGCTATGGCGACCTGACGGCCGGAATGGCGCAGGCCGCGGCACACGCTGGCTAGGCGACGCCCACTTCCGTCCGCAACTCCGCAAGCACATCGGCAAAGCTCGTCCGGCAGACGAAACCAGCCGGTCGCTTGCCCGCGAGGCGTCATAGACGCGGTCGATGGAGCCAAACATCGTCCAGCCTTTTCGCGCGTAGAGCGCCAGAAAGTCCGGAAAATAGCGCGCGACGACCGACGGGGCGTCGGCGATCAGTGCGGCGCAATCATCGGGCCGGAACGGCGTCGGCGCCGACACGATGAAAACGTCGAAACCGAGCCGCGGCGCCTTTTCGAGGGCAAGGATGTGGGCAGCGGCCGCGTCATCCACCGTCAACCGGCGAAACAGCAGTTCATTGGCCTTGGTGTTGGCATCCGACTGTTCGATCGCATGCGCCATGTCGTCGGCTTCGGGAAAGAAGCGGGCGGTGCGCAACACCACCACCGGCAGGCCGTGCTGGATATGATAGAGGCGGCAAAGATGTTCGGCCGAAAGCTTGGTGACGCCGTAGATGTTGCGCGGCTCGGGCGACATCGCCTCGGTCAGCCAGGCGGCCTTGCGCGCACCACCCTCGAACCCGTCGCGTATCGCCTGTGAAATCATCAACGAGGTCGTCGACGTGAAGACGAAGCGCTCCACGCCGGACACCACCGCCGCGTCGAGCAGGTTCAACGTGCCTTGCACGTTGGTCGCGACAAAAAATGCTGTTGGCGCGGTTCTCGATATTGGGCTTGTGCAGCGCACCGCTGTGGATGATCGCCTCGATCCGGTTGTCGCGGACAGTGCGCAGGACCAGATCACGATCGGCGATCGAGCCGACAATCCGGGTCTCCCTCGATGGAACGGGATCGAGGCCTGTGACATCGTGGCCGAGGGCCCGCAGGCGCGGCGAAAGCGCGCTGCCCAGCCAACCCGACGATCCCGTGAGCAAGATTCGCATTCGTCACACCATGATTTTTGACCGTGACGCTGTTAAGCACGGATGACAGGCGCCAGCGACCCGATAGTTATGCACCAGGTCAGCAGCGGCGCTGCTCGAGACATCAACCGGGAGGCCTCCTATGATCCTTCGTCCACTGCTCGCCGCTGTCGGTCTGCTCTGCTGCACCCTTCCCGCCCTTGCCGATGGTGAGGTGCAGAAACTGATCACCGCCGCCGACAAGACACGGCTCGACAAATATGGCGAGACCCGCAAGGAGGCGCTGGCCGAGGCGAAGGCGGGAGATCCCGCCGAGGTCAAGCAGCTCGACGCCTTGCTGGCAAAACCGCTGGTGGCGTTTTCCGACAAGGACCTGACCGGCAACTGGCAGTGCCGCACCATCAAGGCCGGCGGACCATTGCCGCTCGTCATCTATGGCTGGTTCAAGTGCAAGGTGACCGACGACGGCTCCGGCTGGCGACTGGAAAAGATCAGCGGCTCGCAACGCACCAAGGGCCGTTTCTTCGACGATGGCGAGAAGCGCGCGATCTATCTTGGCTCGGCCTATGTCAACAGCGATCCGGCAAAACCCTATGGCAGTGGCCCGCAAACCGACCAGGTCGGCTATGCCTTCCGCAACAGCGCCAGCCAATGGCGCATCGAATTTCCAGCACCCTATTACGAATCGAAGCTCGACATCATCGAGTTCAAGCGCTGAGCGTGGTCATCAAGATTTAACCCCATTCCGGCACAAATCCGGCCAGCATGCGGCAGCCGGCCGCGTGCAAGGCAGGAAAGCGGGCCATGTCTTCACGGGTTGGAACCAGCGCGTCGATCGTCGTCGTGACCGGCGGCGGCCAGCATGTCTGGGCCATGATCAACGCAATCGCCGATCGCGTCGGTCCTGTCAGCGTCATCCTCGAAACCCCTGAATCCAAAAAGCAATTGCTGCGTGGCCGGGCTCGCCGCCAGGGTTGGGTCTCGGCCATGGGCCAGCTTGGCACGATGGTGCTGAGCAGGGTGGGCAAGCGGCTGCTGGCTCGCCATGGCGCGCGATTGATCGCCGAGGAGAGACTGGAGGTTGAGCCGCGACCAGGCCAGGAGATTATCCAGGTGGCCTCGGCCAATGGGCCTGAGTGCCTGCAGGCGATCCAAAAGATCCAGCCAGGCGTCGTGCTGCTCAACGGTTGCCGACTGATCTCGGCCGAGATGCTGCGCAAAATGCCCTGCCCGGTGCTCAACTACCATGCGGGCATCACGCCGAAATATCGCGGCATGAATGGCGGCTATTGGGCTCTGGCATCAGGTGATGCGCAGAATTTCGGCACCACCGTGCATCTGGTCGATGCCGGCGTCGATACGGGCGCGGTGTTGAAACAGGTGCGCGCGCAGCCCAAACGCGGCGACAGCATTTCGAGCTACGCGCTGCGCCAGGCCGCGTTTTCGCGCGACATCTGCGTCGAAGCGGTCAGCGACGTGCTGGCCGGAAAACTTGCCACCATCGACCCGGGCCTGCCGTCGAAACAATGGTATCACCCCACGATCTGGTTCTACCTCTGGACAGGCCTGAGAACCGGCATTTGGTAGCGCAATCATGATCTGCGATCGGGTGCACCGCGCCGGCTTTTCCGACACATAGAACCTGCCGCCGGCACACGCCGGAAACGAATAAACGCACCTTTCATTTTACGACATCCGAATGCGTCGCTTTTGAATGCGCGCGCGTCGTCCCATAACAAGCGGCCCAACTGCGCTTCCGGCAATGCTCGCTCCATCGAGGAGTGAGAATTCATGGCCGATCTGATCGTCGTCTACTGGCGCGACATCCCTGCCCAGGTCATCGTCAAGAAGGGCCGGCAGAACGCCAAGCGCGAACTGCCGCTGCGCTTCACCGAAGCGATTGACATGTGCGCCATGCGCACCGGCGCCGGCGGCACAGATGACTATCTGGCCGAATGGCGCAAGGCCGATCCTGTTCCGGTTGGCGACGACCTCGAAGCCGAGGTCGAGAAGGCGTTCCAGGACATCGACATGACATACGACCGTGAGCGGCTGGTCGCTCTGGTCAAGGCGGGCGGCAAAGAAAATGTCTGACACCCAGCCAACGGTTACCCAGGCCACTCTGGTCAAGAAGGCAGCGCCGAAATCCGACTACAAGCCGGCCGACGTGTCGCCGCAGCGGCGCGTGCAGCGTTCGTTCGCGGTCAGACTATGGTCGGTGCGGCACTCGCGATTGCTCGAATGGTTCTATGCCAGATTCGCCGACATGTTCCTGCTCCTCCACCCCTTGTGGAAGGGCATCGGCTACGGCCGTGTCGAAGGGCCGGTCAAATTTGTCGAGAAGCGCGTCAAGGGCTTCATGTTCGACTGCCGCATGTGCGGCCAATGCATATTGTCCTCGACCGGCATGTCCTGCCCGATGAATTGCCCCAAGCAATTGCGCAACGGCCCTTGCGGCGGCGTGCGCGCCAACGGCAATTGCGAGGTCGAGCCTGATATGCCCTGCGTCTGGGTCAAGGCCTGGGAAGGCTCGCAGAATATGGTCCACAATGACAGGATCCTGACCGTGCAGAAGCCGGTCGATCAGTCGCTGCGCGAAACCTCGGCCTGGTTGCGGGTCACCGCGCAGGCGGCCGCCGCGCGCGAAGCCGCCGCTGCCGCCAAGAATGGCGCGGCAAACACCGGGGCATCGGCATGATCGGAAGCCAGCGCGACGAGAACCCGGCCGGCATCCATCTGCCGCTCGACCCCCTGCCCGGCCACACCTCGCGCGGCCGGCTGGAACGTGTCCTGCGGCGTGGTGAATTCGCGGTCACGACCGAACTCAACCCGCCCGACAGCGCCGACCCGGAAGACGTCTACAACCGGGCGAAGATCTTCGACGGCTGGGTTGACGCCATCAACGCCGTCGACGCCTCGGGTGCCAACTGCCACATGTCGTCGGTTGGCATCTGTGCGCTTTTGACCCGCATGGGCTATGCGCCGATCATGCAGATCGCCTGCCGCGACAAGAACCGCATCGCCATTCAGGGCGACGTGCTGGGCGGGGCTGCGATGGGCGTCGCCAACATGCTGTGCCTGACCGGCGACGGCGTGCAGGCCGGCGACCAGCCCGGCGCCAAGCCGGTCTTCGACCTCGACTGCATGTCGCTCCTGGAAACCTGCCGCGTCATGCGCGACAACGGCAAGTTCCTGTCCGGCCGCAAGCTGACGACGCCGCCGCAGCTTTTCCTTGGTGCGGCGATCAATCCGTTCGCACCGCCAATCGATTTCCGCCCGCATCGGTTGGGCAAGAAGATCGCCGCCGGCGCGCAATTCGTGCAGAGCCAGTATTGTTTCGACGTGCCTATGTTCCGGACCTACATGCAGAAGGTGCGCGACCTCGGCTACACCGAACAGTGCTTCATCCTGGTTGGCGTCGGACCGCTGGCCTCGGCCAAGACAGCCAAATGGATCCGCTCCAACGTGCCGGGCATCCACATCCCCGATTCGGTCATCAAGCGGCTGGAGGGCGCGCAAGACCAGAAGAAGGAAGGCAAGCAGCTCTGCATCGACATCATCAATGAGGTGAAGGAAATCTCCGGCGTCTCCGGCGTCCATGTGATGGCCTATCGCCAGGAGGAATATGTCGCCGAGATCGTCGATGAATCGGGCGTGCTGAAGGGCCGCCAGCCATGGAAACGCGAAATCCGTCGCGACGACCAGATGGTCGCCGACCGGCTCGGGCACATACTGCACGACGACATTACCGAAACGCAGGTGGAGATGGTGAAGACCGCGCACTGACGGCGCGGACGAGCACCTGTTCGCTTGAACGAAACCAGACAACGATATAAAGAAATCTTTATATCACGGCGGAGAGAGAATTCATGACCCGGACCATCGTCGCCTCGGCGACACGAGAAATCATCATCGGCTTCGACCAGCCGTTCTGCGTGATTGGCGAACGCATCAATCCGACCGGCCGCAAGAAGCTGGCCGCCGAGATGATCGTGGGCAACTTCGAGACGGTCATCAAGGATGCGCTCGAGCAGGCAGCCTGTGGCGCCACCATGCTCGACGTCAATGCCGGCGTTACCTCGGTCAACCCGAACGAGACCGAACCCGGCCTGCTGGTGCAGACGCTGGAAATCGTCCAGGGCCTCGTCGACCTACCACTGTCGATCGACTCGTCGGTCACCGCCGCGATCGAGGCCGCGTTGAAGGTCGCCAAGGGCCGGCCACTGGTCAACTCCGTCACCGGCGAGGAAGAAAAGCTCGAGGCCATCCTGCCGCTGGTCAAGAAGTACAACGTCCCTGTCGTCGCCATCTCCAATGACGAGACCGGCATTTCGATGGATCCGGATGTGCGTTTCGCCGTCGCCAAGAAGATCGTGCAGCGTTGCGCCGATTTCGGCATTCCCGCGCACGACGTCGTCGTCGACCCTCTGGTGATGCCGATCGGCGCGCTCGGCGATGCCGGCCGCCAAGTGTTCGCGCTGCTGCGTCGGCTTCGCGAAGAGCTCAAGGTGAACACCACTTGCGGCCTGTCCAATATCTCCTTTGGCCTGCCGCATCGCCACGGCATCAATGCCGCCTTCATCCCGATGGTGATCGGCGCCGGCATGACCAGCGCGATCATGAACCCGGTGCGCCCGCAGGAAATGGAAGCCGTGCGCGGCGCCAATGTGCTCAACGGCACCGACGAGAACTGCACCAACTGGATTCGCACCTACAAGGACTACAAGCCGGCCGAAGGCGGCCAGGCGGTAGCCGCACCGACGCAAGTCAACGCGCCGGGCGAAGGCGCCGGCAATGGTGGACGCCGCCGTGGCGGCCGTGAAGCCCGGATGGGTCGGGGATAAGCGCGCAATCGTGGACTGTCTTGTAAACCTCACCGAACCGATCGTGCAGATGATGCCGTCGGGACGGTGTGCGTTTCGGTCAGGCCATGCCCAAAATGGCGTCGAACAGCACCATTCCCGCCCACGACCCGAAAATGCCGGTCAGCCCGCCGACAATGAAGTCGTCGTCGGCGGCCGGCCAGAACCCGTGGAGCAGCAATGCTCCGACAATCGCGCCGACGATACCGGACGCCAGATATTGCGGATTGCGCAGCCATGGGCCGCGCAGCAGGCGCACCATGGTAAAAGCGGTTGTTATGGCGGACAGGAGGAGATCGGACATGATTGGCCTCTGGACCATCAAACATTCCGCCCAATAGCGAAACGATCCGTTAAACGGCATCGACAATCGTCATCGAGACGCGTGCAAGCATGAATTCACCTGCCAACATCACCGATCCGCTCGTGCTGTTCATGCCGTCGGGCAAGCGCGGGCGGTTTCCTGTCGGCACGCCCGTGCTCGATGCCGCGCGCCAGCTCGGCGTCTATGTCGAAAGCGTCTGCGGCGGACGCGCTACCTGTGGGCGCTGCCAGATCGAAGTGCAGGAAGGCAATTTCGCCAAGCACAAGATCGTCTCATCCAACGACCACATCTCGCCCAAGGGCGCCAAGGAAGAGCGCTACGAGCGCGTGCGCGGCCTGCCCGAACGGCGCCGCCTGTCCTGCTCGGCGCAGATCCTCGGCGACCTCGTCATCGACGTGCCTCAGGACACGGTCATCAACGCGCAGACCATCCGCAAGGATGCCGACACCAGGGTGATCGCCCGCGATGCGGCAATCCGCATGTGCTATGTCGAAATCGAAGAGCCCGACATGCATAAGCCGCTCGGGGATCTCGACCGCCTCAAGATCGCCCTGATGAAGGACTGGAACCTCAAGAGCCTGGAGTTCGATTTTTATCTCTTGCCGCAAGTGCAAGGCATTCTGCGCAAGGGCAGCTGGACCGCCACCGCTGCCATCTACAAGGATGCCGACTCGGAGACCGCACGCGTCATCGCTTTGTGGCCGGGCCTTAAGAACGAAGCCTATGGGTTGGCCTGCGATATCGGCTCGACCACCATTGCCATGCATCTGGTGTCGCTGCTGTCGGGCCGCGTCGCTGCCTCGTCGGGCACGTCGAACCCGCAGATCCGCTTCGGCGAGGACCTGATGAGCCGGGTCTCCTACGTGATGATGAACCCCGACGGTCGCGAAGGCATGACGGTCGCCGTGCGCGAAGCGATCTCCGGCCTTGTCGACAAGGTCTGCGCCGAAGGCAATGTCCACCGCAACGACATCCTGGATTCCGTCTTCGTCGGCAATCCGATCATGCACCATCTGTTCCTCGGTATCGACCCGACCGAGCTTGGCGGCGCGCCCTTCGCACTAGCGGTTTCAGGCGCGGTGCACGTCAAGGCTTCCGACATCGGCCTGAAGCTCAACCAGGGAGCCCGGCTCTACATGCTGCCTTGCATCGCCGGCCATGTCGGCGCCGATGCGGCAGCGGTGACGCTGTCGGAAGGCCCGCATCGCCAGGACGAGATGATGCTGATCGTCGACGTCGGCACCAATGCCGAGATCGTGCTTGGCAACCGCACGCGCGTCGTCGCCGCCTCCTCGCCCACCGGCCCCGCTTTCGAGGGCGCGGAAATCTCCGGCGGCCAGCGCGCCGCCCCCGGTGCCATTGAGCGCGTGCGCATCGACCCCGACACGCTGGAGCCGAAATATCGCGTCATCGGCTCGGAATTGTGGTCCGACGAGCCGGGCTTCCTCGACAGCGTGCAGGCGACCGGCGTCACCGGCATCTGCGGCTCCGGCATCATCGAGGTTGTGGCGGAAATGTATCTCTCCGGCATCATCTCCGAGGACGGCGTCATCGATGGCGGACTTGCCGCCCGCTCGCCGCGCGTCACCGCCAATGGCCGCACCTTCTCCTACGTGCTGAAGGAAGGCGAGCCGAAGATCACCATCACCCAGACCGACGTGCGCGCCATCCAGCTTGCCAAGGCAGCGCTTTACGCCGGCACCAAGCTGTTGATGGAAAAGCAGAACACCGATCATGTCGACCGCATCCATTTCGCCGGTGCCTTCGGCTCCTTCATCGATCCGAAATACGCCATGGTGCTGGGCCTGATCCCGGATTGCGATCTCGACAAGGTTTCGGCTGTCGGCAACGCCGCCGGTGCCGGTGCACGCATGGCGCTGCTCAACCGCGGCTATCGCCGCGAGATCGAGGACACGGTCAGCAAGATCGAGAAGATCGAAACCGCACTGGAACCGAAATTCCAGGAGCATTTCGTCTACGCCATGGCGCTGCCCAACAAGGTCGATCCGTTCCCGAAACTGTCGGCGGCGGTGAAACTGCCGCCGCGCAAGACGGTGAGCGAGGACGGTGTCGCCGGAGACGCCGCTCCGCGCCGGCGTTCACGCGAGGGCCACGCCGCCCGGCGCGGCCGGGAATAAGCGGGCGCGCCCAGGTCGCCAGCCTCTCCAACTCATTTGCATGCAAATGTTTCCGGATCTGCCGATTCGGAAACCGAAGCGTTGTTTTCGTGAAATCCGCTGGAAACATGCGCGGCGCATTTAAGCCGGCGTCGAAGGCCGGCCGGAAATGTCTTCCTGCCGCAGTGACCTTCCGGAGGAAACCAAAATGTCGATGTTCGAAAGCCTCGGCCGTTATGGTGCGGCCATCAAGTTTGCCCACGACAGGAAGAAGTCGATCCGGGCCATGAACAGCTTGCCGCCGCATGTCCAGAAGGACATTGGTTGGCCGGCATCGCCGCCGAACGACCCGCAGGCCGCGCTCATCTCGCTGCTTCTGGGCACGGCGCGCTGATGACATTCACCGACAAATGCAAACTGCTCATTAGGCGTCGGAGCCCCCATGCGACCTCGGCGCCTGGCAACACTCGGCTGCGCGCCGCGCTTCTGCTGCGGCGTTGATCGTCGGCGCAAGCACCACGGCGCGGATCACACCACCGTGTAGACATAGCGTATAACTTGACATTTTCGGCCACGGCACGATCTTCGCGAGAGAGGGGAATTCTCTTAGTCGGCTGCCGCCGAAGTTCGTGTATCCGCATGCCAAGTTTGAAAAGCCACGTCGTGTCCTTCGTGCTCCGGTACAGCCGCAAGAAGGCGTTTTCCAGCCCGGAGAACCTGCAGCGCTGGATCGCTACCGCGCGCAAGACCGAGACCCACCAACCGCCCGCCTCACTGCATCAGCGTCTCGACATCCAGATGCATACGGTCGATGGCTTCCCCGTCTATGAAATCGCACCCAAGGCCGGCGAGCAGAAGCGGATGCTCTATCTGCACGGCGGCGCCTATGTCTTTGAAATCACGCCCTATCACTGGCACCTTATCGCCGACATGGCCGACCGGCTGGGTTACGGCATCACCGTGCCGATCTATCCCATCGCTCCCGAACACGATTTCCATGCCATGTTCGGCATGGTCGGCGACGTCTACCGCCAGATGCTCGACGAGACGGAGGCCGAGGATATCGTCTTCATGGGCGATTCCGCCGGCGGCAACATGGCCGTCGTGCTGACCATGATGGCCGCGGAACAGGCCCTGCCCCTGCCGTCGCGCCATGTGCTGATTTCGCCCGGCCTCGACATGTCGCTTTCCAACCCCGAAGTGTTCGAGGCCGAACGCCGCGACCCCTGGCTGGGCATTTCGGGCGGGATGGAGGCTGTCCGGCTCTACAGCGCCGGCTTCGATCGCAGCGACTGGCACATCAGCCCGCTCTATGGCGACCTCTCGGTGCTGCCTAAAACGCTGCTCCTAACCGGCTCGCACGACCTCCTCAGTCCAGATAATCTGATCTTCGCGCAAAAGGCGCGCGCGGCCGGCGTCGAAGTGGAGGTCGTCTACGAGGAAGGTATGTTCCACGTTTGGCCACTGATCGACATGCCTGAAGCACGGCGGGCGCGCGACAGCATCGTGACCTTCCTGGCCGGGGAAAAAACCTTTGGTCAAGCCGAGATCGAGGCGATCACCTGGTCGGTCAAGGCTTCATCTAACGAACCATTCAACACCGGATTGGCCAGCACGAAAATTGCTTCCACTATGTCTTCATCTCGCTCTGGCTGGTAGTCGATATCTTCCCTGCATTCGATCAGATCTGCCCAAGCCTCCACGTCCGCAGCGGTGAGCTCTCCTTCCTGGAACCGTCGGAGCACACTCAAAATATGATCAGTGGTCAGGACGACCACGGGCGTCTCGGACCAACCCAGGTCGCTTACGTTTGCAGCCAGAACATCAATCGGCTTCCCACATGTGATAAGATCGCTGAGCACTGAAACGCGGTTCACAGCCGGCGTATCAGAACTTGCCGGTTTCCCGGAACACTTCGAAGGTCGCGCGGATATGGTCGGCAACGGCCTTGACCGGCGCGCTGGCGTCCGGCGCCACCACCATCGCCAGATTGTAAGTGCCGATGTCGGGCATACCGTCCTTCGGGCAGAGTTCGACCATGTCGTTGCCGAGGAATGACTTCGGCAGCGGCGCCACGGCGAGATCGGACATGATCGCGGCGCGCTGGCCGGCCGTGTGCGCACTCATATAGGCGATGCGATAGTTGCGGCCTTCGCGTCCAAGCGCCTCAAGTGCGCCGGCCCGCCAGGCGCAGCCCTCTTCCCAGAGCGATACCGGCAAGGGTTCGCGCAGATGCGCGCAGCCGCCCTTGGCACCGGCCCAGACGATCGGCTCGGTGAGCAGCACCTCGGCGCCGAGCGCACTGGTCTTGTAGGAGTTGGTCAAGAGCGTGATGTCGAGCGCGCGGTCGTCCATGCGCCGGCGCAGATTGCTGCTCTGGTCGATGGTGACGTCGACGGCGATCGACGGATGCGATTGCGCAAAACGCTTCAGCACATGCGGCAGCACGCGCTCGCCATAGTCATCCGGCGAGCCGAGCCGGACAACGCCGACAATCTCGGGAATGATGAATTTCGACACCACCTCGCGGTTGATCGACAGCAGCCTGCGGGCATAGCCGAGCAGCATTTCGCCATCCGTGGTCAGCGACACCGAGCGGGCGTCGCGCGCGAACACCGAGCGGCCGAGAATGTCCTCCAGCTTCTTGATCTGCATGGAGACAGCCGACGGCGTGCGGAAGACGGCATTGGCGGCGGTGGTGAAGCTGCCTGTCTCTGCAATCGCCACGAAAGTGCGCAAAACGTCGAGATCGAGCAGTGGCAGTGGATGATTGAGTGGGGCGTTCATGGGAATCGACCTTCAATTTTTCTGATACAAAGCATCATTCCATTTCGTTTGATTGAACATCAGATTGGGACGATAGTCAACACCATCGAGGCAGGACGCATTGGAAGTGGCCCCGAAACGACCACGATACAAACCTGCAATCGACATGAAATGCAGTTGAAACAAAAGCGACGTAACCAACTCACCGTCTGGCATCCGCCAGCACCAAAGGAGAAAGAAATGTCTATCCTGTCGTCCATCGGTCGGATCGCGACCGAATTTAGCGCAGCCCGCGCCCGCTACCAGACCGAACGTGCCATCCACTCCCTGCCTATCGAACTGCAGAAGGACATCGGCTGGCCTGAAGCTGCCGACACCAAGACCGGGGTTCGCAACGGCGTCGGATCGTGGGCTGGAGCAAAGTAAATCGTGTGTACCATGTGCTGAAGGCCTGCCGCGCAAGCCGCCCGGCAGGCCTTCTTTGTTTTATTTGTATTCAAATGAGTTTTGGAGCCATGTCGCCAGCGCATGACGCATATGAGCAAGCCGCATAGCGACCCGGTTTCCCAATTAGTCCCTTGTAAACAATCGTAAATTTCGAGCATGCTGCCCAAAATTGTCGCAATCGGTGTCGCATTTCATAACAAGCGCTTCGCTTTTGCGATTTAGTTTTACGCAGCACAAGCCTATATCAGCGTCAGCAAACGAGCTGCCCCACTCCATCAAGCGAAGGCGACCCGTCTGAGCAACCGAATGGAGATCATCATGAAGCTTTTTGCCCGCCTCTTCGCCCGCCGCGAAATGAACCTGACCACCGCTCTCGAGCGTCAGCGCCTTGCCAACACCATGCCCGGCCAGACCGGCGCGATGGCTGCGGCGCGCCTCGGCTTCGTCGCCTGAATTTTTCTTGCAGGCAGCGCTTCCCTGCCGCTGCTTTAAAACTGCAACGCCGCCTGGTTCCTCCCAAGGCGGCGTTTTTGTTTCCCCCCGCAAGGCGTGATCTGCCTGTTGCTGAACAGTTGGGCGTCGCGTGCAGGCCTCGCTGAACACCCGATTGCCCATTTGCGACCCATGTCGCAAATTTAATCGTGTCCTGGCCGCGTAGCCGATTGACAGACATGGTTTTTCCTGATGTCGCTATGCTAATCGCGACATCCTGTTCGCGTCATGGCTGCGTGAGGTTCCCTTGAACGCCGTAAAGCATCCGATCAAGCGATCGTTTGTATTCTTTCTTATTCCCGATTTCACCATGATCGCGTTTGCGACCGCGCTCGACCCGTTGCGCTCGGCCAACCGCATGCTTGGCTATGAGGCCTATCGCTGGCGCCTCGCCAGCATCGACGGCAAGCCGGTGCGCGCCTCGAACGGGGTCGAATGCGCGGTCAACACGTCGCTGGAGGAAGAGCGCAAAAAGATGGCGGGCCCTGACCGGCCGAACATGGCCATCGTCTGCAGCGGCGTCAATGTCGAGCGCTATCAGAACAAGTCGGCCTTCGCCTGGCTGCGCGAGGAGTACAATCGCGGCGTCGCCGTCGGCGGCCTCTGTACCGGCGCGCATATCCTCGCCGCCGCGGGCCTGCTGTCCAACAAGCGCTGCGCCATCCACTGGGAGAACCTGCCGGGCTTTTCCGAGGCGTTCCCGAAGGCCAATGTCTTTGCCGACCTCTTCGAGATCGACCAGAACATCTACACCTGCGCCGGCGGCACCGCGGCACTCGACATGATGCTGAAGCTGATCGGCGACGATTTCGACGAGAACCTCGTCAACCGCGTCTGCGAGCAGGTGCTGACCGACCGCGTGCGCAGCCCGACCGACCGCCAGCGCCTGCCGCTGCGCGCCCGGCTCGGCGTGCAGAACTCGAAGGTGCTGACCATCATCGAACTGATGGAGGCGAACCTGTCCGAACCGTTGTCGCTCATCGAGATCGCTGATCATGTCGACCTGTCGCGCCGGCAGATCGAGCGGCTGTTCCGCACCGAGATGGGACGGTCCCCTGCCCGCTACTATCTGGAAATCCGGCTCGACCGCGCCAGGCATCTGCTGATCCAGTCGTCGATGCCGGTGGTCGAGGTGGCGGTCGCCTGCGGCTTCGTCTCGGCCTCGCATTTCTCCAAATGCTACCGCGAGCTCTATGCCCGATCACCGCAGCAGGAGCGCGTCGACCGCAAGCAGTTGCTGGCGGCCTGAGCCGGCATATCAAGGCTGCCTAGGCGCTCTGCGTCTGCGCCGTGCGCATCGCCTCGACGCGGATATCCTCGGTCAGCCGTGCCTTCAGCGCAGAGAATTCCGGGCTGGTCTTCAGCGTGTAGTGGCGCGGATGCGGCAGGTCGATGGCGACATCCGACTTGATGCGGCCGGGCCGCGCCGTCATCACGATCACGCGCGACGCCATGAAGATCGCCTCCTCGATGTCGTGGGTGACGAACAGCACCGTTTTCTTGCGGCGCTCCCAGATGCCGAGCAGCAACTCCTGCATCAACCCGCGCGTCTGGTTGTCGAGCGCGCCGAACGGCTCGTCGAGCAACAGGATCTCGGGATCGTTGGCCAAAGCGCGGGCGATCGCCGTGCGCTGCTGCATGCCGCCGGAAAGCTGCTTCGGCCAGTGGTTCTCAAACCCTTTCAGACCGACGAGATCGACATAGGAAGCAACGATCCCGTCACGCTCCTTTTCGGCCATGCCGCGTTCGCGCAGGCCGAAGGCGATGTTCTCGGCCACCGTCAGCCAGGGAAACAGCGTGTAGGACTGGAAGACCATGCCGCGATCCGGCCCCGGACGGGTCACCGCCTTACCGTCGAGCAGCACCCGGCCTTCACTTGGGGCTTCCAGGCCGGCGACAATTCTGAGCAGCGTCGACTTTCCGCAGCCCGATGGACCGAGGATGGTGATGAAGTCGTTGGCCGCGACCGCCAGGTCGACCGGCATCAGCGCCTTGACCGGCTCGCCGCCGCGCACGCCGGCGAACGTTCGCGAAACGCCCTCGATGAGAAGCTTGCTCACGCCAGGCTCCACGGAAAGAGCCAGCGGTTGAAGGCCTTGAAAGCGAAATCGGACAACAGTCCGATCAGCCCGATGACGATGATGCCGAAGATGATCTGCCCCGTCGCCAGCCGCGACTGGCTGTTGATGATCATGTAGCCGATGCCGGAGGACGAGCCGATCAGCTCGGCGACGATGACATAGGTCCAGGCCCAGCCGAGCACCAGCCGCAACGTCTCGGCGATCTCCGGCGCATTGGCCGGCATGATTACACGGCTGACGATGCCGTTGTTGGTGGAGCCCAGCGTATAGGCAGCCTCGACCAGGTCGCGCCGCGTGCTGCCGACCTTGACCGCGATGATCAGGATGATCTGGAACACCGAGCCGACGAAGATGACGAGCAGTTTTTCCAGTTCGCCAATGCCGGCCCACAGGATGAGCAGCGGAATGAAGGCCGAGGCCGGCAGGTAACGGGCAAACGAGACGAATGGCTCAAGAAACGCCTCCACCGGCTTCCAGGCGCCCATGGCAATACCGAGCGGCACCGCGACGACCGAGGCCAGCAGGAAGCCGCCGAAGACCCGCCAGATGGTGATCAATATGTCGAGCCAGAAACGATCCTCGACCAGCAGCCGCCAGCCATCCCGCAGCATCGACAGCGGATCGGCGAGGAAGATGCGATTGACGTGGCCGCCAAGCGTGATCCAAGCCCAGAAGGCGACGAACAGCACGAAGAAGGAAATGCCGAGCACGGTTCGGATGCCCGGCGAGACTGGATGCAAGGGGCGCATCTTCAAATCGTCCCCATCTTCAAATCGTCACTTGTCCAGGAGAAAACGGCGGCGCAAGCGCCGCCGCGAGAATGGTTAAAGGCCGGACTGTCAGTTCGACACCGCGCTGGTGTCGGCCAGCGTGGTGACGTCGGGCGCTTCCTTGATCAGCCCCATCTGCAGCAGAAGATCGCCGGCGGTCTTGGAAAAGTCCTGGAATTCCTTGGTGAAGAACTGCTTGTTCTCGGCCTTGTCGGCCCATTTCAGGTACTTCGCCGAATCCTCGAACTCCTTGGCCGACTGCTTCACGTCGGCGCCCATGATCTCGTAGGATTTCTGCGGATCGCTCTTGATCAGGTCGAGCGCTTCGAAATAGCTGTCGGCAAGTGCCTTGGCGGCATCCGGATTGGCCTTGAGGAATTCGGGCGTGCAGCCGACCGTGTCGAGCACCATCGGGTAGTCGAGTGTCGTCGCCAGGATATGGCCCTGGTCGGATTTGCCGCGCACCGCCGAGATGAACGGCTCATAGGTGACCGCGGCGTCGTTCTGGCCGGCGAGGAAGGCCTGCGCCGCCGCGTCCGGCTCCAGGTTGACGATGGTCACATCCTTGGTCGACATGCCGTTCTTGTTCAGCACCCAGGCGAGCATGAAATAGGGCGAAGTGCCGGGTGCCGAGGACGCGACATTCTTGCCCTTGAGATCGGCGACGGTCTTGATGTCGTTGCGGGCGACGATGCCGTCGGCGCCATAGGACTTGTCGAGCTGGAAGATCTGCTTGGTGGTGACGCCACTGGCATTCCAGACCAGCCAGGTCTCGACCGTGGTGGCGGCGCATTGCAGGTCGCCGCTGGCGATGGCGAGCGGCCGGCTCGCTTGCGGCACCTTCTTCAAGGTCACGTCGAGGCCGTGCTTCTCGAACAGGCCTGCCTGCCTGGCAAGCGTCAGCGGCGCGAAGCCGGTCCAGCCGCTGATGCCGATGGTGACAGATGTGGCAGCCATCGCCGGTGCGGACAAGCCGGCGGCAAGTGTCAATGTTGCGGCAAGAACGGCGATCCTGGTCATGTCAGTTCCCCTTTTGTTTTCTCTGCGGAAATTGTGTCACAGAGGCCAATCGGCTTGTCAATGAACAGGATGGTGAGGTGCAACGCGGGCCGGCGCCGATAGCCCCACTGGATCGCCCGCCCGCCGCCGAAACGGCATCAGCCGCCAGAAATCCGGCATGCCTTCAGTAGTCGTTGCAATAACACTCCGCCGACGAGATGCGGTCGTTCCACTCGCTGCCGCCGAAATTACGGACCCTGCGCCTGATCTCGATCGAACGGCCGCCCATCCGCGAGTCCTCATAAGCAACGAGCGTGCAGCCACGGCGGACGATCACCGACGACACGCGGTCGTTCCAGAACTGACCGCCGCGAAAATTCACGGAATCGTCGGACCCCATGCCGATAGACCGCCCGCGAAAATTTGCGTGCTCGAACATGATGCAGGCGGGCTCATCATTGTATTGGGCGCTGGCGCCGTCAGCAAACAGCACGGATGCGACAGCAGTCAGGATGGCAAGACGTTTCATCTGGTGTTTTCCTCGGTTCTGACCGCGGCCCCCGCCGCCCGATCGCGCGGCCTCGCCAGTTTGCCATTGCTTCCGTTGGAGAGGCAAGCCTAGCGGCTGTCGAACATCCAGCTGCGGTTGCGCCACATTTTCTCGCCGACCAGGCAATCGCTGACGGGCGCGTCCTGCGCCAATACGACAGGCGGATGCGCGGCTTCTTCCGCCGCCCATTGCGGTGAGGCTGGGCCGGCAAGTTCCAGCACCAGCTTGCGGCGTATGGCTTCGGGAAATTGCGTCCAGTCGTTGACCGGGATCATGAAGGCCCCAGGACCGCCGATGACACAGTCGCTGTAGTAGCGATCGAGATTGTTGACGTCGTAGGCGCCGGAAAAGCCGCCTCGGGTCATCAGCGGCAGTCCGTTGATGACGATGCCTTGTTTGACCAGCCCGTCGCGGGTGAGGTTGACCGGCGCGCCCTGGTTGTTGGGGCCGTCACCCGAAATGTCGATGACCCGCTTGTCTCCCTGGTAGCCGCTTTCAGCAAAAAGATCGCTGCCGAACTCCAGCGCGCCGGAGATCGAGGTGCGCCGCGCGCTGCCGGGCGGCTGGGCCGACAATTGCGCAACCACACGCTCCGCGTCGGCGCGATTGGCGATCACCGTCCACGGCACGATGACGCGCTGCCAGGTGGTGCCGGCCCACTCGACATAGGTGACGGCGATCTTGCCATGAGCGCCGTCGGCAATCGCCTGCAGAACGTTGTCGTGGGTCAGCGCCGCCGCGTAGCCGTGCCGCTGGATCTCAAGTTCATCGGACGACATCGACAGGGAAACATCGACGGCCAGCACCAGCTCGACATCGACCGGTTCATCCGCGAGGGACACCGGCGTCAGCCAGAGCATCATTGCGATCGCGGCGCCGCCCGACAAGACATGTCTCGCGCATGAAAAAGCAGACATGCCGCAAGGGTAAGCGAGAATCGTCCGATTAAAAAGTGAAAAGCCCGGCCAAGAGCCGGGCTTCGCGTTCACGCTGTTTCGCGCTTGCCGGCGCTCAGCTGCGCGGCTTGAGGTTTTCCGGGTCATAGAGCGGCTTGTAGCCGACCGCCGCGACTTCGACCGGATAGGTCTCACCGAAATACTCGATGGCGAGCTTGCGGCCTTCCTGGGCAAACGCCCACGGCAGATAGGCGAGGCCGATGTTCTTGCCGATGGTCGGACCATAGGCCATCGACGTCGTGAACGACCGGCGCCCGAGTTCGTCGACCAGCGTTTCGCCCGTCTTCGGATCCATCACCGGCATCGTGCCGACGGGATAGCGGGCAACGCCTTTCGAATCGACATTCTCGGTCATCACCAGCGTGCACAGCGTGGCCGGCTGGTGCTCGCGCGCGCGGTACTCGACATGCCTGGCCTTGCCGCAGAAATCGTTCTCCTTGACCTTCGGACGGGCTAGATCTGCTTCGAGCAGATTGTACTCGGTCAGCAGGTCGGCATTCTGCAGGCGCAGGCTCTTTTCCATGCGGCGCGTGTTGGCATAGGTTTCGACGCCAAAGGGCATCACGCCGGTCGAGCGCAGCGCGTCCCAGACGGCGAGACCATCCTCGTAGCGCATATGCAGTTCCCAGCCCTGCTCGCCGACATAGGAGATGCGGAAGGCGGTGACGTCCTTGCCGCCGATCCGGACCGGCTTGATCGCCGCGAACGGGAAGTTTTCAAGCGAGAGCCCGTCCGGATTCTCAACCACCTTCTGCAAGGTCGCCCGGGCATTCGGACCCCAGATGCCGATGGTGACGTATTTCTCGGTCACGTCGGTGATGGTGACGTCGAAACCTTTGTCCTGCGCGGTGCGGCGCATGTACTGGAAGTCGCGCGGGCCGGCGTCCGCCCCGTCGATCAAACGACAGCGGTCAGCCATGCGGACGACGGTGAAGTCGGCGCGCACCATGCCTTCCTCGTCGAGGAAGTGGGTGTAGATGCCCTTGCCGATGTTGTTGTCGCCGCCGATCTTGGCCGCGCACAACCATTCCAGCAACGCTACATGGTCGGGCCCTTCGATGTCATACATCGAGAAGTGCGACAGGTTGACGATGCCGCAATCCTCGCTCATGGCGAGATGTTCGGCGTTGGAAACGCGCCAGAAATGGCGGTTGTCCCACTCGTTCTCGCGCACCGGCACGCGGTTGCCGTATTTTTCCAGAAGATGCTCGTTGGCGGCATAGCCATGGGCACGCTCCCAGCCGCCGAGCTCCATGAAATAGCCGCCGAGTTCCTTTTCGCGCTCCCAGAACGGCGAGCGCCTGATGTTGCGAGCCTTGGAGAAGGGTTCGCGCGGATGCACCGCCGGATTGTAGACCTTCATCGCCGTCTCGGTACAGCGGTCCCAGATGAACTGCTCCTTCGTCTGGTGCGGATAGAAACGCGCATAGTCGATGGCGTGATGGTCGATCGCCGTGCGGCCGTCTGTCATCCAGTCGGCGATCAGCTTGCCCATGCCAGGCCCGTCCTTGACCCAGATGGCGACGGCATACCACAGGCCCCTCACCTTCTGGCTTTCGCCCATCGACGGGCCGCCATCCGCCGTCACCTGCAAGAGACCGTTGAAGGAATGGCTCTCGTTGTAGCCGAGTTCGCCCAGGATCGGCGTCAACTCCATGGCGCGTTCGAGCGGTCCCAGGATCTGCTCCATGTCGAGATCGCGCTGCGAAGGCGAAAGCCGGGCCTGGTCCTTCTCCAAGAGGTCGCGCGGATGGCAAAGGCGCGGATTGGTCTCTTCGTAATAGCCCCATTCGATCTGCCCGCCTTCGGCGGTCTTGGGATCGCCGGTGTCACGCATATAGGCCGAGTTGCCCTGGTCACGCAGCAGCGGCCAGCCGATCTCCTTGCCGGTGCCGGCGAACTCGTTGTACGGGCCGAAGAAGGTGAGCGGATGGTCGATCGGCATGACCGGCAGATCCTCGCCGACCATCTCCGCGATCAGCCGGCCCCAGATGCCGGCGCAGACCACGACATAATCGGCCTCGATGGTGCCGCGATCGGTCACCACGCCGGTGATGCGGCCGTCTTTGACGATGAACGACTTTGCCGGAGTGTTGGCGAAGGATTTGAGCTTGCCGGAGGCTTCCGCCTGGTCGACCAGCTTGCCGGCGACGGTCTGCGAACGCGGGATGACAAGACCGGCATCGGGATCCCACAGGCCGCCCTGCACCATGCCTTCTTCGATCAGCGGAAATTTTTCCTTGATCTCGGCCGGTTCGATCAGGCGCGCGCGCGTGCCAAAGGCCTTGGCCGAGGCGATCTTGCGCTTGATCTCGTCCATGCGGCTGTCGTCGCCAACGCGAGCCACTTCGAGGCCGCCGATGCGCGCGTAGTGGCCCATCTTCTCGTAGAAATCGATGGAGTACAGCGTCGTCCAGCACGACAGGAAATCATGGCTGGTGGTGTAGCAGAAGTCGGAGGCATGCGCGGTCGAGCCGATGTCGGTCGGGATGCCGGACTTGTCGATGCCGACAATATCGTCCCAGCCGCGTTCGATCAGGTGATGGGCGATCGATGCACCGACAATGCCGCCCAGGCCAACGATGACGACCTTCGCCTTTTTCGGAAACTCTGCCATTGCCCGCGACTCCAAAGTGATAAAGCGGGCGGACTATAGGGCGGAGCGGTGGCGCTGATGAAGCCTGTTTGCGACATTGGCAAAAAGCCGAGCGACCAGACGACCGAATGGTCCACGTGGGACGCATCGGCCGGTTCCTTTTCGGCCGCAAAGAGGCCAGCTCAGGCGAAGGCCCACACGTCCTCGGCCTGGAAGCCCACCTGGTAGCCTGACGTCTTCAGCTTGACCACGACCTGGCCGATCTCGGCCGCCGGCAGCGCGCCGACCTCGACCTTGATCATGCCTGGGCGATAGCGCTTGAGGTCGAGTTGTTCGAAGACGACCCAGTCGGCGCCCTCGCAATCGACGAGGAATGCATCGATATGGCTGATACCGTTGCGGTCGAGCAGGGTCTGCAGCGTTTCCGACGGCACCTCGATATCTCTCAGATGCGGCGCGAACTTGTTGAAATTTGCGTCGGCTTCGCCCCAGGCATTCTTGCCCGACATCAGATTGGTGTCGGTCACCGACGAGCAGCCGATGAACTCGATCGGCAACGTGCCGGCCTCGAGTGCGGCGGCATCGAAGGTGTGGACGGTGATCGTGCCCTTCGTCTTGGTAACAGCCACCGGCTCGATGATGAACCGGCTCGTGTCGGGATAGTTGGCGCGCAGCCGCTTCTGATTGTACGGGATCGGCTCGACCAGCATGGCGCGGGCACCAGCTATGCGGTGCAGCCACGGCGTGACGTCATCGAACAACGCGCCGTCGCAGGCGCCGACATTGACCATCTGGAACGGGCGCCCTGATCCGCCGAAGCGCGCTTTCAGCGCCGCCTTGGCCAGGAATTTCGTGCCGCGTAGCGACGGCCCGCGATCGAGAAGTCCACCGGGAAGACCAAGCGACAGGGCAACACGCGCCAGGTTGGATACTGAACTCATGACTTGTCTCCGGGAAGGACGTGCAGGGCCGCGCGATGCTGGCCACGGGCCGCTGTTGCCCACAGCGCCATCAGCGGCGTCGCCAGCAGCAGGAACGGCGGGATCAGATTGGGGAAATAGATGCGAGTGTCGTGGATCGGGAACACGGCAAATTTCGCCAGCACGCCGAGCACCAGCGCCGCAAACAGGATGCCGGCGCGACGCTCGAGGCGAAAGCCGGCGCGGCTTGCCGCATACCAGCCGGCCAAAGCCAGCACCGACACGCCGACCCAGCTGTTCAGGCTGACGGCGCGCAGCAGCGACGTGGCGAACGCCCGCAGATAAGCCGCGATCGAGAACGGCGGCTCGAACCCGTCCATATTGTAGTGCTGCTCGATGCTGGAGAACCACAGATGTGGCCACCAGCCGGGGTGATGGGCCCAGTGCGAAATGGCGAAATAGGCGACGAAGGACACCGCGAAGCCGGCTAGCGCGCCCCATGCCTTCTGCCGGAAAACGACCAGCAACACAGCGAAAATGGCAAGGAAAACAATATTGTCCGGCCGCGCCATGAAGGCAAGGAAGAGCAGGATCGCCGTTGCCGCCTCGCGGCCGCGGACATAGGCGTAAAGCCCGCCGAGGAACAGCGCCGAGCACAACAGGTCAGGCGTCGAGGCACGCGCCGCGCCGCCGAAGTCGGCCATGATCAGCACCGCGCCGACCACAGGCGCCAGCGCCAGTGCATGCTCCGAGCGCAGCCAGAGCAGCGCGATCGCGCCGAACAACAGCACGGACAACACCGAGACCAGCCGCATAGCCTCCACCGGCGACATCGCCGAACTCATCGTCGGCAGGATCTCGGCATAGAGGAACTTGATCCGATACATGCCGAGCAGCGAATGGAAGTCGGCGGCATTCTCCGCCATATGGCTGCGGAAGCGGCCGCCATCGTCGGTCAGCGTCTTGTAGTCGCCCGCCGACACGCCGGCCTTGACGGTGCTGTAGGCATAGTCGTGCAGCGCCTGCGCATCGGGATAGGTGCCTTCCTCGGCGATAGCGAGATAGGGCAGCATGTCCCAGTTGGCGTCCGGCATCACCCATGCCGTGAACGCCGTCAGCAGGATGTAGAGCGCGAAAGCCGCCGCGCCGATAGGTGCCACCAAACGCGCATAGGTCCCCTCGCCCCACGTCAGGCCGGCCTCGGTGAGCCTGTCGAGTGGGTTTTTCTCAGCGGGAGACTTGGTCAGCATGATTTTGCTCAGCGACCTTCGCTTTAACGGACTTGGCTTTTGACGAAATCCTTGACGATCGACACGATGCCGCGCGACAGCAGGCTGTCGAAGGCATCGACGAAACGGTCGACATGCTCGGGCTGGCAGATCAGCGGCGGTTCGAGCCGGATGACGTTGCGATTGTATTCGGTGAAGGCGACAAGCACGTCATAGTCACGCAGCAAGAGCGCGCCGATGAAGCCCGACAGCGAGCCTTTCAGCTTGTCGTCGAGCACGCTGACGATCGGCCGCAGCACCATCGGCAAGGTCTGCGAGAAGTCGTGGAACTCCAGGCCGACCATGAAGCCCTTGCCGCGCACGTCCTTGATGATCTTGGGATATTTGTCCTTGAGCGCCTGTAGCCGCTGCAGCAGGTAATCGCCGGTGAGCGCAGCGTTGTCGATCAGCCCCTCGTCATAGAGCACGTTGAGCCCCTCGATCGAGGTGACGCAGGCCTCGCCCATGCCGCCGAAGGTCGCCATCGCATGGATCATCGCCGTCTTCGGCGTGCCATAGGCCTTCATGTAGACCTCGCGCCGGGCAATCATCGCACCGACCGCCGCCTTGCCGGCACCAAGCGACTTGGCCAGCGCCGTCACGTCAGGAATGACGCCGTAATGCTCGAAGGCGTAGAAGCGGCCCGAGCGGCCATAGCCGCACTGCACTTCGTCGGCGACCCACAGAACGCCATATTGGTCGCAGAGCGCGCGCAGCTTCTGCCAGTATTCGGCCGGAGCCTGGATGATGCCGCCGCCGCCTTGGATGGTTTCGAGCACGATGACGCCGACCTCCGGGTCGGAGCGGAACAGGCGCTCGACCGCTTCAATGTCGGCAAAGGGGATGCGGACCGTATTCTCCGCCATCTTGAAGTCGGCGCGATAAAGCTGGCCGTCGGTGATGCCCAGAACGCCCTTGGTCTTGCCGTGGAAGGAATTCTCGGCATAGACGATTTTCGGTCGCTTCGGGCCGGCGGCGCGCTCGGCTACCTTGACCGCCGCTTCCATCGCCTCTGAGCCTGACGAGCCGAGGAACACCATGTCGAGATCGCCGGGTGAGCATTTGGCGATGTTGTGCGCCAGGGCCGCCGCATATTGCGACATGAAGGCGATGGCGATCTCCTGGCGCTTCTCCTCCTGGAATTTTTTCCGTGCTTCCAGAATGCGCGGATGGTTGTGGCCGAAGGCCAGCGAACCGAAGCCGCCGAAGAAATCGAGGATCTTGCGGCCGTTCTGGTCGATGTAGAACATGCCCTCGGCACGCTCGATCTTGATCTTGTGGAAGCCGAGCAGCTTCATGAAATGCAGCTGGCCGGGATTGAGGTGCGCCTTGAACAGGTCGGTCATCACAGCGACGTCCATCGCCTTGGCCTGCTCGACGCTGATAAGGTCGGGCTTGGCGATGGTGGCGGGCGACAGCGCCGGCGCGCTGACCATGGTGCGCGCGCTCGTCTGTTCGGGCTTGGCCATGACGGTCATTTCAATCTCCTGTCTGCGCGCATGACCGGGATCGTGCGCAATGAAAGCTGTTTTGCGAGCCGCTATTCGGCAGGCACGTGTTTGGTGGCGACGGCGTGACCGGCCTTCTTGGCGCGGTACTCGCTGTAGGCGGCGATCAACATGTCCTCGTCGCGATATTGCGGCACCCAGCCGAGCTGGCGCCCGGCCTTGGAGACGTCGAGCACGCACTCTTCGTCGGCGATCAGATATTGCTCCGGATCCATGATCGGCATGTTCATCAGGTCGAGCAGGTCGAGCGTGCGCTTGACCGCCCAACCCGGTGTCGGGATCAGGATCGATTTAGAACCCGCATGCCTGATCAGGTCGCCGAGCAGTTTCTTGACCGGCGGCGGGTTGAGCGAGCCCAGATTATAGGCCTCATCAGGCACCCCGGCCTTCCAGGCGGCGCGCGCCGCCTCGGCGCAGTCGAACACCGAGATGAACTGATAGGGGTTTCTGCCCGAACCGATCATCGGCACTGGAAAACTCCAGTCGATCAGCTTGAACAGTTTTTCCAGAATGCCGAGCCGGCCGGGGCCGATGATCAGGCGCGGGCGGAACAGCGAGATCGACATGCCACGCTTGCGCCATTCGGCAGCCAGTTCTTCGGTCTTTTGTTTCGACCAGCCATATTCGCCAAGCGGCGCGACCGGATGCTCCTCGGTCATCGGCTGGGTGACCGTGTGGCCGTAAATCATGTCGGTCGTGTAGTGGACGAGCCTGGGTGCGCCGGCCTTGTCCATCGCCTGCATGATGTGCTCGGTGCCATGGAAATTGACCGGGAAGAAGAAATCATGCCGCTTGGCGCGAACCTGGATCGGCGACAGCATCTTGGCCGACAAATTGTAGACCATGTCGTCGGCCTTCAGCCCAACCGCGGCGACCGAGGCCGGATCGGTGACATCGCACTTGATAAAGCGGACATTGCGGTAATGCGGCAGGTCGCTCCTGACGATGTCGGCGACGACAACCTCTTCACCATCGGCGACAAGCTTCGGGGCAAGATGGCGACCGACGAAACCGTCGCCACCGAAAATCACATGTCTCATTGGATAGTCTCGCTGTGAATCTTGTCGGAAGAAAGCGAAGCCGTTTGCGCCTCATGCCCGCGCCCGCTTTGCGCGATCAGCACCGTGCCGACGCAGATGCAGGCGATGCCGGCGATGCGCCAGCCATTGAGGTCCTCGCGGAAGACGAAATACGCGAAGATGGCGACGGCAACATAGGCGAGGCTGAGGAACGGATAGGCGAAGGAAAGCTCGACCTTGGACAGCACATAGAGGTGCGAGGCCATCGAGATGACGAAGGTGCACAGGCCCAGGAACACCCAGGGGCTGAAGACGATCTGCAACAGCTTGACCAGGGGATTGACGCCCTCGAACGAGATCGGCCCGAGCGACATCATGCCTTGCTTCAGCATCAGCTGCGCAGCGGCATTGGTCATGACCGTAAAGAGAATGAAGACGATGTATTTCATGTGTTCCCAACCACCCCTTCACGCTTCCTATTACAAACCCGCAAACATTTCGTGAAGCCACAAGAATGTTTTGAGTGAACCGTCAATTTAACGATTCGATAATCAAGAATTACTCAAGTTTTATCTATTCCGCCGCCTCGACCGTGCCGCGTCGCGCATCGAGTTTCCTTGCCGTCCGAGCCCAGAATGACGACATGAAGGCGGGATCGCGCAACGCCTCCAGCCGCTGCCATTCGGGAAAGGACGAAGCGAAGATGTCGGCGCCCATGCGGGCATCCTTATAGGGGTTGACCGCGCCGCCGGCCTCGACGGTGATGCGGTCGAGTTCCCGCAGCAGCGCGAGCGTTGCCGCCCCCCTGTTGGGGAAGTCCAGCGTCAGCGTATAGCCGGGACGCGGGAACGACAGCAGCGCCGGCGAGCGGATTGAGCCGAACCGCTTCAGCACCGTGAGGAACGAGCCCTGCCCGGCCCGCCTTGCCGCCGCCAGCAGCGCCGGCACCACCTCGTGCGCCGTCTCTTCAGGGACCACGCTCTGGTGCTGGAAAAGTCCCTTCGGTCCGTAAAGCCGGTTCCAGTCGCGCACGCCATCAAGCGGAAAGAAGAAGCCTTGGTATCCGACCTGGCGCGGCGCCGCGGACCGGCCCTTCTTCCACCTGTATGCGCCATTGAAGGCGGTCAGGAACAGCCGGTTAAGGACATTGAAAGGCAGCTGGACCGGCACCGATAGCGTGCCGCCGGCGCGCGCGGCGGCATGCGAGCCGTGCTCGGCGTGGTTGCCGGTAAACAGCAGGCCGCGACCACTGTTGCGGCCACCGGCCAGTTGGTCGATCCAGGCGACCGCGTACTCATTGGCCTGGTCGGCCGCCTCGGCCAAACCGAAAAATTCGCCGAGATCGCGAAACGGCGTCGCCGTCTCGACGATGTCGAGCGAAGGCACTCGCATCAGCCGGATCGAGGCCGACAGGATGAGGCCGGTCAGCCCCATTCCGCCGATCGTCGCCCGAAACAGCCGCGCATTGTCGGTCGCCGAACAGCGACGGGTCTTTCCGTCGGACCTGAGCAGCGTCAAGGCCTCGACATGGCAGCCGAAAGTGCCGCGCCGATGATGGTTCTTGCCATGCACGTCATTGGCGATGGCGCCGCCAAGCGTGACGAATTGCGTGCCTGGAACAACCGCCGGGAAGAAGCCGTAAGGGGCAGCGTGTGCGATGATGTCGGATAACAGCACGCCGGCATCGGCTTCAAGAAGGCCTGTCTCGGCATTGAAGGCGCGGATGGTGTTCAAAGACCGCATGTCGACGACCGCGCCGGCCTCGTTCTGGCAGGAATCGCCGTAGGAGCGGCCGTTGCCATAGGCGAGCAGCGACGCCGGCTTGGCCTGGCCGCCCTTCAGCAGCGCAATGCCATCGTCGGCACCGATCGCGCGTGGTGCCGGCGGCGTGGCAAGGCCAAAGCTCTGGAAGCGGTCGGCCATCCTTTACCAGCCTCCGATGACCAGCATTACCGCGCCGATCAGCACCACGATCTGGCTGCGCCAGTCGCGGATGATGAAGACGACCGGGTCGTCATGCATCTCGTCGCGGCGCGCCAGGATCCAGACGCGCATGGTGAGATAAAGCACGATTGGCGCCAGCGGCCAGATCAGCCACGGATGCGGATAAAGCTCGCGCACGGCGACGCTGTCCATGTAGAGCGCCAGCACCAGCGCCGAGGAGAAGGCCGAAGCCATTCCGGCCTGGGCGACGATCTCCTGGTCTTCGGTGCGATAACCACGGCCGGCAATGCGCTCGCCGGGCGGGATGGCGGTGGTGCGCAGTTCGACGAAGCGCTTCACCAGCGCCAGCGACAGGAAGAAGAAGATCGAGAAGGCGAGCAGCCAGAACGAGACGTCGACACCGGTCGCGGCCGCACCCGCCAGGACACGGATCGTGTAGAGGCCGGCAAGCGTCAGCACGTCGACAAGCAGCATGCGCTTGAACGACAGCGAATAGGCCGTCGTGACCACCATGTAGCCGCCAAGCACGGCCAGGAATTCGGGCGACAACAGCAATCCGGTGGCGATGCCGATCGCCAGCAGCACCGCGATCGCGCCAAGGCCGAACGGGATCGACAGCGCGCCGCTGGCGAACGGCCGGTTGCGCTTGGTGGCGTGCTTGCGGTCGAGCGCAAGGTCGAAGAAATCGTTGAGGATGTAGATCGCCGACGCCACCGCGCTGAACGAGACGAATGCCAGCAGGCATTGCCAGATCATGGAGGTGTTGAAATATTCATGCGACAGCACCATTGGCACGGCGATCAGCGAGTTCTTGAGCCACTGATGCACGCGCAACATCTTGACGACGGTCCGCAGTGTCGGCTTGGGCGTCGGCATCGTCTCGGCGCCATGTGCTGCCTGCCAGCGCGCGGCATGACGGTCGGGCGCCACCACGATTGCCGTGCGCGCGGCGTCGAAGACCTGGAGGTCGTGGCGGCTGTTGCCGGCATAATCGAAGCCACCGTCGCCATAGGCTGCGATCAGTGAGGCGCGCTTCTTGCCGGAGGTGAGATTGTCGAAACCGTCGGTAGCCAGCACCCGGTCGAAAATGCCGAGATGGGCAGCGATGGCGTCTGCGAATTTGCGCGGCGTGCCGGTCGCCAGCACGATCTTGCGGCCTTCCGCGTGCTCGGTCCGGAGGCGGCAGAGCAACGCCTCGCGATAAGGCAGCGATGCCGGATCGATGTCGATGCGCTGGGCAATCGCCTGCTTCAACCGGGCCGGCCCGCGGGCGGCCCAGAAAGGCACGAGGAATATATAGAGCGGGTTCTTCTTGAGAAGGATGAACAGTCCTTCCCACAACAGGTCGGTAGCAATCAGCGTGCCGTCGAGATCGACCGCAAACGGTATTGCGTTCCTGTCCGACCTCGCATCCATAACCCGTCCTGCCCTGCCAGCGTATGATCCGGAAAGCCGGAGCCTCGTTGCGCGCCGCGTTTCGGCGTCTTGAAGCTGGTATAGCCGGGAACGGCATAGCGAACGTTAAAACGCCCGGATGCAGGCGGTTGTCGCGGCGGTATTTCCGGCGTCATTGTTAAGCAAACGCTACCGAAAACAATAAAAGGCCGGGCAAATGCCCGGCCTTTCCTGTCATGCCGTCGGGATTACTTGATGCGGGCAACGCCGCCCGAGATCTCGACCGTTTCCGAGCCGGTCAGGGCTTCGAGATCGCCATTGGGCAAGGTGACGAAGCAACCGTTCGGGCAGAATTCAACGGTTTCGCCAGCGGCCAGCGCAAGGTCTGATTTGCTGCCGCCCTCCGTCACGATCAGCGTGCGGGTCTCGGCGTCCTTGTTGACCGCGCTGGCGGCATGGGTCGAGCCGATGGCGGCGGCCAAAGCGACGGCAGCGACGAGAGACTTCCACATGTTGCAATATCGGTGTTCCCACCGCCTCTGTTGCATTTCGCAAGGCATTTTCGCCTTTGCATGGGAGCTTATATGAGATGGAAGCTGAACCGCAACTGAATGCCGCATTCATGCCGCAATTGGCTTTGCTCGGTTGCGAGCGCACCCGTTCAAAGGCCAGTTGACTGATTACCCCTAGTCCGGATCGGGCTTGCGCGCCTTGCGTCCCGTCTTGGCGAGCTTTTTTGCTTCGGCCGCGGCTTCCACCTTGGCCTGCTCCTGTTCGACGAAGTCGGCCTCGATCTTGTCGTCGTCGGTCGGCCAGGCCTCTGGTTTGCGGACCTCGACGACGGCGCGTGGCGTCGAGGGAATCTCGATATGCTCGCCGCTGAATTTCTCGAGCACGGCAAAACGGATGTCGTTCTGCGCGATATTGCCGTTCATCACATCGGCCAGGAACACGCGGATCTCGAATTCCAGTGCTGCCGCGCCGAAATTGGAAAACAGCACGAAAGGTTCCGGATTCTTCAGCACCATCGGGTGGCCGCGTGCGATCTCCGTCAGGATGGCGTGAACCTTTTTGACGTCGCTGCCATAGGCGACGCCGACCTTGATGTCGACCCGGCCAAGCTTGTTGCGATGCGTCCAGTTGCCGACGGCGTTGTTGATCAGGTTCGAATTGGGCAGGATCACCGACTGCCGCTGGAACGTCTCGATCTCGGTGGCGCGCACGCTGATCTTCTTGACGGTGCCGCTGACATCGCCGGCGACGATCCAGTCGCCGACCTTGAATGGCCGCTCGGCCAAAAGAATCAGGCCGGAGACGAAATTGGATACCACATTCTGCAGGCCAAAGCCGATGCCGAGAGAGAGGGCACCGGCGACCAGCGCTAGATTGGACAGGTCGATGCCCGCAGCCGAAATGCCGACCAGTGCCGCCAGCGCAACACCGGAGTAGCCGACCGCCAGCCGGATCGAGTTGCGCACTCCGGTATCGACCTTGCCGCGCGCCATCACCGAACCGTCGAGCCAGCCCTGGAACCAGCGCGTCAGGAAATAGCCGATGATGAAGACAACGATGCCGGAAAGGATGCCGGTGACCGAAATCGTCACCGAACCGACGGTGATCCCGGTTGCCAGCCTGTAGGCCCAGGCCTCGATGTCGCCGGGCTGGAAACCCCACATCAACAGGATCAGCGGCAGGAAGACCAGCACGATCATCAAGTTGATGGCGACGCTGACGGCGAGGCCGAGTTGATCGAGGGCGGCGTCATCGTAACTCGAATTGGCCGACAGCCAGCGCCCAACGGACGTGTCGGCGAAAGCGCCCTCCTCGCCGATCGCCCGCGCCGACAGGAAGCCGATATAGGAAGTGATGAGGATGGTGCCGGTGACCAACACTTGCACCGAGACAAAGATGGCAAGGCCAATATAGCCGAGCAAGGCCGCAGCGATGGTGAACAAACCGAGTGCGAGCGCCATGTAGCGCAGCCATGCCGGCCACGGCCGCCAGCTTCCGTCACGCGCCCTGAACGGCCGCAGCATCGCCATCAGGATCAGGATCACGCCAAAGATGATCGTGGCGCCGAAACTGCGGGCAATGGTCAGCGACAGCGGCGAGCCCATCTTGTCGTTGACGATCGACAGGAAATAGTTGACGCCGATGACCACTGCCATGGCGGTCGTCAGCCGCACCAACCAGCGCGC
Source organism: Mesorhizobium sp. P2_D5 (assembly GCF_056404355.1). Classification (NCBI taxonomy): domain Bacteria; kingdom Pseudomonadati; phylum Pseudomonadota; class Alphaproteobacteria; order Hyphomicrobiales; family Phyllobacteriaceae; genus Mesorhizobium; species Mesorhizobium sp. P2_D5. The sequence continues at coordinate 31,409 of NZ_JBFUEE010000011.1, forward strand.
CGGGCCGGTTTCGACGGGAATGAGCCGCCAGTTCGGCAGCCGCGGCTCGAGCGCCGCATTGGTCAGCCGGTTGACGCCGAACACCACAGCGATGACAGCCGCCAGCGCGTTCAGGAAGACCCCGATGTCGCCACGCAACACATTGTAATAGTTGAATAAGAACACCGTGGAGGCCAGGAATACGCTGACCGCCAGTGACGGCAGCAAAGTCGACCAGAACGCCACCGATAGACGGCTGAGATAGGACGGTTGCTCGACCGTCGGGTCGGCTTCGAAGACCCGCCCGAACAGCCGCCTGCCCCCGACCAGCAGCACCAGCGCCAGTCCGAGCGCCACGAAGGTCGCTGCCAGGATGGCCTTAAACTTGAACTTGAAAGCGAAGATCAGCCAGGACGACACCGCCTTGTACAGGTTGGCGTATTCGTCATGGGCGTCGGAGAAGACCTCAGGGCTCAGGGCATCGGACAGCACGTAGCGCTTGGTCAAAAGGTTGCGGAACAGCGCGCTGCGCATGTTGCCGATGTTGTCGACCAGCCCGCTGATGCGGATCGACAGGTTCTGCGCGCTGGCGACAACTGCGTTGATCTCGGCCTTTTCCGACGCCAACGCCTGGCGTTCGCCTGTAACTATGTCGGGCTCCTGTGGCTGCCCCGCCGCGGGTGGCGGGCCCAGCACCTCGATCCGATTGTTGATGTCGGTGAGGCGCGAACGAAACGCCAGCGCACTGGTAAGTGCCGCCCGCGACAGGTCCTCCAGTTGCAGACGGATATCGACGAGTGCGGCATCGTCCTCACCGTCCTGCTGTATTTTCTTCTCGAGGTCGTCAGTCTTGGCCGTCAGGCCCTGGATGACTTTCTGCTGATCGGTGATCAATCCGGCAGCGCCCTGACCGAGCGCTTGCGCCATCGCGTCAAACGAAGGCGGCGCCGAGACGACAAGCGCGAGGATCAAAATGAGGCGAAGCAACCGGAAAAGCATGATTTGTTGGCGACTCACGAGCGGCAAAGGCATCTAAAAAGCCTGTCATTGATAAAGACGGCCATATCATGGGGCAAGCCGTCGCATCCGATCGCTCCACTGATCCGATCGCGGGCGTCGGCCAGTCGAAAGGCGATGGCGCAATATTGGCTTTGCGGATGCGGCCTGCTCTATAGTCTGCCGCATCGCCCGAACCGGATGACAATGATGGCAGAGTACTCGGCCTTTTCGCTGCTCGCGAACGCGCTCAAGGGAAACAAGGACTGGAAACCGGCCTGGCGCAAGCCGGATCCGAAGGCGTCCTATGATGTCATCATCATCGGTGGCGGCGGTCACGGGCTGGCAACCGCCTACTATCTCGCCAAGGAGCACGGTATCACCAATGTCGCGGTGCTGGAAAAGGGTTGGCTCGGCTCCGGCAATGTCGGCCGCAACACGACGGCCGTGCGCTCGAACTATCTGCTGCCCGCCAACACCCGCTTCTACGAGCATTCGATGAAGATGTGGGAGAACCTGTCGCACGAGTTGAATTACAACGTCATGTTCTCCCAGCGCGGCTGCCTGAACCTGGCGCACACGCCGGCCCAGTTCGACGATTATGCACGGCGCGGCAACGCCATGCGTCATCTCGGCGTCGATGCTGAATTGATGACGCCGGCGCAGATCAAACGCCTGATCCCGGCGCTCGATATCTCCGACAGCGCACGATTCCCGGTGGTCGGCGGCCTGATGCAGCGGCGCGCCGGCACCGCCCGCCACGATGCGGTCGCCTGGGGCTATGCGCGCGGCGCCGACCGGCGCGGCGTCGACATCATCGAGAATTGCGAGGTCACCGGCTTCCTGCGCGACGGCGACCGCGTCACCGGCGTCACGACGTCGCGCGGCGACATCCGCGCCAAAAAAGTGGCCGTGACGGTCGCCGGCAGCACCGGGCGCGTCATGCAGTTGGCCGGCGTCGAGACGATGCCGATCGAGAGCCATGTGCTGCAGGCCTTCGTCACCGAATCGCTAAAGCCTTTCATCGACACCGTCGTCACCTTCGGCATGGGGCATTTCTACATGTCGCAGTCGGACAAGGGCGGCCTCATCTATGGCGGCGACATCGACGGCTACAACAGCTACGCCCAGCGCGGCAACCTGCCCATCGTCGACGAAGTGATGAGCGAGATGCTGGCGCTGTTTCCGGGCCTTGCCCGCGTGCGCATGCTGCGCTCCTGGGGCGGCGTCTGCGACATGTCGATGGACGGCTCGCCGATCATCACCACCGGCCCCCTGCCCGGCATGTATCTCAACTGCGGCTGGTGCTATGGCGGCTTCAAGGCGACGCCGGCCTCGGGTTGGTGCTTTGCCTGGACCATCGCCAAGGATCAGCCGCACGAGTTCAACGCCCCCTTCACGCTCGACCGCTTCCACCGCGGCCTGGTGATCGACGACAAGGGCCAGGGTGCAAACCCGCGGCTGCATTAGGTAAAGTCCCATGTTGATCACCTGTCCCTATTGCGGCCCGCGCGACGTCGTCGAATTTACCTATCAAGGTGACGGCAACCGTAAGCGCCCCGACCCCGCCTCGCAGAATTTCGAGGCATGGAACGCCTATGTCTACGACCGGCTGAACCCGGCCGGCGACCACAACGAGATCTGGCAGCATTCTGGCGGTTGCCGCGCGCATCTCAGGGTCGTGCGCAACACGCTGACGCATGAGATTTTGAGCGTCGCCTTCATGCGCGGCGCTCACACCTCGACCGCGCGCCGCAAGGCGGAGGACAAATCATGAGCCCGCGCCGCACCGACACTGGCGGCCGCATAGACCGGCTGAAAACCATCCGCTTCACCTTCGACGGAGCCACCTATACCGGCCATGCCGGCGACACGCTGGCGTCGGCGCTGTTGGCCAAGGGCGTCACCCTTTATGGGCGTTCATTCAAATATCACCGCCCGCGCGGCCTGCTCACCGCAGGCGTCGAGGAGCCCAACGCGCTGGTGACGGTGCTGAAGGGCGATGTTCGCGAGCCCAACATTCCGGCGACCATGGTCGAGATCCATGACGGACTGGTCGCCATCAGCCAGAACCGCTTTCCCTCGCTTGCCTGGGACGTCAACGCCGTCAACCAGCTTGGCGGCAAGATCCTGTCGGCCGGCTTCTACTACAAGACCTTCATGGGGCCGGTGATCGGTCCGCTCAAAGGCACTCGCTTCTGGATGTTCTGCGAGCATTTCATCCGCCGCGCCGCCGGTCTCGGCAGCGCCGGATCGGCGAAGGACCCGGCCCGCTATGAACGCATGAACGCCTTTTGCGACGTGCTGGTAGTCGGCTCCGGCCCGGCCGGGCTGATGGCCGCCAAGGCCGCTGCCGATCAGGGCGCCCGGGTCATGCTGGCTGACCTTGAGCCGCGTTTCGGCGGCTCTGCCAACTGGTCAGGCGAAACCATCGATGGCGCACCGGCCGCCGACTGGGCCCGCCGGACCGTTGCCCAGCTCGAAGGCCGCGACAATGTCCGGCTTTTGCCGCGCACCACGGTCTGGGGCTATTACGACAACAACACGCTTGCCGCGCTCGAACGGGTCAGCGACCACAAGGAGCAGCCCGGCAAGGGCGAGCCGCGCCATCGCTATTGGGCGATCCGCGCCCGCTCCGTGGTGCTCGCCACCGGCGCCTTCGAACGGCCGCTGGTGTTTCCGGGCAATGACAGGCCAGGTGTGATGCTGGCGCATGCCGCCGAGCGCTACGCCAACGAGTTCGGCGTGCTGCCGGGCGAACGGATCGCGCTTTTCACCAACAATGACAGCGCCTACCGAGCGGCCGTCGCCTTGAAGAAGGCGGGAGCCGCGGTCGTCGCCATTGCCGACGTCCGGCCAGATCTTTCAGCCGAAATGCGCAAGCTGGCCACGGAGGCCGAGGCCGAGATCTTCGCCGGCCATGCCGTCATCGCCACCGAGGGCGGCAAGGCGCTGTCCGGCCTCAAGCTGCAACGCTTCGACATGACCAACGGCTCGCTCACCGGCGACGCCCGCAGCATCCATGCCGATTGCCTGCTGATGTCGGGCGGCTGGTCGCCGACCATCCATCTGGCCAGCCAGGCCGGTGCCAAGGCCGAGTGGAACGCCGCGCGGCAGGCTTTCCTGCCGCCGAAGCCGACCCAGCAATGGCCAACGCAGCACTGGATTGGCGCCGGCGCCTTCACCGGCAGTTTTTCCACCACTGAAGCCATTGCCGAAGGCCGCGCCGCCGGCCTTGCCGCGGCCGGTGGAACCAGCACGCCGGCGGCGTTGCCCACTGTCGAAGCCGTTCCTGGCGACCCCGATCCGGCGCCGGTGTTCGAGATCAGAGCCAAGGGCAAGAGCTTTGTCGATTTCCAGCACGACGTCACCGCGGAGGATGTGCGGCTGGCACACCGCGAAGGCTTTGTCTCGGTCGAGCACCTGAAGCGCTACACCACGCTCGGCATGGCGACCGACCAGGGCAAGAGCTCCAATGTTCCGGGCCTTGCCATCATGGCCGAGGCGCTGGGCAAGCCGATCCCCGAGGTCGGCACGACACGCTTCCGCCCGCCTTTTGCGCCGGTATCGATCGGCTCGCTGGCGGCAGAGCGCTTCGGCGACCTGAAACCCGAGCGGCTGACGCCGATGCATGACTGGCATCTCGCCAATGGCGCGACCATGTATTCGGCCGGCCTGTGGTACCGTCCGATGATCTACGGCCATGCCGGAGAGACGGTCGAGCAGGCCTATGTGCGCGAAGCCAAGGCGACCCGCGAAAGCGTCGGCATCGTCGATGTCTCGACGCTGGGCAAGATCGCCGTGCAAGGGCCCGACGCCGCCGCATTCCTCGACCGCGTCTACACCAACATGTTTTCGACGCTGGCCGTCGGCAAGGCCCGCTACGGGCTGATGCTGCGCGAGGACGGCCTCGCCTTCGACGACGGCACCACCTGGCGGTTGGGCGAGCAGGATTTCCTGATGACCACCACCACGGCCAACGCCGGCAAGGTGATGCAGCATCTGGAATATTTCCTCGACGTGATCTGGCCGGAGCTCAAGGTGCACGTCACCTCGGTCACCGACGAATGGGCGGGCGCCGCGATCGGCGGACCGAAGGCCAGGCAGATCCTCGCTGCTTGCGTCACCGGCACATCGGTCGACAACGCCACCTTGCCCTTCATGGGAATTGTGCGCGGCGAGATATCGGGTGTCCCGGTGATGATTTGCCGGCTCTCCTTCTCCGGTGAAATGGCGTTCGAGGTCTATTCCGGTGCCGGCCATGGCACCCATGTCTGGGAGGCGCTGATCGAGGCCGGCAAGCCGTTCGGGCTGGTCACCTACGGGCTCGAGGCGCTGGGCACGATGCGCATCGAGAAAGGCCATGTCACCGGTGCCGAGATCGACGGCCGCACCACGGCCCGCGACCTGCACCTCGACTGGATGCTGTCGAAGAAGAAGCCGTTCATTGGCTCGGCGATGATGGACCGCGAGGGCCTGATCGCGTCTGATCGTCTGGAGCTCGTCGGCCTGATCGCGCTGGACAACCGCCCACTCAATGGCGGCGCGCACATCGTCGAGCAACTCGACGAGGCCAATCCCCACGGCTCGATCGGCCACATCACCGCCTGCTGCTATTCGCCAGCGCTCGGCAAGCACATCGCGCTGGCGCTGGTCAAGGGCGGCAAGGCACGACACGGCATGCGCGCCAATGTCTCCGATCCCCTGCGCAACCGGTTCGGGCCGGTCGAGATCGTCTCCAACCACTTCTTCGATCCGGACGGGAGCCGCATGCATGGTTGAGCGCCAATCACCGCTCGAGCCGGAGTTTCACATTGGCTCGCATGGCAATTTCGAACACGGCGTCGAGATCATCCTGACCGAGACCGGGCCCGGCTCGATCGTGCAGCTGGCAGCCTGGCCGGGTGAGGAGAAGAAGTTGATTGCCGCCATCCGTACCGTCACCGGGTTTGCGCTGCCCGATGGCGCCGGCGGCGGCCTGAGCGACGGCGTGAAGTCGGTCTTCGGCTTCGCGCCGGGAAAATTCACCGTTGCCGATGAAGCCGAAGGCCTGGCCGGCGCCTTTGCCAAGGCGGTCACCCCGGCCATCGGCACGGTGACCGACCTTTCGCATGGTCGCACCGCCATTCGCATCGCCGGGCCGAAGGCCGAATGGGTGCTGGCGAAGTTCTTCGCCATCGACTTCGCGCTGCCGGCCTTTCCGGTTGGCGCCGGCCGCTCGACCACCCATCACGATGTCTTCGCCCAGATCCAGCGTACCGGCTCCGACCAATTCGACATCTATGTCTTCCGCTCGTTCGCACGCTCGTTCTGGAAGGCGCTCTGCCATGCCAGCGAGGAAGTCGGCTACGAGGTGCAATAGGCAGCGCCGGCCGGATGGCTGCTTCGCCGCGGCTTCTGGCATCAACGCCAGCCGGTTCTGCCGCTAGAGAATCGCGCTGCGGGCGGCCATGATGGGAAACGTGGCCGCCAAGACCGGCCCAAGGGGCATCAAACCCCGTCTCAGGCTCGGCATAGTCGTTTGGTTCGAACATCCCCATGACCGCAGAAATATCCGCCGGCGCCACCGATCGCGCCGATGTGTCGGCCAGAGCCTTGCTCCTGCTGCCACTGACGGTCGCGTGCGGCGTCTTCATGACCAGCCTCGACCAGAATGTCGTGGTAACGGCGCTGCCCGGTATCGGCGAAAGCCTCGGCCGCCCGCCCAGCCAGCTCGGCCTTCTGATCACCGTCTATGTCGCCAGCCTGATCATCTCGATGCCGCTTGGCAGCTGGGCCGCCGACCGCTTCGGCCTGCGCAATGTCTATTGCTTTGCCTTGCTGGTGTTCGCAACCGCATCGGCCCTGTGCGGGCTGTCCGACAACATCTGGATGCTGGTCGGCGCCCGCGCGCTGCAAGGGTTCGGCGGCGCGCTGATGGGCACGCTCGGCCAGGTCGTCATCCTGCAGACCTTTCCGCGCAGCCGCACCCTGAAGATCAACATGTACATCTCGCTGGCCGGCCAGTCCGGACCGCTGGTCGGCCCGCTCGTCGGCGGCGCGCTGACCACCTACATTTCCTGGCGCTGGATCTTCTTCATCAACGTGCCGTTCGCACTGGCGGCGGCTTTGCTTGCCGCCTCGCTGTTTCCGACAGTGACCAAGCCCGTGCGCACGCCGTTCGATTTTCCGGGGTTTCTTCTGGTCGGCAGCGGCATGGTGCTGCTGGTCTTCGGCATGGATTCGCTTGCCGCCAAGGGCGCTGCCGGCGGCGTCATCGCCAGTGAACTCGCGCTCGCGCTTGTCATCCTGACCATTGCCTCGTTCTACTGCCTGCGCGTGCGCAACCCGCTGCTCGATCTCAAGCTCCTGCGCATCCGCACCTTCCGCATTTCCTTCCTGACCGGCGGTGGCCTGGATACGATCGGCCTCAGCTCGGTCGTCTTCCTGCTACCGCTGATGTTCCAGCTCGGCTTCGGCATGAGCGCGGTGCAGGCGGGATCACTGACTTTCGTTGCCGCGGTCGGTTCGGTGGCCATGCGCTTCTTCATGCCGAGCGTCCTCAACCGTTTCGGCTTCCGCCGTGTGCTGGTCTGCAACACGCCGATCGTCGCCGCCATGGTCGCTGGATTTGCCTTGATGCAGGCAACCACACCGGTGTGGATCGTGCTTGCCTACATCTTCGTCTTCGGCGTCTTCCGCTCCGCGCAATGGGCGTCGACCGGCAACCTCGCCTATTCCGACATCGCACCCGAGCAGCTCGCCCGCTTCAGCGCGCTCTATTACATCCTGTGGCAGCTCGCGGTGGCGATCAGCGTCGGCCTCGCCGCCGCGGCACTGTCGTTTCTGGCCGGCGGCGGTCCGGCGATCGCCAACGATTTTCGCATCCTGTTCGTGATCGAGGGCGTCATCACGCTGTGTGCGCTATTCGCCTATCTCAAGCTGACGCTGCAGGACGGCGCCCATGTCAGCGGCCACGGCGCACAGATGAACACGGAATAGGGCTCGACGCCCAGTTGGCCGGTTCTGGCCAGGGCGGCCGGCTTACTCGCTGAACGTCACCCACTCTTCCAGCGGCACGCGGTCGGTGCGGAAGGCGTTTTCGGGTTTGGAAATATCCTCATGGCCAAGCGCCATGCCGCAGACGACGATCTCCTCGTCGGGAATGTTGAGCACCGGCCGGATCTGCCGGTGATAGGGGGCGAACGCCGCTTGTGGGCACGTGTGCAAGCCCCTACCCCGCGCCGCGACCATGATGTTTTGCAGGAACATGCCGTAGTCGATCCATGAACCCTGGTTGAGCCGGCGGTCAATGGTGAAGATCATGCCGACCGGCGCGTCGAAGAAGACGAAGTTGCGGTCGTGCTGGGCGCGCATCTTGTCGACCTCGCGACGGCCGATACCGAGCGCGCCATAGAGCCCAAAGCCGTTGGCGCGCCGTCGGGTCAGATAGGGCTCGAAGAACTGGGTGGGATAGTAGCGGTACTCATCCCAATCGGCCTTTTCAGCGCGGATGCCCGAATTGAGGATGGCGTCGGTGATCTGCTGCTTGGTCTCGCCCTTGGTGACGTAGACCTTCCACGGCTGCATGTTTGTGCCGGATGGAGCCCGCGCCGCAACCGACAGAATGGCGCGGATGGTGTCGTCGTCGACCATGTCGGGCAGGAATGCGCGCACCGAGCGGCGCGACAGGATCGCCTCGTCGACAATCTCGGCCTCGTCCGCAATTCGGGTGTTCTTTTCAAGCATGGGCCGTCCTTTAACCCTCGTCTCGACCAGACGTCCCCACTCGCCGTTCGTGCCCGAGCCTTTGCATGAACCGTCAAAATCCTGCAAGCAAATCTTGAACATACATGAAAATCCACTTGATTTTTTCATGAGCTTCATTTCTCATGAAATTCGGATGCAAATTTTCATGAAGTGAGCGTTTTGCCTTCACCTATCGCACGAACATTGCAGGGACCTGACGAACGCGTGCTGGCCAGCGATATCAGGGCGCTGCGCAAGGCGCGCGGGCTGACGCTTGCCGAGATCGGCCTGAAGCTTGGCCGTTCTGTCGGCTGGGTCAGCCAGGTCGAGCGTGGTCTCTCGACGCCATCGCTCAGCGATCTCAGAGCCTTCGCTGAACTGTTCGGCGTGCCGATCAGCCTGTTCTTCAGCCATGACGTGCCGGTCGAAAGCGAGCGTGGCGTGGTTGTGCGCGCCGGCAGGCGCCGCACGCTTGGCACAAGCGAATCCGGCCTGGTGGAGGAGCTTCTGTCGCCCGATCTCGGCGGTAGCTTCGAGATGGTGCGTTCGGTTTTCGCGCCGGGCGCGGAGCTGAAAAACGAGGCGCGTCGGCCGACCGAAGAGGCCGGATACGTCGCGTCCGGACTGTTCGATATCGAGATATCGGGCGTCTGGCATCGGCTCGGCGAAGGCGACTCCTTTCGCTTCGAAGGCAAGCCCTACCGCTGGCGCAATCCGGGTGCCGAGCCGGCGGTTGTCATCTGGGTGGTTGCGCCGCCAGTCTATTGAATGCATGTCGCCCAGAAGCGTGCTTGGGATAACGACAGGTATCAAAAACAAAAAATGGAAAGCGCAACGCGCTTTTGGGTTTTGTCAGGGAGAAGAACATGACCGGTTTGCCGAGCACGGCACGCGTGGTGATCATCGGAGGTGGTGCCGTCGGCACGTCCGCGCTCTATCATCTCGCCAAAGCGGGCTGGACCGACTGCGTCCTGCTCGAAAAGAACGAACTGACCTCCGGCTCGACTTGGCATGCCGCCGGCAATGTGCCGACCTTCTCGTCGTCCTGGTCGCTGATGAACATGCAGCGCTATTCGACCGAGCTCTATCGCGGGCTGGCCGAAGCGGTCGACTATCCCATGAACTACCACGTCACCGGTTCGCTTCGCCTCGCCCACTCGGTCGAGCGCATGCAGGAGTTCCAGCGCGCCAAGGGCATGGGCCGCTATCAGGGCATGGACATCGACGTCGTCGGCGTGGACGAGATCAAGCGCCGCTATCCCTTCATCGAGACGCATGATCTGAAAGGCGCGCTCTACGACCCGAGCGACGGCGACATCGATCCGGCGCAGTTGACCCAGGCGCTGGCCAAGGGCGCGCGCGACATGGGTGCCAGGATCATCCGCTTCTGCCCGGTCACCGGCGTGCGCCGCGAGAACGACGAATGGGTGGTCGAGACCGCGCAAGGCGAAATCCGCTGCGAGATCGTCGTCAATGCCGCCGGCTACCGCGCCGCCGAAGTCGGCAAGATGTTCGGCCGCGAGGTGCCGATGATGGTGATGAGCCATCAGTACATATTGTTCGAGGAAATCCCCGAACTGGCGGCATGGTCGAAGGAACAGGGCAAGAAACTGCCGCTGCTGCGCGACGTCGACACCTCCTACTATCTGCGCCAGGAAAAGAACGGCATGAATCTCGGTCCCTATGAGCGCAACTGCCGCGCGCATTGGGCGACCCACAATGATCCGATGCCGGAGGACTTTTCCTTCCAGTTGTTCCCCGACGACCTCGACCGGCTGGAACACTATCTGGCCGATGCCGTGGCCCGCGTGCCGATCCTGGGCACCGCCGGCCTGTCCAAGGTCATCAACGGGCCGATCCCCTATACGCCGGACGGCAATCCGCTGATCGGGCCGATGCCCGGCGTTCCCAACGCCTTCGAGGCCTGCGTCTTCACCTTCGGCATCGCCCAGGGCGGCGGCGCCGGCAAGGTGCTGGCCGAGTGGGTGACACAGGGCCAGACCGAATGGGACATGTGGTCGTGCGATCCGCGCCGCTTCACCTCCTTTGCTGCCGCGCCGGACTATTGCGTCGCCAAAGGCAAGGAGATCTACGGCAACGAATACGCCATCCAGTTCCCGCGCCATGCGTGGCCGGAAGGCCGTGACCGCAAGCTGTCGCCGATCCATGATCGCATCAAGGCGCTCGGCGCCCGCTTCGACGCCTATAATGGCTGGGAACGCGCCACCTGGTACGCCAAGGACGGCGACGACATGTCAGAGGAAGCGACGCTGACCTTCCGTCGCGAAGGACCGTGGCAGCATCGCGTCCGCGAGGAATGCCTTGCCGTTCGCGACGCAGCCGGCATCCTCGACCTGCCGGGCTTCTCGCGCTTCAACCTCGACGGACCAGGTGCCGCCGAATGGCTGAGCCTGCAGGTCACCGGACTGGTGCCGAAGATCGGCCGCATCGGCCTCGTCTATTTCGCCGACGACAAGGGCCGCATCGTCACCGAAATGTCGGTCGTGCGCCATGACGAGAACCTGATGACGCTGATCACCGCGGCGGTCGCGCAATGGCATGATTTCGAATGGCTGAAATCGAGGATGCCCAAGAATGCGCCGTTCAGGCTGATCGACCGCACCGAGGAATTTTCGACCCAGATCCTGGCCGGCCCGAACTCGCGAAAAATCCTCGCCGATGTCTGCAGCGCCGACCTTGCTTTGCCGTGGCTGACGCATCAGGAGACGAAGATCGCCGGACGCTGGGCGAAGCTGGTGCGCGTCTCGTTCGCCGGCGAACTCGGCTGGGAAATCCACACCAGGGTCGACGACACCGCCGCCATCTTTGACGCCATCTGCGCGGCCGGAGAACAGCATGGCCTCAGGCCATTCGGCATGTACGCGCTGGATTCGCTCCGGCTCGAAAAAGGCTACCGCACCTGGAAGGGTGACCTGTCGACCGACTATTCGATCCTCCAGGGCGGGCTGGAGCGCTTCGTCAAATGGGACAAGCCCGATTTCCGCGGCAAGGCGGCACTGCTGAACGAGAAGCAGCAAGGCGTGACGAAGCGTTTCGTCACTTTGGTCGTCGAGAACCCCGGTGACTGCGACGCCCCTTCTGTTTCCACACTCTGGCACGACGGCAAGATCGTCGGTGAAACGACATCGGGCGGCTGGGGTCATCGGATCGACAAATCGATCGCGCTCGGCATGCTGCGCGCCGATCTGGCGGAACCGGGAACAGCGATCGAGGTCGAAATCTTCGGCGACCGTTTTCAGGCGGTCGTGCAGAAGGACGAGCCCTTGTGGGATCCAAAGAACGAGAGGCTGCGCGCATGAAGAAAATCATCCTCACGGATGGCGGCATGGGCCAGGAACTGGTCCGCCGCAGCAAATCCGAGCCGACGCCATTATGGTCGGCCAGGGTGCTGATCGACGAACCGGATCTCGTGCGCGACCTGCACGCGGAATTTATCCGTGCCGGCGCCCGCGTCATCACCATAAACACCTATTCGGCGACACCCGAACGCCTGGCGCGCGAGGGCGCGGAAGACCTCTTCAAGCCCTTGCAGAAGCGCGGCATCGAGCTTGCAAGGCAAGCCTGCGAGCAGGCCGGCGAGGCGACCATCGCCGGCTGCCTGTCACCGCTTTTCGGTAGCTATGCCCATGCGCTGACCATTTCATTCGAGGATACGCTCGACATCTACCGCCGCATCGTTGCCGAGCAGGCTGATGGCGTCGACTTGTTCCTGTGCGAGACCATGGCTTCCACCGAGGAGGCGCGTGCGGCGGTGACCGCGGCGTCGGAAAGCGGCAAGCCGGTATGGGTTTCGTGGACGCTGGCCGATCATGGCAAGCCACGCCTGCGCAGTGGCGAGGCATTGGCCGCGGCAGCAAGCGCTCTCGATGGCCTGGCGGTGGCAGCGCGGCTGGTCAATTGTTGCCGGCCCGAGGCAGTCAGCGCAGCGCTGCCCGAGCTGATTGATCTCGGCGGCCCGGTTGGCGCCTATGCCAACGGCTTCACCTCGGTCGAAGCGCTCAAGCATGGCGGCACGGTGGATGTCCTGCACGCTCGCCATGACCTCGGTCCGGACGCCTATGCAGAACAGGCGATCGGCTGGATGGAGGCCGGCGCGAGCATTGTCGGCGGCTGCTGCGAAGTCGGACCGCCACACATCGCCGCGCTGCGCGACCGGCTCGAACAGGCCGGCTACGAAATTTCGGGAGATATACATGCCTAGACCATCATCGCGCATTTCCGGCATCGTGCCTTCGGGCAAGGACGGTTGGGAAGTCCATTCGGCCGCTTGGGCCCGCAAGGCGGCCGGCGAAGACATCATCATGCTGTCAGTGGGCGACCATGATTTCGACACGCCCTCGGAAACCATCGAAGCCTGTGTGACCGCGGTTCGCGGCAGCAATCACCACTACACCCCGCTTCCCGGCCTGCCGCGCCTGCGCAAGGCTATGGCGGCAGCCTCGAGCGCCTGCACCGGCGTCGAGACGACGCCGGATCAGGTCATCGCCACGCCGGGCGGCCAGGCCGCACTCTACGCGGCCGTGCAGGCTGTTCTCGACCAGGGCGACCATGCCATCGTGGTGGCGCCCTACTACGCCACCTATCCCAACACGTTCAGCGCCGCCGGTGCCAGTTTCACCGTGGTCGAGACACCGGCCGAGGATGGCTTCCAGCCGCACGCCGACATGATCCGCACAGCACTTCGGCCTAACACGCGCGCCATCCTGATCAACACGCCGAACAACCCGACCGGTGCGGTCTATTCGCGCGAGCGGCTGGAACAGCTGGCGGAGGTCTGCAGGGAGCATGACCTCTGGCTGTTGTCGGACGAGGTCTACTGGACACTGGGCGGCGGCGAGCACGTCTCGCCGCGCTCGCTGCCCGGCATGGCCGAGCGCACTCTGGTCATCAATTCCATGTCGAAGAGCCATGGCATGACCGGCTGGCGCATGGGCTGGCTGACGGGACCACAAGAGATGATTTCGCTGCTGGTCAATCTCAATCTGGTGACGACCTATGGCTTGCCGGCCTTCATCTCGATTGCCTGCGCCGAGGCGCTCGAGAACCGTTATGGCGTCAAGGAAATCGCCGAACGCTACGCCGCGCGCCGCACCATCCTGCTCGACGCCGTGCGTGGCATGAACGATGTCACCGTGCGCGGTTCCGACGGCGGTATGTACGTCATGCTCGACATATCGGCCGTCGAACCCGACGACGAGAAATTCGCCTGGGCCTTGCTCGACAAGGAAAAGGTCGGCGTGATGCCCGGCTCCAGCTTCGGCGAGGCCGCCGCCGGCCACATTCGCATCAGCCTTTGCCAGCCGGAGCTCGTGTTGCAGGAAGCAGCACTTCGGCTGCGCCGTTTTGCCTCCAGCTATCGCCGCGAGGCCGCATGACCGCCAAGGCCATCCCCACCAAGGCAAGAGCTGTCATCATCGGCGGCGGCGTCTCCGGCTGTTCGGTCGCCTATCATCTGGCCAAGCTCGGCTGGACCGATATCGTGCTCCTGGAGCGAAAGCAGCTGACGTCGGGCACAACCTGGCATGCCGCCGGCCTGATTGGCCAGCTGCGCGGCTCGCAGAACATGACCCGGTTGGCGAAATATTCGGCCGACCTTTACGTCAAGCTGGAAGCCGAGACCGAGGTCGGTACGGGCATGCGCCAGGTCGGCTCGATCACCGTGGCGCTGACCGAAGAGCGCAAGCATGAGATCTACCGGCAGGCGTCTCTCGCTCGCGCGTTCGATGTCGACGTGCGCGAGATTTCACCGAATGAAGTCAAGGAGATGTACCCGCATCTCAATGTGTCCGACGTCGTCGGCGCCGTGCATCTGCCGCTCGACGGCCAATGCGACCCCGCCAACATTGCGATGGCACTGGCCAAGGGTGCCCGCCAGCGCGGCGCCACCATCGTCGAGAATGTGAAGGTCACCAAGGTCCACAGCAGGGCCGGTCGCGTCGCCGGCGTGTCGTGGGCGCAAGGTGAAGAACAAGGCACGGTCGAAGCCGACATCGTCATCAACTGCGCCGGCATGTGGGCGCGTGAGCTTGGCGCCCAGAACGGCGTCACCATCCCTCTGCACGCCTGCGAGCACTTTTATCTCGTCACCGAGCCAATCCCGGGCCTTACCCGCCTGCCGGTGCTGCGCGTGCCGGACGAATGCGCCTACTACAAGGAAGACGCCGGCAAGATGATGCTGGGCGCCTTCGAGCCGGTGGCAAAACCCTGGGGCATGGATGGCATCCGCGAGGATTTCTGCTTCGATCAATTGCCTGAGGACATGGACCATTTCGAGCCGATCCTCGAAATGGGCGTCAACCGCATGCCGATGCTGGCGACCGCCGGCATCCACACCTTCTTCAACGGTCCCGAGAGCTTCACCCCCGACGACCGCTATTATCTCGGCGAGGCGCCGGAGCTGTCCGGCTACTGGATGGCGACCGGCTACAACTCGATCGGCATCGTCTCCTCCGGTGGCGCCGGCATGGCGCTGGCGCAGTGGATCAATGACGGCGAAGCACCCTTTGATCTCTGGGAAGTCGACATTCGCCGCGCCCAGCCATTCCAGAAGAACCGCCGCTATTTAAAGGAGCGCGTCTCCGAAACGCTCGGCCTGCTCTATGCCGATCATTTCCCCTATCGGCAGATGGCGACCTCGCGCAACGTCCGTCGCTCGCCCCTGCATGAACATCTCAAGGCGCGTGGCGCCGTCTTCGGTGAGGTCGCCGGCTGGGAGCGCGCCAACTGGTTCGCCCGCGAGGGCCAGGAGCGCGAATACCGCTATTCCTGGAAGCGGCAGAACTGGTTCGACAACCAGCGCGAGGAGCATCTGGCGGTCAGGAACAAGGTCGGCCTGTTCGACATGACCTCGTTCGGCAAGATCCGCGTCGAGGGCCGCGATGCCTGCGCCTTCCTGCAAAAGCTCTGCGCCAACGACATGGACGTGGCGCCGGGCAAGATCGTCTACACGCAGATGCTCAACCCGCGCGGCGGCATCGAAAGCGACCTCACCGTCTCGCGGCTGTCGGAAACGGCTTTCTTCCTTGTCGTTCCCGGCGCGACGCTGCAGCGCGACCTCGCCTGGCTGCGCAAGCATCTGACCGACGAATTCGTGGTCATCACCGATGTCACCGCCGCTGAAGCCGTGCTTTGCCTTATGGGGCCGGACTCACGGAAGCTGATCCAGAAGGTCAGCCCGAATGATTTCTCCAACGAAGCCAACCCGTTTGGGACGTTCCAGGAGATCGAGATCGGCATGGGCCTGGCCCGCGCCCATCGCGTCACCTATGTCGGTGAACTCGGCTGGGAACTCTACGTCTCGACCGACCAGGCAGCTCATGTCTTCGAGGCGATCGACGAGGCGGGTGCTGATGTCGGCCTGAAGCTCTGCGGCCTGCACACGCTGGATTCCTGCCGCATCGAAAAGGCCTTCCGGCATTTCGGCCACGACATCACCGATGAGGACAATGTGCTGGAAGCCGGCCTCGGCTTTGCCGTCAAGACGGCCAAGGGCGACTTCATCGGTCGCGATGCGGTGCTGCGGAAGAAGGAGGCCGGCCTGTCACGCCGGCTGGTGCAGTTCCGGTTGAAGGAGCCGCAGCCCCTGCTCTTCCACAACGAGGCGATCCTGCGCGACGGCAAGATCGTCGGCCCGATCACCTCGGGCAATTACGGCCATCATCTCGGCGGCGCCATTGGGCTGGGCTATGTGCCCTGTATGGGCGAGAGCGAGGCGGATGTTCTGGCATCGTCCTACGAGATCGAGATCGCCGGCGAGCGTTTTGCTGCGGAAGCATCGCTAAAGCCGATGTACGACCCGAAGTCGGAGCGGACGAGGATGTAGTTGTTTCAGCCTCCCCCTTGTGGGGGGGGGCGGCTCGCAGTCGTAGCGAAGCGAAGATTGCGAGACGGGGTGGGGTGCGCCCTACGACTCCACCCCACTTCGCAAAAGCCGCTTTGCGGCATTTGCTGTGTGACCCTCCCCACAAGGGGGAGGGTAAAACCCCTCAGAACCGCTCCAGCTTCCATCGCACCTTCGCCAGAAACGCAGCCCGTGTCTGTGGCGTCGAGGCATCCATCAGATAGTGCGCCAGGAAGAAGGTCCGGCAGCGCCTCGCGCACAGCGCCCGCATGCCGCGCAGCAGGGTCTTGCGTCCGGGCTGGCCGACGACGACGCTCCACCAGGTCGGCGCACCGCAGGTGGTGATGACACCGACCTTGGTCACATGCGTCATCAGCGACTTGATCCGCCCCTTGCCCGCCGGCAGCTTGAACGCGACGTCCGTCGCCCACACCCGATCGAGCCAGCCCTTGAGCATCGCCGGCAGCCCATACCACCAGGTCGGATAGACGAACAGGATCGCTTCGGCCCAGTTGAGCAGCTCGAAATGCGGCTTCAGCGCCGGATCCTGCGGCGCCTGGTCGTTGTAGGAGCGCCGTTCGTCGCATCCCATCACTGGGTCGAATTTCTCGGCATAGAGATCGAGCAGCCGCACCTCCCAGCCTCGCGCCTTCAGCACCTCGACGGCAGTGTCGCGGATCGCCGCGCAAAAGCTCTCCGGCACCGGATGGCAGTAGACCACCAGTGCCCGCATCAGAAGGCGTCCATACTGGCCGCGACCTTGGCCATGAACGCCTTGCGCGTTTCAGTGGTCGACAGGTTCATCGCATAGTGCGCGAGATAGCTCACCGGCGCGCCGGGCTTTACGGTGGCGCGCAGCATGCGCTTGATCAGCTTGCGTGGGGGATCGCCCATCAGCATGGCGCGGAACCGGCTGCCGCCATAGGTGGTGACCGCCGCGACCTTGATGATGTTGTGCAGCGAGGGCTGCACCTTGCCATTGACCAGCTTGAACGACACGCCGGGCAGGAAGACGCGATCGAAGAAGCCTTTCAGGACCGCCGGAAAGCCATAGTTCCAGACCGGGTAGGACAGCACCAGCGCTTCGGCCCGCAGCAGGCGCTCGACATAAGGCGCCACAGGGTCGGCCGGGCCGCGCGCATTGTGGTAGTCCAGCCGCTCCTGGCGCGTCAGGCGCGGATCGAAATCCTCGGCGTAGAGATCGCAATCGTCGACCTTGTGGCCCGCTGCCGTCAGCCGCTCGACGATCATCCGGTGCAGGCCGGCATTGAAGCTGGTCTCGACCGGATGGGCGTGGAGGACGAGAATGTTCATCAGCCGGCCTTTTGCAGCCCCTTGAACAGGAAGGTCCGGCCCGAACGGTAGTCGTAGTCCGGGTTTTCCCAAGCGATCATCTTGCCGGGGTTGAGCAGGCCCTGCGGATCGGTCTCGCGCTTGAAGGCAAGCTGCACCGCATCCGTCTGCTTCATGCCGCCCTCTTCCAGCGTGTAGCGGTGCGGGTTGAAGATCGGGCAGCCATTCTCCTCATGCAGGCGCACGATCTCGTCGAGCCGCGCTTCGGTGGTGAACTTGACCAGCGGCAGGCCGAAGCAGGTGATGTTGCCGTCCAGCCGCACGAATTCGAGATGCGAGAACACCTCACCGGGAAACATCGCGTCCATCTTCTCGACCAACGCCAGCTGGTTGGGGAAGGGATAGAGCGATTGCAGATAGGTGATCGAGGGGTCGACGCGCAGCGCCCTGAGCGTGGTGTGGTTCCAGGCCAGCTCATAGGCGGGCGGCAGGCCCTTCTTGTCCTCCGGCGTCGCTGTGGCGGCATTGAAAATGACTTCGCCGCCGGCTCGGCGGGTGAAGGCCAGGAAGGCGTCGAGCCCATGCTGCGCCACCATGACGACGCAGATGCTCTGCCCTTCCCTGAGGAATTTCTGGTGCCGCTTGAAATAGAGCTGCGGCACGGGCGCCGCTATCGGCGTGATCAGCTTGGTCAGGATGCCGTCCTGGCAAGCCAGCCCATTGCCATAGCGGGCCGCCTCCATGAAGCTGTCGAAGCCGACGATGACATCGACCCAGTCATAGGCTGATGTCAGCGGCATCTCGACTTCGGTGATGATGCCGTTGGTGCCATAGGCGTGGGTCACCTTGTGCAGATCCTCGCCGGTGAGTTCGAGCGCCTTCGGCTCGGCCTCCATGGTCACCACGCGCAGGCGAAGCACATTGCCGAAATCGCGCAGGCCACCGAAATTGATCGAGCCGACGCCGCCCGAACCGCCGGCGATGAAGCCGCCGATCGAAGCCGTGTTGTAGGTGGAGGGCGACAGCCGGAGTTCCTGGCCGGAATGCGCCCGCGTTGCCTTGTCGATGTCGGCCAGAACCGCACCCGGTCCGGTCACCACTCGACCCGGCGCGATCGACTTGACCTCGTTCATTTCGGCAAGGTTGAGCACCACGCCGCCGGAGAGCGGCATGGCCTGGCCGTAATTGCCCGTGCCGCTGCCGCGCGGCGTCACCGGCACACCATGCCGATGGCAGGCGGCAAGCACGTGGATCAGTTCGGCTTCGCTCTTCGGCGTCACGATCAGGTCGCCGGTGACATGATCAAGCTGCCGCTTCAGCACCGGGCTGTACCAGTAGAAGTCCCGGCTCTTCTGCTGGACGATGGCCGGATTGTCGTCGAGCTTCAAGCCTTCGAGATCGCGTTTGAGCGCCGAAACATCCATCATTCCACCATCAGTTCGTCGAGTTCGGCATAGTCGGGCAGTTGCCGGTCGATCGCGCGCCCGCCGCGCACGACGATGCGATCCGATTCGGGCCGCGACAGCAATTCCGTCCAGCTCCTGCCCTTGAACACGACGAAGTCGGCGTCACCGCCGGCAGCGAGCGTGCCGAAACCGTCGAGCCGCATCACCCTGGCAGGCGTCGCGGTGACCGCTTGCGGCCAGTCGGCGACCGGATGATCGAAATGCAGGATGCGCGTCGCCATGCGGTAGACCTCCAGCATGTCGAGATCGCCATAGGCATAGAACGGGTCACGCGTGTTGTCGGAAGCGACAGCGACCGGAATGCCACGCGCTTTCATCTCGTGCAGCAGCGTCACGCCACGCCAGCGCGGTGTGGTGTGGTCGCCGCGCCGGTCCTGCAGATAGAGATTGCACATCGGCAGCGACACGACCGCGAGCCCGGCCTTCGCCACCTTGTCCAGCGTGTCAAGCACATCGAGGTCCGGCTGGCGCGCCAGCGAGCAGCAATGGCCGACCAGGATCTTGCCCTCGAAGCCGTTCCAGAGTGCTGCCTCGGCGATCTTCTTCAGCGAGATCGCTGCGATGTCGTCGGTCTCGTCGGCATGGAAATCGAGATCGAGGCCATGCTTGATCGCCTGCGCGAAGACGTGGTCGAGCAGCTCTTCGAGATCCGGCACCATATAGGTGACGACACCGAGAACACCCTTGGCCGCGCCAACCCTTTTTGCCAGCCTGTCGAACCACTTTTTGTCGCGCACGCCCTCGATGCCGATTAGGCACGCGCCCTGCAATTCGATGCGGCCGCGCCATGTCTCGCGCATCGTCTCGAACACCGGCCAGGAGATTTCCTCTTGCGGCGCGACGCTGTCGAGATGAGTCCGCAGCGCCCTGGTGCCATGCGCGTAGGCTGAGCGCAGCGAGAAATCCATGCGCCGCGCCACGTCCTCGGCGTTCCAGCGCGCAGTGCGGTCGGCGCCGGTGGCGTTCAGCGCACCCATGAAGGTGCCATCCGGATTGGGCTTTCGTGACCAGATATGGCCCTTGTCGATATGCGTATGGCAGTCGACGAAGCACGGCAGGATGATGCGGCCGGCAAGGTCGACGGCGTCCACCGGCACTGCGGTACGGCCATGCGGGGCAATGCTGGAAATCTTGCCGTCGGCGATAGCGATGTCTGCAAGAGCAAAGCCATCGCTGTCGAAAGCAGCTGTGAATCCCGGCGTCAGGGACGCGTGAAGCCGGGCGTTGGCGAGGCGGTATGAACCTGTGTTCGGTACCAAGGAACTAGCGCTCCTGCTTCAGCGCGCTTTCGTGCCAGCGCCTTAGAATGAGATGCGAAATCAGCGACAGCACGAGGAATATCAGGATGCCGGTGAGCGAAATCAGGAACAGCGCCGCGAACAGCCGCGGCGCGTTGAGCCGATAGCCGGCTTCAATGATGCGTGAGGCAAGCCCCGACGACTGGCCGGTGGCGCCGGCGACGAACTCGGCCACCACGGCACCGATCAGCGACAGGCCGCCGGCGATCTTCAACCCGCCCAGGAAATACGGCATCGCCGCCGGCAATCTGAGATAGCGCAACTGCTGCCAGCGCGTCGCGCCATTGAGCTTGAACATGTCGCGCAGGTTGCGGTCGACCGAATTGAGGCCGAGTGTGGTGTTGGACAGGATCGGAAAGAAGGCAACGATCCAGGCGCAGAGCAGGAGCTTGGTCGTCTGGTTGTCGACATAGATGTTGATCAGCGGAAAGATCGCCACGATCGGCGTCACCTGCAGCACGATGGCGAACGGGAAGAAGGACATCTCGACCCATTTCGACTGCGCGAACAACACCGCCAGACCGACCCCGCCGACAACAGCGAGGAGCAGGCTGAGGAAGGTGATGCGCAAGGTCACCAGCAGCGCGGAAAACAGCAGGCCGGCATCGTTGTAGAGCGTCCAAAGCACCACGCCGGGACGCGGCAGGATGTATTGCGGGATCTCATTCCACACGCAGATGCGATCCCATAGCCAGATCGCCAGGATCATGATCGCCAGCGGCAACACCCAGCGACCAATCCGTTCGAGCCGCTCCTGGCGCACGCGGCGCGCTTCCTCGGGATCGAGCTTAAGCACGCCCTCGTCAATGGCCGTCATGATGCGCGCCTGCTGTTGAATTGATGGCCTTGACCAACACGTCGGAGGCCTGCCGGCACAACGCCGCATAGTCGGGCGAGGTCCGGAACGCCTCGTCGCGCGGATAGGCTGCCTCGATGGCGAGTTCGTCGAACACCCTGCCCGGCCGCGCCGCCATGACGACGACGCGGTTGGAGAGAAACACGCTTTCGAAGACGCTGTGGGTGACGAAGACGACGGTGAAGCGCTCGTCCTGCCACAGCTCCAGGAGATCGTTGTTGAGCTTGAAGCGGGTGATCTCGTCGAGCGCGGCGAACGGCTCGTCCATCAACAGCACACGCGGTTTCGTCACCATGGCGCGCGCGATCGAGACACGCATCTTCATGCCGCCGGACAGTTCGCGCGGCACCGCGTCTTCGAAGCCGGTCAGATGAACCCGCGCCAGCATTTGCGTCACCGCCGGCGCCGCCTTGGCGCGGGAAACGCCTTTCAGCCTGAGCGGCAGCCAGACATTGTCGAACACGCTGGCCCAAGGCAGCAGCGTCGGCTCCTGGAAGACGAAGCCGATGTTCGAACGGTCAAGCGAGCCGCCGCCGCGCCAGTCGAGCACGCCGGAGGTCGGCGTCGACAGGCCGGCGATCAGCCGCAGCGCCGTCGACTTGCCGCAGCCGGACGGTCCGAGCAGGCTGAGGAAATCGCCTTCCCGGATCGTCAGATCGACGTCGCTGAGGGCCGTCACGCCGTTGGAAAAGACCTTGCCGACGCCACGCAGCGCCAGCAATGTCGGAGCGACATCCGACGGGCTCGCCGGCGCTTGCGCCACATTCTCCTGCATCATGCCGGAACGGCCTACTTCTTCAGCTCGAGCCCGACGCCCTTGTTGACGAAGGTCAGCGTGTAGGCCTTCTTGATGTCGATGCCGGCTGGCGTGACCTTGGCCTTGACCATCTTGTCGTAGAAGCTCTGGATGCGCGCGTCGGTCATGGCGCCGATGCCGAGTTTTTCGGTGTCGCCTGAATCGGCAAGGCCGAACTTCTTCATCTGCTCGATCGAGAAAGCGATCTGCTCGTCGCTCATGTCAGGATTGTCTTTCTTGATCATGTCGTTGGCGGCCTTGTTGTCGCCGTAGAGATATTTGTACCAGCCCTTGGCCGAGCCATCGACGAAGCACTGGACCACCTCCGGCTTCTTGTCGATCGTGTCCTGCATCACCTCGATCGTCGTCGAGTAGGTGTCCCAGCCATAGTCGGCAAGCAGGAACTGGTTCGGTACGAAGCCGCCTTCCTTCTTGACCGCGAACGGCTCGGAGGTGACGTAGCCCTGCTGGATCGACTTCTTGTTGGCGAGGAAGGGAGCGGTGTTGTAGGTGTAGGGCGCGCGCTTGGCGGCATCGAAGCCGAGTTCGATAACCATCCATTGGAAGAAGGTCTGCACGCCCTCGTCGCCCAGTATGTACTGGTCGGCGTTCTTCAGATCCTCCCATTTGTCGAGCCCCTCGCCGGGGTGGGACATGATGACCTGCGGGTCCTTCTGGAAATCCGCCGCCACCACGCGCATCGGAATGCCTTGCTGGACGGCATCGAAAGCCGACAGCAGATTGCCGCCCATGTAGAAATCGATCTTGCCGGCAAGCAGCATCGGCCGGCCGCTGACCTGCGGACCGCCCTGCATGATGGTGACGTCAAGGCCGCAGGCGGCGTAGGTGCCGTCAGCCACCGCCTGATAATATCCGCCATGCTCCGGCTCGGCCAACCAGTTGGTGCCGAAGGTGACTTTTTCATTCGCCTCGGCACCGAGCGTGCTGGCCGCAAGCAGGGCCACCACCGCCACCGAGATCTTCTGTTTTCCGTACATCAACATCACCCTTTGTTTGCTCCGGCACGCCACGCGCCAGGCTCGACACCAGAGATTCAAGAAGCAAGACACATGCCACCGGCGTCTTGCGCCGGGACCGCCCGCTTGCACCACAGCCATCTGCGAAGCCGGACGGGTCGTGCTGCACCAGAGGCATCGTGCCTATTTTTTGAACGCCTGTCCACAATCGCCCCAGCGAGATGCACCACCATCTTGAAGGTATGGTGCATCCGGTCTTAGGCTGCCGACGAACCGGAGATTGCCATGTTCAAGTTCCTCACCCCGAAGTCGATAAAGCCACCCTTTGCCCGCTACAGCCACGGCGTCGAGGTGCCAGCCGGCAAGCGGCTGGTGCTGTGCTCGGGTCAGGTCGCCATCACGGCGAACGACCAGATACCGGAAGATACCGGCGCACAGGCCGAGCTCTGTTTTCAGAACATCGCCGCGGTGCTCGGTGAGGCTGGACTGGGTCTGCGGGACATCGTCCGTATCAACGCCTACGTCACCGACCGCGCGCACCTGCGGCCCTATATGGATGTCCGCGACCGGCTGTTTTCCAGCCCGGCGCCGGCCTCGACGCTGATGATCGTCTCCGGTTTCGCCCGGCCCGAATTCAAGGTCGAGGTCGAGGCCATCGCGGCTGGGTGAGACGTCGGCGAGACGCTACGAATCGACAGGTCCGCAATCTGAAGCTACACCACACCAAAGTCTGCGCTGCCCCTCATCCGCCTGCCGGCACCCTCTCCCCATATTGTGACGGGGAGAAGGGAAGCGCTCCAACGCTGGCGACCCCCTCTCCCCGTTCTTCACGGGGAGAGGCTAAGGGTGAGGGGCAGCACAAACGCCAAACAGTTCCTTCGAGGCCCGCTATGAACGAAACAAAAAGACGCGTGTGGTGGGGCGACTACCGCACGACCGAATACGCCTCGATCGACCCGGAAGCGACGATCGCCGTGCTGCCGCTGGCGGCGATCGAGCAGCATGGTCCGCATCTGCCGGTCTCGACCGACACCTCGATCATGAACGGCATGCTCGACACGGTGATTGCCCGCCTGCCCGACGATCTCGACATCCGCATCCTGCCGGTGCAGGCGGTGGGCAAGTCGAACGAGCATCTTCACGCACCGGGCACTCTCACCCTGCCGGCAACGACGCTGGTCGAGGCCTGGACCGAACTTGGCCTGTCGATCGCGCGGGCCGGCGTGCGAAAGCTGATCGTCGTCAATTCGCATGGCGGCAATGAAGAGATCATGGGCATCGTCACGCGCGAACTGCGCGTGCGCGAAAACATGCTGGCGGTGAAGACCAGCTGGCAGCGCTTTGGCCGCCCGGCCGGCATGTACACCGAGCTCGAGGACCGCCACGGCATCCACGGCGGCGATGTCGAGACGTCGCTGATGCTGCATTTCCGGCCGGATCTCGTCGACATGGGCAAGGCCGACAATTTCGTTTCCAATGTCGCGAAGGCTGAAAAGGAATTTTCGCTGCTGCGCCATACCGGCACCCATGCCTTTGCCTGGATCGCCAGCGATCTCAACCCGAATGGCGTGGTCGGCGACGCCAGCATAGCCACGGCCGAGAAAGGCCGGCTGACATCAGAACATCAGGCCGATGGTTTCATCAGCCTGCTGCGCGATGTACGTAAGGCGAAGCTAGCCGACTGGCTGAAATAGCACTCCCGTCTCAGGGCAGGTCACCTGAATATCAACATGTCCTAGATGTCGATCTTCAGCGCAAAGGGCGCTCCTTCAAAAGCGTCGGCGCCGCGCCCGATCGCCTGGATCGCCTCGATCATGCGGCCGTTGCGGTCGAGCAGGAGGTCGGCCACCGCAATCAGCCGCGGGTTGGGCGTCGCCGAGGGAGACAGCGCCCGCAGCGTCTGAGCCAGTTCGGCTTCGTCGCGCTTCGGCGCCAATGCCGCGGCGATGATGTAGGCGGAAGCGGTCGAGCGGCTGATGCCGGCATAGCAATGCACGACCATCGGCTTTGCCCGGTCCCATCGGCGCGCGAAATCAAGCAGGTTGCGGACATGCTCCTCGCCCGGCATGGTCATGCCGTCCTGCGCCACCGCAATGTCGTGCATGACGAGATGCAGATGATTCTCTTGGGCGATCGAGGCCGGGCGGATCACCTCGGTTCCAGCGGCGAGCAGCGACAGCATGCGGTCGGCGCCGGTCCGTGCCACCGTTTCCTCGACCTTCGCCAGAGAGCAGACATGGATCATTGTTTCGAACCCTTCGATCGATCCTCGCGCCGGGACGCCCATTCGGCAAGAGCGGATTCGAGCCGCTGCCATTCCACCTCGCTCCCCGGCAGGCCGGCGCGCAAGTCGCCAGGACGGTCGGCAAAATGGCGCAGCAGGATGCCTCGCTCGCCAAGTGTGGCGAACAGGTCGGCGGCATCCGGCAAGCGCAGATAGCGGAACAATGTGGTGCCGCCCGCGACAGCAGCGCCGAAGCGGCCGAACAGCTTATCGAGTCGTGCCGATGCGTCCGCAAGGGATGCCCGCATCGCGTCCTGCCAGTCGATATCGGCAAGCGCGCGGATGCCATATTCCAGCGCCGGGCCGGCGACGGCCCATGGTCCAAATTGGTTGTCCAGCCGGCCGACCGTCGCCGCATCGGAAAGCGCAAAACCGAGCCGCAGCCCGGCCAGGCCAAAGAACTTGCCGAACGAGCGCAGCACCACGATGCCGCCCTGGCTGACATCGCCTGCGAGGCTGTGCTGACGCGGGCCGACATCCATGAACGCCTCGTCGACGACCAGCAGCCCGCCCTTGGCGCGCAGCCCTGCGGCCAGCGCCAGCAGCCTGTCGCGCTCGATGATGCGCCCATCCGGATTGTTGGGATTGACGATGATGGCAAGGTCGGCTTCCGCCAATACTTCGAAATCGCCGACCTCCGTCACCGCGTGCCCGGCGATCGCCGCTGCCCGCGCATGTTCGGCATAAGTCGGACCCAGCACCAGCGCCTTGCCGGGCGCGATCAGCGATGCGACGCGCGGCAACAGGATCTGCGTGCCGGGTGCCGCCGCCACATTGGCTGGCGATGGCGCGCCATAGGCGCTCGCCGCGATCTCGACCAGCTCGCTGGCACGTGCTGCCTCCGGCAGCCGCGACAGGGTGGTGGCGGGCAACTCAAAAAGCGGGTAGGAGTGCGGATTGATACCGGTCGAGAGGTCGACGAAAGGCTGCGGCGCGTTGGGGAAAAGCGCCCTCGCCCGGCCGAGACTTCCACCATGGTCCACCGCCGCCCCATCAAGAAGCTTCATGTCAATCCTGATCGCTTTCCTGTCATTGGCCGCTGAATTCGTCCTGGGTTACCCGGACTGGCTGTTTCGCGCCATCGGCCATCCGGTGACGTGGTTCGGCAGGCTGATATCCTTTCTCGACGGCCGGCTCAACCGCGCCACTGATCCCGACGCGCTGCGTCGCAAGCGTGGTGTCCAGGCGCTGTTGGTCATCGTGCTGGTGCCGGCGGCGATCGGGCTCGGCGTGCAGATCCTGCTCTGGTTCGTTCCCATGGGATTGATCGTTGCCGCCCTTCTGGCGACATCGCTTCTGTCGCAGAAGAGCCTCTACGAGCATGTCGAGGCCGTGGCCGACGCGCTCGACACAGGTGGCCTTGCTCTTGGACGCATCGCCGTCTCTCGCATCGTCGGCCGCGATCCCGAATCGCTGGACCGGGCCGGTGTCAGCCGTGCGGCGATCGAGAGCCTGGCCGAGAATTTTTCCGACGGCATCGTTGCTCCCGCCTTCTGGACCGGCGTCGGCGGGCTGGCAGGAGGCGCTGCCTACAAGGCCGCCAACACCGCCGATTCGATGATCGGCCACCGCACCCCGCGCCACGAAGCGTTCGGCTGGGCGGCGGCGCGCTTCGACGATTGGATCAACCTGCCGGCATCGCGGCTGACGGCGCTGTTGATCGTGCTGGCCGCATTCCTCGTCAGGGGTGCTGATGCGAAAAACGCCTGGCATGCCGTGTGGCGCGACGCGAAAAAACACCGCTCGCCCAATGCCGGCTGGCCGGAAGCGGCGATGGCCGGCGCGCTCGGCCTGGCGCTTGCTGGACCACGCAGCTATGGCGGCGTGCTGGTCGACGACGTCTTCATGGGCGAAGGTGGCAGCCGCGAGGCCGACAGCATCGACATCAGGCAGGCGCTGAAACTCTATCGTGTCGCCGATTATCTGCTGATCGCGCTGTTCGGTTTGGTCTCGGCAATCGTCATCGTCGCGTGATCCCGCCTGCTGGTTAAGGCTATCAGAACTCGATGCCTTGCTGCGCCTTCACGCCCGCCGAGAAATGGTGCTTGGTTACACCCATTTCGGTGACGAGATCGGCCGCCTCGACCATTGCCGGCTTGGCGTTGCGGCCGGTGACGACGACATGCAGGCCCTCTCGCCGCGCCTTCAGCGCCGCAACCACTTTGTCGAGATCGAGATAATCGTAGCGCAGCGCGATGTTCAGTTCGTCGAGCACCAGCAGGCTGATCGATGGATCGGCCATCAGTTCGAGCACTTTGGCCCATGCGGCTTCGGCTGCGGCAATGTCGCGCTTCAGATCCTGGGTTTCCCAGGTGAACCCCTCGCCCATGGCGTGCCAGACGACGCGATCGCCAAAGGCGGCGAAGGCATCCTTCTCGCCGGTGTGCCATTTGCCCTTGATGAACTGGACGACGCCGACACGCTTGCCGTAGCCGAGCATCCGCAACGCCAGACCAAAGGCGGCGGTGGTCTTGCCCTTGCCCGGCCCGGTGTTGACGATCAGCAGCCCCTTCTCGATCGTCTTGGCCGCCACCTCGGCATCCTGCACCGCCTTGCGCTTGGCCATCTTGGCGCGGTGGCGTTCTTCATCCCGGTCGGTCTTGTTGTCGATATCGGTCATTTCATTTCACCTTGAGCGGCAGCCCCGCCACCATCAGCAGCACCGTGTCGGCGACAGCGGCCACCTGCTGGTTGAGTCGGCCGGCCGCATCGCGAAAACGGCGCGCCAGTGCGTTGTCCGGCACGATGCCTTGGCCGACTTCATTGGACACGACGAACCAGGGCCCGCGCGGCCGCGACAGCACGTCCGCCAGCCGACGGCATTCAAGGTCGAGGTCGTGTTCGGCCAGCATATGATTGGTCAACCACAGTGTCAGGCAGTCGACAAGCACCGGCTGATCGTCCGGCAAAGCCTCGAGCGTGCCGGCGAGATCGAGCGGTGCGTCGATGGTCGCCCAGCCCTCGCCGCGCCGCGAGCGGTGCAACGCGATGCGCTCACGCATTTCGTCATCATAGGCTTGCGCCGTGGCGATATAGGTCCATGGCGAGGGTAGAACCGTCGCCAGGGTTTCGGCATGCGCGCTCTTGCCGGAGCGCGCACCGCCGATGATGAAGGTCAGCTTGCTGCGATCAGGCAAAGCTGTCGCGCAGGCTGGTCGCTGTGCCGGTGAAGCGGCCGCGCACCACGCCGACGACCGCGCCGAGCACCAGCCAGAACACCAGGTTGGTCACAGTGACCGCCACCACGAACTCGTGGTGCAGGCCTTCAGGGATCGGCGTCTCGAAACTGTCGGGCTGCGGTGCGCCGACAATATGCGGCGCGACGATCAGCAGGACGGCAAGGATCGCGAGCGGCAGCGACTTGCGGAACGCGATCAGGCCGAGACCCGCCGCGGTCGCCACCACGGTTGCCCACCACCAGATCTGGCGCTGCGTGAGATCGGCCGCCGGCATGGCAGGCAATTCCGGTGGCAGGCCGAGGCCCGGTGCCAGCGTGAACACGGCAAAGCCGGCCAGGCCCCAGAACACGCCCTGGCGCCAATTGCCGATGCCGCCGGCGAATTCGGAAACCGCGACCAGGATCAGCGCAAAACCGATGCCGGTGACGATATTGGCGACAACGCTGAAGGCGAAACGCTCGAAACCGTCGGCCGGTGCCCAGCCTTCGTCTTCCGCGGCCGGAGCGGCTGCTTCCGCCGGCGCCGGGGCGGCGGAGCTCATCGCATTCCCCGCCGGAGCGGCTGTGCTCATGGCGCTGGTATCGGTTGCGGCAGGAGCGGCATGGTCATGATGGTGGCCGCCGCCGGCCTGTTCGTAGACTTCCGCCTTGAGGATCAGCGGCACGGTGGCATAGGCCTGCAGGCAGGCGAGAACGACGCCGGCCACGAGCCCTGCGATCGCCGCGATGAACACGACGTTGCGAAACAGGTTCATGATGTCAAATCCTCGTCAGTGGCAGGGAAACGCCATCGAATGGCGATAGTCGTGAGCCGCATTGTGGACCGCATCGATATGCGAGAAGCCGACAAAGCCGACGACGAAGATGCCGAGCAGCGCCACGAGTGCAAGCTGCATGAAGCGCGACTGCGAGGAGACGGAGGCGCCGAGGGAGACGGAAGCGGTAGTCATATCTTGTCCTTTCACCCTCCACCCGAGGGCATCGAAGTCAGTTTCCTGTCGCCGGCAGGTCTCCTGGCTCGCGGATCAGCGCCCTTCCCCACCTTCCCGAAGAGAAACCTTCAGTGGCATATGGAGAGGACTACCGCACACAGTTGCGGGGGCAGCCACGGCATTGGGCAACAAGTCCGCCCGCACCGCATTCCCTCTTGGCTCCAAACGGAACCGACGACAAGCGCGACTATAGGGAAAATCGCCGCGACCGGCAAACCAAATTCCGCCGACAACCAGCGCGATTGCGCCATGCAGATAAATCGGCTCTCCGGCACAACAATTGACAATTCCCATAGTCGGGTGTCGGCTGACAAATCCACAGGAAGCCAGCCATGCAGCCCATTGCCAGCGAGCGCGATCCCTACAACGGCCTGACCCGGGCCGAACCGACGCTGCCATCGTCGGCCTATTGGGATGCGGACAGTTATCAGCGCGATCTCGACGCCATCTGGTACAAAAGCTGGTTGCTCGTCTGCCGCCAGGCCGACCTTGCGCAACCGCTTTCATTCCGCACCTTCCGCGTCGGCACGCAGGAAATCGTCGTGCTGCGTGACGAAACCGGCGAACTGCGCGCCTTCCACAACACGTGCCGCCATCGCGGCTCGCAGCTTTGTCAGGAAAGCGAAGGCCGGCTGAAGGCGCGGCTCATTACCTGCCCCTACCATGCGTGGTCCTATTCGCTGCGCGGCGACCTCGTGCGCGTGCCGTCGAAGTCGCTGCCGGAAGGCTTCGACAAGGCCGATCATCCACTCTATCGCGTGGCGCTCTCGATGTGGCGCGGTTTTGTCTTCGTCAATCTGCAGGAGGACGCCGCCGGCTCGGCGGAAACATCCTTCGACCCAGCGTCCGGCAGTCTCGCCAACTGGCCGCTGGAAACGCTTGTTGCCGGCCATGTGCTGCGCAAGGTGATGAACTGCAACTGGAAGATCTTTTGGGAAAACTTCAACGAGTGCCTGCATTGTCCGGGCGTCCACAAGGACCTGTCGCGGCTGGTGCCGATCTATGGCCGCGGCCTGATGGGTCGCCACGACGATCCCGAATGGTCCGGCCACGCCGACAATGACGCGCCGGAGTTTTCCGGCGGTCTGCGCGCCGGCGCGCAGACATGGTCGCGCGACGGCCAGGCGCATGGGCCGGTCTTCACCGGCCTCACATCAGCCGAACGCGCCGCCGGCCAGACTTACGCCACCAACCTGCCGTCGATGTTCATCGTCGGCCATGTCGACTATATCAGGACCGTGCGGCTGGTGCCGCTTGGCCCCGAGCAGACCGAGCTTGTCGCCGAATGGCTGTTTTCGCCCGAGGCGCTTGGTGCAACCGACATCGACAACATCGTCGCCTTCGGCAAACAGGTGCTGGAGGAGGACGCAGGGATCTGCGAGGTCAACCAGAAAGGTCTGCGCTCGATGCGCCACGCAGCCGGCGTGCTGATGCCCGAGGAGTACGACCTGCACCGCTTCCACAACTGGATCCGCGAACGGCACGCAGCGGTTATCCCCAAGCCCTGAAGATCACAGCGATTTCGGCAGGTATCGCCAGGTCACGAAGCCGCAGACCGCCGCCAGCAGGCCGAGCGTGACGAACACCGAGCCCAGCCCGAAGAACGCCAGCACCACCGAATAGACCAGCGGCGGCGTCAGTTCGGAAAAGTCGAGATAGGTCCGGTAGACCGCCGCCATCTGCGACCTTTCATAGGATCGCACCGAGCGCATGAAGGCGGTCGAGCCCAGCGCATCGAGCGCGATGGTGAAGAAAGCGCCGCAGAGCAGCAAGGCGCCGGTGAGCAGCGGCACGGTTTGGCCAACCGCACCCGCCGCCAGCAGCATGGCCGACATGGCGAAATAGGCAAATGTCATGGTTCGGCGGCCACCGAAGCGCTTTCCCGCCTTGCCCCAGAAAATGGCCATGAACAGCAGCGCATTGCCGGCCGAAACCAAAAGACCGCCGGCCAGCTTGCCCTCGCCGGTGATGACCATGAACAGCGGCCCGTAGACGAAGAACGTCGTCCAGAAACAGGAGCGGCCGAAGGCGATCAGCCAGGCCAGCCGCAACCTGGGCTGGGCGACGAAGCGACCGATATTGGCGAGCGGATTGGCCGGCCGCATCTTGCCAGGGCGGATCGATGGGTTGTCGCCCAGGCGGTAGGTCCAGAACAGCGCCAGCAAGGCCAGCGCGAACACCGCCACCGCACCATGCGCGGCGTAGATGCCGAAGCGCGTGTAGAGGAAGATGCCGAGCGTCGGCCCGCCGGTCCAGGCCAACATCGACCACGCCATGCGCAGTGATTCGGCCTGCATGAAATCGGTCTTGCGGATGTGGTCCATGATGTAGAGGTTGAGCGTGATCGACAGCGCGCTGGCGCCCATCACGCGGCACAGCATGCCGGCCAATTGTCCGGCAAGCGTATGGGTGACGAAGAACAACGCGCCGATGGCCAGCAGGCAGGCGCCTGCCGTGTAGACCCAGCGCCGGGCAAAGCGTCGGATCAGCATCGGCATGAACAGCGTTACCGACAGGCCGAGCATCGCCACGATGGTGTAGAGGATCGAGACGATCTGCTCGTTATGCAGGATCTCGTAGGCCTGGATCGGGATGACGCTCGACACCGTGGCGCGGGCGAAGGATTCGACCGCATAGAGCGAGGCGAAGGTGCGCGCGTCGGCCGGCCGCAAGGCCGGCAGCCAGACCGGGTGGCGCACATGGGTGGACATTGCTTCCCCAAAGCAGAATCAGCGGGTCAAATCTGCCGTGGTGATTCCTGCGCGGGTAACAGGAAACCGACGCCTATCCGGCAAAAGCGAAGTCGGCCAAAGGCTTTCCGGCGCTGGCCTAAGGCGGCGCCTGATCCAGCGTCTGCAGCGCAGCCTATACCCGAAGCTGCCGGCCTTCTTTTGTCCGTGGCAACCGTGATAGTCGTCTTGCGGGGCTGAATCAGAAATACGAGACCATGAGCATCCACACGCCGACCGCATCTGTTCAGGATCGACCGAAGCGCATCGTCGCCATCGACATCGTGCGCGGCATCGCGCTCATCGCCATGGCGAGCTACCACTTCACCTGGGACCTGGAATTCTTCGGCTATACCGACCCGGGCCTCACCGCCTTCGGCTGGTGGAAGGTCTACGCGCGCTGCATCGCCTCGACCTTCCTGTTCCTGGTCGGCGTCAGCCTATACCTCGCCCATGGCCGGCAAATCCGTTGGAACGGCTTCTGGAGGCGCTTCGCCATGGTCGCCGGAGCGGCGATCGCCATCTCGGTTGCCACCCGCATTGCCACCCCGGACGGTTTTATCTTCTTCGGCATCCTGCACGAGATCGCGCTGGCCAGCCTGCTCGGCCTCGCGTTCCTGCGGCTGCCCGCGCTGCTGACGCTGCTTGTGGCAGCGCTGGTCATCGCAGCGCCCGTCTATCTGCGCTTCGAGGCCTTCGACCATCCATGGCTGTGGTGGATCGGCCTGTCGGCGATCAATCCGCGTTCCAACGACTACGTGCCGCTGTTTCCGTGGTTCGGCGCCGTACTTGCAGGCATCGCGGTAACTAAACTCGCCTCCGCTTCGGGCTTGCTTGCCCGGCTTGCCGAATTGACACCCGGCCGCTGGGCCAACCCGCTGATCTTCATCGGCCGCCACAGCCTGGCCTTCTACCTGATCCACCAGCCGCTTTTGATCGGCTGTGTGTGGCTGTTCGCGCAAGTCATGCCGGCGAAGGTCGAAACCCCGCAGGTGAACTTCCTGAAGACCTGCCAGCTGTCTTGCGAGCAGTCGCGCGACATCGAATTCTGTTCGAGCTACTGTGTCTGCATGCTCGACACGCTCGAGAGCGAAGCCTCACTTGATCGGCTCTACAACAACGACCAGACTGCCGAATGGAAGACGCATATATCCGATCTCGCCGGTATGTGCACCGCCAAGACCGAAGACAAGATGACGGAGGGAGGGGTCAAATGACCGAGAACCAGCCGAAGGCAGGGCTCATACCGTGGCCGCCAGTGATCTACATTGCTGCCATCGCCATCAGCATCGCACTCGGCCTGCTCTATCCCCTGCCCTGGATTGGCGACCTCTTGGGCGATATCCTGTTCGCCGCCGGCTGGGTGGCCCTGCTCGGCGTCGCGGCACTCTGGTTCACCGCGATCCGCACCATGATTCGGGCCAAGACCACGCTCAATCCCAACGCGGTGCCCGATCACCTGGTTACCACAGGCCCGTTCGGCATTACCCGCAATCCGATGTATCTGGCCAACACGCTGCTGTTGATCGGCGTCGCCTTTGTCTCGGGGATCGTATGGTTCCTGCCGCTCGCCTTCATCGCTGCCTTTGTCACGCAGAAGGTCGCGATCGAGGGCGAGGAAAAGGTGCTGGCGGCGAAATTCGGCAAGAAATACCGGGACTACGCCAAGAGAGTGCGGCGCTGGATTTGAACAGCGCTACGTATTGACGCCGAGTTCGACGAGCCGCTCGACGCAGGATTCCTCGGCCTGGTCGAGTTCGGCCAGCGTCTCCTCGAGGTCGCGGCGCTTCTGCCGCAGGTCCTCGCGCTTTTCCTCGATGCGCTTGATCATCAGCTTGAGTTGACCGACCTCGCCGGGGGGCTCCTTGTACATCTGGATGATTTCGCGGATCTCATTGATCGAAAAGCCGAGCCGTTTTCCCCGCATGATCTGGCGAATGAGGTGGCGGTCGGACGGGCGAAACAGCCGCGTGCGGCCGCGCCGCACCGGCTGCACCAGCCCCTCGTCCTCATAGAAGCGCAGCGTCCGCGTCGACACGTCGAATTCGCGGGTCAGCTCGGTGATCGAATAATATTCCCGCATTGTCACTCCCACACCCCGGAACCCGGGGATCGCCATGCGGCACCCCCTCCTGTCCCGAACCAAACCCATGCCAAGCCGGAATCGACATGGCACCCCGCGCAAGCCTCGCACGGCATTTACGTAAAAGTCAATTGAGGGCACGATGCGCCTTCAAGGCACCGCAAACCACCACGTGGCAATGCCGAGAAAGGCAAAGAAGCCGACGACATCGGTGACCGTGGTGACGAAGACCGCCGAAGCGACCGCCGGATCGATCTTGAAACGGTCGAGCAGCAGCGGGATCAGGATGCCGGCCAAAGCGGCCGCGAACATGTTGATGATCATCGCCGCGGCGATGATGCCGCCCAGATTGTTGTCGTGGAACCAGGTCGCGGCGACAATGCCGATCAGGATGGCAAACACGATGCCGTTGATGAAGCCGACACCCATCTCGCGGCGGATGATGCGGCCGGCATTGTAGATGTCGATATCCTTGGTCGCCAGCGCGCGCACGGTGACGGTCATGGTCTGCGAGCCGGCATTGCCACCCATGCCGGCGACGATCGGCATCAGCACCGCCAGCGCCACGATGTGCTCGATCGTGCGGTCGAACAGGCCGATCACCGATGCCGCCAGGAATGCGGTCAAGAGGTTGACCAGCAGCCATGGCACGCGCGAGCGCGAGGTCGAAAAGATGCTGTCGGAGAGCTCTTCGTCACCGACGCCGCCCATGCGCAGGAGATCTTCTTCCGCTTCCTGCTGGATGACGTCGACGACGTCGTCGATGGTCAGCACGCCGACCAGCCGTTCGTTCTCGTCGACAACGGCGGCAGACAGAAGGTCATACTGTTCGAATTCCCGCGCCGCCTCTTCCTGGTCCATGGTGGCGGGAATGGCGTGCCGCGTCTCATGCATGACCTCTTCCACCTTGACCGCGCGCTTGGTGCGCAGGATCTGGTCGAGGTCAATGGCGCCGAGCAGCTTGAAGGTCGGATCGATGACGAAGATCTGGCTGAAGCGCTCAGGCAGGTTCTTGTCCTCGCGCATATAGTCGATGGTCTGGCCGATCGTCCAGAACGGCGGCACCGCGACGAACTCGGTCTGCATGCGGCGGCCGGCCGTCTCTTCCGGATAGTCGAGCGAGCGGCGCAGCCTGATCCGCTCGGTGAACGGCAGTTGCGACAGGATCTCGTCCTGATCTTCCTTTTCGAGGTCTTCGAGAATGTAGACCGCGTCGTCGGAATCGAGCTCCTGCACCGCCTGGGCGATCTGCGCATTGGGCAGATTGTCGACGATCTCCATACGGATCGCCTCGTCGACCTCGGTCAGCGCGGAGAAGTCGAAATCGGCGCCCAGCAATTCGACCAACGCGCGGCGCTGTTCGGGATGCAGAGCCTCAAGCAAGTCGCCGAGCTCCGACTGGTGCAGGTGGTCGACTTCATGCTTGAGCGTGAGCGTGTCGCGGTCGGCGATCGCCGCACCGATCTGGGCAAGGAAGGACGAAAGGACGGCGCCATCCTCGCCATAAATATCGGCGTGGGCGTCTTCAGCGGCCCTGGCGCCGGTCGTCCGTTCGTCCTGGCCTTCCACCAGCGCCTCCCGCCATCGCAATCCCGGAAAAGGTGCATCTCAGGTCTAGAGCATCGGACCCAAAAGTGGAAACCGCTTTTGGGGAGAAATCGCCGCTCAATCCACGGATGGCGCGGCAGCACGATTCGATTTGGGAACCTATGGTCCTAACGCACGGAATATCAAACGAAATACGCGCTCCCCTGCCGGCCTGACTTTGCGAGAGGCGGACATCGCCGAGCCTTGGGCTGATGACGCCGATCGCGTCAAAACCAACAGCATACCGGTTCAGGTGGCGCGACAGCGCATGTCGCTGGGGAAAGAGCACTCCTGCGCGGTTGCGGCGATTGTCATGGCACAGGGTCCGGATACCAGCCGGATCCGCCCATGCCCGCAACCGGTCCAGAACGGAAGCCCTTGAACGCAAGGTCGGCGAGAACGAACGAGGCCACATCAGGACAGCAACGCATTCGCGTCGTTGTCGCCGAGCGCAATCCGCTTGTCATATCGGCGCTCCGCGAAATGCTGGAATGCGACGGACGTTTCGAATTGCTGAGCGCCGTGCAGAGCGGCAGGCAACTCCTGGACCTGGCAGGAAAGACCACGTTCGATGTCGCCGTCATCGGCTGGAGGCTGGCCGACATGGACGGCGCGGATGTGCTGGCCGAGGTCCAGAGCCGTAAGCTCGATGTGCGCATCACGGTGTTCTCCAACGACCACGACATCGGCATCTTGAAGCAGTGCGTGCGACTCGGTGCTCAAGGCTACTGCTTCCAGTTCGACGATCCGCATATCATCTTCGAGACGATCCTGGCCGTCGCGCACGGCCGCATCTGCATCCCCTACATCGACATCAACAAGGTCAACGACACGCCTTTGGCCCAGCTCACGGTTCGCGAGCGCGAACTGCTGGCGGTGCTTTCCGACGGCTGGACCAACCTTCAGATCGCAACGCGCACGGGAATTTCCGAGAATACGGTGAAGTATCACCTCAAGAATCTCTATGACAAGCTTGACGTCCGCAATAGGGCAATGGCAGTCGCGCTCTATTCGAGCGAGAAGCGTCGCAGTCCCAAGCAGCCTGTCGGATAGGACGACCGGGTAGGCCGAGCGGGTAGGCTCGCCCCACCCGCGCGCGGCGAGAACTTACCCACCAAGGTGTTGTTGCCCCTCGCCTTCCAAACGACACTCCCTCCACAAATCTCTAACTTCGGAGGAGTTCACGCATGGCTGGGTTCACCCACCTTTTTATTCCAGGACCCACCAACATTCCGGAGCAGGTCCGGCAAGCGATGAACCTCCCGATGGAGGACATGCGCGCCGGATCGTTTCCTGATTTCACG
Organism: Mesorhizobium sp. P2_D5; assembly: GCF_056404355.1. Taxonomy (NCBI): domain Bacteria; kingdom Pseudomonadati; phylum Pseudomonadota; class Alphaproteobacteria; order Hyphomicrobiales; family Phyllobacteriaceae; genus Mesorhizobium; species Mesorhizobium sp. P2_D5. The sequence goes on from NZ_JBFUEE010000011.1 coordinate 68,816, forward strand.
CTGCCGCTGTTCGAAGACATCAAAAAAGTCTTCAAGAACGAAACCGGCCGCGTCTTCATCTACCCGTCGTCGGGCACCGGCGCCTGGGAGGCGGCGATGACCAATGTGCTCAGCCCCGGTGATAGCGTGCTGATGTCGCGCTTCGGACAGTTCTCGCATCTGTGGGTCGATATGGCCGAGCGCCTCGGCCTCGAGGTCGACGTGATCGACTGCGAGTGGGGAACCGGCGTGCCGCTCGACCTCTACGCAGAAAGACTGAAGGCCGACAAGGCACACCGCATCAAGGCAATCTTCTGCACGCAGAACGAGACCGCCACCGGCGTCACCAGCGATGTGGCAGGCTGCCGAGCCATACTCGACGCGGCGAACCACCCTGCCCTTCTCTTTGTCGACGGTGTGTCGTCGATTGGCTCGATCGACTTCCGTCAGGAGGAATGGGGTGTCGACTGCGCCGTCAGCGGCTCGCAGAAAGGCTTCATGCTGCCCGCCGGCCTCGGCTTCCTCTCGGTCAGCAAGAAGGCGCTGGCCGCTTCCAGGATCGCCACTCACCGCCGCTGCTTCTTCTCGTTCGAGGACATGATCCGCACCAACGACGCCGGCTATTTCCCCTATACGCCGGCAACGCAACTGCTGCGCGGACTGCGCGCCTCGCTCGACCTGATCGCCGAGGAAGGGCTCGACAACATCTTCGCCCGTCACCATCGCCTCGCCGAAGGCGTGCGCAAGGCGGTCGACGCCTGGGGCCTGAAGCTTTGCGCGAAGGCGCCGAAATGGCACTCGGATACTGTCAGCGCTATCCTGGTGCCGGAAGGCATCGACAGCGGCGACGTCGTCAAGCGCGCCTACCAGAGCTACCGGACCTCGCTCGGAGGCGGTCTCAACAAGGTGCTCGGCAAGGTCTTCCGCATCGGCCATCTCGGCTGGCTGAACGAGGTGATGGTGCTTGCCTCGCTGTCGGCGGCCGAAATGGCGCTGCTCGATTGCGGCGTCCGGCTGGCGCCAGGTTCGGGCGTCGGCGCCGCCATCCAGCACTTCCGTGCCTCGGCGGAGGTACCTGTCGCCGAAGCAGCGTGAGAGGAACGCGACCATGAGCCACACCATCAACCATCTCAAAAAACTCCGGCTGCAGCGCAGCGAACTCGCGGTTCCCGGCTCCAGCCCGGAGATGATCGAGAAGGCGGCAAACAGCGCCGCCGATTTCGTCTTCCTCGACATCGAGGACGCGGTGGCGCCGCCGGACAAGGAACGCGCCCGCAAAAACATCATCCAGGCGCTCAACGACATCGACTGGCGTGCCAAGGGCAAGACCGTTTCGGTGCGCATCAACGGCCTCGACACGCACTACATGTACCGCGATGTGGTCGACGTGATGGAACAGGCCGGCGACCGGCTGGACACCATCCTGGTGCCGAAGGTCGGCGTTCCGGCCGACCTCTATATGGTCGAGGCCATGGTCAACCAGATCGAAATGGCCAAGGGCTACAAGACCCGCGTCGGCCTCGAAGCCCTCATCGAGACGGCGCTCGGCATGGCCAATGTCGAGGCGATCGCCGCGACGCCCGGCCGCCTGGAGGCGATGCATTTCGGCGTCGCCGACTATGCCGCCAGCAACAAGGCGCGCACCGTCAACATCGGCGGCCTCAATCCCGATTATCCGGGCGACCAGTGGCATTTCGCCCTGTCGCGGATGACGGTTGCCTGCAGGGCCTACGGCCTGCGCGCCATCGACGGACCGTTCGGCGACTTCTCGGATCCCGAGGGCTACACGGCGGCGGCAAGGCGCGCGGCGGCACTTGGCATCGAAGGCAAATGGGCGATCCACCCCTCGCAGATCGCGCTTGCCAACAGCGTCTTCTCGCCGCCGGAAAAGGAAGTCGTCCGCGCCAGGCGCATCCTGGAAGTGCTCAAGGAAGCGGAGGCGCTCGGAAAGGGCGCGGCGGCGCTCGACGGAAAAATGATCGACGCGGCGTCGGAACGCATGGCGCGCAATGTGCTGGTGGTCAACGAAGCAATCGAACGCGCCGGCCAGGCGCACGCCGCCACGCACTGAAGGCTCTTGGAGGACAAAAAATGGACATTCACGAATACCAGGCCAAGGAACTGCTTGCCCGCCATGGGGTTCATGTTCCGCGCGGCGGCCTGGCTTACAGCCCCGAGCAGGCAACCTATCGGGCGCGCGAAATCGGCGGCGGCAAATGGGTTCTCAAGGCGCAGGTCCATTCCGGTGCCCGCGGCAAAGCCGGTGGCATCAAGCTCTGCGCCAATGACGAGGAGATCTCCAACGCGGCCGAAGCAATGCTCGGCCGCAAGCTCGTGACCCAGCAGACCGGCCCGCGAGGCAAGCTGATTTCACGGCTCTATCTCGAGGAGGCCGTCGACATCGCGCAGGAGCTCTATGTCGGCTTCGTTCTCGACCGCAAGGAGGAGCGCGTCATGATCGTGGCGTCGGCCGCCGGCGGCATGGAGATCGAGGATATTGTCGAGAGGGCGCCGGATTCCATCATCCGGACCACGGTCGATCCGGGCGTCGGCATGCAGCGCTTCCAGGCGCGCGAGATCGCGTTCGGGCTCGGCCTGGACCAGAACCTGATCGGCAAGGCGACCGAAACCATCTTCAGCTGCTACCAGGTGTTCCGCGACTACGACGCCTCGATGCTGGAGATCAATCCGCTGGTGGTGACCCGCGACGGCAACCTCGTTGCGCTCGACGCCAAGATGTCGTTCGACGAGAACGCGTTGTTCCGGCGGCCGGAGATCTCCGAGCTGCGCGACAAGAGCCAGGAAGATCCGCGCGAGACCTTCGCCAGCGACCGCGGCCTCTCCTATGTCGGCCTCGACGGCAATATCGGCTGCATCATCAACGGCGCCGGCCTCGCCATGGCGACGATGGACATGATCAAGATCGCCGGCGGCGAGCCGGCCAACTTCCTCGACATCGGCGGCGGCGCCTCGCCGGAGCGGGTCGCGAAATCGTTCCGCGCCGTGCTTGGCGACAAGAATGTCGAGACCATCCTGGTCAACATCTTCGCCGGCATCAACCGTTGCGACTGGGTCGCCGAAGGCGTCGTCAAGGCGATCCGCGAAGTCGGCGTCAACGTCCCCCTGGTGGTGCGGCTTGCCGGCACCAAGGTCGAGGAAGGGCGCCGCATCCTGGCCGATTCCGGCGAGGCGGTGATCGTCGCCGAAACGCTGGCGGAAGCCGCCGAAAAAGCCGTCGCCACGTGGCGTTCGGCAACGCTCAAAAAAGCAAGCTGAGGGAGCTAAGAATATGGCAATCCTGCTCAACCGCGGCACGCGGGTCATCGTCCAGGGGTTCACCGGCAAGATCGGCAGCTTCCATGCCGAAGACATGAAGCGCTACGGCACCAAGCTCGTCGGCGGCGTGACGCCCGGCAAGGGCGGTCAGAAGCATCTCGGCCTGCCGGTCTTCAACACCGTCAAGGGCGCCGTTCGCGAAACTCGCGCCGAAGCCAGCATCGTCTTCGTGCCGCCGCCTTTCGCCGCCGACTCGATCATGGAAGCCGCCGATGCGGGTATAAAGCTATGCGTCTGCATCACCGACGGCATCCCCTCGCAGGACATGATGCAGGTGAAGCGCTACATGCTTCGCTACCGTTTCGAGGACCGCATGCGGCTGATCGGGCCGAACTGCGCCGGCATGATCACGCCCGGACAGGCACTGATGGGCATCATGCCGGGCAGCATCTATCTTCCCGGCCGCGTCGGCATCGTCGGGCGCTCGGGCACGCTCGGCTATGAGGCAGCCTCCCAGATGAAGGCGCTCGGCATCGGCGTTTCGACCAGCGTCGGTATCGGCGGTGATCCGATCAACGGCTCGTCCTTCAAGGACATGCTGAAGCTGTTCGAACAGGACGACGAAACCGATGCCGTGGTCATGATCGGCGAGATCGGCGGACCGCAGGAGGCGGAAGCCGCGATCTGGGCGCGAGACAACATGCGCAAGCCGCTGATCGCCTACATCGCCGGGCTTTCCGCGCCGAAGGGCCGGCGCATGGGCCATGCCGGCGCCATCATCTCGGCGTTCGGCGAGTCGGCGCAGGAAAAGGTCGAAATCCTCAAAGAGGCCGGCGTCGTCATCGTGCCGACGCCATCGTCTTTCGGGGAGGTCGTGGCCAATACCCTGGCCGGGATGAAGAAGGCGGCCTGACGGTCGCATGGCGCAAGATGTGAAGTCTGTTTCGGGTCGGGCGGATGCATCGCGGCCCATCGATCGGCAGGAAATTCGATGAAACCGCGTTTGATTGTCACCCGGAGATGGCCGGCCCCCGTTGAAGCGATCCTCGCCAAGCGCTTCGACACGACGCTCAACCCCAGCGATACGCCGCTGAGCCCTGCCGCAATGACATCGGCATTCGCGAATTTTGACGCGATCCTGGCAACGGTCAGCGACCGCTTGCCTGGTGCGGTGTTTCCGGAGAACACCGCCCGCACCCGGATCATTGCCAATTTCGGCGTCGGCTTCAGCCATATCGATGTCGCGGCAGCCCGCGACCGCGACATCGTCGTGACCAACACTCCGGGCGTGCTGACCGATTGCACCGCCGACCTCGCCCTCAGCTTGCTGTTGGCTGTCGCGCGCCGAACTGGTGAGGGCGAGCGGCAGTTGCGGGCCGGAGAGTGGCGCGGCTGGTCGCCAACCCATATGGCCGGAGCGAAGGTGTCTGGCAAAACCTTGGGTATTGTCGGCATGGGGCGCATCGGCAAGGCGACAGCCAGGCGCGCGCATTTCGGCTTCGGTATGAACATCGTGTTCTTCAATCGGTCCCCGGTCGATGATGACGAGACGCGCTCCATGGGCGCGGTGCAGATGCCAACCCTGGAAGATGTGCTCACCGCATCCGATTTCGTGTCGCTGCACTGTCCGGGCGGCGCGGAAAACCGCCATCTCATCAATGCCCGAAGCTTGCGGTCCATGAAAAGCGACGCGTTCCTGATCAACACGGCGCGCGGCGACGTTGTCGACCAGGATGCCCTGATCGGTGCACTGGAAAGGCGCGAGATCGCTGGGGCGGGTCTCGACGTCTTTGCCGACGAGCCGGCCGTTCCGGAGGGGCTGAAGCGGTTGGAGAATGTGGTGCTGTTGCCGCATCTCGGGAGCGCGACCGAGGAAACGCGGGTGGCAATGGGCATGAAGGTGGTGGAGAACCTGACCGCCTTTTTCGAGGGTCGCCCGGTCCCCGACCGGGTCGCCTGACAGCAGGCGCCGCCCTCGATTCAGGGCGCGGCTACTTGGCCATCGGTGCGGACGAAGCAGGAAACCGGTTTGGAACAGAGCAGACGCATCAACTTTCGTGAGGACGAGCGCAGCCTTTTGTTGCGCTTGCTGCTTCAGGTCGCAAGCGCGCGTGAGCCCGAGATCGCCGCCGTTCTGGCCGGACGTCGGTCGCTTGTCTCCCTCGCCGCGGAGCAGCGCATCCCCGCGCTTCAGGCAAGCGGCGTATGGTTCCAGTTGCTGGCGATAGCAGACGAGTTGCTTGCCATGCGGGCGCGCCGTGAACTCGAACAAGGCGCGGGTGTTGACGAAGTGCCCGGTTCCTTCGCCAGCGTGATCGCGCAGATGGCAGCGAACGGCCACTCAGCGGAGGAAGTCCAGGCGAAGCTCGATGAGCTTCGCGTCGGCCCGACCATGACCGCGCACCCGACGGAAGCCAAACGCGTGACCGTGCTGGAGATCCACCGACGTATCTATCGCAAGCTGACTGAGCTCGACCAGCCACGCTGGGCGCCGCGCGAACGCTCGCTGTTGGTCGCCGATCTGGAAAGCGAGATCGAGCTTCTGTGGATGACGGGTGAGCTGCGCCTGGAGCGTCCGACGGTCGAACGCGAAATCGCCTGGGGCCTGCATTTCTTTCGCGAAGTCATCTTCGAGGCAACGCCACAGCTCTATGGCAAGCTTCAGGGCGCCTTCGAGCGTCACTATCCGGGAGAGCCGATCAGAATTCCCTCATTCATGCGCTATGCCTCGTGGATCGGCGGCGACCGCGATGGCAATCCAAATGTGACTGCCGCGGTCACCGCCCATGCCATGGCCGAATACCGCAACACCGCAATAGGCTGGTATCTGACGCAGGTGCAGCGGCTGGTGACGGTGCTCAGCGCCAGCTCGAACGTCATCGACCTGCCGGCCAGCTTCAAGCCGGTGCTGCAAACGGCGCTTGATAAAAGCGGACTGGCGCACATGATCGCCGCCCGCAACCCTGACGAACCGCTTCGCCAGTTCGCCTCGGCCTTGCTTGCCCGGCTGGAGGCCACGCGAGACGGCGGTCCGGCGGCATATCTCTCGGCAGAGGCGTTTCGTGCCGATCTGAACGGGCTGTCTTCCGTTCTCGAAGCGATCGGAGGTCGCGCGGTAGCCAAGCGCTTCATCCAGCCTCTGCTTTGGCAAGTCGGAAGCTTCGGCTTCCGTACGGTCTCGCTCGACATCCGGCAGAACTCCACGGTCGTCAACCGGGTGCTGGCCGAACTGTTTGCGCTGGAAAATCCCGCCGATCCGGTCGCAGCCGGCACGCCGCAATGGTCGGCGCGTATTCGCACAGCCATCATCCAGGGCGAGCGGCTGGAGATCGACGCAGGCCGCCTCTCGCCCGAAGCAGGCGAACTGCTTTCGACTTTCTCCATTATCCGCGAGCAGATCTCCGGCTCGGATGCCGACGCTGTCGGCTCCTTCGTTCTCAGCATGACCCGTTCGGCCGACGATCTGCTCGCGGTCTATCTGCTGGCGCAATATTGCGGACTTTCAACCGCGCCTGGTGGTGGCGGCACGATCAGGCTGCGGATCGTACCATTGTTCGAGACTATCGCCGATCTACAGGCCGCACCGGGCATCCTGATTGGATTGCTCGGCGTTTCGCTAGTGAGGCGGACGGTGCGAGATTTCGGCGCGCGCCAGGAAATCATGCTTGGCTATTCAGATTCCAACAAGGACGGCGGCTTTCTGGCTTCCAATTGGGAACTGGCAAAAGCGCAAAAGCGCCTCGCCGCCGTCGGGCGCAAGCACAACGTCAGGATCAGTTTCTTTCACGGTCGCGGCGGCTCTGTCAGCCGTGGCGGCGCGCCGACCGGCCGGGCGATCGCGGCACAACCGGAAGGCACGGTAGCCGGATCCATGCGGGTGACGGAGCAGGGCGAGGTCGTATCGTCGAAATTCGCCAATCGCGGCACCGGCCTCAACCAGCTCGAGGTTCTCGCCGCTGGCGTGCTGGCCCACGGTGTCGGATCGCCCGGTGATGTCGAGCCGAAGGAAACGCCGGAATTCGACGAGGCGCTGGAAGCTCTGGCAGGCATGTCGCAGGCGTCCTACGCCGGGTTGATGGCCGAGCCCGGTTTCCTCGATTATTTCAACCAGGCGAGCCCGGTCGCGGAGCTGGCGCTCCTGAAAATGGGGTCACGGCCGGACCGCCGTTTCGGCGCCAGCGGTATTGCTGACCTGCGCGCCATTCCATGGGTGTTCGCCTGGAGCCAGAACCGTCATCTGCTGACTGGCTGGTATGGCATCGGCAGCGCGCTTAGCTCTTTCGTCGCCGTGCGCGGCGAGTCCGGGCGCGAACTTCTGGCCGGCATGTTCGAGCACTCGCGCTTCTTCCGCTTGATCGTCGACGAGGCCGAGAAGACGCTCTACCAGTCCGACATGGAGATCGCGGGGCTCTACGCCCGCCTGGTGTCCGACAGCGATGCGGCCCAGCGAATCTACGCCCGCATCGCCGCCGAATACGAGTTGACGCGACGCCTGATCGGCGACCTCACGGGAGGCGATCTTTCCGCGCGCTTTCCGATGTTCAAGCGGCGTTTCGACAGTCTGCGGCGACAGATGGATGACATTCACCGGCTGCAGGTCGATCTGCTGCGTGAAGTTCGGGCAAATACCGGCACGGCGGATCAAAAGCGGGCGACCGACGCTCTGCTTGTATCGATCAATTGTATTTCGGCTGGCCTTGGGTGGACGGGATAGGTCCTAAAAGGCGAAGCGGCGGCGTGGTCTGAAGGACGCGCCGCCGCTGCCGTTTCGATCAGCAGAAAGCCCTGTGGCCGCGACGTGTCATCGCCTGCCGTCAGAGCTCGCCATAAGCAATCTGTCAGGGAAATCTTGGTGCGGTCGAGAAGACTCGAACTTCCACGGGTTGCCCCACAGCGACCTCAACGCTGCGCGTCTACCAATTCCGCCACGACCGCACGTGGTAGGAGCCGGAACCGACCGGCTCGCGGCGTGTAGCAAATCGTTTCCGGCGAAACAAGTGCGCCGCAAGCAATAATCGCCAGCGATTGGCATAACGTTCCACAGAATTGGAATGCGTAGCCGAAACTGGACGTTTCGGCCCGATAGCGCCATATGGAAGGCAAATGCATGTCGCCCGAAAGCGCAAGGCGGTTTTGGGATCGTGACATGCATAAACGAAAAACGAAAAGCCATGCCAGAACGCAGCCAGATCGCCACGTCGTTCCTGCCGCTCCCCGGGTCAGCACCGGTCGAATGGCGCATCGAGCCTGGCCTCACCGCCTATCCGGATGCGCTGGCCTTCATGGAGGCGCGCGCCGAGGCGATCCGAAGCGGTGCCGCCGACGAAATGGTCTGGCTTGTCGAACATCCGCCGCTTTACACCGCCGGCACCAGTGCCCGCAGCGAGGATTTGATCGACGCGAACCGTTTTCCGGTGTTCGCGGCTGGGCGCGGCGGTGAGTACACCTATCATGGGCCAGGCCAGCGGGTCGCCTATGTGATGCTCGACCTGAAGCGCCGCCGCGAGGATGTCCGTGCTTTTGTCGCCGCGCTTGAACAGTGGATCATCGGCACGCTCGCCGCCTTCAACGTGCACGGCGAACGCCGCGAGGACCGCGTCGGCGTCTGGGTGGTGCGGCCGGATCGCCCTGCCCTGCCGGACGGCTCGCCGGCCGAGGACAAGATCGCCGCCATCGGCATCAGGCTGCGGCGCTGGGTGAGCTTTCACGGCATCGCCATCAATGTCGAACCGGACCTCGACCATTTCAGCGGCATCGTGCCGTGCGGCGTGCAGGACCACGGCGTCACCAGCCTTGTCGACCTCGGCTTGCCTGTAACAATGGCGGACCTCGACCTGGCCCTGAAATCTGCCTTCGACGACGTCTTCGGTCCCGCCACGGCTTTGCCTGTCGAAGCCGCCCGCAAGGCCGGCTGACCCACCCGGTCTGGAAACGGCTCAAGGTGGTGTTGATATCTCAGGCCGGCATCATCTGAATATCAACACCTTCAGATGAGCTGCGCGGACGCCCACAGCACGCCGTAGCCATGGATGGCGAAGACCGCCAGCAGCGCGCCGGCGATGACGAAGCGGTCGACCGTGCGGATCGGCTTCAGCTCGTGGCGCGGCTTGACCCCGCTGCGCATCGTCAGCAGGCTGAGGATTGAAAAGACCGCTCCCGCGGCGAGCAGAAAGCCCGGGGCAAAGCCAGCCTGTCGGCCAAGCGCCAGGAAGGCTGAAAGCAGGGAGAACGAGGCCAGCGCCAGCACGATCGGCCCCGGGCAGATCTGGCGCAGCACCTGGCCGCCATCGAACTTCCACACCGGCACCAGATTGGCAATGTTGAACAGGGCAGCAAAGCCCGCCAGCGTCGCCAGCAGCATTGCTGCCAGTCGATATCCTTCCGCGCCGGCAAAGGTGCTGGCGGCGATGACGACCGGCACCAGGAAGGCGGAGAAGCCAGCGCCCATCAACGCCACGAAGGCGACTTCGAAACGGCTGTCATATGGACGCCCGCCAATGGCGATGCCACCGAGCAGCGGAATGAAGATCATGCGCGCTTTGCTGTGACCCATCAGGCGAAACGCGGCCATGTGGCCGAGCTCATGCAGGGCCACCACCGACGTGAGGATCGCGGCCAGCGCCAGTCCGCCGAGATGAAGCCCGAAGAACGGCCACAGGATCAATGCCGACAATGCGGCGAAGCCGACCTGGCTGAGCGGATGCTCGAACCAGCCGCCCTTGCGATATCGCCCGGTCCTCGCCCAGCGCTGCAGCTTGGAGAGTTCTCGGCGCATCGCGAAATAGCGGAACACCAGGAAGGCAAAGCCGCGATAGCGATCGGTCTGGCCAAGCGTGACCCGCGTGCCGCTGCCTTCGGAAACGAGCTCAGTGGTCTCGCGAAAATCCTTCCAGAACGAGGTGTCGAGCGCTGTATCCTCGATGACCCGCATCGAGAAACGGCTGCCCTCGACTACGTCTTCAAACCGCGACTTGCGCTCGATCGGCTTACCGTCGCGGCCCTCCCAGGACAGCATGAAGCGGGCCATGCCCTCGCCGTCCAGCGGCTCGGCCGAAAGGATCTCGCCGGACCAGCCGGCATCGCTGCCCAGCGGCCACAGCGCCTGCCAGAGGCGCTGCCGGTCCATAGCCACGACACGGCTGAGCCTGATCGTGCGCAAACCAAGCGGCACGCTCATCAAGAGAAAGATCAGCCCGAGATTGCTGGCCACGAGGATGGCCGTGACGATGGGCGACACGCGACGTTGCTCCCTGTCTTGGAGGGACCACCCTAAACGTCGCGGCGGCAAGAAAGGCTTAACAGGAGAGCTCGGTTCCCGGTCACATACCATTCGCGTCGGCGTCTCAGTGAATGGCACGCCGCCAGCGTTGATGCCCCCCTCTCCCCGTTTTTAACGGGGAGAGGGTAAGTGTGAGGAGTTTCGCGCCCGAGGGACGGTTGCGTTCGCGCCACGTCCTCAACTCCAGATCACATGGCGCCGATCCAGATCGCCATGGAAATGAGAAAGGTGCTCATGCAAACCAGTGAGATGACATCCTGAACCAGATCGGTCATAACTCTCTCCTGTTGTTGATATGTTTTTAATTTGTTCTAATTTTGTTCTATTGTCAACGGTCGGAATCCGGCCGCGTCCGGATTTTCCGGGCGATCAAATCGGCAGGGTTAAGGAAAGGTTGACGGGCGTGCGACAACCATCAATGGAGCCGTAACGCGCACTGAGGGCGGACTGTCCGCGAGCTCGCCAAGTCTGTCGAGACTGAGATCAGCTCGAGCCGAGCGGCACCACTTTGCCGTCGGCCAGCGTGACGCGCCGGTCCATGCGCGAGGCCAGTTCGTGATTGTGGGTGGCGATCAGCGCCGCGAGGCCCGATTGCTTGACCAGCGCCGCCAGCGCCTCGAACACATAGGAGGCGGTGACCGGGTCGAGATTGCCGGTCGGCTCGTCGGCCAACAGCACCAGCGGTGCATTGGCAACCGCGCGGGCAATGGCGACGCGCTGCTGCTCGCCGCCGGAAAGCTCGGACGGACGGTGCGACGCGCGCTTGCCGATCTGCATGTAGTCGAGCAGTTGCGCCGCCCGCTCCGACGCCTCCTTGCGGCTCAGCCCCTTGATGAGCTGCGGCATCATGATGTTTTCCAGCGCCGAGAATTCCGGCAGCAGGTGATGGAACTGATAGACGAAGCCGACATCGTTGCGGCGGATCGCCGTGCGCTCGTCGTCGGAGAGCCGCCCGCAGGCACGGCCGGCCAGGATGACGTCGCCGGCGTCGGGCCGCTCCAGCAGGCCGGCAGTGTGCAATAGCGTCGACTTGCCGGTGCCCGACGGCGCCACCAGTGCCACCATCTCGCCGCGCTTCAGCGAGAAATCGGCGCCGCTGAGAATGGTGAGCTTGCGCGGCCCCTGGACGTAGTGCCGCTCGACGCTCTTCAGCTCGATAATGGCCTCGGCCATCATTCATACCTCAAAGCTTCGACGGGATCGAGCCGGGCGGCCCGCCACGCTGGAAACACCGTTGCCAGGAAGGACAGCCCGAGTGCCATCAGGATGACATAGGTCGTCTCGCGCGGATCCATTTTCGCCGGCAGCTGGCTGAGGAAATAGAGCTCCGGGTTGAACAGCACCTTGCCGGTCATCCACGAGAAGAACTGGCGGATGGATTCGATGTTGGTGCAGATCAGCACGCCGAGCAGCACGCCGGCGATCGTCCCGGTCACGCCGATCGCCGCCCCCGTCATCAGGAAGATGCGCAGGATGGCGCCGCGCGACGCCCCCATGGTGCGCAGGATGGCGATGTCATGCCCCTTGTCCTTCACCAGCATGATCAGGCCGGAAATGATATTGAGCGCCGCCACCAGCACGATCAGCGTCAGGATCATGAACATGACGTTGCGCTCGACCTGCAGGGCGGAAAAGAAGGTCTCGTTGCGCTGGCGCCAGTCGACGAGGTCGATCGGCCGCTGCGCCGCCTCCTCCACCTTCGGTTTCAGCGCGTCGACATCGTCGGGATTGTCGACATAGATCTCGATCGTCTGGGCCCGACCGTCCATGTTGAAATAGAGCTGTGCCTCCGAAAACGGCATGTAGACGATGGAACTGTCATATTCCGACATGCCGACTTCGAAGATCGCGGTGATCGGATAGCCCTTCATGCGCGGCGTCGTGCCAAGCGGCGTCACGTCGCCGTCGGGCGAGATCAAGGTGATGGTGTCGCCGAGCGCCAGGCCGAGATTCTCGGCCATGCGCTTGCCGATGGCGACGCCCTCGCCGGTGTCGAAACCGGCGATCGAACCCTGCTTGACGTTGGCCGCGACGATGGCGATCTTGCTCAGATCCTCGCCGCGTATGCCGCGCACCAGCGCGCCGGTCCCGCCGCCGACATTGCCTTGCGCCAGCACCTGGCCGTCGATCAGCGGGATGGCGTATTTGACGCCGGGCACGCCGTTGATGCGTCCGGCGACCTGTGCGTAGTCCTCAAGCGGCGAATCGAGCGGCTGCGCGATCAGATGGCCGTTGACGCCGAGGATGCGCGTCAACAGCTCCGCCCGGAAGCCATTCATCACCGCCATCACCACGATCAGCGTGGCGACCCCCAGCATGATGCCGAGGAAGGAGATCGAGGCGATCACCGAGATCACGGTCTCCTTGCGCCGCGAGCGCAGGTAGCGCCAGGCAACCATGCGCTCGAAGATGGAAAAAGGTCCTGCGCCCGCCGATCTTGCCGCCGCCACGTCGCTCATGCGGCGCTGCCAAAGCGTTTTTTCGCGTCGGCGATCGGCAGCGTCTCGCGCTCGCCGGTCTTGCGATTCTTGATCTCGATCTCGCCTGCGGCAACGCCGCGCGGCCCGACGATGACTTGCCACGGCAAGCCGATCAGGTCGGCGGTGGCGAACTTGCCGCCCGGCCGCTGGTCGGTGTCGTCGTAGAGCACATCCTTACCGGCGGCGACGAAGGCGGCATACAGCTCGTCACAGACGCGGTCGCACTCGGCATCGCCCGCCTTCATGTTGATCAATCCGATGTCGAATGGCGACACCGCTTCCGGCCAGATGATGCCGTTGTCGTCATGGCTGGCTTCGATGATCGCCGCGACCAGGCGCGACGGACCGATGCCGTAGGAGCCGCCGGAAACGAAATGATCCTTGCCGTCGGGGCCGGTCACCTTGGCGCCCATCGGCTTGGAGTATTTGTCACCGAAATGGAAGATGTGGCCAACCTCGATGCCGCGCGCCGAAACCTTGTCGCTTTCGCCGATCTTCTCCCAAGCCGCCTCATCATGCATCTCGTCGGTGGCGGCGTAGGGCGTCGTCCATGTCTTGACGATGTCGCCGATCTCGGCGTCGTTGGCGAAGTCGGTCTTTTCTCCGGGCACGTCCAGCGAAAGATAGTCGCGATGGCAGAAAACTTGGCTCTCGCCGGTGTCGGCGAGGATGATGAACTCATGGCTGAGATCGCCACCGATCGGCCCGGTGTCGGCCCGCATCGGAATCGCCTGCAGGCCCATGCGCGTAAACGTCCTGAGATAGGACACGAACATCCTGTTGTAGGCCGCCTTGGCGCCCTCGAAGTCGAGGTCGAAGGAATAGGCGTCCTTCATCAGGAATTCCCTGCTACGCATGACGCCGAAGCGCGGCCGCACTTCGTCGCGGAACTTCCACTGGATGTGGTAGAGATTGAGCGGCAGGTCCTTGTAGGACTTCACGTAGGCGCGGACGATCTCGGTGACCACTTCCTCATTGGTCGGGCCGTAGAGCATGTCGCGGTCCTGCCGGTCCTTGATGCGCAGCATCTCCTTGCCGTAGTCATCATAGCGGCCGCTTTCGCGCCACAGATCCGCCGACTGGATGGTCGGCATCAGGATTTCCAGCGCACCGGCGCGATTCTGCTCCTCGCGGATGATCCGGCAAACCTTGTCCAGCACCCGCTTGCCGAGCGGCAGCCACGAGAAACTGCCCTGCCCCTGCTGGCGGATCATGCCGGCGCGCAACATTAGCCGGTGCGAGACGATTTCGGCCTCGCGCGGATTTTCTTTGAGGATAGGCAGGAAATAGCGCGACAAACGCATGGACTGGTCCGTGAGTGAGGATGGCCGCGCGGGAATCGGCGCGACACGGGCTTGCTTGCCCCGGCTTCATAGCCATTTCATGGCGGAATGGAAACCCGGACGCATCGATCCGAAAATCGGAAATCGGCTTTCGGAATGGCACGATACATGGGGTCGAACGTGCCTGAGCATCCTCGCGCGTGCCTCGGACACCCGGCGTTCCAGGGATGCTGCAGTGCCGCGCGCGTCTTACTGGTCGTTTCCCAAGCAAAGCCTGCCACACTATTGTGCAGTGCAGCACGAGAATGCCCGTTTCAAGGCAAAATTCTACGTGACATTTTCATTCGCGTTGGGCTAATGTGCCCCGATAACCGAGAGGGTAGAGAAAAATCTGCTCTCCTACGCGGTCAAAGTCTTGGGAGGATGCGATCTAGGCGCGGTAACTCGCTGCCGCCGGAAACCGGAAACAGATCGGACGCGTTTAAATTGCAAGGCCTTGTGCCTTGCATTTTTTTTGTGCAAACATCTGGTTAGCAGCAGAGATTGATAAACTGGATGACCTTGCGTCAACCGGCACAAAGCCAGAATCGCCATGGCCTCCAGGCGATATCGTGTCGATCTCGAATCGGCTGAAACGCGGCCTGAAAAGGCCTATTTCGTTGGCGTCTGACTGAATTCCGGAATGATGTGCGGCACCTCGTCGAGGCTGTATCCCAACCCTTTCGTCAGGCCATAGAAAATGCCCATGAGAACCGCCGTCGCGACGGTGGTTCGCAGGATGGCGCGCAGCATATGCGGGCCGCGCGGCGCACTTGGAACCGTGCCCAGCGTCACGTCGTGATCGTCGTCCTGTGTCCTGACGCTGAACGGCAGCACGACGAACAGCACGATCCACCAGGTGGCGAAGAAAAGTGCGGTGAACGATACCCAGCTCATGATTGCTCCAGTTCGATCAGCGTACCGAAGAAATCCTTCGGATGCAGGAACAGCACCGGCTTGCCATGCGCCCCGGTCTTCGGATTGCCGTCACCCAGCACGCGCGCGCCTGCGGCCTTGAGCTGGTCGCGCGCGGCCAGGATGTCGTCGACCTCGTAGCAAACATGGTGCATCCCGCCGGACGGGTTCTTCTCCAGGAAGGCAGCGATCGGCGAGCCCTCGTCCAGCGGCTCCAGAAGTTCGATCTTGGTGTTGCCGACATTGATGAACACCACCGTCACACCGTGCTCCGGCAGTGCCTGCGGCTCCGTCACTTCGGCGCCGAGCGTGTTGCGATAGGCGGCGACGGCCGCAGCCAGATCCGGCACCGCAAGCGCGACATGGTTCAGGCGACCGAGCATATCCGAGCATTCCCTTCTGGGTCCCGATGGCTGGCGTCATACGTCAAATCGACTGATATCAACAGCCTTTCACGAGGCGCGCACTGTCGCACTTTGATGAGCCCTCTTGGAACGCCCTTGAACGTGCAGACAGTTTCAAAATCGCGACCCAGGCTGTTCCAATCGGCAACTGCGAAGTACAAACGGCAATGTCCGACGCCCGCCTTGCTCGCCCACGCGTTTTCAAGTTCAGCCTTGGCTCATTCAAGGTTGCCGCTTTGCTCGATGCCGTCGATGTTCGCGACAATCTTGCATCGGCCCTGGCACCTGAACAGTCGTCAACCGCGGTGCACGAACTCGCTGACTCGAACTTCATCGACCGCGATCGCTACGAGCACTGTTTCATCCCGACGCTGATCGACACCGGTTCCGAAAAGATCCTGTTCGACACCGGATGCGGAGATGCGGACAGTTCGCTTTTGGAATGTCTGCAGGACCTTGGGCTCGGGCCTGATGACATTGATGTGGTGATCATCACCCACGGGCACCCGGATCACATCGGAGGACTTGTGAAGGATGGCGAACCCGTTTTCAGGCGAGCACGCTATGTATTCGGCGCGGCGGAATTCAGCTTCTGGACCGAGGGAAATGCGGTGCGCGAGGCCAGATTGAAAAACCGCGATCTATTCAGGCGCAATTGCAGCAACCTGGCCGACCAGGCAACATTCATAGCACCCGGAGACAAGGTTGTGCCTGGCGTTACCGCCATCGACGCAGCCGGTCATTCTCCCGGGCTGCTGGCGTTTCTCGTGGAAAGCGACGGGCAGCAATTGCTCATCTGGTCGGACGCCTTCCTGCACTATGTCGTGTCCATCCAGCGGCCGGATTGGCGTGCTGATCTGGATGATGACAATGACCTGGCGATCGAGACCCGCAAGCGACTGCTGAAGATGGCCGCTGAACAGCGTCTGTTGATCGCTGGCCACCACATGCCATTTCCAGGACTGGGCTACGTCGAGCAGGTAGACGGCTCTTTTCGCTGGCTTCCCGTCAGCTATCAGCTGAACATGTAGCGAACGCTGACACCCTCACCGGGTGACGAACACCGTCACCAGCGGTTTCTTGCCCCAGGCTTCGTTGGCAGCGCCGCGCACGGCGCGCCGTACCGCCTCTTGCACCAGGTCGAGGTCTTTTCGCCGCTGGCGGGGGATCGAATCCACGGCGCCGACTGCCGCATCGATCATCAGATCCTCGAGCGTCTCACCGCTTGCATCGGCCTCGGCGACGCCGATGGCGACCAGATCGGGGTCGCCGGCAAGCTCATATTTGTCGTCGAGCACGACATTGACCGCGACATGGCCGGCGAAGGACAGTTTGCGCCGGTCGCGAATGCCCATCGCCTGATCGGTGCCGATCAGACTGCCGTCCTTGTAGATGCGCCCGAACGGCACCTGGTCGATGATGGTGGCGGGGCCGGGAGCGAGCCTGAGCATGTCGCCGTCTCGCACCTGCGCCACCTGGCCGATGCCGGAGGTCGACATCAGCGACCCCTGCGCCACCAGATGCGCTGCCTCGCCATGCACAGGAACGCCGATCTGCGGCCGCACCCATTCGTACATCTTGCGCAATTCGCTGCGCCGCGGGTGCCCGGAAACATGCACCAGCGCGTCGCCGTCCTCGATGATCTTGATGCCGAGGTCGATCAGGCGGTTCTTGATCTCGAGGATCGCCTTTTCATTGCCGGGGATCGTACGCGACGAAAACACCACCGTATCGCCGGCCGTCAGCGACACCGATTTCATTTCTTCGCGCGACAGCTTGGCCAGCGCCGCCAAAGGCTCGCCCTGGCTGCCAGTGCAGATGATCACCAGGTTTTCGCGCGGTATGAAGCCAAAATCCTCTTCGGCGATGAACTCGGGCAGCCCGTCCATGTAGCCGAGTTCATCAGCCACATCGATCACCCGCTTCAGCGAACGGCCGAGCACGAGGCACTGGCGGCCGGCATCCCGCGCCGCCTTGGCAATGGAGACGATGCGGCCGACATTGGAGGAGAAAGTGGTGACGGCGACGCGGCCCTTGGCAGCTTGGATGACGCCCTTGAGGCCCTCGCCCACGGCCACTTCCGAAGGCGACTCGCCCTCCCGCAGCGCATTGGTCGAATCGCATATCAGCGCCAGAACACCCTTGTCGCCATAGGCGCGGAACCGCGCCTCGTCGGTCTTCGGGCCGATCGTCGGCTCTGGATCGATCTTCCAGTCGCCGGTGTGGATGACGGTGCCGGCCGGCGACGTGATCGCCAGCGACATCGGCTCGGGAATAGAGTGCGCCACGGGAATGGCTTCGATCTCGAACGGGCCGACCGTGAATTTCTCGCCCGCCCGGTAAATGGTCAGCGGGATCTTCGGCGCGCCCTGCTCGCCCTGCCGCTTGGCTTCGAGCAAGCCAGCGCTGAACGGCGTCATCCAGACCGGTGCCTTCAGCTTCGGCCAGGTGTCGAGCAGCGCGCCGTAATGGTCTTCATGCGCATGCGTGATGATGATGCCCCGCAGATTGGCGAGGTTCTCCTCGATGAAGCGCGTGTCGGGCAGCACCAGGTCGACGCCGGGCAGGCTGGCGTCGGGGAAAGTGACGCCGACATCGATGACGATCCACTCGCGCGCGCTCGGCGGGCCGTAGCCGTATAGGGCGAAGTTCATGCCGATCTCGCCGACGCCGCCGAGCGGCACGAAGACGAGTTCGGCGTTTTCCGCTTTCGCCATGATTTTTCCCTT
This sequence comes from Mesorhizobium sp. P2_D5, assembly GCF_056404355.1. NCBI lineage: Bacteria > Pseudomonadati > Pseudomonadota > Alphaproteobacteria > Hyphomicrobiales > Phyllobacteriaceae > Mesorhizobium > Mesorhizobium sp. P2_D5. The sequence goes on from NZ_JBFUEE010000011.1 coordinate 87,200, forward strand.
CCTGGCCCTCAGGCCAAGCCCGTTAGACGCGGGCAGACGCGACCGCGCCGAAATGCACGTCGCCGGCGGCGATCGTCAGAATAGAACCTTCATCGTCGCGGATCACGAAACGGCAGTCCTCGTCAATGGTTTCAAACACGCCGCGCACCACACTACCGTCAATTCTGACAGCAACCTCGCCGCCAAGCCCCGCAGCCCGTGCCAGCCAGCGTTGCCTGACGGCGGCAAGTCCGCGCCCTTCATCCCACAACCGGGCATTCTCGCTCCAGGCATCCGACAGCGCCAGAAACAATGTTTCCGCATCGCATGTCGCGCCCAGCGCGCGCAATGAAGTTGCCGGATAAGGCAAATCCTCGGGATAAGCCACAACATTGACGCCGATGCCGACAGCCACCGCGAAACGGCCGCCGTCCAGGATCGCCGATTCCAGCAGGATGCCGGCCAGCTTGGCGCCGGCGGCAAGCACGTCGTTCGGCCATTTCAGCTCGAAACGGTTTTTGCCCGCACTTGCGCCGTCGAGGCCTATGGCGATCCGGCCCTTCGGCACGACCGCGTCGAGTGCATCGGCCAGCGCCAGCCCGGCCACGAAGCCCAGCGTCGCGGCAAGGCGAAGTTCGGCAGTGGTGATGACAAGCAGCGTCGCCGCGAGGTTGCCTTCCGGCGTCGCCCAGACGCGGCCGCGCCGCCCGCGCCCGCTTTCCTGCTTCTTTGAAACGACCCACAATCTGCCGGGGTCGCCGGCCCGGGCATGGTCCAGCGCCAGCGCATTGGTGGAGCCGACGCTGTCATGTGCCTCGAGCCGGAACCCTTCCGACGCCGAGGTAGGAGCCAGCCGAAACGCCATGCCGTTTAGAAAAATGTCTTGGCGGCGGCTTCGGCATAGGTGCCGATCGGGCCGCCGATCAGCACGTAGAACAGCACGAAGGCGCCACTGACGCCGAGCACGAGGCGCAATTCAATGGCCATCGGAACAAAGCCGCCAACCGGCTCGTCGAACCACATGATCTTGATGATGCGCAGATAATAATAGGCGCCCACCACCGAGGCCAGCACGCCGATGATCGCCAGCGCGTAGAGGTTGGCGTTGATGGCGGCGAGGAAGACGTACCATTTCCCCCAGAAACCGGCGAGCGGCGGAATGCCGGCCAGCGAGAACATCAGGATGGTCAGGATCGTCGCCATGATCGGGTTGGTCGACGACAGGCCGGCCAGGTCGCTGATCTGCTCGACATTGCCTTCCTTGCGCCGCATGGCGAGGATGAAGGCGAAGGTGCCGAGCGTCATCACCAGGTAGATCAGCATGTAGATGGCAACGCCACGCACGCCCGCCTGGCTGTTGGCGGCAAGGCCAACCAGCGCGTAGCCCATGTGGCCGATCGAGGAATAGGCCATCAGTCGCTTGATGTTGGTCTGGCCGATCGCCGCGAAGGCGCCAAGCGCCATCGAGGCGATCGAGATGAAGACGATGATCTGCTGCCAGTCCGAGGCGATCGGCTTGAAGGCGCCCATGGTGACGCGTACCATCAGCGCCATCGCCGCCATTTTGGGTGCGGCCGCCAGGAAGGCCGTCACGGGAGTCGGCGCTCCTTCATAGACGTCGGGCGTCCACATGTGGAACGGCACCGCCGAGATCTTGAAGGCAAGGCCGGCCAACACGAAGACCAGACCGAAAACCAGGCCAAGCTGGCGCTCGCCGCTGCCCAACGCCGTGGCGATCTCCTGGAAGCCGGTGTTGCCGGTGTAGCCGTAGACCAGGCTGATGCCATAGAGCAGCATGCCCGACGACAGCGCGCCGAGGACGAAATACTTCAGGCCGGCCTCGGTCGAACGCAGATTGTCGCGGTTGATCGCCGCCAGCACGTAGATCGCCAGCGACTGCAGTTCGAGGCCGAGATAGAGCCCGATCATGCTGTTGGCCGAGATCATCAGCATCATGCCGAGCGTGCAAAGCAGGATCAGCACCGGATATTCGAATTTGTCGAAATGCTCCGCTTTGGCAAAGCGCATCGACATCACCAGCGTCACCGCCGAGCCGATCAGCGCCAGCACCTTCATGAAATGGGCGAAGGAATCCTGGATGAAGGCATTGCCATAGGCGCTGCCCTGCCCCGTGCGGAAGACCAGCCAGGCGCCTGATATCAACAGCACGGCGACGGCGAGGCCGGTCACCGTATTGGCGGTGTTGGCGCGCGAATAGGCGCCGACCATCAGCAGCGCCAGCGCGCCGATCGCGAGGATCAGCTCTGGCGTCGAGAGTGACAGGCTGGAGAGAAGGTCCGGCGTCATGGTTCGCAAAACCCTTGGGTTAATTCGCCGCCGCGGTCTGCGCGGCGCCGATGGATGCAGTGACATTGGTGACGAGCGACTTGACCGATTGGGCCGTCGCGTCGAAGACGGGCGCCGGATAGACGCCGAAGAATATGACCAGCACGACCAGCGGGTAGATGATCACCTTCTCGCGCGGCGACAGATCGAGCAGGCCCTTCAGGCTGTCCTTGGTCAGCGCGCCGAAAATCACCCGGCGATAGAGCCACAGCGCATAGGCTGCCGACAGGATGACGCCGGTCGCGGCGAAGAACGCCACCCAGGTGTTGACCCGGAAGACGCCGAGCATGGTCAGGAACTCGCCGACGAAGCCGCTGGTGCCGGGCAGGCCGACATTGGCCATGGTGAAGACCATGAACACGGTGGCGTATTTCGGCATGTTGTTGACCAGCCCGCCATAGGCGTCGATCTCGCGCGTGTGCATGCGGTCGTAGATAACGCCGACGCACAGGAACAGCGCGCCCGAGACAAGGCCGTGGCTGAGCATCTGGAAGATCGCGCCCTGCACGCCTTCCTGGTTCATGGCAAAGATGCCCATGGTCACGAAGCCCATATGGGCGACCGAGGAATAGGCGATCAGCTTCTTCATGTCCTCCTGCATCAGCGCTACCAGCGAGGTGTAGATGATGGCGACGACCGACAGTGTGAACACCAGCGGCGCGAACATTTCCGACGCCAGCGGGAACATCGGCAGCGAGAAGCGCAGGAAGCCGTACCCGCCCATCTTGAGCAGGATTGCGGCCAGGATCACCGAGCCCGCTGTCGGCGCTTCGACATGCGCGTCAGGCAGCCAGGTGTGCACCGGCCACATCGGCATCTTCACCGCGAAGGAGGCGAAGAAGGCGAGCCACAGCCAGGTCTGCATGTTGGCCGGGAAATTGTGCGTCAAAAGCGTCGGGATGTCGGTCGTGCCGGACTGATAGAACATCGCCATGATGGCGAGCAGCATCAGCACCGAGCCGGCCAGCGTGTAGAGGAAGAACTTGAACGAGGCATAGACGCGCCGCTTGCCGCCCCAGACGCCGATGATGATGAACATCGGAATCAGGCCGGCCTCGAAGAAGACGTAGAACAGCACGATGTCCAGCGCGCAGAACACGCCGATCATCAGCGTTTCGAGCAGCAGGAACGCGATCATGTAGGCCTTGACGCGCTTCTCGATCGCTTCCCACGAGGCCAGGATGCAGAGCGGCATCAGGAACGTCGTCAGGATGACGAACAGCATTGAAATGCCGTCGACGCCCATATGGTAGGAGATGCCGGAGTCGAGCCAGGCAACCTTCTCGACGAACTGGAAGCCCGCTTGCGAATTGTCGAAGCCGGTCCAGATGAACAGCGAGATGATGAACGTGAACGTCGTCGTCAACAGCGCGATGGCGCGGATGTTGCGGCGCGCGTTTTCACTGTCATCATTGATGAACAGGATGAGCAGCACACCAACCAGCGGCAGGAAGGTGACCAGCGAGAGGATTGGCCAGGCGGTCATCAGAGCATCATCCAGGTGACGAGTGCGGCAACGCCGATCAGCATGGCGAAGGCATAGTGGTAGAGGTAGCCGGTCTGCAGCTTGACGACGCGGTCGGTGACATCGATGACGCGCGCCGAGATGCCGTCAGGACCAAGACCGTCGATGATGGTGCCGTCGCCGGTCTTCCACAGGAAACGACCGAGCCGCTTGGCCGGCCGCACGAACAGGAAGTCGTACAGCTCGTCGAAATACCACTTGTTGAGCAGGAAGGCGTAGAGCAAGCGGTGGTTGGCGGCGACGCTTCGCGGCAATTCCGGCGAGCGGATGTAGAACTTCCAGGCCAGCGCTAAGCCGATCAGCATGGCGATGAAGGGCGAGAGCTCGACCCACAGCGGCAGTTCGTGGATTTCGTGCAGGATGTGGTTGTCCGGCAGTGTGAACAGCGATGCCTTCCAGAACTCGGCATAGCCCTCGCCGATGAAGGCGCCGTGGAAGATGATGCCGGCGAACAGTGCGCCTGCGGCCAGGATGAACAGCGGCACCAGCATCACCGGCGGCGATTCATGGACGTGGTGCATCACCTCATGGCTCGCCCGCGGCTCGCCATGGAAGGTCATGAAGATCAGCCGCCACGAATAGAAGGAGGTGAAGCAGGCGGCGATGACCAAAAGCACGAAGGCGAGGCCGGCAACTGAATTGTGGCCGGCAAAGGCGCTTTCGATGATGGCGTCCTTGGAGAAGAAGCCGGCGGTGCCGATGACCGTCACCGGAATGCCGACACCGGTCAGCGCCAGCGTGCCGATCACCATCATCCAGTAGGTGGTCGGGATCAGCTTGCGCAGGCCGCCCATGTTGCGCATGTCCTGCTCGTCGGAGACGGCGTGGATGACCGAGCCCGAGCCGAGGAACAGCAGCGCCTTGAAGAAGGCATGCGTGAAGAGGTGGAAGATCGCGGCACCGTAGGCGCCGACGCCGAGCGCCACGAACATGTAGCCGAGCTGCGAACAGGTCGAATAGGCGATGACGCGCTTGATGTCGTTCTGGACGAGGCCGACGGTCGCCGCGAAGAAGGCGGTGAAGGCGCCGATGAAGGTCACCACCGTCAGCGCCGAATGCGACAGTTCGAACAGCGGCGACAACCGCGCCAGCATGAACACGCCGGCCGTCACCATGGTGGCGGCGTGGATGAGTGCGGAGACCGGCGTCGGGCCTTCCATGGCGTCCGGCAGCCAGGTGTGCAGCGGCACCTGCGCTGACTTGCCCATCGCGCCCATGAACAGCAGCAGGCAGACGATCGTCATTGCCGACTGCTTGTCGAGCGCGTGCCCGAGGAAGGTCAGCACGGCGGCACCTTGCGGCGCGCCTTCAGCGGGAATGAACGTCGCCGCATTGGCGAAGATGGTGCCCAGATTGACCGAACCGAACAGCACGAACAGACCGAAAATGCCGAGCGCGAAGCCGAAATCGCCGACTCGGTTGACGACGAAGGCCTTGATCGCGGCGGCGTTGGCCGACGGCTTCTTGTACCAGAAGCCGATCAGCAGGTAGGACGCGAGACCCACCCCTTCCCAACCGAAGAACATCTGCACCAGATTGTCGGCGGTCACCAGCATCAGCATGGCGAAGGTGAACAGCGACAGATAGGCGAAGAAGCGCGGCCGGTTCGGATCGTGGTGCATGTAGCCGATCGAATAGATGTGGACCAGCGCCGACACCGTGTTGACCACCACCAGCATCACCACCGTCAGCGTGTCGATCCGGAGTGCCCAGGACGCTTCCAATCCGCCCGACTGGATCCAGCGCAGCACCGGCACGGTGAACACCTCGCCATGGCCGAAGCCGACGCTGAAGAACGCAACCCACGACAGCACCGCCGCGATCACCAGGAAGCCTGAGGTGATGTATTCGGATGCCTTGGCGCCGAGCGACGTGCCGAACAGGCCGACGATCAGGAAGCCGAGCAGGGGAAGGAAGACGATGGCCTGGTACATGGTGGTTCCGTCAACCCTTCATCATGTTCACGTCTTCCACCGCGATCGAGCCGCGGTTGCGGAAGAAGACGACGAGAATGGCAAGTCCGATGGCAGCCTCGGCCGCCGCGACCGTCAGCACGAACAGCGCGAACACCTGGCCGACCAGATCGCCAAGTGCCGCCGAGAAAGCGACGAAGTTGATGTTGACCGCGAGCAGGATCAGCTCGATCGACATCAGGATGACGATGACGTTCCGGCGGTTCAAAAAGATGCCGAACACGCCGAGCGTGAACAGGATCGCCGATACGGTCAGATAATGTGCGATGCCGACGACCATCTCAGACTCCTTCGCCCGACTTGACCTTGCGGATTTCCATGCCGGTCGCCGCGGTGCGGCCAACCTGGGCTGCGATCGACTGCCGCTTGACCCCTTCCTTGTGGCGCAGCGTCAAGACGATGGCGCCGATCATGGCGACCAAGAGCACGAGGCCGGCGATCTGGAAGTAGTAGAGGTAGTCCGTATAGAGGATGTCGCCGAGTGCCGCCGTATTCGAGCGCGTGGCGAGGTCCGGAATTGGCTTGGAGACCGTCGAGGCGAGCTGCGGTGCGAATGTGTAACCGCCCAGCACGACGATCAGCTCCGCCGCCAGGATCAGCCCGACCAGCGCGCCGATCGGCGCATACTGCAGCGCGCCTTCCTTCATCTCTGCGAAATCGACGTCGAGCATCATGACGACGAACAGGAACAGCACCATGACCGCGCCGACATAGACGACGAGCAGGATCATCGCCAGGAACTCGGCGCCGGTCAGCATGAACAGGCCGGCCGCGTTGAAGAAGGTCAAGATCAGGAACAGCACCGAATGCACGGGGTTGCGCGACGAAATGACCATGAACGCCGACGCCACCGCGACAAAGGCGAAGAGGTAGAAAAAGGCCGCCTCTAGTCCACTCAGCATGGGGTTCCCCCGGGTTCCTGTCCGGACCGGCTCTCGCCATGTCCGCTTCTGTGGCTTGGTACCGCCTCCGGTTCCCAAGTCGCGTTGTCCTTAGACGAGGCCCCTCGCCCCGTCCATGCGTCAAATATCAGCGATACGGCGAGTCCAGCGAGATGTTGCGCGCCAGTTCGCGCTCCCACCGGTCGCCATTCGCCAAAAGCTTGTCCTTGTCGTAGTAGAGCTCTTCGCGCGTCTCCGTCGCGAATTCGAAATTGGGCCCCTCGACGATGGCGTCGACCGGGCAGGCTTCCTGGCAGAAGCCGCAATAGATGCACTTCACCATGTCGATGTCGTAACGCACCGTGCGGCGCGTGCCGTCATTGCGGCGCGGGCCGGCTTCGATGGTGATCGCCTGCGCCGGGCAGATCGCCTCGCACAGCTTGCACGCAATGCAGCGCTCCTCGCCGTTGGGATAGCGGCGCAACGCATGCTCGCCACGGAAGCGCGGGCTGGTCGGCCCCTTCTCGTGCGGATAGTTGATCGTCTCCTTCGGTGCGAAGAACTGGCGCATCGACAGGAAGAAAGCGCTGACGAAATCCTGCAGCAGCAGCGATTTTGCGGCTTGGGACAGAGCGGACATCACGCAAACCCCGTGATCTTGAGGAAGGCGGCGGTGGCGACCACCATGAACAGCGAGATCGGCAGGAACACCTTCCAGCCGAGCCGCATCAGCTGGTCGTAGCGGTAGCGCGGCACGAAGGCCTTCACCATGGAGATGCCGAAGAACACGAAGCAGACCTTCAGCACGAACCAGATGACGCCCGGCACCCAGGTGAACGGCGCGAAGTCGAAGGGCGGCAGCCAGCCGCCGAGGAACAGGATGGTGGCCAGCGCGCACATCAGCACGATGGCGACATACTCACCGAGGAAGAACAGCAGGAACGGCGTCGACGAGTATTCGACCATGTGGCCGGCGACCAGTTCCGATTCGGCCTCCACCAGGTCGAAAGGCGGCCGGTTCGTCTCGGCCAGCGCCGAGATGAAGAAGATGACGAACATCGGGAACAGCGACAACCAGTGCCAGTCGAGGAAGGTGTTGGGCAGGCCCAGCTTGGTGCCCAGCCCATCCTGCTGCGACAGGACGATATCGGACAGGTTGAGCGAACCGGCGCACAAAAGCACGGTGACGATGACGAAGCCGATCGAGACTTCATAGGACACCATCTGTGCGGCCGAGCGAAGCGCACCGAGGAACGGATATTTCGAGTTGGACGCCCAGCCGCCCATGATCACGCCATAGACCTCGAGCGAAGAGATGGCGAAGACATAGAGGATGCCTACATTGACGTTGGCGATCGCCCAGCCCTGGTTGACCGGAATGACCGCCCAGGCCGAAATCGCCAGCACCGCCGACACCAGCGGCGCCAAAAGGAACACGCCCTTGTTGGCGCCTGACGGGATGACAGGTTCCTTGAAGACGAACTTCAAAAGATCGGCGAAGGCCTGCAGCGTGCCCCACGGGCCGACGACGTTCGGGCCGCGGCGCAGCTGCACCGCCGCCCAGATCTTGCGGTCGGCGTAGAGGATGTAGGCGACGAAGATCAAAAGCACGACGATCAGCACGACCGACTTGAGAAGGATCAGCAGCGCCGGCAGCACGTAGAAGGAGAAGAAAGTGTCCATGCTTATTCCGCCGCCTGCTTGAAGCCGCTCTTGGCCAGTGCCGAGCATTCCGCCATCACGGCCGATGCCCGCGCGATCGGGTTGGTCAGGTAGAAGTCCGTGACCGGCGAGGTGAAGGTGCCCTTGTTCAGCCGCCCGCCGAGCTTCGCCACCTTGGCGATGTCCTCGGCATTGCCGGCCGCGACCTGGTCGATGCGGGCCAGATGCGGGAATTCGCCATAGAGCTTCGCACGCAGTTGCGGCAGCGAATCGAACGGCAGCTTCTTGCCCAGCACATCCGACAGCGCCCGCAGGATCGCCCAGTCCTCGCGCGCGTCGCCCGGCGCGAAGCCGGCGCGGTTGGTCTGCTGCACGCGGCCTTCGGTGTTGACATAGGTGGCCGACTTTTCGGTGTAGGCTGCCGCCGGCAGGATGACATTGGCACGGTGCGCGCCCTGGTCGCCATGCGTGCCGATATAGACGACGAAGGCGCCGCCGGTCTTGGCCATGTCGATTTCGTCGGCGCCGAGCAGGAACAGCAGTTCCATCTCGCCCAGCATCCCGGCGACGTTCTTGCCGCCCTCGCCCGGCACGAAGCCGAGATCGAGGCCGCCGACGCGACCGGCCGCATTGTGCAGCACTGCAAAGCCGTTCCAGTCCGCTCTTGCTGCGTTGACGGCGGCGGCGAGCTTTGCCGCTTGGCCGAGCACGGCCGCACCATCGGCGCGCGCCAGCGCGCCCTGGCCGACGATGATCAGCGGATGCGTCGCCTTCTTCAGCGTCTGGAAGAACTTGCCATTGCCGTCGGCCAGATCCTTCAGCGAATCCGGTCCGGCGCCCAGTTGTTCATAGTCGTAGCGCGTGTCGCCGACATCGCCGATGACGCCGACCGGCAGATTGCCGATCCGCCAACGCTTGCGGATGCGGGCGTTGAGCACCGAGGCTTCATAGCGCGGATTGGCGCCGATGATCAGCACCGCGTCGGCCTGCTCGATGCCCTCGATGGTCGGGTTGAAGATATAGCTGGCCCGGCCGAGCGCCGGATCGAGTGCGGCGCCGTCCTGACGGCAGTCGGTGTTCTTCGAACCGAGCGAAGCCATCAGCAGCTTCAGCGCGTAGATTTCCTCGACCGCGGCGAGATCGCCTGCAATGGCGCCGATCTTTTCTGGTGTTGTCTTCGACACCGCATCGTTGATCGCGGCAAAGGCCTCGGCCCAGCTTGCCGGTGCCAGCCTGCCATCCTTGCGCACATAGGGGCGGTCGAGGCGCTGCGTGCGCAGACCGTCCCAGATGAAGCGGGTCTTGTCGGAGATCCACTCCTCGTTCACCTGCTCGTTGACGCGCGGCAGGATGCGCATCACTTCGCGGCCGCGGCTGTCGACGCGGATCGCCGAGCCGACGGCGTCCATCACGTCGATGGATTCGGTCTTGGTCAGTTCCCACGGCCGCGCCTGGAAGGCGAACGGCTTCGAAGTCAGCGCGCCGACCGGGCAAAGGTCGATGACATTGCCCTGCAGCTCCGAGGTCATCGCCTGTTCGAGATAGGTGGTGATCTCGGCGTCCTCGCCACGGCCGATCAGGCCGAGTTCGGAAATACCGGCGACTTCGGTGGTGAAGCGGACGCAGCGCGTGCAATGGATGCAGCGGTTCATCACCGTCTTGACCAGCGGTCCGATATACTTGTCTTCGACCGCGCGCTTGTTCTCGTGATAGCGCGAGGAATCGACACCAAAGGCCATCGCCTGGTCCTGCAGGTCGCATTCGCCGCCCTGGTCGCAGATCGGGCAATCCAGCGGATGGTTGATCAGCAGGAATTCCATCACGCCCTCGCGGGCCTTCTTGACCATCGGCGTGTTGGTGAAGATTTCCGGCGCCTCGCCATTCGGGCCGGGGCGCAGGTCGCGCACGCCCATGGCGCAGGAGGCCTGCGGCTTGGGCGGCCCGCCCTTCACCTCGATCAGGCACATGCGGCAATTGCCGGCGATCGACAGCCGCTCATGGAAGCAGAAACGCGGCACTTCCGCGCCAGCGTCTTCCGCCGCCTGCAGCAGCGTGTAGTGGTCGGGTACAGTGATCTCTTTCCCGTCGACCTTGAGCTTTGCCATTCGCCTCAAACCCCTGCGGATTTCCCGCAATCTCTTGTCCCGGGCACGGTCGAAACCGCACCCGGCATTTCATTCATTTCCCGACGGCGAGTGCCGACGCCTGGGCAGTCCAATCGTCACGGACGATACGGCCGGTGAGCGACAAATAATCTTCGACCCAGGCAACCTCTTCCGGCACCCATGCGGCGATCTGGGCATATGTCCAGATACCCAGGCCATTGAGAACCTTCTCCAGCTTCGGACCGATGCCCGATATCGCCTTGAGGTCCGACGGCTCCGCTGGCTTGTCCATAGCCTTAGGCTGCCTGAAATCCTCCGGCATCAACCCGGCCGGAGCCGGGCCTGCTGCCGGGCCGGCATCGGCGACCGGCACTGCGTCGGCCGCCTCCCTGGCAACCATATCAGTCACGTCCTGCGCGAAGGATTGCGCTTCGGCGATCAAGGTCTTGGTCGCCGCGCGGGCGGCCTTGGAAGCGCTCTTTTCCGTCTCCGGGAAGCGCTCGGTGCGCGCCTCGAAATCATCGACGATCGGCTGCAGCAGCCGTTGCGAGGCTTCGGCAGCCCCCGAGAGTGCGCCCAGCCAGACGCCGAAGGCGTGGTTCGCCAGCCCGATGCCGAGCGCCGACATCGCCGCGGCACCCGCCACAGGATGCGCGAGAAGGTTGACGGCGCTCGCCATCTCCTTCGGCATCATCCTGGTCAGATCCTGGTTCATCTTCTCGAACTGGTCCAAATTGGGCATCAATGAGTAGGGTGTCGAATACGGCGCCATAGATATCTCCTGGTCGTTTCTTCGTTCGCCCGCCCCGGTTGTCTCATATCGGGCACTTGCCCGCATTCCGCTCCGGGCTTTCGCCCGAATTCACAAAGTCTCTATTCCGCCGCCACCATCACCGGCTCGGCCCGGTGCGCATTGCGCGAAAACTCGTCGATGCGGCGTTCCACCTCGCCGCGGAAATGCCGCATCAGACCTTGGATCGGCCACGCCGCCGCGTCGCCCAGCGCGCAGATCGTGTGGCCCTCGACCTGCTTGGTGACGTCGAGCAGCATGTCGATCTCGCGCTTCTGCGCTTCGCCGCGCACCAGCCGTTCCATCACCCGCCACATCCAGCCGGTGCCTTCACGGCACGGCGTGCACTGGCCGCAGCTCTCGTGCTTGTAGAAGTAGGAAAGCCGCGCGATCGCCTTCACGATATCGGTCGACTTGTCCATGACGATGACAGCCGCCGTGCCGAGGCCGGATTTGAGGTCGCGCAACGCGTCGAAATCCATCGGCGTATCGATGATCTGCTCGGCCGGCACCAGCGGCACCGAAGCGCCGCCCGGGATGACCGCCAGGAGATTGTCCCAGCCGCCGCGAATGCCGCCGCAATGCGTCTCGATCAGCTCGCGGAACGGGATCGACATCGCCTCTTCGACCGTGCACGGGTTGTTGACGTGGCCGGACACGCAAAAAAGCTTGGTGCCGACATTGTTGGGCCGGCCGAAGGACGAGAACCAGGCGGCACCGCGGCGCAGGATGGTCGGAGCAACGGCGATCGATTCGACATTGTTCACGGTTGTCGGGCAACCATACAAACCGACATTGGCCGGAAATGGCGGCTTCAGCCGCGGCTGGCCCTTCTTGCCTTCGAGGCTTTCGAGCAGCGCCGTCTCCTCGCCGCAGATATAGGCGCCGGCGCCATGGTGCATGTAGATGTCGAAGTCGTAGCCGGACGTGTTGTTCTTGCCGATCAGCTTGGCTTCGTAGGCCTCGTCGATGGCCCGCTGCAGCGCCTCGCGCTCGCGGATGAACTCGCCGCGAACATAGATGTAGGCGGCAATCGCACCCATGGCGAAGCCTGCAAGCAGCGCGCCCTCGACCAGCGTGTGCGGGTCATTGCGCAGGATGTCGCGATCCTTGCAGGTGCCGGGCTCGGATTCGTCGGCATTGATGACGAGGTAGCTCGGCCGGCCGTCGCTCTGCTTGGGCATGAACGACCATTTCAGGCCTGTCGGGAAGCCGGCGCCGCCGCGTCCGCGCAGGCCGGATGCCTTCATCTCGTTGACGATCCACTCGCGCCCCTTGGCGACGATGCCGGGCGTGTTGTCCCAGGCGCCACGCGCCATCGCGCCGGCCAGCGACTTGTCGAAGAGGCCGTAGATGTTGTTGAAGATGCGGTCTTTGTCCTGAAGCATTTTTCGTCCCTCAGACCGGTTTCTTGCCGAAGACGCGGATGTATTCGGCGACGCCACCCTTGGCGAGCGCCTTGGCCTGCTTGACCCAGTCGTCGCGATCGATGCGGCCGTGGAAAGCGAGATAACCGTCCACCCACTCGCGCTCGGCCTTCTTCCAGGAAGCAACCTGCGCGAAGGTGAAAATGCCCAGGGAATGCAGGACGCCCTCGATCTTCGGGCCGACACCAGAGATCAACTTGAGATCGTCGACCAGCGCCGGCCTGTCGATGCCGGCCGGGCGGTTCTTGTCCTCGAGCGACGGCTTGGCCAGCTTGTCAGCCTTCGCGGCTGGGGCCTTGACCTCCGGCGCCTTGAAGGCGGCTGCCGGCTCGGCCTTGGTCTTCGGACCGTTGCGCTGCTTTGAAACCTGCTCGACTTCGGGGGCCGCCTTGTTGGCATTGGCGGCCGAATGCGGCGGGGCCGAAACACTCGCCGCCTTTTCAGCAGCCGGCGCGACCTTGGTCTTTGAAGGCGTCTTCAAGGCCGGGCTGGTTTCAGGCGCATCGGTCTTCGGCTTGCTGGCATTGGACGGTGCGACAGGAGCGGCAGCGGGCGCGACCGTGGCGATTATCGCGTCGGGCGCCGCCTTCGCGGCCTTGGTTGCCTCCCTTGCTTCCCTGTCGCGGGTCGACTTGAGGATCGCCTTTTCGCTTTTCAGGGTCGTGAGGCCGGAGGCCGGCTCCGAGCCGGTGCGCCCGTCCTGCGGTCCGGGCGTCACCGAGGCGCCCTTGCCGGCGTCATAGAGATCGATGATTTCGGCCAGCCGCTCGGGCGTCAAATCCTCGAACGTATCCTTGAAGATCATCACCATCGGCGCGTTGACGCAGGCGCCAAGGCACTCGACCTCTTCCCACGACAAGGTGCCCTTGTCGTTGGTGTGGAACTGGTCGTGATGGATTTTTGAGCGGCACACATCCATCAGCGCTTCCGAGCCGCGCAGCATGCAGGGCGTGGTGCCGCAAACCTGGATGTGGGCGCGGGTACCGACCGGGCTCAGCTGGTATTGCGTGTAGAAGGTGGCGACTTCCAGCCCCCTGATACGGGGCATGCCGAGCATGTCCGAAATCGTCTCGATCGCCGCCTTGGTGACCCAGCCTTCCTGCTCCTGAGCTATCATCAGCAAGGGGATGATCGCCGACTGTTCGCGGCCCTTGGGGTATTTTTTGAGCCATTGCTTCGCCGCTGCCGCGTTCGCCCGGTTGAAGGCGAAGGATGCTGGCTGGACGCTGGCTTCTGCGAGACGGCGGACTGACATTTAGCGATCGACCTCACCAAACACGATGTCGAGGGAGCCGAGAACGGCGGTGACGTCGGCCAGCATGTGGCCGCGGCAGAGGAAATCCATGGCCTGCAAATGCGCGAAACCGGGCGCGCGCAGCTTGCAGCGGTAGGGCTTGTTGGAGCCGTCGGAGACGAGATACACGCCGAACTCGCCTTTCGGCGCTTCGACCGCCGCATAGACCTCGCCGGCCGGCACGCGGTAGCCCTCGGTGTAGAGCTTGAAGTGATGGATCAGCGCTTCCATCGAGCGCTTCATCGCCTGACGCTTCGGCGGCACCACCTTGCCGTCGAGGTTCGACACCGGGCCGGTGCTCTCCTTGCCGAGCAAGAGGTCGACGCACTGGCGCATGATCTTTGCCGACTGGCGCATTTCTTCCATGCGCACGAGGTAGCGGTCGAAGCAGTCGCCGTTCTTGCCGATCGGAATGTCGAAATCCATTTCCGAATAGCACTCATAGGGTTGCGACTTGCGCAGGTCCCAAGGCGCGCCCGAACCACGTACCATCACGCCCGAAAAGCCCCAGGCCCACGCATCGGCCAGCGAGACCGTGCCGATATCGACATTGCGCTGCTTGAAGATTCGGTTGCCGGTGAGCAACTGATCGAGGTCGTCGATCGACTTCAGGAATGGATCGATCCACTTGCCGATATCCTCGACCAGCTTCTGCGGCAGATCCTGATGCACGCCGCCGGGGCGGAAATAGGCCGCATGCATGCGCGAGCCGGAGGCGCGCTCATAGAACACCATCAGCTTTTCGCGCTCGACGAAGCCCCACAGCGGCGGCGTCAGCGCGCCGACATCCATCGCCTGCGTCGTGACATTGAGGATGTGCGACATGATGCGGCCGATCTCGCAGTAGAGCACGCGGATCAGTTGGCCGCGCTTCGGCACATCGATGCCGAGCAGGCGCTCGACGGCCAGTGCGAAGGCATGCTCCTGGTTCATCGGCGCGCAATAATCGAGCCGGTCGAGATAAGGTATCGCCTGCAGGTAGGTCTTGGCCTCGATCAGCTTTTCGGTGCCGCGATGCAGCAGCCCGATATGCGGATCGACGCGATCGACGACTTCGCCGTCCAGCTCCAGAACGAGGCGCAAAACGCCGTGCGCCGCGGGGTGTTGCGGGCCGAAATTGATGTTGAAGTTGCGGACGGAGGTTTCAGCCATTCTGGCGCCTCAATTCGTCTTGGCTTTTTCATCCCCGGGCAGCACGTAGTCCGTGCCTTCCCAAGGGGAGAGAAAATCGAAATTGCGAAATTCCTGCTTGAGCTCGACCGGCTCGTAGATGACGCGCTTGGCCTCGTCGTCGTAGCGCACCTCGACGAAGCCGGTCAGCGGGAAATCCTTGCGCAGCGGATGGCCTTCGAAACCGTAATCCGTCAACAGTCGCCGCAGGTCCGGATGCCCGGAGAAAAGCACACCGTAGAGATCGTAGGTCTCGCGCTCGAACCAGTCGGCGCCGGGATAGACGCCGGTGATCGACGGCACCATCGTCTCCTCGTCGGCCTGCACCTTGACGCGGATGCGCACGTTCTGCTTCGGCGACAACAGGTGATAGACGACGTCGAAGCGCTTGGCCCGCGACGGATGGTCGGCGCCGCAGACATCGATGATCGAGATGAACTGGCAGCGCGCATCGTCGCGCAGGAAAGTCATCACCTCGACCAGATTGCGCGGCTCGACATGGACGGTGAGTTCGCCATAGGCGATCACCGCGTCATTCACGCGGCCGATCAGCTTCTCGCCGAGATAGGTCGACAGTTCGCTCAGGGATGCGGTCATGGATTTACCGTTCGATCGTGCCGGTGCGGCGGATCTTCTTCTGCAACAGAAGAATCCCGTAAAGCAGCGCTTCGGCGCTCGGCGGGCAGCCGGGCACATAGATGTCGACCGGCACGACGCGGTCGCAGCCGCGCACCACCGAATAGGAATAGTGGTAGTAGCCGCCGCCATTGGCGCAGGAGCCCATCGAGATGACGTAGCGCGGCTCCGGCATCTGGTCATAGACCTTGCGCAGCGCCGGCGCCATCTTGTTAGTCAGCGTGCCGGCGACGATCATGATGTCGGACTGGCGCGGAGACGCGCGCGGCGCAACGCCGAACCGCTCCGAATCGTAGCGCGGCATCGAAGTATGGATCATCTCGACCGCGCAGCAGGCGAGGCCGAACGTCATGAACATCAGCGAACCGCTGCGCGCCCAGGTGATCAGCGCCTCAGTCGAGGTGACGAGAAAGCCCTTGTCGGCCAATTCGTTGTTGATCTCGAGGAAGAAAGGATCGTCGGACCCTACCGGCCTGCCGGTGTTGGGATCGATCAGGCCCTTGGGCTTCGGCGCGACGAGCGTGCCGGAACTGTCGTTCAATCCCATTCCAGCGCTCCTTTTTTCCATTCATAGGCAAAGCCGATGGTCAGCACCGCCAGGAAGACCATCATCGACCAGAAGCCGAGCATGCCGATCTTCGAGAACGACACCGCCCACGGAAACAGGAAAGCCACTTCCAGGTCGAAGATGATGAACAGGATCGACACCAGGTAGAAACGGATGTCGAATTTCATGCGGGCGTCGTCGAACGAGTTGAAACCGCACTCGTAGGCGGAAAGCTTTTCGGGATCGGGATTGCGGTAGGCGACCAGGAAGGGGGCGGCCAGCAGCGCCAGCCCGACGACCAGGGCCACGCCGATGAACAGGACGATGGGCAGGTATGAACCTAGAAGTGCGTTCATGCTCGGCTTTCCGTTGGCGCCAATCCACGTTGATTACAGCACCGGACCCTAATGCGGAAGCGTGACAGTTTAACCGCTGAACCGTTTTAAGGGCCTATGCTGCAACGCGGCGAGGGTTAGCGCAGCACTTCCAGCGAAGCAAGTCAAACCTTGTTCAAAACGCGGTGCTGGACGGCATATCCGAGGAAACTGGTCCGATCCGCTCCTGTTTGATTTCCTTCGCTTTTTACTCCACTTTTGTCTCCTGACATGGTTGCCGCCAAAACCCTGCTAGCATGGGCCGGAATCACCCATCAGAACTTCGGCCAACCACCCTCAGAGTGATGCCTGCATGAAGGAAAAGTTCTCGCTTGCCATGGCCCGGCGCATCGCGCTCGCCGCCCAGGGGTTTCTCGATCCCCGCCCCGCCGGTACGCCCGACCGCCGCCATTTCGCCCGCGTTCTCTCCCGCACCGGCCTGCTGCAGATCGATTCCGTCAGTGCAGTGGTGCGCGCCCACTATATGCCGCTCTATTCGCGCCTTGGCCCCTACCCCTTCGCTCTGCTCGACAACGCCGCCGTGACGCGCAAACGCACGGTGTTCGAATACTGGGCACACGAAGCCTCCTTCCTGCCGGTCGAGACCTACCCGCTGATGCGCTGGCGCATGCAGCGAGCCGAGCGCGGCGACGAAATGTATCTCGGTCTCGCCAAATGGGGCCGCGAACACGCTGGCTACATCGAACAGATCTATCGCGAGGTCGCCGATCGCGGGCCGATCGCCGCTTCCGCGCTCGAAGGCCAGAAAGGCTCGGGCGGCTGGTGGGGCTGGAGCCATGCCAAGCACGCCTTCGAATGGCTGTTCTGGGCCGGGCGCATCACAACGGCGCACCGTCGCGGTTTCGAGCGGTTCTACGATCTGCCGGAACGCGTGCTGCCGCAGGCGATCCTCGACCTGCCGGTGCCCGCCGCCGAGGACGCGCACCGCGAATTGCTGCGCATTTCCGCCCGCGCCCACGGCATCGCGACATCAGGCGACCTGCGCGACTATTTCCGCCTGTCCCCCGCCGACATGAAGGGCCGACTGGAGGAACTGGTCGAAACAGGCGAACTGCTGCCTGTGCGTGTCGAAGGCTGGGACAAGCCGGCCTATCTTCATAAAGACGCCCGTCTGCCACGCAAGATCGAGGCCCGCGCTTTGCTGGCGCCGTTCGATCCGGTCGTCTTCGAACGGTCGCGCACCGAGCGGCTGTTCGACTTCCACTACCGCATCGAGATCTACACGCCAGCCGAAAAGCGCCAATACGGCTACTACGTCCTGCCGTTCCTGCTCGGCGACAGGATCGTGGCGCGCGTTGACCTCAAGGCCGACCGGCCAGCCGGTGTCCTGCGGGTCCATGCTGCTTACGCAGAGCCCGGCGCGCCGCCTGAAACCGCTGCAGAACTCTTCGAAGAATTGAAGCAGATGCAGGGCTGGCTCGGCCTTGAACGTATAGAGGTGACATCAGCCGGTGATTTGGGTCCGGCGCTGGCCGACCTGACCGTGTCGTAAGCCCACGTTGACACCGCCGCCCGCAAAAGCCTAAATCCGCTCCAGACGGTCTCCTCTCTTCAACGAGAGGAGCCAAGAGGGAATGCGGTGCGAAATTCCGATTTCAAATCCGCGGCTGTCCCCGCAACTGTAAGCGACGAGCCAAGGCCGAAAGCCACTGGGGTATTCCCGGGAAGGCGGCTACCCAAGGCGATGACCCGCGAGCCAGGAGACCTGCCGTCTGCGACTGTAGAATCCGATCGCCCGGCGGGTTTCCGGGCAAGGAGCCCAATTTTTGGACCACGACAGCAGTTTTTCCGCTGGCACAGCGGACAATTCGTCCGGCGAGAGCGATGCCCTTGCCGGCGTGACCGTGATCGTCTGTGCCTCCTGTCGCGATGAAACCGGTTCCGATGCCCATCCCCGCGCCGGCGAACTGCTCGCGGACGACACGCGTCACGCCGCGTCTGGCCAAGACATCCGCGTCCGCACGGTCGAATGCCTCGGCAATTGCAAGCGCCGGCTCAGTGCCGCCATCCTGCGCGATGGTTGCTGGAGCTACGTCTTCGGCGACCTGACCACATCCAGCGGCGCCGACCTCGTCACAGGGGCAAAACTCTTCGCCACCTCGACCGACGGCCTGATCCCGTGGCGCGGCCGTCCAGATAGCCTCAAGCGCGGCCTCGTGGCCCGCATCCCTCCCCTCGACCTGCTGAAGGACTGATCATGACTGCCTCCGTCTCCCGCGTCCCCTGCACCGTCGTCACCGGCTTCCTCGGCGCCGGCAAGACGACGCTGATCCGCCATCTCCTGGAAAACGCCGGCGGCAAGCGGATCGCCATCATCGTCAACGAGTTCGGCGACATCGGCATCGACGGCGAAATCCTGAAGGGCTGCGGCATCGACACCTGCCCGGAGGAAAACATCGTCGAACTGTCCAATGGCTGCATCTGCTGCACCGTTGCCGACGATTTCGTGCCGGCGCTCGACCAGATCCTGTCGTTGACGCCGAAGGTCGACCACATCTTGATCGAGACCTCGGGTCTGGCTCTGCCCAAGCCACTGGTCCAGGCTTTCCAGTGGCCGACGGTGAAGAGCCGCGTGACGGTCGATGGCGTCATCGCCGTCGTCGACGGTCCCGCACTCGCCGAAGGCCGCGTCGCCAATGACATGGACGCACTTCAGGCACAGCGCGCCCAGGATGAGACGCTCGATCACGACGATCCGGTCGAGGAGGTGTTCGAGGACCAGATCGCCTGCGCCGACCTGATCATCCTGTCGAAGAGCGACCTGATGGACACCGCCGGCTCCGCCCGCGCCAACGCCATCATCAACGAGCACATCGCTCGCGCCGTGAAGATCGTGCCGACGTCGCAAGGCAAGGTCGATCCGTCGGTGCTACTTGGTCTTGGCCTTGCCGTCGAGGACGATATCGAGAACCGCAAGACCCACCACGACGACGAACTCGACCACGAGCACGACGACTTCGACTCTTTCGTCATCGACATTGCCTCGATCGCCAATCCCGACGAGCTGGCAAAGCGCGTCGCCACCGCCGCCGAGGAAGAAAACGTGCTGCGCGTAAAAGGCTTCGTCGAGGTTGGCGGCAAGCCGATGCGGCTCTTGCTGCAGGCCGTGGGACCGCGCGTCAATCACTACTACGACCGCGCCTGGACGGCCGGGGATGACCGCCGCTCGCGTCTCGTCGTTATCGGCCTCAAGGGGCTGAACCGCCCGGCGATCGAGCGTATACTCGCCGGCTGACGCAAACCACGGCCCGCGATGCACATCCTCACCACGACCTCCGCCTCGCTCGACGATCTCGCCGAGCCGGTCGATCTGCGGCAGTCGCCGGCGGATATCGTGGCCCTGTCCTTCACCGACAGCGATCTCGCCGGACTGGCGGCGGCATGGAAGGCCGATGCCGAGCGCCTGCCCTCGATGCGGCTGGCGGCTTTGCGTGACCTGCGCCATCCGATGTCCGTCGACCTCTGGGTCGACAGCGTCGCCCGCCATGCCAAAGTCATCCTCGTGCGCATTCTGGGCGGCTACGACTGGTGGCGCTACGGCTGCGACCAGCTTGCCTCGACCGCCCGCGCGCGCGGTATAAAACTGGCGCTGCTGCCCGGCGAATGCCGCGACGAGGATCTGCGCCTGATCGAAGCCTCGACACTGCCGCGCCAGGAACTGGACGGCCTGCTCGACTATTTTCGCGAGGGCGGTCCGGCCAATATGAACGCGCTGGTGCAGAAGCTGGCGCGGCTGGCAGGGTCTGAAGCAACAATTTCGGCGCCTGTCGCGGTACCAAAGGCCGGCTACTATGAGCCGGGCCGCGGCGTCGTCCCCCTTCCTCTCGAGGGGCAAGGAAACACCGCGCCTGTCATCCCCATCCTGTTCTACCGTTCGATGCTGCTGGCCGCCGATGTCGCACCGATCGACGCCCTTTTTGAAGCGCTGCGGCAGCGCCGTATGACGCCGGTCCCCATCTTCGTCTCCAGCCTCAAGGACCCGGTATCGCTGGCGTTCGTCGAAACCGCGCTGGCCTCGTTGAAACCTGCCGCCATCGTCACCGCGACCGCCTTCGCGTCCGGCGCCGAACCCGGCGTCGAAACCCTGTTCGATCGTGCCGGCGTGCCAGTCTTCCAGGTCATCGTCGCCACCACCCGCCGCGACATCTGGGAAAACAACCAGCGTGGGCTGGCGCCCGCCGACCTCGCTATGCATGTCGTGCTGCCCGAACTCGACGGCCGCATCCTTGCCGGCGCCATTTCCTTCAAGGGCGAGAGCGAGGTCGATCCCGCACTTGGTCACCGCGCCTTCGCCAACCGGCCGGAGCCCGATCGTGTGGCGCAAGTGGCGGACCGTGTCGCGGCCTTCATCAAGCTGCAAGAAACGCCGAGCGCCGAGCGCAAGCTTGCCATCCTGATCCCCGATTATCCCAGCGCCCCCGGCCGCACCGGCTATGCCGTCGGCCTCGACGTGCCGTCCAGCGTGCTGGCGATGCTGCAGGACCTCAAGGGACAGGGCTATGCCGTTGACGGGATTCCGCAAACGCCGCGTGCGCTGCTGGATTTGCTGGAAAGTTCAAACCACGGGCTGAAGCTTGACGACTATCTGTGCTTCTCAACCGAACTGCCGAGGGCGGCGATAGCTGCCGTAGAAGGCGCCTGGGGTAAGGCGAAAGATGAAACAGGTTTGCGCGAGGTGCTAACCTCCGCAAAATTCCCCTTCCGCGCCGCCACCTTCGGCAACGTCACCGTGGCGCTTGCTCCCGACCGCGGCCGGTCAGTGGATCGGCGCGCCGATTATCACGACCCGACGCTGCCGCCGCGGCATGCGCTGATCGCCTTCGGCCTGTGGCTGCGCAAATCGCTCGGCGCTCATGCGCTTGTCCATGTCGGCGCCCATGGAACGCTGGAATGGCTGCCCGGAAAGACGGTTGCGCTCAGCCAAAACTGCTTTCCCGAGATCGTCACCGGCCCCTTGCCCGTGATCTATCCCTTCATCGTCTCCAACCCCGGCGAAGCCGCACAGGCCAAGCGGCGCATCGCCGCCGTCACCCTTGGGCATCTGCCGCCGCCGCTGACCGGCGCCGGACTGGACGAGGATCAGCACAGGCTCGAACGCCTGGTCGACGAATATGCCCAGGCCGACGGGCTCGACCGCCGCCGCCGCGACCGCCTCGCAAAGCTGATCGTCGACACCGCGCAGAAGACCGGCCTCGCCTCCGAAGCCGGCGTCGCCAAAACCGATGCACCCGACGAGGCGCTGCGCCGCATCGACGCCTGGCTCTGCGACCTCAAGGATTTCGCCATCAAGGACGGGCTGCATATCTACGGCCGCGCCTCCAACGACGAGCCTGACGCCATGCGGCGTCAAAGCGCTGAAGCCGAGAAGACGGCATTGCTGGCAGCACTCGATGGCCGCCACGTCAAGGCCGGCCCGGCAGGGGCGCCGGCGCGCGGCCGCGCCGATGTATTGCCCACCGGTCGCAACCTGTTCACGTCGGACCCGCGCACCATGCCGACGCCGACCGCCTATGACCTCGGCAGTGCGGCGGCGGAGGAAGTGGTGCGTGGCTATATGCAGTCGCATGGCGACTGGCCGCGTTCGCTGGTCATCGACCTCTGGGGCTCAGCCTCGCTGCGCACCGGCGGCGAGGAGATTGCACAAGGCCTGGCGCTGATGGGCTGCCGGCCGCAATGGGATGCCGCGACCGGCCGCATCAACGGCATCGAGGTGCTGCCGCCGGCAACCGTCGGCCGACCACGCGTCGACGTCACCTGGCGCATTTCCGGCCTGTTCCGAGACATGTTCCCAACCCAAATCGCACTGATCGATGCCGCGGCCAACGCCGTTGCCGCCCGCGACGAGGAGGATTCGGAAAACCCGCTGGCGGCCAAGACCCGCGCGGATGGCAAGATCAGCCCGCGCATCTTCGGCACTTCGCCCGGCACTTACGGCGCCGGCGTCGAGGACTTGCTGTCGAGCGGCGACTGGGCGGCGCGCGAAGAGATCGGCCGCGCCTATCTCGACGCCACCTCGCATGCCTATGGCGGCGCTGGGGGCGAAGGCGTCTCGGCACCCGGCGCCTTCGAGGGTCGCATCGCCGAAGCCGATCTTCTCGTCCACACCGGCGACGACCCTGGCCGCGATATCCTCGAAGGCTCCGCCGACGTCGCCTTCATCGGCGGATTTTCGGCAGCGCTTGCGGCGCTTGGCAGGAATGCCGACGTCATCGTGCTCGACACCACCGATCCGCAAAAGCCGAAGCCGCGTTCGCTCAGTGGGGCGGTGGCCCGCGTCGTGCGGGCCCGCGCCGTCAATCCACGCTTCGTCTCAGGCCAGATGCGCCACGGCCCGCGCGGCGCCTCCGAATTCGCCGAAACCGTTGACCGGCTGGTCGGCTTTGCCGAAACCACCCTCGCGATATCAGGCACGCTGATCGAGGCGGTGCATGACGCCTATCTCGGCGATCCCCTGGTGCGCGCCTTCATCCTGCGCGAGAACCCTGCCGCCGCCAAAGTCATCGCCGAACGCTTCCTGTCGGCCCGGCGGCGCGGGCTCTGGCATCCCTTGCGCAATTCTATCGACGACGACCTCGCCGCCCTGATTGCCGAGGCTGAAGCGCTTGGGGTTGCGGCATGAACGCCTTCTCGCGTCGCGGCGCCTGTCCGGCTCTGGCAGCCCCCATGCAGACCGGCGATGGTCTGCTGGTGCGGCTCAACCCCGTTGCTGGAGGCCCATCTTCTGGAGGATTGTCGCCAAAGCTTTTGATCGCACTCGCCGAATCGGCCCTGCGGCACGGCAACGGCATCATGGAAGTCACCGCGCGCGGCAGCCTGCAGATACGCGGCCTGACATCGGAAAGCGCGCCGCTGCTGGCGACCGAGGTCGATGCGCTTGATATCGCAGTGCGCACCGGCGTGCCGGTCGAGACCGGGCCGCTGGCCGGCATCGATCCGCAGGAGGTTCCCGATCCCCAGCCGTTGGCTGAACGGATCAGGACAGCGGTCGAAGAAGCCGGGCTCACGCAACGGCTCGGCCCGAAGGTTTCAGTCGTTGTCGACGGCGGCGGGCAGCTTCGACTGGATTCGGTGACGGCCGATGTGCGGCTTGCCGCGACGCGCACTGATGCGGGAGTTCGGTGGCTGGTGTCTGTCGCGGGTGATGGGCGGAATGCAAGGCCGCTGGCCACGGTGGAAGACGATGCTGCATGCGATATTGCCGTTGCCGTGCTCAGGATGATTGCCGAGAAGGGCCGCGAAGCCCATGCGAGGGATTTGACCGAGAGGCAGCTAGCTTCTCTTGCAAGTTGGCACTCCGTCCCACCCCCCTCTGTCCTGCCGGACATCTCCCCCGCAAGGGGGGAGATTGCGCTCTCATCTCCGCTTTCGCTAGTCGTAGGCGTTGCAGCAATCACTCAGCGTCCAAAAGGAGAGCCGGCAGCAGAACTGCCGATCTCCCCCCTTGCGGGGGAGATGTCCGGCAGGACAGAGGGGGGTGGGCAGGATCGCTATCCTGCGCCATCGACTCGCTCTCCCATCGGAACTTTCGACCTCGCCGCCTCTGGCGTCGCCCTCGGCATCGCCCTCCCCTATGGCAGCATGCCGGCGGACAAGATCATCAGCCTCGCCCAAGGCGCCCTCGCCCTCGGCACGTCGGAAATCCGCCTCGCCCCCGGCCGCGCGCTGCTCTTCCTCGGCCAGCCGACAGCCGCCAACCGGCCCCTTCAGGACACCGCAACCACCCTCGGATTCGTCACGGACGCCGCCGATCCGCGCACACGCATCGCCGCTTGCCCCGGTACACCGGCCTGCGCTTCCGGCCGGATCGCCACGCGCGACATTGCCGAGACGATTGCCGCTGAAAATGCCGACATCCTCGACTTCACCTTGCACATTTCCGGCTGCGCCAAGGGCTGCGCCCATCCGGGCAAAGCTGCACTTACCCTGGTCGGCGGCGAAAACGGAGCCGGACTTGTCGTGAACGCGACGGCAAAGGGCCTTCCTGCCAGCTACAGGCCGGGCTATGACGCCGCGCGCGGCATCAGCCGCGTCGCGGCAGCAATCCGCAGCGCACGACTTCCCGGCGAAACCGCCGCCGCTTGCCTGACAAGGCTTGGCGCGGCCGGCATCGCCGAGGCTTACCGACAGGAATGAGCATGGCCGCCTACGACTACATCCACGACGGCACGGCGATCTACGAGCGCTCCTTCGCCATCATTCGCGCCGAGGCCGACCTGTCGCGCTTCTCCGAAGCAGAGGCCGATGTCGCGATCCGCATGATCCATGCCTGCGGTCAGGTCGAAGCTGCCAGCCATTTTGTCTTTTCGACGGATTTCGTTGCCGCCGCGCGCACGGCACTTTCGGCTGGTGCGCCGATCTTCTGCGACGCCGAGATGGTTTCGCATGGCGTCACCCGCGCCAGGCTGCCGGCCGGCAACGAGGTGATCTGCACCTTGCGCGACCCGCGCACGCACGAAATCGCCAGGGAGATCGGCAATACCCGTTCCGCGGCCGCCATCGACCTGTGGGGAGACCGCATGGCCGGTTCGGTGGTCGCCATCGGCAATGCGCCGACCGCGCTCTTCTATTTGCTGGAAAAACTGCGCGACGGTGCGCCGAAGCCGGCAGCGATCATCGGCATGCCGGTCGGCTTCGTCGGTGCGGCCGAATCCAAGGATGCGTTGGCCGAGAATTCCTATGGCGTGCCCTATGCCATCGTGCGCGGCCGGCTTGGCGGCAGCGCCATGACTGCCGCGGCACTCAACGCCCTGGCGAGGCCTGGCCTGTGAACGCGCTCCCCAAAGGCCGTCTCGTCGGTGTCGGCACCGGTCCCGGCGACCCCGAACTGTTGACGCTGAAGGCCGCACGAGCTTTGGCCGAGGCCGATGTCGTGGCGTATTTCGCCAAGCGCGGCAACAACAGCAACGCGCGCGCCATCGTCGAAGCCCAATTCCGCCCGGGCATGACGGAACTGCCGCTGCTCTATCCCGTCACCACCGAAATCGACAAGGATCACGACGACTACCGTTCGCAGATCGCCGGTTTTTACGAGGAATCCGCAGAGAAGGTCGCCGAACACCTTGAAGCAGGCAAGATGGTTGCCGTGCTGTCCGAGGGCGACCCACTGTTCTACGGCTCCTACATGCACCTGCATGTGCGGCTCGCCCATCGCTTCCCGACCGAGGTCATTCCCGGCGTCACCGCCATGTCCGGCTGCTGGTCGGCGACCGGTTTGCCAATCGTCCAGGGCGACGATGTGCTGACGGTGTTGCCGGGCACGATGAGCGAGTTCGAACTCACCCGGCGGCTGGCCGACACCGACGCCGCCGTCATCATGAAGGTCGGCCGCAACCTGCCCAAGATCAGGCGAGCGCTGGAGGCAACCGGCAAGCTGGCGCGCGCCGTCTATGTCGAGCGCGGCACCATGGCCGGCAGCGTCTCGATGCGACTTGCCGACAAGCAGGACGACAAGGCGCCTTATTTTGCCATCGTGCTGGTCGCCGGCTGGTCCGGCCGGCCCGGCGCCTTGGGAGCGCAGGCATGAGCGGCCGTCTCACCGTCATCGGGCTCGGGCCCGGTAATGCCAATCAGGTGACGCCCGAGGCCAGCCACGCGGTGGCGCAGGCAGCGTTCTTCTATGGCTATAAGCCCTATCTCGACCGGCTCGACTTGCGCCCGGACCAGACTCGCGTTGCCTCCGACAACCGCGAGGAACTCGCCCGCTCCAAGGACGCTTTGACCAAAGCCGCGGAAGGCCATGACGTCGCCGTCGTTTCCGGTGGCGACCCCGGCGTCTTCGCCATGGCGGCTGCCGTCTGCGAGGCGATCGAGGCCGGTCCGGCCGAATGGCGTGCGGTCGATGTCGCCGTGGTGCCCGGCATCACCGCCATGCTCGCCGTTGCCGCCCGCATCGGTGCCCCGCTCGGCCATGATTTCTGCGCCATTTCGCTGTCCGACAATCTGAAGCCGTGGGAATTGATCGAGCTGCGCCTGCTGGCGGCAGCCGGCGCCGGCTTCGTCATCGCGCTCTACAATCCGATCAGCAAGGCGCGCCCCTGGCAGCTCGGCCGCGCCTTCGAATGCCTGACAGCGATCCTGCCCGGCACCACGCCGGTGATTTTCGGCCGTGCCGCCGGCCGTCCGGACGAGCGCATCGACGTGTTCCTACTGGCCGATGTCGACGCACAAAAAGCCGACATGGCGACCTGCATCATCATCGGCTCGCCAGAAACCAGGATCATCAAGCGCGACGACAGACCCGCGCTGGTCTACACGCCGCGCTCGTCCACGGGTCAGAGAAGATGATCGGCCCCGAACTGGTTGACAATGGCGGCCAGCGCTTCGACGGTTTCAGCCGAAGGAACATCCGGCAAGGTCGGCCTGCGGACCATGACCACCTTGATGCCAAGTGCTCGCGCCGCGGCGATCTTGCCATAGGTCGCCGCGCCGCCGCTGTTCTTGGACACCACGATGTCGATGCGATGCTCTTCGAGCAGCGCGCGTTCTTCCGCCTCGCGAAACGGCCCCCGGGCCAAAAGATAGTGAGCATCGGGAACAGCCAGCTTCGGCTCGACCGGATCGACGCTGCGGATGAGATAGTGGTGCTGGGGCGCTGCTTCGAAAGCGGCAACCTCTTGCCGGCCCAGAGCCAGAAAGGCGCGACGAGGCGCCGGACCCAGCGCGTGCACGGCGTCGCCGACGTTGTCGACCTGCGTCCAGCGGTCGCCTTCGACAGGCTCCCAACCCGGCCGCCTCAGGGCCAAAATAGGCACGCCGGCCACGTGCGCGGCTTGCGCGGCATTGGCCGAGATTCGCGCTGCGTAGGGATGGGTGGCGTCGATCAGAAGGTCGGTGCGCGTGTCCCGCAGATAGGCAGCCAGTCCATCGGCGCCGCCGAACCCTCCGGTTCGCACAGGCACCCCTTGCGCAACCGGGCTTTCGGTACGGCCGGCCAGCGACAGCGTGACCGAGGCACGCGCCGCCAGTTTTCCAGCCAGTTGCCGGGCTTCCGTGGTTCCGCCGAGGATCAGAATGCGGTGGGTCATCATGCCTGCTGAGGGTCCGCGCGGCGCCAAGCTCAACTCAAGATGGCTTACAGTCGTCGGCATCGGCGAGGACGGTTTAGCGGGTCTCGGCGACGAGGCCAAGCGGCTGATCGCCAAGGCGGAGATCATCTTCGGTGGGAAGCGGCACCTCGCCCTTGTCGCCTCCTTCGCCAAGGGCGAGGCGCGCCCATGGCCGGTTCCTTTCGATGCCGAGATGGCTGATGTGCTTGCGCTTGCCGGCAGAAACGTCTGTGTGCTCGCCTCCGGCGATCCGTTCTTCCATGGGGTTGGCGCCACTCTCGCCCGCAAGGTGAAGGCGCGGGAGATGCATGTCATCCCGGCACCATCGGCCGTTTCGCTGGCAGCGGCCCGCCTTGGCTGGCCGCTGCCGGATATCGAGACCGTGTCGCTGCATGGCCGGCCGCTCGACCTGATCCGGCCGCTGCTGCAGCCGAAAGCGCGCATCTTGGCGCTGACGTCGGACGCGGCAGCACCTGCTGCAATCGCGCGCCTGCTGACCGAACTCGACTTCGGCGCATCGCAGCTGACCGTTCTTGAGGCCTTGGGCGGACCAAAGGAGATATTGCGGTCGGCCCGCGCCGATGCGTTTGACCTCGAAAACATCAATCCGCTCAATGTTTTGGCGATCGACGTTGAATCGGGTCCTGATGCGCGCATCCTGCCGCTCACGGTTGGCCTTGCCGATCATCTGTTCGACCATGACGGCCAGATCACTAAGCGCGAAATCCGCGCTATCACCCTGTCGGCGCTGGCGCCACGTCGCGGCGAGTTGCTGTGGGACATCGGCGCCGGCTCCGGCTCCATCGGCATCGAATGGATGCTCGCCCATCCTTCGATGCGTGCCATCGCCATCGAGGCCGACCCGATCCGCGCCGCCCGCATTGGCCGCAACGCCGCCGCCTGTGGCGTTCCCGGCCTGATCGTGGTGGGGGGCAGCGCGCCCAAGGCGCTCGCCAGGCTAGACACGCCGGACGCGATTTTCATCGGCGGCGGCGGCAGTCATACCGGCGTCTTGAACGCTGCCATCAAAGCCCTGCGCGCCGGCGGCCGTCTCGTCGCCAACGCGGTGACACTGGAAATGGAAACCCTGCTTCTCGCCCGTCACGTCTCGCTTGGCGGCGACCTTACCCGCATAAACATATCCCGCGCATCGCCGGTCGGCTCGATGCAGGCCTGGCGGCCGGCCATGCCGGTCACCCAATGGAGCTGGGTGAAGTCATGATCGTCGCGGGCATCGGCAGCCGAAAAGGCGTGAGCGTCGAGGACGTTCTCGCGGCGATCGAAACCGCGCTGGATACGCACGGACTGACGATGACGGCGTTGTCTGCCTTGGCGACCGCTCCCCTGAAGCAGGACGAAAAGGCAATTGTCGCCGCCGGACATCAGCTCGATCTTCCGATCATCATCGCCAACGAGGCCGCGATCGAGGCAGCCTCGTCGGCCACGCTCAGCCAATCCGTTCTCTCACAGGATCTGGCCGGCACGCCATCGGTTTCCGAAGCATCCGCGCTTGCCGTCGCCGGCAGGGGCGCGAGGCTGCTTGGAGCCCGTACAGTGCACGGCCCCGTGACCTGCGCCATCGCCATCAGCGGAGACGCGCCATGACCGTGCATTTCATCGGTGCCGGTCCAGGCGCCGCCGATCTCATCACGCTGCGTGGCGCCAGGTTGCTGGCAAGCTGCCCTGTCTGCCTGCATGCCGGTTCGATCGTCGCGCCCGAATTGCTGCAGCACTGTGCGCCTGGGACAAAACTGATCGACACCGCGCCGATGTCGCTCGACGAGATCGAGGCCGCGTATCTGGAGGCCCACAAGGCCGGCCATGATGTCGCCCGTCTGCATTCCGGCGACCTGTCGGTGTGGAGCGCGGTTGCCGAGCAGATCCGGCGGCTGGAAAAGCACGGTATTCCCTACACGCTGACGCCGGGCGTCCCCTCCTTCGCCGCCGCGGCCGCAGCACTTCGCCGCGAGCTGACCATCCCCGAAGTCGCGCAAAGCCTGGTGCTGACCCGCATCTCCGGCCGCGCCTCAAAGATGCCGCCTGGAGAAACGCTGGCTGGTTTCGGCCGCACCGGCGCCACGCTCGCCATTCACCTTGCCATCCACGCCATCGACCGCGTCGTCGCCGAGCTGACGCCGTACTATGGTGGGGATTGCCCGGTGGCGATCGTCTTCCGCGCCTCCTGGCCGGACGAGCGCGTGCTGACTGGCACGCTGGAAACAATCGAGGCACAACTCGCTGCCGATCCGATGGAGCGCACGGCGATCATCTTCGTCGGCCGTTCGCTGGCGGCGGAAGGCTTTGGCGAGAGTTCATTGTACGACGCCCACTACCAGCGGCGTTTTCGCGGACGGGACGGATTGTGAGCGCCAGCACCAGGAACAAGGGCGAGAACGCCACGCTCGAGCAGGCATTGTCCCGGCTGAATTTCAAGCCGCGCCGGCTAGAGCCCGGCCATGTCTGGCTGGCCGGCGCCGGCCCCGGCGACCCCGGCTGCCTGACCCTGGAAGTGCTGGCGGCCTTGGCCGAGGCGGATGCATTGGTCTACGACGCGCTGGTCTCCTCCGATGTCGTCGCCGTTGCCGCAAACGCCGAGCTTTTCTTCGCCGGCAAGCGCGGCGGGAAACCGTCGATGAAGCAGGACGACATCACCGCCCTGTTGGTCCGGCTGGCGCGCGAAGGTCGCCGCGTCGTCAGGCTGAAGGGCGGCGATCCCTATATTTTCGGTCGTGGCGGTGAAGAAGCCTTGGCGCTGGCGCGGGAGCATATCCCGTTCCGCGTGCTGCCCGGCCTGACATCGGGGCTGAGCGCGCTGGCCGCGACCGGCATCCCCGCCACCGTGCGCGGCATCAACAAGGCGGTGATCCTGGCCACCGGCCACGCCGCCGGTTCCGATGACGATATCGACTGGAGCGCAATCGCCCGCACCGGCCAGCCGGTCGTGGTCTATATGGGCATGGCCAATCTGCCCCTCATCGCCGCCGCACTGCTCGACGGTGGGCTGGCGCCGTCGACGCCGGCGGCAGTCATCGTTGCCGCGACGACGCCGCAGGAACAGACCGTCGTCGCCACGCTCGCCACCATTGCCGAGGAAGCCGCCGCCGCTGGGCTGACCTCGCCGGCGCTGATCGTCGTTGGCGGCATCGTTGCCATGCGCGCGGCACTGGCGGGCAACCCGTGAGCGCCCGCGCCATCATCATCGGGGCACCGCGCTCCGGCTCAGGCAAGACCAGCGTCACCATCGGCATCCTGCGCGCGCTCACCCGGCGGGGCTTGAAAGTGCGCGGCGCCAAGTCCGGCCCCGACTATATCGATCCCGGCTTCCACACCGCAGCCACCGGTCTGTCCGGCGTCAATCTCGACAGCTGGGCGATGCCGCCATCGCTGCTCAACGCACTGGCCGCGCAAGCGGCTGACGACACCGACTTCGTCATCCTCGAAAGCGCCATGGGGCTGTTCGACGGCATTCCGGCGGCTCCCGGCCGCACCGGCTCCGCAGCCGACCTCGCCCGCCTCTATGGCCTGCCGGTGCTGCTGGTCCTCGACGTTTCCGGCCAGTCGACCACGGCGGCCGCTGTCGCCAAGGGCTTTGCCACTTATGATCCGGACGTGCGCATGGCCGGAATCGTGCTCAACCGGCTGGGCAGCGAGCGCCACCGCCGGCTCTCCGGCGATGCCATCGAGGCTATCGGCCTGCCCGTTGTCGGCGCCATCCTGCGCGACCCGACGCTGAACCTGCCCGAGCGCCATCTCGGCCTCGTCCAGGCCGGCGAATATGACGACCTGATGGCGCATCTCGACCGGCTGGCCGACATGGCGGAAAAGTCGCTCGATCTCGATGCCATCATGGCCTTGGCGACACCCCTCACCCCGGCGCCCGGGGGCTTTGACGACGCGCTTTCGCCGCCCGGCCAACGCATTGCACTGGCCGAGGATGCCGCTTTCACCTTCCTCTATCCGCATGTAGCGGCCCATTGGCGCAAGGCCGGCGCCGAGATCGTCCCGTTCTCGCCGCTCGCCGATGAGGCACCCGACGAAGGCTGCGATGTCTGCTGGCTGCCCGGCGGCTATCCCGAGCTCCATGCCGGCAAGCTCGCCGTTGCCACGAATTTCCGCGCGGGAATGGCAAGATTCGCCGCGACGAAGCCCATCCATGGCGAGTGCGGTGGCTTCATGGTGCTGGGCGAAGCCCTGGAGGACGCGTCGGGCGAAACACACGGAATGCTCGGCCTGCTCGGTCACTCCACCAGCTTTGCCAAACGCAAGATGAATCTCGGTTACCGCGAGGCGCGGCTGCGAGCCGATTGTCCGCTGGGCGCGCAAGGCGCGCTGATCCGCGGCCACGAATTCCACTATGCGCAGATGATCGCGACGGGCAATGACGAGCCGCTGGCCGACCTCGCCGACGGTCAGGGCAACCCCATCGGCGCCTCGGGTTACCGGCGCGGCCATGTCAGCGGCACCTTCTTCCACGCCATTGCGAGGGGCTAGAGCATGATCCCGAAAAATGGCAACCGGTTTTGGGAAGAAATCCGGCTCAAATTCCAGAGCTTCAGCCGTTCGCCCCGGCAAATCCCTAGCGATATCGCGCTCTGCCTGGTCTTCTTCACCCGGCTGCCGCTGCCCGTCTTTGACTTTCGCGGCCGCAGCCTTGCCGCCGCGATCTGGGCCGCCCCGTTTGCCGGCCTTGTCGTCGGCCTGATCGGCGCCATCGTCTTTGCCACGGCGGAACGGTTTGGCCTGGCCATGGGGCCGGCGGCGGCCCTTGCCCTTGTGGCAACCCTGCTCACCACCGGCTGCCTGCATGAGGATGGGCTCTCCGACGTCGCCGATGGCTTCGGCGGCGGCAAATCGCGCGGCCGCAAACTCGACATCATGCGCGACAGCCGTATCGGCGCCTACGGCGCCGCAGCGCTCGCTCTGTCGCTGCTGATCCGCTGGAGCGCGCTGCAGGAATTCGTCGAACCCACGCAGGCCCTCTTCGCGCTCCTGGCCGCACATGCCGCCTCGCGCGGCGTGCTGGGCGTCTTCATGCACCTTTTGCCCCCGGCCCGATCCGATGGTCTCTCGGCCGATTCCGGCACGGTTTCGTTTGAAACCGCCATCGCCGGTGCCGTGCTCGGCGCGGTACCGCTGCTTTTGATAGGGCTCGGCGGCGCCATTGTCGCACTTGTCCTGCTTGGCCTGCTGTTTGCCGCCTTCCGCGCCCTTTGCCTCAACCAGATCGATGGCCAGACCGGCGACACGATTGGCGCCTTGCAGCAGCTGAGTGAAATCGCCGTGCTGCTCGTCGCTTCCGTTGCTCTTTCCTGATTCCTCCTTGGCCTGATTCCCTTTCGGAGACTTTGCCCCCATGCCCTTCAAATCGCTCGATGAACTGCGCGCCGCTTGCGTCGATCTACCCGCCGGCAGCGATGCCGCCGCCAGTGCGGTCGCCCGCCGCCAGGACACGCTGACCAAGCCGCAAGGCAGCCTCGGCAGGTTGGAAACAATCGCAGCATGGCTGGCACGCTGGCAGGGCCGCGATATGCCAAAACTCGACCGGGTGAAGGTCTTTGTCTTCGCCGGCAACCACGGTGTCACCGCGCAAGGGGTGTCGGCCTATCCTTCCGAAGTCACGGTGCAGATGGTGGCGAATTTCGCCGGCGGTGGTGCCGCCATCAACCAGCTCGCCCGCATCGCCGGCGCCGAACTCGACGTCATTCCGCTCGATCTCGACCATCCCACGGGCGACTTCACGCAAAGGCCGGCGATGGACGACAAGGCGTTTCTCGCAGCCGTGTCAGCCGGCTGTGACGCGGTGACGAAGGACCTCGATCTGGTCTGCTTCGGCGAAATGGGCATCGGCAACACCACGCCGGCCGCCGCTATTTCGGCAGCGCTGTTCGGCGGCGGTGCGGAAAAATGGACAGGCCGCGGCACCGGCGTCGACGACGCTGGCCTCAAGCGCAAGGTGGTCGCCATCGAGGCCGGCCTAAAGCGCCATGCCGCCGCCCTTTCCGATCCGCTGGGGGTTGCCGCTGCACTCGGCGGGCGCGAACTCGCCGCCATCTTCGGTGCCACGCTCGCCGCCCGCCATCTGGGCATACCCGTGCTGCTCGATGGCTTCGTCTGCACCGCCGCCGCCGCCCCACTGGCAAGGCTGCACCCGGCAGGCCTTGCCCATACGATCGCTGCACACGTCTCGGCCGAATCGGGCCATCGCGGCTTGCTCGAAGCGCTCGGCCTGCCCCCGCTGCTCGATCTCGGCATGCGGCTCGGCGAAGGCTCCGGCGCCTGCCTCGCCGTCAACATCGTCCGCTCGGCGCTGGAGTGCCACACCCGCATGGCAAGTTTTGCCGAAGCTGGTGTGTCGGAGAAGTAAACGCCGACTTCCCGTATAGATCGGACAAGCCACAGGCATCACAGCAAGGGCGGTATCTTTCAATTGTAGCGATTCTCGAATAGGTCTGGTGGATGAAAAAGCTTCATCCTGCCGCCGCTGCTGTGACTATCGCCGTGCTGCTTGCAGTTGTGCTTCGGCGTAATGGATATTCAAGTTACGGCCCGATCGACACTGCGATTCTGGCGGTTTTCCTGGTTTTCTTCTGGTGGCTCATCAGTGATTTTTCAGGCGGCAAGGCCAGCATTGATGCCGATGGCCATCAAAGTGCGGACGACGGCATCGCATTTCGGCTCGGCAGGTTTCTGAACCGCATTTTTCGGCGCGGCAATCGCAGCCTTTGATGCCCCGTTGAGGGCGCCGCCGGTCAAATCGCCATGAGGGCCAGGTTCAAAGCCAGTCTTGGGAAGACCGCACCATAACTGGCCCATGCCCGAGACGCGTCAACGCGTCTCGTTTTCAGGTCTTTTCCACCAAGTCTTTGAAGAATTTGGTGGGTGCGCACAGGATTGAACTGTGGACCCGCTGATTAAGAGTCAGCTGCTCTACCAACTGAGCTACGCACCCACTCGGCCGGCGAAAACCGGCGTTGGCGGGCATATAGCCGCCACCATCGGTCCTGTCCAGCCCTGCCGGAATCATTTCCCGACAAATCGCCTGGAGCATGATCCCGAAAAGTGGAATCCGGTTTTCGGAAGAGATCATGCTCATACAAAAAGACCGAGCCCCATCCCGATTTTATCGGGATGGAACAGGCTCGAAGTGCCCGTCTGCGGTTAGACGAACAGTCTGCCTTCCGCCACCTTGACCGCGTTG
Organism: Mesorhizobium sp. P2_D5; assembly: GCF_056404355.1. NCBI lineage: Bacteria > Pseudomonadati > Pseudomonadota > Alphaproteobacteria > Hyphomicrobiales > Phyllobacteriaceae > Mesorhizobium > Mesorhizobium sp. P2_D5. Next base: position 122,173 of record NZ_JBFUEE010000011.1, read on the forward strand.
CCGCCGATGCGTGCCGAGGCCAGTTTTCCGCCTTGCACGGTCAGTTCGAGGCGGATGCGCGACGGCCGGTGCATCTCCAGCCCCTGCTCGATCCACAGTTGCGAAACACCGTCGGTCGGCGCGTCGAAATGCATAATCGCGCCGGCGAAGGCGGCCGCCGCCGAGCCGGTCGCCGGATCCTCATAGGACGGCGTGCCCGGCACGATCATGCGGACATGGAACGCGCTTTCGTGGTTCACCGTCTCGCGGCAATAGACATAGGGGCTGGCAAAGGCCCACTCGCTCTTGCGCGGCGCCAGTTCCGACCACGCCTGGTTGTCCAGCCGGATTCGGCCCGCCGCTTCGAGATTGGCAACCGGGATGGTGACATAGGGCACACCCGCCGACCAGAACGAGACGCGGTGATTCTCGAAGCCGATCTCATGCGGCGCCAGCCCAAGGGCCGCGCCGATCGCCTCCGGATCGGCTTCGAGCTTCAGCGGCTCCGGCAGCTTCGCCAGATCGAATTCGGCGAAGGTGTCGCCATCATGCTTGCTGACGGCGCAACGCACCGGACCGATGTTTTCTTCCAGCACGAAGATGCCAGCGCCGCCATCTCCCGCCAGTTCGGCCAGCGCGATCGCCGAACCCACTGTCGGATGGCCGGCGAACGGCATTTCATAGTCGGGGGTGAAGATCCGGATGCGGTTTTTGTGCTTGGGATTGTCCGGCGGCAACACGAAGACCGATTCGGACAGATTGAACTCACGCGCGATGGCCTGCATCGCGGCCGTGTCCAGACCTTTGCAATCCAACACCACGGCCAGCGGGTTGCCGGCCAGTCGCTCGGTCGTAAACACGTCGTAAAGTAAGTAATTCCGGGTTTGCATGCCTGCCTCAATCCCAACATGGGCGAAATTTAATTTGATATTTGAACCAGTCAGCCTGATCTGTGCACAGATAGGGACATTGCGCATCATAGGGGTCCGACGTGGACCAGATTGTCAATCTGCCAAAGACGGAATCGGATTCCGCCATCGAGACGGCGCTCGGGCTCGACACGCGAGGTCTGCGCAAGACGCGCCGGCGTGGCTGGCTCTATGCGCTGCTGACACTGATCGTGCTTGCCGCCGGGCTTGGCCTTTATCAGTGGTATGCCGGCTCGCCGGCCAAGATCGACTACACCACCGTGCCGGCCGCCAAGGCCGATCTCACCGTCGCCGTATCGGCGACCGGCACTCTGCAGCCGCTCACCCAGGTAGACATTTCCAGCCAGTTGTCCGGCATCATCCGTTCGGTGTCCGTCGAGGAGAACCAGCAGGTCAAGAAGGGCGATGTGCTGGCCGCCCTCGACACCGCCAAGCTGCAGGTCCAGATCGAGCGGGCGCAGGCGTCCGCCAAGGGAGCGGCCGCCAATGTCGAGGACGCCACGGTGACGCTCGCCGAGAATGAGAAGGCGCTTGTCCGCGCGGCCTCGCTGACCAATCGTGGCATGGCGACCGACCAGTCGCTCGAGGCGGCGACCGCGACGCGCGACCGCTCCAAGGCGGCACTCGACAGCGCTGAGGCCAATCTCGCCATCGCCAATGCCGATCTGAAATCACAGCAGACCGACCTCGCCAACAGCACCATCTATGCGCCGATCGACGGCATCGTGCTGACGCGCTCGGTCGACCCCGGCCAGACGGTCGCCTCCTCGCTGCAGGCGCCGGTGCTGTTCATCATCGCAGCCGATCTCAGAAACATGGAGCTGGTGGCGGCGGTCGACGAGGCCGACATCGGCGCGGTCAAGACCGGCCAGCATGCCCGTTTCACCGTCGATGCCTTCCCGGACCGGCCGTTCGACGCCGAGATCCGCGACATTTCCTATGCCTCGGTCACCACCGACGGCGTCGTCACCTACAATGCACGGCTTGAGGTCGACAACAACGAGCTGTTGCTGCGGCCCGGCATGACCGCAACCGTTTCGGTCGTCACACGGCAGGCCAAGGACGTGCTCACTGTACCCGCCACCGCCTTCCGTTATCGCCCGGCCCAGCAGGCGGCCCGTGGCTGGAGCCTCAGCGACCTGTTCACTGGCCGCATGGGTCGCCCCGGCGGCAACCGCCAGCGCCAGGCCGCGACGACGCCCACCGACGGCTCGCGCACGCTTTATGTGCTGGAGAATGGGCGGCCGCATCCGGTCAACGTCAGGATCGGCTCAACCGATGGCGAACTGACCGAGATCACCTCGGGCCTCAAGGAAGGCGCTGAGGTCATCACCGCATCGCAGCAGCGGAGCTGAGGCCGTGGCTGCCGGTGCTGCCCTCATCACCTTCGACAAGGTCTGGAAGAGCTACGGCCAGGGCGAAGCCAAGGTCCATGCGCTGGCCGGCGTCGATCTTGCCATCCGGCGCGGCGAATTCGTCGCCATCATGGGCCCATCCGGCTCCGGCAAGTCGACGGCGATGAACATCATCGGTTGCCTCGACACGCCGACGGCCGGCACCTATTCCTTCATGGGCATCGACGCCGGCCGGCTCGACCGCAACCGCCGCGCCATGCTGCGCAACCTCTATGTCGGCTTCGTCTTCCAGGGCTACAATCTGTTGGCCCGCACCACGGCGGCGGAAAATGTCGAACTGCCGCTGATCTATCGCGGCGTTGCCGCTCACGAGCGCCGCGATCTTGCCATGCAGGCGCTGTCCCAGGTCGGCCTTGTCGGCCGCGAGCACCACACGCCTGCCGAACTGTCCGGCGGCCAGCAGCAGCGCGTGGCGATCGCGCGCGCCATCGTCACAAGGCCGACGCTGCTCGTCGCCGACGAGCCGACCGGCAATCTCGACACCGCGCGCACGCACGAGATCATGGAGTTGCTGACGCAGCTCAACACCGAACTTGGCCTGACCATCGCCATGGTCACGCATGAGGCCGACGTCGCCGGCTATGCCGAGCGCACCATTCGCTTCCTCGACGGCCACGTCGCTTCCGATTCCATGAAGCTGGAGACGGCGTAACCATGATCTGGGAAACTGTCCGCCTCTCCTTGCGCTCGATCCGCCGCAACGTGCTGCGTTCGTTCCTGACATTGCTCGGCATCGTCATTGGCGTTGCCGCCGTCATTGCCATGCTCACCATCGGCTCCGGCACCACGCAAAAGGTCAAGGCCGACATCTCCAAGCTCGGCAGCAACCTGCTGGTCGTCCGCTCCGGCCGCCCGGCTGGGCCCGGCGGTCCGGGCGGGCTCGACCAGGTGGTCCGTCCGCTGGCCGAAAAGGACCTCGCGGCACTGGTCGCGCATCTAACCGGCGCGCGCGCCATTTCGCCGGCCTCGCAAAAGCAGGTCCGCGTCATCTTCGGCACCGAAAGCCTGACCTCGGGCGTCACCGGCACCGACAGCGCATATCTCGATGCGCGCGACTGGAAGCTGGTTTCCGGCCGTCCGTTCAGCGATTCCGAAACCCGCTCCGGCACCGGCGTCTGCCTGATCGGCGAGACGGTGCGCCAGCAATTCTTCGGCGCCGGTGACCCGGAAGGTGAGTTCATCCGCGTCAACCGCACCTCCTGCAAGATCATCGGGCTGCTCGAGCCCAAGGGCTATACCGGCTTCGGCCAGGACCAGGACAATGTGGTGCTGATGCCGCTGCATGCCTATCAACGCCGCATCGCCGGCAACCGCGACATCGACAACATCTACATCGCCGCCGACGACACGACGCCGACCAGCGAACTGCAGCCGCGCGTCGAGGATATCTTGCGCGATATCAGGCGCGTCACCCCCGACCGCGAGAGCGATTTCGCCATCCGCGACATGACCCAGATCGCCGACGCCATGGCCAGCGCCACCACCACCATGACCGGCATGCTGGGTGCTGTCGCCGGCGTCAGCCTGCTGGTCGGCGGTATCGGCATCATGAACATCATGCTGGTCTCGGTCACCGAGCGCACGCGCGAGATCGGCATCCGGCTCGCCATCGGCGCGCATGAAAAGCACATCCTCATCCAGTTCCTGGTCGAGGCGACGGTGCTGTCGCTGCTCGGCGGCATCATCGGCATCCTGATTGGCCTAGCGCTGGCCGGCCTTGCCGCGGTGACGCTGACGATACCCTTCGCACCGAGCCCGGCGGTCATCCTCCTCGCCGTCGGTTTCTCGGCACTGATCGGCATGGTGTTCGGCTTCTTCCCGGCCCTGCGTGGCGCCAGGCTCGACCCGATCGACGCGCTGCGGCACGAGTAAGCCCGGGCCAGCCCGACGGGGACCTCCATCCACAAGCTTGGGATGTTTGCTGTCGCCGTCCGATCAACGACCGGTCGACGCTACTCCATGCGCGGACAACCTCATGACCGTCCCCCGACCGCGCCCAGGGCGACGAGAAGCTCGTCCAGTTGCTCGAACTGCTCGCCCATCGCATCCGCCGCCCCGGTCCCGGCAGCGTCGAGAGCTTCCTTCGAGGGATAGAGTTCGTGCAGGACCAGCAGCGTCTTGCCACCCTTTTCCTCGAAGGTCACCGTGGTGACGGGTCCAACGTCACCACCTTCGTCATTGGTCCAGACGAGGCGCGAGTGTGGTGTCACTTCGATATACCTGCCGAAGAACTCGTCAGAGTTTGAGGCATCGTGGCCGAACACCAGACGGTAGGTGCCACCGGTACGAACATCCATCTCACAGGAACGCAGGAACATGCCCATCGACTTCGGCGCCCACCACTGCTTGAACAGTTCGGGCTTGGTCCACGCCTCGAACACGATGCGCGCCGGGCCGTTGACGGTTCGCGTAACGACCAGCTCTCGGTCGGACTTCCGTTCGACCGTCGTACGGTTGTTCATGGGCTCACTCTCGCTTCTTTTGTCCATCGGCTTTCTCCTTCCGTTTCAATTTCTCGACAATCTGGTCCAACTCGTTGAAGCGTGCGTCCCAGAGCTGGCGGTACCCCTCGATCCAAGCCGTCTCTTCCTCCAGTCCGCGTAGGCCGAGCTTGCAGGTCCGCACGCGCCCAACCTTCTCCGTGGTGACGAGCCCGGCCTGCTCCAAGACGCCGACGTGCTTCTTCATGCCCGTGAGGGTCATGTGGAACTTCTCGGCAAGCTCCGTGATCGAAGCGTCTGTACGCCCGAGCTGCTCCAGAACGCCGCGTCGGGTGGCGTCCGAGAGCGCGGCAAACGAGGCATCCAAGCGGGTCTGAGAATAATACTGAACCATATGGTTCAGTATGTAGCAGGCGGATTGGCGGCATGCAAGGGGGGGCCGCGCGTTGCGTGCCGCCGCCTTCACTCCCAAATCGACCTCATTTCGATGAGATTCGATCGACTCGGCGATCTCCACGCCTAAGGCAAGATATCTCTGGTCGGGGGCGAACAAAGCATGAGCAAGAAGACACGACTGATCCTGGCGATGGTCGTCATCGAAGCAGTCCTTGCAGGCATCTGGTGGTATCTCGCCCGCTTCGGCATGGCCAATCCCGATCGGGTCGCCGCCGATTTCCAGGCAGTCGTCGGACAGACCATGGGAATGGCGATGGGCGGCTTGCTGGGTCTTGGCTTTATCTTGTTCTTCGTCGCCGCCCGCAACGATCGCAAGGCGGCGCAGGACAAGACGCGTCGTTAGTCCACGCCCGCAAAATGCCACTCGACCAGCGGCTTCATATGTGCCGCCAACCCGTCCGGCAGGTCGGCGGCGTGGCGGATGATGACCGGCCCCTCGATTTCCGGCTCGGTCTCTGTGGCGACGAAGGCTGAGATTCGCCGGGCAAGTTCGTCGGCCGGCGCGGTCTCGCGATAGCGGCGGAAGATCACCGTACCGCTGGCCGTCGACAGGACGTGGTAGCGCTTGCCGCGTGGCGCGTCCGACAGATCCAGACCGGTCTCCTCGCGCACCTCGCGGATCATGTTGAAATCGACGTCGACCTGGCCGTCGCGAAAGTCGATGGGCTCGAACGAGCCGGCGGCGAAATAGACGCGCCCGGCATTGACCGTGTGCGAGCCCATGCGGATCGCCACCAGCGCATTGTCGCCGGCCACCAGCACGGCATGGGCATAGGCATGTTCGGCGCCCGAATTCTCGCGCCGCTTACGCCAAAGCATGAAGGTGGAGTAGTTGACCGCATGGCAGCGGCCGACAAGACGGTTGTCGCGATAGGTGAGTTGCGACAGCAGCACCACCGTGCCGTCGAACAGCGCCGGCTTGGCTGCCAGCTCGCGCTGCCAGTTCTCGACGATTGCCTCCGCATTATCCAGTGCGAACGGGTGCGTGCTGGGATCGAGCCGCACGTCGACGGCATCGACCGGCAGGATGACATTGCGCGGCAGGTCGAAACTCATCGGCGTCTCAAGTCATGTCCAAGGTGATCGCCACGGGACAGTGATCGGATGCCTTCGGCCGGTCCCAGCCGGCGCGCGGAAACCGGTCGACCTCCTGGCCGGGCGGGAAAATCGTGCGCCAGGGCTGGCCGTTGCGGATGATGTCTGGAACAGCCGTCGCATTGCTGGCGGCGAGCCCTTTCGACAACAGGATGTAGTCGAGCTGGCACAGATGCCGTTCTTCCGGTCCGCGCGTGTGGTAGAAACTCCAGCGGTTCATCTCCGGCCGCCGCTCGACGACGTTTTCGCAGAAGCCGCCTTCTGTCAGCACGTTGATGCAGGACTGGTTCTCGTTGACCACCTCGAAGCGGTGGCCGTCGATCGCGTCGCCGGCGATCTTCACGCGTTGCCGGTAATCATTCATGTCACCGCAGACCGCCCATCGCTTGTCGGCAGCGTGGTCCTTGCCGAAGCGCTCCTCGATGATCCGGCGCACGGCTTGAGCCTCGGCGATGCGCACCGGCATCGTCGCTTCGCGTCCGTCGAGCCCGTTGCGGGGCGAGCCCATCGACTTGAAGTGCACCAGATAAAGCGTCAGCGGCACGCCGCCCACGGTCACGTCGACTTCCAGGCAGTCGCGCCGGAAGATGCGCTCATTGGCCTGGTTGCCGAGTGCCTCGAGCTCCGGCGTGTGCAGCCCGAACTGTTCGTAGGTGACGTAGGCATGGCTGGTCATGCGCACGAATTCGATCGCCTGGCCCTGCGCGGTCTCGTTGCGCATCATCACGGCAACGTCGATGCCACGAGAATCATTGCCCGATGTGGTGTACTTCTGCCGGTAGCCCTGCCCCACCATCTTGAACAGATAGCCATATTCGAAGGCCTTCAGCGCCTCGATGTTGTCGACCTCCTGCATGCAGATGATGTCGGCGCGGGTTGCCGCGATCGCCAGCGCCGTCAGCTGGCGCGTATCGTCGGACTGGGCTATGGCGCGCGCCTGCTCCAGCATCTTGTATTCCGCCTCGCTCTGGATATCGAACAGCGCCAGCGTGCGATCCTCGTTGAGCTGGTTGCGATAGCCGGAAAAATCGAACCTGTTCATCAGGTTCTCGACATTGAAGGTGGCGAGGCGCAGCGACATGTCATGACCTTTGCCCGCAAGCGCGGCGGAAAACAAGGTCGCAGGACCGCCAGCGGAGATCGATCGGTCCTGACGCCACTCGCGCCATGGTTGACGGAACCTTTCCGTTCATCCGCCGTTCAGATGCAAACATCCACAATAGGCCCCCTAAAATAGGCGTGGGGCCTGTATCTCTTGGAGAGTGCAATGAACTCGCTCTTTTCTTCCACGGTCAAATCCGGGCTGATTGCCCTCGGTATCCTGTCCGGCGTCACGGCGCCGTCCGCCGCAGGGCCGATGATGCAGCCCGACGTGTCGATCCCCGCCAGCACTGCGGCGCCGATGGTGGTTCGCGAAGGCTGGGCGGGCGGCAACAATGGCGGCAATTGGAGATGGCGCCGGTCGGGCAATTGGAATGGCGGAAACGGACACTGGAACGGTGGCCACGGACACTGGAATGGCGGCGGCGGAAACTGGAACAATGGAGACAATTGGCGTTGGCGCCATGGTCGCCATCATTATCACGGCGGCGGCTACTACGATGACGGCGCGGCTGCCCTTCTAGGCCTTGGCCTTGGGCTCGGCATCGGCAGCATGTACAACAACTACAATTACTACGACGCGCCACCGCGCCGCTACTACCGCACGCGGGTTTCGAGCGCCCATGTCCAATGGTGCTATAACCGCTACCGGTCGTATCGCGCCTGGGACAACACGTTCCAGCCCTATGGCGGCCCGCGTCAGCAGTGCTACTCGCCCTATTGACGAGCTAGCTGTAGCGGAGCCCTGACATGAAAAACGGCGCCATGTGGCGCCGTTTTTCATTTTCAGCTCTTCGAACCCAAGGACTTCGAGCGCAAGGTTCAGTTCTTGGCCTTGTCGACCAGCTTGTTCTTGGAAATCCCCGCGTGCCCGCAGGGCGAAGCCCGAGGACACGCAAAGGCAAGAACGTGGATTTAACTTAGTTCTTGGCCTTGTCGACCAGCTTGTTCTTGGAAATCCACGGCATCATCGCGCGCAGCTTGGCGCCGACTTCCTCGATCTGGTGGCTGTCATTGTTGCGGCGAATGCCCTTGAAGCGCGACATGCCGGCGCGATATTCCTGCATCCATTCCGAAGTGAATTTTCCGGTCTGGATATCCTTCAGGACGCGCTTCATCTCGGCCTTGGTCTCGGCGGTGATGATGCGCGGGCCCGAGACATATTCGCCCCATTCGGCGGTGTTCGAGATCGAATAGTTCATGTTGGCGATGCCGCCTTCATAGATCAGGTCGACGATCAGCTTGACCTCGTGCAGGCATTCGAAATAGGCCATTTCCGGCGCGTAGCCGGCTTCCACCAGCGTCTCGAAGCCGGCGCGGATCAGCTCGACCAGGCCGCCGCAAAGCACGACCTGCTCGCCGAACAAGTCGGTCTCGCACTCCTCACGGAAATTGGTCTCGATGATGCCCGAACGGCCGCCACCGACGCCGCAGGCATAGGACAGCGCCAGGTCAAGCGCATTGCCGGAGGCGTCCTGGTTGACCGCGACCAGGCACGGCACGCCGCCGCCCTTCTGGTATTCGCCGCGCACCGTGTGGCCAGGGCCCTTCGGCGCGATCATGACGACGTCGACCGAGGCCTTCGGCTCGATCAGGCCGAAATGCACGTTGAGGCCGTGCGCGAAGGCGATTGCAGCACCGTCACGAATGTTCGGCGCGATCTCGTTGCGATAGATGTCGGCCTGCAGCTCGTCAGGCGTCGCCATCATCATCAGGTCGGCCCATTTGGCCGCGTCCGCCACGCTCATCACCTTGAGACCGTCGGCCTCGACCTTCTTGGCGGTCGCCGAGCCGGCCTTGAGGCCGATGGCGATGTCCTTGGCGCCGGAATCCTTGAGGTTGAGCGCGTGCGCCCTGCCCTGGCTGCCATAGCCGATGATAGCAACCTTCTTGCCCTTGATCAGATTGAGATCGGCATCGCGATCGTAATAGACACGCATTTTGTCTTCCTTCCCGGTTATGAATCAGAGGCCTTGCGGCCGGTTGTTGCTCTTGAAAAGAGCGAGAAACTGCTGCGTCGCCCGCGCGGCATCGCCGCCGATCGCCGCCTCAGTCAATTCCAGCCGGTCGCCGAGCAGCAGACGGATCTGCACGTCGCGGGCGACCAGCCCGAAAAAGGTGCGGAACGCCGTCTCGGCATCCGCAAAGTCGAGCAATCCGGCCTGTCGGCCGGCCTCAAGCAGCGGCTTCAGCCGCTTGGCCAAAGCGAAGCGGCCATTCTCCAGCACTACGGCGCCAAGGTTATCCTTGCCGGAACCAGCATGACTGACCGCTACGCGGTTGAGCGCGATCGAAGTGTCGCTCGAAATAACCTTCAGCCAGTCGGAAGCGAAGCGTTCGAGGCTTGCTATCAGCGACACAAGATCGAGCCCTTTGCCATCGACCTGCGCCACCCGCACCTTGGACGCCTGCCACTGCACCGTCGCCGTCAGCAGCCCGTCACGGTCGCCGAACCATTTGTAGAGCGTTTCCTTGGAGCAGCTTGCCCGACGCGCCACGGCGGTCATGGTCAGCTGATCGCCCTCCTCGACGAGCAGCCGCAGCGCTGCATCGAGCACGGCTTTCTGCCGCTCCGTCAGCGCTTCGCTGGTGTCGATCTCGGGCACGATGTCCAACACGCTCTTCTCTCGGCAGGCAAGGCCGGCCGGTTATTTCCGGCAAGCCGTACCGTACGTTACGGTTCGACACTTCTATGGCGTATTGTCCCGATCCATGCAAGTCCTATTTCTATCCACATGGCGTCGTGCCGGACGCCTGCGCGGGGAACGAAGATGCTGATCGGATTGTTGGCCTTGATGGTTGCCGCCGTATTCTCTGGCGCCGCGATCTACGTCAGTGTCGCCGAGCAACCGGCGCGTCTCGACGACAAGGCGCTGCTGCAGGAATGGCAACCTTCCTACAAGCGTGGCGCCGCCATGCAGGCGTCGATTGCCATTGTTGTTTGCGTTCTGGGTCTCATTGCCTGGTGGCAGACTGGCGGTTTCGCCTTTCTGGTCGGCGCGGTGCTGATCATCCTGCCCTGGCCGTGGACGCTGATCGCCATGATGCCGACCAACAGGGTGCTGGAGGCGGATGGACGCAGGCGCCGGCAATCCGCAAGCCCGGTCCCTGATCGTCAAGTGGGGCGATCTGCACCGGGTTCGCGTGGCCCTTGGCGTGCTGGCGACACTGGCCTTTCTCTGGGGCAGTCATTCGGCCTGACCGGCGCTAAAACGTCAGTCCACAACGGGCGGATGGCGCAATCGACCCAGGAGTGCCGACACCATGTTCAGCTCATCCGCGGAGAGTTTGGCGCCGACCAGTTCGCTGATCGACCGCCCATAGACAGCCCACATCTGGCGACGCATCTCGCGGCCCCTGGCCGTGATACGGATGGTCTGGCCGCGGCCGTCATCGGCCACCGGCAGTTTCTCTACCACCCCGTCTGCCTCGAGCCGGGCCAGCAGCCGCGAGACGTTGTATTGCGCAAACAAAGTGCGCTCGATCAGCTGAAACGGCCGCAAGCCGCCCTCACCCGCCTCGGCGAGTTCGTGCAGCACGTCGTACCAGGCAAGCGGTGGCAGGCCGCCCGCCTTCAAAGCGTCTTCAGCACTTTCCAGAAGCTGGCGCGAAACGCGCATCAGGCGGGCCCAGGCCGTGATGGCTTCGGGCGAAGGCATGGCTTTCTCAGTCATGGCCCACCATAGGCGATAGATGCAATTGCATCAAGCTTGACGGTCAATGCAGATGCATCTATATAGATGCAATTGCATCAACGTTGAGGACGCGTCATGAAACACGAAATCTGCAAGGTCGCCGACATTCCGCAGACGGGCAGCCTGATCGCCCCGTTCTTCGGCCGCGAGGTCCATGTCTACCGCAGCGGCGAGCGTATCCGCGCCGCCGCCAATGTCTGTCTGCACTTTGGTGGCCCGCTCGACTGCAAGGACGGCAGACTGGTCTGCCAATGGCACGGCGCCTCGTTCGATATGGCCAGCGGTGACCGCGTCGATGGTCCGGCGCCAAAGGATTCCCGCCTGATGTTCCTGTCGACGCGCGTCGAGGACGGCGCGTTGAACTACGTCTGGGGAGAGTGAGATGACCGACAAGCTCACTCTCGTCAGCCATCCTCTCTGCCCCTATGTGCAGCGCGCGGCGATTTCACTGGCCGAAAAGGGCGTGCCGTTCGAGCGCGTCGATATCGACCTCGCCAACAAGCCGGCCTGGTTCAGAGCGATCTCGCCGCTCGGCAAGGTGCCGCTGCTGCGCGTGCAGCGAAATGGCGAGGAAACGGTGATCTTCGAATCCGCTGTCATTCTCGAATTCCTCGAAGAGACACAAGCCAATCCCCTCCACCCCGCCGACCCCTATGCCCGCGCCCGGCATCGTGCCTGGATCGAGTTCGGCTCGGCAATCCTCAACGCCATCGGCCGGTTCTATTCGGCCTCGACGGAGGCCGGCTTCCTCGCCGAAACCAGCGCGCTGTCGGCGATGTTCGATCGTCTCGAAGCCGAGATGGCGGACACCGAACGGAACGGACCATGGTTCGCCGGCGAGCACTTCTCACTTGTCGACGCCGTCCACGGCCCTGTTTTCAGATATCTCGACGTCTTCGACCGGATCGGCGATTTCAGCATTCTGGACGGCAAGCCGTTCGTCCGGGCCTGGCGCCAGGCGTTGAAGGAGCGCCCGTCGATCAGGCACGCCGTCGCGCCGGACTACCCGCAGCGCCTGCATGCCTTTCTGCAGGCGAAGAAGTCGCAACTCTCGACGATTATTCAGCGGAACGAGCTGGCCATCGCGCTTCCTTGAGCCCGATGCGCCTGAACGGATCGACCACCGTGCCGGCCACCATCGAGGCAAGGAACTGTGGCGCCGGCGGGATTCTTGCCACCGTCGCCACCAGCCTGTCGCGGATGAAGGGCAGCGCCATGGAGTCCGACTGGTAGAAGGGCGTGAACGCCAGCGACAGCGCCTGGAAGACACGCACGTGCCACCGCCGTGCCTTCGCATAGGCTTCAAGTGCCACCTCGACGTTTGGCGTCCGCGCCAGCGCATGGCTGAGCGCCGCCGCGTCGAGCAGCGCCATGTTCGCCCCTTGCCCGAGTTGCGGACTGGTCGAATGCGCCGCGTCGCCGATGACGGCCAGCCCCCGGCCGGCCGGCCACTTCATCGTGTGGTGGCCGTAGCGCGCCAGCGAGAGCTGGTCGAAATCCTCGATCTGGCTGGTGTATGCCTCGCTCTCGGGCCACAACCGAACCACCCTCTCCTTCCAGGCTTCGAGGCCCCGGTCGCGCACCTCATCGGCGTCGGCCGGCTTCAGGCTCCAGAAGAAGGCCGCCATCTTTTCAGCGCCCGGCTGCGGCCGGCCGATCGGAAGCACACCGATCATCACGCTGGCCTTGTCGTAGCGCTGCAATAGCGCGTGCTCGTCGAAACCTTCATCGCGCCAGCGCAGCGAGGCCCAGAACGCGCCGTAGGTGAGCGGCCGTGGCGCGCCTGCATTGCCCGTGCACTGCCGCAGTTTCGAGCGTGAGCCGCTGGCGTCGACGACGAAGTCGAACGGCCCTTCCCTGCGGCCGTTGCCACAAACCAGCGTTGCCCGTTCGCCGGTCTCCAGAGTCTCGATCTCGACACCTGTCTCGATGGCGATCGCTTCGCGCCGCACAGCACGAAAGAGCACGCCGAACAGAGCCGCCCGATGCATTGCCAGCCCGAAGCGGTGGCCGCGCTGGGCATCATAGCGGACGTCGAGAACAGTGCGGCCGGTAGCCGCATCGGCGCCATGCAGTCGGTCGATGCGGCTGCCCAGCGCCATGATGTCATCGAGCAGGCCGAGATCAGCCAACACCGTCAGCCCGGTCGGCTGCAAGATCAGCCCGGAACCGACCGGCTTCGGCTCCTCGAAGCGCTCGAAGATGGTGACCTTGTGCCCGGCGCGCTTGAGATAGAGCGCCATGGCGAGCCCCGCCGGGCCGGCCCCGGCAATCGCGATATCGTAGGAAATGCCAATGCCCCCAACGCCGAACTGGCCGGACAATCCTTCAGCGGACGGACTAAATCAAGCCGCAGCCCTTGGCTTTGTCCGCTTCGCTGGCCGGCTCACCCTTGGGCCGCATCAAAACCGGCGCGCGCGTTGCGCACCGCGTCGTGGTTGAGCTCGGCCCACAGGATCAGCTGGTGCAAGGCGCCGAACATCGAGCGTCCAAGGTCGGTAAGGCTGTATTCAACGCTCGGCGGTTTGGTCGGGAACACTTCGCGATGCACATAGCCGTCGCGCTGCAGGTCGTAGAGCGTCTGGGTGAGCATGCGCTGTGAAATGTCGGGCACCAGCCGCCGCAGCTCGCCGAAGCGATAGGGCTGCTCGGCCAGTGCCGCCATCAACAGTGAGCTCCATTTGCCGTTCAGCCCCTGGATCACGTCGCGAACCGGGCAATCGGCGATGTTGCCGCCATCGCTCAAGGATTTGTAGATCTCGAGCTTGGATCTGAGATTGACGATGGTGCTGTCCACGGCTGGTTCCCTGGCTGTGCCTACCTCCCGAAAAACTGCCTTCTTTACGGCCACGGGTCAATTCCTATTTTAGTGCTGGTCTCTTTTTGAGACCACCTTTAGCCCCTCCTCTCCGACCTATGCCAGGATCTCCAATGAGCAAAACCCTCCTCGTCACCGGCGCTTCAGGCCAACTCGGCCGCAGCGTCATCAACCACCTGCTGGACACATTCAACGTCCCGGCGGCGCAGATCATCGCCACCACGCGCACGCCGGCCAACCTTGCCGACCTGGCGGCGCGCGGCGTTGTCGTCAGGGCCGCCGACTTCAACGATCCGGCATCGCTTGCCAAGGCCTTCGCGGGCGCCAGCCGGGCGCTCATCATCTCGACCAACGAACTTGAGGTGCAGGGAAAGCGCCGTGAGCAGCAGCTCGCGGCCGTCACCGCGGCCAGCAAGGCCGGCGTCGCCCACCTGCTCTACACCTCGATGCCTAACCCCGAGCCGGGTTCACCGGTCCATTTCGCGCCCGACCACTACGACACCGAACAAGCGATCAAGGCGAGCGGCATTCCCCATACGATCTTCCGCAATGGCTGGTATGACGAGAACCTGTTCATGGCAACGCCGCAAATCCTGGCATCGGGCCAATGGTACACGTCGGCGGGCGATGGCCGCATTTCCTACGGCGCGCGCGACGATCTCGCGGCGGCGATCGCCGCAGGGCTCGCCTCCGGCACCAACGAGAGCGCGACCTACACGCTGACAGGACCCCAGGCCTATACGACCGCCGAGGTCGCGGCCCTCGTCACCGAAGTCACCGGCAAGCCCATCCAGGTCGTGCAGCTTTCCGACGACGCCCTAACCGAGGGCATGAAGGCAGCCGGCCTGCCTGAGCCCTTCGCCAAGCTTCTGGTGTCCTTCGACGCCACCACGCGGGGCGGCGGTCTTGGCATGGTGACGGACGCCGTGGAAAAGCTCTCCGGCCGCAAGTCGGTGTCGCTGAAGCAGTTCCTCGAGACCAACAAGGCTGCCTTGGCGGGCTGACGGTCGGTGAGTGGTCCCGGAAGCCGAACCCCGGCTTCCGGCGCTACTTCGCCTTTTTGAGCAGACCGAGCCGGATGAGGCTTTCGCCGGTGGCAACCAGCGCGTCCTCGCGTGATCGCGGCGCCCAGCTTAGCAGGCGCACGGCTCTTGCTTTGGTTGCATTCTTGACCTTGCCCAGTTCCGGCACCAACTGTGCGACTTCCGGGTTGAACAGGCCCACGATGCGCACCAGCCAATCGGGTAGTTCCCGCGTCGAGACGCGCGCCCCGGCATCGCCCAGTCGCGTTTTCAAAGTCTGCGCGATCTCCCGCACGGTCATGAAATCGCCGGCAACCGCCAGGAATCGTTTGCCCCTGGCGGCAGGATTGGTCATGGCACGCACATGCAGGTCCGCCACGTCGCGCACGTCGACAACGCCGAAAGACAGGCGCGGCAGCCCCGGCATGGCACCGTTCAGCATACGCTGGACAAATTCTGTGGAGGTCGAATGGTCCGGGCCGAGCACCGGCCCGAAGATACCGACCGGATTGACGACCGCGAGTTCCAGTTTGCCACCCTCCGCGGCAATGAAATCCCAGGCGGCGCGTTCGGCGAGCGTCTTCGATTTCACATAGGCGCTGACCTTGGCCGTCGGATCGGTCCAGCTCTCCTCGGTGAACGGCTGCCCGCCGGGCGGCAGCTTGCCATAACCGATTGCCGCGAAAGACGAGGTCAGCACGACGCGCTTCACGTTCGCATCCCGCGCCGCGCGCAACACCCTGAGCGCGCCCTCACGGGCCGGGATGATCAGGTCGTCTTCATGTTTCGGCACGCCGGGCGGAAATGGCGAGGCGACATGAAGCACATAGTCGCAACCGGCCACCGCATCCGGCCAGCCCGCATCGGCCATCAGATCGGCGACGGCAAACGAGAGCGCCGCCCCAGGCTCGGTGCTGCCTGCCTTGAGCATGGCCACAACATCGGCTTCGCGTTTGGCCGAGCGCACGGTCGTGCGAACACGGTAGCCGGCGTTCAGCAGTTCGAGAATACAATGCGCGCCGAGGAAGCCGGAGCCACCGGTAACAAGCACCAATTCGCCGCTCATTCCCGCCTCCTCAGCCGTTCATCGGCAAGGGCCCGTCAGATCGCCACCTGCGTACCGATCTCTACCACACGGCCGGTCGGGATCTGGAAATATTCGGTCGCGTCGGCCGCCGTACGCGCCAGGCCAATGAACAACCGGTCCTGCCAAACCGGCATGCCGGAATTGGGCGAGGCCTTGAGCGAACGTCGCGACAGGAAGAATGAGGTCGTCATGATGTCGAACTTCCAGCCCTGCTTGCGGCAGATCGCCAGCGCGCGAGGGATGTTGGGCTGCTCCATGTAGCCGAAGGTCAGC
>NZ_JBFUEE010000012.1:0-123226 GCF_056404355.1 Mesorhizobium sp. P2_D5
ACAGGAGCTGGAGAACCTGGCGCTGCGCAGTGCGGCTTCGATCAACGGCACCGGCAACTCGACCGCCAATGTCATCACCGGCAATTCCGGCAACAACGCCATCAACGGCCTGCTCGGCAATGACACGCTCTCCGGCAGCACCGGCAACGACAGTTTCGTCTTCACCACGGCGCTGAACGCCTCGACCAATGTCGACCACATCACCGACTTCTCAGCGGTCGAAGACACCATCCAGGTCGACAATGCGATCTTTGCCGCACTCGGCGGCAATGGCACGCTGACCGCCGACCAGTTCGTCAAGAACACAACTGGCCTTGCCGCCGACGGCAACGACCACATCATCTACGAGACCGATACCGGCTGGCTCTATTATGACAGCAACGGCAGTGCGGCGGGCGGCTCGACCCATTTCGCCACGCTGGCCGCCAACCTCGCGCTCACCAACGCCGATTTCGTGGTGATCTGAACGCGGCTTGTGCGCAATCCCAACAACGCACCATGTCGGCGACCTCTGAGTTTGTAGCGATCTTCACCGCGCTCACCGATTTACGTTCATGCCAGTAGGCGATGCCGGCTGCTGGCCATTCCCACCACGCCGGCAGCGAAAGGGAACAAGCCATGCCTATCGGACGCATCGGAAAGGACTTCATCGTCAATTCGACGACAACAAACAGTCAGTACAGCCCCGTGATCACAGCGCTGGCCGACGGCCGCTTCGTGGCCACCTGGCAGTCCACTGATACCGGCGACGGCGCTGGCAGCTGCATCCGTGCCCACATCCATAACGCTGACGGTTCAGCGGCCGGCAGCGACTTCATCGTCAATTCGACAGCAACGAGCGATCAATCTAACCCCGCGATCACGGCGCTGGCCGATGGCCGCTTCGTGGCCACCTGGCAGTCCGGTGACACCGGCGACGGCGATGGCTATTGCATCCGCGCCCGCGTCTACAACGCTGATGGCAGTGCGGGCGGCAGCGACTTCATCGTCAACTCGACAGCAACTGGCTATCAGTCCAGCCCCGCAATCACGGCGCTGGCCGATGGCCGCTTCGTGGCCACCTGGCAGTCCTACGACGCCGGCGACGGGAGCAACAGCTGCATCCGCGCCCACATCTACAACGCCGACGGTTCAGCGGCCGGCAGCGACTTCATCGTCAATTCGACAGCAACGAGCGATCAGGCTAGCCCTGCGATCACGGCGCTGGCCGATGGCCGCTTCGTGACCACTTGGGAGTCCCATGAAACCAGCGACGGCGACGGCAATTGCATCCGCGCCCGCATCTACAACGCCAACGGTTCAGCGACCGGCAGCGATTTCATCGTCAATTCGACGACAGTGGGTGATCCGTATAGCCCCGCGATCACGGCGCTGGCTGATTGCCGCTTCGTGGCCACCTGGCAGTCCAATGATGGCAGCGACGGCGAAGGCAGCTGCATCCGCGCCCGTATCTACAACGCCAACGGCTCAGCGGCCGGCAGCGACTTCATCGTCAATTCGACGGCAGCGGGTAATCAGTATAACCCCGCGATCACTGTGCTGGCCGATGGCCGCTTCGTGGCCTCCTGGCAGTCCAGTGATACCGGCGACGGCAGCTGCATCCGCGCCCACCTTTACAACGCCGACGGTTCAGCGGCCGGCAGCGACTTCATCGTCAATTCGACGACAACTGGCCCTCAGTATAACTCGGCAACCACGGCGCTGGCCGATGGCCGTTTCGTGGCCACCTGGGAGTCCAGTGATACCGGCGATGGCAGCGGCAGCTGCGTCCGCGCCCAGATCTTCGACCCGACCATCTTCGTCGGCACGGCCGGCAAGGACATCTGGCAGGGCAGCAATGTCTTCGCAGACCACATCAACGGCGGCACCAGCGCCGACACGCTCTCGGGTCTTGGTGGTGACGATACGATCAGCGGCGATGCCGGCAACGACATGCTCGACGGTGGCGCCGGCAGCGACAAGCTGTTTGGTGGAGCCCATAACGATACGCTCAACGGTGGCGCCGGCGCCGATCTGATGAGCGGCGGCACCGGCGATGACACCTATTGGGTCGACAATGCCGGTGACCATGTCATCGAACTGAATGGCCAGGGCATCGACAACGTGCAGAGCACCATCTCCTTCAACCTCTCCGGTCAGGAGTTGGAGAACCTGGCGCTGCGGACCGGCGCCTCAATCAACGGCACCGGCAATTCCATTGCCAACGTCATCACCGGCAATTCGGGCGTCAACATCCTGATCGGCCTTGGCGGCAACGATACGCTGGACGGCAAGGAAGGCGCCGACACCCTGCAAGGCGGCATCGGCAACGACACCTACTATGTCGACAATGCCGGTGACCATGTCATCGAAGCGAATAGCCAGGGCACCGACAATGTCCAGGCCTATGTCAGCTTCAACCTGTCCGGCCAGGAACTAGAGAACCTGGCGCTGAGAAGCACCGGCAACATCAATGGCACCGGCAATTCGACTGCCAACATCATCACCGGTAATTCGGGCGCGAATGTCATCAACGGGCTTGGCGGCAACGACACGCTGTCCGGCAGCACCGGCCAGGACATCTTCGTCTTCACCACGGCGCTCAACGCTTCGACCAATGTCGACCACATCACCGACTTCTCGGTGGTCGAGGATACCATCCAGCTCGACAATGCGATCTTTGCAGCGCTTGGCGGCAATGGCACGCTGACGGCCGCGCAGTTCGTCAAGAACACCACCGGGCTTGCCGGCGATGGCAACGACCACATCATCTACGAGACCGACACTGGCTGGCTCACCTATGACAGCAACGGCAGTGCGGCAGGCGGCTCAATCCATTTCGCCACTCTGGCCGCAAACCTGGCGCTGACAAACGCGGATTTCGTGGTGGTGTGAGGAACGCTACATGGGCCCGCCACATCAGGACTGTGTGACGGGCTCTCGACCCCAGCAAGGACTATGCGGTTGCTGGCTCCGGGGAGTGCCGGCGCCACAGGGCTTTTGATTGAAGAAATCTGGTGGGCGATGACGGGCTCGAACCGCCGACATCTTCGGTGTAAACGAAGCGCTCTACCAACTGAGCTAATCGCCCGCTCCGGGCCGGACCTTTAAGCGGTCGAGGTCGGCTTCGCAAGGCCAAATGAGCCGGGGATGCCCTGGTTGGAGGCTGGTTTTGCCAACAAAACGTCGGCTGTCAAAAAACCTTCTCCTGTTTGCTGTTATGCTGTCTTGCTACGCTTGACACCCGGTGGCGAACCCCTTATCCAGCGCCCCAACGACGAACACGGCTGACACGTGCTCGTCAATGCGCGGGTGTAGCTCAGTTGGTTAGAGTGCCGGCCTGTCACGCCGGAGGTCGCGGGTTCGAGCCCCGTCACTCGCGCCATTTCTCCTAAGGGTATCAAGCCCTTGGCTTTGGAGAAATGTTGACGTTGATTGTCGAAATGCTTTCTCGAAAGAGCAGATTGGATCCTTTTCCGGTCTGAGTTTTGAAGGTGGCGCCTCGGCTTGCAGGCTGCCTCCGCACGGATGTTGAATACCTTCACGGGCGGCATCCCCTGTTTCTTGCAACCCGTCCCAACGGCACTGGCTTGGCCGGATATTCGAAATACCGGCGCAGACGACACCCGATCCAGATTCCGATCAACTGACACGCTTGCAACGGCAAGTCTGGCCGCTCCACGCGCTCAGAACTTTGCACAGCGCCAAAAAAAGTCGTCGTCGCGATGCGAAGCTAGTGGCCCGGTCAGGACATCCCGCGAAAATTGTGGGAGTTAGTCCGATCCGACGACTCGATCAAAATAACGGGGGCTTTGTTCATGAGCGATCATTCCGGGATCCGCCCAAATATTCTCGAATCCACACTTGCCGCAGCTCAGCGGGATCAACGGACTCTTGACGAGCAGCGGCTCAGCATTGCGCCCCTGGTAGACGGCATGACGTTTTTCGACAGCATCCGGCACAATGATGACCGTGGTAGCGTCACGGAGGTCTACGACCCGCGCTGGGGCTGGCACGCCGACCCGCTGGTCTTCTCCTACATCTTCACAATTCGCCCCGGACTGGTGAAGGGCTGGGGCCTGCACAAGCTGCATGAGGATCGCTACTTTGTGGTCAGCGGCGAGCTGGAACTGGTTCTTTATGACCCTCGCCCCGAATCCAGCACATATGGCAAGATTTCGAAGGTTTACCTCTCCGGCAATCGTCCACGCCTGGTCAATATTCCAAAATTTGTCTGGCATGCCGACCGAAACATCGGAACGTCCGAAGTGGTGGTCATCAATTTTCCAACGATACAGTACGATCACTCAAATCCCGACAAGTACCGGCTGCCCATCGACACCGATCTCATCCCCTATGATTTCGGCAGCGCGAAGGGATGGTGAGCAAGCCTCGCTTTTCCATCCTGATGCCGACGCATTCGCGCGTCGACGTCATCGGTCTGGCCATCCAATCGGTGCTGGATCAGACCGTCGAGGACTTTGAGCTCCTGGTCGTCGGCGACGGCTGCTCGCCCGGCACGGCCGAGGTGGTCGACGCCTTTCAGGACGCCCGCATCCGCTTCTTCGATTTGCCCAAGGCGCCGAGCTATGGCTACGCCAACCGCAATATCGCGCTGCGCGAGGCCCGCGGCGACCTGATCGGCTTTGCGGCCGACGACGACCTGCTGTTTCCGGATCATCTTGAAATCCTAGCGGATGGCCTCAAGGGTGGGGCTGCCATCGCCTACAGCCAGGCGCTGTGGGTTTCCACCGATGGCATCGCAGCACCCTTCCTGACCAATCTGGAGCTGGCCGACGAGTTCAGGGTGTTCACCGAGGTCGGCAACACGATACCCGCCAGTTGCTTCCTGTATCGTGCTGATTGCCTGCCGTCGCGCGATGTCTGGCCGGAAGACGTCGCATCGGGCGGGGATTGGCAATTGTGGCGGCGAATCATGCGCGAGAACCCGCGCAATCCCCTCACCTATTGCCGCGTCCCAACCGTCCTGCATTTCAGCGCCAAATGGAAAAATTCGCGTCACTCACAGGCGGGGCAACTGGCCATTTTTCTTGATATCGCGGACGGAGCAGGCTGGTGGCCTTCAGCCTTGCGCGTCTGGATACCGAACGGCAGCAACGAACAATGTGAGTACTCGCGCCTGATGCGCGTCGACCCTGCGGCCTGGAGCGCGCAGATGCGCCGCGTGGTCGGTGATCTGGTGGCACGGCTTGCCTGGGAGGACGTCCAAACGACCCGCCCGATGCTGGCAAGCGCCGAGGCCGAGAAGGCGAAGCTGCGGTCTGAGATCTCGCGGCTGCACAATGAGCTGCAGTTGGCTCAGCAAGGCAATTCCGAGCTACGGAGGGCCGCTTCGGACGCGTTCGACAAGGAAGCTGCGTTGCAGCCGGAAATCGCGAGGCTGCGCACCGCGCTCGATCTGGCTCACCAACGCAACGCCGAGCTACGGAGCGCCGCTTCGGATACAGGAAACGAGAAGGACGAGATCGAACAGGCGCTGCAAGCATGCCGAATGCAAATCGCGGCCTTGTATCAGTCCACAAGCTGGCGCATCACCAGTCCCTTGCGCAGGATATCCACAAGCTTGCGTTCGAAAAAATCATAGGGTTCGAAGTCTTGAACTCAGCTTGGTTGGCGGCATCGGCGATCCGGCCGCCAAGGTGATCATTACCCCTTGGCCAGCAGAGCACCGATGAAGGCGGCGCCCGCCCCGAGGCAGCGGCCGCGTTATCGCCAACCGTCATGCGATGTTCAATGGGACGGCTCCCGGACTGAGCGGCACACCAATATCGGAGACTAGCTTGACGAGGTCCGCCTGCCGCGTCGTGTTGGTCTTGGCATAGATGCGGCCAAGGTGGGTCTTGATCGTGTTCTCACCGACCCCGAGCGACAGCGCACTCTTCTGCGTGGTCAGTCCGCCACCCACGGCCAGCAAAACCCGCACTTCCGCCGGTGTGAGATCGAACAGTGTCGTCAGCACCGCCTCTGAGGGCGGCGCGGCCGAGGTTGTCGTCGAGATGAAGACGGCGGCGCATGCGGGACGGAAAGCCGCGCGCGCGGTCCCCTCGGTCAAAGGCAGCACATAGGCAACGGCTGGGGGCTGGCCGGCCGCGGACAAGGGCAAGCCGATGCCGCGCGCGCCAAGCGAGGCATCGGCATCAGCGGCTCCCGATATCGCTTCCAGCAGGGCGCGGCCCGTTATCGGATTTTGTGCCTGGAGGATGCCGTTTCTGGAAAAGATGGGGTGCTGTGTCGAAAGCATCGCCTCGGCACGGCCGTTCACATAAAGGATCGCGCCATCCGCGCTGGTAAGAACGACGGCGGTTGCAAGATTGTCGAGCGTCGCGCGATAGAGACTGGCGGTCACGCGCGCCTGATCGAGCAGGTCGCCGATCAGCGAAGCGCGGCGCAAATGAGGAGAAAGCAGCGCCATAAAGCGCTGCTCCTCCGCAGTGACGGCACCCCTGCTCGCGCGTGTCGTGAAGCTCACGAGGCCGATCCGATCCGAGGTGTGCACGAATTTGGTGATGCAGCCCTCGCGCAAGCCCTGCGGGCCAGCCCAGTTCCGGTAGAAAGGTGACTGGTGAAGTTCGGCTTCAGTCATGCTCGACAATGTCGACAACGGTGTGTCGATGTCGCCGACGACCACGGCGTTCAGACCTGGAATGTCCTCGAAGCCGTAGTCCTGCTGCAGAACCCGCATTTGCTCCGCATCCCAAGGCGATTGGGCCGCGAAACGGCCATACTGATCGCCGGGATCAGCCAGCGCGATGGTTGAATAGGCGGCGTCCACGGCCTCCGTGAGTCGGACCATGACGACGGTCCAGAACTCCGAATTGAGTGCGCTATCGTAGATGTCGCCGATGATCGACGAAAGCAACTCGTTGCTCAGCCTGTACATTTGCCCCTGCCCAACAGAGCCTTCCCTTTTTGTCAGTCAGGGATACCGCACGCCCTGCCTATACCAGCATGGCCCTGAAAAGCTCAACGCAAGCCGAAGGATTTCTGAGACCTCATTCTTTCGGGTGACGACATTGCAACACGCCAGGCCTAGTGGGCGGCACAAGGCAGGTTCCAGAGCGCGTCAATTCAAGACGCCCTGGCCCTGAGTAGCGTCGGATTCCAAGACTGCGTCCAGGCGCAAGGACTCAGGAAAACGTCTGCTTCAATTGAGAATCAGTTTTGGCGGGGGTCAGCATGTCGGTTTGGAATGGTCTTGCAGGTGGCGCGTGGTCCAACGCTGCATTTTGGACTGGCGGCGTGCCTGACGCAATCGGTGCTACAGCGGATTTCACTAATCTAGGCGTCAGCGTCACGCATCACATCGACCTGGCGGTTCAAGGTCCGTTCACGGTCGGCACCTTGAACCTGGCGAGTTCCGCCATCGAGAATTACAGTCTCGAACACGGCTCGCTCATCATGAACAAGGCCGGCGGTGCGATCATCAGCGTAACGTCGACCTCCAATCTACAGGCAAGCGTGCTGGCGTCTTCGCTGACGCTGCAGCTCAATGCGGCAACGTTGATCGCGACGACCGGAACCAACACGACCCTCGACGTTCAGGCGCAGATTACTGGAACGGGACTGCTAACCAAATCCGGCCTCGGCACGCTGAAGCTGTCTGATGCGACCAACAACTGGTCGGGCGGAACGCAAATCAATCAAGGCACAGTTTCGTTTGGCGCCGCTGCGTTCGGAACGGGAGACATCACGTTCGCCGGCGATAGCGTGTTCCGGTCTACAGGCGGCGCGACACTTGCCAACGATCTGATCGAACTCGCCGGCGTTTCAACGTTTATCAGGGCACAGACGGGCACGTCACTTTCGTTGACCGGTACGTTCGCGGCGCTCGGCGGCGCCGGGACCGCCGTGCATTTTGGCAGCGCGACGGATAAGGGAACGATTTACTTTGGCTCAAGCAGCATCACCGCCAATGATGCGGGCTCGCTTGCCATTGACGGCGGCACGCTGAGAGCGGGCAAGGCGTTCGCGTCCTTCACCAACGGGCTGGCCAACACCAATATCGCGGCCGGAGCGGTTCTCGACGCCAATGGCTTCTATCTGGAACTGAACCATCTGACCGGGGCGGGCTTGATCACCAACAACGGCCTTTCCGATGTTGTCGCTAACGTCTATGAGGCCGGCAGCTCCATCTTCTCGGGCGTTTTCGCGAATAGCTTGAGCCATACAGGGTTAAACAAGATCGGCACCGGCACCCTGACATTGTCAGGCGCCAATACTTACTCCGGCACGACCACTGTCGCGATCGGAACATTGCGGGCGGGAGCCGACCACGCCTTCAGCGCCACCAGTGTCGTCGACGTAAAAGCTGGCGCGACGCTCAATATCAGCACTTTCGACCAGACCATCGCCGGACTGACCGGCAGCGGCGAAGTCCGGGCCGATACTGTTACCGCGGCCACCTTGACGACGAGTGTAAGCCTTGGCGACGTGAGGGAGTTTGCAGGCGTGATCTCGAACGGCTCGGCGGTATTTGGCGAGCTCAACCTGATAAAAAGCGGCGCGGGAACCCAGGTCCTGTCAGGCCTGAACACCTACACGGGCCAGACCACGATCACGGCGGGAACCTTGGTGCTGTCCGGGTCGGGTTCGATTGCCGATTCATCCGGACTGGCGATTTCCGCAGGGGCCACTTTTGCTCTCGGCGGGCTGTCGGGAAACAGCGCGTCGGTACAGGCATTGGCGAATGCCGGCACCGTCAGCTTCGGCGGAACGACGTTGCATCTGCTCGATCAGTCAGCCGCCCTGGGAGGCACATATCTAGGGTCGGGCTTCACCGATGGTCTTCACATAGACCTCGATGCGACAGCGTCGAATTTCAGCCTTTCGACCGCAACTTTCACCAACTGGGCAGATTCCACTGACCAAATCGCCATCGTTGGCAACGGCCTTGCCAATACGATTACCGGGTCGTCCCACGCCGATACCATTAGTGGCGACCTCGGCAACGACGTGCTGATCGGCGGAGGCGGCGAGGACAATCTGAATGGTGGCGACGGTTCGGATACGGCCTCTTATGCAAGCGCTGCCGCAGGCGTCATTGCGAACCTCTCAAATCACAAGGTCAATACCGGCGACGCCAATGGCGACAGCTATACCTTCATCGAAAACCTGACCGGATCGAGCCATGCGGACCAGCTCTACGGCAACGATGTTGCCAATATTCTGGATGGCGGCATCGGTGCCGATACCATGACTGGCGCTCAGGGCAACGACGGCTACTACGTCGACAATGCGGGCGATATCGTCAGTGAGAGCACTGTCGGCGCCAACGGCACCGACACCGTCAACGGCTATATCTCGATCAACCTCGGCGATGGCAACCACTTCACGGGCAACATCGAGAACGTCGCACTGCGCAGCGCGGCCTCCATCGACGCCACCGGCAACAGCCTGGCCAACATGCTGACCGGCAATTCCGGCGACAATTTGCTGGACGGCAAAGGCGGCGCCGACACGATGAGCGGAGCGCAGGGCGACGACACCTACTTCGTCGACAATGCCGGCGATATCGTCAGTGAAAGCACCGCCGGCGCCAACGGCACCGATACCGTCAACGGCCACATCTCGATCAACCTCAGTGATGGCAACCACTTCACGGGCAATATAGAGAACGCGACGCTGCTCGGTGCCGCCTCGATCAACGCCACCGGCAACAGCCTGGCCAACGCGATGAACGGCAATTCGGGCGTCAACACGCTCACCGGCCTGGGCGGCAACGACACACTGGATGGCAAGGCGGGCGCCGACACCATGCAAGGCGGTATCGGCAACGACACCTACTATGTCGACAATGCCGGAGACCATGTCGTCGAGCTCAACGGCGAGGGYACYGACAAYGTSCAGGCCTTCGTCTCGTTCAACCTGTCGGGACAGGAGCTGGAGAACCTGGCGCTGCGCAGTGCGGCYTCGATCAACGGCACCGGCAACTCGACCGCCAAYRTCATCACCGGCAATTCCGGCAACAACGYCATCAACGGCCTGCTCGGCAATGACACGCTCTCCGGCAGCACCGGCAACGACAGTTTCGTCTTCACCACGGCGCTGAACGCCTCGACCAATGTCGACCACATCACCGACTTCTCAGCGGTCGAAGACACCATCCACCTCGACAATGCGATCTTTGCCGCACTTGGCGGCAATGGCACGCTGATGGCCGACCAGTTCGTCAAGAACACAACTGGCCTTGCCGGCGACGGCAACGACCACATCATCTACGAGACCGATACCGGCTGGCTCTATTATGACAGCAACGGCAGTGCGGCGGGCGGCTCGACCCATTTCGCCACGCTGGCCGCAAACCTGGCGCTCACCAACGCCGATTTCGTGGTGATTTAGCCAGGTAGATTTTCACGCTCGCACAGCCAAATGATCTCGGCTGTAAATGATCGTCACCGGACAAGGGTTGAACCCAGACGGTCGCCGACACAAGGCTATCAGGTCGCCCGCGCCAGCAGCGCCTCGACCTCCTGCAGCGTCGGCATGGACGGCGCGGTGCCCGGTCGCGTCACGGAAATACCGGCGACGGCGCAGGCGAAACGCACCGCCTGCAGCGGCTCGACACCGCGCGACAGCGCGGCGGCGAGGCCTCCGTTGAAGGCGTCGCCCGCCCCCGTGGTCTCGACAACCGGCCCCGCACTAACGGCGGGAACATGGTCGGAGCGGTTCTTGGAGTGCAAAAGCGCGCCCTTGTCACCAAGCGTGACGATGACCGTGCCGACGCCCTTTTCGATCAGGCTTGCGGCGGCGGCGCGCGCCTCATCGAGCGAGGAGACCTTCATGCCGGTCAATTCCTCCGTCTCCGTCTCGTTGGGCGTGAGATAGTCGCACAGCGTGTAGATGCGGTCAGGAAGTTTTGCCGCCGGGGCCGGGTTGAGGATGGTGGTCACCTCTGCCCCGCGCGCGATCTCCAGCGCCCGCAGCGCGGCATCGATCGGTTGTTCGAGCTGGGTGACGAAGACGCCGGCGCTGCTGATCAGCGTGGCATTGGCTTCGATATCGGCCGGCGAAATCAGCATCGCCGCGCCGGGACTTACGATGATGGCGTTGTTGCCGGTCGTCTCCTCGACGAAGATGTAGGCAGCGCCGGTGTAGCTTTCCGGCGTGTCGATCACGGCATCCTTGACGCCGGCGCCGGCCCAGGTCTGCCTCGCCATGTCGGCGAAGGGATCGACGCCGAGGCGGGTGAGGAAGGTGACGTCGGCGCCGAGCTTGCCGGCGGCGACCGCCTGGTTCGAGCCCTTGCCGCCCGGCCCCAGCTTGAACGAGTTGCCGAGGATCGTCTCGCCCATGCGTGGCTGGCGATCGGCGCGGTAGGCGGTATCGGCGACGAACACACCAAGGATGACGACAGGCTTGCCCGAGACCATGCCGCTACTCCGCATCCGGCGGCACAACGCCCTTGCGGAAGGCGAAGCAGCCGTAGAAGCGGCGCTCACCGGTCTGGATGACGCAATAGGCCTGCTTGGCGCGCTCGTAGAAAGCGTAGCGCTCGACCGCGATCATCGGCCACGATTTGCCTTCGGCCTTGTCGATTTCCTTCTGCACTTCCTTCTGCACGGGCGGGATCTCGTCGGGCTTGCCGACGATCTCCATGCGCGCCGCGGCATCGTCGACGAACGTGTCCAGCGGGTAGAGCGACAGCACGGCCTTGGCCACGTCGGCGGCCGGCGCATCGATGCGCAGCAGGCGGCCCAGCGCCGTCTGGCGCGCCACCGAATCGGCCGGAAAATTGGTGTCGGCGATGATCAAATCATCGCCATGGCCCATCGCCCGCAATGCCTGCAGCACGTCGGCATTGAGCAACGGATTGATCCCTTTGAGCATGGTATTCCTCGTGAAGTCGGTTGGAGATCAGAGACGCTTGCCGGTCTCGGCGTCGAAGAGATGGATCTGGTCGAGCCGTGGCTTCAAGGTAAGCGTGTCGCCCGGCTTGAAGTCGTGGCGTTCGCGAAACAGTGCCACCATCTCACCCTCGCCGAAGCGCAGGAACACCAGCGTTTCCGAGCCCGTCGGCTCGACCACCGAAATCCTCGCCGGCACGCCATCGGGATGGATCTCGAGATGCTCCGGCCGCACGCCGTAGACGACAGCCTGCCCGTCCCGCGCGGCGTTGTCCGATGCAATCGGGAACAGTGAGCCTGATATCTCGACGCCGGCCTTGCCACCCTTGCGCATGGTGCCCTTGAGCAGGTTCATCGAGGGCGAGCCGATGAAGCCGGCGACGAAAAGATTGGCCGGCCGGTCGAACAGTTCCAGCGGCGCGCCGACCTGCTCGATGCGGCCGTCGCGCATGACGACGATCTTGTCGGCCATGGTCATGGCCTCGATCTGGTCGTGGGTGACGTAGATGGTGGTGGTCTTCAGCCGCTGGTGCAATTCCTTGATCTCGGTGCGCATCTGCACGCGCAGCTTGGCGTCGAGGTTGGACAGCGGCTCGTCGAACAGGAACACCTGCGGATTGCGCACGATGGCGCGGCCCATCGCCACGCGCTGGCGCTGGCCGCCGGAGAGCTGCCGGGGATAGCGCTTCAGGAAGGGGTTGAGGTCGAGGATGTCGGCGGCGCGCTTGACCCGCTCGGCGACCACGGCCGGATCAGTTTTCCGCAGCTTGAGCGCAAAGGCCATGTTCTGCTCGACCGTCTTGTGCGGATAGAGCGCATAGTTCTGGAACACCATGGCGATGTCGCGCTTGGCCGGCGGCAAATGATTGACGATGCGGTCGCCGATGGCGATCGTGCCCCCGGAGACGGTCTCCAGCCCGGCCACCATCCTGAGCAGCGTGGACTTGCCGCAACCCGAAGGACCGACCAGGACCACGAACTGTCCGTCGGCGATATCGACGCTGACTTCGTGCAGAACCTTGACGGTTCCAAACGCCTTGGCCACCTTGCTGATTGCGACTTGCGCCATATCTCCCCCATCGGCTCCACTGCCGTAGGCGCAGAAGCTAACCAACGCAATCGGTCAGGGCAAGTCAGTCTCTTATAGATAAAAACCTGCCCTCGTTGACACGGCGTTTGGTTGTGAGAATAGTGACGAGTGCTGGTCCAAAGTCGGAACCAGATCCGCAATCGGAGCTTCAATCGACGCAGGGTGGGGTCCTGCTAATTCGTTTCCGAGCCGGACGTATCGCTGGCGCTCCAGCGTCCGACAGAATGGCCACATCCATTCACACTGATTTCTGGGAGGAATAGTCGATGAGAACAGGTCTTTACGATAAACTGGTCCGTGCCGGCGCCACAAGGCGCGACATCTTGAAGGGCGCGGCCAGCATGGCTGCGATCGCGGCCGCATCCGGCGCCGGGCTCGGCGCTTTCACCCGGCCGGCTTCCGCCGCAAGCGAACTGCGCTCGAAGATTCTGCAGATCCCCGGCGTTGGCAAAGGTCAGCCGACCGACGCCGACTTCCAGAAGGTCGGTGAACTCTGCCTCGAAGCGACCAAGGCCAACGTCAAGGAAGGCGAATTCGCCGGCGTCGAGCTGACGTTCATGGGTCTCAACAACCAGAACCTGCACAATGTGCTGTTCCGTGGCTTCCTGAAGCCGTGGGAAGCCTATACCGGTGCCAAGATCAGCTGGATCGATCTGGCGCAGGCCGACTACAACGCCCGCCTGCAGCAATCGATCGCCACCGGCACCGTCGACTTCGACATCATCGAGATGGGCGCGCCGTTCGAAGGCGATGTCTGCGGCAAGGGCCTGACGTCCGAGATGCCCGACTGGGTCAAGAAGCAGATCGATTTCGACGATCTGGTCAACTATCTCAAGCCTCCCGTCGGCACCTGGGATGGCAAGCAGTATCGCGTGACCATTGACGGCGACACGCACAATTTCAACTACCGCACCGACGTGTTCGCCGATGCCGACCTCGCCAAGGCCTGGAAGGATGGCGGCGGTGAAGGCGAGTGGGGCGTGCCGAAGACCTGGCAACAGGTCCAGGCGGTCACCAAGTTCCTCAAAGGCAAGAAGTTCAAGGGCCAGGACGTCTATGGCTATCTCGATGCGCCCAAGCCGTGGGGCGGTTTCGGCTTCTACTTCCTCGGCAGCCGCGCCACCGCCTACGCCAAGCATCCCGATGACAAGGCCTGGCTGTTCGACGCCGATACGATGAAGCCGCGAATCAACAACCCGGCCTGGGTGCGGGCAATCCAGGACGTCATCGACGCGCTGCCGAACGAACCGGCGGACCAGATCAACGCCGACCCGAACACCACCGGCTTCCAGCAGTTCCTGGCCGGCACCGGTTCGATGATCCCCTGGTGGGGCGACATCGGCTCCAACGTCAAGACCAATGATTCCTCGGTCATCGGCGACGTCACTGGCTTCTCGATCCTGCCCGGCTCCGACGACGTCTACAATTCCAAGACAGGCAAGTGGGAAAAGCTCGCCAGCGGGCCGAACTACTCGCCGAACTGCGCCTATCTCGGCTGGGGCGTCTATGTCATGGCCCGCGTCGATGCCGACGAGAAGAAGAAGAAGGCGGCATGGTCCGCGGCCGCCCATCTCGGCGGCAAGGACCTGTCGATCTGGACGGCGATGTATCCGTCGGGCTTCCAGCCCTATCGCAACTCCCACTTCGACATTCCGGAATGGGTGGCGGCAGGCTACGACGAGGCCTTCATCACCTCGTACCTGAAGTCGGAAGGCGATTCGTACAACCATCCGAACGCGGCGATCGAGCCGCGCATCCCCGGCATCTTCCAGTACTACAGCGCCGCCGAGGATATTCTGGCCAACACCTTCGCCGGCAAGATGAAGGCGCAAGAAGGCGCAGACGCCATCGCAGCGGCCTGGGAGAAGCTGACCGACCAGATCGGCCGCGAAAAGCAGGTCAAGCTCTACAAAGCTTCGCTCGGCATGTAGGCTATTGTGAAACCGTGGTCCGGCGGCAACGCCGGACCACAGCAGACCGGCTCCGGCTCCTCGATGAGCCTTCAAACGGGCGAGATTTGTGACTGACCCGACTTCGACCGCGAACCAGTGGCCGGCAGATGCCGACCCTTCCGATCTGATTTCGCCCGGCCGAAAACGCCTCGGTTGGGCGCTGATGGCTGTTGCGACGCTTGGCCTGCTGGCGGTGATCGTGCTGGAGATCCTGTACAAGACCGAAGCCGATACCATCGGCTTCGAGACGTGGCGCCCTGTCGTCTATGCCTATGTTCTGTGGGGCGTGGCGCTCGGTATCGGCCAGGTGCTGACACGCGGCGAGGACGGCCAGCGTGCTCTGTTCCTGCTGCCGGCACTGCTGTTCACCATCGCCATGGTGATCTTCCCGACGCTGTTCGGTTTCTATATCGCGCTGACCGACTGGAACCTCAGTTCCTTCAGCGGCCGCAAGTTCAATGGGCTTGCCAATTTCTGGCAGATGCTGGGCGATCCCTACTACCGCAACGCGTTGTTCAACATGGTACTTTATGTGCTCGCAGTGCTGGTAGAGTATGTCATTGCCTTTGGCCTGGCGCTGTTGCTCAACGCGCAGATCCGCGCCCGCAAATTCTTCCGCGTCGTCTTCCTGATGCCGCTGATGCTGTCGCCGGTCGCGGTGTCGTGGATGGTCGGCAAGTCGCTGATGGAATACCGCTTCGGGCCGGCGGCAACATTGGCGCGCTATCTCGGCTGGGAAAACCCGGCCTTCTTCAGCGACCCGATCATCGCCCGTATCTCGATCATGGTGCTGGATGCCTGGACCTTCATCCCGTTCATGATGATCATGCTGCTCGCCGGTCTACAGGCCATGTCGCGTGAGATACTGGAAGCGGCACGGGTCGACGGCGCGAATGCGTGGCAGACCTTCTGGCAAGTCACCTTCCCGCTGATGCTGCCGGTGTCGGTGACGGCGGTGATCCTACGCATCATCTTCAAGCTGAAGCTTGCCGACATCATCATCACGGTGACGTCGGGCGGCCCGGGCGGCGCCACCGATTCGGTATCGAGCTTCATCTACCGCGAATATCGCGACCGCTCGAATGTCGGCTATGGCACCATGCTGGCGATGGTCTATCTCATCATCATCGTCGTGTTCGTGACCTGGCTGCTGAAATTCGCCAACCGCTTCGTGCGCAACGTCAACTGAGCGGCCGGGATCATGAGCGTTCAAACCACCGAGTACACCGTTTCCGAAATCCGCTCTCCGGCGAGCTTCATCACCAGCCGCGTCTTCATCTATGGCGCGCTGGTGTTCTGGGCCTTCATCTGCCTGTTTCCGATCTACTGGACGATAACCACCTCGTTCAAATCGGCGGTCGACGTCACCCAGGGCCACCTGATCCCGTTCGTCGACTTCCAGCCGGACTGGAAGGGCTGGCGTTCTCTCGGCCTGTCGCCGGATTCGATCTTCCAGACCTCGACGGTGCGCGATGAGTTCTTCAAGCGCTTCATGAACTCGGTGATCACCTCGGTCGGCGCGTCGAGCCTCGCCATCATCATCGGCAGCCTCGCCGCCTACGGGCTTACCCGCTATCGCTACCACTTCGCCTGGTTCAAGAACGAAGACATCTCGTTCTTCTTCCTGTCGCAGCTGATCCTGCCGCCGGTGGTGCTGGCCTTGCCCTTCCTGGTGCTCTACCGGGAGGTCGGCCTGCTCGACACGCGCGTCGGACTGATCCTGCTCTACACGCTGATGGTGCTGCCGATCGTCATCTGGATCATGCGCGACCAGTTCAATTCCATACCGGTCGAGCTCGAGGAAGCAGCGCTCGTCGACGGGCTGTCGATCTGGGGCGCCTTCTTCCGCATCGTCATGCCGATCGCGCTGCCGGGCATGGTCGCCGCCTTCATCCTGGCGATGGTGCTGTGCTGGAACGAGTATTTCTTCGCTGCGCTGCTGACCTCGACCGACGCCAAGACAATTCCGGTCATGGTGGCGAGCCAGACCGGCTCGCAAGGCATCAACTGGTGGTCGATGGCAGCGCTAGCCACTGCGGCAATTGCGCCATTGGCCGTCATCGGCATCGCGCTCGAACGCTATCTGATCATGGGCATGACCGCGGGAGCGGTCAAATAGGCGATGGCCGCCAAATACTGGTTCGCGCGCAACATCCGCGTTGGCCACAAGGGCTACGACCGCTACGGAAAGGGCGTCATGCCGATCGCCTGGCAGGGTAGCGCCGTCATCGCCGGCTTTGTGGTGGCGATGGTGGGAGGCGGCCTGTCGATGCTGCTGATCGTGCTCTACACCAGGATATTTCCGCTCGGCATCGCGCTGTTTGCCATCCTTGCCATTGCCGGCGGCGGCACCTTCATCTGGGCCGTCGCGACCAAAAGCGATCCGGACAAGTCGATCGCCGACTATAGGGCGGAGCGGCAGAAAATCGGCGGTTAGCTCCTCAGGATCGCGCGCAAATGATCCATGATCATGGCGACGCCCTTTTGCCCGAGCTCGGCCGAAGCGTCCTTGGCGGTCGCCGTGTACCAGCTCTTGTTGTCTTCGAAGTGACTGGCATCGACAGCCTCCGGGCATAGCGCCAGCATCAGCGAGGTCTCGCCGATGCCGGCATGGTCGAACGGATACTTGCCGTTCATTGCCGCCGACATCAGCGGATGCACCTGCACCCAGTTGAAGAAATTGCCGCCCTCGGCGTGCGCTGCATAATAGTTAGCCATCGCCTCCGAGCCCCACCAGCCCTCGCCGCGCTCTTTTTCGAGGAAGCGGAAGATCGCCTGCCGGCCGGCGGTCTTGAAGGCGAGATCGGTCGGCATGCCGGCGGCGAAATTCTCGGTCTGGTGGTGGATGATGGCGTGGATGTTGCGAAAGCCGATGCGCAGCAGGCTGTAGAACAGCTCTTCGCCGAACGGCGCCAGCGCGTTGCCACCGACCTGCACCGAGCCGCTGCCTTCCGGCGCCGCCACGGCGTAGCTTGCCGCGCCGTAGTAGAAGGGCGGCAGGATGACGATGTCGCGCTCCTTCTCGAACAGCTCCAGCGTCTTGATGACGGCCAGCGTGTCCATGCCGACGGCCATGTGCTCGCCATGGTATTCGAGCACGCCGAGCGGCAAGGCGACCGGCCAGTTCTCGGCGATCGCCTTGCGGATCTGGTGCGGCAGCATCAGTTCGTAGCGCATGATCTATTCCATGTTGGTGTGGCGGGCGCGCATCGCTTCCGGCGTAGCGCCGATCAATTCCCTGAGCTTCAGCACCATCACCTCGAACAGCAGGAACAGCGCCCCTTCGAACACCGAGCCCATCGGCAGCACCGACGTTTTCTTGGTCCCCTGGTCGTTGGCCATGGTCTGCGCGGGAACGAGCAGCGTGAAATCAGCGCGCTTTGCCGCACTGCTTTCGGCCTGGGCTGTCAGCAGCAGGTTCGTTGCGCCGGCACCGTGCGCGACCTGCATCAAGGTGAGCACGGTCGAGGTTTCTCCCGGCCCAGAACTGGCCAGGAAGACATCGCCGGGTCCCAGCGGCGGCGTGTTCATGTCGCCGACCACCGAGACCGGCAGGCCGAGATGATAGAGCCGCATGGCAAAGCCCTTGACCTGCAAGGCCTCGCGGCCGCAGCCATAGACGACGATTTGTCCGGCTCCTGCGAGCATCTTGCAGGCGGCGTCGATGCGGCTGCCGTCGACGCGTGCCAGCACGCTGCCGAGTTCGCCAAGCGCGGTCCTGAACGGATTTTCGCTGTTGTCGGTCACGGCAAACCTGGCATCGAAATCATCCCGGGGATTGTCGCCCTTGCTTCGACGAACAGCTTGATTTCGCGCATGCTAGCAACCGCGAAATTGCGTGTCCAACGATCTGCAGCGCTTTTGCCGAGCCACAGGCATGATAGTGTCATGTCAGACAAATCAAGTGAGGCAGACAGCAGAATATGAAGACACGGCACTTCGACCGCATCGGCAATGGCGGCATCCCTTTTACCGAGCTCGGCTTCGGCACCGCGCCGCTCGGCAATCTCTACCGTGCCGTTTCGGACGAGGACGCCAACGCCACGCTGGAGGCCGCTTGGGCGACCGGCTGCCGCTACTACGACACCGCGCCGCTCTACGGGCTGGGCCTGTCGGAAACGCGGCTCAATCCGTTCCTGCGCTCCAAGAAGCGCGATGACTATGTGCTGTCGAGCAAGGTCGGCCGCATCATGCGCGCCTGCCCGCCGGAACAGCGCACCGGCATCGGCAAGTTCTTCGACACGCCGTCGCGCCGCGAGGTTTACGACTACAGCTATGACGGCGTCATGCGTTCGTTCGAAGCCTCGCTCGAGCGCCTCGGCGTCGACCGTATCGACATCCTCTTCGTGCACGATGTCGACATCTTCACCCATGGCAGCAAGGAAGCGGCCGACCGGCGTATCGAGGAGTTCATGCGCTCGGGCTATTACGGGCTGCTGTCGCTCCGCGACCAGGGCGTGATCAAGGCGTTCGGTGGCGGCATCAATGAGTGGCAGGTTGCCCAGACGCTGGCCGAGCGCGGCGATTTCGACCTGTTCCTGCTTGCCGGGCGCTATACGCTGCTGGAACAGGAGGCGCTGGCGTCCTTCCTGCCGCTCTGCCAGGCGCGCGGCATCGGCATCGTCCTCGGCGGACCCTACAATTCCGGCATTCTGGCGACCGGGCCAAAGCCCGGCGCGTACTACAACTACTCCGAGGCGCCACAGGATATCATGGAGCGCGTCGCGCGCATCGACGCCGTCTGCACGCGCCATGGCGTGCGGCTGATCGAGGCTGCCCTGCAATTCCCTCTGCAGCACCCTTCGGTGGTTTCGGTGATCCCCGGTGGCCAGCGGCCGAGCGAAGTCGAGAGCAACCGCTCGCTGCTCGACGCAAAGCTGCCGGCGGCGCTGTGGGCCGATCTCAAGCAGGAAGGCCTGATGCGCGCCGAGGCGCCGAATGGCTAGTGCATGTATCGCCCAAAGGTGGACCCGGTTTTGGGACAACGGCATGCATAAGAGCAAAGACCCAAAGCGCGTCGCCTGAATCCGTTCACGGTGCACGGCCCAGGCGTGTTTTGAGATCATCCCGGATCGTGCGGAGCCAGGGGGTCAGCCCTCTACCCCTGGCGGCCATCACTGTTGATTGTCCTGATTTCGCCGCAACACCTTGCGTACCACCAGTGCAATTCCGATGGCGAGCAGAACGATCCCGGCAGCCATATATCCCGTCGATGCGGCCCGGTAACCCGATGCCGCCAGCAGGAAGCCAATGACGATAAAGACCAATCCGGCAAGCTTGTCGATCAACAGGTTCATTTCCGAACACCCCTAGGCATGGGGAACCTCTTCCCGACGTGGAGCAGCGCCGCCAATGTCCTAGGGTGCAGGATAGTATGGCCAGGGCGCTCGGTCGAGCGCAAAAGCGGACTCGCGCCAAGCGCCCCTTCATCCCGGTTCTCCGGACGCGCGAGTTTGGCTGCTTCGCGCCTTCATTTTCCGGGACGGCATGACCCAGAGATCCACTCCAGGCCCGGCTTTTCTGGTCGCGTGTACCGGCGTCGGGCACAAAAAAGAAAAGCCGGGGCAAGCCCGGCTTTTCTGGTCTCTGAAAAGAAAAAGTCGCTTAGTTGACCGCGTCCTTGAGGCCCTTGCCGGCCGAGAACTTCGGCACGGTACGCGCCGGGATCTGGACTTCGGCGCCTGTCTGCGGGTTGCGGCCCGTCGAAGCCGCACGCTTTGACACGGTGAAATTGCCAAAGCCGACAAGCCGGACATCGCCGCCCTTCTTCAGTTCGCCGGTGATCACGGAAAACACCGCGTCAACCGCCGACTGTGCGTCACCCTTCGAAATGCTCGCGGCGTCGGCGACAGCGGACACCAGTTCGTTCTTGTTCATAAAAATTCCCTTCCATGAGAACACCGGAACTTACGACTCATCCGGCAGGAAACGGACTTTAGAAAGAAGCGTTCCCGCAACCAAGTCGAAATGCCCAAGAAAAAGCGGAAAAAGCCCGGAATTCCGGGGTTTTTCACATGAAAAAGCCGGGCGCGAAGCCCGGCTCTCTGTTTGTGCACTGCAACCTTAGCGAAAACTTACGCATGACCCCGAAAACCGTAGCCGGTTTTCGGAAGGGACCATGCGCAAGTCCCGAGTGTCAGAGCGTCCTTTGCGCGTCCAGGTGGACGCGCGCCGCCGCTCTAATGTGCAAGCGTCTTGCCGGCATCGTCCGCGGTGTCGGTCGTCGCCGGCGGATTGACAGGTTCGACCCACTCGATCGGCTCCGGCATACGCACCAGCGCGTGGCGCAACACCTCACCGACCCGCGAGACCGGAATGATTTCCATGCCGTTCTTCACGTTGTCCGGAATCTCCGCCAGGTCCTTGGCGTTGTCTTCCGGGATCAGCACCTTCTTGATGCCGCCGCGCAACGCGGCAAGCAGCTTCTCCTTAAGCCCGCCGATCGGCAGCACCCTGCCGCGCAGCGTGATCTCGCCGGTCATCGCCACATCGGCCTTGATCGGAATGCCGGTCAAGACGGAGATGATCGCGGTCGCCATCGCCACGCCAGCCGACGGTCCATCCTTGGGCGTCGCGCCTTCCGGCACGTGCACGTGGATGTCACGCTTGTCGAACAGCGGCGGCTCGATGCCGAAATCGATGGCGCGCGAGCGGACGTAGGAGGCCGCCGCCGAAATCGATTCCTTCATCACGTCGCGCAGGTTGCCTGTCACCGTCATGCGGCCCTTGCCGGGCATCATGACGCCTTCGACCGTCAGCAGCTCGCCGCCGACTTCCGTCCAGGCAAGCCCGGTAACGACACCGACCTGATCGTCAGCCTCGACCTGACCGAAGCGGAAGCGCGGAACACCGAGGTAGTCGGCGAGGTTCGCCGCCGTGATGTTGACCGTCTTCTTCTTCGTCTTCAGGATCTCGGTCACCGCCTTGCGCCCAAGCTTCATCAGCTCGCGCTCCAGACTTCTGACGCCCGCTTCACGGGTGTAGGTCTGGATGATGGCGCGGATCGCGTCCTCGCCGACGGAGAACTCCTTCGGCTGCAGGGCATGGTCGCGCACCACCTTCGGCATCAGGTGCCGCTTGGCGATCTCGATCTTCTCGTCCTCGGTGTAGCCGGCGATACGGATGATCTCCATGCGGTCCATCAAGGGCGCAGGGATGTTCAGCGTGTTCGCCGTCGTCACGAACATCACGCTCGACAGGTCGTACTCGACCTCAAGGTAATGGTCCATGAACGTCGAGTTCTGTTCCGGATCGAGCACCTCGAGCAGCGCCGACGACGGATCGCCACGGAAATCCTGGCCCATCTTGTCGATCTCGTCGAGCAGGAAGAGCGGGTTGGACTTCTTAGCCTTCTTCATCGACTGGATGACCTTGCCGGGCATCGAGCCGATATAGGTGCGCCGATGGCCACGGATCTCGGCCTCGTCACGCACGCCGCCGAGCGCCATGCGGATGAATTCGCGACCGGTCGCCTTGGCGATCGACTTGCCGAGCGAGGTCTTGCCGACGCCGGGAGGGCCGACGAGGCACAGGATCGGCCCCTTCAGCTTCTTCTGGCGGCTTTGCACGGCAAGGTACTCGACGATGCGGTCCTTGACCTTGTCGAGGCCGAAATGATCGGTGTCGAGCACGTTCTGCGCGAAAGCCAGGTCCTGCTTGACCTTGGAGTTCTTGCCCCACGGGATCGACAGGATCCAGTCGAGATAGTTGCGCACGACGGTCGATTCCGCCGACATGGGCGACATCGTCCTGAGCTTCTTCAACTCGGCTTCCGCCTTTTCGCGGGCCTCCTTGGAGAGCTTGGTCTTCTTGATGCGCGCCTCGATTTCGGCAGCCTCGTCGCGGCCGTCCTCGCCTTCGCCGAGCTCCTTCTGGATCGCCTTCATCTGCTCGTTGAGGTAGTATTCGCGCTGTGTCTTTTCCATCTGGCGCTTGACGCGCGAACGGATGCGCTTCTCCACCTGCAGGACGGAGATTTCGGCTTCCATGAAGCCCATCGCCTTTTCCAGCCGCTCCTTGACCGAGAGCGTGGCCAGCATTTCCTGCTTCTCAGGAATCTTGATGGCGAGATGCGACGCGACCGTGTCGGCGAGCTTGGAATAGTCGTCGATCTGGCTGGCGGCACCCACCACTTCGGGCGAGATCTTCTTGTTCAGCTTGACGTAGTTCTCGAAGTCGGTGACCACCGAGCGAGCCAGCGCCTCAACCTCGACCTCTTCCTCTTCCGGCTCGACCAGCGCCGTGGCGCGGGCCTCGTGGAAGTCGGGGCGGTCGGTGAACGAGACGATTTTCGCGCGCGAGGCGCCTTCGACCAGAACCTTGACGGTGCCGTCGGGCAGCTTCAGCAATTGCAGCACATTGGCGAGCGTGCCGATGTCGAAGATGGCATCGGGCTCGGGATCGTCGTCGGCGGCATTCATCTGGGTGGCAAGCAGGATCTGCTTCTCCTGACCCATCACCTCTTCCAGCGCCTTGATCGACTTTTCACGCCCGACGAAGAGCGGAACGATCATGTGCGGGAACACCACGATATCGCGCAGTGGGAGGACTGCGAAGACGCCGTCGCTGGGAGCCTTGGATATTTTGGCCATTGTCCAACCTTTCATGTCGCGGCCGCTAATCAGCCAACCGCGAATCTCATATTAACGACCGGGGATCGTTCCGCCTACCACCGTTTATGACGGGAGTTTTACAGCACAGAAATCGGGCACCTCGGCCTTCTCCAGTTAGTTGGATGCACGATCCACAAAGATCAAGAGGCCCGTACAAATCCGCTCCTCCAACTTGCCCGCAAGTGACAGATTTGTGACTGCAAGACCGGGCGTAGCCGCAAAACCCTGCGTGACAGCAAAACGGCGCCTTGCGGCGCCGTTTCAAAATTCCGCTTTGGGCTCATGTCAGGCGCTGACATTGCCCTTCTTTTCCTTCTGCTCGGAGTAGATATAGAGCGGCCGGGCACTGCCGGTAACCACCTCTTCCGAAATAACCACTTCGCGCACGCCTTCGAGCGCGGGAAGTTCGAACATCGTGTCGAGCAGGATCGCTTCCATGATCGAGCGCAGGCCGCGCGCGCCGGTCTTGCGCTCGATGGCACGCTTGGCGATCGCCGACAGGGCGTTCTCGTGGAAGGTCAGGTCGACATTCTCCATCTCGAACAGCCGCTGATACTGCTTGACCAGCGCGTTCTTCGGCTCGGTCAGGATCTGGATCAGCGCCGGCTCGTCGAGGTCCTCCAGTGTTGCCAGGACCGGCAGACGGCCGACAAATTCGGGGATAAGACCGAATTTCAAGAGATCCTCGGGCTCGACCAGGCGGAAGACATCGCCGGTGCGGCGATCCTCGGGCGACGCGACGATGGCGCCGAAGCCGATCGAGGTCTTCCGGCCGCGATCCGAGATGATCTTGTCGAGCCCGGCGAAGGCGCCGCCGCAGATGAACAGGATGTTGGCGGTGTCGACCTGCAGGAATTCCTGCTGCGGATGCTTCCTGCCGCCCTGCGGCGGCACGGAGGCGACCGTGCCTTCCATGATCTTCAGCAGCGCCTGTTGCACGCCCTCGCCCGACACGTCGCGGGTGATCGAGGGATTGTCGGACTTGCGCGAAATCTTGTCGATCTCGTCGATGTAGACGATGCCGCGCTGCGCCCGCTCGACATTGTAGTCGGCCGACTGCAGCAGCTTGAGGATGATGTTTTCGACATCCTCGCCGACATAACCGGCTTCGGTCAGCGTCGTCGCATCAGCCATGGTGAAGGGCACGTCGATGATGCGGGCCAGCGTCTGCGCCAGCAGCGTCTTGCCGCAGCCGGTCGGGCCGATCAAAAGGATGTTCGACTTCGCCAGCTCGACATCGTTGTTCTTG
This sequence comes from Mesorhizobium sp. P2_D5, assembly GCF_056404355.1. Taxonomy (NCBI): domain Bacteria; kingdom Pseudomonadati; phylum Pseudomonadota; class Alphaproteobacteria; order Hyphomicrobiales; family Phyllobacteriaceae; genus Mesorhizobium; species Mesorhizobium sp. P2_D5. The sequence continues at coordinate 24,747 of NZ_JBFUEE010000012.1, forward strand.
CCGGCATGCGCGAGGCGCTTGTAGTGGTTGTGGACGGCCACCGACAGCACGCGCTTGGCGTAGGGCTGGCCGATGACATAGTCGTCGAGAACCTTGAGGATCTCCTGCGGTGTCGGCACGCCCTCGCGCGACTTCACCATCGAGGTCTTGTTCTCCTCGCGGATGATGTCCATGCAGAGCTCGACGCACTCGTCGCAGATGAAGACCGTCGGACCGGCGATCAGCTTGCGCACTTCGTGCTGGCTTTTGCCGCAAAACGAGCAGTAGAGCGTATTCTTGGAATCGCCGCTGTTGTTGCCGACCTTGCTCATTTTCATGTCCTTTCATGGCCGCCCGCCGATGGTCTGGCTGAAAGGGCGCATACTCTCATCTATCGCGGGAATCCGCCGCCGCCAGTGTCCGGCTCCTGCAACGCATTCCGTACGAAACACAAATCAGAAAACGTGGCAATGATTCGCGACAGCCCCGCATAAAGCTAAGCCGCCGAAACTCAACATAGCCTTAACGTAGGCAATCCTAGCCCCCGAGGGAACAGGCAATTGTGGCTGAAATGCCGCAAGACACGCCAAAAGCGCGTGATGCCGCCATCCAACTGCCAACTAGCCCTTATGCCACAACGCCTTCTACCGGCTCGCGCGACGAAATGACCTTGTCGATGAGGCCGAAATCCCTGGCTTCGTCGGCGGTCATGAAATGGTCGCGGTCGAGCGTCTTTTCGATCTCTTCGTAGCTCTTGCCGGTGTGCTTGACGTAGACCTCGTTGAGGCGACGCTTCAGCTTGATGATGTCCTGGGCATGGCGCTCGATGTCGGACGCCTGGCCCTGGAAGCCGCCGGAAGGCTGGTGAACCATGATGCGGGCGTTCGGCGTGGCAAAGCGCATGTCCTTGTGGCCGGCGGTCAAAAGCAGCGACCCCATCGAGGCCGCCTGGCCGATGCAGAGCGTCGACACTGCCGGCTTGATGAACTGCATGGTATCGTAGATCGCCATGCCCGAGGTGACGACGCCACCCGGCGAGTTGATATAGAGGTTGATTTCCTTCTTCGGATTCTCGGCTTCCAGGAACAAAAGCTGCGCACAGACCAGCGTCGCCATGCCGTCCTCGACCGGACCGGTGATGAAAATGATGCGCTCCTTAAGGAGGCGCGAGAAAATGTCGTAGGCCCGCTCGCCGCGATTGGTCTGTTCGACCACCATCGGAACGAGGTTCATGTAGGTTTCGACGGGGTTCTTCATTAGTTATCTCTTATCTCGCGGTGGGATTCCGGCGCCGGGAAGGCTGGCAGATCGGGCAGAATCGGTTCTGGATCGTCATTCCGTAAATAGGATGCCGGCTCATCCTTGTGCAAGGCCGACCCGTCCTAGCCATCTGGGTAAGTCGAATCAAGGTTATTCACGGGGATCATCGACCCGTGTCGTCATCGTTTGGCGATGTCATCACCACCCGTAGCAATTTCTTAACCGAATTGCTTAACGAAATACCGCAAATCCCCCTTTTACCCGACGCCGCTTCCCCTACAATCCAACGTTGAACCGTCTTCGTACCGTTCAACAGGGGGAGTGTCATGTTCAGGAAAACCGCATGCTTCGCCATTGCCGGGCTGACCGTGCTCGGCACGATTTCGCAAACCGCGGCCGGCGGTCGCGCCGTCGAATGCTATGAACCTGTCCGCACGCCTGATGTCTACGACACTGTCTACGAAGACGTGCTGGTCAGCCCGGCCGGCCAGCAGGTCGACTACACCCCGGCCATCTATGGCACCCGCGAACGCGTGGTGATGACGGTTCCGGCGCAAGTGACCTACGAGGTCGCGCCTGCGGTCACCCGCACCGTCTACCATACGGTCCAGATCGATGATGGCGGCTATTCCTGGGAATGGCGCGTCATCCATGGCCGCAAGGTGCTGTGCAAGGTCTGGCACAAGGCGCGCTACGGGCGTGTCGCCGAGACCGTGGTGATCCAGCCCGAACGCACACGGCGTGTCGTCACCCCGGCGCAGTATGACAGCATCGCCGAGGAGGTGCTGGTGCAGCCGGAGCAAAGGCGCATCATCAATGTTCCCGCCTCCTACCGGACCGTCGCCCGGCGCGTGCTGGTTCGCGAAGGGTCATCCGGCTGGCGGCGCGTGCATATTCCCAGGCACTGCAATGGATAGTCTTGGCTGGATCGTCATCGCCTTTGGTGCGGCTGCGGCTTATCTCTTCCTGCGACACGACCTGTACGACGCGGCGGTCCTAAAATGGAAAAGCCCATCTGGACCCGATGGATACTACCCTTATGCGGCGTTCTTCGGTTTTCTAACGATCGCAGCAGTGGCGCTTTTCTTTTACGCCTCCGGCTAGCGCGCTGTCTTACGAGGGTCCGTTCAGGCCACCTCCGCTCGCAGCCAGCGCTTCAGGCCGGCGATGTCGCCGTCACCAATGGCAGCGGCAACGCGCCGGCCGACCGCAGCACCGAATTTGTAGCCATGGCCGGAGCAGGCCGAGACGATCAGGCATCTGCCCTTCTCATGCGCCATGAATTTCTCGTCGGCGGTGAAGGTGTAGGCGCAGGTGACGACCTCGGTCACCTCATACTCATCGATGCGGGCGATCGGCGGCGAAAACAGGTTGCGGATCGCCTCCCCCTCGCCCGGCACCGGCTCCCGGTTCCAGTCGGCGTCGCTGGTCGGCACCCTGTGGAGCCCGGAACCGAATTTCATGCCGGCGCCGCCGGAGGGCGGGATCACGTAGCCGTCGACCGTGCCGCCGATATCGAGGACGACCGGCGCTGCCAGCCAGGCGGCCTTTAGGTCCGCCGGCGGTTCGACATAGGCAAGTGCCGTTCGATAGGTCTTCAACTCGCCGTCCAGTTCCGGGAAAAGTTTCAACACCCAGGCACCGGCAGCGACGACGATGCGGTCGGCCTGCATGGTTTCGCCGCTTTCGAGCACGATGTGGCCGGTTTCCTCGTCGATTTCAAGGACCTTGCTGTTCTCGTAGACATTGGCCCCATTGGTCCGCAGCCATCTGGCCAGGCCGGAGGCGATCTTGCGGCAGTGCAGCGCGCCGCCTTCGGTCGAAAAATAGGCATGCGGAACGAGCCAGCCTCAAGAAACGGCCAGCGTTGCGCGGCCGCATCCGGCTCCAGCAAGTCGAAGGGGAAATTCCCCTCCTCCAGGCCCTCGCGGTATTCCTCGGCCTCGTCTCCCGGCTCACGCGAGATGCAGACAAAACCTCTCGGATCGAGGTGGCTTTCGCCGAGATCGGCCCACATCTCGTCCCAGGCCTGATAGGCTTCGGTGATCAGCCGGCCATAGCCGGTACCGGCCCGGTAGGCGCGGCGGATGATGCGGTGATGGTCGCCTGATGCCGCCAGCGGGTTGGGGATCGGTCCCTGTTCGACGATCGAAACGCTGTGGCCGGCCTTGACCAGCGACCACGCGGTGGAAAGACCGGCAATGCCCGCGCCGACAACGATCACATTCATCAGTTCAGTCTTTCCGCAGCCATATGGCTGGCTCAACGCATTGGGCTATCGGGCGCAACATACGGTCTGGAACCGGGCTGGCAAGCCGCGCTATTGGTCTGGCATGACCAAATTGACACCACCTTATCTGGCCTTTGATCCAGCCACTCGCCACTTGCGGCTCGATCCGCACGAGCCTGCCTTTTTTCAAGATCCTTACGAGGCCTATGCCTTTCTGCACGGCACCTCGAATGCATTCTTCTGGGAAGAGTTCGGCTTCTGGTGCTTTGGCGGCTTCGACGAGGTCAACCGGCTGCTGCGCGACCGCCGCTTCGGCCGCCAGAACCCGGCCGGCATTCCAGACAGGCGCGGTGTCGGCCAGGACCGCAGTCATCTCAGGGCATTCGACGGCATCGAGGCCAATTCGATGCTGGAGTTGGAGCCACCGGTGCACACGCGGCTGAGAACGCTGGTCAACCGCGCCTTCGTCTCGCGCCAGGTCGAACGGCTGCGGCCACGTGTCGAAGCGCTCGCCAACGAGTTGATCGACCGTTTCGAACCCGACGGAGCTGTCGACCTCTTGCCCGCCTTTGCGGCGCCGCTGCCGATCACCATCATTGCAGAAATGCTCGGCGTGCCGGTCGAGATGGGGCCGCAACTGCTCGACTGGTCGCACCAGATGGTCGCCATGTACATGCATAGCCGCACGCGCGAAACCGAGGAGACGGCCAACCGCGCTGCAGGCGATTTTGCCGATTTCCTGCGCGGCCATATCACCGAGCGGCGCAAGAACCCCGGTGACGACCTGCTGTCGCTGCTGATCTCGGCGCAGGAGGACGGCCAGAAGCTGTCGGAGGACGAGATGGTGTCCTCGGCGATCCTGCTGCTCAATGCCGGCCATGAAGCGACCGTGCACCAGACCGGCAACGCCGTGCGCTCGATCCTGGCGCAAGGTGGCGATCCCCGTCGCTTCTTCAGCTCACCCGAAGCGACCGCGGCGACAGTGGAGGAGTGCCTGCGCTTCGACGCGCCACTGCACATGTTCACGCGCTACGCCTATCAGGAGTTCGAAGTCGCGCCAGGCATCGTCGTACAGCCGGGCCAGACGATCGGGCTGCTGCTCGGCATGGCCAATCATGACCCGCGCGCCTTAGCCGAACCGCTCGCCTTCAACCCGGATCGCGCCGACCAGAAGAACGTATCCTTCGGCGCCGGCATCCATTTCTGCATCGGTGCGCCGCTGGCCCGGCTCGAATTGCAGGTATCGCTGAAAACCTTGTTCGACCGGCAGCCAAAGCTGCATCTTGCCGAACCGCCCCGCTTCCGCGACACTTACCACTTCCGTGGGCTGGAAACGCTCGCCGTCGGCTTCTGACGATCGCGGGCCTGGGGCTGCGACATGAGGGTGTTTTCGAGACCGGCGACGGCGTTCGCAGTGGCAATGCTGTCATGCCTCGGTGTGGCGCATGCCCAGCAACAGCCGGAAAACATCCCGTGGGAAAACAGCGTGGCGATCGCCCAGAAAATGGCGGCCGGCCTGCTGGAGCGGCAGACCGGAGCCAAGGATTTCCCGCCGCCATCCTTTGCGGTAGAGGTCGATCTCAACCTCGACGGCTTTCCCGAGATCTTCGCCTATCGCTATGCGCCTGGCTGCGACGGCATCCATTGCGGCAACTTCCTTTTCGTCCTCGAAGGCGACAGCTACCAGGAAGTCCTCGGCGACATTCCCGGTGCAAGGCTGGTGCCGCAGGACAAGATCGGGCTCAGCGCCTTCAAACGAAACGGTTTTCTCGACATCCAGTCCGACCAGATGATTATCGGCTGGGACGGAAAACGCTATGTCGACGCCTCTACGTTTCCTGCCTCGTCGCTCGATGGCGCCGCCTTCATGGCGGCATGCCAGAAAAGCAGATCCGACGAGCAGCCGGCGGAGGGTGAAGCGGAACGCGTGAGCGCTGAATGCCAATGCCGGTTCAGCCGGTTTCAGGTGACCGGCTTTACGCAGCCCGATCTCGATATGTACACCGCATCGCTGGGCGAGAATTTCGAATATCCGACGGGCGCGAAAGAGATTGCCTGGCAGGCGCTTCTGAAAAATGCCGAGGACGTCGGCACCGGCTGCGATGTCGCCAGCGGCAAGAGCCAATGGCCGCCGGCGTACTTCAATCATGGCGACCAGCCGCAGCAGAAGCTGAATTTCGACAGCTTTCTCGATGCCTGTCCGGCACAGGATTTCATCCTCACCAACCACAAGATTGGCTCACCGGACCGAGCGCTCAGCCTTTGCGGCTGCCTTGCGCGCGAAATGCCGACCCAGGGCATCAGCCAGGCGGGGCTCGATCTGGTGGCGCAGTATTATCGAAACGAGATTTCCGACGCCGATATCGAGGCAGAGGACGCCAATGCCCTGACCTTCCACGACAAGGCATCGGAGGCCTGCCTCAGCCAGTTCCCGGCGAAATAGGATGGCGACGGTTTGCCCAAACATATGACCGAGTTGAAATTCGCCTTCCTCGAAGAGCCGCCATTCTGCTTCACTTGTGCATCGGGCGAGGTCTCAGGCTGTGACGTCGAGCTTGCGCGCAGGCTCGGCGAGAAGCTCGGATCGGCGGGCTTCAGGCCGATCGAGACCGAATTCGCTGAATTGCTGCCAGGGCTGGTCGAGGGCAGCTGGACCATGACGACCGGCCTGTTCGTCTCCGAAGAGCGCCAGAAGATTGTCGACTTCACACGGCCGATCTGGGCGTTGCAGGACGGATTGCTGGTTGCGAAAGACAATCCGCGCGGCTTTCGCGGCTACCAGTCCATTGCCAGGGACCGGACGGTGTTGCTTGGCGTCATTACCGACCAGGTGCAGCATCTCACGGCGTTGCACAACGGGATTGCGCCGGAGCAGATCAGGATGTTTGCAACCCAGGCCGATGCGGCGGACGCAGTGGCCAACGGCGTGGTGCATGCCTATGCCAGCGTTGCGATGGCGCATCGAGGCTATCTGACCCAGCGGTCCGAAATGCCGCTTGGCCTTGTCGAGGTCCCGGCCAGCGAAAAACAGCCATCGGCCGGTGCCTTCGCAATCGCCAAGGGCAACCGCGCCCTGCTCAGGGACATCGATGCTTGCCTCGATGAATTGCTGGGCGGTGACTGGCACCGGCAGATGATGGCGCGATACGGATTTTCGGATAGCGATATCGATCGCGTCGTCTGACCCCGGCGTGGACGCCTGTTTTTATGCATGTCGTTCTCCCAAAACCGAGGCAACTTTTGGGCGACATGCATTAGAGCTTGATCACATACTCCTTGCGGGTCGTTTCAAGCACTTCCCAGCTCCCCTTGAAGCCGGGCCTGAGCACAAAGCTGTCGCCGGCCTTGACGGTGCGCGCCGCGCCGCCTTCTTCGGCGATCACCGAAACGCCGGACAGGATGTGGCAGAATTCCCATTCGTCATAGACGATGCGCCATTTGCCCGGGGTCGATTCCCAGATGCCGGCATAGAGGCCGCCGTCACGCTCCTCGACGTTCCAGGTGCGGAATTTCGGATCGCCCGAGATCAGCCGATCCGGCGCCGGCGCGCCAGATTCGGGTTGGACGTTTTTGATGTCGACGGAAAGAAACGCGGTCATGATCGATCAGACCTTGGCGAGCGCCTGTTCGAGGTCGGCAACGATGTCGTTGACGTCCTCGATGCCGATGGAAAGCCGCACAGTGTCCGGACCGGCTCCGGCCTTGACCTTCTGCTCGTCGGAAAGCTGGCGGTGCGTGGTCGAGGCCGGGTGGATGACCAGCGACTTGGTGTCGCCGACATTGGCGAGGTGCGAAAACAGTTCCAGCGCCTCGACGAATTTGACGCCGGCGTCATAGCCGCCCTTGAGACCGAAGGTGAACACGGCGCCGGCGCCTTGCGGCGAGTATTTCTTCTGCAGCGCATGGTTCTTGTCCGAGGGCAGGCCGGGATAATTCACCGAGGCAACCTTGGGGTGATTGGACAGCCAGGCGGCGACGGTCACGGCGTTGTCGCAGTGGCGTTGCATGCGCAGCGGCAAGGTTTCCAGACCGGTCAGGATCAGGAAGGCGTTGAACGGCGAAATCGCCGGACCGAGGTCGCGCAGGCCAAGCACGCGTGCGGCAATGGCGAAAGCGAAATTGCCGAAGGTTTCGTGCAGGATAAGGCCGCCATATTCGGGGCGCGGCTCCGACAGCATCGGGTATTTGCCCGACTTGGACCAGTCGAAGGTGCCGCCGTCGACGATGGCGCCACCGATCGAATTGCCGTGACCGCCGATGAATTTGGTCAGCGAATGGACGACGATGTCGGCGCCGTGCTCGATCGGGCGGATCAGGTAGGGCGAGGCCAGCGTGTTGTCGACGATAAGCGGCAGGCCGTGCTTGCGGGCGATGTCGCCGATCTTCTCGATATCGACAAAGGTGCCGCCCGGATTGGCGAGGCTCTCGATGAAGATCGCCTTGGTCCTGTCGTCGATCTGGCTCTCGAAGGTCGAGATGTCATTGGTGTCGGCCCAGCGCACCTCCCAGCCATAATTCTTGAAGGCATGGCCGAACTGGTTGATCGAGCCGCCATAAAGCTTGTTGGCGGCGACGAAATTGTCGCCCGGCTGCATGAGATTGTGGAACACGATCACCTGCGCGGCGTGGCCGGAGGCGACCGCAAGCGCCGCCGTGCCGCCCTCGAGGGCCGCGATGCGTTCTTCCAGCACTGCCTGCGTCGGGTTCATGATGCGGGTGTAGATATTGCCGAAGGCCTTCAGCCCAAACAGCGAGGCGGCGTGATCGGCATCGTCGAAGACGAAGGAGGTCGTCTGGTAGATCGGCGTGGCCCGGGCGCCGGTCGCCGGGTCAGGCTTGGCGCCGGCATGGACAGCGAGCGTGTTGAAACCGGGCGTGCGGGTCATCGAAACCTCTCTTTTTGAAACTCTTGAAATGGCCGGGCATTCTTGGCGAAGCCCGGACGCGAATGCAAAGAAGAAAATGCCCTTCGGCGAACGATCTGCGGCCGGGACGCGAGAAAATACACGACCTTGCGGAATAATTTTTGCTTTTAAAGCGCGCCGCGTTTGAAGGACTTATCCGACGCGCCTAAGAGGCTCCTTTTTGGTGCATGTCGTTGTCCCAGAACCGCTGCGCACTTTTGGGCGACATGCATCATTTCTGGCGAACGCCGAAACTCTGGAACCCGGGGCGCATCAACGGCTTCTTCGACGACAGCACGCCGGAATTGACACCAGTCCAACCGATCTCGCCGGACAGCTTGCCATATTCGATCTTGGGGCAGCGGTTCATCACCACCTTGATGCCGGCGGCCTCGGCGCGCGCGGCTGTCTCGTCATGGCGTACGCCAAGCTGCATCCAAAGGACTTTCGGCAAGGGATCGAGCCGCAACACCTCATCGACAATGCCCGGCACTGCCGACGCCGCGCGAAAGATGTCGACCATGTCGATCGGTTCGGGAACATCGGCCAGCCTGGCATAGGTCATCCGGCCGAGGATTTGCTTGCCGGCCTGGCCAGGGTTGATCGGAAACACCGAAAAGCCTTTGGCCAGCAGATATTTCAGCACGAAATAGCTTGGCCGCACGTCATTTGCGGACGCGCCGACCATGGCGATGGTCTTCACCGAATTGAGGATGCCGGCGATGTAGGTGTTGTCGTAACTATCGTGGTTCATGCGGCTTCCTGCGGCAGTGATAGCGGTAAAGTTCACGGCTCAATCCAAGCGCGGCATAGAGCGCACGGCCTGGCGCATTGTCGGCCACCACTTGCAGGCATGCCGCGTCAGCACCCGCCCGTCGTGCCCAGTCGATCAGACCGCCGACCGTCTTGCGGCCCAGGCCTTGCTGCCTGAAGCGGCCGTCGGTTTCAACCGATTCCACCACAAGCAGCCCGTTTCGGATGACGCCATAGGCCAAGGCGGCAATTTCGCTGTCGCGTTCACAGGACACGAACGCCCGTTCGCCGGCGATCAGCCCCGTCATCTCGCGAAAGACGCGGCGATCGATGTCGTCGTAGGCGCCTATGCGAAACCGCGCTGCGAGCCAGTCTTCGGCGGGCACCGGCGATACAGTGACGCGCCCGTCGCGGATCTCCGCCAGGTCGTCGATACCGGCATACAGATGGATGGTTCCGCCTTCGGGCTGATAACCGCGATGGTCGAGTGCGGCTTCGAGCTCGTCGGCGATATCAGGCACCCGAAACAGCGGCGTCTGGTCGTGACCGACATAGAAGGACTCGGCGGCGTCGATGACCTTGTCGGGTGCACCGCGCTTGCCACGCAGGGGATTGACCGAGTTTGCGCGCCGGGTCCGGCCACCAGAGCGCCTGAGAAGCCAGCCGTCGACGACGGTTTCGGCCGCTGCCGGCCAGGCTTCGCGGCACGCCTGTTCGCTGCGCCAGTTGAGATCGTCATCGGTCACGCATCATCCTCCGACAGCGCTTCCTGCACAAAAGCTTGCGGATCGGTGCAGATCGGCGTGGTGAATTCGAGTTCGAAATCGTGGCCGCGAAACAGCGGCAGGTTCCAGTCAAGCAGGATGCGCTTGAGATAGGGTGCCTTGAGCCGCGTCAGCTGCTTACGACAGGCCATCAGCCAGGCAGGGAAATGGTGCCGTCCTCCGCGATTGGAAAGGCCGGATTGTGCGCCACTTCCCAGACATGCCCATCGGCATCGGCTAAATAACCGTACCAGCCGCCCCAAAAGGCGCGGCCGGCCGGCTTGACGATACGGCCGCCGGCTTTTTCCGCCATGGCGAGAACCTCGTCGACTTCGGCATCGGAGCGTGTGTTGTAAGCGAGGTAGACGGCGGACGGCGCCCCGGCGAAGGCAACGCCCGAATCCTCCTCGGCGCTGGCGCGCGGGAACAGGCCGAGAATCGCGCCGCCCATCTGGAAAAAGGCGACGCCGTCGGTGATGCCGGCATGACGGCTCAGGCCCATCGCCTCGTAGAAGCGCACGGCACGGTCGAGATCGTCCGTCGCGATGGTGATGATGGAGATGCGCGGTTCCACGATTACTCGTCCGTCCATTGCGGCTTGCGCTTGCCGATGAAAGCACCAATGCCCTCCTCCGCGTCGCGCGCCAGCATGTTCTCGACCATGATCGCGCCGGTATAGACATAAGCGTCGGCCAGTCCCATCTCGGCCTGCGCGTAAAAGGCCTCCTTGCCGGTCTTGACCACCAAAGATGATTTGGAAGCAATGGTTTGCGCGTATTTGGTGACAATCTGATTCAGGTATTCGCGCGGCACGACGCGGTTGACCAGGCCGAATTCCTTGGCGGTCGCCGCATCGATCGTCTCGCCGGTCAGCAGCATCTCCATCGCGTGCTTGCGCGAGACGTTGCGCGACAGCGCCACCATCGGCGTCGAGCAGAACAGGCCGATGTTGACGCCCGGGGTGCAGAAGGTGGCTTCATGCGACGCAATCGCCAGGTCGCAACTGGCGACCAGTTGCAGCCCGGCGGCGGTGGCAAGGCCGTCAACCTCGGCGATGACCGGCAACGGATGACGCACGATCGCCTGCATCAGCGTGGCACAGGCCGCAAACGTCTCTGCGAAGAAGGCCTTGCCATGATCGGCGTCGGCACGGCGCGCCGTCATTTCCTTGAGATCATGGCCGGCGCAGAACACCTTGCCGGCGGCCGAGAGAACGATGACGCGAACCGGCTTGTCGGTTCTGGCGCGTTCGAGTTCCCCCGTCAGCGCCGCCATCACCGCCAGCGACAGAGCGTTGGCAGGCGGATTGGCAAGCGTGAGGCGCAGCACGCCCTTGTCCAGTTGTGCGACAACCGGACCTTCAACGGCGGCAGGCTTGATGGCAAGGATTTCAGCCATGGTCGTTTCTCCGCGATTCAGGATCGTGGTTGGATGCTTCAATCTAGTACGCCATCGTGCCTCGTCCAACACCATCAAACAGATTGCTGGCACAAGCGACAAGGCTGCGCTGCATTTGTCCCGGTGGCTTAGGATTGTCATCATTGACGGCTGAAACGGTGTTGCCAGAGGGCCCGGCCGCGTTCAAACGGGCGCATACGAGGGAGACAGCCATGCCCGCCCAGAGCAATCTCAAGCCGGTGCTGACCGCGGCGGAAGTCAACATGCTGATGGGAAGCGTCTATCCCCAGCTCAACGATCAGTTCAAACAATACGAGGCGATCGACGTGTTCCCGGGCGGTTGCCTCGTGCGGCTCAATGCCGACGAGCGGCACCTGCGCCCTGGTGGCACAGTGTCGGGTCCGTCGCTGTTCACGCTCGCCGATATCGGCGGCTATGTCTGCGTGCTCTCTCATGCCGGGCCGGACGCGCTTTCCGTTACAGTCAACCTCGACATCAACTTCGTCCGCAAGGCCGAGGCCGGGCCGATCGATGGCCATTGCCGTATCCTGAAGCTGGGAAAGAGCCTGATGGTGTTCGACATCGACATCGTCGCCGGCCCGGACGGACACACGGTGGCGCATGCCACCGGCACCTATTCGATCCCGCCGAAGCGGAATGGCGATGTGGTAAAATAATACCTTTTACCTAAATTGTTGTTTCTGCTATACTTTTCCTGCTATTAGCCCTTTCGATGGCCTTGACGCGACAACTGCCCTCGCCTATAAGCCCTCACGAAGCAGCGGCCCGCAAAGGCCGCCGTTTTGTTATTGGCGGCGGGCAAGCGTCTCATCGCCAATCCAAGCAACAAGAAACGCCTTCCCTGGTGAAGGTCCGAACCGAAAGCAGAAAACATGACAACCTTTTCGCAGAAGCCTGCGGATGTGGTGAAGAAGTGGATCCTGATCGACGCCGAGGGTCTCGTCGTCGGCCGTCTTGCCACTGTCATCGCCAATCATCTTCGCGGCAAGCACAAGCCGACCTTCACCCCGCATGTCGACGACGGCGACAACGTCATCGTCATCAATGCCGACAAGGTGGTGTTCACCGGCAAGAAGTTCACCGACAAGGTCTATTACTGGCACACCGGCCACCCCGGCGGCATCAAGGAGCGCACCGCGCGCCAGCTGCTCGAGGGTCGTTTCCCCGAGCGTGTCGTCGAGAAGGCCGTTGAGCGCATGGTCCCGCGTGGCCCGCTCGGCCGTCGGCAGATGAAGAACCTGCGCGTCTATGCAGGTACAGAGCATCCGCATGTCGCCCAGCAGCCCGAAGTTCTCGACGTGGCCAAGCTGAATTCCAAGAACAAGAAGGTCGCATAAGATGGCTGAGCTTTCCTCGCTCGCAGAACTGGGCGCCGCCACCGGCAACACCAACACGCAGGCCGCTGCACCCGTCCATGTCCAGAAGCTCGACAAGTCGGGCCGCGCCTACGCCACCGGCAAGCGCAAGAACGCCATCGCGCGTGTCTGGGTGAAACCGGGTTCCGGCAAGATCATCGTCAACGACAAGGAATTCGCGACCTATTTCGCGCGTCCGGTCCTGCAGATGATCCTCAACCAGCCGATCATCGCGTCCAACCGTTCAGGCCAGTACGACATCGTCGCCACCGTCATCGGCGGCGGCCTCTCGGGCCAGGCCGGCGCGGTGCGCCACGGCATCTCCAAGGCGCTGACCTACTACGAGCCGGCGCTGCGCGCCGTGCTCAAGAAGGGCGGCTTCCTGACCCGCGACAGCCGCGTCGTCGAGCGCAAGAAGTACGGCAAGGCGAAAGCCCGCCGCAGCTTCCAGTTCTCGAAGCGCTAAGCGCTCCGCAGTTTTGCCAATCGAAAAGGCCACCTTCGGGCGGCCTTTTTGTTTTGCGGCTCCGCCATCACCCCACCCGCGCCTTCGGCGCGACCTCCCCATCCAAGGGGAGGTAGAAGAGCGCGGCACGCTACCTCCCCTCGATGGAGAGGTCGGCGCGTAGCGCCGGGTGGGGTGACGGCGCCGGCGCAATTCATGCATGGCGCAGGTCTCAGGGTCTGCCGGCCTTGATATAGTCGATGAACGCCCGCAGCGGGGCCGGCACGAGGCGGCGGCCGGGATAATAGAGAAACGGCCCGGAGAAGCTCTGCCACCACGGTTCCAGAATGGGTTCAAGCGCCCCGCTTTGGAAGTGCGGGCGAAGCCAGCCCTCGAACAGGCCGATGATGCCGGTGCCGGCGATGGCCGCATCGACGGCCAGATCGGTCGCCCCGCCGATCCGCACGATCAGCGGGCCTGTCGGATCGATGCGCACCACCTCGCCGTCGCGCTCGAATTCCCACGGCAGCATCGCGCCGCTGGCAAAGCGGCCCCGCACACAGGCATGGCCGAGCAGGTCGCCCGGATGTTGCGGCCGCCCATGGCGATCGAGATAGGCTGGGCTGGCGGCGGTGGCGAAACGCTGCACGCGCGGTCCGATCGGCACCGCGATCATGTCCTGTTCCAGCCGCTCGTCGTAGCGGATGCCGGCGTCGCAGCCGGCAGCCAGCACATCGACAAAATTCTCGTCAGCGATCACCTCCAGCCGGATGCCGGGAAAGGCGGCGAGGAAGCCTGGGACGATGTCGGGCAATATCAGCCGCGCGGCGCTGACCGGCACATTGAGACGCAACGAGCCCGCCGGCCTGTCGCGAAAGCCATTCACCACATCGAGGGCGGCCTCCACCTCCGACAGCGCCGGACCGAGCCTCTCCAGCAGGCTGAGACCGGCCTCGGTCGGGACAACGCTGCGCGTGGTGCGGTTGAACAGCCTGACACCGAGCTGCACTTCCAGGCGACGCACCGCCTCGCTCAAGCCCGAGGCGCTGCCGCCGCTGGCGCGCGCACCATCGCGAAAGCCCCCGGCGCGCGCCACCGCCACGAAGGCGTTCAGATCACTGAGATCCATCATTGTTCGCAATTCCGTACAGCCTGTGTGGATTGTACCTGATTATCACAAGATTGAGCAGCACCTATCTTCGCCGCCTCAAAGGAGATCAATCATCATGTCCACTATCCAACAGGCCGGCACCTTCACCCTTGGCAGCCACACCGTGAAGCGGCTCGGCTACGGCGCCATACAGCTCGCCGGGCCCGGTGTGTTCGGGCCGCCCAAGGACCATGATGCGGCACTGGCAGTGCTGCGCGAGGCCGTTGCGCAAGGGATCGACCATATCGACACCAGCGACTTCTACGGCCCGCACGTCACCAACCGACTGATCCGCGAGGCGCTGGCCCCCTACCCCAAGGACCTCGTCGTCGTCACCAAGATCGGCGCCCGGCGCGGCGCGGATGGATCGTGGCTGCCGGCCTTTTCCGCCGAAGCGCTAACCCAGGCGGTGCACGACAATCTACGCAATCTCGGCCTCGAGGTGATCGACGTGGTCAATTTGCGCATCATGTTCGATACCCATGGTCCTGCCGAGGGGTCGATCGAAGCGCCGCTCACCGTGCTGGCCGAACTGCAACGCCAAGGCCTGGTCAGGCATATCGGACTGAGCAACGTGACACCTACCCAGATCAGGGAAGGACGCCGGATCGCCGAGATCGTCTGTGTGCAGAACCAGTACAATCTGGCGCATCGCGGCGACGACGCCCTGATCGACGACCTCGCCCGTGACGGCATTGCGTACGTGCCGTTCTTCCCGCTCGGCGGCTTCAACCCGCTGCAGTCTTCGACGCTCTCCGATGTGGCGCAGCGCCTCGGCGCCACGCCGATGCAGGTCGCGCTCGCCTGGCTGCTTCGGCGCGCGCCCAACATCCTGCTGATCCCCGGCACATCGTCGGTCGCGCATCTGCGGGAGAACCTCACTGCCGCCGAACTCAAGCTTTCGGGCGATGTGCTCAGGGAATTGGATGGTATGGCGGCGGCTGCCTGACGACGCAGCACTGCGCGCAGTTGCATAAGCAATAGGCCGTCCTTCGGCCGGCCTGTTCGGGCTCGGCAGTCACCCCACCCGCGCCTGCGGCGCGACCTCCCCATCAAGGGGAGGTAGGGCGCCCAGGTTTGCCATCGCTCTGCAAACATTCCGACGACCAACTGGCGACAAACTTTTGCCTTGCAGCCACTCGGCGCGCGCCGTTAGCAGCAACCTCTACCTCCCCTAGATGGGGAGGTCGGCGCGTAGCGCCGGGTGGGGTGACGGCGCTGCATTCCCAGGCGGGGTGCGGCGCCAACGTTCCTAGTTGATGCTCGCCGTACTCGCCGGCTCAACCGGCCTCGCCTCGTCGGCGTAAGGTACGCGGTAGCCATTCTCCGCCAGCCAGTCGATCGCCGCCTTCGGCTCGTCGGTCTGGATGATGGTGGCGCCGCGATCGGCCCAGAAGCCATATGTCTCGCGCGGCAGGCTGGCCTGGACCGCCAGCTCGTCGCCGCGGCCACCGGCGAGGAAGCCGCCCGGCTTGTTGACGATGGCGTAGGTGTCGGCCCAGATGTGCCAGTTGCCACGCACCGCGGCCGCGCGCATGCGCGTGCTGAACAGCGGCCCGCCGGTCTCGGTCAGCGTCTCGGCGCCTGCCCGCCAGTTGATCAGCTCGGTCGCGCGTGGCGAGAAGGCGTGGTCGACCGTCTCGGCGAAAGCGGCATCGTGCACCGCGTCGTCAGCAATGATCGGCATGAACTGGAAGCCGCCGCCGATGGCATCCATGGCGGCTTTGACCGTGGTAATCCGGGTGGCGTTCCACAGGTTCTCCTTGACGATGACCTGTTCGGCCATCCCGAGATCGCGAGCCACCGCAATCATGCCGGAGAGATCGCCGACCTCGAGCTTGTTGTCGAGGTTGATGAGGATCCGGTCCCTGGTCGCCAGCAGCATCTCGCGCAGCGTCGAAACTGTCTCATTGGTGATGGCGCCGGTACCCTCAACCACCAGTCGGCAAGTCTTCAGTTCAGCCAGCGTGTATTTCACCACCTCGCCCTTGCAGGTCGTGGTGCGGTCGAGCCAGCTGTCATGCATGACGACGAACTCACCATCCTTCGAGCGCCTGATGTCGACCTCGACGATTTCGGCACCCATGCCGATCGAGCCGTTGACGGCCGCGATCGAATTTTCCGCATAGAGCGTCTTGCCGGCTTGCATGCTGCCGGCGCGATGCGCGGCGATCATGACGTGGTCGCGCCACTGGTTGGCTTGTTCGAAGCGGTCGAGGATCTGCCTGGCGCGGGTTTCTCCTGCCAATGATTGGCCAGAGGCGGCCGCAAGTGCCGCGCAAAGCAGAACGCTCAGCCAGATGGTCCGCATCGAGAATCGCTCCTTGCCGGATCGAAACCCGGATAGGCGATGCCCGTGACAGCCCGGTGAACGAAGCCGGCTAGCAGCTTTCTTGTTTGAGCATGATCTCTTCCGAAAACCGGTCTCCACCTTTCGGGATCATGCTCGCGTCAGATGCGTCAGATGCGTTTCGACAGCCGGCGGAACCAGGCCATGGCCGGCATCTCGACGAAACGCCAGGTGATCCAGGAGGCGGCGATCGTGGCGACAAGCATGACGACGATCGCCACGGCCCCTGTCCAGCCGGCGCCGAAGCCGGTCGCCGGCTCGCCGCGCAGCACGATGTCGTCGATCAGGCCCATGCCAAGCTTGCGCTCGACGAGCCCGGCGATGTTGATCATGCGCGCCTGGACGAAGATGTGGACCATGTAGATCGAATAGGACAGCGCGCCGAGCGTCAGCATGAACGGCGTCCTCAGCAGGGCACTGATCCAGCCGCCTTCATGCGCGAAGAGGAACAGCGCCAGCGCGAACACCAGGGGTGCCGCGATGCCGAAACCATTGTCGCCCGACAGCGAGACAAAAAGCACGATGACGGCGACCATGACGATCTCGGCAAGGGTCCAGGCCATGCGCGGGCCGCCCCTGGCCAGGGCCTGTCGCGCCCCTGCAATGGAATCATGCTGAAACCAGGCAAGCAAGGCGCCCAGCGAGAAGCCGTACAGGCAGCGGATGAAGCCGAAATCGAAGGACACATCCATATGATGGGTCGAGAAGCCAAGCAGGAACAGCGGCGCGGTGACGGCAGCGCCGACGAACCATATCCAGGCGAGCTCGCCGGCGACGAAGACCACGCCCGCAAACAGCAGATAGGCGAAGAACTCCGCCGAAATGCTCCAGCTTGGCGCATTCCAAGTCAGGTGATCCTCGAAGCCGACGCCTTGCAGCAAGAGAAGGTTGGCAAGCAGGCTCCTGAGGTCGAAACCTCCGGTGAAGGGAGCTGCCCCGGTGCCGTGCAGTTGCGGCAGCACCAGCCGCAGCAGCTCGAAGGCGGCAAAAGCGGCCAGCATGAGCAAATGCAGCGGGTAGATGCGGCCAAAGCGGACCAGGGCGAAGCGAGCCACTTCTTCCGGCTGGCTGAGCCGGCTGCCGTAGCTGCTGGCGATGACGAAACCGGAAAGAACGAAGAAAAAGTCGACGAAGAGGTAGGACGAGCCGATGAGGGCGCTTTGCGAAATCGTCGAACCGGTCGGGAAGTGAAACAGCGCCACCATCAGCGCGCAGATGCCGCGCCACGAATCGAGAACCAGGAAGCGTTCGCCGGCAATCGTGCCGCTGTGGGTCGACACCACGGCGCGGGGAGGATTAAGAAACGCGGTCTGCGTCATGATGATACAAATCCTGTTTTGCCATGGCACTTGAGGGGCGCCATTTCGTCTCCCCAAGCTGTGACTGGCATCTTCCGTGCCGGTTCTGTAGTTGTTGCACCCCGATGAAAAACAAGGACCCGTAATGGCGACCAACAACATCGACCATGCCTTCACCGCCCGCTCCAAAACGGGCGCGGCCCTCGAGCCTACCTATTCGGGCGCGCTGTCGTTCATGCGGCGCAAATATACGAAGGACGTGAAGGGCGCGGACGCGGTGATATGGGGCATTCCCTTCGACGCCGCCGTCACCAACCGGCCCGGCGCCCGCTTTGGGCCGCAGGCGATCCGCCGCGCCTCGGCGATCCTCGACAACGACCCGCAATACCCGTTTTCACGCGATCTGTTCGAGCATCTCGCGGTGGTCGATTATGGCGATTGCCTGCTCGATTCGGGCAATCACCAGAAGACGCCCGGCACGATCGAGCGCGAAGCGGCGAAGATCCTCAAATCCGGCGCCTTCCTGTTGTCGCTCGGCGGCGACCATTTCGTCACCTGGCCGCTGCTCAAGGCGCATGCCGCCATCCACGGGCCGCTCGCCCTGGTGCAGTTCGATGCCCATCAGGACACCTGGCCGGACGACGGCAAGCGCATCGACCACGGCTCTTTCGTCGGCCGCGCCGTCAATGAAGGCATCATCGATCCCGACCGCTCGATCCAGATCGGCATCCGCACCCACGCGCCCGACACGTTCGGCATCAAGATCCTCTACGGTCACGAAATCGAGGAGATGCGTGCGTCCGATATCGCCTATGCCATCGTCGACCGCACCGGCGGCAAGAAGACCTATCTCACCTTCGACATCGACTGCCTTGACCCGGCCTATGCGCCCGGTACCGGCACGCCGGTTGCCGGCGGGCCGTCCTCGGCAAAAATCCTGTCGACGCTGCGCCAGCTCAACCAGATCGATATTGTCGGCGCCGATGTCGTCGAGGTTGCGCCGGCCTATGATCACGCCGATATAACGGCGATCGCCGGCTCGATGGTGGCCATGCAGTATCTCGGCCTGCTGGCCGAACGAAAGGCCCGGCTGGAAGAGCTGAACAACAACGGCAACCACAACGGTGCCGCGGTGAATCACGGTCAGGGCATATAGTCTTGAAATATCAGGGAATTTGATCAGGCAAATGAAACCGAAAATCTTCATCGACGGCGAGCACGGCACCACCGGCCTGCAGATCAGGGCGCTGCTTGCCGAGCGCGGTGACCTGGAAATCATCTCCGTTCCTGCCGAGCGCCGCAAGGAAACGGCGGCGCGCGCCGAGTTCCTCAATGCCGCCGATGTCGCCATCCTGTGCCTCCCCGATGACGCGGCGAAGGAAAGCGTCTCGCTGATCGCCAACGACACCACCAAGGTCATCGACGCCTCGACCGCGCATCGCGTCGCCGAAGGCTGGGCTTATGGTTTCGCCGAGATGGACAAGGAACAGGCAAAGACGATCGCCTCGGCAAAACGCGTCGCCAACCCCGGCTGCTGGCCGCAGGGGCCGATCGCGACGCTGCGGCCGCTGGTCACGGCAGGCCTGCTGCCGGCGGACTTCCCGATCACGGTCAACGGTATTTCAGGCTATTCGGGCGGCGGACGGCCGATGATCGAGGACTATGTCGCCAAGGGCGAGAACGCCTCGGAGTTCCTGCCCTATGGCCTCACCTTGCAGCACAAGCACGTGCCTGAACTCAGGGCCTATGCCAAGCTGTCGCATGATCCGATCATGCAGCCGGCGGTGGGCAATTTCGCACAAGGCATGATTACGGTGGTGCCGCTGCAACTCGGTGGTCTCGACCATGTGCCGACGGGTGCGGAGCTTCATGCGGCGATTGCCGACCATTTCGCTGCCATCAAGGACGGCGTGGTCGAGGTGGCACCCTATGCGCATCTGGAGCGTATGCCGGACATCAATCCGGAGATCTACAACGGCACCAACCGGATGAAGGTCTACGTCTTTGCCAACGACAAACGGGCGCAGGCTCTGCTGCTGGCGGTCTACGACAATCTCGGCAAGGGGGCCTCGGGTGCCGCCGTGCAGAACATGGACTTGATGCTCGGCCTCTGATGGACGCACCAGTATTTCCGACGCGCTGGAGGGTCAGCGCGCCCGAACTCATCGCCGAGACCTTTTCGAGCCGCATCTGGAAGGTTCGGCACGAGGATGGTTCGCCGGCGATCGTCAAGGCGCTCAAGCCTTTCGACGACGTCGCGGACGAATTGCGCGGCGAGCATTATCTCGCCTGGCGGCGCGGCGACGGCGCGGTGCGCCTGCTTGGCCGCGACGGCCACAGCATGCTGCTCGAATATGCCGGTGAAACCCTGCTGCAGCAGGTTCTCGACAAAGAGGGCGACAACGCCGCCACTGAAATCGCGGCCGAAGTGATGGCGAAACTGTTTTCGCCTGGGAAAGACCCCTTCCCGCCCGAGTTGCAGCCGCTCAGGGAGCGGTTTGCCAGCCTGTTCAGGAAAGCCGCGAGCGACCGCAACGCCGGCCATGACAGTCTCTATGTCGAGGCCGCGGCAATCGCCGATCGGTTGCTGGCCGATCCGCACGATATCATGCCTCTGCATGGCGACCTGCATCACGACAACATCCTGCACGGGTCGCGCGGCTGGCTGGCAATCGACCCGAAGGGTGTGCTTGGCGATCCCGGCTTCGACGCCGCGAACATGTTCTACAACCCGCTCGACCGGGACGATCTTTGCCTCGATCCGGAGCGGATCGCGGATATGGCCGAGGTCTTCGCCAAAACGCTGGGCCAGGCTCCGCGCGCCATTCTTGATCATGCCATCGCCTACGGTTGCCTGTCGGCATCCTGGCATCACGAGGACGACAACGCGGTCGAGGAGAACCGCGAATTGTCGATCGCCGAGGCGATCCGGGCGGTGCGGCCAAGCTTCTGATCCAGCCGGTCAACCGGCGACGGTAAGGGCTTGTTCACCATGATGGGCTACTCACATTGCGTGGCTCCATCAGGGAATTGTCATGGTCAGCGCGATTTCGGGTTCCTCCCAGGCAACCCAGTATTCCTCGTCCGGTTCATCGAGCAATGCAGCCCAGGAGGCCGCGCTCGAAAAGCAGATCCAGGATCTGGAAGACCAGGCCAAGGCGATCAAGGACCAGGTCCAGGCCGCCCAGGTGCAGCAGGATATCGCTGTCGCCCAGGCCAAACTTGATGCACTCAGGGCCGCCGACGCCGACAAGGCGGCCAAGGCCGCTCAGAGCCAGTCAACGCCATCCGCCGCAGCCTTGCGCCAGGCCGAATTCGACGGCGAGAAGACGACAGCGTCAAACGAATTCTGGATGTGACCGGCCGATCGGCTCGGGATCAGCTCCTGAGCGCGATTTCGTGCGGCAAGGGATAGGCACCCTTGGTGCCGCGCCAATGCGCGGCGGCAAAGCCCAGCACGATGAGCGCAAACCCCTGATGGGTCAGTGCCATATGCAGCGGCACATGCATCAGCAGCGTGCCGATGCCGATCGAAGCCTGCACCAAAACCAGCGCAAACAGCAGCGTGGCGCGGCGGGCGTGCGTTGTTCCAGGAAGGCGCCGACGCGTGGCGATCATGTGCCACAAGGCCACGACGAACATCGTATAGGCGCCGAGCCGGTGGACGAACTGCACCGTCTTGGGGCTTTCGAAGAAATTGCGCCACGCCGGCTCGAGGATCAGCAAATCACCAGGGATCAGCTTGCCGTCCATCAGCGGCCAGGTGTTGTAGCTCAGGCCGGCGTCGAGCCCGGCGACCAGGCCGCCGAGATAGATCTGGATCAACGCCAGAAACACGATGAAACCGGCCAGCCTCTGCGTCGAGCGGTCAGCGGCGGGTTCGGAATGCGGCGCCAGCCCACGCGCGACGACCATGGTGGCGGTGAAGATCAGCGCCGCCAGCGTCAGATGGGTCGCCAGCCGGTACTGGCTGACCGAGACCCGGTCGACCAGCCCTGAGGCCACCATCCACCAGCCGATGGCGCCCTGCAGGCCGCCGAGCAAAAGGATGCCCACCAATTTTGGCCCCAGGCCGCGCTCGATGCGGCGCGTCGCCCAGAAGAACAACAGCGGCAAGGCAAAGACCAGGCCGACGCTGCGCGCCAGGATGCGGTGCGCCCATTCCCACCAGAAGATCGACTTGAACGCCTCGATGCTCATGCCCTTGTTGAGCTCGGCATATTGCGGGATCTGCTGGTAGAGCTGGAATTCCTCCTGCCACTCGGCGTCGTTGAGCGGCGGTATCACGCCATGGATGGGCTTCCACTCCGTGATCGACAGGCCGGCACCGGTGAGCCTGGTGGCGCCGCCGACCAGCACCAGCGCAAACAGCACCAGCACCACCACATAGAGCCAGCCGCGCAGCAGCGCCCGGTTGTACAGGTCGCGGTCGCGGGCCACGAAGGGCGCGGCAGCTGATATGGCAGCCATGGTCTTGTCCCGGCAGGTTGGTTTGGCGGATTGGTGGACCATCGCACCCTTGCTGGCAAGACCAGACGGCGCGGCACGCCGTCGCGCCGCGTCTCACCGGTTGCACAGGGTCGCGTCAAGGCCTATGCGAAGCCAAGAGCTTGCCGGACCTGCGAGGTCCCGGCGGCCTAGACCAGGAGGCCAACCATGCCCGTGCGCCTGAAAAAGCTGATCGGAGCGTTCCTGCTGGTGGCGCTGGTCATCATCTACGCGCTGGTCGCATCGATCTTCGCGGTCGCCCGGCTCTCGGAGTCGAGCCCGTGGGTGCATTTCCTGTTCTTCCTGCTCAGCGGCCTGCTGTGGGTGCTTCCGGCGATGGGCATCATCAAGTGGCTGATGCTGGAGCCGAAGGCGAAGCGCTGAACCGGAACCCGGCCCCGCCGCAGTCAGATCGTCACGAGCATCTTGCCGGCGTTGGCGAGCGGCGTGGTCACGCCCGACAGCATGGTGCGGATATGAGCGAGGCTCTGGTAGCGGCCGTTGACTGAAATGCGCGGTAAGGCATGGAGGAACCCGGCATGTTCGGCGCGCAGCACGCCGTGGCGCGTGGTCACGGCCGAGGCATAGCCGGCGTCGCGGGCAAAGCCTACTTCGCGGCAGCCCACCGCCCTGGCATAGCCATAGGGATAGGCGAAATGGCTTGGCTTTTCGCCCAGTTCCGCCTGCAGCATGTCACCCACGGCGCCGATCTCGTGCCGCGCATCGGTTTCGGAAAGCCGCTTCAGATTGCTGTGGTTGATCGTGTGGGCGCCAATCGCCACCAGCGGATGCGTGGCGATGCTGCGGATTTCATCCCAGTTCATCAATGTCCGCAGGCGCGGGCCGTCGGCGTCGACGCCATTCGAGCGAGCCAGGTCACGCAGCACGGCTTGCAGGTCCTCCTCGCGGACTTCGGAGGTGAGATAGACATGCAGGCGTATATTGGCCTGTAACTTCTTCGCAGGGGTCGAGCAGTCGATCACCAGCGGGCCATTCGGCCGCGTCAGGGTGAGGCTGTCGCGCACGTTGACGATGTCCTCGACCACATCCCACCACAAATCGGCGGTGCCATTGATCAGCCCGGGCGCGACATAGATGGTCATCGGCGCGCCGTGCTTCTCCAGCACCGGCAGCGCCTCCGTCATGTTGTCGCGATAGGCGTCGTCGGCGGTGATGGTTGCGAACTCGCCACCCTTGCCGCCCGCCTTGATGCGCTCGACCGCTTCGTCCATGGAAACAAAGGCATAGCCGCTCGCCTTCATGTCGGCGATCACAGCATCGAGGAAGCCAGGCGCGATGTTCAGATGACGGTTGACGCTGTCGGGCTTTTCGGGCGTCGCGGTCACGCGGTGCAGCATAAGTATAGCGCCAATGCCGCCGATGAACGGCTTGGCCAGCGGTGCAAGACCGGAATAACGGGCGACGTTCAGCGCCAGTTTCCGGATTGCCTCGCCCCCGTCGATCATTCATTCACCTTTTGCGCCTAGGCTAAACCAAGCACGGAATGCGCCTATGCGGCTCCCCAAATCGCCATCAGTACGCCCTAAGGATTGAGGTATGGTTGACGCAACAGCGTCATTTGACGGCAATCGGCTCGCTGCAACCGAGGCGTCGCCGCGAGCCTTGCCGGGAGACCAGGCCGGCCTGTCGATTTCAGTGATGTCCGCGGAAGGGCTCGCGGCCTATGCCGGATTCTGCCGCTCGGCCCTGTTTGCACCGGCGCAGAGTGCCGGCTGGATACTGAACTGGGCCGAGCAGGTCGGACCGGATCTGCTCATAGCGACGCTCAGCGCCGAAGGCCGGCCGGTTTTTTCGCTGGCCCTGGAGGTCACCGCGAAAGGTCCGTACCGCGTCGCCCGCTTCATGGGCGACCGCCACGCCAACGGCAACTTCGTCGCCTGTGATCCGCAATGGCTGGCCAGGGCGGATATCCGGGCCATTCGATCGCTGTTGGCGACCATCGCCAAGGCACGCCCGGACATCGATCTCGTCGCGCTCGAGCGGTTGCTGCCCGATCTCGACGGTGTCATCAATCCACTCGCCTTGCTTGACCATTTTGCCAGCCCAAACTTGTCGCTGGCCGTCGATCTCGGCGGTGGCTTCGATGCGCTGCTGTTGCGCGCCAGCGGCAAGCGCAAGCGCAAGAAGCACCGCTCGCAGATGCGCAAGTTCGAAGCCGTCGGCAGCCACCGACGCATCGAGGCGCGCACGGCCGACGAGGTGGACAGGCTGCTCGATGCCTTTTTCGAGATGAAGGAATTCCGCTTCCGCAAGATGGGCATCAGCAACGTCTTTGGCGACGAGCAGGTGCGCGCTTTCTTCCGCGCGCTGTTCACGCACGCGCTTGCCGAAGACAAGCCCTCCTTCGTGCTGCACGGGCTCGAGGTGGCCGGCAAGCTGCGCGCCGTCACCGGGTCAAGCCGCTCGGGCAAGCGCCTGATCTGCGAGTTCGGAGCGATCGCCGAGGACGATCTCGGCAACACCAGTCCCGGCGACTTCCTGTTCTTCGACAACATCCAGGAAGCCTGCGAGACCGGTTTTGCCGTCTACGACTTCTCTGTCGGCGACGAGCCCTACAAGCGGCTATGGTGCGATATCGAAACCCAGCATTTCGAGGTGCTGGTTCCCTTGACTCTGAAGGGCCGCGCGCTGGCGGTGACGCTCCGGCAGGGAGCAAGGTTCAAAGCCTTCATTAAGAACAGCCCGACGATCTGGAAGCTGACCAAGATGCTGCGCCGCAAGACTGCCGGACAAGCAGCGCCCATAACCGGCGAGAATGAGAGCTAGTTTCGGAAATTCAGGGCTTCTCTAAGGGCGGGTTTGACTCAGAGATCGAGATCGGCCTCGATGTCGTCAAAGCCTTAAGTTGTCGCCACGGAGTGAGGACGATGATGCCGACCATCCGCACGCTGTCACTGCATGAGTTGGCGGTTCTCATCGACTGGGCGGCGGTGGAAGGCTGGAACCCTGGTCTTGAAGACGCGGCGATGTTCCAGGCTGCCGATCCCGCGGGCTTTATCGGCGCCTTTGCCGGCGACGAAATGGTCGCGGCAATCTCGGCAGTGGCCTATGAAAGCGGATTCGGCTTCATCGGCCTCTACATCTGCCGGCCGGACAAGCGCGGCAAGGGCTACGGCAAGGCGGTGTGGGACGCCGGCATGGACAGGCTTGCCGGCAGGACCGTCGGCCTCGACGGCGTCGCCGAGCAGCGCGCCAATTACCGTCGCAAGGGCTTCAAACCCGCCTACGAGACCATCCGCTATAGCGGCCGCGCGGCAGGCCCGGTGGTCGAGGCCGACGGGTTGCGCACCGTGACGGCCAAGCTCGTGCCCGACATCATCGCTTATGACGCATATTGCTTTCCGGCACCCCGGCGAGCCTTCCTGCAGCGATGGCTGCAGGCGCCGCATCATGCGTTGGCGGCGGTCAGCCCGCGCGGTACCACCGGCTATGGCGTGGCTCGACCGTGCCGCTCGGGCTTCAAGATCGGCCCGCTGTTTGCCGACAGCGACGACACGGCGCTGCAGCTGCTGGACGGACTGGCGGGGGCCTGCGAGGGCGGCGACCTGCACATCGACGTTCCCGCCGAAAAGGCCGGTTTCATTGCGGCACTCGAGGCGGCCGGCTTTGCGCCGACCTTCAAGACCACCCGCATGTACAAGGGCCCGGCCCCGGAGCTCGGCCTGCAGCGGCTGTTCGGCGTGACGACCCTGGAATTGGGATAGATCAGGCGGAGCGTCAGGCCGCCGAGCGCCGTCCCGGCACCGGATTGCCGGGCGGTTCGTGGCCGAGCGGCGTCACCAGCGTCAGGTCGGGATAGCCACTTTCGATCAGCTTGACCGCGGCCTGCGTCACTTCATCGTCCGGCTCCAGCATGGACAGCAACACCTCGGTCGCATCGCCGGCCAGACGGCTGATGCCTTGCGCGTCGGCCGGTCCGCATTCGACCACCACCAGATCATAGGCTGTGGTCAGCGACTGCATGATGATCGGCAGCCGGTCGGCGGCGCGCATGGCGCGGACCGGATCGGCGGTGCCGACAGGAATGACGTGGCAGTCAGAATAGAGATCGGCATGGATGACGTCGCTGAACTGCGCTTCCGAAGCGAGCAGGTTGGTGATGCCGGGGAAAAGGCCGCTGTCCAGCATCGGCCGCGAGGCGGCCCCCGAAGCGGTAAGGTCCAGCAACAGGACGCGCAGGCCGGCGTCGGCGACCTCGCGTGCCACCAGGACCGCCGACGCGGCGGCCTCGTCGCCCTCCGGCGAGACGAATATGGCGCGCGCCGCACCGCTGGCGATCAGCTTTTCGGCGGCCTTCTCAATGTCGATCTCGCCCAGAGTGGAACGCACCGGTTCGGCCTCGGCAGCCGTCTCCTGCGCTGTCGCTGCTTCGGTCATCGCGACCATATCAGGCGCTTCGGCCGCATGCGCATAAGGCGCATCGATCTCGGGCATCGCGGTGGCATAGGGCATCACGGCTGTGTAGGGCTCCGACCTCGTGTCAGCCGGGCCTTCTCCCATCTCCGGGCGAAGGATAGGGTCCTGGAGGACGGCGGGCTCCTGGTGGACAGCCGGCATCGCGACCCTATCCAGCGCCTGAGCTACATGGGGCATCGCGACCTCATCGATGCGTTCGAAGCGGGAACCGGTCGCCGGCCGCATGGCGCGGCCAGAAAACAGCTCCCTTAGGAGCGTCACGATGGCCATGACCAGCAGCGATGCGACGAAGGCGGCACTGACGATGGGCAGGACCTTCGGGAAATACGGCTCGGACGGCACCTGCGCCAAGGAAACCACCCTTGCATCGACGGGCAGATAGTTGCGATCCTTGCGCGACGCCGCGCTGAGGTAGTTCGCCTGGTACGATTCGAGCTGCTGGCGCTTGGCGGCCGCATCACGCTGCAAGGCATCGAGCTCGACCTGCTGTTCGCCGGCGCGGGCCGATGCCGCCTTCAATGTGTTGACGTCGGCGACAAGCTGGTTCTCACGAGCCTGCGCGGTCTGCGCCTGGGTCATCAGACCCTTCATCAGCTTTTGCGCCTCGTTGCGGATCTGGCCGTCGAGATCGGCAAGCTGAGACTTCAACGCCCGGATGCGCGGATGATTGTCGAGCAAGGTGGTGGAAAGATCGGCGATGTTGGCCCTGAGCTCGACCTGCCGCTCGCGCAGGCGCTGGATCAGATCGGAAGACAAGACCTCAGGCACGGCATCGAGCGAACCGCCGCCCTGCAACGCCTTGCGCACGCTGTCGGCGGTCGCTTCCGCCGAGGCGCGGTTGGCGCGTACACGCATCAGTTCGCTCGACAGTTCGGAAAGCTGCTGCGTGGCAAGCACCGAATTGTTGCCGCCCATCAAAAGATCGGATTGTGCACGGTAGGTGGCAACCTTGGCCTCGGCATCCCTAACCTTCAGCTGCAGGTCGGCGATCTCCGGCGCCAGAAAATCAGCGGCGGCGTTGTTCGATTCGAGCTTGGCGGCCCCTTGCCCCTCAATATAGGCGGCGGCAATGGCATCTGGTACGGCAGCCGCGAGCTTGGGATCTTCCGATGAGAACTCAATGGCAATGATGCGGGTCTTCTCGACGCTATAGACGTTGAGCTTCTCATGCATTTTCTTGAGGACGCGCTCTTCCGTCGGAATTTCCATCGGGTCGCTCTTCAGACCGACGAGGACCAGAGCGCGGCTCAACGGCGACATGTCGAGTGCTTCGTCGAACTCGGGCAGCTTCTCCAGACCAAGCTTTTGCGCGACCTGCTTGAGGATTTCGTTGGAGGAAATGATCTGGACCTGGGTGGCGACGCCCTGTTCATCGAGAATTGGCTTGTCGGCGTCGTTGTTGCTGGCCGGCCGCGTATAAACGGATTCACGCGGCGCAATCTCGACCTGGGTCTGTGCCTTGTAGTGACGTGTGGCAAACGAGGCGAGCGCGAAAGCCGCGCCGGTCACCACCAGTGCGACGACGAGGATGCGCAGCCAGTTCCTCGCCAGGCTGGCGAAGAGCTGCCTGAGATCGACGTCAACATCTGCGGCCGCGGACTGAACGGACATGCATCCCTACTCCGATACTGGGTCAGGACACACCGTAAACAACTATGGTAACTCAGCCGTTAAGATGGCCGTAAGTTTGCGTTAGGGTTTACTGGCGGACGCCAAACAAAACCGCCAAAAAAATCGCAAAACTCTCGCCGCCGCGCGCTGTGTCGGCCGCTCCCTTTACCGGCCATTAACCCTAACAGGATGATAACGGACCTCGATCCCTAGAGTTGCTGCGGGGCTGCAGCGGCCAGTCGAAGGTACCTGTCCGGTCATGAAAAGCACTGCTTCCCTGTTTCGCGCGCTGCTTGCCGTATCGATGCTTGCCGGCTGTTCCAGCTACCGGCCGACGCCGGCAGCCTTCCACGAAGTGCTCGAACAGCCTTATCGTCTTGGCGCGGGCGACCGCGTCCGCGTCACCGTGTTCGAGCAGGACGGGTTGACCAACACCTACAGCGTCGACCAATCCGGCTACCTCTCCTTCCCGCTTGTCGGCGCCGTACCGGCGCGCGGCCACACAGCGCAGCAGATGGAAAAGGAAATCGCCGACAAATTGCGGCAAGGCTATCTGCGCGATCCCGACGTTTCGGTCGAGATCGACCGCTACCGGCCGATCTTCGTCATGGGCGAAGTGGGTGCCGCAGGCCAATACTCGTACGTCCCCGGCCTGACGGTGCAGAAGGCAATCGCCATCGCTGGCGGTTTCACCCCGCGCGCCAACCAGGAAAGCGTCGACATCACCCGCGACATCAACGGTAAGGTGATGACCGGCCGTGTGGTCACGTCCGACCCGCTGCTGCCGGGCGATACAGTCTACGTCCGCGAACGCCTGTTCTGACGACCCACGTGGTGGACAACCTCAGGATCGTCCATTGCTTTCGCTCACCCGTCGGAGGAATTTTCCGCCATGTGCGCGACCTGACCGAGGCGCAGGTCGCTGCCGGACATTCCGTCGGCATCGTCTGCGATTCGACGACCGGCGGCGAGTTCGAGGAACGTCTGTTCGAGCAGATGAAGGATATGCTGGCGCTCGGCATCCATCGCACGCCGATGCAGCGCCATGTCGGACCGGGCGACCTTGCGTCGGCCTGGCGCACTTACAGGATCATCAAGGAATTGCGGCCGGACGTGTTGCACGGGCACGGCGCCAAGGGTGGCGCCTATACCCGTCTGTTCGGCTCATTGTTGCGGGTATCAAGGTCTCGCGTAGCCCGCCTTTATTCGCCGCATGGTGGCTCTCTCCACTATGACGAGAACACGACCACCGGAAAGCTGTTCTTCGCGCTCGAGCGCTTCATGGCGCTCTTCACCGACCACCTGCTGTTTGTCTCCGACTACGAAAGGCGAACCTATCGCCGCAAGGTCGGAGAGCCGCAAATCCCCAACACCCTGGTCTACAACGGATTGCGCGCCGCCGAATTCGAGCCCGCGATCACCGGGGCCGACGCAGCCGATCTGCTCTATATCGGCATGATGCGCGACCTGAAGGGTCCCGACATCTTCATCGACGCGCTGGCCCTCGCCGGCCCTCGGCTCGGCCGCGCGCTGACCGCGGTGATGGTCGGCTCCGGCGACGACCTGCCCCGCTACCACGCCCAGGTGAAAAGCCTCGGGCTTGAGGGCTACGTCCGCTTCCTGCCGCCGATGCCGGCCAGGGAGGCTTTCGCGCTGGCGGCGCTCGTCATCGTTCCCTCGCGCGCCGAAGCCATGCCCTACATCGTCCTGGAGACGCTTGCCGCCGGTAAGCCGATGATCGCCACTTCCGTCGGCGGCATACCGGAGATCTTCGGCTCCGGCTCCCGTGCGCTGATCCGGCCTAGCCCAGTCGAGCTTGCCGACAAGGTGAGCCAGGCGCTGGGCGACCTCGCCGCCTATCGCAAGCTGATGCCCGATGGCGCCAGCCTCAAGGCACGCTTCGGCGCCGATGTGATGGCCGCCGACATCGAGAAGGCCTACTTCGCCGCGATCAACAAATAGGCCTCAAGCCCCAGGCCGTTTCAAAGCCACTTGTTGTTTCAAGGCTTTCTTAGCTCTCTTTTGCTATTCACCGTAGGGAAGCTTGCGGAAAGCCCCATGAACGAGATCGACCCCGCGCGCCGCTTTTCACCAGAGGCGGTGCGTAAATTCGACGGCCCGGCCGAAGGCGACACGCCGCCCGGCGGCATGAACGATGTCGCCCGCCAGGTCGCCTCGCAGTACAGGCGCGATACCATGTCGCCGATCATGGTCAGCGGCGTGCTACGCATGGTCGAATTCGGCTTGCTGCTGGTGTCGGGGCTCGGCATCTATTTCTACTATGTCGGGTTCTTCAACTATCTCGCCTGGCAATACCCGCTGACGATCGCCGCGTCGTCGTTCCTTGCCGTGGTGCTGCTCGACGTCACCGACTGCTACCAGATCGTGGCCCTCATGCGGCCCATCGCCAATTTCGGCCGCGTGCTGCTGGTCTGGGCCAGCACTTTCGCCCTCATGGCGCTGACGGCATTCGTCATGAAGATGTCGGAAGACTATTCGCGCCTTCTGTTAGGCACCTGGTTCGTCATCGGCTTCGTTCTCCTTTTCGGCCTCAGACTGGTGATGTCGAAGCTGATCCGGCGCTGGGCGCGCGATGGCCGCATGGAACGGCGCGCCGTCATCGTCGGCGGTGGCAAGGCGGCTGAAATGCTGATCCGCTCGGTCGAAAAGCAGCCCTACAACGACATCCGCATCTGCGGCATCTTCGACGATCGCGGCGACAAGCGCTCACCGCCCATCGTCGCCGGTTATCCCAAGCTCGGCACCATTTCGGAGCTGATCGAGTTCGCCCGCATCGCCCGCATCGACATGCTGATCGTATCGCTGCCTCTGACCGCCGAATCGCGCGTGCTGCAGCTGTTGAAGAAGCTGTGGGTGTTGCCGGTCGACATCCGGCTGTCGGCCCATTCCAACGCGCTGCAGTTTCGCCCGCGCGCCTATTCCTACATCGGCTCGGTGCCGATGCTCGATATCTTCGACAGGCCAATCAACGACTGGGATTCGGTCGCCAAGCGCGCCTTCGACATCGTCTTCAGCCTCATCGGCATCGTCGTGTTCTCGCCGGTGATGCTGGCGACCGCCATCGCCATCAAGCTCGACAGCAAGGGGCCGGTGCTGTTTCACCAGAAGCGGCACGGCTTCAACAATGAAATCATCGAGGTCTACAAGTTCCGCTCGATGTATACGGACAAGGCCGACCCGACCGCCAAGCAGACGGTGACCAAGAACGACCCGCGCGTCACCCGCGTCGGCCGCTTCATCCGCAAGACCTCGATCGACGAGCTGCCGCAGTTCTTCAATTCGCTGCTGGGTTCGCTGTCTCTGGTCGGCCCGCGCCCGCACGCCATCGCCGCGCAGTCGCACAACCTTCTCTACAACGAAGTGGTCGACGGCTATTTCGCGCGTCACAAGGTCAAGCCCGGCGTCACCGGCTGGGCGCAGATCAATGGCTGGCGCGGCGAGATGGACACCAACGAGAAGATCCGCATGCGGACGGAGTATGACCTCTATTACATCGAGAACTGGTCTCTGCTGTTCGACTTGCGGATCCTGTTCCTGACGCCGGCCCGGCTGCTGAACACGGAAAACGCCTATTGAGCGCGATTTCCCATGAGCTGCCGCAGGCCGCGGTCAACGCCAAGCTGATCGCGCTGATTTCCTCAGCCGCGGTGTTCGTCGGCATATTCCTGTCCGGCTTCGTAATCAGCGAACCGGCGCCCTATGAACTCTATATGGCCGGGCTGATCGCCATCTGGGCCCTCTTCGGCCTCAGGCTGTCGCGCGCGGCAATGCCGCTGCTGGTGCTGCTGGTGGCGATGAACATCGGTGGCATGATGGCGATGACGCAGATGGCGGATCTCGCCAACACGCCGCTCTATCTCGCCGTCTCGCTGTTTCTCGCCTTCACCGCGGTGTTCTTCGCCTCGGTGACCGCGGTGCAACCCAGTCTCTACCGGCTGATCTTCTTCGCCTATGTCGTGTCGGCGGTGATAACCTCACTGCTCGGCATAGCGGGCTATTTCCACGCCTTTCCGGGCGCCGAGATGTTCACCAAATACGACCGCGCCGCCGGTGCCTTCCAGGACCCGAATGTGTTCGGACCGTTCCTGGTTCTGCCCGGCATCTATCTGCTCTATCTGCTTTTGACCGGACCGGTCACGCGCATGCCGCTGCTGGCGGTGCCGCTGCTGATCATCACCGCCGGCATCTTCTTTTCCTTCTCGCGCGGCGCCTGGGGCATGTTCGCCGTTTCTGCTGTCCTGCTCACCGGTTGCCTGTTCCTGCAGAGCGCCAGCGACATGTTCCGGCTGCGCGTGGTGGTGATGACGGTTGCCGCGCTGTCGCTGCTGGTCGTCGCCATGATCGTCATCCTGCAACTGCCCGGGGTGTCGGAGATGTTTTCCAACCGCGCCCATCTCGAACAGAGTTACGACACAGCCCGCCTCGGCCGCTTCGCCCGCTACGCAATCGGCTTCCAGATGGCGCTCGAGCATCCGTTCGGCATCGGCCCGCTGGTCTTCGGCACGATCTTTGGCGAAGACACGCACGATATCTGGCTGAAGATGCTGATGGACTATGGCTGGCTCGGCTTTGTGTCGTTCCTGACGCTCGTCGCCTGGACGATAGCAGCCGGATTCCGCATCCTGCTGCGCGACCGGCCATGGCAGCCCTACCTGTTGTGCGCCTATGTCGCCTTCATCGGCAATATCGGGCTCGGCACCTTCATCGATATCGACCACTGGCGCCACGTCTACCTGCTGCTCGGCCTGATCTGGGGAGCCATCGCGCTTGAGTACAGACACCAGCGGCTGTTGCGGCCGGACCCGGTTCAAGCCCAAGGTGGAAGGCTAGCTGTAGAACGCGGTTGGTTTGCGAGCGTCAAGGATCTTGAGCGCTCGTAAGTTCCTGTATCTTTTCCAGGAGGTTTTTGACCAGCAGCTGGTAGACCTGCGTGAGTTCCCCTGGCGATAATTCGACTCTGATGTCGTACTGCCCGGAATAATTCACCTGCAGATTTACTGTCCCGAACAGCGTCGTTGCGCCATCGCGTATGTCGGTCGCCACGATCATGTTTTGCAATGACTGGTCGAGCAGAATGACGCCGGGTTCACCGGGGTGATTGTGTCTTGTCGTCCTGATCTTCACGTCAACCTCCTTTTCGGACCTTTCAAGAAAAGCGCAGAGCCAGCCGAGATTACCGCAGTTCCCTGTTCGGTGCTGTGCGCTTGGTATCTGGATGGCAGAAGGGGACTTTGACAATATCAATTGGCGGGTTTGGGCGGCTCTCTGTCGTCGTGGTTCAAAATCGAGGCGATCCGCCTAAGGTTGGACATCGCCTCATCGATCAGTCGCCAGGATGGCTGTCCTCGTGCCGCGTCTCTAGCGCTCAGCCCATCTCGATAGTCAGTTCAGCGGGAGATCGGGAGATCTGGCGGTATTTCTAATCCGAGACATGCTCAAAATGTTTCAAGAGGATGCCACCCTACAGATCCATCTTGAGGCGGCCATCCACGATCCCGAAACCTTTAAGAACATCTCAGATTTTTTGGCCGCGCAGAAATGAGGGGCCGGTAAAGATTGGCGGGCTAGTTTCCTATGGGGCTGCCCCCTGCAGGATGCCGCGCAGCCTCATTGCCGTCTCGGCGCGAGCGACATCGATGCGACGCCGCGCATTTGCGAGCGCCGCGGCCGCGTTGTGTGGTGGTCATGTTGTTTCCTGAGACGGCGCGCATTCAGCCAGTGGCCGATTTAGGCGGCCGGCGCTCCTACCTAGAAAACTCCGTTCCCGGATTGTCATTATCCGCCCGCAGCGACACTGCCGCGAGGAAGGAGGGCACAGACCGTTTTGATTTTGCGCGCGCCCTCTTCAAGCGTGTTTCCGTGTACTCTACGAATAAGACGCTCTTGCTAAACATCAAGTTGAAATCCTCGCCCTTAAAACCGCGACTTAGGGTGGCGTAGACTCCGGATAAAGCGAACGGTGGCACGTTCACCTTTTCCATGGGGATCTTTGATTTCCAACTCATCGAGCAGCCCAGCGAGATGGCCTTGTAAATACTTGTTTTCCCCTTTTTCCAAGTTACAAGTTGGCAATCCTATTTCAGAGATCGTCTTCATCCGTAGGCGTCGACCATAAACCGCGGCCACATCGACCGCGGTAGATGCAGATGATTCTGCGCGACGCCTATTCCCTCCAGCGCGTCCCAGCGTGCCGCTTCTTCCTATCGGGTGGGCCGAACTCACGCTCTGCCCAGATGGGCCGCTCCGGGGGCACGAAGCCGCGGTGGAATTCCACCATGTAATCGAGAACATCATGGCCAATGCGACGCCAAGTTTCCTCTGCCAAATCGCGCGGCACCTCGCGGCGGTCCTCAACAATTCCAGCCTCTACGAGATCCTCAAAGAAGTCGTAGCCGCTCAGGCGTCCATGCGACGTTGCTCGTCCTGCTTGTTCATGGCCAGCCTGGCGCGGAGGGCATCACGCTCTTCTTTCGTATTGCAGTGAAACGGCTCCCCGCTGCTTTCGCGGCACAGCAAGCGTGGTCTGCTGATGAATGATGAGTTGGTCATGGGTGGTCATCCCATCTGGAGAAACCGGCAGGCCGGTAGTGCCGACCGCGATGGGCGGCCGGTAGAAAATCATGGTGCAACGCAACAAAGATATTGCGTTGCACGCAAACTTCCGTAAGCTGGCTCTAATATGCAGCAGCATAGGCCGGGGGGCGGTAGCCACGGCTCTTCAGTTACTTGGGAGAGCCGTGGTGGCTACCTGGGCCGCTTTGTCCTGTATCTGCTTGTTGTCATTCGTCGGTTTTGTTACCCAGACGGATTTTTCAGCTATTTTTGGAAGGTAGGACTTTGGGGGTAAGTCCTTGTTTTTTAAATGGTCGGAGTGGCCGGATTCGAACCGACGACCCCTTGACCCCCAGTCAAGTGCGCTACCGGGCTGCGCTACACTCCGGACCGGTCGCGATGTATCGTGATAACCCCGCCCGGGTCAACCGAAATTCGGCGACTTTCGCGCCGATGCGATCGCGGGTGCCGGCGAGCCCCCTACTTAGCCCTGGCAGACATCGACCCATTCGGCGCTGGTGAGATCGACCATGCGCTGCGGGCTGAGCCGCACGGCGGCGTTGGTGGCGCCGGCGGCGGGCACGACCTCGTCGAATTCGCGCAGCGATACATCGCAGTAGACCGGCAGCGGCGCCGGCAGGCCGAACGGGCAGACACCGCCGACCGGGTGGCTGGTTGCTTCGACAACCTCGGCGGCGTCGAGCATGCGCGGCTTGCCGCCGAACTGGTCCTTGCACTTGCGGTTGTCCAGCCTGGCGATGCCGCTGGTCACCACCAGCATGGTGCGATCGCCGACGCGCAGGCAGATCGTCTTGGCGATCTGCGCCGGCAGCACGCCATGCGCCTCCGCCGCCAGCGCCACCGTAGCCGAGCTCGCTTCGGTCACGATGACATCGATGTCGGGCGCGTGAGCGGCGAAGAAGGCACGAACGGATTCCAGGCTCATATCGAAAACCCATAGTTCAGGACTGATGGACAGCGGACTGAGCTGCCGCGCGTATAAACACGTGCCACATACAATTCGACAAGCCCCGGCTCCGGCAGGGCGGCCGCCGCACCACAAAAACAAACCCGCCAAGGCTATTCCTTGGCGGGTTGTCGGGCATGCCTGTCGTTGAACTATGCCAGGGATCGACCTTGCGCGGCCGGCGTGTGCACAGCCGAAGCGATCAAAGCGTCCTGGGGAAGTCGAAGCGCGGACACAATACGACGCAGCTTCGACGGATCGGTCACCTTACCGCTCTCGATATCCTCAATCTCGTCGGCAGCCAGACCGCATGTCAGGGAAAGCTTTTCCACACTGTAGCCGCGGGTCTCCCGCATCGCTCTGAGGGTGCTGTAATCCGGCCCGATCTCATTGGCTAACGATTCGGAGAGGGCTTCGCTTTTTGCAGTGTTGGGCATTGGCAACTCCGTAAGCTGAAAGAGTTTGATCAAATGACGAAGT
Source organism: Mesorhizobium sp. P2_D5 (assembly GCF_056404355.1). Classification (NCBI taxonomy): domain Bacteria; kingdom Pseudomonadati; phylum Pseudomonadota; class Alphaproteobacteria; order Hyphomicrobiales; family Phyllobacteriaceae; genus Mesorhizobium; species Mesorhizobium sp. P2_D5. The sequence continues at coordinate 61,210 of NZ_JBFUEE010000012.1, forward strand.
TGCCTGAGACGATCGGGAACATGCCCGCTCGCCAGCGATTTGCCAAGTGCCAATCTGACCGTCACGCTATCGTGAAGCATGCGCCTTGCGCGGCCGGATCGCGCACACGTCGCGATCAAGTTGTTTTGACCGTGCAATCGCGCTTTGTCCGGCAGTTTCGCCGCGCCCGTTCGTTATTCCCTGAGTCGCTGGCCTGAAAACCATCCGGTTCCAGCCAGCCGTTCCCGGAAGGATTTCTATAATGAACTTGAAGACACTCATGCTCGTGCTCGGCACGATTTCCAGCCTTTCCGCTGCCGGTGTCGGCGGTGCTCAAGCGGCGGACATGCTGCGCGTGCGCGGCACTGTGGCCAGTTTCGAGCCATCGCTGCTCACCGTGAAAACCCGCCAGGGCGATACCTCCGCCATCAAGCTCAATGCCGGCTGGAAGATATCAGGCATCGCCAGCGCATCCGTGAAGGACATCAAGCAAGGCGATTTCCTCGGCATCGCCTCCGTATCGAAAGCCGATGGCGGCAGCGGCGCGCTGGAAGTGGTGGTCTTTCCGGCAGCCTTGAAAGGCACTGGCGAGGGCGACCGCCCCTGGGACCTGCAGCCCAACAGCCGCATGACCAACGGCACCGTGGCCGACGTCACCGACATAAACGGCCGAGCCGTCACGCTGACCTATGACAATGGGCAGACGAAGAAGATTTCGATACCCGACACCACACCTGTCGTGACCTTCGCGCCGGCCACGCCGACCGACCTCAAGCCAGGTGCGACGGTCGTCGTCACGGCTGAGCGAGCGGCTGACGGCACGCTGAGTTCCGGCCGCGTGGTGGTTGGAAACAATGGCGTGGCCCCGCCAATGTAGGCAAAACAGGCGGGAAAGCATGGCCTTTCGGCCTTGGGGATGATGATGGTGGAAGCCCGATTTGCTTAGAAACAGTCGAGAAACAAAATTCTACAGCCGGGAAATAACGAGGAAAAAATTCAGGAGCGTAATCCCATTCGCGGCGATCGGGTCATCGATTCGATCGACTTGCTAAAAAAGGAAAACGACCCATGAAGACGTCCCTCCTCTCGGCCCTCGGGCTTGCGGTTGCACTTGCTTTCACGGTGCCGGTGATCGGCGCGACGAGTGCGGATGCCGCTCCGGCCACGATGGCACAGCATCATCACCACCATCATCATCCCTACCATCCTGTCCATCACCGCCATCACTACCATCACCACTACCATCATCATCACCACGACATGAAGAAGGCCTAGGCATACCAGACTGCCAACGAGAAGACCGGCCTTGGCTTCTTGTTCAAGGCTGGTCTTCTCGTGGCAATGCGATACGATTCAGCGCCGGCTGAACAGCAGACTGGCAACGAGACCGACCATGACAAGGCCGACCGCGACCGCCGCGGCCGGATGGTCGCGGGCCGATTTCTCGACGACCCTGCCCTGCTTGCGGATGGCCGGCATCGCATCGCGCAGACGCCCTGCAAGATCGGAATAGGTGTCGAACGCGGCATCGCGACCGTCTTCGTAATAGGCGCCGCCCCGCTTAGACACCGCCTTCTTCAGGCTGGCCAATTCCCTGGTGAGAGCCGCGACCTGCTTGTCGAGGTCGATGTCCGAGAGGGTCGAATATGATGCCATGACGTTTTTCCTTCAATTGCAGAAGGAAACGTAACGCCTCACGCCAAGGCGGGTTCCGGTTTTCGATCGGCCGACATTGCTCAGTTGGCGGTCAGCGCACCTGATCGAGCAGTCGCTTGCATTCCAGGAGGTCGAACAGCGCTTCCTGCAGCAGGGCGCGATTGTCGCGCGAGAGTTTCGACGCGTCCGGCTGAACCGGACCGTCCTCGTCGCTCTTGCCCAGGCCGAAAAAGCGGCGGCTGGGTTTGACGCGCGGCTGGCCAACCAGTTCGTCATCCATGCCGCGCGGCTGGGCCGCGGGCGTCAACGGCACTTGATCGGCCTGCCGGCGCTGCGAGATCGCCTCGACGGCGGCCATGTCGCCATTGCCGATGGCGACCAGGAAATGATTGCCGTTCTCGCGCAGCAGCTTCTGCACGCCCTTGATGGTGTAGCCCTGGTCGTAGAGCATATGGCGGATGCCCTTGATCAGTTCGACATCCTGCGGCCGGTAGTAACGGCGGCCGCCACCGCGCTTCATCGGCTTGATCTGGTTGAAACGCGTTTCCCAGAAGCGCAGCACATGCTGCGGCAGGTCGAGATCTTCGGCGACCTCGCTGATGGTACGAAAGGCGTCGGGGCTCTTGTCCATGGGCGAATCCTCACGCTGGACGATGATCCGGCTTACCTGCCGAATCGGGCCTCATTTCAGCGGTTTGTGAAACAATATTCAAGCCCGGCGTCATGGCGCGGCGCCGTTTTCAACCGCTGAGCCGAGCGAGGCTACTTACTGCCCTTGGCCTTGCCGCTTTGATGGGACCGCAAGATGCGGCTCTTCAGTACGTTCGACGACTTGAAGGTCATCACCCGGCGCGGCAGGATCGGCACCTCTTCGCCAGTCTTGGGATTGCGGCCGATGCGCTCGTTCTTGGACCGGACGTGGAATGTCGCGAAGGACGACAGCTTCACCGTCTCGCCACGGACGATCGCTTCGCAGATCTCGTCCAGCACCGCTTCGACAAGTTCGGCCGATTCAGTGCGCGATAAGCCGACCTTCCGGTAAACAGCCTCGGCAAGGTCGGCGCGCGTAAGTGTCTTTCCCCCCATGCGACCGTCCCATCAGCTCAAAACATTAAATTCGGCACAACAACGGCAGAGCCTAAGTAATTGATCCGGCAAGGTCAAGGACCGAAACCGGACCGTTCGGCACTTACCAGCGAACCAGAACAGCACCCCAGGTGAAGCCGCCCCCCATGGCCTCCAGAAGCACGAGATCGCCCTTCTTGATGCGGCCGTCGGCGACGGCCACCGACAGCGCCAGCGGCACGGAAGCAGCCGAGGTGTTACCGTGCAAATCGACCGTCACCACCACCTTTTGCTCGGCTATCCCGAGCTTCTTGGCGGAAGCGTCAATAATTCGTTTATTGGCCTGATGCGGCACGAACCAGTCGAGATCATCGGCCGATATGCCGGCCTGCGAGAACGTCGCCTCGATGACGTCGGTGATCATCCCGACCGCATGCTTGAAGACTTCGCGGCCCTCCATCCTGAGATGGCCGACCGTGCCCGTGGTCGATGGCCCGCCATCGACAAAGAGCTTCTCCTTGTGGGTACCGTCGGAGCGCAGGCTGGCCGCCAGAACGCCACGATCGGCGATCCCGCCAGTCCCCTCGCCGGCCTCCAGGATCACGGCACCGGCGCCGTCACCGAACAGCACGCAGGTCGAGCGGTCGCTCCAGTCGAGGATGCGCGAGAACGTTTCCGAGCCGATCACCAGCACGCGCCTGGCCAGGCCACCACGGATGTAGAGATCAGCGGTGGTCACCGCATAGACGAAGCCGGAGCAGACCGCCTGCATGTCGAAAGCAAAACCGTGATGCATGCCGAGCCGGTTCTGGATCTCGACGGCGGTGGCCGGAAAAGTGTTGTTGGGCGTCGAGGTCGCCAGCACGATCACGTCGATGTCGGCTGGCGTCAGCCCGGCATCGGCAAGTGCGGCACGCGCCGCCGCTTCACCCAGCGAAGCCGTTGTCTCGTCATCACCGGCGATATGGCGCTGGCGGATGCCGGTGCGCTGGGCGATCCATTCGTCGGAGGTTTCCACCATGCCTTCGAAATCGGCATTCTTCATAATTCGGCGGGGCAGCGCGGCGCCCGTGCCGCGCACGACTGATCTGATCAAAGTTCTTTCCTATTCCTTTGCGTCGATAACGACGTCGGATTTCCTAGATGTCTGAGTATGCGGATTGCGCGCATGAAACAGGTCCAGATCCGCCTCGATGCGGTCGAGCAGATTGTTGCGAACCATATCGTAGGCCAATTCGATCGCCGCGGCGAAACCATCCGAATCTGCTCCGCCGTGGCTCTTCACGACGATCCCGTTCAGCCCCAGGAAAACGCCACCATTCGAGCGCCCGACATCCATCTTTTCACGCAAGCGGTTGAAAGCGCCCTTGGCGAAAACGTAGCCGATCCTGGCCATCAGGGTGCGGCTCATCGCGGCGCGCAGATAGCCCGCTATCTGCCGCGCCGTTCCTTCGGCCGTCTTCAGGGCGATATTGCCGGCGAAGCCCTCCGTCACCACAACGTCGACCGTACCCTTGCCGATATCGTCGCCTTCGACAAAGCCATGATAATTCATCGAGGCCATGTTGGCCTCGCGCAGCATGCGCCCCGCTTCCTTGACTTCTTCCTGGCCCTTGATCTCCTCGACACCGACATTGAGCAGGCCAACCGTCGGTCGCGTGATGCCGAAGACAGAGCGCGCCATACCGGTGCCGAGAATGGCGAAATCAATAAGCTGATGGGCGTCGGCACCGATGGTGGCGCCGACGTCGAGCACCACGCTTTCGCCACGCGTCGTCGGCCAAAGCGCTGCAATCGCCGGCCGTTCGATGGTGGCCATGGTGCGCAGGCAGAATTTCGACATCGCCATCAGCGCACCGGTATTGCCGGCGGAGACACAGGCGTCCGCCGACGCTGCCTTGACCGCTTCGACAGCCTTCCACATCGACGACTTCCAGCGGCCGTGGCGCAGCGCCTGGCTAGGCTTGTCGTCCATCCTGACCGCGATCTCGCAGTGGAAGAATTCACTGATTTCGGCCAGCTTCGGGAATTTGGCCAGTTCAGGGCGCACCACCTCTTCACGTCCGAAGATGACGAAGCGGATGTCGGGACGGCGGGTCGCGACCGTCATGAGCGCCGGAATGACCACGGCTGGTCCGTGATCGCCGCCCATGGCATCGATGGAAATCCTGATCACGCGGTATTCATCTCACGGTTAGGCGGCAGGTCGCTTTAGTGGTCGCGAAGGTTCGGCGAAAATAGCGGTTTTGGGCTGCCGCACAACCGACTTTTCCGTCGCGGACGTGGTTTTCAGGATTTTCCCAGCAAGGATCGCAGTTTTTGCTGAAATTCATTCTCCGCCGGTTCGCTCTCGCCGCCGGCATCCAGAGACGCGCCCTGCTTGCGCGGATATGGGTCGATCGCCAGTCCGAAGAACTGCTCGGCGAGCGCCCCGACATCGATCGTGTCGCCGGAAAATGTTTCGGGAGCGTCCGGTCCGTCCGCGTCGAGCAGGATCTCGCCGCCGTCATCGAAACCCTGCCGTCCGAGCTTGGAGTCCTCGGGCAGCAACAGCGCTTCGACCGGCTCGTCGATATGCGCTTCGACAGGATCGAGCGTGACGATGCAGGCCTGGGTGATGTCGGCTTCGACGCGACCGCTGACCTTCACGCCATTGCGCTTCCATGACGTCACCAGAAGCTCGGCGCGATAGGCTTCGACCGAAAGCAGCCCGTGCTCCTCGGCCAGTGCCGCGCGCTGCGCGGCGTCAGCCTCGATCACCACTGGCAACCCCTTCTGCGGCAGACGAGCGATGTTTGCGCGGAACGATACTGGGCTTTGCGGGTCAATGTGTTTCATCGATCAACCTCCGTTGGCGACGGGAAACGCCACCGTGCCGGAGACTATCGATTCGGATGGCTGGGTGGCCAGTTGATCGCGGGCGTCGGTGACATAATTGGCCAGCAGCGACGCTTCCGGCCAGGCGCCGGTGTCGGGCCGGACATTGCGGGCAAGGGCCGCGGTGAGCCCGTCATGGTCGTTTCTTTCCAGAGCATCGTCATAAGCGGCGGTTCGGCCATAGAACATTTTTGCCAGCTTTTTCATGCGTTTGGGCACGCCGACATCGCCAATACCCAATTCCCGCAGCGAATGATCGACATCGAGGAAGAACTCGTCGATCAGCACCTGCGCAACCTCTTGCGCAACGCCGTCCTCGCCGCGCAACCGGTGCTGGAACAGGAACATGTGCAGCGACACCATCTCGAAGCGGCCAAGCGGCGTATCGGGCACATTCCAATGGGAATAAAACACAGTCTGCCGCGCCGCCGCCACGATTTGTGCGTAAAGCGCCTCGGTGATAGCGCGGTTGGCATGGCGTTCGCGGCCAAAAAAGCGCTGGAACATTGGGGATGGTCTCCCGGGGACCGTTTGTTGAAGTGGCCTTGTTGCATCGGCCTGCAAGCTGGTTTACCGGTTTTGCGGCCCAGCGCAAGTTGCGGCCAGCTAATGGAGTTGTTGTTGCGCGCGCTGAATTTCAAGTCGACCTTCTCGTCCCGGCCCGCCGGTGCGATCTCGCTACTGGTGATTGTTTCGGCGCTGTCCGCCTGCCACACCTCCAAGATGATCGGTGACCTCAGCCCGAGCGAAACCCTCACCCAGGGTTATGTGATCGATCAGCAGGCGATCGACCTGGTTCCGGTCGGATCGAGCCGCGAGCAGGTGCTTCTGGCGCTCGGCACGCCGTCGACGACGGCGACCTTCGACAACGAGGCCTTCTATTACATTTCGCAGACGCGCAAGCGCTACGTCGCCTTCGACAAGCCGCACCTCATTGACCAGCATGTGCTGGCGGTCTATTTCGGCCCCGACAGTCGCGTCACCCAGATCGCCAATTACGGCTTGAAGGACGGCAAGGTGTTCGACTTCATCTCGCGCACCACGCCGACCGGCGGCAAGGACCAGAACTTCCTCAGCCAGATCATCAACGGCGCCAGCAAGCTGGCCCCCGGCATCCCGGGCGGCGGCACTCCCTGATCTCAGACCTGCCTTCCCTCGAGGAGAGCAGCACCATCTCAGGCGACCAAAAACCCGCGGGAGCGATCCTGCGGGTTTTTGTTATGGAGAAACAATGAGGCAAGGCTCGCAGCGAGGGCCTCGCCAAAGGGACGAACTGAAGGGCGGCCGGTCATCGACGCAACAAAAAACCCGCGGGGATCGCTCCCCGCGGGTTTTGTCTTGGGGCCAATGGCTCAGCCGTGCGCGAGCACGGCCAGCAGCAGCAACGCGACGATGTTGGTGATCTTGATTGCCGGGTTGACGGCCGGACCGGCGGTGTCCTTGTAGGGATCGCCGACCGTGTCGCCGGTCACCGAAGCCTTGTGCGCTTCGGAACCCTTGAGGTGCTTGACGCCGTCCTTGTCGACAAAGCCGTCTTCGAACGACTTCTTGGCGTTGTCCCAGGCGCCACCGCCGGAGGTCATCGAGATGGCGACGAAGAGGCCGTTGACGATGACGCCGAGCAGCGAGGCGCCGAGGGCGGCAAAGGCGGACGCCTTCGAGCCCGAGATCAGCAGCACGCCGAAATAGACGACGAGCGGCGCCAGCACCGGCAGCAGCGACGGGATGATCATCTCGCGGATCGCCGCCTTGGTCAGCAGATCGACAGCGCGAGCGTAGTTCGGCTTCGACGTACCGGCCATGATGCCCGGATCCTCGCGGAACTGCTTGCGCACCTCCTCGACAATGGCGCCGGCCGCACGGCCGACGGCCGTCATGGCGATGCCGCCGAACAGATACGGGATCAGGCCGCCGAAGATCAGGCCGGCAACGACGTAGGGGTTGGAGAGATCGAAGGAGATCTCGCCCATGCCCTGGAAGTACGGATACTTGTCGCCATTGGCGGCAAAGAACTTCAGGTCGTTCGAGTAGGCGGCAAACAGCACCAGCGCGCCGAGACCCGCCGAACCGATGGCGTAGCCCTTGGTCACCGCCTTGGTGGTGTTGCCGACCGCGTCGAGAGCGTCGGTGGAGTGGCGCACTTCCTTGGGCAGACCGGCCATTTCAGCAATGCCGCCGGCATTGTCAGTGACCGGGCCGAAGGCGTCGAGCGCAACGATCATGCCGGCGAGGCCGAGCATCGTCGTGACCGCGATTGCCGTGCCGTAGAGGCCGGCGAGCTGATAGGTCGAGATGATGCCGGCGACGATGACGATCGCCGGCAGCGCCGTCGATTCCAGCGAGACTGCAAGGCCCTGGATGACGTTGGTGCCGTGACCGGTCACCGACGCCTGGGCGATGGAGTTGACCGGGCGCTTGTTGGTGCCGGTGTAGTATTCGGTGATCACCACGATCAGACCGGTCACCACGAGGCCGACCAGGCCGCAGATGAACAGGTTCTTGCCGGTGATGGCCATACCGGCAACCACGCCGATCTCGCCCCAGCCCAGGGTAACCGAGGTGGCGACGCCGAGGCCGACGATGGACAACAGGCCGGTGACGATCAGGCCCTTGTAGAGCGCGCCCATGATCGAGCCGTTGGAACCGAGCTTGACGAAGAAGGTGCCGACGATCGAGGTCAGGATGCAGGCGCCGCAGATGGCGAGCGGATAGAGCATCGCTGCCCCCAGGATGGCGGTGCCGCCGAAGAAGATCGCGCCGAGGACCATGGTGGCGACGACGGTCACCGCGTAGGTCTCGAACAGGTCGGCGGCCATACCGGCGCAGTCGCCGACATTGTCGCCGACATTGTCGGCGATGGTGGCCGGGTTGCGCGGATCGTCTTCGGGAATACCGGCTTCGACCTTGCCGACCAGATCGCCGCCGACATCGGCGCCCTTGGTGAAGATGCCGCCGCCGAGACGGGCAAAGATCGAGATCAGCGAAGCGCCGAAGCCCAGCGAAACCAGCGAGTCGATGACGATACGGTCATTGGGCTCAAGGCCCATGAAATGGGTGAGGATGAGGTAGTAGATCGACACGCCGAGCAGGGCCAGGCCAGCGACCAGCATGCCGGTGATGGCGCCCGACTTGAAAGCGATGTCGAGACCGGCGGCGAGGCTGTTGGAGGCCGCCTGCGCGGTACGCACATTGGCTCGCACCGAAACGTGCATGCCGATGAAGCCGGCGGCGCCCGACAGGACGGCGCCGATCAGGAAGCCAACCGCGGCGGTGATGGAAAGCAGCCACCAGGCGAGTATGAGCACGACGACGCCGACGAGGGCGATCGTGGTGTACTGGCGCGCCAGATAGGCCTGCGCGCCCTCGCGGATGGCCGCGGAGATTTCCTGCATGCGTGCATTGCCCTGATCGGCCGCGAGGACCGAACGTGTCGCCCAGATGGCGTAGAGGACAGAAAGCAGACCGCAGGCGATGACGGCGGAAATAATTGTCATTGCCGGATTTTCCTCGATTGATGGCCCAAAAGAACCCCTCCCTGGGCCGTTGAGACAAAGACCGGACCCGTGCACGGAATCCGCCTCTTCGCAGCGGTGTATGCGAAACAGGGCTGCGAACGTCAAGATATTGTTCGGTTTTTGCCCGGCTTTCGCCCAAAAGGCATAGGGCCACGAGACCGCAGCCATCGGCATTGTCCTATTAGATCGATTGAAATCGATCTCGACGCGGCACTTGGCTACTCGACTTCGCGGCCCATGCGGCGCGCCGTGTAGCGTTCGACCGCCGAAAGACCGTCATAGATCAGCACGGCAAGGGCTGCCACGATCAGGCCGCCCTGCAGGATGAAGGCGAGGTTGTTGGACAACAGCCCGGCGATGATCACCTCCCCAAGCGTCTTGGCGGCAACGGTTGAGCCGATGGTTGCGGTGGCAAGCCCGATCACCACTGACAGCCTGATGCCGCCAAGGATGATCGGGGCGCTGAGCGGCAGTTCGACCTTGGTGAGCCTTTGCCAACCGGTCATGCCGGCGCCGCGTGCCGCCTCCATGACATTGGCCGGCAATGTCGTCAGGCCGGTCAGCGCATTCTCGAAGATCGGCAGCAGGCCGTAGAGAAACAGCGCGATCAGCGTCGGTTTTTCGCCGAAGCCGACCGCCGGCACGGCAAGCGCCAGCACCGCCACCGGCGGAAAGGTCTGGCCGATGTTGACCAGGCTGCGCGACAGCGGCAGGAACTCGACGCCGGCGGGCCTCGTGACCAGGATGGCCAGTGCGACCGCGACCACGGTCGCAGCCACCGTGGCGATCAGAACGATGCGTAGATGCAGCAAGGTCAGCGTCAGCAGGCTGCCCTGATTGTAGATCACCGGCGCATTGTTCTCAGTCAGCGGCTTCAGCAGCGGCTCGAACCAGCCGGGATTGGTGACGAAGGCAACCAGCAGCACCACCAAAGCCAGCCTGAGCAGCGCGGGAAGCCAGGCCTTCATGCCGGCCTCGCGGCGCGCTTGACCAGCCCGTCGACGGTGACGCGGCCAAGCGGTTTGCCGTCGGCGCCTTTGACCGGCAGCGCCGGCCGGCCCGACCACAACAGTTCGGCCAGCGCATCGCGCTGGCTTGCATCGCCTGAGATCGCCTCGCCTTCGGCGGAGCCGTCCTCCACGGCGTCGCGTACGCGGCCGAGCGACAAGAGCCGGAACGGCCTTTCGCTTGCGCCGACTAGGGTCCCGACGAACGCACTGGCCGGATTTGCCAGGATCTCCGCGGGTTTAGCGTATTGCACAAGCTTGCCGGCATCCATAACGGCGATCTTGTCGCCCATGTGCACGGCCTCTTCCATGTCGTGGGTAACGAGGATGATTGTGGTGCCGAAGCGCTTCTGGATCGCCAGCAGATCTTCCTGCGCCTTGTTGCGGATGATCGGATCGAGCGCGCCGAACGGTTCGTCCATCAACAGCACGTTGGGCTCGGCGGCGAGCGCGCGGGCAACTCCGACGCGCTGCTGCTGGCCGCCGGACAGTTCGTGCGGGTAGCGCGGCCCGAACGCGTCGGGGTCGAGCTGGTAGAGCGTCATCAACTCGTCGACGCGGGCCTTGATGCGGGCCTTGTCCCAGCCGAGCAGCACCGGCACTGTGGCGATATTCTGCGCCACCGTGCGATGCGGAAACAGGCCGTGGCCCTGAATGGCGTAGCCGATGCTGCGGCGCAGTTCGTAACCGGGCAGCGAGCGATTGTCCGCGCCATCGAGCTTGATGACGCCAGCCGTCGGCTCGACCAGCCGGTTGATCATGCGCAGCAGCGTCGTCTTGCCGGAACCCGACGTGCCGACAATGACGCAAACCGTGCGCGGCTCGATGACCATCGAGACGTCATCGACGACCGTTGTCGAATCGTAGCGCTTGGTAATGCCTTCGATCTCGATCATGCCGTTTCAACCCTGCGCTTGGTGGCGGTCATTTCGATCACTGCGTCGAGGATGATGGCGGCGGCGAAGGCGAGTGCGACCGTCGGCACGGCGCCGAGCAGCACCAGATCCATCGCCGTCTGGCCAACCCCCTGGAAAACGAACACGCCGAACCCACCACCACCGATGAGCGCGGCAATGGTGGCGAGGCCGATGTTCTGCACCAGAACGATGCGGATGCCGGTGAGGATCACCGGAAATGCCAGCGGAAACTCGACGCCGAACAGGCGCTGCCTGTCGGTCATGCCCATGCCGCGCGCCGCGTCGTTGGCGGCGCGCGGCACGCCGGCAAGACCGACCACGGTGTTGGCCACCACCGGCAGCAACGAATAGAGGAACAGGGCGACGAAAGCCGGTGCGGTGCCGATGCCGCGAATGCCGAGCGCGGCGGCCCCCGGCACGTGCGTGGCGACCCAGCCGAGCGGCGCGATCAGAAGGCCGAACAGCGCGATCGAGGGAATGGTCTGGATGATGTTGAGCACGTTGAGGACGCCGGCGCGCAGTCTTTCGACGCGATGGCAAAGGATACCCAGCGGCAGGCCGATGATCACAGCCGCGGCCAGCGAGCCGAGAGCCAGCGTCACATGCTTGGAGCCTTCGGCCCAAAAACTGTCGGCGCGGTTGGCGTATTCCTTGAGGATCGACAGATTATCCCAGCTTCCCGAAATCAACAGCAGGCCGATCGCCAAAGCCGCCACAACAAGCACGCCGACCCGTGCCAATGGCGACAGGTTCAGCCGTGTCAGCACATCGGCCAGCAGAAGCGTGAAGGCGAACATCATTATCCAGAAACCGGAAGCAGGCGACACTCTCGCAAGGGTGTTGCCGGCCGGCGTCAGAAATGTTCCGGCGACGCCAATCAGCAGCGCCAGCGCTGCAAGCACCACCACGCTGGCGACGAGGCGCAGGACAAGCGGTGTCCTGAACAGCGCGACAAGTGCGGCGGCAACAATGATGGCGAGCAGCAGCGTCCCGGTCGCCGTCGGCAGCGCCTCGAGAATCGAGCGCGCCTGGCCGGGAACGATGCGGTTGCCGCGGAACGTGGCAAAGGGCGCAGCGAAAGCCGCGTAAGCTACTATCGCGGCGATGACCACGCCGAGCTTGTCGAACCGGATCTGCACGCCCTCCCCCGTCAGTCGATCCGGCGCGCCACGGATGCGGCGCGCCGGAATCGTCCTACTTCAGGAAGCCGTTCTTCTTCAAAAAGTCCTCGGCCACGCCCTTGACCGGCTCACCGCCGACCTGCACACGACCGTTCAACTCTTGCAGCGTGACGAGGTCGAGTTTAGCGAAGACCGGCGTCAGCAGCGTTTCGATCTCGGGATGTTCCTTCAGCACCTTTTCGCGAATGATCGGCGCCGGCTGGTAGACCGGCTGCACGCCCTTGTCGTCCTCGAGCACGACCAGGCCGGACGGTGCGATGCCGCCATCGGTGCCGTAGACCATGGCGGCATTCGCCCCGCTGGTCTGATTGGCGGCGGCTGCGATGGTTGCCGCCGTGTCGCCACCGGAGAGTGTGATCAGCTGGTCCGGCTTCAGCGTGAAACCATACGTGGTCTGGAAGGCCGGCAGTGCGGCCGCCGAATTGACGAACTCGGCGGATGCCGCCAGCACCACCTGGCCGCCGCCCGTGACATACTTGCCGAAGTCGGTGAGCGTGGCGAGCTTGTTGGTCTCGGCGACCTCCTTGCGCAGCGCGATCGCCCAGGTGTTGTTGGCAGGCGACGGCGACAGCCAGACGATCTTGTTGGCGTCGTAGTCGAGCTTCTTGGCCGTCTCGTAGGCCTTGGCGGCATCCTTCCAGACCGGGTCGTCGGCCTTCTCGAAGAAGAAGGCGGCGTTGCCGGTGTATTCGGGATAGATGTCGATCTCGCCGGCGGTGATCGCCTTGCGGAGCACCGGCGTGCCGCCGAGCTGGATACGGTCAGTGGTCTTGATGTTGTTGGCGTTGAGAACGAGCTGGATGATGTTGCCGAGCACACCGCCCTCGGTGTCGATCTTCGAGGAGACAACGACCTGGGCACTGGCGGAAACCGCCGTGATGCCGAGCGCCAATGCCGCGCTGGCCAGAACCTTGACTGAAAACATCGTGAAATCCCTTGCTGTGAACCGGAATGCGGCGGCCGCATATGAGCATGGCTTCAACGGCCAGTCGGGGCACACGGTTTCATAACATCTGGCACAGACGCAATATTTTTGTTCGGGCGCTGCGTATTCGACCGACACCATGCTGACAGGGCGTGTCAGGCATGCGGCGACCGGGTCAGGCGTCGGCTTTGCGCTGTCCCGTCAGCTTGAGCGCGCCGAGGGCGACGAAGCACAGAACGGTGACAGGGAAGACCATCCAGTTAAGCATGGTCCAGCCCCAGGCGTTGTAAACCATGCCCGACATCAGCGACGCGCAAGCGACAGAGCCGAACAGCACAAAGTCGTGGAAGCCCTGGACCTTGCCCTTTTCCGACGGCCGGTAGCTGGCCGCCACCATCGCGGTGGCGCCGATGAAGCTGAAATTCCAGCCAAGGCCGAGCAGGATCAGCGACGTCCAGAATTGCCAAAGCGCCAGGCCCGACAGAGCGACAGTGGCGCAGCCGATGAGCAGGACCAGCCCGGTGGCGACGATCCGTTCGGCGCCGAAGCGATGGATCAGCGAGCCGGTGAAGAAGCTCGGCGCAAACATCGCCATGACGTGCCATGAAATGCCGAGCGTCGCATCGTCCTCCGACAGGCCGCAACCAACCATCGCCAGCGGCGCGCCAGTCATCACGAAGCTCATCAGCGCGTAGCTGCCGACGGCGCAGAACAGCGCCGCGACGAAGCGCGGGTGGGTGACGATTTCGACCAATGGTCTGGCGTCGCTGTCGGCGATCTCCACCTTGCCCGATACCTTCTCCGGCAAGCGCAGGAACGACAGGATGATGGCGCCAACGGCCGCCAGCGGCAGGATGGCTGCGAACGAACCGGCAAACATCACCGGCGCGAACGATTCACGGGTGAAGATGACGATCTGCGGCCCGAGGACGGCGGTGACGATGCCACCGGCCAGCACGAAGGAGATGGCGCGTGCCTTGAACTGCGGCGGCGCATTGTCGGCGGCGGCAAATCGAAACTGCTGGACGAAGGCGCCGCCGATGCCGATCACCAGCAGGCCGAAGGCGAATAGCCAGAAACTGCCGTGGAAAAGCGCTGCTGTGGCAACCAGCCCGCCAAGCGCAGTGACGATCGTGCCGGTCATGAAGCCGCCGCGCTGGCCCATCGCGCGGATGATGGCCGCTGCCGGCAGCGCGCCGAGCGCCACGCCGATGTTGAAGCCGGTGATCGGCGCTGTTGCCAGCGACTTGTCGGGACCAAGCAGATATTGCCCGGCCAGCCCCCCCATGGAGATGGCGATGGGGGCAGCAGAACCGATGATCGCCTGCGATGCGGCAAGGATCAAAGCGGTGCGCCGCGCATCCTTGCCTGCCTCGACGGCGATTGCCGTCATGATGCGTCCTTGCCGCGCCCCTCGCCACGCACCCGGCGAGACACACGGTCAAGCACAGCATTGACCAGCTTCGGCTCGTCTTCCTCGTAGAAAGCCTTGGCGATATCGACATATTCGGAGACGATGACGGCGACGGGAACATCCTCGCGCTTCATCAACTCGTAGACGCCGGCGCGCAGAATGGCGCGTAGCGTCGAATCGAGCCTCGACAGCGGCCAGTCCTCGGTCAGTGCCTGTCGGATGATCGGATCGACCGTCTTCTGGTTCTCGACGACACCGGCGAGGATAGCGCGAAACCATTGTGCATCGGCTTCACGATAGAGCGCGCCGTCGACTTCCTTGCCGAGGCGAAAGGCCTCGTATTCGGCGGTGATCTCGAAGACGCCGCTGCCGGCGACATCCATCTGATAGAGCGCCTGCACGGCGGCCAGCCGGGCAGCGCCGCGCTTGTTGGCCTGGCGCACCGGTGGTCGGTCGTTGTCTCCGGATTGCGTCACGCCGGTCAGGCTCCGAGCCGTTTCTTGACGGCGATCATGGTCAGAGCGGCGCGGGCGGCAAAGCCACCCTTGTCGCCTTCCGTGCGCCGGGCGCGCGTCCAGGCCTGTTCGTCGTTTTCGGTGGTCAGGATGCCGTTGCCGATGCAGATCGATTCCTGCACCGACATATCCATCAGGGCGCGCGCGGATTCATTGGCAACGATATCGAAATGATGCGTCTCGCCGCGGATGACGGTGCCAAGCGCGACAAAGCCGTCATAGTCGGTGCCCTCACCCTCGGCGGCATCGAGCGCGAAGGAGATCACGGCCGGAATTTCCAGCGCGCCCGGCACGGTGACGACATCGTACTTGGCGCCGGCTTCGTCGAGCGCAGCCTTGGCGCCTTCGAGCAGCGCGTCCGCCAGATCATCATAGAAGCGGGCTTCGATGATCAGCAGCTTGAGTTTCTTGTTCCTGGGCATTTTGCGTCACGTCTCCGGCGGAGCCGGTGACTTAGGCCGAAGCCCGTTTGATCGCAAGCAGAAGATGTTGCACGTGCCCAGTTTGCCGCTGAAGTCCGTCCGACTGTGACCGTCAAAGCCCCTCTTTTGCGGCCTCCACCAGCCGCGCCGCGTAGCGGGCCATGGTGTCGATCTCGAGATTGACGCGGTCGCCAACCCTGCGCTCGCCCCAGGTGGTCACGGTCAGCGAGTGGTGGATCAAAAGCACGTCGAAGCGCGTGCCTTCCACCTTGTTGACGGTGAGCGAGGTGCCGTCGAGCGCGACCGAGCCTTTCGGTGCAATGAACTTCGCCAGATCGCGCGGTGCTTCGAGGGTAAAACGCACCGCGTCCCCTTCATCCCTGCGCTCAATGATCTCGGCCATGCCGTCGACATGGCCCGAAACGATGTGACCACCAAGCTCGTCGCCGATCTTCAGCGCTCGCTCCAGATTGATCCGCGTGCCCGATTTCCAATTCGTCGCCGTCGTCAGCCTGAGCGCCTCTTCCCAGGCCTCGACCTCAAACCAGCGCGCGTTCGTGCCGCTGTCGGGCAAGGCGGTAACCGTCAGGCAGACACCACCGCAGGAGATCGAGGCGCCGATGGCGATGGTTTCCGGATCATACGCGGTGTCGATGCGTAGCCCCACCCCTTCCCTCAGCGGCTTGACGGTCGCGACGGTGCCGACATCGGTGACAATTCCAGTAAACATCGGTGATCCTTCCGTTTGACCATGATCCTGTCCGAAAACCGGTCCCACTGTTCGGGATCGTGGTCTATCCTTCCCTTTGACCATGATCTTGTCCGAAAACCGGGTCCCACTTTTCGGGATCATGGTCTAAATATCTCTGATCCACTCGGCGTAGCTGTCTTCGCCGAAACGCATGTCGCGGAGCTTTCGAAATCCTGCCGGGATATGGTCGGCATCGATGGGCGATGCAATGCCGTCGGCGCCGATCGCTTCCGATCCCTGGAACAGCACGATGCGGTCGACCAGTTCCTCGGCCAGGAAGGCGCTCGCAACCTTGGCGCCGCCCTCGACCAGAACACTGGCCATGCCGAGCGCGGCCAGATCCTCGAGCAGTTCCGGCAGTGCGACGCCGCCCTCATGCGTTTCGGTGCCGATGAAGCGCACCCCGGCGCGCTCCAGCATGGTCCGCCGCAGCGGATCGGCCTCCAGGCAGGCGGCGACGTAAAGCGGCACCCGGTCCACGCCCGAAACCAGCTTTGAGGTCTCCGGCAACCTGATCTGCCGGTCGAGTACAATGCGCGCCGGCGAACGGTTCTCCAGTCCCGGCAAGCGCACGGTGAGAGCCGGGTCATCCTCAAGCGCCGTGCCGATGCCGACCAATATGCCATCGGCCTCGGCCCGCATCAGATACACTTCGCGACGGGCGACATCGCCGGTGATCGACACTTGCCCTTGGCCTTCCCTACCGATCTTGCCATCGCTGGAAAGCGCAAGCTTGAGAATCACTTCGGGGCGTTTTTTCAACGACCTGATCAAATAGCCGGCCATCTGTTCGGCTGCTTCCGCCGCCAACACCTTCTCGACCACTTCGATCCCGGCGGCGCGCAGGATCGCGTAGCCCTGGCCGGACACGCGCGGATCGGGATCGCTGGCCGCGCCGACGACGCGCGCGACACCCGCGTTGACCAGCGCGTTGGCACAGGGCGGCGTGCGGCCATGATGGGCGCAAGGTTCCAGCGTGACATAGGCGGTGGCGCCGCGCGCCAGCGCGCCGGCCTCGGCCAGCGCCTCGGTCTCGGCATGAGGGCGGCCGCCGACAGCGGTGACGCCGGTGCCGACGATCATCGGGCCGTCGCCGTCGTCGCGCACGATCAGCGTGCCCACGGATGGGTTGGTCGCGGTGCGCCCGGCATGCTTCCGCGAAAGGCGGAGCGCCGCTGCCATGAAACGGCGATCAAGGCCGGCCTGTCTGTCGCTTGCAGTCATGCTCAGCTGGCGTCCTCTTCGCCCTTGATTTCGTCCCCCTTGAGCTCGCCGAGCAATTCGTGGAAATCCTTGGCCTCGCGAAAATTGCGGTAGACCGAGGCGAAGCGGACATAGGCGACATCGTCGAGCGACTTCAGCGCGTCCATGACCAGCCGACCGACCTCGCCGGAGGCCACTTCGGTCTCGCCGGAGCTTTCGAGCTGGCGCACGATGCCGGTCACCGCGCGGTCGATCCGCTCGGGATCGACATTGCGCTTGCGAACGGCGATCTCCACCGAGCGCAGCAGCTTGTCGCGGTCGAACGGCACTTTGCGACCGGATTTCTTGACCACGACGAGGTCGCGCAGCTGCACGCGCTCGAAAGTCGTGAAGCGGCCGCCGCAATCGGGGCAAACGCGCCGCCTGCGGATCGCGGCGCCATCCTCGGCGGGGCGCGAATCCTTCACCTGCGTATCTTCTGACTGGCAATAGGGACAGCGCATGGAGAAGCCTTTGGTTGGCGAATCTGGTGAAGCGAAAGGCTTAGAGGTTTTTGCAACGATGGCAAAGCAGCCCCTCGCCCCTCAGAGCCGCTCGCCCTGAGAGATAGCGAGCTGCAAGCAAGATTGCCAGCGCCGCCAGGCAGCCGGACAGCGATACCGTCAGGGGGCGACGTCGGTGGTCGCAAACCCGCATGATGCGCCGAGGTTGCGATAGGCCTTGGTGAAGCCGTCCATGGCTATGCTTCCAACCGGCGCGTCGCCAAAGGACACATCGAGCACCGATGCGCGGCGCATGACGCGCAAGAGCGCCAGGCTGGTCTTGGCCTGATTGTCCACGGTCCAGCTGAGCCGGCCGCCCACGGTGGCGTCGGAATGGAGCTTGGTGGCGACGTGGCCCTTGTCATCGCCAAAGGTTACCGCGACCGACTTGCCCGTTGGCAGCGCCGTGTTGTCGACCGCAATGGTCACGGACGGGTAGGCAGCCGGCGGCAGCGCGTCGCCGTTCGTGATGATAAGCGTCAGAGTGCCGCTTTCGCCGCGGGCGCCGATAAAAGCGGTCGACGCTGCACAGGTCTTGCGGATGTCCTCGCCGGTATCGACCTCGTCGACCAGGGTCGACCATCTGCCGAAGGTTTCAAGCTTGGGCGCCGCCGGGGCGGGTGCCGCGGGTGCGGCCTGGGCGGGTGCCGGTTGCGCAGGCGCGGTTTGCGCCGAGGCGATGCCGGAGAGCGGCAAGACAATCGAAGCAGCCAGGACGCCGGCGATGGCAAGGTCGGCGAGACGGACAATTCGCATCATCAAGGCTCCTGTCGCAGCCTTGCCGCGACGACGCTTGTCCGTCGCGGCAAGGTGGTGAGACGTCCTATCTCGTCAGCCGAGATAGGGATAGAGCGGAAAGCGGTCGGTCAGCGCCACAACCTTGGCCTTGACCGCCGCTTCGACAGCGGCATTGCCCTCGTCGGAATTGGCGACCTTGAGACCATCCAGCACTTCGGCGATCAGCTTGCCGATTTCGCGGAACTCGGCCTGGCCGAAGCCGCGCGTTGTGCCCGCCGGGGTGCCGAGGCGCACGCCCGAGGTGACGAAAGGCTTTTCCGGGTCGAACGGAATGCCGTTCTTGTTGCAGGTGATGTTGGCGCGGCCTAGCGCTGCCTCGGCGCGCTTGCCGGTGGCGTTCTTGGGACGCAGGTCGACCAGCATCAGATGGTTGTCGGTGCCGCCGGAGACGATATCGAGGCCGGTTTCCTTGAGGCTGGAGGCGAGCGCCTTGGCGTTGGCGGCGACGCTCTCGGCATAGACCTTGAAGCTCGGCTTCAGGGCTTCGCCGAAGGCCACCGCCTTGGCGGCGATGACATGCATCAGCGGGCCACCTTGCAGGCCGGGGAACACCGCAGAATTCATCTTCTTGGCGATGTCCTCGTCGTTGCACAGGATCATGCCGCCGCGCGGGCCGCGCAGCGACTTGTGCGTGGTGGTGGTCACCACATGGGCATGCGGCAGCGGCGACGGATGCACGCCTCCGGCGACGAGACCGGCGATGTGCGCCATGTCGACCATCAGATAGGCGCCAACCGCGTCGGCGATCTCGCGAAAACGCTTCCAGTCCCAGACACGCGAATAGGCGGTGCCACCGGCCAGGATCAGCTTCGGCTTGGTCTCATGGGCGGTCTTCTCGATGGCGTCCATGTCGAGCAAATGGTCGTCCTGGCGCACGCCATAGGACACGACCTTGAACCATTTGCCGCTCATGTTGACCGGCGAACCGTGGGTCAGGTGGCCACCCGAATTGAGGTCGAGCCCCATGAAGGTGTCGCCGGGTTGCAAGAGCGCCAGGAACACCGCCTGGTTCATCTGGCTGCCGGAATTCGGCTGGACGTTGGCGAAGTTGCAGCCGAACAGCTTTTTGGCCCGCTCGATGGCAAGTTCCTCGGCGACGTCGACGAACTGGCAGCCGCCATAGTAGCGCTTGCCCGGATAACCTTCGGCGTACTTGTTGGTCATGATCGAGCCCTGCGCCTCGAGCACGGCGCGCGAGACGATGTTTTCAGAGGCGATCAGTTCGATCTCGTGGCGCTGGCGACCGAGTTCGTTGCGGATGGCGCCGAAAATCTCCGGGTCGGCATCTTCCAGCGTGGTTTCGAAGAAGGATTCAAATTTGTTCGACACTGCCGCTGCTGATGCCATGGCCTGAAATCCTTGGGTTCGGGGGCAATTTTGATTTATGCATGTCGCTGTCCCAAAACCGCTGCACACTTTTGGGCGACATGCATTCGCCGCGCCATTAACACAGTTGTTTTCGCCCCGCCACGTTTGCGGCGCGAAATTTGCTGGCCGGTTTGCGCCAGCGAGGCAACGAGCGTGCTATTTTCACGCCTGCCGCCCCTTCAGCAAGGCCTCGGTAAGCGTGATCTCGGTGAACAGCGCCCGCGCCGCGTGGTCGTTGATCTCGCGCACCGGCCAGGCGAGTGCGGCGCCTATGGCGATCTGCAGCACCGGCAACGGCACCCGCACCAGACGCACCAGTGCGCCGGAAACGGCGACGAAGACGAGCACAACCAGAATGAAGACGGCGACATCCATGGTCCGGTTCCAGCCTTGTCTGCCGACCATGCGCAAAGCCGGTCGATCCGTCCAAACGCCCTCCCGCGAAAAGGTGCAGGCAATCCGAGCAACGAAAAGGCCGCCCTTGCCGGCGGCCTTTTCTCGTAAAAAAATCAGTTAGTTAAAGCGAAGACGTGATCTGCAGCTCGTTGGCACCATCGAGCGCGTAGACGTCGTCGCGGAACTGCACGACGCCCGGGCCCGTCGACCAGGCCGAGAGATAGAGGAAATGTACCGGCACCGGGTTGGTGACCTCGACCGGCGTGTTTTCGCCGGTCTTGATCGTCGCCTCGAAATGCTGACGGTCCCAGCCGGGCGTGTCGCGCAGGATCCAGGTGACGAGGTCGCGCACATTCTGCACGCGCACGCAGCCCGAGGAATCGAAACGCATCATCTTGCCGAACAGGCTCTGCTGCGGCGTGTCGTGCATGTAGACGCCGTCCGGGCTCGGGAAATTGATCTTCACCGACGCCATGGCGTTGCCCGCGCCTGGATCCTGGCGGAAGCGATACTTGGCGGCGTCGTCGGTCGACCAGTCGACATTGAGCGGGTCGACCTCGCTGCCGTCCGGAGCGAACAGCCGGATATGGCTGTCCTTCAAATAGTTGGGATCCTTCCGCATCAGCGGAATGATGTCCTTGCGGACGATCGATACCGGCGCATTCCAGTACGGATTGACGATGATCTCGTTGATCTTGGAATTGACGATCGGCGTCTGGCGATCGATCTTGCCGACGATCGCGGTGTGGCGAAGCACGACGCGGTCATTCTCGACGGCTTCGATCTGCGCCGCCGGAATGTCGACCAGCACGTAGCGGCTGCCAAGCGTGCCAGCCTTCTCCTTCAGCCGCTGCAGGTTGGTCTGTAGCTGGCCAAGCCGGATTTGCGCCGAAACGTTTATCGCCAAGTAGGTGTATTTGCCCATGGAGCCGTCGGCGGGCAGGCCGTGACGCAACTGGAAGCGCTTGACCGCCGAGTCGACATAGGAATCGAAGGCCGTCGAAATGCCGGCGCTCTGCGACAGGTCGCCAGAGACCATCAGCCGCTTGCGCAACGGCACGACATCGGGATCATCGACGCCGAGCTGCAACTTCTTGGTCGCGGGCACCTCTACCCAGCCGCCCTGGCTGACGATGTTCTGGTATTGCGCCACCGCCTGCTCGGTAAAGGCGACGGTCTGCGGGCTGAAGATCGGCAGCGTCGAGGCCACCTTGCCGCCCTCGCTGGCCCGGGCGTCGAACTGGTCGTCCCAATTGCCGCGCGCCGAGGATTTCAGGATATCACCGATGACATCCTGCGCATTGGCGCCGCCGGCGACCATCGCGGCTGCGAGCGCGGAGGCTCCGGAGAGGAAAAAACGGCGGCTGGTTCTCATGGACGTTCCAGACATTCTTGTAGCGTTCGATCTTGCTGCATTCGGTTTTCAGGGCGATGTTGCCCGCACTCTAGAGTTGGCAATCTTAACAATTAGCCAACCATGTCCGTATCAGTTCGGCCACAAACGCTTGAGCCGCGACACGGGTTCCGGGTGAACGCACGGCCTTCACCACAGCATCACCGGCATCCTCGGTTCCATTGGAATATGGCGGCAACGTGGCCTTGGCCTGCGATTTGCCTCGGGCGGTGCAGCGAAATGAAAAGCCCGTGCTTTTTCGGCACCGATCCGGGTCGCCGGCCGCGATATCGACCGATTACCACAAGCCCTTGATGCTACACTGACAAGCTAGTCCAACGCGAGGAACGAGACCATGCCTGGTGTCCTTTTTATCGTCGCGGCCTTCGCCTTGGCCGCAGGTCCGAACGGCAGCACCCCGACGCCGGAGGAAACGGTTGCCTATTTCGTGCACGGCCTGGAACAGGGCGCGATCCCCAAATACGGGCAGCAGACCGACGAACCGCTGAAGCAGGTGTCCCGATCGCCGGCGGTCTTCACCAGCACTGGCCCGAACGAGGTCGGCGACGAAACCGAAACGCTGAGGTTCATCGTTACCCGGCTGGATGATTGCACCTTTAGAGCCGAACAGCAGTTCGAGGAGGACGGCGCCATCTACTACCGCCTGAGCTACGAACTGCGGCTTGGCGGCGTAAACGGCCTGTCGTTCGACAATCCGCCGGCAACCATCGCGCTGAAGGGGCTGGTGAAGACATGCACGACCGACACCGAGGGCAGCTGCGACCTGACGCGCGAGCCCGAAGCAATCGGTCCGTTCTTCGGCGAGCCCGGCCACGCCGAACAGGCGCTTGCCTATTTCCACGAGAAATTCTGCCCGCTGAAGCCGTGATCCTGTCTGGGCCGACTATCTCACGATCTCAGTGCGGATTTTCAACATTTGGGGCCGGACTTGGCTGCGCCTTCAATTCCGAACATCTTTGCAACACCTCATGCTGGGGATAGCGCAGAACCTTGTTATCCTCCAGTTTGAGCAACAGTTCCCGCCTCTTGTCTGTGCTTTCACCATCCGTACACGACATGTCCAGGATGACGACATCCAGGCGGTTGATCTTCTGAATTTTGTCCAATGTGCAGCCGACCTCCCACATCTCGACTGCCTTGTCGGTAAACGTCACGATCGAGTCATTGTTGTCGCATGGAGCGCTGCCTTCCGAGGCGAAAGAATCCTTCCACCACTCCTCGGCAAAAGCCATTTGCGGGACCAACAAAAGCACTGCGGCAACCGAGCAGATCTTCGAGCGTTTTCCCAAACCCATCATGCGCCCCCTCCGGGCCGTGACATTAGGCACTGCTGTGGCGAAAGCAAACCTGGCGGACTAGTGTCGACCGGGCGCCTGGGCTTCGGTATCAGGAAAAGAAAAGGGCCGATGCCTTTCGGCACCGGCCTTGACCAGAGGTCGACATTTCGGCCGCGCTTCTGTGGCGCGGGCCAGATCCGATGCGCCGGCTCACATCCGGTAGGCGATGGTGTCGTTCCAGAAGCGATCGAGCCGCTGCAGGGCGCGGTTCATCTGCTTAAACTCGTCGGTGTTGATGCCGCCGACCTGCTCGATCGAGCCGACATGGCGCTCATAAAGACCGGCGACGACGTCCGCCACCTCGTTGCCCTTCGGCGTCAGCGAGACGCGGACCGAGCGGCGGTCGATGCGCGAGCGCTGGTGGTTGATGAAGCCGAGATCGACCAGCTTCTTCAGATTGTAGGAGACGTTGGAGCCGAGATAGTAGCCGCGCGAACGCAGCTCGCCGGCGGTCAGCTCCGAATTGCCGATGTTGAACAGCAGCAGCGCCTGGATGGCATTGATGTCGGAGCGGCCGTTGCGGTCGAACTCGTCCTTGATCACGTCAAGCAGGCGGCGGTGCAGCCGCTCTACAAGCTGCAGCGATTCCATGTACAGCGAGCGGATAGCCTCGCGGCGGTCGTCAGATACGTTGGCGGTCTTCGCCGCCGGACGCGAATTGATCATTGTCTTTGCCTCTCGTTTGTCGCCCTGGTGATTTTTTGTTTTTCACCTTGATCGCGACACTATCGAATACTCATAAAATTCGACTTAAACGCTAGGGCTAACAAGAGCTTACCGGTAAGAGGTTTCGAAAGAGGCTTAACGAACGGTCTCCCGAGCAAGGATAATTAACCTAAAGATTTAGCCAACAATTGCGGGGCCGAATTGAGGCAGCCGCCAGGGTGCCAATGGGCTCAAGGGGTTAGTGCCGCACCGGTCGTTTCTGCAGCCAGATGATCACGCGGAAAGCGATATAAAGCAGCGCCACGACCGCATGCGAGACGACGATGAGCATGCGGTGGCCGAAAAGCTCGGGAAAACCGGCATACATGACCGTCTCGGTCACCGCGCAGATAAACCAGATCACGGGTCCCCAGGACGCCAGCATCCACAGGCCGGCGGCGGCGAAGGGGAAAAATACGGCAAGCATCACCGCCGCCACCTGCCAGTGCACCGGCATCAGGTCGAAGCGCCACAACGCGCCCGGATAGAAGCCGATCAGCCTGATCCAGTAGAGAATGCCGAACAGCAGGCAGTAGCCGGCGACGACGCGCTGGAACCAGGCGAAGATCAGCTCCACGCCCGAGGGCTGCAGCACGACGCGTCTGGAGGTCACCTCGCTCACAGGTCGAGCTCCCGCTCGCCGAGCGAGGCGAAATAGGCGTCGACGTCCGCCTCGCTGACCGCGCCGAGGCTCGCCGGCCGCCATTGCGGCTTCGAGCCCTTGTCGATGATGGCGGCGCGGATCCCTTCGTAGAAATCGTGGCCGGCCAGCATCCGGTTGAGGATGCGGAACTCCATCTTCATGCAGGCGTCCATGGACATGGTCAGCCCGGCGCTTATCTGGCGCCAGGCGACGCGCAGGCTGGTCGGCGAACGCGTCCGCATCGTCGCCAGCGTCTTGGCCGCGAACTCGTCGGCGCCTGCCGCCTGTTCCAGGCTGTCGATGACAGCCTTGAGGGATGGTTGCGAAAAATGACGGACGATCGCCTCCAGCGTCGGCCTGTCGGTTTCCCGTTTTGCCTGGACGAAGAAACCGCGCAACACCGATTCCGGATCGCCGGTCAGCGTCAGCCGGTCGAGGAAGCCGCCCTGGTCGGCGGCCTTGATGGTGTGGGTGGCGAGCCCTGACCACAGCGCGTCGCCATAGCGGATGCGATTGCCGGTCAGCGCCAGATACATGCCGAAGGAGCCGCCGAGATCGGGTAGCAAATGGCTGGCGCCGACATCCGGGAAAAAGCCGATGCCGACTTCCGGCATGGCGAACTGGGCATTTTCGGTCATCACCCGGTGCGAGCCGTGGAAGGAGATGCCGACGCCGCCGCCCATGACGATGCCGTCGATCAGCGCGACGTAAGGTTTCTTGAAGCCGTTGATACGGGCGTTGAGCCGGTATTCGTCGGCGAAGAACTCGACCGGCGGCTTTCCAGCCCGGCCAGCCTCGTAGATATGCAGGATGTCGCCGCCCGCTGAAAACGCCCTGCCCTCGGCCTTGACGATAACGACATCGACGCCCTGGTCGGTCTCCCAGGCGCGAAGAGCAGCGTCGAGCGCCCGGATCATGCGGTGCGTGACGGCATTCAGCGCCTGCGGTCGCGCCAATGTGACGACGCCGGCCCGGCCCAGATGTTCGAAGCGGATTTCGTCGCCTCCGCCAAAATCCATCGTGAAAGAATCCCTCCCCCGCGCCGCCGGGATTGAAGTGCTAAAGCGTGGCGCATGGGTGCGTCAATGCCAAGCCCGGTCGATGTCGGGTCAGTTTGCATTTCAAGAGAGGCAACGCGCCATCCTTTGCGTCGCGGCCAAATGGGTGCAACCATCCGTCTGTGAGCCTATTGGGAGATCATTTGGCGATGCCGCGAGAGTTCGACCCGGACGATGTTCTCAGTCGCCCGCTGATGGCGAATTTGGCGACCGTCAGCGCGGACGGCGCGCCGCGCAACGCGCCAGTGTGGTTCATCTGGGAGGACGGTGCGATCTGGCTTCTCGGGTCATCGGATGGAAGTGCTGTAAAGCATCTTGAAAGAGACCCGCGCTGCGCGGTGGAAATTGTTCACTTCGACAACAATGGCGGCATCTTGCTGCACCTCGGACTGCGCGGCACCGCAACCATCGAACCGATGTCGCCAGACCGCTTCAAACGGCTCCTGCACAAATATCTCGGCCCCGAAGCAAGCTGGAACGAGTGGTTCATCGACAACGTGGCCCAGATCGAACATCCAGACGGGCGCATGATCAGGCTTGCCCCAGTCAGCATTTTCACCAACAACGTATCGTTCTTCAGAACCGGCCCTGACCTTGCATGGCCGCCAAATATCGACGACGGGTCTAGAAGCGAACGGTGAGCCATGCCGCAGTTTTTGCGCCTCGCACTTGTTCTGGGTGGCCTGCTGGCCTTCTGGGCCATCAATGGCCTGGCCAGGGCGGCCGATCTCGAGGATCTCTATCAGTCGCAGACCATCGTCAACGGTAAGTATGAAAAGCATCGCGAGGTCGGCTTCAAGTTCTGCCTCGACGCGGTCCTGGTCCGGGTTTCCGGCGATCAGCGCCTGCCGGCGAAACCGGAGATGACGGCACTGCGCGACAAGGCCGGCAGCTTCGTCGCCAGCTTCCGCTACCGCGACCGAATGGAAGGCATTCCCAACCATGATGATCAAGGCACGTACGACCGGCCTCACAATCTCTATTGCCAGTACAGGCCGGAGGTGATCGATCCGGTGCTGGCTTCGCTCGGCAGCAGGCCGTGGCTGACCGAGCGGCCACGACTGGCGGTGTTTTTGGCAACCGAGCGCGACATCAGGCATTTCGTGCTCGATGCCGGTGACGAGCGCAGCGTGCTGATGCGCGAATCGTTCACCAATGCCGCTGCGCCGCTCGCCATGCGGGTGACTTTTCCCACCGCAGCGCTGCTGTCGCAGGCTGGACTGGACGACAGGACACTGCGCGACGCGGACATGGCAGTGCTGGACATGGTTGCGAAAAAGGCCGGCGCCGATCAAGCACTTTCCGGCAGCATCGTGTGGAGCGACAAGGAGTTCGGCTGGATTGCCGACTGGCGGCTGGCCATGGCCGGCAAGACCTACACCTGGCAAGTGCGCGGCGTTTCCTTCGACGAGGCTTTCCGCGTCGCCATGAGGGGTGCGGCGCAGATCCTGTCGGGCAATGGGCAACCGGAATAGACCTCGACCTGCTCGTTGGCACAAACGTGTCGCATTGGTCAGCGGCAAGGGCTCGTGGTAAAAGCCGCCGAACGAGAGTTTTGGCGATGAACAAATTCACCCCGACGGCGATGAACAAATTCACACCGGCAAAGCCAGCCGGCGCGCGCAGCGTCGACGACATCACCGGCAGCCGCCGCTTGCGCCGTATGCGCAAGGCCGACTGGTCGCGCCGACTCGTGCAGGAGAACCGGCTTACGGTCGACGACCTGATCTGGCCGATCTTCGTCGTCGACGGCAGACAAGTGCGCGAGCCGATCGCCGCCATGCCGGGCGTCTTTCGCCTGTCGATCGATCTCGCCGTCAAGGAGGCCGAACGCGCGGCAAAGCTCGGCATTCCCGCACTCGCCACCTTCCCCAATGTCGATATCTCCCTGCGCGACCAGACCGGTTCGCACATTCTCGACCCCGACAACGTCATCAACCGCGCCACCCGGGCGATAAAGGACGCGGTGCCTGAGATCGGCATCATAACCGATGCCGCGCTCGATCCGTTCACCAGCCATGGCCATGACGGCATCCTGCGCGACGGCATCATCGTCAATGACGAGACGGTGGAACAGCTGACCGCCGCGGCCGTCATCCAGGCGGCAGCCGGCGCCGACATCATCGCGCCGTCCGACATGATGGACGGCCGCATCGGCGCCATCCGCGACGCACTCGACGCCAACGGTTTCCAGGACGTGGCGATCATGTCCTATGCGACCAAGTTCGCCTCGGCCTTCTATGGTCCCTATCGTGAGGCGGTGGGCACCGCCGGCCTGCTCAAGGGCGACAAGAAGACCTATTATATCGACCACGCCAATTCCGACGAGGCGGTGCGCGAGGCCGAACAGGACATCGCCGAGGGCGCCGACATGCTGATGGTCAAGCCCGGCCTGCCCTATCTCGACATCATCCGGCGGCTGAAGGATGAATTCCAGATGCCGACCTTCGCCTACCAGGTGTCAGGCGAATATTCGATGATCAAGGCCGCCGGCGCCAATGGCTGGATCGATGGCGAGAAGGCGATGCTGGAATCCCTGCTGGCCTTCAAGCGCGCCGGCTGCGACGGCATTTTGACCTATTTCGCGCCCGAAGTGGCAACGATGCTGAAGGGATAGTTTTCTCTTCCCACCGATGGCCGGTCGCGGCAATGCCCGGCGGCCTCTCGATATCAATGAAAATTTCCAGCTTCCGGTCGGGAGCCCCAGCGAAGGTCGTTGGACCAATCGCCGGGGTTTGCTGCATCCATATAGACTGCTTGCATTTCGCAATCAGTTTGCTACTCCTTTGCGCAACTGGTTATGGAGGAGGCTTTCATGTCCAAACTTCGCGTCAATGCTTTCACACTGTCGCTCGACGGCTACGGAGCCGGTCCCGATCAGACTCTGCAAAATCCCCTCGGCGTCGGTGGCGAAGATCTGCATAAATGGTTTGTCGACACCCGCACCTTTCGCAAGATGGTGCTCGGACAGGAGGGCGGCACCACCGACACCAACGAGGCGTTCGCGGCGCGCAGCTTCGAGAATGTCGGCTCCTGGATCCTCGGTCGCAACATGTTCGGGCCGATCCGGGGCGACTGGCCTGACGATAGCTGGAAGGGCTGGTGGGGTGATAACCCGCCCTACCATGTGCCGGTTTTCGTGCTGACCCACCACAAGCGGGCGCCGATCACGATGGAGGGCGGTACTACTTTCCACTTCATCACCGACGGCATCCATTCGGCGCTTGAACAGGCGAAAGCGGCGGCGGATGGCAAGGACGTGCGGGTTGGCGGTGGCGTCGCCACCATCCGGCAATATCTGCAAGAGAAACTGATCGACGAGATGCATCTGGCGATCTCGCCGCTGCTGCTCGGTGCGGGCGAGAATCTCTTTGCCGGCCTGGACATGCCCAAGCTTGGCTATCAGTGCAGCGAGCAGGTGGCGACAGCGCTCGCCACGCATGTGATCGTCAAGCGGGCTTAGGAGGCGAAACCCTTGGTCCAGGCCCCTTTCTCCCCGTCACTATACGGGGAAAAATGCCCGGCAGGGCAATGAGGGGCGGCGCAACCGATCGAAGATTGCCTTTCCCGACAATACCGCCGATGGCAGTATGGCATCAAATTACGTCTAGTCCACGCAGTGATTTGGCCGAGTTCAACTGTTGAAGTTGGCGCCGCCCCTCATCCGCCTGCCGGCACCTTCTCCCCGTATAGTGACGGGGAGAAGGGAACCTTACCTCAATACTTCTCAGGCACGTAGAGTTCGCGCGGCAGCGTCTGGCGCTCGTATTCGGGATTGAAGACGCGCTCGGGCAGCGTGATCTCCTCGTGCGGCACCTCTTCATACGGCAACTGCTTGAGCAGATGGTCGATGCAGTTCAGCCGCGCCCGCTTCTTGTCGTTGCCCTCGACTATGAACCAGGGCGCCTCGGGAATGTTGGTGCGGGCAAAGGTCTCTTCCTTGGCCTTGGTATACTGCTCCCAGCGCACGCGCGACTGCAGGTCCATCGGCGACAGCTTCCACTGCTTCATCGGATCATGGATGCGCATCAGGAAGCGCATCTGCTGCTCCTCGTCGGTGATCGAGAACCAGTATTTGACCACGGTGACGCCCGAGCGGACCAGCATGCGCTCGAACTCCGGCACGTCGCGGAAGAATTCTTCGACCTGATCGGGCTCTGCAAAACCCATCACCCTTTCGACACCGGAGCGGTTGTACCAGGAGCGGTCGAACAGCACGATTTCGCCGCCGGCCGGCAGATGCGGCACATAGCGCTGGAAATACCATTGCGACTTCTCGCGCTCGGTCGGTGCCGGGAGTGCGACGACGCGGCAGATGCGCGGATTGAGCCGCTGCGTGATGCGCTTGATGACGCCACCCTTGCCGGCGGAGTCGCGGCCCTCGAAGATCACCACCAGCTTCTTCTTGTGATAGGCGACCCAGGACTGCAGTTTGATCAGCTCTGACTGCAAGGTGATCAGGTCGCGAAAATGCTGCATGCGATCGATCGATGGCGGATGCGAGTTCTTGTAGATCTTGGCGATCTCCATCGACAGAGCCGGCTCTGACATTTCGAGCTCATAGTCCTCGTCGAGCGTGTCGGCGAGCTCGGCCTCAAGCCAGTCCCTGGCAGGAGAATTCTGTTTTAGCTCGGTCATATCAGCTGCTCCGCTTGCAAGCCCTGTCGATCCACGTCCGGCGCCCCAACCCCTGGCCTGCGTCCCGGAGTGGCAACACCTGAGCCGACTTCAATATAGGCCGGCAATGACGGTTTTATTGCAGCCTGGAGCGAGACAGCCGCCACTGCAAATTCCGCGAGGCATGATCGATCCATCGTCGTGGCATGGCGACAAGCGGCTTGAATTGTCCTACAAATGTGCCAGGCCCGTCCGGGCACTGCCTTTCAACAACAAATCGCGAGGACTGACATGGAATACCGCACCCTCGGCCGTTCCGGCTTGAAAGTTTCGACCCTGACCATGGGCACCATGACCTTCGGCGGTGCTGGCGCATTTTCGGCTGTCGGAAAGACCGACCTCGATGAGGCGCGCCGGATGATCGATCTTTGCATCGATGCCGGCATCAATGTCATCGACACCGCCAATGTCTATTCGAACGGCGTCTCTGAAGAGATCATCGGCGAGGCGCTCGGCGGCAAGCGCAAGGGCGACGTGCTGATCGCCTCCAAGGCGCGGATGCGGATCGGCAATGGCCCCAACGATGAAGGCCTGTCGCGCTATCACCTGATCCGCGAATGCGAGAAGAGCCTGAAGCGGTTGAAGACCGATGTCATCGACATCTACTTCCTGCACGAATGGGACGGTACGACACCGCTCGAGGAAACCATCGCCGCGCTGGATACGCTGGTTGCCCAGGGCAAGGTCCGCTACGTCGGCTGCTCCAACTATTCCGGTTGGCAGGTGATGAAGGCGCTCGGCATCAGCGACAGCCATCACCAGCCGCGCTTCGTCACCCAGCAGATCCACTACACGCTGGAAGCGCGCGAGGCGGAATATGAATTGCTGCCGATTTCGGTCGACCAGGGGCTGGGTGTGCTGGTCTGGAGCCCGCTTGCCGGCGGATTGCTGTCCGGCAAATACCGCCGCGACAGCCCGACCGCCCGCCAGCTCGCCGGCTGGTCGGAACCGCCGATCCGCGACGAGGACCGCCTCTGGCGGATCGTCGATGTCCTTGTCGAGATCGGCACGCAGCGCGGCGTGTCGGCGGCGCAGGTGGCGCTGGCCTGGCTGCTCGGCCGGCCGGCGGTCAGTTCGCTGGTGATCGGCGGCAGGACCGAAACGCAGTTCCGCGACAACATCGCCGCGGCAAGCCTGGTGCTGACCGGCGAAGAGCGTGACCGCCTAGACACGGTCAGCCGGCCACCCTTGCTCTATCCCTACTGGCACCAGCAACTGACGGCAAAGGACCGTTTTGGTCCCGCCGATCTGGTGATTGACCGCAGCGGCGTGTGACCACGGGAGGTTTGCGGCGGGGCTCGGCGGACGAAGCCCGCACTTAACCCGTGATATAGCGCCAGACCTCGGCATCAGGCTCGATCTGGCCGCTGAGGACAAAGTATTTGTAGAGCACGAGCAGGGAGATCGCCTGCTCGGCCTTCTCGTTTGCGAATGTGCGGCAATAGGCATTCGCCGCGGCAATGATGCGTTCGGCTGCAGCCGGGTGCTGCTCGAAATAGCGCACTTTTTCGGCAAGGTCGGCGGTCGAAGTACCGGGCAATCTCCTTGAGGTCGTAGTACTAGATACTCGGTATCAGCGGCAGATTGTCGATATGCACCGCAGCCGGGCTGGGCGAAAATGCGTCCTGCAGCTTGTTGTAGCAATTCAGCCGCCGGCGAACCGAACCGTCAGCAAGCCGGGCTTTTTCGAGGCGACCCACAAGCCGCCGGCGGAAAAGCGCCTGCGGCGCGATATCGCGCACGACGTTTCGCGCATAATAAAAAACCCTTGCCGTCGTTCGTTGTATGGTGGCCATGGTTTCACTTGATCAAAACGAACGCGCGGTCGCGATACGTTGGCGCCCCGGCCCCCTACACCATGGTCCCGTGCATCTTGCAAGCCCGGGCCATCATCGACGCGAACGGCTGGGCACGATCGCTTCAGCTGTTGTGTTTGACGGCTAATGCTCCTAGGCAGGGTCAGAGCCGCAAGGCAGTGAAAAGGAGCCGATATGGCGCGACCACCAAACTACGATCAGGAACGCAAGGAACGCGACCGCCAGAAGGCGGCCAAGAAGGCTGAAAAGCTGGCGGCCAAGGTTGCCGCACGCGAGCGTTCGAAGCCCGAAGACGAGACTGAAACCGAAACCGAAACGGCAAAGTGACGGCAAAAGGTCCGCGCATGCGGGCCGTGCCTCATTCCAGATTGTCGCCTTGGATCAAGCCGGCGCCTTGTCGCTGACGAAGACGTCCACTTCGCGCGCCGCCGCAATGAAGGCGCGCCTGGCGTTCATCGCCGGCTTGTCGCCGGCCAGCGCATCGTGACAGGCCTGCAGGGCCGCGCGATGCTTGGGGCTGCGTTTTCCGGGCCAGCTGTTGAGCAGGTAATCGGAAGCCTCACGGGCCGTACGCAAGAGCTGAGTGCTCCCCGCCGTGACTGACTTGACGGTCACGGGTGTTTCAAATCGGTTGTTTTCCATCGCCGCTCTTACGCCATCGGTGTCCGCGAAGCGAGGCCGAAAGTGCACGGCGCGCCTGGACGTCGCCTTTTGCGCGGCGCGTACCGCATGCCTTAGGCGGCGATGACGGCAAAACCCCTGGCGCGAAGACCGCGCCGGTCGTTGGCGAGCGACGTCACCAGGCGGTCGCGGCTGCCGACGATGTGGGCCGAAAGCAGGCGCGCGGCTTCATCGGCGTCGCCGAGGCGTGCCGCCGCCAGAATGGCGCGATGTTCCGCCCAGGCGCGAGCAAGGGCGGCCTCGTCGCGAACCTCCAGCCAGCGGGCCCGCGACAGGCGTGTCATGGCATCGCGGACCGCCCGGAACAGGAATTCGTTGCCAGACAAGCGCGCCAACTCGATGTGAAAATCCATACCGATACGATGCCATTCCTCACGCGGCGTGTCGGTGTCGCAGGAGTCGAGCATCGCCTCGATGACATCGACCGCGCTGCGGTCCGCCAGGGCACATGTCAGGCGAAGGGCTGCAACCTCCACCGCCTCCCGGTAGACGGCAATCTGCTCGAGTTCGGCCAGGTTGATGGGCGACACCGTCCAGCCACGGCCGTCCCTGCCGACCAGGCCCTCGGTCTCGAGCCGCAGCAGCGCGGCCCTGACCGGGGTTCGCGAGGCGCCGAAGCGACTTTCGATCCAGCGCTCGGTCAGTTTCTCGCCGGGACCGATCTCGAGGCCCAGGATCATCTGCCGAAGCTGTTTTTCGACGCTATGCATCTGCGACATTGTCGTTCCCGTTTTCTGACCGTTGGCTGGCTATCGGTTTGCTGGCCACGTTTTCCCAATCACGTTTGAGAGGGTCGCATTGACAGCACCCACGCTTGCGTCCATGACGGATACCATCTTGGTATCCCAAAATGGTATCCGCAGCAACCACCAACACGGCATTTGCTCGGACAGGACGCATGACATGCAGAACACGCCCCCGACGACCGACAGCACCTACAACATCCACTG
Source organism: Mesorhizobium sp. P2_D5 (assembly GCF_056404355.1). NCBI lineage: Bacteria > Pseudomonadati > Pseudomonadota > Alphaproteobacteria > Hyphomicrobiales > Phyllobacteriaceae > Mesorhizobium > Mesorhizobium sp. P2_D5. Next base: position 95,023 of record NZ_JBFUEE010000012.1, read on the forward strand.
GCGGCGCAATCTGTTCGTTTGCTTTGCCGGTTCGTTCTCGACGCTTGTCGCCATGACGCTGCTTTTGCCGTTCCTGCCGCTCTATATCGAGCAGCTCGGCGCTGAAGGCCACGCGGCGATCGTGCAATGGTCGGGGATCGCCTATGGCGCGACCTTTTTTGCGGCGGCACTTGTGGCGCCGCTGTGGGGACGTCTCGGCGACCGCTACGGCCGCAAGGTGATGCTGGTTCGCGCCAGCTTTGGCATGGCCATATGCATGTCGCTGACCGGCATGGTCCAGACCGTCTGGCAGTTGGTGCTGCTGCGGCTGCTGATCGGCTTTGCCGGCGGCTATTCCTCGGGATCGACCATCCTGGTTGCCATGCAGACGCCCAAGGAGCGTTCGGGCTGGGCATTGGGCCTGCTGTCGGCGGGTATCACCGGTGGGGCACTGGTCGGCCCGCTGGTTGGTGGCGCCCTGCCGCCGCTGATCGGCATCCGCGCCACGTTCCTGCTGTCCGGCGGCGTCATCTTCCTGGCATTCCTGGCGACCACGTTTCTGATCAAGGAGAACCCCCGGCCGAAAGCGACGGACGCCGCATCGAAGGGCAAGCCGAAAGGCGGCTGGGCACAAATCCCCGACAAACGGCCTGTCATCGCCATGCTGGCGACCGGCATGCTGTTGAGTTTCGCCACCATGTCGATCGAGCCGATCATCACCGTCTATGTGCAGCAATTGATCGAAGACCAGAGCCGCGTCACGCTGATCTCCGGCGTCGTCATGTCGGCGGCGGCGCTTGGCGCCATCCTGTCGGCTTCACGCCTGGGGAAACTCGCCGACCGCATTGGCCATTGGAACGTCATCATCGGCGCGCTTGCCGTCTCGGCGCTGTTGCTGATTCCTCAGGCCTTCGTCACGCAGAGCTGGCAACTCATCGGCCTGCGCTTCCTGATGGGCCTGGCGCTGGGCGGGCTCCTGCCCTGCATCACCAGTGTCATCCGCCACAATGTTCCCGATGGCGTCGGCGGCAATGTGCTAGGGCTTTCGATCTCCGCTCAATATGTCGGACAGGTCGCCGGCCCCTTGCTTGGCGGATTTGCCGGCGGCCATTTCGGCATGCGCTCGGTGTTTCTGGGCACATCCATCTTGATGGCCGGCGGCGCGGTCTATAACTGGCTGGCGCAATCGCGCCGTGAGCAGGACATGCTCGCCAATGCCGGCAAGCCCTGACCAAATTGGGTCGCTTGCCTTGAACGTCACGGAGCCCGAGACATGAGCACGGCCGAGCAATCTTCCGTCAACAGCGGCCAGATCCTCGTCCTGGCCGGCGGCCTCTGTGGCGCCGCCGGCGTGGCGCTGTCGGCCGCGGCGGCGCATCTGGGCGGTGCCTTTGTCGGCACTGCCGCATCCTTCCTGCTCATGCACGCGCCGGTCTTCCTCGCGACCGGACTGCTTGGCGCGAACCGGACGCTGCGCATCGGCAGCCTGATCCTGCTGGTTGGGCTGCTGTTGTTCTGCGGCGACCTGCTGGCCCGCGATTTCCTCGGTTCGCGGCTGTTCCCGCTGTCGGCGCCGATCGGCGGCACCTTGCTCATCGCCGGCTGGCTGGTGATCGCCGGCTCGGCGCTGGTGCGCACACGTTCCTGACCAGGCTGGACCAGCAGCCTTTATCGATGTCTCTGGGGGGCGATGTCTCCGGGCGCACTGCCCGGGACGGTCCTATTCGCGAAACCGACGCGATCCTGTCACACCGCGTTTGTCGAACGATCAATCCTGCCGTCGCTCGGGCTTATCGAGCACTTCGCGACCGTGCCGCCGCAGCTTCGCCAGTAGACGCCTCTCCGGCCGTTTGGACGCCGGCGCGATGCCCCAGTAGTTGCGGTAGATGTCTTCGAACAGATAGCTCACGGGATGCATGATGCACTCCTTTCAAGATTTGAATCGATCCAATCGGTGCGCACAAAAAAGCTATCCCGATCAGCTCCGTCTGCGCTCGGCGAAGAACCGCAGTTCGCGAACCCATGGGCTGTCACTCTCGTGGCGCCTCTGTTTCGTGGCGGTCGAACCGATGCTCCAGTCGTTGCGGTAGATGTCTTGGAAGAGATAGTTGACGGGATGCATGACACATCTCCCTTGCTGATATTGAATCGATCCAATAATATGGACCTTTGTCCCCTTGGATCGATTCAAAGATACACCTCGCCGGGTCGTTGTTCAAGGCAGAATTTGAACCGATCCAACGAAAGTGTTAGATGGGATGAATTCAGGAGACGAAGATGGCCCCATTGAGCTCTGGAAAGACAAGACCGGTCCGGCTGGCAGACATTGCCAAAGCGGCCGGCGTGTCGCACGGCACCGCGTCCAACGTGTTCGCCCGCCCGGAGATCGTGCGCGAGGAGGTCCGCGAACGGGTCAAGGCGGCAGCCGAGGCAATGGGATATGGCGGACCCGACCCCAAGGGTCGGCTGCTGCGCGCCGGCAAGGTCAATGCCATCGGTGTCGCGACCGCGGAACCGTTGTCCTATTTCTTCAACGACCCTTTCGCCCGGGTGATGATGGCCAGCATCTCGCAGGCTTGCGACGCGACTGGTGCGGGGATCTCGCTGGTCTCCGCCGCCAACAACGAACAGCTCGCCTGGAACATCCAGAGCGCGCTGGTCGATGGCTTCATCGTCTTCTGTATCGAAGGCGGCTCAAGGCTGGTCGAACTGGCGCGCGAACGCAAACTCCCGTTTGTCGCACTCGATCTTGATTCGGACGACGACGGGGCGGTCGCGGCGATCGGTGTCGACAACATCGTCGGTGCCGGTCTCGCGGCGCGCCATCTGACCGAGCTCGGGCATCGTCGCTTTGCCGTGCTTGCCCTGCCCTGTGCCGACGCCGGCTTCGGCCCAACCACGCAGGCGCAGGTGGAGAAGGCCCTCTACTCCGGGACGCGTGACCGCCTGCGCGGCTACTTCGCCGAACTCTCCCGCGTCGACATCGACGTCTCGAAGGTGCCGATCTACGAAACCGTCAATGACGAGGAGAGCGTCTGGGCGGGCCTCGATCATATCTTCGCCGGCGCCGAGACACCGACCGCCATCCTGGCAATGTCGGACAGGATCGCCTTGCATGCGCTGGACTGGCTGCGCCAGCACGACATCACTGTCCCGGGCGACGTTTCGATCGTCGGCTTCGACGGTGTCCCGGAAGGAGCGGTCTCCAAGCCGCCGCTGACCACAATCGTCCAGCCGATCGCCGAGATGGGCCGCCTTGCCGTCAAGGCGATCCTCGAAAACGACGGCACGTTCAGTCGGCAATCGCTGCCGGTCGACCTCGTGGTGCGGGCCTCATCCGGCCCCTCGCCCGCCTGACGCCTCAACGCCCCATTCTTGTTGCCATCGACGACATGACGAAGGACGCCTGGACCGGCAGTGCGGCGTTTTGAGCCGGTCTGCTTTTCCCGGGCCTGCCAAGGCTCGAAAGCCATTCGAGATAGTAGGCAAGCGCAAACTGCATGGCGATGCCGGCGGCAATCAACAGGCTGTCATAGGCCAGCCCGCCCGGGTTGATCAGCTTCAGCACCTGCGCCGTCAGGGCGAGCACCGTGCCGGCAATGAAAACCGGCAATGATCGTTTGCCCAATATGGCAAGCGGATGATCGCGCCCAGTGCGGAACAGGTTCGAGACGGCGGGGAATGCCACGATCAGATAGCTCACCGCCAGGATATGCAGCAGCCTCGGCAGCGCCAGGAACGTCTTGTCGAAGCCGGTCAGCACCGGAGGCAGGCCCAACCAGGAGATCTGCCCCCATAGCGGACTGTGCACCCAGACCAGCGCCGTGGCGGTGTAGGCCAAAGCCGCGCCAACCAGCCAGCGATTGACCGGGATGGTGCCACCGCGACGCACATGCAGCGTGCCCGCAAGGCCGATGTTGAACAGGAACTGCCACGACAGCGGGTTGAGAAACCAGAAGCCGGGCTCGGGATAGTTCGGCGGCGCGATCTGGTAGATCCCGGCGACCAGCCACAGCGCACCGGATGCGACAAGTGCCGGCAATGGCCGGTAGCTGACGAAGAGCAGGAAGACCGGCGCCAGCAGGAGCAGCACCGCATAGACCGGCAGGATGTTGTTGTAGCCGAGCTGGTGGCCGAGCGTCACGATGCCGACCAGCACTTGCGGCGTATTCTTGATCAACGGCTCGATATTGATCATCGTCAGCAGCTCAGGTCGGCGGGCGAACACCGCCGCCGCGCAGAAGATCGCCATCACCACCATGGTGGTGACGATGTGGGCGGCGTAGAGCACGCCAGCACGGCGCCACAGCTTCAACGTTGCCAGCAGCCGGTTTCCAGGCTGGAATTTCTTGCCATAGGCGAGCGCGACCGAGATTCCGGAAATCAGCACGAAGACCTCTGCCGCGTCTGAAAAGCCGAAATTCTTGTAGGTCAGATACTCGAAGGCGGTACCCGGCACGTGGTCGACAAAGATGGTCAGCAAGGCGAGAGCGCGCAGTACATCGATGCGCGTGTCACGCTCCGAGACGCGCGTATCGCGGTCCGGGGAAAGTTGGGTGGTCATCGACAAAAGGCCTCAAAGCTGGTTGTTCATGCCGGCAATGCGACCCCCGGCGCACCGCTTCGATTCCTCCCATAGGAATGATATCGGCGAAGAAACGGACAGTAATGCGCCCGGTTCAATCAACTTTCGCGGAGCTTGAAAATATTGCGTTTTGAAGCCGGCAAACTGACCGGAACCGTCATGAAATCAAAAGGATGAGGCCATGACCGAAGAGACCTCACAAGATGGTGCGTTACGGCGTGATCTCGCCTTCTGCTACCGCATTTACAGGCCTGCGGATTCAACTGGTCAATGCTTCTTCCTGCTGCATGGGTCGGGTGTCGATGAGACGACATTGGTGCCGCTGGCACGAGAGATCGCGCCGCACGCCACGCTGGTCGCCGTGCGCGGCCGCATTGTCCAGGAGGATGGTTTCCGCTGGTTCGCGCGCATCACGCCGACGCGCTTCGAACAGCACAGCATCCGCACCGAAACCAACGCTTTTGCAGGGGTCGTCACGGATGTGGCCACACGCCACAATCTCGATCTCTCCCGCACGATCTTTCTCGGCTATTCGAACGGCGCCAATCTGGTTTCGAGCCTGATGCTGCTGCATCCGGGCCTCGTCGAACGCGCCGCGCTGCTGCGGCCGATGCCGGTGCTCGACGACGTGCCGGCTACGGATCTGTCAAGCGTGCGGGTGCTGATCGTCGCCGGTGCTGCCGACCTTACCTATGCGCCCTTCGCGCCGGCTCTGGTGACATTGCTCAGCCAACATGGCGCCGACCTCGACGCGAGGATTGTTCCATCGGGTCATGAATTCGGCAGCGCCGACGCGGCAATCGTAAGGCAATGGCTGAAGGCGGTGACGGCAACGGCCGCCTAGCTGCTGGCTGCCGTTGCTGACCAGCATGCCGACGGCGCCGACCAGCCTACCCTCGCCCCATCCGGTTCCAGGCATCCAGCCCGGCGATCTTGTAAGCTTCGGCGAGCGTCGGATAGTTGAAGGTGTTGTTGACGAAGAAGTCGACGGTGCCGCCGAGATTGATCACCGCCTGGCCAATGTGGATGAGCTCTGTGGCGCCCTCGCCGATGATGTGCGCACCGAGCAGGCGGCGCGTTTCGATCGAGAACAACAGCTTCAGAAAGCCGGTATTGACCCCCATGATGTGGCCGCGCGAGGTCTCGCGAAAACGCGCCACGCCGACCTCATAGGCGGCCCCACTTTCACGCACCTGTTCCTCGGACTGGCCGACCGTCGAGATTTCCGGCACCGCATAGATGCCATAGGGAAAGGTTTCAGGCGGCGGCGGCAAGGGCACGCCGAAAGCATGACAGGCCGCCACCCTGCCCTGCTCCATCGAGGTCGAGGCCAGGCTCGGAAAGCCGATGACGTCGCCGGCGGCGTAGATGTTGGGCGCGCTGGTCTGGAAGGTCTGCGGATCGACCTTGATCCGCCCCCTTGAGTCGGCTTCGATGCCGACGATATCCAACCCCAGGCTGCCGACATTCCCGGTTCGGCCGGCGGCGTAGAGCACCACCTCGGAGCGAATGGTGCGGCCATCGGCCAGTTCGACCTCGGCGGCGTCCGGCTTGGACCGGATTTCCTTCACCGCGCTGCCCAGCCGGATCGTCATGCCGCGATCGCGCATCTGGTGGATGAAATCGTCGACGATCTCGCGATCGACGAAATCGAGGATGGAGTTGCGCGGCTCGACCAATGTCACCGGCACGTCTAGCGCGGAAAAGATCGTCGCATATTCGACCCCGATGACGCCGGCGCCGATCACGGTCAGTGTGCGCGGCAAACGGTCGAGCTCCAGCATCTCGTCGCTGTCGAAGATTCGGGTCCTGTCGAAAGGCACATCGCGCGGCCTGTGCGGCCTTGTGCCGACCGCGATCAGCGCATTGGCAAAACCAACCTCGCTGTAGTCTCCGGTGTCGGTGGTCAGGCTGACCTTGTTGGAGCCAAGAAACTTCACGTCGGCGCGGGCGCTCTTGACCGTGTTGCGCATGAACTGGTGCTGGAGCACCTCGACCTCGTGGTCGAGCGTCTTGTGCAGGCGCTCGACAAGATCGCCGACCGAAATATCCTGCTTGACCCGGTAGCCGCGCCCATAGAAGCCACGCTCGCGCCAACCCGAGAGGTTGAGCACGGTTTCGCGCAGCGTTTTCGATGGAATGGTGCCGGTATGCACCGAGACGCCACCAAGACGCCGGCCGCGGTCGACCACCAGCGCCGATTTGCCGAGCTTGGCCGACTGCACCGCAGCGCGCCGCCCCGAGGGACCGCTGCCGATGACCAGCATGTCGTAGTCCATAGTGCCCCGTCCCTCTGCCCCTGAGCGCTTTGTTGCGCCGCAGCAAGCTAATGCCATCCGCGCCGCAAATTCAACCGATTCGGATTGCGTCTTATGCAGCTCGCGGCTTGCGCGCCGCAAAAAGCTCGATCTTGATTCCGCCGCGGGCCTTCACCATTTCATTACCGAGCGGCTCGCACCCTATGTCGGGCCTTGTTACGAGGAAATGACATGAACGCGCGCGTTCTCGACGGCGAAATCATCCCGACCAGGCTCGACGATGTCAGGGCCTATGACGGCGTGCGCACGCGGCGCATCCTGGCCTTCGTGATCGACTATATCATCGTCGCGCTGCTCACCATTCCGTTCGCCATCCTGGTGTTCTTCCTCGGCCTTTTGACCCTCGGTCTTGGCTGGATGCTGTTTGGCGCCCTCGTGCCGGCCGTCGCCATTCTCTACATCTGGAACACGCTGGGCAGTGCCGACCAAGCCACTACGGGCATGAAGCTGATGGGCATCCGGCTCGACCGGCTCGATGGCAGGCCGATCGACGGTCTGACCGCCGTCGTCCATTCGGTGCTGTTCTGGGCCGGCAACGTCATCCTGTCGCCGCTGGTCCTTCTGGTGACCTTATTTGCCGATCGCAAGCGCACGCTGCATGACCTTTTGCTCGGCACCGTGGTCAGCCGCACCGACCGCTGAAACGGCCCTGTCAGGCGCAGTCACGGCCGATTGAGTGTAAATGTGAAGGCGTCTAGTCAACCACGCCCACACAATCCTGTTGAATTTTTCGCCATCCGCGCCAAAGGTAGAGCGATTCGAAGGAGTGTTTCCAAGGCTCGATGACGCAGCATCCGACCCAGTCGCCGCAGTTCTTCCTGACCGCGCCGTCGCCGTGCCCTTATCTCGACGGCCAGTTCGAGCGCAAGGTGTTCACGCATCTGGTCGGCGACAAGGCGGCGGAGATGAACGACCTGTTGACGCAAGGCGGCTTCCGGCGCTCGCAGAACATCGCCTACAGGCCGGCATGCGAGACCTGCCGCGCCTGCGTTTCGGTACGCATCCTCGCCCAGGAATTTAGCGCCAGCCGCAACATGAAGCGGGTGCTGCAGCACAATTCCGACCTCGTCGGTTACATGCACAATGCCGAGCCCTCGACCGAACAATATTCGCTATTTCGCAGCTACCTCGACGCCCGCCACCGGCGTGGCGGTATGTCCGACATGACGGTGCTCGACTACGCCATGATGGTCGAGGACACCCATGTCGACACCAAGGTGATCGAATACCGGCGGCGCGGGCCCGACACCTTCATCACCGGCAAGGGACAGGGCGAACTGATCGCGGTGGCGCTCACCGACAAGATGGCCGACGGCCTGTCGATGGTCTATTCCTACTTCAATCCCGATTTCGAGGATCGTTCGCTCGGCACGTTCATGATCCTCGATCATATCGCCCGCGCCAGGGCCATGGGCCTGCCCAATGTCTACCTCGGCTACTGGGTCAACGGCTCGCGCAAGATGAATTATAAGATGCGCTTCATGCCGCAGGAGCATCTCGGCCCGAAGGGCTGGGAGCGTTACACCAACGAAGCGGTTTCACGCTGAGTTTTTCCACGATCCACTCATAACTGTTTCAAAGCGGGGGATGCTGGTCTTTCAGCCGCTTGGCTAGAGAGTGCGCCATTGCGCCGGTCCACCTGCATTTCATTGCGAAAGTTGCTGCATGTCCTCCCACAACGACCACCAGAAAGGCCTTCTGATAACAGCCATCGGCGGCTTGACGCTGACCGTCGATATCCCGCTGATCCGGCTCGCCGACGGCGGCGCATGGACGATCCTGCTGCTGCGCACTGGCACCACCTTCGTCGCGGCCATGATCATCTGGTCGATCTGGCGCGCGCTCAGCCGGAACGCCCCGCAACTCATCCCCGGCTGGTCCGGCCTTGTCGTGGCGATTTGCTACGGGCTGACCTCGATCACCTTCGTCACCGCCGTCTTCCACACCTCGACCGCCGACCTGGTGTTCATCCTGGCCTTCAACCCCGTTTTCGCCGCGCTGCTGTCCTGGATATTCCTGAAGGAGAAGCCAAGGCTGGTAACGATCGTGGCGATGCTGGTCATGATCCTCGGCGTGCTGGTCATCGTCGGCGGCTCGGTCGGCACCGGGCACCTGTTCGGCGATTTCATGGCGCTGTGCTCGGCATTCTTCATCGCGGTCGCCATCACCATCTCGCACGCCAGCGGCAAGGATATGGGATTCACGGCCCTTGTCGGCGTCCTTCTGCCGCTGGCGCTGGCGGCTTTCATGGTCACTGGCGAAGGTTTTCAGGTCAATGCGCCATGGTGGATCATCTTCAACGGCGCCGTCATCATGCCGATCTCGTTCTTTTGCCTCGCCAACGGTCCGAAATACATTTCAGGTCCCGAAGTGGCGATGTTCTACCTGCTCGAAACCGTGCTGGCGCCGGTCTGGGTGTGGATGATCTTTGCCGAGACACCGACCCGCAACAGCCTGATCGGCGGCGTGATCCTGATCGTCACGCTGATAGCCCATTCGCTGTGGCAACTGCACGACGGACGCAAGCGCCGTGGCGACCTTGCGGTGCATCACCCGGCCTAAGGTATGTCGATATTCAGGTGATGCCGGCCTGCAAACGGCGGTTTCCTGCGCTTCCGGTGCTCACGTACGAAAAGTACGCTCCGCTCCGGTTCTCGAAAGCCGTCGCTTTCGGCTCGGCCTAACCTGACTCTCAACACCCCTTAACGCGAACCGGATCGCAGAATCAGGCGCTGGCTTTCTTCACCACGCTGGGTTCAGGCAGAACCTCGATCTGCGGGCCAGCTTCGATTTCGGCCGGCGAACCCGACATGATTTCGTCGGTCAGTTCCACCTCGCGCAGCCACTCGCGCCAGATCGCGACTAGCAGGGCCATCAGCACCGGGCCGATGAACAGGCCGAGGAACCCCATGGTCTTGACGCCGCCGATCAGGCCGAAAAAAGTCGGCAGGAAAGGTAGCTTTATCGGCCCGCCGACGAGCTTCGGGCGCAGCGTCTTGTCGACGATGAACAGCTCGACCGCACCCCATAGGAACAGCGCGAGCCCAGCCATCGGCGACCCGCTGGCGGCGAGGTAGATCGAGACCAGGGTGAAGGACAGCGGTGCGCCGCCGGGGATGAGCGCCATGACGCCGGTCAGGGCGCCGAGCGTTACCGGCGACGGCACGCCGGCCAGCCAGTAGGCAATGCCCAGCACCAGCCCCTCACCGATGGCGATGACGGTCATGCCGGTCACGGTCGAAGAGATCGTTGCCGGCACGACGCGCGAGATCCGCTCCCATCTGGTCGGCAGGATGCGCTCGCCGAGGCGGTCGATCTGGCCGGCAAAATGCTCGCCGTCGCGATAGGCGAAGAACAGCGCGATCATCATGAACAGCAGCGTCAGGAGCAGGCCGAAGGCGCTGCCGCCGGCGGCAAGGACGCCGCGATAGATGCTGCCGATATTGGCACCGCTGACCAACTGGATCAGTTCGCCGATGCCGCCGGGATGGCCAAAATTGGTCGTCCATTGCTCGTTCAGCCACTCGCCCACGACAGGCATGGTGGCGATCCAGTGCGGCGTCACGGCGCCGTGCCGGTTGGTCTCGATCGCCCAGCCGACCCACTCGCGCACCTCGTTGATGGCGTAGGTGCCGGCAAGCGCGATCGGCACCACCAGGAAGGCAAGGATGAACAGGATGGCAAAGGTCGCGGCGATGGTGCGGTTGCCGCCAACCGCGACAAGCAGCCGCCGGTAGAGCGGCCAGCTTGCAAAAGCGATGACCAGCGCCGCCAGCACCGGAAACAGGAAGCCATGGAAGAAATAAACACCGGCGGCGACGATCAGCACCAGCAGCCAGCGCGCCGCCGACAGCGGCGGAATGACGGCCGATCGCAGCGGCGTCGACAGGCCGAACAGGCGCTGCTGCCGTTCCGGTTTCTGGATTTTTGCTTCCCTCAAACGCCCGCTTCTCCCGAACACCTTTCCTGCTTATGCACTGGTATAGTGCAGCAATCGTGACGATAGTCCAAATGATGATGGTGAAGCTGCGAGGGCGAGATGGCCGGCAGCCGCCAGAGTGGGGCGCCGCGCATGAAACGCCGACCAACCCCTCTGTCGCCTTCGGCGACATCTCCCCTCGAGGGGGAGATTAGCAGCTACCCAAACTTCCCTGTCCTCGGGAAGCCCTTCGGCACCATGCGGCCGGCAGAGGCACGGGCGCCGATCCATTCGGCCAGTTCCTCACGCGACCGGACGAAGGTGCGGTCGGCCGAATCCTGCCAGGACAGGCCGCTCTCCAGCGTGAACGGCTTGAGATCCAGAAGGCCGCCATCCTTGTATTTCTGCAGGCGAACGCCCTTGCCGCGTCCCATCTCCGGGATGTCGGAGAGTGCGAACACCAGCATCTTGCGATTCTCGCCGACGATGGCCAGATGGTCGCCAGTGAGCGGGATGCAGCGCTTGGCCTCGTCGGGCGCCTTGACGTTCATCACCTGCTTGCCCTTGCGGGTGTTGGCGACGACTTCCTCCTCCGGCACGATGAAGCCATTGGCGTCATACGAAGCCAGCAAAAGCTTGCGCTTGGGATCGTGGACGAAGGCGGTAACGATGTCCTGGTCATTGTCCATGTCGACGATGATGCGGATCGGCTCACCATGGCCGCGGCCACCCGGCAGCCGGTCGGCGCCGATGGTGTAGAACTTGCCGCCCGTCGTGAAGACCAGCACCTTGTCGGTGGTCTGGGCATGGAAGGCGAGCTTAAGGCTGTCGCCCTCCTTGAAGGTCAGCGTCGAGAGATCGGCAAGATGCCCCTTCATCGCCCGCAGCCAACCCTTTTCCGAGACGACCACGGTGACTGGCTCGCGCTCGATCATGGCGTGCGCAATGTCGGTCAGGTCGTGTTCGGGCGCATCGGCGAACTGGGTGCGGCGCTTGCCGAGCTCGGTCTCCGGGCCGAACTTGTCACGGATATTGGTGACTTCCCACTTGATCGTCGCCCATTGCTTTTCGTTTGAAGCAAGCAGCGCCTCGATCTGTTTCTTCTCGGCGCTCAGACCGTCGAATTCCTTGCGGATCTCGAATTCTTCCAGCTTGCGCAGAGCGCGCAGCCGCATGTTGAGGATGGCTTCGGCCTGGGTGTCGGTGAGCGACCAGCGGGCCATCATCACCTGCTTGGGCTCATCCTCCTCGCGAATGATCCTGATCACTTCGTCGATGTTGAGATAGGCGATCAGGTAGCCGGCGAGGATCTCCAGCCGTCTTTCGATCTCGCCAAGACGATGTTTCGAGCGGCGAACAAGCACGTCACGGCGGTGTTCGAGCCATTCCTGCAGCACGCCTTTCAGCGACAGGACGTTGGGCACCTTGCCGCGCGACAGGACGTTCATGTTGAGGGGAAAGCGGCTTTCGAGCTCGGTCAGCTTGAAAAGCGATTCCATCAGGATCCCCGGGTCGACCGAGCGGCTCTTCGGCACCAGCACGACGCGGATGTCTTCCGCACTTTCGTCGCGGATATCCTCGAGCAGCGGCAGCTTTCGCGCCATCAAGAGCTCGGCGATCTTCTCGATCAGCCGCGCCTTCTGCACGCCGTAGGGGATTTCGGTGACGACGATGCTCCAGGTGCCCCTGCCCTGGTCCTCCTGGATCCACTTCGACCGGACGCGAAAGCCGCCGCGCCCGGTTTCATAGGCTTCCAGGATAGCGGCGCGGCTGTCGACGATAATGCCACCGGTCGGGAAATCCGGTCCCTGGACAAAGTCCATCAGCTTCGCCACCGGCGCATCGCGATGCTCGATCAGGTGAAGTGCCGCGTCGCAAAGTTCGGCCGCGTTGTGGGGCGGGATCGATGTCGCCATGCCCACGGCAATGCCAGACGAGCCGTTGGCGAGCAGGTTTGGAAAGGCGCCGGGCAAAACCACCGGCTCCTCGTCTTCTTCATTGTAGGTCGGCCGGTAGTCGACGGCATCTTCGGTGATGCCGGACAACAGCTCGGTCGCCACATCGGTCATGCGCGCTTCGGTGTAGCGCATGGCAGCGGCGTTATCGCCGTCGATGTTGCCGAAATTGCCCTGCCCGTCGACCAGGGGGTAGCGCATCGAAAAATCCTGCGCCAGCCGCACCAGCGCGTCATAGATCGACTGGTCGCCATGCGGATGGAACTTGCCCATCACCTCGCCGACGATGCGGGCGCATTTGGCAAAGCCCTGGTCGGGGTTCAGCCGCAGCAGACGCATGGCGTGCATGATGCGGCGATGGACCGGTTTCAGTCCGTCGCGCACGTCCGGCAGCGCCCGGTGCATGATGGTCGACAGCGCATAGGCCAGATAGCGCTCTTCCAGCGCCTTCTTCAGATCGACCGGTTCGACATGATCGCCACCGCCATTTTCAGGCGGCAAAAGCCTTTTTCCCATGGGCTGGACCTAGCCGAGCGGGTGATTCGCGGCAAGGGGCCGACAGATGTACCGGCGCTTCTGCAACATGAAACCGCAGGCCAACGGATGTCGACCAACATCAGCCTGTTACATCAGGCCTCTAAGGCCAAGCGTGATGATATCAGGCAACCGGCTCTTCATTACAAATTCACCGGTTTGCGCAAAGACGGTGGGATCGAGTTTGCCTTTCACCGTGATTTTCGACCATTGTGCCGGGACACGCCTTTTTCCCGTCCAGTTCGTCACGGAATGGTGATGGCGCAAAGAATTGAAAAATAATTTCAGGACACTCTCAGGGACCTTGCGATGACAATCAACCGCTCAACTCTCCAGAAGTTCGCCTTTTCGACCTTTTTGCTCACGCTGCCGCTGAACGCGGCCCTCGCCCAGGATGCAGCGGTCGCCGACCGGCTGAAGGCTGCACTTTCCGCCCAGGGCGTCGACATCTCCTGGACCGGCGTGACCGGCGACAACACCAGCATGGTGCTGCAGGGCGTTGCCATCAAGCCGGCGGCGGAAAAGGAAGCGCTCCCCATCGGCGACGTCAAGCTCGAGGGCGTGACCGAGGGAAACGGCGGCTATGATATCGCCACCGTGTCGACATCGGCATTCGAACACTCAAAGGACGGCGTCACGCTCAACCTCAGCCCCTTCGTCATCCACGGCATGACGGTTCCGGCCGACGGCTCCACCGGTCCGCTGGGCTCGCTGATGATGTACAAGTCGGCCGAACTCTCAAACATGACCGTCAAGGTCGCCGACAAGACCGCCTTCTCGATGGACGGACTTGCCGTCGAGATCACGCCGCCGGCGGACGGTAAGGCGATGGAATTCACCGCAACCACGGAAAAGTTCAATGCCGACCTGACGCTGGTCGACGACCCCAAGTCCAAGGAAGTCATCAACGCGCTCGGCTACCAGAACATCGCGGGCAATCTTGAGATGGCCGGCACCTGGCAGCCCACGGACGGCAAGATGGAACTGTCGAAATACGACATTTCCGTCGAGAACGCCGGCACGCTCGGCATGACCTTCGACCTCGGCGGCTACACGATGGACTTCATCAAGTCGCTGCAGGAAATGCAGAAGAAGATGGCGGCACAGCCCGAAGGTGCCGACAATTCGGCGCAAGGCATGGCCATGCTCGGCCTGTTGCAGCAGCTTTCGTTCAACAGCGCCTCGATCCGTTTCGACGACGATTCGCTGACCAACAAGGTGCTGGAATATGTCGGCAAGCAGCAAGGCATGTCGGCCAAGGACATCGCCAACCAGGCCAAGGCGATCGTGCCGTTCGGCATGGCTCAGCTCAACAATCCGGAACTGACGGCGCAGGTGACCGCGGCCGTCGGCAAGTATCTCGACGATCCGAAGAGCCTCGAAATCTCGGCCGAACCGCCGGCATCTGTGCCGTTCGCGCTGATCATGGCGGGCGCCATGTCCAACCCGCTCGAATTGCCGAAGACGCTCGGCGTCGCCGTCAAGGCGAACGAAGACTGATCGAAGCGACCCCGATACGCGAAAAAGCCCGGCAGCGATGCCGGGCTTTTTTGTGGGATTAGCGAATCGAAAGAATCGGTTCGGGCGGTTCTTTAAAGCATCACCCGAGGCGCGATCAGGCGTCTTTCTTGGGTGCGGCGACGCGCAGCGCCAGTTCGCGAAGCTGCTGCGGGCTTGCTTCCGAAGGCGCGTTCATCAACAAATCGTAGGCCTGCTGGTTCATCGGGAACATGGTGATCTCACGCAGGTTCTTCGCGCCGACCAGCAGCATGACGACACGATCGACGCCGGCGGCCATGCCGCCATGCGGCGGCGCGCCGTACTGGAAGGCGCGGTAGAGGCCGCCGAAGCGCTCCTCGACCGTGGCGCGATCCAGCCCGACCGTCTCGAACGCCTTGACCATGGTCTCGGGCAAATGGTTGCGGATACCGCCAGAGGCGATTTCGAAGCCATTGCAGACCATGTCGTACTGGAACGCCTTGATGCCGAGCAGATCCTCGCCATTCAGCGCATCGATACCGCCCTGCGGCATCGAGAACGGGTTGTGGGCGAAGTCGATCTTCTTCTCTTCCTCGTTCCATTCGAAGAACGGGAAATCGACGATCCAGCACAGTTCGAAACGCTCGCGGTCGACCAGGTTCAGCTCCTCGCCGGCGCGGGTGCGTGCAGCACCGGCGAAAGACACGAACTTCTTCGGGTCGCCGGCGACAAAGAAGGCGGCGTCGCCGCCGGCAAGGCCGAGCTGTTGCCGGATCGCTTCGGTGCGCTCCTCGCCGATGTTCTTGGCGAGCGGACCGGCGCCTTCGATCTTGTCGCCTTCCTTGCGCCAGAAGATGTAGCCCAGCCCAGGCTGGCCCTCGCCTTGCGCCCAGGAGTTCATGCGGTCGCAGAAGGCGCGGCTGCCACCGGTCTTTGCCGGAATGCCCCACACCTCGGCCTTCGGGTCGTTGGCCAGGATGTTGGCGAACACCTTGAAGCCGGAATCGCGGAAGTGATCGGAGACGGCCTGCATCTCGATCGGGTTGCGCAGGTCCGGCTTGTCGGAACCGTATTTGCGCATGGCGACATCATAGGGGATGCGCTGGAATTTCTGCGTCACCGGCTTGCCGTTGGCGAAGGCCTCGAAGACCCCGCGCATGACCGGTTCCATGGTCGACAGCACGTCGTCCTGCTCGACGAAGCTCATTTCGAGGTCGAGCTGGTAGAATTCGCCCGGCAGCCGGTCGGCGCGCGGGTCCTCGTCGCGGAAGCATGGCGCGATCTGGAAGTAACGGTCGAAGCCCGACACCATGATCAGCTGCTTGTACTGCTGCGGCGCCTGCGGCAGCGCGTAGAAGGTGCCGGGATGGATGCGCGACGGCACCAGGAAGTCGCGCGCGCCTTCCGGCGACGAAGCGGTCAGGATCGGCGTCGAGAATTCGGTGAAGCCGACCTCGCCCATACGCCTGCGCATTTCGGCGATGATTTTTGTCCGGGCGATGATGTTCTTGTGCAGGGTCTCACGGCGCAGGTCGAGGAAGCGGTATTTCAGCCTTATATCCTCGGGATAGTCAGGCTCGCCGAACACCGGCAGCGGCAATTCCTTGGCCGCCGACAGCACCTCGATCTCGCGTGCGAAAATCTCGATCTCGCCGGTGGGCAGGTTGGCGTTCGTGGTCTCGGGCAAGCGCGCCTTGACCTCGCCGTCGACGCGGATGACCCACTCGCCACGCACGGTCTCGGCAACCTTGAAGGCCGGCGAATCCGGATCGGCGACGATCTGGGTCAGGCCATAATTGTCGCGCAGGTCGATGAACAGCAGGCCGCCATGATCGCGCACGCGATGCACCCAGCCAGACAGGCGAACGGTCGAGCCGACGTCGCTCTTCCTCAATTGGGCACAGGTATGGCTGCGGTAACGGTGCATTGTCATTGGTAGGGTCCGGGGTGCTGCGTTGCCGGCCGAAGCATCACAGCCCGGCCTCAAAATTTGCGCGAAAAGCGCATGGGAGGCCGGATTTGTCAAGGCAAGTGGCGCCGGGCGCCGCCCGACAGGCGCAGCAATCCCCTTGGCTAGCGACAGCGCAACGGATTCAGGCGGCGTCCCCACGGCAAGCCGCGTCGTAATCGGCCAGCACCTGGCCGATCGCTGCATGAAGAATGGCCTCGGGATTCCCAGCAGGCCCGAGTTCGGCCGGCACCATCGGCAGGAATTGCCGCATCAGCGTTTCGGGAATAGCGACGCCGTTGAGCACCTCGCGCAGGCGGCCAACGGCAACGCCGGCAGTGGGGTTGCTCCAGTAATAGCGGATGCGGTCACTGTAGCTGTAGTGCCGCTGCAAATAGAGGCTCGCGTCACTGCCGTGATAGTGACTGTGCCAATGGCCCGGCGCTGCGAGCATCACGCGCTCCATCGTGCGGGCCAGCGACCTATTGCCATAATCCGCGACCATTTCGGACGCGATCAGGTCGAGCCCGTAAAGCGCCTCGCGCAAGGCGAATGTCAGGCCCGGGCCGACCTTGAGGATGGGAAAGCCATTTCTGACAAGTGCCGTCAGCGCCGCGCGGCTCTGATAGTCGGTGGAATGCGCCTCGTAGACGAGCGACCGTTCCTCATCAAGCAATCCGGTCAGCGCCTTGGACGCCTCCGGCCTGTAGGCGACGACGTTCTGGCTGCCGAATTCAACGCCCGGCTGCACGACCACGGCGATGACGCGGCCAAACGCTTCGGCCAGGCCTTCCCGGGCAAAGATCTGGCGATGCACATCGATCGTGCGGCGCGCCGCTGCCGCTTCGGTGGGCCTCAGGTCGCTGATCGTGTGATCGACGCCGCCCGGGGCGGGAACCTCGGTGCCTATGATGTAGACCGGCAATGCACCGCCACTGGCGTGGGCCGCCTTTTCAGCCGCCCTGGCCAGCCGCACCGCCCGCATGGCGATCGTCTCGTCGTCCAGGGCCGCCGGCTCGCCGGCGCATCCCATCGACGCGTCGAGGTGGATCTTGCTGAAGCCGGCCCAGACATAGGCGGTGACCATGGCTTCGGCCTTGCTCATCGCCTGTGCGGCCGGCTCCGCGCGCCACGGGTTCGGTCCAAGGTGGTCGCCACCGAAGATGATGCGTGAGGCCTCCAGGCCTTCCCTGCTGGCGATCTCCTGCAGGAAGGCGATGAACAGGTCCGGGGTCATCCCGGTGTAGCCGCCAAACTGGTTGACCTGGTTGCAGGTTGCCTCGATCAGCAGCGTGGTTTCCTTATCCCTGACGGCGCGCCTTACGGCGGTCTGGATCACCAGCGGATGGGCCGAGCAGATCGAGGTGATGCCGTAAGGCGATCCGTTTCTGTGGGCGGTGGCGAGGCCTGCAAGCGGGTTGGCCGTCATGTCGCCCTCTGTGTCCCGGCGATGAAGCCGTCAAGCACTTCGAAGCCGGCGATGCCTTCCATGGGTCCACGCCGCGTGACGTTACGGGCGCCGGCGGCATTGGCATAAAACAGCGCCTTGCCGGGCTCCATTCCCTTGCGCCGGCAGGTCAGGTAGGTAGCGCCGAAACAGTCGCCGGCTCCGGTCGGGTCCACTTCCTCCACCAGGAAGCCGGCGCAGTCGATCCTGCTGCCATCGGAAGCGAACCGGGACGAGCCGGCAGCCCCCCGCTTCAGCACGATCTCGCCGACGCCCCTGGCGATCAATGCCTTCACCGCCTGGCATTCATCGTCGACCCCTGCCGCGGTAAGCAACTCTTCGCCGGAAGGAAGCAGCAGATCGGCATCGTCGACCAGGGCCGAAAATTGCGCGCCGTCGGCGCCGTCGATCAGTTCCTTGCGCACATTCGGATCGAAGGAGGTCGAGCCGCCGCGGGCGCGCACTGCCTTCGTGGCATAGGCAACGATGTCCCTCAGCCCGGCTACGGACAGAGTGGATCCCATGACATGCAGGTGACCGGCCCTGTCCGCCAGTTGGCGCGCCTCGCTGGTGAGGCGGATTTGCCCGGCGGCGGATTCGGCAATGTTGTAGACGAAGTCGCGGCCGCCATCGGGCCTGTAGCGAACGAAAGCGCTTCCGGTCGGGTAGCGATCGATGACGGCCACGGCGGACACGTCGACGCCGTCGCGCCTGAGCCTTTCCAGATTGATCGTGCCAAAATCGTCGCGGCCGACGCAGGCGACGAGCCCGGCGGCGGCGCCCAGCCTTGCGACCTGATCGATGAAGATGGCAGGAGCACCGCTCGGGTAAGGGCCGACCAGCGTCATCGGTTCGAGGAAACCCAGACCCCGCTCCGTCGCCATGATCTCGACCAGGATTTCGCCGGCGGCAATCGTCGGCCCCACGGATTCGGACGCGATCTCCCTTCGGCGGGAAAAGCTCATTCCTGTAATTCCTTCTCTCCCCAGCCGGAGCGGACGCGGATCGTGTCGGCGTGCGGGTTGTACGATCGCTCCTGACCTGTAGCCGAGGTAATTCGCATCGCGAGCGAAGTCAACACAAACTGCACGTACGTTCACTTTATTTGCTACGCACGCACCTTTCCCGATGTGCCAAATGGCAAGAAGCTGTGCGCCGCGCTGGGTCTGGCCACCAAATATCAACTCCTATGCAGCTTGACTTGGGTGTTTTCAAGCGCAATAAAATATATACGCATGTTCACTTACACA
Source organism: Mesorhizobium sp. P2_D5 (assembly GCF_056404355.1). Classification (NCBI taxonomy): domain Bacteria; kingdom Pseudomonadati; phylum Pseudomonadota; class Alphaproteobacteria; order Hyphomicrobiales; family Phyllobacteriaceae; genus Mesorhizobium; species Mesorhizobium sp. P2_D5. Next base: position 114,437 of record NZ_JBFUEE010000012.1, read on the forward strand.
TGCGCATTCGTAAAGGAGGAGACGAAATGCCAATTGGTAAGCGTATTGGAATTCTCGCCGCGTCGGTCGCCGCTTCCGCATTGATGGCGACTGCCGTCCTGGCCGCGGAGATCACGGTTGCGACGGTCAACAATGGCGACATGATCATCATGCAGAAGCTGTCGCCGGAATGGGAGAAGGCGACGGGAAACAAGGTCAACTGGGTGGTGCTGGAGGAAAACGTCCTGCGCGAGCGGGTCACCACCGACATCGCCACCAAGGGCGGCCAGTTCGACGTGCTGACCATCGGCGGCTATGAAACGCCGATCTGGGGCAAGAGCGGCTGGCTGACATCGCTCAACGATCTTGGCGACGATTATGACTATGACGATCTCATCGCGCCGGTGCGAAGCGGCCTGACGGTCGACGGCAAGCTCTATGCCGTGCCCTTCTACGCCGAAAGCTCGTTCACGCTCTACCGCAAGGACCTGTTCGACGCCGCCGGGCTGAAGATGCCGGAGCAGCCCACCTATGACCAGATCACCGAATTCGCCGACAAACTCACCGACAAGTCGAAGGAGCAATACGGCCTGTGCCTGCGCGGCAAACCGGGCTGGGGCGAGAACATGGCCTTTGTCGGCACGCTGGTGAACACGTTCGGCGGCCGCTGGTTCGACATGGACTGGAAGCCGCAGATCAATTCGGATGCATGGAAGAAGGCGATCGGCTGGTATGTCGACACGATGAAGAAGGATGGACCTCCCGGAATAAGCTCCAACGGCTTCAACGAGAACCAGACCTTGTTCGCCTCCGGCCATTGCGCCATGTGGATCGACGCCACGTCAGCGGCGGGTCGTGTCTATGATCCGAAGCAGAGCAAGGTTGCCGACAAGGTCGCCTTCGCCAAGGCACCGGTGGCGGTCACGCCCAACGGTGCCTGGGGCTGGGCATGGAGCTTGGCCATCCCTGCGAGTTCCACCAAGGCGGACGCCGCGAAGTCGTTCGTGAAATGGGCGACCTCGAAAGCCTACGTCCAGCGCGTCGGCGAGACCGAAGGCTGGGTCGCGGCACCTCCGGGAACGCGCAAATCCACCTATGCCAGCCCCGACTACCAGAAGGCGGCGCCTTTTGCCGCGACGGTGCTTTCGGCGATCGAATCCGCCGATCCGACCAAGCAGACCAAGGATCCGGTTCCGTATACCGGCATCCAGTTCGTCGCCATCCCCGAATTCCAGGGCATCGGCACCGAAGTAGGTCAGGCGATCGCCGCCGCGGTCACCGGTCAGCAATCGGTCGACGATGTGCTCAATGGCGCCCAGACCGCCGTGGAGAAGACGATGACGGAGGCAGGCTACATCAAATAGCTGCGTTCAAGCCAGGGATGGTGCGTGTGCCGTCCCAGGCAATCCGGGCCTGAAAAGACCTCCCGTTGCAGCAGGCCTGGAGGATGCACGGATCCGTCACAGCGGGTCCGTGCGTTTCTCAGGCGGCGTCTGGGATCCGATGGGCCACGTCTCTCCATGACGTCGCGCAGGTCGCCATCTGGCCGCTCTGATGCCGTTTCAAAAAACTCACGGAATTGGATTCGGACATGAAACTGAACAACAAGATTGCCCTCATTACAGGCGGTGCGCGCGGCATTGGCCTGGGTTTCGCGCAAGCCTATGCGCGCGAAGGCGCCAAGGTGGTGATTGCCGATATCGACATCGAGCGGGCCACGCGGGCCGCCGCCGCGATCGGTGCGGCGGCCAGAGCCATCCAGCTTGACGTCACCGACCTCGGTGCGATCGACAGGGTCGTGGCGGCGGTCGACCGCGATTTCGGCGGCATCGATATCCTCGTCAACAATGCAGCCATCTTCGACATGGCGCCGATAACCGACATCACCGAAGCGAGCTATGACAGGGTGTTCGCCATCAATCTCAAGGCGCCGCTGTTCATGATGAAGGCCGTGGCCAATGTGATGATCGCGCGCGGCCGCGGCGGCAAGATCATCAACATGGCGAGCCAGGCCGGTCGCCGCGGCGAGGCGCTGGTGACGCTTTACTGCGCCTCCAAGGCAGCCATCATTTCGGCCACGCAGTCGGCGGCGCTGGCGCTGGTCAAGCACGGTATCAACGTCAACGCGATCGCGCCCGGTGTCGTCGACGGCGAGCATTGGGATGTCGTCGATGCGCATTTTGCCCGCTGGGAAGGCCTGAAGCCGGGCGAGAAGAAGGCGGCAGTGGCCAGATCGGTCCCGATCGGCCGCTTCGCGCAGCCCGAGGATATTGCCGGGCTCGCCGTGTTCCTGGCATCGCCCGACAGCGACTACATCCTTGCGCAGACATACAATGTCGACGGCGGCAACTGGATGAGCTGACACGCCCGAGCCGCGCCATCCGGGACAAGGTCGTCCAAGCAGGAGAGACTGAAATGAAGGCCATCCAATTTACCGCGGCGGGCGTTGCCAGCATGTCGGAGCTTGAGATGCCCGCGATCAACCCGGGGCATGCCCTGGTACGGGTCCGCGCGGCCGGGCTTTGCCATACCGACATCGAGGTGCTGCATGGCCGCTACGGCGAAGGCGCGTTTCCGCTGGTCCCCGGCCACGAATACGCGGGCACCGTCGAGGCGGTCGCCAGCGATGTCACCACCGTCAAGCCGGGCGACCGGGTCGCTGTCGATCCCAACATCCCGTGCGGGCATTGCCCCGCCTGCAGGAAGGGGCTGACCAATCTGTGCGGCAGCCTGAAGGCCTACGGCGTGACCGAGAACGGTGGCTTCGCCGAGTTCAGCATGGTTGCCGTCGACCATCTGCATGGGATCGGCGATCTCGGTTTCGCCACGGCAGCACTCGCCGAGCCGCTCGCCTGTGTCCTCAATGGTCTCGGCGCCGCCGGCCTCGCGACCGGCAACAGCACGCCCGGCACCGCGCTGGTCTTCGGCGCCGGGCCGATCGGCCTGCTGCTTGCCCTCTCGCTACGGGCCAAGGGCGTCAGCAGCGTGGCGGTCGCCGATATCAACGAACAGCGTCTCGCCTTCGCCGAGGCGCTCGGTCTGGAGCCGCTGGTGTCCGGATCGCAGGCGCTGTCGGCGCGGGCGCGGGGCTTCGATTTCGTCGCCGACGCCACCGGCGTCGCCAAGGTGGTCGATGGCATGATCGGTTTCACCGCCGATGGCGGCACGGCGCTCATTTTCGGTGTCTGCGCACCCGATGCCAGGATCTCGGTCGCGCCGTTCGAGATTTTCCGCCGGCAGATCAAATTGGCGGGGTCGCACTCATTGAACCGCAACATCCCGCAGGCGCTCGACATTCTCAGCCAGGACGACGGCACGATGGCACGGCTTGTCAGCCATCGGCTGCCGCTTTCCGAACTGCTGCCGTTCTTCGCCAAAGCCGGCGGCGACCCAACGACGATGAAAGTACAGTTTTCCTCGGATCCGTGATTTCCAAAAGTTCAGCCGCGCCCATGGACCACGCGCGGTCTCCTGCGCCCGGAAAGAATATCCCACCTCCTTTCCGCGAAAAGGTGACTCAAGTAGACAGTGGCGACGGCAGTTCGAGCAGGGAGCCCGTGAATGGCAAAGACAATCAGGACGATGGAGGACTTCTCGGCCTTCGTCGGCTTGTCCCGCACGACGGTTTCCAAATATTTCAACGACCCCAGCTCGGTACGGAAAAACACTCGAAACGTGATCGAGGCTGCGCAAAGGAAATCCGGCTTTCGGCCGAGCATGTTCGCCGTCAATCTCAATCGCCGCCGCAGCAACATTCTCGGCGTCATCATTCCGAATTCGACGGACCCGTTCTACATGGCGCTGACGCGCCGTATCGAAACGATCGCCAACGAAGCCGGTTTCCTCGCGTTTGTGCTATCTTCCGACGGACGCGCCGAAATGGAAGACCAGGCGATCCAGACATTCAAGTCGATGAACATTGCCGGCGCCATCATCGCGCCGCTCGGCGTGCAGTCCCATCACCGGATTCTGGCCGAACTCGGATCGAGCATCCCGCTGATCTACGTCGATTCGCCGCTCGACGAGACTTCGTCGTTCGTCGGCACCGACAACAGGCAGAGTTTCAGGCTCATCGTCGATTATCTCTGCAGGTCAGGCGAGCCGCCTTGTTATTTCGCTATGCCGCTGGTCAACAACAACGCCTCGGCCAGACAGGACGCCTATGTCGAGGCCATGCAGCAGTTCAAGATGACGCCTGAAATCGTGCCCGTCGTCGACGCGCGGTCATGGGATTTCGAGAAATTCGGCTTTGATGAAGCGCTTCGTATCCTGAAGGGGCAAGGTTTACCGACCAGGACCGTGCTTTGCGCCAACGACCGTGTTGCCTTCGGTGTCATCGCGGCCGCGTATCAGCTGGGCCTGAAAGTAGGCCACGGGGCCGACTGCGACATGCGGGTCGCGGGACACGATGACCATCCCCTGTCGCGCTACGCCTGCCCACCGATCACGACTGTCGCGCAGAACTACAACGAGATCGGCCGCCTGGCCATCGAACTTCTGCTGGAGAGGCTGGATGAATCCTCGGCCAAACCAGACGGCGGACGCATCCTGCTCAACGCGGAACTGATGCTGCGAAGCTCGGCTTGAGCCGGCACAGGCTGGCTGAACGCCAGACCAAGAGCCGACGATCTCCCATCTTTCGCAGTGTGGTTATCCGCGCGGTCTAGTTCCGTTGGAATTGCCGCTGGCGTTGGCGGAAGCGATGGTTCAAGAAGGATCAACGACAAGCGGTTGTTTTCCTTCATGTCCTCCATCCGCCCGCTGATCCCGCTCCTGCTCGCCGCCGGCATCCTGCTTGGCGGCAATGGGCTGCAGAGCACGCTGATCGCGCTGCGCGGCGCGCAGGAAGGGTTTTCCGCCTCCGACATCGGCCTGATGGGTACCTTCTATTTCGCCGGCTTCCTGCTCGGCTGCCTGGCCATCACCCGCATCATGAAGGCGGTCGGCCATATCAGGGCATTTTCGGCGCTGGCGGCAATCGCCTCTGTCGGCACCCTGTTGCTGGTGCTGGTTCTCGATCCGGTGATGTGGTGTGCGGTGCGCTTTGCCGGCGGCTTCTGCTTTGCCGGACTGTTCACCATCGTCGAAAGCTGGCTGAATTCCGGCGTCAGCAATCGCGACCGCGCGCGCGTGCTGGCGATCTACAGGATGGTCGACACCGGTTCGGTGACCGGCGCCCAGTTCCTCATCCCGATCTTCGGTGCCGGCGGCTTCACCATTTTTGCCATCATGTCGATCATGATCACGCTCTCGCTGGTGCCGGTCTCGCTGGGCGACCGCTCCAACCCGACGCCGCCCGAGGAGGTCAAGCTCGACCTGGCGCGCGTCTGGCGGATTTCGCCGCTGGGCTGCTTCGGCTGCATGGCCGTCGGTGTCACCAACAGCGCCTTTCGCACATTGTCGCCGGTCTATGCCGAGCAGATCGGCATGTCGGTTGCCGATGTCGTGACCTTCGTCAGCGTCGGCATCTTCGGCGGTGCCATCATCCAGTATCCGCTCGGCTACCTCTCCGACCGCTGGGACCGTCGCCGGGTGCTGTTGATGACGACCTGCTGCGCGATGCTTTCAGCACTGGCGCTGGTGTTCATCGCCGGCAGCAATCCGCTGCTCAACTTCGTCATCATCTTCATCTTCGGCTGTTTCGCCATGCCGCTCTATTCGCTGTCGGCGGCGCATTCCAACGACCGCGCCGACACCGGCGAGTTCGTGCTGATCAACGCAGCCTTGATGTTGTTCTATTCCTTTGGTGCCATTGGCGGGCCGTTCGCCGCTTCGACGGCGATGCAGTATTTCGGTCCGAGCGCGCTGTTCGTGTTCAGCGCCGTCGTCTATGCGATCTTCATCGCCGTCATCCTCTACCGGATGCAGGCTCGCTCCGGCGTGCCGGTGGGCAAGCGCAGCCGCTTCACCGCGCTGTTGCGCACATCGACGATTTTCGCGCGGCTCGCCAGAAGAAACGGCGATTCCGATGGGCCGGGAACCCCATGAGGATGGCGCCACAGCTTGACGAAAGCGCTTCCGGCTGAAATCTAGGAAGACCTTACTCCTGTCAAAAGCGATTTGATGCACGTCATCACCACCCAGAAAGAACTCGAGACCGTTCTCGCCGCTTTCGAAAAGTCGGATTTCGTCACCGTCGATACCGAATTCATTCGAGAAACGACCTTTTGGCCGATCCTGTGCCTGATCCAGATGGCCGCACCCGGCGTGACGGCGCTGATCGATCCGCTGTCGCCCGACATCAACCTGGCGCCATTCTTCAAGCTGATGGCCAACGAGGCGGTGGTCAAAGTCTTCCACGCCGCAAGGCAGGACATCGAAATCATCGTCCATCTCGGCGATCTCGTTCCGCATCCGGTGTTCGACACGCAAGTGGCGGCGATGGTCTGCGGCTTCGGCGACAGCGTTTCCTACGATCAGCTCGTGCAGCGGATCACCGGCGCGCGGCTCGACAAGTCATCGCGCTTCACCGACTGGCGCCACCGGCCGCTTTCCGACAAGCAGCTCGACTATGCGCTGGCCGACGTCACCCATCTGATCGAGGTCTACCAGCACCTCAGCGCCGAGCTGGTGCGGGAAAACCGCGCTCACTGGCTGAACGAGGAGATGGATGTCCTCACCTCGCGCGAGACCTACGATCCGCATCCCGAGGACGCCTGGAAGCGGCTGAAGATGCGGCTGCGCAAACCGCAGGAACTGGCGATCGTGCAGGCCGTAGCCGCATGGCGCGAACGCGAGGCGCGCGAACGCGACGTACCGCGCGGCCGCGTGCTCAAGGACGACGCGATCTACGAGGTCGCGCAGCAGGCGCCGCGCGACGCGGCGGCCCTTGGCAAGCTGCGCACGACGCCGAAAGGCTGGGAGCGTTCCTCGACGGCGACGGCCCTGCTTGGCGCTGTCAACGCCGCGCTTGCCTTGCCCAAGGAGCAGATGCCGAAGCTGCCGAAGAACTTCCAGCCGCCCGAAGGCTCGAGCGCGGCATCGGAACTGTTGAAAGTGCTGCTCAGGATCGTCGCCGAAAAGGAAGGCGTCGCCTCGAAAGTGCTGGCCTCCAGCGATGACATCGACCGCATCGCCGCCGAGGGCGAGGAGGCCGACGTGCCCGCCCTGCAAGGCTGGCGGCGCGCGGTGTTCGGCGAGGCCGCGCTGAAGCTGGTGCGCGGCGAGATCGGCTTCAAGTTCGACAAGCGCAAGATCGCGGTTTTCGACCTCTAGGAGCTTTACCCCCGCTTCGCTTTGCGGCGACCCTCCCGCACAGGAGGTAAGCAGATGCTTACACGGCCCCGAGCAGATGCAGTGCAAACCAGATCCAGGCCAGCGCCAGGACGGTAGCACCGAGGAAGAAAGAGCGGCTGCGCAGCCGCAGATTGTTGCTGGTCAGGTGGACCCAGGCGTGGAAATAGCGCGACGCGACAAAAATCCACATCAGCGCCAGGGTCAGGAAGTTGACGCCGTTGGTCACGTGCAGCGTCAGGCACAGCACGTAGAACAGCACCGGCAATTCGAACTGGTTGATGAGATTGCTGGCAACGGTGATACTGGAGGCCGGCTCGGTCGAGCGTAGCTTGTACTGACCGGCCTTGGCTTCACCCGACCTGACCGCCCCGTATCTGCGGCGACCCAGGACGATATAAACGATGTAGATCAGCAGCACCTGCGCCAGCAACGGCCAGAAGATCGTGGTCTGGTTCATGAACTGCCCTGCCCCGTTTTGGCGTCAAGCCTGGTGTTTCTGGCCCGCCAGCCAGAAAGCGGCGATGACGGTCAGCGGGACGGCGAGAAGCGCGAATTTGGTGACGATCAGCGCCGAGGCGAGAGACAGCGAATCCGGATTGGCCGACAGGAAATCGGACAGCAGGCTCGCCACCGCGATGTTCTGGGCATAATCGGCCAGTGTGTAGGGCAGTACCAGAATCAGCGCGAAGATCGACTGCAACTGCCCCGGCAACACGCGGAAATTCTTCAATCGCCGGCCGGTGGCCAGGATCAGGCTGACCAGTGTCACCGACAACAGCGCCGGGAACAGCAAATCAAAGGTCAGATAGTGCCAGACGAGAATGATCTCGCCGCCGCGCCGGCCGAGCGCCGTCAGCCAGGCCATGCCTTCGTCCGGCGTGAAGCCGAGAAAGCGCATATCAAGTGACGCCAGGCCGCCGCTCAACTGGCGGAAATAGAAGAATTCCAGCACGGTCATGGCGATGAAAACCGCCGCCGACAGGAAACAGAGCGCGGCCGCGTGGCGCGACAGCCGCAGGATCGTTGCGGCCAGGTTGCGCCAGAGCCCGTACGGATCAGGCTCCGCCGGGATAATTCGGGCTTTCGCGGGTAATCGTGACGTCATGGGCGTGGCTTTCACGAAGTCCGGCGTTGGAGATGCGTACAAAAGTGGCGCGTTCGCGGAAATCGGCAAGATCGCGACCGCCGACATAACCCATAGCGGCTTTCAGCCCGCCTGCAAGCTGGTGCAGCACGCCAGACACAGGTCCTTTGTAGGGAACTTGCCCCTCGATGCCTTCCGGGACCAGTTTCAGCGTGTCGCGAACCTCGGCCTGGAAGTAGCGATCAGCGGAGCCGCGCGCCATGGCGCCGACCGAGCCCATACCGCGATAGGCCTTGAAGGAGCGGCCCTGATGCAGATAGACCTCGCCCGGGCTTTCATCGGTGCCGGCCAGCAGCGAGCCGATCATGGCTGCGCTGGCGCCGGCGGCGAGCGCCTTGGCCAGATCGCCGGAATATTTGATGCCGCCGTCGGCAATCACCGAGACGCCTGATTTGTGCGCCGTCTCGACCGCCGACATGATGGCCGAAAGC
>NZ_JBFUEE010000013.1:0-64869 GCF_056404355.1 Mesorhizobium sp. P2_D5
GGGCGACATCCACGACATCGGCAAGAACCTCGTCGGCATGATGATGGAAGGTGCCGGCTTCGACGTCATCGACCTCGGCATCAACAATGCGGTCGAGAAATATCTCGATGCGATCGAACAGCACCAGCCCGACATCATCGGCATGTCGGCACTGCTGACCACGACCATGCCCTACATGAAGGTCGTCATCGACACGATGAAGGAAAAGGGCATCCGCGACGATTATGTCGTGCTGGTCGGCGGTGCGCCGCTGAACGAGGAATTCGGCAAGGCTGTCGGCGCCGACGCCTATTGCCGCGACGCCGCGGTGGCGGTCGAGACCGCCAAGGACTTCATGAAGCGCAAGCACAACGTGCGGACTTGAGCACAGCAGTTCGATCCATGTTTGTGACCGAGAACGCCGCCATGCACCCGGATGGCAAGATGGCCAGAATCGCTTGGCACGAAGGGGGCTGAGGTCCGTATGCGCATCGAGTCGATCAAAGTCTATCAGGTCCTTCTGCCTGTCAAAGGCGGCGCCTACCGGATGGCTAGCGATACCGTGCAGACTCTGGATAGCACACTCGTTGAAGTGACCACCGAGGACGGACTGTCAGGCTGGGGTGAGACGTGCCCGGTCGGCCCTGTTTATCAGCCCCAACATGCTCTGGGTGCGCGAGCGGCAATTGCCGAAATAGCGCCTGGACTCGTTGGTGAGGACACTGCGTCCATGCGCCGCCTCGCGAAAAGAATGGACGAGCGGTTGAACGGTCACAACTATGCCAAGGCGGCCTTGGACATAGCTCTCCTCGACCTCGCCGGCCTGCGGCTGGGTGTTCCGGTTTCAACACTTCTGGGCGGGGCGCTCACCGATCGTGTGCCGTCTTACTACTCGACTATTGTCGGTGCACCGGACGAGACGGCGCGTATTGCCGTCGACAAGGTCAAGGCCGGATACCCACGACTTCAGATCAAGATAGGCGGACAGGATCTCGAGCAAGACGTCGCCACCGTGCACAAGGTATGGGAAGTGGTTGGCTTCAAGGCCCGGATAGCCGTCGACGCCAATCGTGGCCTCACCGCCGCTGCGGCGTTGCACGTCGATCGGCTTTGCCAGGCAATCCCGTTCGTGTTCGAACAGCCTTGCAACACCATGGAGGAAGTCGCCAGTCTCAAGGGACGCGTGACCCATCCGGTCTACCTCGATGAGAATACCGAGGATTTGAATGCCGTCCTGCGGGCAGTTTCTTCAGGTATCGCGGACGGATTCGGATTGAAGGTCACCCGCCTTGGTGGCCTCACCAAGATGGTCACGGTCCGCGACCTGTGTGCGATACGATCGCTCCCGCACAGCTGCGACGATGCCTGGGGTGGGGACGTCATCGCCGCGGCGTGCGTGCACCTCGCCGCTACCGTCGAGCCGAGCCGTTTCGAGGGCGCCTGGATCGCGCAGGAATACATCGAAGGGCATACCGACCCGGTAAACCCCGTCGTCATCGAAAACGGGCATATAAGCGTCCCGCAGATGCCAGGGCTCGGTGTCAAGCCTGAGCGCTCCCGGCTCAAAGCGCCTGTCGCGACTTTCGGAGGCTGAGGATCCTGTGATGTTCGTGGCGATTGTATCTGCCGGTATCGTCGGCAGTTAACCGCGGAAGTGCTTTTGCGAACCTCCAGAATGTCTGGCGGGGCGCCTGGGGGCTGGCGCTGCGGGACTTCATGAGCCGCAAAAAAGTCGATATGCAGGATGTGTGGTATTGATAGCGTCAAGCCATCAAAAGCCGGAGACCCTGCATGCGACTGACAGTGCTCGTTGCCGCCCTTTCGATAGCCTTGCCCGCGGCTGCCTTCGCCGGACCAGCGTCCGATGCGGTGAAGTTCTTCTATGTGCCGGCGGTCAAATTCGAGGCTGACGAGCAATACCGGGATCGGTTTACCGAGCCGGTGACGAACCTGTTCAACCTGAACGACCAGGCAACGAAAAAGAACCCGGACGAGGTCGCCTGCATCGATTTCGATCCTGGCCTGGATGCGCAGGACTTCGATCAGAAGACTGTCTCGAAAACGCTGAAACTGTCCGAGAAGCTGGATGGTGACACCGCCGAGGTTACAGCCTCCTTCAGCCTCTTTGCGGAAGGCGATGACTCCAAGCGTGACATGGTCTGGTCGCTCAAGAAGATCGACGGCAAATGGAAGATATCGGACATTGCCTCCAAGACCAGCGACTGGAAGCTCAGCGCGCTGGAATGCGTGGCCGGCCAGACGCCGGAGTGAAGGCGATGGTCCGTCGCCGGATCCTGGCACTATCGGCCATGTGCCTGCTGGCAGCGGGTCCGAGCGGCGCCGCCGCGCAAGGGCTGTTCGGTGCGCCGCCGGCAAACGCGCCGGCCGACACCGCTCCGGGCGACAGCGGAGCGCCACCTGCAAATGCGCCCGGCGGTGCTGTGGAACCCGCAACGCCACCAGTTGCATGGCCGCCCAGCGAGCCCGCCGCCCCCGTCCAGCCGGGATCGCCGACAGCGGTGGTGCGGCCATTTTACGATCAGGTCGGGCTCGAACTCGATCCGGCGCAGCGCGGCCATTTCATCGATCCGGCGAAAACCGTTCTCGACAAGAGCGACGCCTTGCGCAAATCGGGACAGGGCGAATGCCTCGACCCCAACATGGCGCTCGACAACGCGAACTATGACAAAGCCGAGATCGACAAGAGCCTGAAGACGCTTGAAGCGATCAATGGCGACAAGGCCAAGGTCATTGTCGCCTTCGTTGTCGCCGGCAACCCGCACCGGCTGGAATGGAAGTTCAGCAAGGTCGACGGCGACTGGAAGATATCGGACCTGTTGTCGGTGACCGGCGAATGGGCGCTCAGCCAATATCAGTGCGAATGAGCGGGAGACCAAAAGCGCGTTGTTGAAACGGATTCAGGCGACGCGCTTTAAGTCTTTGTTCCTATATTTGCCGTTGCCTCAAAACCGGCGTCAATTTTGGGTGGCATGCATCAGCCGCGCCCGCGATAGGGCGCCACTCCGGTATCGGGCAACCAGGCGCCTTCCGGCGGCGCGCCGGTCTGCCAGAACACGTCGATCGGAATGCCGCCGCGCGGGAACCAGTAGCCGCCGATGCGCAGCCACAGCGGCTTGGTTGCCGCCACGATGCGGCGGCCGATCATGACGGTGCATTCTTCATGGAAGGCGCCGTGGTTGCGAAATGAGGTCATGAACAGTTTCAGCGACTTCGATTCCACCAGCAGCGCATCGGGGGCGTAGTCGATGACGATATGGGCGAAGTCCGGCTGGCCGGTGACCGGGCACAGCGAGGTGAATTCCGGGCAGGTGAAGCGCACGATTGCGGGCGGGCCGTCGCCGCGCGTAAACGGCACGGTCTCCAGCACCGCCTGATCGGGGCTCTGGGGGGTCTCGACGTGTGCGCCGAGCTGGGTAAGGTTCTTGGTGACGGTCATGGGCAACATTCCTTCGAATTTGCCGCTCATTAGCACCGGACCGAAAAGGACGCAGCGGTTTTCGGACGAATCCGATGATTAAATAGGATCTGAACCATCGGACCGAAAAGTGCCCCGGCATCGTTGGTGGCGCGCGGTCGGCCCTGCGTACGAGAGCCCGTGTACGTCGGTCAGGCCGCGCGCCCGCACGTCATTGGCTTGTCGCCAGACAACGTACGATTCTGTGAGTTACTGCTTCTCAGACCATCCTGGCGACGGCCATGCAGAGCACGGTCACGACCAGCAGCCGCGCGGCAATGCGCTCGCCCGTCGCCATTCTGGCGCGCAGTTGCGTTTCGGTTTCCGCACTTGCGCCGGCAAGCCGCCGGCTGGGCGCCCTGACCATGGCGCCGAGCACGCCCGCGGCGGCGAAAGCGGTCAGGATGCCAAGCGCCAGCACCATTTCCATCGAGCCGAAATAGGCGCCGTGGAAGAAATACCAGAGCAGCGCTCCGGTCAGGAAAACCATGCCGGCCGCACCCATTTGCGGCTGGATGAAGCGCTCGGCACGGATATCGGGATCGCGCGCCAGCGTGATCGTCGTGCCTGCCCAGAATACGCCGGCCATGACGTGAAGGCCGATAACGACGATGTAGACGTACTGCATGACCGGGTCTCCTCTTTCGTCCGCCATTGGTATAGTTAGATATCTAATGGTTAGGTGTCAATGTATAAACCATGGCCAGTTCCATCGGCCTTTCCCTTGTTCTAGTGTCTGGCAATGACGCCCTTTGAACGCCCGCCAGTCGGCATGAATCTCGGCCGTACCGCCAAGCTGGTTGCCCAGGCTTTTGACGCTGCCCTGGTCGAGGCTGGCGGCACGCTGCCTGTCTGGCTCACTCTGCTGTCGGTCAAGTCGAGCAAGCTTGCCAACCAGCGCGAGCTCGCCGGCATGATCGGCATCCAGGGCGCGACGCTGACCCACCATCTCAACGCGATGGAGACGCAGGGCCTGCTGACGCGCCGCCGCGATCCCGTCAACCGCCGGGTTCACCTGGTCGAACTGACCGATGCCGGAGAAGCGATGTTCGAGACATTGCGCAAGGCAGCGCTAGTTTTCGACAAGCGGCTGCGGGTGGGGTTGTCCGACGAGCGCTTGGCGGAGTTCGCACAAGTGCTGGCGGCCTTGCGGGGCAATGTGGAAAGCTAGGGCAGGCTCAGTCGTCGTAGCTCTGGATTGCGCCAAAGGTGTAGCGGCGCAGCTTCAATGCGGTGATCAGGTTGGTCAGCTTGGTCTTGCCGTCGAAACTGTCCTGGAACATCTCGTCATGCATCAGCAGGATCAGCTTGTGCGGCTTGACGAAGCGGCCGTAGCCGAACAGGTGATCGATCTCGCTGACCAGATGGTCGACGCTCTGCACCGGCTCGCCGCTGTCCTTGTGCACCCATTCATGGTCCCAGCCGTAGAGATAAAAGCCTGAGGCCGCGACAAACTCATAGTCGGGCTCCTCGCGGCCTTCCTGGGCCAGGCCAAGCGAAGTGTCGTTCTTCGACATCGAGGGCAGCCTGAACACGTCGCGCCCCGGCAGCCGCGCGTGCACCACCGGCTTCAAGCCGAGCACCGCGTTTGCCCGCATCATGTCGGCGACGACGCCTTCGGTGTCGGCGTAGTAATGCTGGTAGCGGTTGTTGGCGTGGCTGTAGCTGTGGTTGCCGAGCGTAACCAGCGGAAGCTGTTTGGCGCGCTGGACGAGTGCCCTGTTGGCGGCGCTCGCTTGCGCATGCATGCCGACCATGAACATGGTCGCCGGAACCTGTTCGGCTTCCAGCACGTCGAGGATGTTGCTGGTGCCGTTCAGCGGGCCATCGTCAAAGGTGAGATAGATTGTGCGATCCGCCCCATGGGCGGGGAACGCAAGAATCAACAGTGCCGCCAGGACAATCCGAAACGGTGTCATCACCCGCACTATCAGGTTGCGATGACGACAGGCCGCCATGTCCACAACGGCTTGTCAAGGCGTGCGGTGCATGTCGCCCAAAAATGCGCAGCGGTTTTGGGGCAACGACATGGAGAAAACAGAGAGACAAAGCGCGTCGGATGTCTCCGCTCGAGCGCGACGCGCTTTGTGCAGCGCCTACGCCAGGCTTCCCTGCAGCACCGTCAGCCTGGCCTTCTTCGGCATGCGGGCCGTCAGCCATTCCAGCGCCTTGTCGTGCGGCATCGGGAAGGCGATGGAATAGCCCTGCACCTGGTCGCAGCCGATCGCCATCAGCGAATCGAGCTCGGCCTCGGTTTCAGCACCTTCGGCAACGATCGAAATGCCAAGGCCCCGCGCCAGCTCGGTGATGGCGCGCACGATCTTCGAGTTGTCGCCATTCTCATGGATGTTCTGGACGAAGCGGCGGTCGATCTTCAGCCGGTCGATCTCGTTGGGGTTGACATGGCTGAGCGAGGCATAGCCGGTGCCGAAATCATCGAGTTCGAGATGGACGCCGGCTGCCCTGATATGGCGCAGCTTGGCGGCGATGCCGGTCTTCTCGTCGTCGAGAATGACGGACTCGACGATTTCCAGCGACAGTTTCTGCGGCGGCAGCCCAGCCTTCTCCAGCGTCTCGAACAGGAACGCATCGAAGTCGTGCTCGCGCAGTTCGGTGCCTGAAACATTGACGGCAAGCCGCCCAAAGGCAATGCCGGCGCGGTTCCATTCGGCGGCTTCGTTGATCGCCTTGCTGATGACGATGCGGCCGATCTCGGGCATGAAACCGCATTTCTCGGCGACCGGAATGAATTCGCCGGGCGAGATCATGCCGCGCTCGGCATGGTTCCAGCGCACCAGCGCCTCGATGCCGCTGATCGTGCCGTCGGTCAACGAGACCTGCGGCTGGAAATAGACCTGGAACGCCCGGTCCGCGATGGCGATCTTGATGTCGTGCTCGAGCTGCTTGCGATAGTCGAGCTCGCGGCGCAACTCTTCGGAGAAGAACGAGAAGTTGCTGCCTCCCAGCTTCTTGGCGGAGTACAGTGCCAGGTCGGCGTGGACCAGCAGGTCCTGCGCATTGTCGGCGTCGACCGGGTAGACGGCGATGCCGGCGCTGGCGCCCGGAAGAATGGTCGTGCCGTGGAAGATGATCGGCTCGTTGATGTGGGCCAGGATACGCCGCGCCAGCATGTTGATGTCTTCGGTGCCGCCGGCGCCGCCGAGGATCATGACGAACTCGTCGCCGCCCAGGCGTACGCACAGGTCCGATGCCCGGCAGGAATCGCGCATGCGCTGCGCCGTGACGACCAGCACATAGTCGCCGGCGGCGTGGCCGAGCGTATCGTTGATCTGCTTGAACCGGTCGAGGTCGAGCTGGACGACGGCAAGCCGCTCACGACGCCGTTGCGAGCCCTTGATCAGCGTATCGAAATGATCGGTCAGGAACGTGCGGTTGTGCAGGCCGGTGAGGCCGTCATGCACCGCGATGAAGGCCATGGAATTGCGTGCGTCGATCAGCTCATGCGTCTTGCGCAGGATGGCGTTCGACATCGGCCTGAAGATGAACAGCGCCACCAGCACGATCACCCCGAGGGTGGCGTAGAACAGCGTGCGGTGAAGTGCGAGCAGCTTCTCGGCGCGCTCGTCGGCATCGGCGCTGATGCGCTGGCCAAGCGCTGCGTAGCCCGACAAGGTCGCGTTGGCGACAGAGGCATCGAGATTGACGCGCTCGCCGCTGCCCTTGTAGCCGTCACTGGCGCCCGTCAGCTGGGATTCAAAGGATGAAATCAGCCGCTTGCCATTGGCGACGAGGCCTACCGAGAAATAATCGAGATGGAACGGCTTGGCGAACAGCACGCTCTCGGTCGATTTCGGGTCCAATCGGGCAGGGGACATCGGGTCGGCGTTGGTCTGCTCAAGCAGCAGATCGTAGTTCGTCTCGAACTCCGCCGTCGCCTGCTTGAGAGCGCTGACCAGCGCCGGCTGCTTGTCACGCGAACCAGAACTCGTTGCGCCGGCAAGGAAGACGATGCGCTGCGACAGCGTCTTTTGCGTGCTTACGATGTCGAGCAAGGTGTTGTTGTGCTGCTGGGTGGCCATCATCTGCTGCAGCAGGATGAAGGAAGCTATCACCATGGCGGCGATGATCAGCAGGGCCAGCCAGTAGCCAGCCTTGATCAGCAGTATGAGCTTGCCTGAAACGGTTTGCACCGGCTGCTGCGACATGTTGTGGGGCGGCCCTCTCGCCAACGGATTCTTGTTGCGAGGACCATTGGCTTGCAAACGTTAACAGGTCTGGAAATCGACAGCCGGACGGCGAGGGGGAAACGCTTAAAGATCGCGAAATGGTTATCGGCTGGTTTCGCGCTGTGTCGGCATTTGAGCGGTCGTCGGCCAGCACTGTTGTCGTGACGTCGCTTCCGCGGCCGCACGACGATGCATATCGGGGCCGCATGCCCACCGATCCGGTCGTTTTTGCGATGGATTTTTCGCGCGGGCCGGACGACAGTCGGCCCACATCAAACGAGGCCCGATCATGACCGCAGCATTTCTCTCTCACATCGACAGCGAACTCGCGGGGCTCAAGTCGGCCGGCCTCTATAAATCCGAGCGGGTGATCTCTTCGACCCAGTCGGCGCAGATCGAGGTCGGCGGCCAGAAGGTGCTTAATTTCTGCGCCAATAACTATCTCGGCCTCGCCGATAGCGCCGACCTGCGTGCGGCGGCCAGCCAGGCGCTCGACCGCTATGGCTACGGCATGGCCTCGGTGCGCTTCATCTGCGGCACGCAGGAGGAACACAAGCAGCTCGAGGCGACGATTTCATCCTTCCTCGGCCTGGAGGACACCATCCTCTACGGCTCCTGCTTCGACGCCAATGGCGGCCTGTTCGAGACACTCCTCGGCGAGAACGATGCGATCATTTCCGATGCGCTGAACCACGCCTCGATCATCGACGGCGTGCGGCTGTCGAAGGCAAAACGCTTCCGCTACGCCAACAACGACATGGCCGACCTCGAAGCGCGGCTGAAGGAGGCGAAGGATTGCCGCTTCCGGCTGATCGCCACCGACGGTGTGTTTTCCATGGATGGCATCATCGCCAATCTAAGGGGTGTCTGCGACCTCGCCGACAAATACGATGCCATGGTGATGGTCGATGACAGCCATGCGGTCGGCTTCGTCGGCCAGAATGGCCACGGCTCGGCCGAGCATTGCGGCGTCGAGGGCAGGGTCGACATCATCACCGGCACGCTCGGCAAGGCGCTCGGCGGTGCATCCGGCGGTTACACATCGGGCAAAAGCCAAGTGGTCGACTGGCTGCGCCAGCGCTCGCGGCCCTATCTCTTCTCCAACACGCTGATGCCGGCGATCGCCGGCGCCTCGATCAAGGTGTTCGACCTGATCCGCAATGGCGACGCCTTGCGCGAACGCCTATATGCGAATGCGGCACGGTTCAGGTCGCAGATGGGCAAACTGGGCTTCACGCTGGCCGGGGCCGATCATCCAATCATTCCGGTGATGCTGGGCGACGCGACGCTGGCGCAGGAGATGGCGGCGCGCATGCTGAAGCGTGGCATCTATGTCATCGGCTTTTCCTTCCCGGTGGTGCCGAAGGGCCAGGCACGCATTCGCACGCAGATGTCGGCGGCGCACTCCAGCGCCGACATCGACCGCGCGGTCGAGGCGTTCGGCGCCGTCGGGCGCGAACTCGGGGTGATTTCCTGAAAGGCCGAAGTCGCAAAGCGATTCCGGAACAAGAGATTCAAGGGATAAAGGCATGTCGAACATGATGAAGGCGCTGGTGAAGGCCAAGGCCGAACCGGGCATCTGGATGGAAGAGGTGCCGGTGCCGGAGATCGGCCCCAACGACGTGCTGATCAAGGTCAGGAAGACGGCGATCTGCGGCACCGACGTCCACATCTACAATTGGGACCAGTGGGCGCAGAAGACCGTGCCGGTGCCGATGGTGACGGGCCATGAATTCGTCGGCACGGTTGCCGATTTCGGCGCCGCGGTCACCGAATACAAGGTCGGCCAGCGCGTGTCGGGCGAAGGCCACATCGTCTGCGGCCACTGCCGCAACTGCCGCGCGGGCCGGGGGCATCTCTGCCGCAACACGCTCGGCGTCGGCGTCAACCGCCCCGGCGCCTTCGGCGAGTATCTGGCGATCCCGCAGCACAACGTCGTGCCGATCCCCGACGACGTGCCGGACGAGATCGCCGCGATTTTCGATCCGCTCGGCAATGCGGTCCATACCGCCCTGTCCTTCGATCTGGTCGGCGAGGATGTGCTGGTCACCGGGGCCGGCCCGATCGGCATCATGGGCGCGCTGGTGGCGCAATGTGTCGGCGCGCGCAAGGTGGTCATCACCGACATCAACCCGGTGCGGCTGGCGCTGGCGAAAAAGCTTGGCGTGCAGCACGTCGTCGACGCCTCGAAGGAAAAGCTGCGCGACGTCATGCCGGTGCTCGGCATGACCGAGGGTTTCGACGTCGGTCTCGAAATGTCGGGGGCGGCGCCCGCCTTCCGCGACATGATCGACACGATGAACAATGGCGGCAAGATCGCCATTTTAGGCATTGCGCCCACCGGCTTCGAGATCGACTGGAACAAGGTCATCTTCAAGATGCTGCATCTCAAGGGCATCTACGGCCGCGAGATGTTCGAGACCTGGTACAAGATGATCGCGCTGGTGCAGGGCCCACTCGATGTTTCCGGGCTGATCACGCATCGCATCGGCATCGACGACTTCCAGACCGGCTTCGATGCAATGCGCAGCGGCAGTTCCGGCAAGGTGGTGATGGACTGGTAAGGCGCCGAGTAAAGAGGCGCAGCGATCCTTCGCGCCGACCGCTAGCGATCTAATTCTTGCCCAACGCTTGCTCCAGCGCGGCCAATCCTACCCCGATTGCCATACGCTCGTTGACAGTCAACTTTTCCAGCAATTCCCGCTCGAACGCCTTCGCCAGCGGCACCATCTCACGATATGCCGCGAGCCCCGCCTTGGTCAGG
Source organism: Mesorhizobium sp. P2_D5 (assembly GCF_056404355.1). Taxonomy (NCBI): domain Bacteria; kingdom Pseudomonadati; phylum Pseudomonadota; class Alphaproteobacteria; order Hyphomicrobiales; family Phyllobacteriaceae; genus Mesorhizobium; species Mesorhizobium sp. P2_D5. Next base: position 10,406 of record NZ_JBFUEE010000013.1, read on the forward strand.
GTCAGATGCTCGACGCGGCGGTCGTTTTCATCGGGAGTGCGCGTCAGCCAGCGCCGTCGTTCGAGTTCGGCGACAGCGCGCGACACCTTGGTCTTGTGCATGGCCGATTGCACGCCGAGTGCTGTCGCGGTCATCGTGCCGTGCTGGCCGAGCCCCGAAAGGGTGCGCCATTCAGGCCGGGTCAGGCCATGACTGTCCTTGTATATCCCCGCGAATTCCCGGCTGACCACGTCGGCCAGGCGATAGAGCCGGTAGGGAAGGAAGTTTTCCAGGTCGAGGATTTCCATGGTTGCACATCCGGCAGAAGCATTGGCATTGATAGTTACATTTTCGATGGTTACAAATGAAACCAGTTTGGTCAATTCCGGGAGGAAGCGATGGCCTTTTCCTACATGCCGGGCTTCGGCAACGACTTCGAAACCGAAACCTTGCCCGGCTCGCTGCCGCAGGGACGGAATTCGCCGCAGCGGCCGGCCTATGGCCTCTATGCCGAGCAGCTTTCCGGTTCGCCGTTCACCGCGCCGCGCGGCACCAATGAGCGCTCCTGGCTCTATCGGATCCGTCCGAGCGTGAAGCACACCGGCCGCTTCAAACCGGCTGACTATCCGTTGTGGAAGAGCGCTCCCAATGTCGGTGATCACGAGCTGGCGCTCGGCCAGTACCGCTGGAACCCGGTGCCGATGCCGAAGGAGCCGACCGATTTCATCGCCGGCATGCGCAGCATCACAACCGCCGGCGACGTGCTCGGGCAAACCGGCATGGCGGCCCACGTCTATGTCGCCAACCGCTCGATGGCCGACGATCATTTCTTCAACGCCGACGGCGAGTTGCTCATCGTGCCGCAGGTCGGCGCTTTGCGCTTCGTCACCGAAATGGGCGTCATCGAGCTTCGGCCCGGCGAGATCGCCGTGCTGCCCCGCGGGCTTGTCTTCAAGGTCGAGCTGGTCGATGCCGAAGTGCGTGGCTATGTCTGCGAGAACTATGGCGCCAAGCTGACCTTGCCGGACCGTGGCCCGATCGGCGCCAATTGCTTGGCCAATCCGCGCGATTTCAAGACGCCTTGCGCCTGGTTCGAGGAGAAGGAGACACCGTGCCGGCTGACGGTGAAATGGTGCGGCAACTTCCATGTGACCGAGATCGGCCACTCGCCGCTGGACGTCGTTGCCTGGCACGGCAACTACGCACCCTATAAATATGATCTGGCCACCTTTTCGCCGGTCGGCGCCATCCTCTTCGACCATCCCGATCCGTCGATCTTCACCGTGCTGACGGCGCCCAGCGGCGAGGAAGGCACCGCCAACATTGACTTCGTCATCTTCCCGCCGCGCTGGCTGGTGGCGGAGGATACGTTCCGGCCGCCCTGGTATCACCGCAACATCATGAGCGAATTTATGGGCCTGATCCACGGTCAGTACGACGCCAAGGAGGAAGGCTTCGTTCCCGGCGGCATCAGCCTGCACAATCTGATGCTGGCCCACGGCCCGGATGCTCCTGGCTTCGAAAAGGCCTCGCGCGCGGACCTGAAACCGGTCAAGCTCGACAACACCATGGCCTTCATGTTCGAGACCCGTTTTCCGCAGATGCTGACCCGCTACGGCGCCGAACTGGAAACCCGGCAGGACAATTACATCGACTGCTGGGCCGACCTGAAGAAGCGCTTCAACGGCACGCCCGAGGGCGACTGGTCTTGAGCGGCGAGCCGATACCGGACCGGCTGGTGCTTTTGGGCTCGAAGGGCGGCCCGGCGCTGCGGCCGGGTGGCCCATGGCCGAGTTCGTCGCTGCTGCAGATGGGGGGCCGCGGTATTGTCGTGGACTGCGGACTTGGCGTAACGCGGGGTCTCGTCGACGCCGGAATTGGGCTGAAGGCACTCGACCTGATCTTCATCACGCATCTGCATTCCGACCATGTGCTGGAACTCGGGCCGCTGGTCCACACCGCCTGGACGGCCGGTCTGGCCTCGCCCGTCAGCGTGTACGGTCCGCCCGGCACCGGCCATTACTGGCGGCGCTTTTGTCAGGCTATGGAATTCGACATCGAAATCCGCATCGTCGACGAAGGCCGGCCGGATATTCGCGAGCTGGTTTCGATCAACGAATTCACCGAAGGCTTGATTGTCGAGCAACACGGCCTCGAGGTTTCAGCGCTGCGCGTCGACCATCCGCCGGTGACCGACTGCTTTGCGCTGCGCTTCGAGCATGGCGGGAAAGGCGTGGTGTTCTCCACCGATACGGCCTTTTTTCCGCCGCTCGCTGATTTTGCCCAAGGCGCCGACATCCTCGTCCACGAAGCCATGCTGGAGGAAGGCATAGAGCGGCTGGTGGCCAAAACCGGCAATGGCGCGCGGCTGCGGGAACATCTGCTCGCCAGCCACAGCTTTGCCGAGGAGGCCGGGCGCATCGCCAGCGATGCCGGCGTGAAGAGGCTGGTGCTCAATCACCTCATTCCGGCCGACGATCCCGGAATCGGCGAGGCCGACTGGATCGCCGCTGTCAGGAAAACATGGGCCGGCGACTTGACGATCGCCAGCGACGGCCTTGTTGTGGAGTTCGCATGACCCTGAAAAGTGGAAACCGCTTTTCGCTGGAGAGAATGCGTAAGACAAAAATCCAAAGCGGCGCCAAGGCCGTAACAGGAGAGGAAACCGCATGAAGCTTGCCACACTGAAGGATGGGACGCATGACGGAAAACTCGTCGTCGTCTCGCGCGACCTGACACGCTTCACCGACGCCTCGTTCCTGGTGCGCACCCTGCAGGCAGCGCTCGACGACTGGCGGCGCATCGCCCCGCACCTCGCGACAATAGCGGAATCGCTGGAGAACAACGCGGTGCCGTCGGAGCGCTTCCACGAGCATGACGCGCACTCACCGCTGCCGCGTGCCTATCAATGGGCCGATGGCTCGGCCTATGTGAACCATGTCGAACTGGTGCGGAAAGCGCGTGGCGTCGAGATGCCGGCGAGTTTCTGGACCGACCCGCTGATCTACCAGGGCGGCTCGGATTCCTTCATCGCGCCGCGTGATCCGATCCGCATGGCCGACGAGGCCTTCGGCATCGACATGGAGGGGGAAGTCGCTGTCATTGTCGACGATGTACCTATGGGCGCCAGCCTGGATGAGGCACGCGCCGCAATCCGGCTGGTGATGCTGGTCAACGACGTGACGCTGCGCGCGCTCACCGGGCCGGAGCTCGCCAAGGGTTTCGGCTTCTTCCAATCAAAGCCGTCCTCGGCGTTTTCACCTGCCGCGGTGACGCCCGATGAATTGGGCGACGCCTGGGATGGCGGCAAGGTCAGCCTGCCGCTGCTCGCCGACCTCAACGGCAAGCCGTTCGGCCGGGCCAATGCGGGCGTCGACATGACCTTCGATTTTCCGGCCCTAATCGTCCACGCCGCAAGGACGAGGCCGCTGGTATCAGGTACGATCATCGGTTCCGGCACCGTCTCCAACAAGCTCGACGGCGGACCAGGCAAGCCTGTCTCGGCCGGCGGCGCCGGCTATTCCTGCATCGCCGAACTGCGCATGATCGAGACCATTGTATCAGGCGCGCCCAAAACGCCGTTCCTGCGCTTCGGCGACACGGTGCGCATCGAGATGAAGGACAGGACCGGTCATTCGATCTTCGGCGCCATCGAGCAGAAGGTCGAGAAGTACGAGAGGTGAGGGAATGACGGGGGAAGCATTCTATCTGCTGGCGGGCGTCTGGGCGCTTGCCATACTGGCCGTGTTCATCCTGGCGATCCGGTTGAGCTACCGCATCGAGGCGCGCTCGCCGGACCTGACCAACCGCAGCGGCTTTCCGCGCAAGGCGATGATGTTCCACACCATCACCAACATGAAAGTCGCGCGGGACGCCGAAACGCAAGGCTTGCGGCGGCGCATGAACAGGCTGCTGCTGATCGTTCTCGCCGGATTTGCGGTTATGTGGGCGGGTCTGTATCTGGTGCGGTCCGCCGGATGAACCTGCTGGATCATCTGCGCCGCATGGCCGGCAACAATCTCTGGTCGAACGATCGGCTGTACCGTGCTGTTCTGCAGCTCAAGCCCGGCGAATTCGCAGCCGAACGCACCAGTTTCTTCCCGTCGATCGAGGCGACGCTCAACCACATCCTTGCGGTCGATCTTCTCTATCTCGATTTTCTCGAAGAGGGTGGCGTCGGTGCTGCCGCCCATGACGATTTTGTGCCCATCGACGAGCCGCAGGCGTTGTTTGCCGCACAGGTCGCCGCGGACCGTCGCCTGATCGCTTTTTGCGACCGGCTCTCGGCAGCCGATCTCGATCGTCAGGTCGTCACCGACCGGCGCAAGGACGGCATGATCCCCGAGCGCATCGGCGACATCCTCGCTCACGTCTTCCTGCATGACATCCACCATCGCGGCCAGGTGCACGCCATGCTTTCCGGCACGTCGGTCGCGCCGCCACAGCTCGATGAATTCCTGCTCGACTACGATATGAAGCTGAGGAAAGAAGAGGTCGAGCGGCTGGGCCTCAAGATCTGATTTGGCGCATGACCCGAAACCAGGGTCATGCGCTATCCGCTCGACCTGAAGCCTACTCCGCCGCCTGAACCTTGATCACGCCGCGCTTGATCTGGTCCTGCTCGATCGATTCGAACAGGGCGCGGAAATTACCCTCGCCAAAGCCTTCGTCGCCCTTGCGCTGGATGAACTCGAAGAAGATCGGCCCGATCACGGTTTTCGAAAAGATCTGCAGCAGGATCTTGGTCATGCCGCCGTCGACCACGCCTTCGCCGTCGATCAGGATGCCGTGCTTCTTCATGCGTTCGATCGGCTCGTCGTGGCCGTTCACGCGGTCATAGGACATGTCGTAATAGGTTTCCGGCGGGCCGGGCATGAACTTCAGGCCGTTCTCGGCCAGCCTGTCGGTGGCGGCGTAGATCTCGTCGGTCCCAACGGCAATGTGCTGGATGCCTTCGCCATTGTACTTCTTCAGATACTCGGCGATCTGGCTGGTCTCGTCCTTGGACTCGTTGAGCGGGATGCGGATCTTGCCGCAGGGCGAGGTGATGGCGCGGCTGACCAGACCAGTGATCTTGCCGTCGATATCGAAGAAATGGATCTGCTTGAAGCCGAACAAATTGCGGTAGAAATCCCACCATTTGTCCATCTGGCCGCGATAGACATTGTGGGTGAGGTGGTCGAGAAAATAGAAGCCGACGCCTTGCGGCCGCGGATCGCGCGCGCCGAGCCACTCGAACTCGGCATCATAGGCCGAGCCCTTCTTGCCATAGGTGTCGATGAAATAGAGCAGCGAGCCGCCAATGCCGACGATGGCCGGCACGTCGAGCGCCTTGTCTGTGCCTTCATAAGGCGTGGCGCCCTTGGCAACGGCGTGGTCGAAAGCGTGCTTGGCATCGACCACCCGCCAGGCCATCGATGCGGCACAAGGGCCGTGCTTGTCGGCGAACTTCATCGCATGTGAGCCCGGCTCGGCATTGACGACATAGTTGACGTCGCCCTGGCGCCAAACGGTGATGTCTTTCGTGCGGTGCTTGGCCACCGCGACATAGCCCATGCGGGTGAACAATTCGGCGAGCTTTTCGGGCTCCGGATGCGCGAACTCGACAAACTCGAACCCATCCGTGCCGGCGGGGTTGTCCTTGCTGATCTTGGCGGGCGGGGCGTCGTGCGGGAAGGGGCCCATGATAGTTCTCCGGATATGGCTTGGCCTGAAACGGCCACCTGACGCCATCATAGCGCGGAGCCGGCGCATGGTGCTTGCATTCGAACGCTTGAAATGATCAGTTCATGCGTAAAGCGTGCACGAAAGGGTAGAAATCCATGGACGAGACGCGCATTGATCAATTTGACCGCAAGATAATGGCGCTCTTGCAGGGCGATGCGGGGCTGACCAACAACGATTTGTCTGAGCGGGTGAACCTGTCGGCGTCACAATGCTCGCGCCGCCGCCAGCGGCTGGAGGAGGACGGCTATATCAAGGGCTATCACGCCGTGCTCGACCGCGACAAACTCGGTTTTTCCTTGGTCAACGTCATCTCGGTGACGTTAGCCACCCACAATCGCGACAACGCCAGGCGCTTCGGCGAACTGGTGGCGCGGCTGCCCGAGGTGCAGGAAGCGCACGCGTTGACGGGCGAGATGGACTACATCCTGAAAGTGGTGACGCCCAACCTGAAGTCGCTATCGGAATTCGTCAACGGCGTGCTGCTGCCACACGAATCCGTGCAGCATGTGAAGACGGCGATCGTGCTCGAGACGCTGAAGGAAACCGGCGCGTTGCCGATTTGAACATTCTTCGATTGGCCCGCGCTAAATGGAATTACCAACCTGCGGTGAACCATGTCCAACTTTCAGCTTGCCGGCATAATCCTCTTTCTGGTCGGGCTGGTGCCGTTCACGATCGGCGGCCTGATCTTCCTACGGTACGATTCCTCGAATTGGAACGCGTCGCTTTTGCGAGATACAAGTTGGTCATGGCGGGATCGCAAGATAGGTTTTGAGGGCATCCTGGCCCATCCGAAGTCCCGCTGGTGGTGCGGGATTGGCTTTTCAATCTGTATCTCGGGTTTTGTCTTGCTGGTCGTGAGCACGGTCCCACTCGCCGCGCTCGCGCCCTTCATCGCTCTTCTAGGGCTTCTTTTTGGCATCCGAAGCTTCGTCGCCAAGGGGCGCCAATAGGCTCACGCCGATCAGCCAATTCACCCTTTCGACTGCTGGATCAACCCATACAGATTGGTGCAGCGCGCGCCGGAGCGGCAATAGGCGAACACCGGGCCTTGGAGCTCGTCGAGCGCCTCGGCTTGATCCTCGACATTCTCGGCAGTGATCTGGCCGCTGATGACGGGGATGTAGCGGAAGGCCATGCCGGCGGCCTCGACCGCGGCTTTGAGCGTGTCGGCCGAAGGCTGGCCGGGCTGCTCGTCGTCGGGCCGGTTGCAGATGACGCTCTTGAAGCCGGCCTCCTTGATGGCGGTGACGTCTTCGGGCTGGATCTGGCCCGAGACCGAATAGGCCTCGCTGATCTCGCGGTATTCCATGGCTGTATCCTCGCAATCTGATTTGGCGAGAAGTCTTGCCACTCTCCGGCGGAACCGGCAACTACTTCCTATGCCGCAGCCGGCTGAGCAAGCCGTGACCTCGCGAAACGCGCCACGACGATGCCGGCGATCACCGCCGTGACAAAGATCGCCGTCGCGGAGGAGCCGAGACCAAGCGCGGGAATGGCGCCGCCGGGACAGAAGCCGGCGATGCCCCAGCCGATGCCGAAGACAGCGGCGCCGCCGGCCAGCTCCGCGTCGATGGTGCGCGTCGTCGGCAGGGCGAACGCGGTTTCGAACACCGGTGACTTACGGCGCCGGAATATCAGGCGGTAGCCGGCGAAGGCGACCGCAAGGCCACCACCCATGACGAAGATCAGGCTCGGGTCCCAGCCGCCGGCGATGTCGAAGAAGTTCAGCACCTTGGCAGGATTTATCATCCCGGACACGGCGATGCCGAGGCCGAAAATCCCACCGATCAGAAATGCCGAGACGAGCTTGTTCACGGGCTCAGCCTCCGATCACGTGGCGGATGATGAAGACGGTGACGAAGGCTGTGACCATGAAGATCGCGACGGCGACTATCGAGCGTGGCGATAGCCGCGCTATGCCGCAAATGCCGTGTCCGCTCGGGCAGCCGCCACCGAAATGCACGCCGATGCCGACCAGGAAGCCGCCACCGACAAGTGCCAGCGTCGACACGGGCACGCTGAAGGCGATGTGTCCGCCGACCGTCTGATAGAGAAGCGGCGCCGCCACGGCGCCGGCGAGAAAGGCGGCGCGCCAGCGCCATTCAGGCGAAAGCGGCGGAATGACGCCGGTCAGAATGCCGGTCATGCCGGCAATCCGCCCATGCAGTGCCATCAAGAGCACTGCCGACAGGCCAATAAGAGCGCCGCCAAGCAGCGACTGGAAAGGCGTAAAGTCTGTCATGTGATGCCGGCTTTTGATCCACGGTCGATCCGCGTCTTTGCGCAACTCGACAACATAGCGCAGATAGGCATTTCCGGCGCGGAATCCAGCTCAAACTGCCAGAGCGCAAAACAGACAGGCGGAGACCGGCTCCGCCTTTCCGGGGAGGGCGCGTCAGCTGCCGAGGATGGCGCCTTTGATCTGGCGGATGTTGTTGTGCATCATGTCGATATAGGTCGAGGCCGGGCCGTCGGGCTGCGACAGCGCATCCGAATAGAGCGTGCCGCCGACCTTGATGCCGGTCTCGCTGGCGATCTGCTCGATCAGGCGCGGATTGGTGATGTTCTCGACGAAGATCGCCGCCGCCTTGTCCTGCTTCACCTGATCGACCAGCCTGGCAACATCGGCGGCGGACGGTTCGGAGTCAGTCGAGATGCCTTGCGGGGCGAGGAAGGTCAGGCCGTATTCGTGCTCGAAATAGCCGAAGGCGTCATGCGAGGTGATGACGACGCGCTTCGCTTCGGGGATCGACTGGATCGCGGCCTTCACTTCGCCTTCGACCGCTTCGAGTTTCTTGGTGTAGGCGGCGGCATTGGTCTGGTAGCTGACGCAGCCGTCGGAGTCCGCGGCGCAGAAGGCTTCGGCGATGTTTGCCACATAGATCTTGGCATTGGCGATCGACTGGAAGGCGTGCGGATCGGTAACCGTCTTGCCGCCGCCGGTCCCGGCCCCTTCGGCGGCGTCGGCGTCGGCGAATTCAGGCTTGAAATCGATCGGCGTCACGCCCTTGGTCAAGGTGACGATCGAGGCCTTGGTGGCGCTGGCATCGACCAGCCGCTGCAGAAAACCCTCGAAATGCAGGCCGTTGACCAGCACGATGTCGGCCTTGGCCATCGCCACCGCGTCAGCCGGGCTCGGCTCGTAGACATGGGCATCGCCGTCCGGTCCGACGATGGTGGTGACATCGATGCGGTCGCCACCGACATTTTTGGCAAAATCGGCAATGACGGTGAAGCTGGCGACCACTTTCAGCGGTGCCGCGAAAGCCTGCGAGGCGCCGATGGCAGTTAATGTTATAACGCTCATCGCCAGGGCGGCACGGATCGATTTCAGCATGGACGGGTCTCCTTCTAGGGGCGGGGGATCAGGCCGTTCTGTGACGGTGATGGACGATGCGGGCGCGCAGGATGCCGCGCGTGCCGAACAGGATCGAGGCGAAATAGACCACGCCGGCCGACAGGATGATGGCCGGGCCGGACGGCAGCGACGCGTGATAGGACAGAAGCAGCCCGGCGATGCAGGAGGCAAAGCCGATCAGCACCGCCAGCACGCACATCGGCTCGACGCGCACGGTCCAGAAACGGGCAGCTGCCGCCGGCAGCATCATCAGTCCGACCGATAGAAGCGTGCCGAGTGCCTGGAAGCCGCCGACGAGGTTGAGCACGACGAGGCCGAGGAAGATGAAATGCACCGGACTGCCGAGCCGGCTGACCGAGCGCAGGAACAGCGGATCGAGGCATTCGGCGACCAGCGCCCGCCAGAAGATGGCGAGGCTGACCAGCGTCACCGCCACAATGCCGCCGATCAGCGTCAGCGCTTCGTTGTTGAGCGCCAGCACGGTGCCGAACAGCACATGCATGAGATCGACGCTGGAGCCGCGGATCGACACCATCAACACGCCGATGGCGAGCGAAATCAGATAGAAGGCTGCCATCGAGGCGTCTTCGCGCTGGATGGTGAAGCGCGAGACGGCGCCAGCGCCGAGCGCAACGATGACGCCGGCGATCAGCCCGCCAATGGTCATCGGCAGGATTTCCAGGCCGTAGAGCAGGAAGCCGGCGGCGGCGCCCGGCAAGATGGCATGCGCCATGGCGTCGCCAGACAGGCTCATGCGCCGCAGCATCAGGAACACGCCAACCGGGCAGGCGCCGAGCGACAGCATCAGCGAACCGATCAGCGCCCGCTGCATGAAGCCGAAATCGGCGAAGGGCGCGATGAAGAGACCGTAAAGCGTGTCCATCAGGCAGCCCTCGGTCCGGCACCGTGGTGATGGTCATGCCCGTGATCGTGGCCATGATGGTCGTGATCGTGGTCATGAGCATGCCCGTCCGGCTCGCACCAGGGCGCATTCTCTTCCCAGGCTTCGTGGAAGCGGCGGGCGCGCAACAGGTTCTCCGGCTTCAGCGTTTCCCTGGTCTCGCCCCAGGCAATCGGCTGGCGGGCCAGCAGCAGCGTTTCGGGGAAATTCTGGCGCACCAGGTCCAGATCGTGGACGACGACCAGGATGGTGCGCTCTTCGCCATGCCAATGCTTGATCAGCGCGATCAGGTCGCCGACCGTCTTGGCGTCGACCGCGTTGAACGGCTCGTCGAGCAGGATGAGGTCAGCGTCCTGCAGCAGCACTCGCGCAAACAACGTGCGTTGCAACTGGCCGCCTGACAGCGTGTCGATCGGCCGCTTTTCGAAGCCGCCGAGACCGACGGCCATCAGCGCCCGGCTGACGGAATCGCGATCTTCCCTGGTATGGCGGCCGAGCAGGCCACGCCGCGGCCACAGGCCGAGCGAGACCAGGTCAACCACCCGCGCAGGGAAGGAGCGGTCGAGCTCCGACTGCTGCGGCAGATAGGCGGCACGCACGCCGGGCGCGCGGATGACTTCGCCGGCCATCGGTTTCAGGACGCCAACAATGCCTTTCATCAGCGTCGATTTGCCCGAACCGTTGGCGCCGACCACGGCAGTCAGCGAGCCTTTGCGAATCTTGCCGTCAAGATGATGGATCGCCGGGTGGCTGCCGTAGCCAAGCGTCAGGTCGCGGAAGGTCAGGCAGGTATTTGTCATTCTGCGATCCGTGAGGGCAGCGAAAACCGGCTGCTGGTAGCGGCCGATTGGATATGTGATGTTATTACATTAGTCAACAAGCCAGTCGGGCGGAATTGCGACTGCCGGGTCAACTTGCCGTGTGTGGACATCACACGCCCTTGGCCCAAAGGGATTTGCCAAGGGATTTGACTGGGCGACCTTGCCCGAAGCCGGCCGCAACTTTAAAGAAGCGCGACCACAAAGGAAGGAACCTCCCATGAGCATTCGTCGCATCGATGTTGGCCCGCGCATGAGCCCGATCGTCATTCACGGCAATACCGTCTATCTGGCCGGCCAGGTTGGTCAGCCGGGCGGCAACGTCGCGTCGCAGACCAGGGATGTCCTGGCGACCATCGACGGACTGCTGGCCAAGGCCGGCTCGGACAAGACCAAGATCCTGCAGGCGATCATCTGGCTGGCCGACATGAGCACCTTTGCCGAGATGAACGCGGAATGGGACAAGTGGGTGCCGCAAGGCAATACGCCCGCCCGTGCCACCGGCGAAGCAAAGCTCGCCGGACCGGAATATCTGGTCGAGATCATTATTACCGCAGCGGTTTGAGGCGCAGCGCTGGCGAATTCAGCGCGCCAGTGGCGCGCTGAAAGGCGGGCGAACGCCGGGAGGCTGCCGTAGGCAGCGGGGATCCGGGCTTGCTCGACTGCCTCCGCTATGGCTCCAGGCGTTCGGCGTTCGAAATGCCAAATCGTTGGCTTTTCGCCAGCCTTCAACTGGACACACCTCACCCCTGCGACGGCCTGAATCGCGCCACCAGCGTGTGGCTGTCGGCGGGGTAGGTGAAGCGCACATAAGTGACCGGGTGTTCGGCGCTCCATGTCCGCCGCTCGACCACCAGGCAGGGCGCGCCGGCCGCGATGTCGAGTGCCGCCGCGACCTGCTTGTCGGCGCCGACCGCACGAATGCGGTGCTCGGCTTCGCTCCACGGCACGCGGCCGATCAGCCACGGGCTCGGCGCGATGGTCAGGAATTCCTCGTCTGATGCTTCCGGCACGGCGGTCAGGTTGATCAGCCGCTGCTCGTGCGCGAACGGCCGCTTGCCGGCGAAATGCCGGCATTCCAATGCCAGCACCGGCCCGGCGGCACCAAGCTCCAGCAAGGCGCGATCCTCGGCGTCGCTGCGCCTTTTGTGCCGTGTCACGCGCTCGTAGCGATAAAGCAGGCCGAGCGCTTCGACCTCGACCCGGATGTCATGGATCTCCAGCACCGCAGCCTGCGACTGCGGCTGGCGGACAAAGCTGCCTGAGCGGCGCCGCCGCTCGATTAGCCCCGCCTTGGCAAGCTGCGACAGCGCCTTGTTCACTGTCATGCGCGAGCAATTGTATTGCGCGCTCAGTTCATGCTCGAACGGGATGCGATGGCCGGGCGCCCAGGCGCCGGACAGGATCTTTTCGCTGATGTCGGACAGGATGCGCTGGTGCAGCGAGACGCCGCCTTCCGCATCCGCCGTCTCGATCATGCTCATGCCGAAAGCGCCGTCATCACGCTGCGAAACCGCTCGGCGATGGCCTCGCGCCTTGCATGCCGGCCGCCGCTGACCTGTTTATTGCCATGCACCCAGACGCAGTCGACCTTGCTGCCATTGGCGAAGATCCAGGCATCGAGGATCGCGTCACCGGTCTTGCCGGCCAGCGAGGGGTGATTGCCGTCGAGAGAGACGAGATCGGCGGATGCACCGGCGGCGATTTGCGAGGCGCCGGCCCCAAGGGCGACGCTGCCGCCGTCGAGCGCGGCCTCGAACAGCGCGCGTCCGGTCGAGCCGCCGGCCACCGCCAGCACATTGCGGGCGCGGTGCGCGAGGCGCTGCGAATATTCGAGCTGCCGCAGCTCGTCGGGCAGGCCGATCAGCACATTGGAATCGGAGCCGACGCCGGAGCGGCCGCCATGCTCCCCGAACAGCGGCGCTGCAAAAGTGCCATCGCCAAGATTGGCCTCGGTGATCGGGCAAAGGCCGGCGATAGCGCCGCTCTTCGCCATCCCGACCGTTTCCGCATCGGTCATGTGCGTGGCGTGGATGAGACACCAGCGTTGGTCCACCTTCGCGTTGGCCAGCAGGAATTCGACTGGTCGCGCGCCCGACCAGGCAAGACAGTCCTCGACTTCCTTCACCTGCTCGGCGACATGGATATGGATCGGCCCATCCGGCGCCATGGCGGCCACCTCAGTCAATTCGTCCGCTGTCGCGGCGCGCAAACTGTGCGGAGCGACGCCGACAACAGCTTGATTCAAAGTGCGAACGCATTCCCGGCTTTTCTCAAGAAGCCTGGAGAAGCGATTCACATCGTTGGTGAAACGCCGTTGGCCTTCGTTAGGCGCAGCGCCTCCGAAAGAAGAGTGCGCGTAGAACACCGGCAGCAGCGTCAAGCCGATGCCGGTTTCGCCGGCCGCCGCCGCGATGCGCTCGGCCATCTCGGCAGGGTTGGAATAGGGTTGTCCGTCGCGGTCGTGATGCAGATAGTGAAATTCGCCGACGCGTGAAAAGCCGGCCTCCAGCATCTCGACATAGAGCTGCGCGGCAACCGCCTCGACCTGGTCGGGCGTCATGGACAGGGCGAAGCGATACATCACCTCGCGCCAGCTCCAGAAACTGTCGGCGGAGGGCCCGCGAAGCTCGGCCAATCCGGCCATGCCGCGCTGGAAGGCATGGCTGTGCAAATTGGGCATACCGGGCAGCAGGATCGCATGGCGTTCGTCGCCGGCCACGGTGGTCGCACCCGGCTCGACAGTTGTTATGCGTCCCTTGGCCAAGGTGATCCGCACATTGCTGTGCCAGCCATTGGGAAGGAGCGCCTGTTCCGCGAAGATGTCAGTCACTTTTCTCTCCGGTTCCCTGTCTCATATGCGATGATGGCACTTGCAGTGCGTTTCAATATGTATATACATAATCGCCACCGATTGAAACGGAAAAGATGATGGCTGCAGAGAGCAAAAGCCGGGCAGGGGGTCTTCGTCTATGGCGCAATGCGCGCCTGGCGACCATGGCCGAGGGAGCCGCCGGACTTGGCGTCGTCGAACACGGCGCGGTCGCGGTTCGTGATGGCCGCATTGTCTATGCCGGCCCTGAATCGGGCATGCCCACAGCGCTTGCCCAAAATGTCGAGACGATCGATTGCGAGCAGCGCTGGATCACGCCCGGCCTGATCGACTGCCATACCCATCTGGTCCATGCCGGCAATCGCGCCAATGAATTTGAGATGAGGCTCGCCGGCGCCACATATGAAGAGGTCGCCAGGGCCGGCGGCGGCATTGTCTCTTCGGTCAAATCCTTGCGTGCCGCCGGCGAAGACGATCTGGTCGCGCAATCGCTGCCGCGCCTCGATGCGCTGATCGCCGAGGGCGTGACGACGGTAGAAGTAAAGTCGGGCTATGGGCTCGATCTGGAAAACGAAATGAAGTCGCTGCGCGCCGCGCGGCGGTTGGGCGGTGAGCGGCCGGTGACGATCCGCACGACCTTCCTTGGCGCCCATGCGTTGCCGCCGGAAGCCAAAGGCGACAAGGACGCCTTTATCGATCTGGTCGCAAGAGAAATTCTCCCGGCGGTCGCCGCCGAGGGGCTGGCCGATGCCGTCGACGGGTTTTGCGAAGGCATTGCCTTTTCTCCGGAGCAGATGGCGCTCGTGTTCGATGCCGCCAAGGCGGCAGGCTTGCCGGTCAAGCTCCACGCAGACCAGCTCTCCAACCTGCATGGCGCCGAACTCGCCGCCCGCTATGGTGCGCTGTCGGCCGATCATCTCGAATACACAGACGAGGCAGGCGCCGTGGCCATGGCGAAGGCGGGAACCGTGGCGACGATCCTGCCCGGTGCCTACTATTTCATTCGCGAGACCAAGAAGCCGCCGGTGAGCCTGTTCCGCCAGCACGGCGTCAGAATGGCGGTCGCCACCGACAACAATCCCGGCACCTCGCCGCTGACCTCGCTGCTTTTGACTATGAACATGGCGGCGACCCTGTTCGGCCTGACGGTCGATGAATGCCTGGCCGGCGTTACCCGCGAGGCCGCCCGCGCGCTCGGCCTGCTGGGAGAGACCGGCACGCTCGAAACCGGCAAATCCGCCGATCTGGCGATCTGGAACATCGAGCGCCCCGCTGAACTCGTCTACCGCATGGGCTTCAACCCGCTGCATGCCCGCATCTGGAGAGGACAATGACCGAACTGACCCTGAAGCCCGGCAATGCGACGCTGGCCGACTGGCGCGCCATCTACCGTGGCGCCGTGCCCAAGCTTGACGATGCCTGCCAGCCAAAAATCAAGGCGAGCGCCGAGGCGGTCGCCAGGATCGTCGCCAAGGGCGAGCCGGTCTATGGCATCAACACCGGCTTCGGCAAACTGGCCAGCGTCCGCATCCCCGCCGCGGACCTCGAGACCTTGCAGCGCAACATCGTGCTGTCGCATGCCGCCGGCGTCGGCGAGCCGATGCCGGTCGCTGTTTGCCGGCTGATGATGGCGCTGAAGTTGGCCAGCCTGGCGCAGGGCGCCTCCGGCGTGCGGCCGCAGACCATCGAGTTGCTTGAAGCGATGCTTGCCAACGACGTCATCCCGGTGGTGCCGGCGCAAGGCTCCGTCGGCGCCTCCGGCGACCTTGCCCCCCTGTCGCACATGACGGCGGTGATGATCGGCGTCGGCGAATGCTTTACCCCGCATGGCCGTTTCCCGGCCAAGGTCGCCTTCGTCTCGCACGGGTTGGAGCCAGTGACATTGGGCGCCAAGGAAGGCCTGGCACTGCTCAACGGCACGCAATTCTCGACGGCCTATGCGCTGGCTGCATTGTTCGAGGCCGAAGTGCTCTACCAGTCGGCGCTGGTCGCCGGCGCCTTGTCGACCGATGCGGCAAAGGGCTCCGACGCGCCCTTCGATCCGCGCATCCATCAACTGAGAAAGCATCGCGGCCAGATCGAGACGGCGGATGCGCTGCGCAATCTGATGGCCGGCAGTGCCATCCGTGAATCACACCGCGTGGGCGACGAGCGCGTGCAGGATCCCTATTGCCTGCGCTGCCAGCCGCAGGTGATGGGTGCGGCACTCACCGTCCTGCGTCAGGCGGCGGACACGCTGGGCACCGAGGCCAATGGCGTCACCGACAATCCGCTGATTTTCGCCGAGGACGATACCGCACTTTCCGGCGGTAATTTTCATGCTGAGCCGGTGGCCTTTGCCGCCGACATGATCGCGCTGGCCGTCTGCGAGATCGGCTCGCTGTCGGAGCGGCGCATCGCCATGCTGGTCGACCCCGCGCTGTCGGGCATGCCGGCGTTCCTGACGCCCAAGCCCGGCTTGAATTCCGGTTTCATGATCCCGCAGGTGACGGCGGCGGCGCTCGTTTCCGAGAACAAGCAGAAAGCCTATCCGGCCAGCGTCGATTCCATCCCGACCTCGGCCAACCAGGAAGACCACGTTTCGATGGCAGCGCATGGCGCGCGCCGGCTGATCGGCATGGTCGAGAATGCGACGGCGGTGATCGGCATCGAGTTGCTGGCCGCAGCGCAAGGCTGCGATTTCCATGCGCCACTGGCATCGAGCAATGCCCTGGAAGCGGTGCGCAAGCTGGTCCGGGCCGAGGTGCCGCATCTCGACAATGACCGCCACTTCCATCCTGATATGGAAAAAGCCATCGCCATGGTGCGCAGCGGCGCGACCGTCAAGGCGGCCGGCGCGGTAACACTGCCTTCGATCTCGGGAGCCTGAGATGACCGACTGGCTTACAGTGACGGAAGGCACGGCACCTCTGCTGGTGTCGATCCCGCATACCGGCATCGATCTCGTCGGCATCGACAACCGGCTGGTCTCGCCCTGGCTCGGTCGCCGCGACTGCGACTGGTGGATCGACCAGCTCTACGATTTCGCCGCCGGCCTTGGCGCGACAGTCGTGCATACGTCGATCTCGCGCACCGTCATCGACGTCAACCGCGATCCCTCCGGCGCCTCGCTCTATCCCGGGCAGACGACGACGACGCTTTGCCCGACAGAGACTTTCGACGGCGATCCGCTTTACCTGCCCGGCGAGGAACCGACGCCGGCGGAAATCAGCCAGCGCTATCAGTCATATTTCGCGCCCTACCATGAAATGCTCGGGTTTCAGGCGACCAGGCTGCGCGGCCTGCATCCGAAGGTTGTCATCTATGATTGCCACTCGATCCGCTCGGTTCTCCCGCGTCTGTTCTATGGCACGCTGCCGGTGTTCAATCTCGGCACCAATGACGGCCAGACCGCCGATCCGGTGCTGCAGGGCCTGGTCGGCCAGATCATGGCCGAAAGCGGCGACAGCTACGTCATCAACGGCCGTTTCAAGGGTGGCTGGATCACGCGCTACTTCGGCAATCCGCAAGGCGGCTTCCATGCGCTGCAGATGGAACTTGCCGATCGCGGCTACTTGCATGAGCCCGAGGGCAAAGGTGAACCGGACAATTGGCCGGTGCCCTATGATGCCGCGTTCGCCGCACCCATGGCTGCGAAGCTGAAGAAGATTCTCGAGACCGCGATCACCTGGGCGCAGAGCTGACATCGAAACATCGGGAGGATGTCATGAACCGCCATGCCAGGATCGGCTTTCTCGCCATTCTGTTCGCAGCGACGCTGGTTTTCGGCGCGTCAGCCGATGAGGTGAAGATGAAGGGCGCCAATATCCTCGCCACCTTGAAAGGCGCGCATGTCGAAGGGCCGGACTGGACACAGAGTTTCGACGACGGCGGAGCCACCATCTACACAAAAGGCGGCACCCAGTCTCCCGGGCGTTGGGATGTTCGTGGCGACCAGTACTGCTCGCTATGGCCGCCTTCGGATGTCTGGGCCTGCTACGCCATGACCATCGATACTTCCGACCCTGCCCATGAGCAGGTCACCTGGATCAGTGCTGACGGCCACCGCAACGCCGCGCACCTCATTCGAAAGGGACAATGATGAACAATCCTCGCCACAACATCCGCGAAGTCCGCAGCCCGCGCGGCACGGAAATCAGCGCCCGCTCCTGGTTGACGGAGGCGCCGCTGCGCATGCTGATGAACAATCTCGACCCGGACGTCGCCGAAAACCCCAACGAGTTGGTTGTCTATGGCGGCATCGGCCGGGCGGCGCGCACCTGGAACGACTTTGACCGCATCGTCGCCTCGTTGAGGACGTTGGCCGATGACGAGACCTTGCTTGTGCAGTCGGGCAAGCCGGTCGGCGTCTTCCGCACCCATCCCGACGCGCCGCGCGTGCTGATCGCCAACTCCAACCTGGTGCCGCACTGGGCGACATGGGAAAAGTTCAACGAGCTCGATAAGAAGGGTCTGATGATGTACGGCCAGATGACGGCCGGCTCGTGGATCTACATCGGCACGCAAGGCATCGTGCAGGGCACCTACGAGACCTTCGTCGAGGCCGGCCGCCAGCACTATGGCGGCAATCTCAAGGGCAAGTGGATCCTGACCGGCGGCCTCGGCGGCATGGGCGGCGCCCAGCCGCTCGCCGCAGTTATGGCCGGCGCCTGCTGCCTGGCCATCGAATGCAACCCGGATTCGATCGATTTCCGCCTGCGCACCCGCTATGTCGACGACAAGGCCGAGACGCTCGACGAGGCGATGGCGATGATCGAGCGCTGGACCAAGGCAGGCGAGGCGAAGTCGGTAGGCCTGCTCGGCAATACAGCCGAGATCGTTCCAGAAATGTTCAGGCGCGGCATTCGCCCTGATATGGTCACCGACCAGACCTCGGCCCACGACCCCATCAACGGCTACCTGCCCAAGGGCTGGACGATGGCTGAGTGGCGTGAGAAGCGCGTCAGCGACCCGAAGGCAGTTGAAAAAGCCGCCCGCGCCTCGATGCGCGAACATGTCGAGGCGATGGTGGCGTTCTGGAATGCCGGCGTGCCGACGCTCGACTACGGCAACAACATCCGCCAGGTGGCCAAGGAGGAGGGGTTCGAGAACGCCTTTGCCTTCCCCGGCTTCGTGCCGGCCTATATCCGTCCGCTGTTTTGCCGCGGCATCGGCCCGTTCCGCTGGGCGGCCCTGTCGGGCGATCCCGAGGATATCTACAAGACCGACGCAAAGGTTCGCGAACTGACGCCCGGCAACACCCATCTGCACAACTGGCTCGACATGGCGCGCGAGCGCATCGCCTTCCAGGGCCTGCCGGCGCGCATCTGCTGGGTTGGTCTTGGCGACCGGCACAGGCTCGGCCTCGCCTTCAACGAGATGGTGGCCAAGGGCGAGCTCAAGGCGCCTGTCGTCATCGGCCGCGACCATCTCGATTCCGGCTCAGTCGCCTCGCCGAACCGCGAGACGGAATCAATGAAGGACGGCTCGGACGCGGTGTCCGACTGGCCGCTGCTCAACGCGCTGCTCAACACCGCATCTGGCGCCACCTGGGTATCGTTGCACCATGGCGGTGGTGTCGGCATGGGCTTCTCACAGCACGCCGGCATGGTCATCGTCGCCGACGGTACGCGTGAGGCGGCTAGGCGCCTCGAGCGGGTGTTGTGGAACGACCCGGCGACCGGCGTCATGCGCCACGCCGATGCCGGCTACGACATCGCAGTCGAATGCGCGAGGGAGCACCAGCTCAACCTGCCCGGCATTCTCGGGTGATGGACTGACTGATGCGCGTCCTGCGGGCAGCCGGATACAAGTCCATGCCGTGGAAGAACGGCGGCGGGGTGACTACCGAGGTCGCCGTCTCGCCTGCCGACGCCGGGCTAAATGACTTCGACTGGCGCGTCTCGATGGCGCGCGTCGAAGGCAGCGGTCCGTTCTCGCAATTTGCCGGTATCGATCGCACGCTTGCAGTGCTCGAAGGCGAGGGCATCGTGCTGGATGTTGCTGGCCGCCCGCCGATATCAGTCACTGGGGCGACCGCCCCACTTTCCTTTCCGGCTGACGTGGCGACCGCGGCCGCGCTGATCGGCGGGCCGATCACCGATCTCAATGTCATGACCCGCCGCAGCCGGATGACGCATTCGGTCGAACGCCTTATGGTTTCGAACCCTGTGGAAATCAGGACCGGGACCGGGACGACCCTCGTCCTGTGTTTGAACGGCGAAGTCACCGTGCCCGGCACCGAGCCGGTCCACCTCGGGCCGCTCGACACGCTGCTGCCCGGCCCGGACACCGCCAGCCTCTTTATCCAGCCCGTCCAGGAGACGACGCTGTTCGTGATCCGGATCGGCGGCATCTCCGGCAACGATTAACGCTTGTTTCCAAACATGATCGCGATGCCGGCGAAATATAGCGTAAGCTATCGGCGGCATCACGAAAAAGCCTGAATCCTCCCCGTCGATCGAGCTTGACGGGAGAAGGGGCGCTCGTCTTGGAATTTTTGCTGAGAGATAACGCCCTGTCGTGGTGCGGAAACAAACTTTCAGCAAGTGGGATTATGCAACCAATTGCATTTGAATCGGTTTTAGGGCCATTGCCGTGGCGGTGACGCCGCTCAGTGTCCGCATACGGAATTTTCAATGAATATTCAGACGACCCCTGCCCAGATCGAGAAGACGAGCGCGAGCTTCCCAGGCATCACGGAAGAGCCGATCCGATCCAATTTCCTACCCGAAGAGCGTCTTCGCCTGCTTGGCGAAAGCCTGGCAAAAGGCGATCTCACCGATCTGTTCGGCCTGACGCCGTTCGACTTTCAGGCCCGCATCCGCGACAGCGCCAAGAAGATCTTGGAAGTCTACCGCTCGACCAATGCCGCGCAGGCGAGGGGCGAGACGATCACGCCGGCGGCGCAGTGGCTGCTCGACAACAATTATCTGGTCGAAGAAACCATTTTCCAGGTCAAGCGCGATCTGCCGCGCCGCTTCTACCGCCAGCTGCCCAGCCTGAAACTGCCCGAGGGCGGCAGCGTGCCGCGCGCGCTGGCGCTGGCCTGGACCTATGTGGCGCATTCGGACAGTTCCGTCTCGGCGACGATGTTCAAGTCCATCGTCCAGGGCTTCCAGTCGCTCGAGCCGCTGAAGATCGGCGAACTCTGGGCGCTGCCGTCGCTTCTGCGCTTCGTCCTGATCGAAAATCTCCGCCGGCTGGCGGTCAGGGTCAACCGCACCCGCCAGATGCGCCAGATCGCCAACGATGTCGCCGACAAGGTTCTGTCGACCGACGACAGCCCGGACCGGCAGGCGATCCTGTCCAAATTCAGCGCTCATGCGCAGGACACCACCTTCGCCACCCAGCTGCTCTATCGCTTGCGCGATGGATCGCAGAATGCCGGCAAGGCCCTGGAATGGCTCGAAGGCGAGCTCGAAAAGACCGGCTCCGACGCCGAGGAAATCATCATTTCCGAACATCACACGCTGTCCAGCGGCAATGTGACGACCGGAAACATCATCCGCGGCCTGCGCCTCATCAACGACGTCGACTGGACGGTGTGGTTCGAAGGCGTCAGCCGCATCGACACCGTGCTGCGCGAGCGCACCGATTTCGCCGCGCTCGACTTCTTCTCGCGTGACCAGTACCGGACCGCGATCGAGGAACTGGCGCGCCGCTCGGACCTTTCGGAATATCGCGTCGCCGAGAAGGCCATTGAACTGGCCGATCACGCCGCCACCGAGACCCTATCGGGCGATGATGAAGGCTCTGCCGCCCAAGTTGCATCCGCCCACACCGATGTCGGTTTCTTCCTCGTCGGTCCGCGCCGGCTGGAACTGGAGAAGGCGATCGGCTATCGGCCGACCATCAGCCAGACGGTCAAGCGCACCTTCCGCAAGACCGGATGGCTTGGCATCGTCGTACCGGTATTTGCGCTGACGGCCCTGCTTCTCGTGCTCACCGGCAACGCGCTGGCCAATCTCGGCCTGTCGGTGCCGTCAATCGTCGTGATGTTGGCGCTGTTTGCCGTACCGGCCAGCGAGGGCGCGCTCGCCTTCTTCAACACCGTCGTATCGCTGTTCCTGAAACCGACGCGCCTCGTTGGCTATGATTACAGGCACGGCGTGCCGCCTGAGGCGCGCACCCTGGTGGTGGTGCCGTCGCTGATCGGCTCACGCGACGACGTCGAGGAAAACATCCGCAACATCGAGGTGCATCATCTCGCGAACACGGCGGATGAAATCTATTTCGCGCTGCTTTCGGACTGGCCCGACAGCAAGACCGAAATCGATGCGGCCGATACCGAGATCCTCGAATTCGCCCGCGCCGAGATCGCTCGTCTCAACGCCCGCTATCCCTCCGAAGGCACGCCGCGTTTCTACATCCTGCACCGGCGCCGGCTCTTCAATGCGGCGCAGGGTTCCTGGATGGGCTGGGAGCGCAAGCGCGGCAAGCTGCATGAACTCGACCTTCTGCTGCGCGGCGACAGCGACACCACATTCCTGCCGCTCGACGTGCCGCTGCCCGAGAACGTCGTCCATGTGATGACGCTCGATGCCGACACGCGCACAACCCGCGACGCGGTCGCGACCCTGGTCGGCAAGCTCTGCCATCCGCTCAACCGTCCGCATTTCGATGCTACCAGGCGTGTTGTCACGGCCGGCTATGCCATCCTGCAGCCGCGCATCACCGCGTCGCTGACCAGTGGCGACGATGCGTCGTTTTTCCAGCGGGTGTTCTCGGCCAATCGCGGCCTCGACCCTTATGTCTTTGCCGTCTCCGATCTCTATCAGGATGTCTTCGGCGACGGGTCCTTCACCGGCAAGGGCCTTTATCACGTCGATGCTTTCGAGGCCGCACTACAGGGCCGCATCGAGGAAAACACCATCCTAAGCCACGATCTGCTGGAAGGCGCGCTGGCGCGCTCGGCGCTGGTCACCGACGTCGAACTGGTCGAGGACTATCCGATCCGTTATTCAGTCGACGCATCGCGCCACCATCGCTGGGCACGCGGCGACTGGCAGCTTCTCGGCTTCATGCTCGATCCGCGCTCCGGC
Source organism: Mesorhizobium sp. P2_D5 (assembly GCF_056404355.1). Taxonomy (NCBI): domain Bacteria; kingdom Pseudomonadati; phylum Pseudomonadota; class Alphaproteobacteria; order Hyphomicrobiales; family Phyllobacteriaceae; genus Mesorhizobium; species Mesorhizobium sp. P2_D5. The sequence goes on from NZ_JBFUEE010000013.1 coordinate 33,048, forward strand.
GTGCCGGCTCTGTCGCGCTGGAAGATGGTCGACAATCTGCGCCGCTCGCTGACGCCGATCTTCTGGGTCATGGCCGCGATCGCCGGCTGGACGCTGCTGCCCTTCACGCAGGCCGCCCAATGGCAGGCCCTGCTGATCCTCAGCCTGTTCATGGCCCCGACGTTCGACATCGTCAACGCCATCCTGCCCAAGAGCGGCGACCAGACGCCGCGCGGCCATTTCTCGGCCCTGGCGCGAGACGTCGCCTTCGGCACCGCCATGGTGGCGCTGAAGATCGTGCTGATGGCGCACAACGCCTGGATGATGGGCGACGCCATCATCCGCACGATTTACCGGCTCTTCGTCAGCCGCCAGAACCTGCTGGAATGGCGCACCGCCTCGCAGGCGCACAAGGCGGGCGACAACGATGTCGGCTCCTATTACGGCATGATGTATGGCGCCGTGATCATCGGCTTCGTCGGCCTCGCCATTCCGGTGCTGGCCGATTCCACTGGCGCCTTCGTCGCCTTCTTCTTCGCCCTGTTCTGGATCGCTTCGCCGGCCATCGCCAGCTGGATCAGCCGTTCGGCCGAAACCGAGGATCGCTTGCGCATATCGCAAGCCGATATCCACGCACTGCGTACGGTGGCGCGGCGCACCTGGCATTATTTCGAAAGCTTCGTGACGGCCGAGCACCACAATCTGCCGCCGGACAATTTCCAGGAAAGCCCGGCGCCGGTCGTGGCGCCGCGCACCTCGCCGACCAATATCGGCGTCTATCTGCTGTCCGTCGTCTCTGCCCGCGACTTCGGCTGGATCAGTCTGTCCGACGCCATCACCCGCATCGACGCCACCATGACGACGATCGAAGGCATGCCGCGCGACCGTGGCCATCTCTTCAACTGGTATGACACGACGACGCTGAAGCCGCTCTACCCGCTCTACATTTCGGCTGTCGACAGCGGCAATCTGGCCGGCCATTTGGTGGCGGTTGCGGCGGCATGCGCCGAATGGGCGGAAGCGCCCTCGGTCCATCTCCAGGGCGATTTCGAAGGCATTCTGGACACGGTGACCATCCTCAGCGAGAGCCTCGACGAACTGCCCGACGACCGCCGACAGCTGCGACCCTTGCGCCAGCGCCTCGTCGACCGTCTCGACGGTATGCGGCGCGCGGTCGACACCATCAAGGCGCAGCCGGAAATGGCGTCGATCCGCACCATCAATCTGGCCGTGCTGGCCGGCGAGATCCGCAAGCTCGCCACCGCCATCCACACCGAGGCGGCGTCGGCCCAGAGCGACGTCATCGTCGACTGGGCGGCCAGGCTCGAGGCCACCTGCGAGGCGCATGTCCATGATGCGCATAGCGACGACAACGCCGTCGAGGCGCTGCGCGCCAAGCTGCTCACCTTGCGCGAGCGCACGCGCCGCTTCGCCTTCGAGATGGATTTCTCCTTCCTGATGCGGCCCGAACGCAAGCTGCTGTCGATCGGCTACCGGGTCGAGGAACACCAGCTCGATGAAAGCTGCTACGACCTTATGGCTTCCGAGGCGCGGCTGACCAGCCTGTTCGCCATCGCCAAGGGTGACCTGCCGACCGAGCACTGGTTCCGGCTTGGCCGGCCGATCGTCGAGATCGGTTTCAAGGGCGCGCTGATGTCCTGGTCCGGCTCGATGTTCGAATACCTCATGCCGCCGCTGGTGATGAAGGAGCCGCAAGGCAGCATTCTCAACCAGACCAGCAAGCTGATCATCAAGCGGCAAATCCAGTATGGCCGCCAGAAGAACGTGCCGTGGGGCATTTCGGAAGCGGCCTACAACGCCCGCGACCGCGAACTGACTTACCAGTACACCAATTTCGGCGTGCCCGGGCTCGGCCTGAAGCGCGGCCTTGGCCAGAACACGGTGATCGCGCCCTACGCCACCGTGCTCGCGGCACAGTTCAACCCGCGCGAAGCCGTGCAGAATCTCGCCAGGCTGCGGGAGATCGGCGCGCTTGGCCGCCACGGTTACTACGACGCCGTCGACTTCACGCCGCAGCGCGTGCCGGAAGGCACCGATCATGTCGTCGTGCAGAACTACATGGCCCACCATTCGGGCATGTCGATCGTGGCCGTCGCCGACGCCATCTTCGAAGGCCGCATGCGCGATCGCTTCCACAGTGACCCGGTCATCGAATCGGCTGAACTGCTGCTGCAGGAGAGGGCGCCGCGCGACATCCCGACCGCGACCGTCAGGACCGAGGCCGACGAGCGCTCCAAGGACGAGACGGAAGTCGAGAGCCCCGACACCCGCATCGTGCTCGATCCGTTGCGGTCGCTGCGGTCGACCAGTGTGATGTCGAACGGCCGGTATTCGGTGATGGTCACCGCGACCGGCTCGGGCTACAGCCGCTGGGGCGATCTCTCCATCACCCGCTGGCAGCCGGATCCGACCGAGGACCGGCTCGGCTCCTACATATTCCTGCGGGACGCAGGCACCGGCGATTGGTGGTCCGCTACAGCCGAGCCGAAGCGTGCGGCCGAGGAGAAGGCGCAGACCTTGTTCTCCGACGACAAGGCAAGCTTCGTCAAATCGGTGGGCACGTTGCGCTCCGAAGTCGAATGCATCGTCATCTCGGAAGGCAATGGCGAGGGCCGTCGGGTCACGCTCTACAATGACGGGCCGTCCGACCGTCACATTGAAGTCACCTCCTTTGCCGAACTGGTGCTCGGCCTGGAGGCGTCGGACAACGCGCATCCGGCTTTCTCGAAGATGTTCGTGGAAACCGAAATCGCATCGAACAACGCGCAGATCTTTGCGACGCGGCGCAAGCGGGAGACCAGCGAGCCCGATATCGCCATGGTGCATTTCGTCACCGATCCGTCCGGATCGGCGCGCGATGCCGAAGCCGAGACCGACCGGCGCGCCTTCATCGGCCGCGGCCGCACCATCGTCGACGCCGCCGCCTTCGACCCCGGCGCCAGGCTTGGCGGCCATTCGGGCTTTACGCTCGATCCCGTCGCAGCGCTGCGCCGCCAGGTGCGCGTGCCTGCCAACAAGAAGATATCGCTGACCTTCTGGACCGTCGTCGGCGCCAGCCGCGCCGAACTGGAAGAGGCCCTTGCCCGGCTTGACCATCCTGAGAGTTTTGCCCGCCAGGCCATGCTCGCCTGGACGCGAAGCCAGGTGCAGACCCGCCATATGGGCCTCAGCCTGACCGATGCCGCCAATGTGCAGAAACTGGCGCGCTATCTGATCTATCCGGATCCGTTCCTGCGTCTTCCGGCCGAATCCATCGCCACGGGGCTGGGCAAGCAGTCGAGCCTGTGGCCGACCAGCATTTCGGGTGATTTCCCGATCTTCCTGGTCAGGATCGGCGACGTCGCCGATCTCGAAATCGTCGCCCAGGCGCTGCGTTTCCAGGAATACATGCGCACCCGCGGCATGATGATCGACTTCGTCGTCGTCAACGAGCAGGCGTCGTCCTATGTCCAGGACCTGCAGCGGGCCGTGGAGACGCTGTGCGAAAACAGCCGACTGCGCGGCAAGGAACTCGGGCCTCGCCAGCACATTTTCGCGGTGCGCCGCGACCTGATGGACGAGATCACCTACAAGACGCTGCTCGCTGTCGCGCGCGTCGTCCTGCACACGCGCAACGGCACCATCTTCGACCAGATCGAGCGGGCCGAGGCGGCCGCCCTGCAGGCGCGCGACGCCCTGCAGCCGGCAGCATTGGCGGTCGCGCGCGAATTGCCGTCGCCGGTGCCCGTGATGCACGCCTCGCAGGCCGTGGCGGATGTCAGCGCCGATGGAAGCGGCCTCAGCCAATGGAATGGTTTTGGCGGTTTCGACGGCGACGGGCGGCACTATGTCGTGCGCCTGGCTGGCCGGCGCACCACGCCGCAGCCATGGATCAACGTCGTCTCCAACGCTTCGTTCGGCTTCCACACCTCCGCCGAGGGTGCCGCCTTCACCTGGAGCCGCAACAGCCGTGACTACCAGCTGACGCCGTGGTCGAACGATCCGGTCTCGAACCGGCCGGGCGAGGGCGTGTACATCTACGATCAGGCCAGCGGCAAGGCGTTCTCGCCGCTCGCCGCCGTGGTACGCGACCCCTCGATGACCTACGAGGCCTGGCACGGCCAGGGTTTCTCGACCTTCCGTTCGAGGCGCGGGCCGTTGTCGATGGACCTCACCCATGTCGTCGACCCGATCGACCCGGTGAAGATCTCGCGGCTGCGTATCCAGAATTCGGGCTCGGCGCCGGCGCGGCTTCGTGTCTACGCCTATGCCGAATGGGTGCTCGGCGGGCATCGGTCGCGCACGGCCGCAACCATCGTCCCGTCTCGCGACGCTGCCACCGGTGCGTTGCTGGCGCAAAACCCCTACGGGCTCGATTTCAGCGAGCGGGTGGCTTTCCTTGCCGCCGACGGCGGCGTCCATTCGGTGACCACCGACCGTTCGGAGTTCCTCGGACGGCATGGCTCCAGCGAGCTCCCACAGGCGGTGCTGAGCGGCGCGGCGTTGTCGGGCCGTGTCGAGGCCGGAGACGACCCTTGCGCGGCGATTGCCCGCGACATCGAGATCCCGGCCGGCGGAGACGTGACGCTGCTCTGGCTGCTCGGCGATGCCGAGACCGTCGAGGAGGCCAGCGCCCTGGTGCAGGAGCATCGGGTCAAGGACTTCGACCGGAGGCTTGCCGACAACGAGCGCGAATGGCGCGGCTTCCTCGACACCATCCAGGTCGATACGCCGGACAAGGCGCTCGACGCCATGGTCAACCACTGGCTGCCCTACCAGAGCCTCGCCTGCCGCATCCGCGCCCGCTCCGCCTTCTACCAGGCAAGCGGTGCGTTCGGCTTCCGCGACCAGTTGCAGGACACGCTGGCATTGCTGGCGCATGATCCGCAACTGGCACGCGACCAGATCCTCAATGCGGCGCGGCGGCAGTTCCCCGAAGGCGACGTGCAGCATTGGTGGCTGCCGCGCACCGGGGCTGGCGTGCGCACCATGATTTCCGATGACGTGGTCTGGCTGGCCCACGCCACGGCGCGCTATTTGCTGGTCACCGGCGATGCCACCATCCTGAAGCAGCAACTGCCATTCATCGATGGACAGGCGCTGGGCGAGGGCGAGCACGATGCCTTCTTCACCCCGGAGATTCTGAAGAAGACGGCGTCGCTCTACGACCATTGCGCCCGGGCGCTCGATCTTGCCATCAAGCGCAGCAGTCCCGCCGGGCTGCCGCTGATCCTCGGCGGCGACTGGAACGACGGCATGAACCGCGTCGGCGAACACGGCAAGGGCGAGAGCGTCTGGCTCGGCTGGTTCCTGCTGAAGACGCTGGGCGACTTCGCCGCAATTGCCAAGACCGAAGGCGATGCCAAGCACGCGCAAGCCTGGGCAAAGCATGCCGATGCGCTGAAGCGGGCGCTTGAAAGCACGGCATGGGATGGCGAATGGTACAGGCGCGGCAGCTTCGACGACGGCACGCCGCTCGGGTCGCGGTCCTCGCAGGAGTGCAAGATCGACTCGATCGCCCAGTCCTGGAGCGTGCTTTCGGGAGAGGGCGATCCGGCTCGGTCGACGACGGCGATGGAGCAGGCGACCAAACTCCTCGTCGACGACAAGCTCAAGATCGTCAAGCTGTTCACGCCGCCGTTCTCGAAGACGGACAAGGAACCGGGTTACATCAAGAGCTATCCGCCCGGTGTCCGCGAAAATGGCGGCCAGTACACCCACGCCGCCACGTGGTTCGTCATCGCGCTCGCCGAAATGGGGCGGACCGACGAGGCCTATCGCTGTTTCTCGATGCTGAACCCGGTCAACCACGCAACCGACGAGGCCTCGGCCGAGCACTATCGCGTCGAGCCCTATGTGGTGGCGGCTGACATCTACGCCGGGGACGACAAAGGCGGCCGTGGCGGCTGGACCTGGTACACCGGCTCGGCCGGCTGGCTCTACAGGGCTGCGGTCGAAGGGATCCTCGGCATCGAACGGCGCGGCAAGCGTGTTCAGTTCAAGCCAAGACTCCCCCGCCATTGGGATGGTTACTCGGCAACCCTCAAGATGCTGGGGGCCGAACTCAAGGTTCGCGTCGTCCGCGACAATAAGGCCAAGGCGATTTCGTTGGAGCTGAATGGGGTTAAGACCAAGGTTTCGGCGGTCGAACTGAAGGATGGCGAAGTTACCGACGTCGTCATCAGGATCCCGGCCTGAGGCATTTTGCCCAGAAAGCGTGCTCTCGGGCTCAAGAGCCCGGGGGCGGTTTTCGGGACCACGACAAGGCTAAAGGCGCCATGCCACCCTGCGTTGCCATCGCCTTGGGTGAAGGGCATGCCGATGAAAAGAACATAAAATCAAAGGCTTGACGCCAAGTGCATACGCCGCCCAGGCTGGCTGGGCTTGGCACCTCGTCGCCTTTGGCGGGCGCGAGGCCGCATTTGTTTGGCGCTATACTGTGTAGAAGGCGATTTCGGCATTGGTCATCCGCCAGACATCGTTGTTGATTAAATTTGTGGCAGCACGTGCCAACTGCCATGATTTCGCCGCATGCCTGACATTTTACCTGTCTTCTCAAACCGTTAGGTGATCACGGCAGATTTCGGAACGTCGCCATCTTTTGTTCGCGAATTGGGAACTGAAGAGGTACACGGCCATTGTTTTGCGACGTATCAACCGATACGAGTCAAATGATGCAGTGCACAATAAACAGCATGGCGGAGTAACTGGGGTGACCCTTCTGCAAATCTACTGGCGAGCGCTCGGTTATCTGGCCGCAGACAGGAAACGCGTCGCGTTGATCTGTTCGGCCAACGTCGCTCTCGCGATCATCGCTATTCTCGAGCCGATCATGTTCGGACGAGTGATCGATGCGATTTCCGAACGCGGTTCGGTGTTTGCCACGCTTGCCCTGTGGGCGGGCCTCGGCGCCTTCAACATCGTGGCCTTCGTCCTGGTGGCGCGCGGTGCCGATCGCTTTGCCCACAAGCGGCGCAGCGAGGTGCTTTGCCAGTCGTTCGAGCGCGTGATCACGATGCCGCTTGCCTGGCATCACCAGCGCGGCACCTCCAATGCCCTGCACACCCTGTTGCGCGCGGTCGAGACGCTGTTCAGCCTGTGGCTTGAATTCATGCGTCAGCACCTGTCGACGGCAGTCGCGCTGTTCCTGCTGATCCCGACCGCGATCAGCATGGACCTGCGCATGTCGATGGTGCTGTTGGCGCTCGGCGTGCTCTATGTCGGCATCGGCCGGCTGGTGATGAAGCGGACCAAGGAAGGTCAGGCCGCGGTTGAGCGCCATTACCACAAGGTTTTCGCGCATGTGACCGACTCGGTCTCCAACGTCGCCGTGCTGCAGAGCTACAACCGCCTCGGCCACGAGGCAGACACGCTGCGCCGCTATGTCAAGAACCTGCTCGACGCGCAGAACCCGGTGCTCGACTGGTGGGCGATGGCCAATGCGCTGCACCGTCTGTCGTCGACGATTTCGATGATGGTGGTGCTGTTGATTGGCGCCTATCTGGTCACCCATGGCCAGCTGCGCATCGGCGACGTCATCGCATTCACCGGCTTTGCCACGCTGCTGATCGCCAGGCTCGACCAGATGTCGGCTTTCGCCAACCAGATTTCGGAGGCCCGTGCCAAGCTCGAGGACTTCTACCACCTCGAGGATTCCGCGGCCGACGCCGCCGAGCCGGACGGGTTGCGCGATCTCACCAACGTCACCGGCCATGTTCGCTTTGAGAATGTCGGCTTCGAATTCGCCAATTCGGGCCAGGGTATCGACGACGTGTCGTTCGAGGTCCAGGCCGGTCAGACGGTCGCCATCGTCGGCCCGACGGGGGCCGGCAAGACCACGCTCATCAATCTGCTGCAGCGCGTCTTCTCGCCGTCCCATGGCCGTATCCTGGTCGACGGCATCGACACCCGGAGCGTGACCCGCAAGTCGCTGCGTCATTCGATCGCCACCGTGTTCCAGGACGCGGGCCTGCTCAACCGCTCGATCGAGGACAACATCCGCGTCGGCCGGGCTGACGCGACCAATGACGAGGTCCATGCAGCAGCCACCGCGGCTGCCGCGCAGGACTTCATCCTGTCCAAGAGCAATGGCTATGACACGCTGGTCGGCGAACGTGGCGGCCAGCTGTCAGGTGGCGAGCGCCAGCGCATCGCCATTGCCCGCGCCGTGCTGAAGGATGCCCCTATCCTGGTGCTCGACGAGGCGACCAGCGCCCTCGACGTCGAGACCGAGGATCGGGTCAAGGAAGCGATCGACGAATTGCGGCGCGACCGCACCACCTTCATCATCGCCCACCGCCTGACCACCGTTCGCGACGCCGATCTGGTCGTGTTCATGGACAAGGGCAGGGTGGTCGAGATGGGCGGCTTCGCCGAACTGTCGATGCGCAATGGCCGCTTTGCCAGCCTGCTGCGCGCCGGCGGCCTGCTCAACGACGAGGAGGTTCGCCGCCTCAGCCGCACCGTGCAGCAACAGCAGGAAGCCGCCGCCTGATTTCGTTCTTTACCTCCCCCTTGTGGGGAGGTCGGACCGAAGGTCCGGGTGTGGCCTCCTCCGCTGCTTCGCAGTGCCCTCCATGCAAGGGAGGCAGCCTGCGACACCACCGCTCGATTGCCCCAAGCGCACGAGCGGTCTATGTAGATCCGCATGAGCGACGCGACTTCACGCCTGACCGGCTGGATGGATCTTGCCAACCCGACGCGCTTTGTCGGGCTGGCAGACAGGGTCGTGCCATGGCTGGCGTCCATCGCCGCACTGGTCCTTGCCGTCGGGCTCTATATGAGTTTCGCCGCGCCTGAGGATTTCCAGCAAGGCATTACCGTTCGCATCATGTACATCCACGTGCCTTTCGCCTGGCTCGCCATGATGTGCTACACGCTGATGGCGGTCTCCGCACTTGGCACTCTGGTCTGGCGGCATCCGCTGGCCGATGTGGCGCTGAAATCAGCGGCCCCCATAGGCGCCGTCTTTACGGCGCTGGCGCTGATCACCGGCTCGATCTGGGGCAAGCCGATGTGGGGCACCTGGTGGGTCTGGGATGCGCGGCTGACCTCGGTCTTCGTGCTGTTCCTGATGTATCTCGGCATCATCGCGCTGACCCGCGCGCTCGACGATGCCGGACGCGCCGCCTGGGCCGCCGCCATCATCACCCTGGTCGGCTTCATCAACATCCCGATCATCAAATTCTCGGTCGACTGGTGGAACACGCTGCACCAGCCGGCCTCGGTGTTCCGGCTCGGCGGGCCGACCATCGACCCCAGCCTGCTGTGGCCGCTGCTGGTGATGGCCGTCGGCTTCACGGTGCTGTTCTTCGCTCTGCACCTGATGGCGATGCGCACGGAAATTCGCCGCCGCCGGGTTATTGCCATGCGGCGTGTGGCGGCACGACAGGCTAGCTGACGACCGGCGAGTTCTCAAAAAATCTTGCTGCGCGCGGCAGCACTCGCTGGCGTGGGGTTAGCCCATCCGTCCGCGCGCTGCCACCGGCAGTGTCTCCAGCACCTTGTCGCCGTCGATCAGGTTGACCTCGTTGAACAGGTTGGTGACCACGCAGCAATGGTCGGGCACGACGCGGACGCGTTCGCCGATGCGCAGCTTGGCATGGTCTGAAAGCGTGACGGTGCCGTGCTCCTCGCTCAAGCCCGTCACCCGCGCTCCCGCAACGCCAAGCAGTTCGCCAAAATCGGCAAGCCCCAGCGTGTCGCTGGACAGCGCCTTGCTGCCGGCATCGAGGATAGCGCGCGTCGCTGTGGGATGGCTGACCACCGTCGACAGTACCGTCAGCGCGCAATCGTCGAGAGTGCCGACGCCTTTGGCGACCTGGTAGCGGTCGAGATAGATGTAGGTGCCGGGGCGATACTCGGTGACGACCGATGCCTCGTTGGAGCGCCACATATCCGGCGTGCCGCCGCTGGAGATGCGGTCACAGGCGAGGCCCGAAGCGGCCAAGGCCTGCCTGACGTCGGCAAGCCACGCTTCGGCCTCCGCCGCGCGGCCGGCGGCCGGGTAGGTCATCAGCCCGCCGAAAGCGAGGCCACCGGCCTTGTCGATCTGTCTGGCCAGCGCAACGGCTTCATCCGCCGTCTGCACGCCACAGCGGCCCATGCCGGTGTCGAACTCGACCAGCACCGGCAGAGGATGGCCGGCATCGGTGAAGGTGGCCGCCAGCCCCTCGAGCGTCTCGACGCTGTCAGCCGTCACCGACAGCGTGACCCGGCCATGCAGCGCCAGAAGCCGTTCCAGCTTGGCCCGCCCGAGGATGTTGTAAGGGAGAAAAATATCGGTCAGGCCAGCGTCGGCCATCACCTCGGCCTCGCCGATCTTCTGGCAGGTGATGCCGACGGCGCCGGCCGCGACCTGCTTCTTCGCCCAATAGGGCAATTTGTGCGTCTTTATATGCGGCCTAAGCTTCAGCCCGTTCTTGTCGGCATGGACCTGGGCGCGGGCAATGTTGGCTTCGGCGCGCGCGGCGTCGATCAGGATCGATGGCGTATCGAGGTCGTGGATGGTCGGCATCGTCTGTCATCCCATGGAAATCCGCAGGGTTTATGACCCCGAAAGCGCATGATGTCACGCGGCCAGCGCAGCTGATCTGTGGTCCATGCGCTTACACCGCAAGGACGGGCAGGGCGGCAAGATGGATCGACACCGGATCGGCGTTCCGCTATGCGATTTGTCGGAAAAATCGACACGAAGGACCATGATCATGAAACGCTCCGCCATCAACGACATCATCCGCGACGCCGACGCTTTCATCCGCTCGTTCGGCTACATCATGCCGCCCTTCGCCTATTGGTCGCCGCAGGAGGCAAAGGCGCGCCAGGTCGATTCCTCGGCCGTTTTCACCTCACGGCTTGGCTGGGACATCACCGACTATGGGCAGGAGAAGTTCGATGAACTCGGCCTGTTCCTGTTCACGGTTCGCAACGGCCGCTACGAAGACATGAAGAAGGGCATGGGCATGCTCTATGCCGAGAAGATCATGATCTCGCGCAAGGACCAGCTGTCGCCGATGCACCGCCACAACATCAAGGCCGAGGACATCATCAACCGCGGCGGTGGCAAGCTGGTGCTGGAACTGTTCATGCACGATCGCGACGGGGGTATCGATCCCAAGGCCGAGGTGTCGGTGCCTGTCGATGGAACCATCCACAGGCTGCCGGCGGGCGGGCTCCTGAAGCTCGACCCGGGCCAGAGCGTCACGCTGCTGCCCGGCGTCTGGCACGCCTTCTGGGCCGAGGGCAAGGATGTGCTGATCGGCGAGGTGTCGACCGTCAATGACGATCTCACCGACAATGTGTTCCGCGAGCAGATCGGCCGTTTCTCCAACATCGACGAGGACGTCCCCCCGGTGCACCTGCTGGTGTCCGACTATGAGAAGTGGCTGGGGTAGCTTCGGGGCTCAGTGACAGCAACTGGGCGCTGACCGTACGCTCGTCCTGCAGAGGCAGGACGAGGTGATCGGCACGTCTGCCTTGGCCAGCGCCGTGGCAAGGCTTGCCTGCAGCGCCGGCAGTTCTTCGGTCTCGTCGTGCCGCTTCAGGCATTCCACCAGCCCGTGCAGTGCCCAGACATTGTTCGGGTGCTGGGCGCAGCGCTGCACCTTGCTGCTCAGACCCAGATCGTCGCGATAGACCTGTTCGGCTTCCTCGGCGTGGCCCTGGTCGAGAAGCAGCGCCGCCAGCGCATGGCGCGGCGGGTGCATCCACGCCCACGGCTCGGTGTAGGACAGATTGTCGTCAAGCTCGACCGCTTGCCGCAGATGGCCATACGCCACCTCATGCCGGCCCTGGTGATAGGCAAGCTCGCCATCGAGGAGAGCCGCGCCGACAGCCAGCGAGGCGCGGGTCGGGTTGCTGAGGAAGCGCCGTTCCATAGGAATGCCTTCCAGATGCCGGTGGAATTTCTCGCGTTCGCGCTCGCCTTCGGCAAAGTTCCTCAGCGTCGCGTGCGCCACACCCTTGGCGTAGTGCTGCATGGCCGCCGTCAGCACATAGACGCCGGGCTCCCGGGTCACCGGTTCGTCGATGATTTCCTGCCAGCGGCCGAAGCGCACCTCAACATGCGATTTCATCGCGTGGTAGCCTTCCACCGTCTGCGTGAGTTTTGGCCGGTCGGGAAGGCTGACCACGTCGCGCGTCACCAGGCTGCGCACTCTTTCGGCGGCCCACAGGGCCGGTCTGGACTGGCCGAGCAACATGCAGGTGAACATCATCAGATGCAGGTCGTGGCAGCAGCCGAGCAGGTAGTAGGTCGGCTCGTCCGCATAGGCGAGATAGAGGTCGTTGGCGCGAACCGCCTTCTCGCTGGCGAGCTTGGCCTTCTCGTACGCGCCGCACAGCACATAGATGTGACCCGGCATGTGGTTCATGTGCCCGGCATCGGGGCACATTTCGCCGAGCAGGTCCGCCGATCGCATGCCGCGTTCCGGCATGGTCGACATTTCCAGGAGATGGATGTGCAGATGGACGATCGCCGGATGCTGTGAAATGCCGGCCTCGTCGGCAAGCCGGATCGACCGCTCGCAAACCGCGAGCGCCTCGAGCACGTCGGAGTTCGGCGCCGGCGCACCGGTCTTGAGGTTCCACAACCGCCGCACCGTACGCATCATCAGCGCCTCGACCAGCAGCGCCATCACGTCATGGTCGTCAGGAAAGATTTGATACACCAGCCGCATCGCGGCGGCGTAGGCGTCATCCCACTGCTCGAATTCCGGCGGCGTCACCCGATGCGGTTTTTGGAAGCGGCAGGCCAGCGCCTCGATCAATCGCCTTTCGACCTCGCTGGCGGAAGCCGCATTGGCGCGTGCGAGTTGAACATGCTCGAAGCAGCGCTTCGTCGCGCTGTTCGCCTCGGCCTCGCCATGCTCCTTCCAGGTCAGATTGTAGAAAGGCCCGGCGGCATAGGCGATGCCCCAATGCACCATCGGGCAATCAGGGTCCGTTGCGAGTGCCTTCTCAAAACACTTGATGCCTTCCTCATGGTTGAAGCCGTAGCACCAGTTCAGGCCGATATCGAACCAGCGCTGGGTTTCCGCCGAGTGGGTGGAGATGGGGCGGCGGTAGCTGCCGAGGTTGAAGCGATCCATTAAGCCCCCGAGTTCTCCGAGCGCTTTGGTCAGAGTGCGCTTACGGAGCGCCCCGGCGGAGGGCCGGACACGGTGTCAGCGCTTCCAGAAATCGCGGTGTGGTGCGATCAGCTCGTCCGCGATCTCGGGGAAGGGGCCAAAGACCTCGATCTTTTTTTGGCCGGAGTCGAGTACGGTGCGCGAAGAGAGGCTCATCGTCGGGTTGTCCGCATGATTCCCGGTGAGCGCCAGAAGCTTACTCTCCTCGAAGCCGTAGACCAGCCGGCCGATATTCGCCCAGTAGAGCGTTCCGGTGCACATCGCGCAGGGCTCACCGGTCGAGACCAGCGTGCATTGCCACAGGAACTCCGGCTCGTAGGTCGCCGCGGCGCGCCGGGCGAGCTCGGTCTCGGCATGGCGCACCGTGTCGAGATTGCCCTGCCGCATCAGCACGTGATCGTCCGGCCCGACCAGCACGCAACCGAACGGATGATGCCCATGCGCCGCCGCCTCGCGCGCGACCGCGTCTGCGGATCGGAGGTGGGCGAGCATCTGATCTCGGGTCATGGCAAAATCCCCATCACGCCGACATCCGATGAGCGGCTCTTCGCGCCGAGATTGCGGCCAAAGCGACGCGATTGGCAAGAGCTAACCCCGCTTGAGGGTCCACCTACTCCAAGGTCGGTGGCGCGGAGGCGAGCGCCGATCGGCTCGGACCTGGACAACGAGCTGATCTAACTTGGCAAATTGCGTGGCTGTGCTGGCAGTCTCAAGCGAACCCGTCTCTGGTCTCGGTTCCCTGAAGCACAGGGAAAAAACAGGGATTTTGGTGAAGGCATAGGCTTCCTTCGTGGTGAAGAGCGCCTCGCAGGCGATCAGATAACGGCTGGCGAAGTCGGTAATCGTCAGCGGATTATGAAAGTAACGACCGACCTTCGAGCCGTTGAGGAAGGGCCTACCCGCCTTTCCTCAATCTTCGCCCGCTACTTTAATTATGACCCCGCAGGGCGACAGGCGTAGTCCTGCGTGCTATCTTTGGCTTTTGATACGAGGGGTGCGTGTATTGTCCGCTTCTTCTCAAAAAGCCGCGGGGCGACGTTTCCAGCTCGTCCTGATAAAGCCATCGCACTACGACGATGACGGATACGTTATTCGCTGGTGGCGAGCGATGATCCCGTCGAATTCGCTCGCCGCTGTCTATGGCATCGCTACCGATTGTGCGGATCGCGAAATCCTCGGTTCAGACGTAGCCATCGACATCATGGCGATCGACGAGACCAACACGCGGGTCGATATTCCGGCGCTGTTGGCGAAGCTCCGGCAGCACGACAATTTCGGAATGATCGCTCTGATTGGCGTCCAGTCCAATCAATATCCCCGCGCGCTCGATATTGCTCGACCCTTCCGCGACGCGAAAGTGGCCGTCGCGATGGGCGGCTTCCATGTCTCGGGATGCCTGGCCATGCTGGACGGGAGCGCGGTCGAACTCGACGCTTGTCGCGAAATGGGCATTTCCATGTTTGCAGGCGAGGCCGAAGGCAGATTCGAAGCGGTACTGCGCGACGCTGCATCAGGCCAGCTCGCGCCGCTATACGATTTCCTGAAGGACATGCCCGGCATTGAGGGCTCGCCGGTACCGTTCCTTCCTAAACAGTACGTCGAACACACTATGGGCCTCAGCACGAGTTTCGATGCGGGTCGCGGCTGCCCCTATCAATGCTCGTTCTGCACCATCATCAATGTGCAAGGTCGAAAATCACGGTTCCGCTCCGCAGATGACGTGGAGAAGCTGGTGCGGATGAACTGGACGCACGGGGTCCACAAGTTCTTCATCACTGACGACAATTTCGCGCGCAACAGGGAATGGGAAGCGATTTTCGACCGCCTTATCTCGTTGCGTGAGAAGGACGGCATCCCTCTCGGCCTGATGATCCAGGTGGACACGCTGTGCCACAAGATCGAGAACTTCGTGGAGAAGGCGAAACGAGCTGGTGTTACGCGCGTCTTCATTGGCTTGGAGAACGTCAATCCGGACAATCTTGCTGCGGCCAAAAAGCGGCAGAACAAGATTACCGAATACCGTAAGATGCTACTCGCCTGGAAGGCACAGGGCATCATGACTTTGGCGGGCTATATTCTCGGCTTTCCGTCGGACACGCCCGAGACGATCAGACGCGATATCGCGATCATACAGGAAGAGCTCCCTCTCGACATAATAGAGTTTTTTAACCTGACGCCGCTGCCGGGGTCGGAGGACCACCAGGGCCTTTGGAGGAAGCGGGTCGAGATGGACTCCGATCTCAACGTCTACGACCTTGAGCATGTCTGCACAGCACATCCGAGAATGACCAGCCAGGAATGGGAGAGCATCTACCAGGAAGCATGGTCGCTCTACTACACGCCCAAGCATATGCGTACGCTGTTGCGCCGTGCGGTCGCGACTGGCGTTCCACTCGGCAGTCTGGTCAAGCTCCTCGTGACGTTCTCAACCGTAGTCCCTCTTGAGAAGGTGCATCCGTTGCAGACTGGTCTTCTGCGCCTCAAGCGGCCGTCGGAGCGGCGCCCCGGCATGCCCCGCGAAAACCCTTGGTACTTCTGGCCTCGATTCGTATGGGAAACTCTTCGGAAACACGCCGTCCTCGCCAGCACAATTGTGCGTCTTATGGTAGCGGCACGTGCGATCTCGCGAAATTCTGCATCAAAGGATTACATGGATCAGGCGCTCATGCCGGTCGGTGATGACGGCGACGAGACACTCGATCTTTTCACAAAGACCGCTGGCGGCGACGCGGCGGTAACGCACATCAAGAAGGTCGCGGGATTGACGAGGGGCATTAAAGCCGCCTGACAGCGAGGCTTGGAGAAGCCCGCTTTGCCGAAGCCGAGGGCATCGCGATCGTCGGCGAGTTCGCCGAGATCGAGACCGGCAAGGGCGCGGATGCGCTCGATCGGAGGCCACAGCTCGCCGCAGCGCCAACAGTCTGTCCAGAAGCGTCTCAATGACCACCTGGACCGCTAGGCTTTGTTGAGTGAAGATGGTGAGAAGTCTAGCCCGCACCGCCACCGTGATTGCATCGATAGCTGCCGCTATCGTGCTGACATTCATGGCAGCTAAAAGATTTGAGCTATCGACGCCAAATCCGATCGAGGCTCATATCGAGAGGAACATCTGATGCGCTACGCTAGGGGCACTGATTTCCTCAGCATCAGCCTGCCAGGGCGCGCTCGACTGAGAACATCGTGCCAAGCGGAGCGTAAGAACTCCCGTATCTCAACAGGCGAACCGAAAAGCCCGCCACCCCCCCCGTGAGGCAGCGGGCTAGATGCGGGCAGCGTGCGCTATTTCAGTAGCGGTAGTAGTGCCTACGATGGTAATACCTGTGGTGGTAGTAGTGCCCATAGTTATAGTAGTACCTGTGATGATAGTACCTGTGATGATAGTACCTGTAGTGATAGTGCCTGTGGTGATAATAATGCCTATGGTAGTAGTGCCTGTGATAATACACCGGTCGGTAATAGCCACCGCCGTAATACGGGTCGGGATAATACCCGCCATCGTAGTAGCCGCCACCGTAGTAGCCGTTGTTGAACATGCTTCCGATCAGGGCTCCTGCGACAAGTCCTCCCGGAAAGAAGTCATTGTAGCCGTCATATCCACGCCGATAGTAGCGGTGGCCATAGTAGCCACCTCTGTATCGCCCATAATTGCCGCCTCCCCAATGATTGTTGCGCCATCTGGCGCCCCGAACTTGGAAAACGTGGGGCTGCGCGCTTTGCGCCTGAGGAACGAAAATTGGTGCGGCATCAACTGGAACAGCGCTCGTTAGCGCTAACGCTGATATCAAGGCGGCGGCCATGCCGGTCAGGAACTTCATGATCAAGTCCTCGCTGATTGGGCACTATTTCTGGCTATCCACCAAACGTCGTCGTTGCGAAATAGTTCCAGACTGATGAGCCGCGCCAGGCTGCTCGTCACAAGCTGCTGACAAGCCTAAACCTCGGACGGATTTCAGCAGGGCGTCACGTCAGCCCGCCAGCGCCAGCCCGATGGGACACCAAGGCCGAACACGATGCCCGCGGCGCCTCCAAGGCTGATGGTGAGAGCCAGGGTGTTGTGCTGCCAATTTGGACCGAGTCGCAAAACTGCTACCGACAGAAGGCCCGCTTCGGCGGGCTTTTTGTTGTGGTGGTCGCAGACGAAAAACCCGCTGCCGAACGGGGAATGGCAGCGGGTTTATCTGAGCTAACCTTGGGGGAGGAGTTAGCTGGGTACCGGCATCGCATCTTGGGAGGAGTAGATGGCCGATAGCTGATGAAGTACCGGCTGCAGTACGTCGCCGCAATTGTGCGAAGGTCTTGCTGCCTAAACGAAGGTTTAGGTTTAGCCCCCACTTCGATGGGGTTTCATGCCGCCATGTTGCTATCCATGTTGCTATCGCGATTCCCGCAACCATTACCAATCGTTACAAATCAATGGCTTAGGTTGCTAACGCTACACGGGCCTAGCAACATGATTTTTGGGGCATTTGGCAGCTAAGTGTTTGAAATTGGTTGGCTGGGGAACCTGGATTCGAACCAGGACTAACGGAGTCAGAGTCCGTGGGTCTACCGTTAACCTATTCCCCAGCAAGCGCGGTCATGAACCGTGCGGGCCGAGCGGCCAAGCCGCTTGAGCGCTGCCTTGTAGCCGCCAGCGGAAAATAGTCAAGCCTGCTCGGCAGTTCAATCGCAACGTTTTGTCGGTCCGTTTTGCAAGTCGGTTCCACGCATTGCGTGGCCCGGGCGCTGAGTTCGCCCGCGCTTCAGGACTCGCTTCGGCTGAACTGCGACCGTTCGAAGAACAGCACGATACCAAGGCCCAGAATCAGCGGGATGACCAGGTAGAACAGCCGGAACACCAGCAGTGCCGCCAGCACGCCGACCGGATCCATGTCGGACAGCCCCGCCAGGAACACCACTTCGAACACGCCGAGCCCACCCGGCGCATGCGAGATCTGCGCGATCGAGAACGAGATCAGGAAAACGCCAAGGACGACAAAATAGCCGGGATTGTGGATCGATGGCAGGGCAAAGAAGATGATCGCAGCCGCCGCCAGCAGCTCGACCGGGCCGATCAGCAATTGCCGCGCGACGATCGGCAGCGCCGGATAGTGCAACTGGAAGCTGGCGATCTTCAGTGGGCGCAGATGCAGCCAGCTGCCGAATATGTAGGCGGCGACGAGCAGCAGCATCACGATCCCCGCCGCCTCCGACAGACCGTGATGGGCGATGCCGGAAAACCGGTCGAGAATCTCAGGCTCGAAGACCAATACGAGGCCGGAGGCTAGAATCGTCGACAGCACGAAGGTGATCCAGCAGATCGCCACCAGCACGCCGACATCCTGGCCGGTCAGGCCCCTGGTGCCATAGGCGCGGTAGCGGATGACGGCGCCGGAGAACACCGATCCGCCGATGTTGTGCGACAGCGCATAGGTGGTGAAGGAACAGAGCGTAACGAACAGCCACGACACTTTCTTGCCGATATGCAAGAGCGCGATGTGGTCGTAGCCGGCGAGCGAGGCATAGGCGACGACCGAACACAGCGCCGCGAGAATCCAGCGGCGAGCCGGAATCGCCGATATGCCGCCCCAGACATCGTCGAGCGAGATGCCGCGCAGTTCGTGCCAGAGCAGGAGCAGCGAGAAAATCACCGCCGCAATGCCGACGACCGGCCAGAAATAGCGTCTCCAGTTCATTGCCTGATTGCCATGCGTTGCGGGTCCGCTTCCTTTTCTGTCGAGAGGCCGGTTGCGCCGGATTCTTCCGCTCATTTCAGAGATGCCTCATTGAAGCCGGCTATTCAACCGCGAACGCTTTGCGTTGCGGCAGCCGGCAGGATTTGCCTGCGTCGAGGGCGGCCCAACGGGACGCCAGCCGGCATTGCGCCTACCAATCGAGGCTTACGGGTACATTGCGTGGCGCGGCCTCAAAGGCGGTTCACGCGCCGAGCCGGCAAAATTGAGCGCGCGGCTCTTGGTAATCGGGCGCGGCACTGTTAGTCTGGCGGCAACTTAAAACACGTCAAAGCGCCTGCTGCGTCCGTCATCGGTTCGCGCGGCGCCGGAAGGAACGACAGTGGAAGACCGCGACACCGGCGCTGGCGCGCCGGAGGTGGGTGCGTCCAGCGCTTCCCCAGGGCCAGCGGGCTCGTGGCGGCAAAGCCGCCCGACGGAGTCCCGCTCCGCCGACGGGCAGGCGGGCGACGCAACCCACAGCCAGAAGGGCAAGCCCAGGAAGCGACGCAAGAGAAGGCGCGGGCGCAAGGTTTTTGCGCGCGACGAGGCGCATCCCGTAGGGAATAGATCGCCTGTGCCCGGCAACGCCCCTTCGGCGGCGGAAGCGACAAAACTGCCCAATTCGGTGGTCTTGCCCGCCGTTGCGCCGGCACGGCATGAGCCGGGCGCCCACCGGTCGCCGCTGCAGGAGCTTCCGGTGTTTGCGGCTCTCGACCTCGGCACCAACAATTGCCGGTTGCTGGTTGCCGTGCCGACGCGGCATGGCCAGTTCCGGGTCATCGATGCTTTTTCGCGCATCGTCAGGCTGGGCGAGGGGCTCACGGCCAATGGCCGGCTCGGCCAGCCGGCGATGGACCGCGCGGTCGAGGCGCTGAAGATCTGCGGCGACAAATTGCGCAACCGCAAGATCAGAAAAGCCCGGCTGATCGCCACCGAAGCCTGCCGCTCGGCTGAAAACGGCGTCGAATTCCTCGATCGCGTCGAGCGCGAGGCCGGCCTGAAGCTCGAGATCATCGATCGCCAGACCGAAGCACGGCTGGCGGTTTCCGGCTGCGGTTCGCTGGTCGAGCGTGACACGCAAGGCGTCGTCCTGTTCGACATTGGCGGTGGTTCGTCCGAAATCGCGCTGATCGACCTCAGCGGCCGCCGTTCGCCGCGGCTCGCCCACCATATCGTGTCGTGGACGTCGCTGCCGGTCGGCGTCGTGTCACTGGCCGAGCGTTTCGGCGGCCGCACGGTGACGCGCGAGATCTTTGGCGCCATGGTCGACGACGTCGCCAACCGGTTGGCCAGCTTCGACGGCCGCGACCGCTTAAGCCATCTCAAGGCCAGCCCGAATTTCCATCTGCTCGGCACGTCGGGTACGGTGACGACGCTGGCCGGCGTCCACCTTGACCTCGAACGCTACGACCGCCGGCGCGTCGACGGGCTGTGGATGGACCGCGACAGCGTCGACCGCATGGTCGAAAAGCTGGTCGGCTGGGATTTCCAGCAGCGCTGCGCCAACCCTTGCATCGGCGCCGATCGCGCCGATCTGGTGTTGGCCGGCTGTGCTATCCTCGAGGCGATCCGCGCGGTATGGCCGTCGGAGCGGCTGCGCGTCGCCGACCGTGGCCTGCGCGAGGGCATATTGAGCGAACTGATGGCCGATGACGGCGTCTGGCGCAACGATGGACGTGGCAGAGCATGATCCCGAAAAGTGGCGCCCGGTTTTCGGAACAGATCATGCTCAGGCAAAAAGGCGAGCATGATCCCGAAAAGTGGCGCCCGGTTTTCGGAACAGACCATGCTCAGGCAAGAAATTAGGCAATGACCAAGAAACCGGAAAAACCAGGGTCTGCGAGCATTCGCGTGCTGAAGACGCGGATCAAGAAGAAGAGCGGCCTCAAGGAATCGTCGCGCCGCTGGCTGCAGCGCCACATCAACGATCCCTATGTCCAGCGCTCCAAGGCGGATGGCTACCGCTCGCGCGCGGCCTACAAGCTGATCGAGATCGACGACAAGCATCATTTGCTGAAACCCGGCATGAAGGTGATCGATCTGGGTGCTGCCCCCGGCGGCTGGTGCCAGGTCGCGGCGGCGCGCACGAAATCGACGGCCGACAAGCCGCATGTCGTCGGCATCGACTATCTGGAAATGGATGCCGTGCCCGGTGCGCCGGTCCTGTTGATGGATTTCCTCGATCCACTGGCGCCGCAAAAACTGGCCGAGGCGCTGGGCGGCGACCCGGATGTCGTGCTGTCCGACATGGCGGCACCCACCACCGGCCACAAGAGGACCGACCATATCCGCACCATGCATCTGTGCGAGGTCGCGGCCGATTTCGCGCTGTCGGTCCTGAAGCCGGGCGGGCATTTCCTCGCCAAGACCTTCCAGGGCGGCGCCGAAAACGAACTGCTCTCAATGCTCAAGCGCAACTTCCGCTCGGTCCATCACGTCAAGCCGCCGGCGTCGCGCGACGAATCGGTCGAGCTCTATCTGTTGGCCAAGGATTTCAAGGGACGCATGGCGCCGGATGGTGCCCAGGTTGAAAGCGCTGAGCAGGAGCCGTCCGAAGGCTGACGGCTGCCTTCCGGGCCGGCATCAATTGCCAGGCGGGCTCACCGGTTCCAGCGTCTTGGGCGTGCTCAGCCGGCCATGGCCGGAGATGGCGTTGCCGGCATCGGGCGCCAGCCGCACGAACGACAGCGCCGCCGCCGCCGATACAGCCGCGACGATGAAGAAGGCGATGTGGAAGTCGTCCAGCGACAGCGGACCGCCATGGATTGACGTCGAAACTTCCAGGATGCCGCCGGCCAGCGCCACGCCGAGCGCGATCGAAAGCTGCTGGAAGACAGCGGTAATCGGCGTCGCCTTGCTGGTGTCTTCAGCCGAAACCTCGGCATAGGCAAGCGCATTGACGCCAGTGAAGAACATCGAGCGGATGAAGCCGCCGACCAAAAGCATGGCCAGCATCAGCAGATAGGGCGTGTCGGGTGTGAACAGCCCGTTGATGGCAATCGACGCCGCAGCGACCAGCGAACCGACGACCAGCACGCGGCGGAAGCCGGCGACGCGGAAGATCAGCGCGGTGACGAATTTCATGCCGATGGCGCCGATCGCCGAGACGAAGGTGATCATGCCCGACTGAAAGGGCGTCAGTCCGAAGCCGATCTGGAACATCAACGGCAGGAGGAAAGGCACGGCGCCGATGCCGATGCGGAACAGTGAGCCGCCCAGCACCGACGAGCGGAACACCTGGTTGCGGAACAGTTCTAGCGCCAGCAGCGGGTTTTTGGCGTGGCGCGCATGCAGCAGATAGAGTGCTCCTGACGCCAAGCCGACTACCACTGTGATGATGCCGACGATCGGCGGCAGATATGGCAGGCTGACCACCGACAGGCCGAACACCACGCCGGATGCCGCCAGCCCGCTCAGCACGAAGCCGATGAAATCAAGTGGCGGGTTCTCCGTTGGTTCGGTCCGCGGCAGGAAGCGCGTCGCCAGCCAGATGCCGATCAGGCCGATCGGCACATTGATCAGGAAGATCCAGTGCCAAGTGAAATAGGTGGTAATGAAGCCGCCGATCGGCGGTCCGACCAGCGGCCCGACCAGCGCCGGAACGGTGAGCCAGGACATAGCCGCGACCAGTTCGCTTTTCGGCGTCGCGCGCACCAGCACCAGTCGCCCGACCGGTGTCATCATGGCGCCGCCAATGCCTTGCAGGAAACGCGAAACGACGAAAGCCGGCAGCGAACCGGAAAGGGCGCAGGCGATCGAGCCGACGATGAAGACCGCGATCGCGGCACGAAAGACATTCTTGGCGCCGAAGCGGTCGGCCATCCAGCCACTGATCGGAATGAAGATCGCCAGCGACACCAGATAGGCCGTCAGCGCCAGCTTGAGCGCGATCGGGCTGGTATGGATGTCCATGGCGATCGCCGGCAGCGACGTCGCGATGACGGTCGAATCCATGTTTTCCATGAAAAGTGCGACCGCCAGGATGAGCGGGATGGTGCGGTTCAAGGAACGCGTCCGAACTGAATGTTTCGTCGTCAATTGCTTGCCGACCTTGGGGGCAAGCCGACACGAAGGGCGGTTATCACGGCTTGGGGCGGATGTCGCATTAATTTGCTGTCACTTTTATGCGACCGCAGCCGCAGATGACGTCCGTTCGGCGTCACGTCACCTTTACGGGAGCGTGAAATCATCGGCTTTTCATCGGCGGCGGGACGTGTTACGAGCCAGCGCCAATCCTGAAAGGGAAGAAGACGAGTCGGCGCTGTCCATTCTGGTCAAGCGCTTTTTTGTATTCCGAGGACTGGCCATGGCAAAAATCATCGAAACGTCCACCGGCGCACTGGCGCTCACCTTTGACGACGTGCTGCTGCAGCCCGGTCATTCCGAGGTCATGCCTGGCGAGACCGATGTCCGCACGCGCATTGCCGGCGACATCGACCTCAACGTGCCGATCCTGTCGGCGGCGATGGACACCGTCACCGAAGCGCGGCTTGCCATCGCCATGGCCCAGGCCGGTGGCATTGGCGTCATCCACCGCAATTTCTCGCCGGCCGAACAGGCCGAGCAGGTGCGGCAGGTCAAGAAGTTCGAATCCGGCATGGTGATCAATCCCGTCACCATCGGCCCCGACGCCACCCTTGCCGACGCGCTTTCGCTGATGCGCACCTATTCGATTTCTGGCATTCCGGTGGTCGAGAATGGCGGCACCGGCGGCCAGAAGATCGGCCGGCTGGTCGGCATCCTGACCAACCGCGACGTGCGCTTCGCGTCCGATCCGGCGCAGAAGGTCTACGAACTGATGACGCGTGAGAACCTGATCACGGTCAAGGAGAATGTCGACCAGGACGAGGCCAAGCGCCTCCTGCATCAGCACCGCATCGAAAAACTGGTTGTCGTCGACAGCCGAGGCAATTGCGTCGGGCTGATCACCGTCAAGGACATCGAGAAGTCGCAGCTCAACCCGCACGCCACCAAGGACGCGCAGGGCCGCTTGCGCGCCGCCGCCGCCACCAGCGTCGGCGATGACGGTTTCGAGCGTGCCGAACGTCTCATCGATGCCGGCGTCGACCTTCTGGTCATCGACACCGCGCACGGCCATTCGCAGCGCGTGCTGGACGCAGTGGCGCGCGCCAAGAAGCTCTCCAACTCGGTTCGCATCCTGGCTGGCAACGTCGCCACCGCCGAAGGCACGCAGGCGCTGATCGACGCCGGCGCGGATGCCGTCAAGGTCGGCATCGGCCCGGGCTCGATCTGCACAACCCGCATCGTTGCCGGCGTCGGTGTGCCGCAGCTTTCGGCCATCATGTCGGCGGTCGAGACGGCGCACAAATCAGGCGTCTCGGTGATTGCCGACGGCGGCATCAAATATTCCGGCGATCTGGCCAAGGCGCTCGCCGCCGGCGCCAGCGCAGCCATGATCGGCTCGCTGCTGGCCGGCACCGATGAAAGCCCGGGCGAGGTCTATCTGCATCAGGGCCGCTCCTTCAAGGCCTATCGAGGCATGGGTTCGGTCGGCGCCATGGCGCGCGGCTCCGCCGATCGGTACTTCCAGGCCGAGGTGCGCGACACGCTGAAACTGGTCCCGGAAGGCATCGAGGGGCAAGTTCCCTACAAAGGACCTGTGTCTGGCGTGCTGCACCAGCTTGCAGGCGGGCTGAAAGCCGCTATGGGTTATGTCGGCGGTCGCGATCTTGCCGATTTCCGCGAACGCGCCACTTTTGTACGCATATCCAACGCCGGACTTCGTGAAAGCCACGCCCATGACGTCACGATTACCCGTGAAAGCCCGAATTATCCCGGCGGAGCCTGACGTCATGAAAAAGCTGTTTGATTTGAAATAGTTACGCTGATGCGATCTACGCGTCCCGAGCCTTGCTGCGATATTTCGCAATCCGCCGTCGTATGTCAGTGGTCCTGCTGGCCACTGCTGCGCGGAGCTACGTCCATACCGGGAGCAATGCCTGGACTGATCTGCTCTGGAGATGAGGCCGGGCTCGCCCTAGGCACTGGAATCCATTCCGTTGCAGGGTGTGCTCCGGTCCTGTCGGCCAGACAACCCGGTCGCGACGTCGAGCCGTACAAAAGCTCGGAAAACCTGGCTGCAACATCTGATCGCACGCGATCGAACCAGTTTCGGTGATTGGTTCCCGTAACCGGCCGGATTGTCACCGTTGCCGTCATGCCGGAAACGAGGGGCACACCCGCCGGAACGTTGTCGATGGCGATGCGGACTGGCACGCGTTGCGCGAGGCGTACCCAGGTGTAGATAGGATCGACGTTGGGCAGCCCTTGGGTGCCTGGGGCAGCGTTCGATACGCTGATGCCCCGGGTGATTGTTTCCACGTGTCCAAGGATCGGCTCGGCGTAACCCATCAGCTTCGCCTCGGCGCGATCGTCAATGCAGATCCGCGCCATTTTCGTTTCCTCGAAATAGCCATCGATCCAAAAGCTGTCGGAATCGATCACGGAGATATTGGTCACCCCTGTGGGCGCATAGTTGCCCACCCGCAGCAGCAGATTGGTCACATAGCCGCTGACGGGACTGACGACCTTGGTCCTCGTGAGGTTTAGTTCGGCCTGGGCAAGTTCCTGCTGCGCCGCGTCGAACTGGGCCTTGGCCTGAGCGGCGTTCCCGGCGAAGGTCTGTTGCTCCTCGGGTGTCGTGGCAAGAGACGACAAATGTTGGCGCCGATCGGATTGGACCTTCTTGACTTGCAGGTCCGCCGCTTCCTGGGCCACCGTCGCCTTGCTGGTGGCCACAGCAACCTGGAAGTCGAACGGGTCGATGACGTAGAGCACGTCACCTTGGCGGACGAACTGGTTATCGGCCACCCTAAGTTCGACGATCTGGCCCGATACCTGAGGCGCGATGTTCGCGACCTGCACACGAACGGTGCCATTTCGCGTCCAAGGCGCCCGCACATAGTCCTGCCATGTGAGAACCGCGATCAGGCCAGCGAACAGCGCGATGGCGAGCGTGGAAAGGCGCTTGCCAACCGCAAGAAGAAGACGCCCGAAACCACCGCGCGTCGAGGCGATGGATGGCGCCGATGCCGAGGGCATCTGAGGCCGGCCAGCTGGGCTGTCGCCTCCGACCCGGCTTACCGGCTTTGGTATTGGGGAGTCATGGGTCGCGTCGCCGACGGCGACCTGCTCTTCGAAGGGCGATTCGTCGAGCAATATCGTTTGATCCTGAGGCCGGGGAATCTCCATGACCCTCTCCCTAAAGAAGCATAGTAAGCAGCCCGAAAATCGCGACGAACAGACTAAGCTCGGCGATCGACGGATTGCTGAAATACCCCGAGAATCCAATAAGATGCAGGAGCGGGCGCAGCACTATAACGAGGACGAGCGCAATCGCTGCATAGGTGACTATGGGCGCTACCAGAACTCCGCCTATGACGAGCTCCCGAAACGTGTGCGTCATGGGTCGCCGCTCTCCATAGACCTGTCCGTGAAGGAAACACTCGCCAGGACGAGCGCTGCGCACGCCGCGGTGGCGACAGGATTGTGCCCGGATGCGGCGGCTTCACCCAAAGCCTTGGCCGAGCTTAACAATGCGGGCCCGTCCCGTTGGACAAGCGCCGCACGTGCTGCCTCGGCCACATTTGCCAGCGGGCCGGTTGCCAGCCGATCCAATCCGGCGCCACACAGTCGCAGCGCCGCCGCCCGGTCGAACCACAACATGGCTTCATCGAGAACCGGGCTATTCTGCGGAGATGCACCAGCCGCAGTCACGATCTGGCCGATCCGCGAGGCATCGCGAAACGTGGCCTCTTCCCGTGCGAGGTGCCCAGCTCGGTCAAATCTCGGACTGCGCTGCTCGCGGCGAGCGTCTTCCAGCAGAAGGCGAAGCCGGTGATCGTTCGACACAGGAGGGATCAGAAGTTGAACTCCAAACAGCAAACTTGTCGCAAGACACGCGAAAAAGCAGACGAATAGAAAGGTCTGTGGATCGTAGGTCTGTGGGTTGCTTGGTGCGAAGAAAGCTATGACGAAGATCAGGGTCAACCGCCCAAGGGTCGACAGGATCGGATTTGGCAACGTTGTCAGCAGTGCGCAGCCGATGGTGAAAGGCGCCAGACCAATCGCCAGCAAAGGGAACCCGGTGACGCCGTCCAGAACCACGAACTCCAGAATACCGGCAAGCAGACAGGAGATCGGCATGGCCACGACCGCGAGCGTCGTGAAGGTGCGTGCGTCAGGTACGGTAGCGCTCAACCCAATCAGCACGGCGATAAGTGCAAGGCAGGCTTCGGTTGCCGGCCACCCCGTCATCATGAAGAACATCGATGGCAGCA
Source organism: Mesorhizobium sp. P2_D5 (assembly GCF_056404355.1). Classification (NCBI taxonomy): domain Bacteria; kingdom Pseudomonadati; phylum Pseudomonadota; class Alphaproteobacteria; order Hyphomicrobiales; family Phyllobacteriaceae; genus Mesorhizobium; species Mesorhizobium sp. P2_D5. The sequence continues at coordinate 60,168 of NZ_JBFUEE010000013.1, forward strand.
CAAAGGAGATTGCGGCTCTGACGCCGGTCTGCGCCGCAATGCGGCGGGAGCGGTATAAAGGGGTGCGCCACTCGTGGGAGCCGTGGTTTCCTGCCCGCAATGCGTCGAGGCTGCCCCGCACGTCCCTGTTCCTTCGGAGCAGTTCTCCAGTGAGCCAGGCGAGACATATCGCCATCAGACCGGATGAGCCTTCTGCCAAGCTGCCTGAAGGCCACTTGAACCTGGGCACGGTGGAGTTTGATTCAAGTTCGGAGATAGCTTGCTCCCGCGACCGCGGTTCGGCAGCGACCGGCAACGTTTCCAGTGCCCGGGCCGTAGCCAGTTCAGCGACGAGATCCACTGCCGCGGCACGGGCAGCCGCGCTTCTCGCCTGTCCGTTGCTCGATTCTGTGGCGAGGCTTGCTATATCAGGACGCAGCGCCGTGATCTCGCGCAGGAGTCCGGCTGCCATCGTGGCAGGCATGGTCTGACCGCGAACCGTGCTCTGGGCGTAATCCGCGACCCGGCGCTGCAACGCTTCGAGTTGGGCGGCCACTTTCGGATAATGGTCGGGGGCGGCCAAAAGGTCGTTCACGAAAGTGACTGCGAGAACACCAACGGCGATGGCCGCGCCACGCGCCACGCCCGTCTCGAAGACCTGCTGGGGACTATCGATTTGCTGAATCGCAATGAGCGCAACGGTAATCGTGCCGAGTGCTGCAGCGTAAGCGCGGTTGCCGTCCAGCAATCCTGCCGTGTAGACACACAGCCCGATCCATGCGGCGAACGCGGCGAGCATGATTCCGCCGCTTTGGGCGAAGAGCCCGACGATGGCGATCGACGCCGTGACGCCGAGCACGGTCGCGATCAGCCGGAAGGCGGCCTTTTCCATACCTTGGCCGCGAGTGGGGAGTGCCAGAACGGTGACTGTGAGCGCCGCCGTAGATGGCGACTGCAGCTCGAGCCAAAAGCTCGTATAGAGGGCCACGACGATTGCCACCCAGATCCTGAGCGCGAACGCCCAGGACGCAGGAGGAAATCCTGCGACGATGGTCGGATGTCGCACGACAGCAATACTCATCGCACTCCCGCAAGGTGGCTCAAGCTGGTATGCCTGTTGCTCCGAATCCGATGGCTCAGCTGGCCTGCATTACGCGGCACGCCTCGGAGCAAGGCCTTTAACAGCCAAGGCTCTGAAAACTGCCGCTGCCGTATTGGCTGTGCGTGCGACCATTGATGTGGATATTGCCGTATAGGTGTCGAGACGGCCATTGTCCTACTGGATACGCAGCCCAGACGAATGGATATCCGGACCATACGTTGGTGTGAATGTTGAGGTACGGTGCATTCCGGTCACCGCGGCTTGGCAAGCTTCGAGTCGGGTGCGGTGGTTGCGATGCTTTCTTCCTTGCGGCGCTGCGGCATACCGCAACGCGAAGCACGGTAAGCGCACTACGGCGGCCGAGTTGGAACCACAGGATTGCCTCGAAAAGGCCCGCGCCACAGGTGAAAAGGGCGCTGGACGAACGACCCGGGCATACCGCAGGAGGGGTGCGAGTCGACACAGTTCACAGTACACGTCGCGCCATGCCAAGCGTTTGGCCTATGGACGTTGGCACGGGCTGCAGAGTGCCTATAGCTTTTGCGGCTATCGGTCTGGCGGTCTCTCTGGCAGCAAGAGGATACCGCGGTCTGGACCACCACGAGAACGCCTGCGCTGGCTTTGGGGAAGGAGCCTTGTCTTCGCGCTGCGCAATTTGGCAATCAGTCAAGCTTCTTTGCGGCTTGCGCACCGCCCCAGAGCGAGCCCGGATTGGCGCGGTTGGGATGAAGCTCCAACATCGCGTCGTAGAGTTCGCGCGCAGTATTCGTGATCTTGTCGAGGCGATCGAAATCTCGCAGATATTTCCGCGTTTCGCCGATGTTGCGGGGGTCATCGTCGTTTTCCGGTATTTTGTGGCCGGCAACAACCGCCTTCGGCTCAAGTGCTTCAAGCTTCTCAAGGGCACTGATCCATTGAAGCCTGCTCAGCGCGGTTGTCTCTGCGAGATAAGGGTGAATGCCGTTGTAGACGACGTCGCCTGCAACGATCAGGTCGATAGAAGGCACATGCAGGCTTGTAGAGCAGGCTGTGTCGGTCTGCCCCGTATTGACAGGGACGAGTTTGTGTCCCTCTAACTCCAATTCGTTTTCACCGAGTGGATCGGCCACGAGCAGCCGCTCGGGTATCCCGTCGGGGATACGCTTGCGCCAAAACCCATCGATCGATTCCGGTGACAGTTGCGCCTCCATCGCCTTGACAACTTCGGGTATCGCGACAGCCCTTGCGGTTGGAAAATGCTCCAGGATTGGCGCGAGGCCAAAAAAATGGTCGCCATGTCCGTGCGTGATATAGATCGCGGTCAAGTTCTTGCCGCTCGCGATTACCCAGTTCAGCAATGTCAAGGATTGCTCGGTCGTCAGAAAAGTGTCGACGAGTACGGCATCCCGCTCGCCCGAGATAAGGGTCGACGAGTTCGCCACCCAAGCCCACCTCTCTTGCCCGGCAGGCAACTCACGACTAAGTCCTGGGCGCTTTACGGTAAGTACTTCCCAGGTCAGGGCGGCGCCTGAAGCCTCAACTGAGCTCATCTGATATCTCCGTGTTCATCAAAGGGTTCGCAAAGCGGTTGCAACCGCGTCGATATTGGGGTGCTGATTTCAACCAGTTTCCGAGTTGCCAACTTCTTCAGAAAGGAACTCCGCACAGTCGCACTTTCCGCGCGCACCGTGGTGGCGTCAGCGACCAGCTGCAGATCGTATTGGCTGTTCGGCCCATCGCTGATGTGAATGTTGCCGGACAGGTGTCGAGGCGGCCATTGTTCGTCCGGATCAGCGGCTCACACGAATGGGTGTCCGGACTATCCGTTGGTGTGAGTGTTGAGGAGTGGTGCGTTCCGATCACTGCGGCTTGGCAAGCTTCGAGTCCGGTGAAGTGGTTGCCATGCATTCTGCCTTTCGGCGCTGTGCCCAAACTCAAAATTTGCGTCGGTAGGCGTGCTGAGTGGCTTGGCTCCAATATGCCTGGCACGTCGTCATGGATGTAATCTCCGGGCACGAGTTGACGCATAAGCTGTTCGCTGATGCGAAGGAGCTGGGCATCGGCAGCGCCGAGATTGAGGACGATACCGGCAGCCTATTTGAAACCCTCCTCTAACTTACCTCCCGACCTCACGCCGCCTCAAAAGACTAGAGCTGGTTGCCTTCCGACTTCGGTCGTCGCGAGGTCAATAACTCGACAGGCGCACTGCCATCTTCGGACGTACGGATCGCCATCAGAACTGTCGCGTATCGACACATTGCAGACTATCAGTCTTAAGTCCGCTTTCGACCCATTTCGGACTTCTGCGCTGCTACCAACCTACTCCCGTGAGCCGGGGCCGAAGAGCTTTCCGCCCTTTGTCTCGACCAAACCTTTGTATGACTCGACGAATGGCCTTAGCCACCTAGTATGCGCAATGAACTTGCTGGCCGAGCCCGGTCCCAGCAAACGAAATTTCAGGAGGCGACACCGTGGCAACGTATCTCGTCAATCATCTTCGCATTCCCGGTGACATCCCCAACCTGGATGCGCTGTCTTACCTTGATCAGGTGGAGGCGACGGTCGCCCCCTACGGGGGCAAATGGTTAGCTCAAGGGCCGGTCGATGTGTTGGAGGGTGCGTGGCCAGGCTCGATAGTAGTCATGGAGTTCCCTGATCGGCAGTCACTCGACAAATGGTACAACTCGCCTGAGTACACGGCATTGCGTCCACTTCGGTTCAAAGGCGCGATTTCGGATATTGCACTGATCGACTCTCTACCGCCCGGCTTTACTGTCAAAGCCTTTGCGGCAGGCATCCGCGAAATGATCGACAAATCGCATTCGTGACCCGATGACCGTTGGGCGCAAGCAGATGGTCGAGGTCGGCGAAGCGTGGGCGTGGCGTCGTGAAGGTGCAACTGCTGGTATGGGAGACGAACACGAAGGTCGTCTCGTTCTATCAACACTGGGATTTGAGGTTGCACCGCGAACGGTGATGGCGAAGTGGATGGTCGTTCGCCGTAAGGACCGCTCTCCACCCTTTGCGGACCTTGTCTGGCGTGCCTGACTCGCCGAGCCTATGCGATGATGACATCGTGTCAGGCGAGACCACAATTTTCATGCGATCCTACGACGCCACAAAGCTTGTCCGCTTTCTCGAAGAGCGCTGTGCTCAGACCGAGGGCGCGACGTGGGTGGGTATCGGCATTGCGGAGATCGAGGAAGACACTGGCAGCGTTTATGAGGCGATCCTGGAGGCGATCGTTCATGACGTCGGCGAAAAGCTCGCTCAGACGTTCGTGCAGGCGCATGGGCTTTCGTTCACAATGCACATTCCGGAGCGAGTCTCGCCCTTCAATCCTGCGCCGACGCCGGCGCGGATGCCGTCAAGGTCGGCATCGGCCCGGGCTCGATCTGCACAACTCGCATCGTTGCCGGCGTCGGGGTGCCGCAGCTTTCGGCCATCATGTCGGCGGTCGAGACGGCGCACAAATCAGGCGTCTCGGTGATTGCCGACGGCGGCATCAAATATTCCGGCGATCTGGCCAAGGCGCTCGCCGCCGGCGCCAGCGCAGCCATGATCGGCTCGCTGCTGGCCGGCACCGATGAAAGCCCGGGCGAGGTCTATCTGCATCAGGGCCGCTCCTTCAAGGCCTATCGC
>NZ_JBFUEE010000014.1:0-53690 GCF_056404355.1 Mesorhizobium sp. P2_D5
CAGGCCAGCCACTCCCCGCCGTTTCCTTTCAGGGTGTCACCCGGCGCTACGGAAGTGTGTCTGCGGTGAGCGACGTTACCCTCGACATCTCGTCGGGGGAGTTCTTCGCGCTGCTCGGCTCGAGCGGTTCCGGCAAGACGACGCTCCTCATGCTCCTGGCGGGGTTCGACACGCCAACCGAAGGCCGCGTGCTGATGTCGGGCACGTCCGTCTCGGACGTGCCTCCGCATCGGCGACGGATCGGGGTGGTCTTCCAGAACTATGCGCTTTTCCCGCACATGTCGGCTGCCGAGAACGTTGCCTACCCGCTGAGGATGCGCGGCGTCGCACGTGCCGAGCGCGAGGCGCGAGTGAATGCCGCGCTCGGTCTCGTCAATCTTGCCGATCGCTGGTCTTCATATCCGTCGCAGTTGTCCGGTGGGCAGCAGCAACGCGTGGCGCTCGCCCGCGCTCTCGTTTTCGGCCCCGACCTCCTGCTCATGGACGAACCGCTTGGCGCCCTCGATCGAAGGCTCCGCGACCAGATGCAGCAGGAATTGAAGCGCATTCAGGGCGAGCTCGGCATCACCGTCATCTACGTGACACACGACCAGTCGGAAGCCATGGCCATGGCGAACCGGATCGGGATCATGGCCGGGGGGCGGCTTCTCCAGGTCGCCGATCCGGAAACCATCTACGCCGCACCGTCCAATCACTTCGTGGCACGCTTCCTCGGCGAGTGCTCGATTCTGCGCGTTACCGCGACGGATGGCGGCCGTGGATACGAGATCGCCGGCGTGCGCCAGTCATTGCCGTCCCCCGCGACGGCGCCTTTCGATATTGTGGTGAGGCCGGAGAACGTCTCCGTCCGCTCCGCACCCCAAATCGTATCAGACAGTGCCTTTGGTGTTCCCGCGACGATCCGCGATGTCACCTACCTCGGCGCCGGCTGGCGCGTGGCGCTGGAACTTTCCGACGGGCAGTCCCTGCTCGCCAGCATCACGCGTGGAGATGATGCGGCCGGACACCTGGCTCCCGGCAAACCCGTCATCGCGCGATGGATGCCGGCATCCGTCGCTGTTCTTCCGGCTGAAGGATCTCCCTGAAGCGGATATTAAGGAGGGTGAACCCATGACAACAAACAGACCGCATATTGGTATCTCAGCCGGCTTGCTCGCCGCGGCCAGCGTCTTCTTGTTTGCGCAGGCGGCGCCTGCAGCGGATCCGGCGGAGGTCGTTATCGCTTCCTACGGCGGGGCGTTCCAGGACGCGCAGACAAAGGCTTTCTTCGAGCCATACGCCAAAGCCACGGGTGCCAAAGTTACCGGCACCACCGGCACCGGCTATCCCAAGGTCAAGGCGATGGAGCAGAGCGGCAACATCAGCTGGGACGTCGTCTCCGCCGAGAGCCCCGCTTTTGTGAACGAGGTGAAAGACGGGCTTCTCGAACCACTCGACTATTCTGTCATAAAGGCCGACGGCATCCCGGCCGAGTTTCGCAAGCAGTACGGTGTCGGCTATATCAAGTTCGGTACGAATCTCGCGTGGAGCAAGGAGAAGTTCCCGAACGGCGTGACCGCAGCTCAGTTCTTCGACCCTGCGGTAAAAGCCCGCCGCGTGATGCCGTCGGACCCGACCTACTCCCTCGAGTTCGCTCTGATGGGTGACGGCGTAAAGCCCACTGATCTCTACCCCCTGGATGTGGATCGCGCCTTCAAGGTTATCGATCGGGTCAAGGATCAGATCGTTGGCTACAAGGGTGCCTCAGATCAGCAGGCTCTCATCCAGCAGGGCGAGATCGACTTGGCTTACATCGCGAATGGCCGAGTTAACGACGCCATCAAAGCAGGCGCCAACTGGGCTTATAGTTGGGACGCCTCGCTGTCGGATACAGAATTCTGGGCCGTGATGAAGGGCGCTCCGCATGCAGCCGAGGCGATGAAGTTCATCAACTTCGCCATCCAGCCCGAGCAGCAGGCGGAACTGACCCGGCAGATCCCCTACGGCCCGACCAATGTCGATGCGCTGAAGCTCCTCGACCCAGCCGTCGCCAAGAACCTGCCGAGCAATCCGGACAACGCGAAGCTTGGCGCAGTCCTCGATTCAGAATGGTGGCACGACAACTACGAGTCTGTGAAGGCCCGCTGGTCCACCTACATCATGCAGTGACGGCACGTCGACAGGAGCAAATGAAAATGAGGCGGAACGGGTTGATCAATTGGTGGAGCGTGTTCCTGCTCGCTCCAGCGTTCCTTCTGCTCCTCCTCGCTTTCGCTCTCCCGCTCCTGAATATCGTGCCAGAGGCGTTCGGCGGTGATGCCGTCGGGCGTTTCCTGCGGATTTTTGGGAATCCGTACCCGCAGATCATCGCAACGACGGTGCGCATCAGTCTGGAAGCAACTGCGATAACGCTCGTCGTCTCGTTTCCCTTGGCGTGGCTCTTGAGCCGGGCGAGCGGAGTGAAGGGCCTTCTTCTCGGTCTATTGGTGCTGGTTCCCTTCTTGACCAGCGTGCTGGTGCGGACTTTCGCCTGGTTGGCGATCCTCGGACAGCGTGGCCTTGTCAACGCGACGCTTCTCGGCCTCGGGCTGATTTCGGAGCCGCTCCCCCTTCTCTTCAGCGAGCCGGCGGTCGTTCTAGCCCTGGTGCACTCCTCCATTCCCATGATGGTCTTTGCCCTCGTCAGTGTCCTGCGGCGCATCGACGGGCGCATTCTTCTGGCTGCTCATACGCTCGGCGCCAACCCACTGCGCGCCTGGCTGGGCATGGTTGTCCCGCTTGCAATCCGCGGCATCCAGTCCGGTGTCACCATCATTTTTCTATTCACCATGGCGAGCTTCATTGCGCCTGCCTTCCTCGGTAACCAGCGCCAGCAGATGCTTGCACAAGTGATCCAGTCGGAAATCGAGACTGGGGCTGACTGGGCTTTCGCCGCAGCACTCGGCATTACGCTTGCCGCGACGGCGACGATTGTCGTCATGGCGCTCTCCGCGGTGGCGCGATACTTCTCGCGGTGGCAGCGTCCGGGCTCATTGCCGCCCGCCATGCCGCAACAGGGGGCAGTGCAGGCGGATAAGGCGCTTCTTCGCAAGTCGGTAGCCTTGCCAACCTCGCGTTTCCACATTCCGGCGTTTTGGCACTTCAGCGCGCGGTTTGTCGAACCGGCCTATCTCTGCGCAATATCTGTCTTCATTCTTCTTCCACTGGTCGTGCTCTTCCCGGTGTCGTTCAGTTCGGCGGACGTGCTTATCTTTCCGCCTCCCGGTTATTCGATGCGATGGTTCGAGAAGATCCTCGGCAGCCCGGAATGGATTGCGGCGGCGCTGACCAGTCTTCGCATCGGCGCTGTCACTTGTGTTCTAAGCCTCGTCCTGGCCATTCTCACAGTACTCGGTTTCGGTCGCCATTTCCGGTTTCAGGGTGCTGCCGAAGCCCTGGTACTGGCGCCCTTGAGCGTGCCGGCCGTCGTCTTCGCGCTGGGGGCCTATCTCGCCTTCGCGCGCGTCGGGCTCGTTGATACCGAGGCAGGCATCATCATCGCTCATACGGTTCTGGTCTTTCCCGTGGTCTATCTCGTCGCATCGGCGACACACAGTTCCATTGACCCCTGGCTGTCGCTCGCCGCTGCGAGCCTCGGGGCCAATCCGTGGCGCATCTTTCGCACCATCATCTTCCCACTGCTGCTTCCGGGCCTGGCCGTCGGCGCTCTGCTTGCGATGCTTCTCTCATTCGATGAATCGGTGGCTTCGATCTTCCTCAGCGACCTGTCGGTGAAGACACTGCCGAGAAAGTTGTGGGAGGGGATCCGCTTCAACACAAGCCCCGAATCCGCGGCCGTCTCCGCCATGCTGCTCGGCGCGACATGCGTCGTGGTCATCGTCGGCATGGCGGTTGTCCTCGGGCGCCGTAAAACCGCTCTGTTGTCGTTGCAAGCGCGTTCCTGAACCCGTTTCTTGACCGGTCTCAGAACGGCCCTCGTACAAGCGGCGCAGCTACGAGTGCGGAAACGGAGATCAATCATGTGCAGGACCTACCTCCATCGGAAGTACTGTGGACGCTTCGCTTCTCAGTCGGAGCAGCCGTGTATGCCTCGGTCGAAACTCATTCCAATGTTGATCCCCATCCTGGCCTCGTGGCGGCGGCGGCCAGGACGCTGGTGGGCACCACCTCCCGGGTGCCCACCGGCACCCGCGTGGTCCGGGTGCTGGGCGGCTTCCCCGAAGTCTCGACCATCCATACCACCAATGGCCGCTGGGGCCCGATGCCGTGCTCCGGCGCATCCGGCTCATAGCTCGCATAGCGGCAGCGAAACGAGCCAGCTTCTGGCGACACAGCGCACGACCCGAGCACGACTGACCTAGCTGTGGCCCTGGCCGTTGCTACCGACCAGAAACTGACGGAAGCGGTCCGATCGGCTGGCAGTAAAGAGCTCGCCTGGCGGTCCTTCTTCCTCGACCAGGCCCTTGTGCAGGAATACGACCTTGCTGGAGACATCTCTGGCGAAACCCATCTCGTGGGTTACCACGAGCATCGTCCTGCCTTCTTCGGCAAGCGCGCGCATGACGCGCAGGACCTCGCCGACAAGTTCGGGATCGAGCGCCGAGGTCGGCTCGTCGAACAGCATGACTTTGGGCCGCTGGGTAAGCGCCCGTGCGATCGCCGCTCGTTGCTGCTGGCCGCCGGACAAGTGCGCCGGATAGTGGTTGCGCTTGTCGGCAATACCCACCTTGGCCAGCATCGCCTCCGCCTCCTCAATGCATTCCGCGCGAGGACGTTTCTGGACGTGGATGGGTGCTTCGATGAGGTTCTCGAGGATAGTCATGTGAGACCACAGATTGAACCCTTGAAACACCATGCCGACGCGTGCGCGTATCCCCTGGAGCTGCCGCATGTCGGCCGGCCGCGTCTTCCCGCCCTTTTTCTCAAGCAGGATTGTTTCGCCCCCGACCTCTATGCGCCCTTCATCCGGAATTTCCAGCATGTTGATGCAGCGCAACATCGTCGACTTTCCCGATCCGGAAGAACCAAGGATCGAGACCACGTCTCCCTCCCTGGCCTCAAGGGAGATGCCCTTCAAAACCTCCAGATTGCCGAAACGTTTGCGAAGCCCGGTCCCCTCCTATGGATGAACCGTGAATTCGGCCCACATGCCGGCCCCATAGTGACCAGGCACGTTGCAGATAAGAAGGTATTTTCCTGCCTTCAGTTCGACGGTCAATGTGCCTGATTTGCCCGGATCGAGTTCCGACACCTCGCCCTTGTCGCCAGCCTTGTCTTCGTCGACCCGGTTCTCGGCCTCAAGATAAGGAAGCGGCTTGCCGGGTTCTGCAAGGTACATCACGATCATTTCATGAACCGTATCCTTGGAGTCGTTGATCACTTTGAATGTGACCTCTCCGGCCTTCACCGTGCCCGGCGAAGCCTTGATGCCCATGGTCGCCTTGGTGATATCGAGTCCTGGCGTCGCATAGGCGAGCCCCATCGGCATCTCCATACCCGCGCCCTTGTCCCACATTGAGATTTCGACAAGGGAAGCAGCCCGGACGGCGCCAGCACCGTCAGCCATGAGCATTGCGGCAGCAAGTCCGAGCGCTGCCCTCGTCGATATGGTTTTCATGGCAATCTCCTTCGGGACGGCAGCGGAAGCGCTACACCCCGGCCGTCATCCTGCTCGCGGAGTTACCCGCCGTCCTTGCGCCAAATCAAACTGACCGGCGTGACTGCTCAGTGCCGGATCGAAATTAGCGTCGCCCAGCTGCGAAGAGCGGGTCCTGAAGGAGGCGCGTCCTTTATTGTGCCTCCCTGCCGCCGGTCGAACTGCCGCCCAAGAGGCACGGAATTTGCGTCTCCACCATCACATCAGGATGAGGAGTCAATGATGCGTCAAGATGGAACAACAGCGCGAAAGGCAGCACCACGGCGCGTGCCAGAATGGCGCTTCAACAAGAGAACGTTTGAGGTTCCGTACCTCATGAAGCTCGGCAACATTGGTCGCCAGGAAGCGCTGGCTTTGATCGCCAGGCATGGTGGGGACAGAGACGAAATTACTGCCGAGCTGTTTTCGCGGAGAGGTCGATCTCAATAGCTTTCACAACTAGGTTGGACCCATGACCCACCGAGCGTTCGCCGAGAAACTCGAGGTTGCTGCTGCACATATTTCGGATGTCTCGCGCGGACCTGCAAGTCATGTTGATGAATGCAGCCCTGCGGCTGAGGAACACCTCGGGCCTTGCCTTGGAAGCCGAGGTTGACGAGGCGGTCGACTTGTTGGCGGCGCAGTTGAAGCTTTCGCGGCCTGAAGTGTTGCAAACAATCGTGCGAGATTGGTTGGTCATTGCGGGCCGGCTGGGTGCCGATGCCTTTGATGAGGAGAGCGAGACTGATGGACTGGCCTAGGCTCGGGACCCGCGACGCTCGCTGACTTTATCGCTCTTCGAACTTCGAACTCGCGCGCTTCGATCAGCCGGCGGGCCGCAATGTGTCAAGCCGGGCTTATCGCCACGATGAGGCACTTGCGAGGCGAAGAAGTCCTCCGCCATGCTATCGCTGCAGGATTTGGAGGAATGAGTAGGCGCGGTAGCGATTTTTTGGTCTCTGAGGTTAGCGGACGTCGTGATTGCGCCGTGAAGCAGTCGTTGAAACGATCAAGGCCGACGCCGGAGGCGGCCCTTCACGTTTCAAAGGCTCTGCTCTAGCTCGGCAATCCTTCTCGGGAGGCAAGCGAATTGCAGATCAGCACGAGCTTGCCCTTAACGCCTCCCTGACCGAGCAGCTCCTGGGCGCGACGAGCCTCGGTCAAGGGCATCCGCTCAGCCACCAACGGCTTGATCTTCGCGTCGCGAAGCAGCTCGAGTAAGGCGCCGAGATCTTCGCGGAACCAAGCGAGCTTCCACCGTTTCAAATATTGTATGCTGTAAGGGAGTATGCGTCGTCGGCCTGGTGAAACGAAAGCGCGGACCGCGTACCACGCAGGTCGCAATATCCCGCGAAGACGATAACGCAACCCCCCTGCCAGTTGGCCCTTCTGCAGAAATGAAGTGAAGCCATAGGCTATGACGCGGCCACCAGGCCTTAGAGCCCGAAACGAACGCCAGACATTGGCTTCGCCGACCCCGTCGAAGACGACATCCACGCCGTCGTTTGTCAGGCGATGGATCTCGTTGACGAAGTCGGCCCGCTCGTAGTCGATCGGCGTGGCCCCGAGATCTGATACGATCTGATGAGCTGAAAGAGATGCGGTTCCATACATCTCCAGACCTGCCAGGCGGCCAAGTTGCAGCAGGGCCGTGCCCACTCCGCCGGCCGCGCCATGAATAAGGACCCGTTGTCCCGCTGAGGCATGCCCAAGGCGATGCATCATCTGATAGGCCGTAACGTAGTTCAGCACGAGGCTAACTGCCTCGGCGGGATCAACACCAGTTGGAACCGGAGTGAGTTCAGCTTCCGGCAGGCAGATGAACTGGGCGTAGCCACCATGAATGGGCAGCGCCGCAACCATTCTACCAACCATCGCTCGGGACGCTCCCTCTCCGGCCTCGTCCACGATGCCTACGATGTCCCATCCTGGCGTGAATGGCAGGGTCGTCTTTTCCGGATGAATCCCCTCCCGCATCAATAGCTCTGCGAAGGAGACGCCGGCGGCGATTGTTCGCACCCGCAGCTCACCTGATGCCGGATGGGGGGCCTCTTCCTCCGCAATCTCCAGAACTTCAGGTCCGCCATGGTGGCGAACAACGACGCGCAGAGACTTCATGGCAGGCTCGGTCCAGATTGGACTCCTCCACTGACGGCAAACTCGAACGAAATGGTAGCGGGCGCGGGTATGAAGCGACTTGCTCCAGATCAAACCCACAGAAATCGGTATCCACCCACGAACAGCTGCTTATTTGCGCAGAAAGACATTGGGACGCAGCCTCGACAGTGGCTGGATCAGCTACCATTGGGCGTGAGTGGAAACAAATGACTGTTTGGGCTCACGACCCCGACCCGGCAGGTCGAACGTCCGATATCTTCGTTGCGAAGCCGGAAAGCCGCCATTCCGGTTCCGGCCAAGACGCAACGTCCGAGCAGTGGCTTGGCGATGTAGCGCAAACCGGACCTAGGGAGCGATGGAATAGTTGTGGTCTTCTTGGCCAGGCGAGCGAACCGCAAAACTGCCCGCAGCAAGGCTGATGCTAAAGCATTGATATTCCTGTCGTCAAAACCTGGGGATTTTTGGGGCTTACTCCACAGCTTAGGAGAATAATGGGCATTCAGAGAGCAATTTGCACGCTCAGGGCGCTGTGGCACTCCCCAGCTTTTGGCCACACACCCTGCAAACGCTGGGCTTCAGAGCGCCTGCCAGCGGAGCAGAGAATTGTTTGGACTTTGAAGGTGGTAGAGGGAAAGGCACTGGGAACCAACCTTCTCCACTTCGACCGTGTTCGTATAATCCCTGTCCTGCCGGCGAGACCCCGCTCTATTGGCGCTGGTGGCCCCCTCCCGGCTTTGTCGGCGGCGGGAGTAGGGGTTGGCTTGTGGGGCTCCGTCAAGCCGCACGTCCGGGGAACTGTCTTTCGAGTCGCCGGGTCCGACTGCCTGCCAGATCGCCAGGCTGGATTGTACCCGACAAATCTTGATAGGTTGCCGGTCTGGAGATCGCACGATGAACGAGGTTGAAAAGCTGGCGGTCGAGGTTGTCGCCACCGGCCTCGGCTGGCCCGAGGGCCCAACGGTGCTCCCTGACGGGCGCGTTGTCATCGTCGAAAGCTATCGCAGCCAGCTGACGGCCATAGATCATGATGGAACCGCTCGCCAGTTCGCATATGTTGCGGGAGCGCCCAATGCCTGCGTTCTCGGATCGGATGGCTTGCTCTATGTCTGCCAGAACGGCGGCACGACCGGACCTTGGCGGGCCGCGGAGATGACAAAGCCATCGATCCAGCGAGTTGCCGAAGGCGGAAAGCCGGAAATCCTGCTGACCGAAGTTGCGGGCATTCGGCTGAATGGTCCAAACGATCTCGTATTTGCTGCTGATGGCCGGCTTATCTTCAGCGATCCTGGCACTTACAAACCCAGGAACCCCGACCCCAGCTACATCTTTGCCATCAACCCCGATGGCAGTGCGTACCTTGTTCTCGGCTTCGACGAACCGACCTTCCCGAATGGAGTGGCGGTCGAGGCCGACGGCTCTATCGTCTGGGGCGAGTCCTATACAGGGCGCGTCAAGCGGCAGCGTCCGGATGGTTTCGTCGAAGACCTTGGCCGCTTGCCCGGGACGAACCCGATCCCCGACGGGCTGAAGATCGGTGCCGATGGTCGCCTTTATGTAACGGATATTGCCGCCAACGGGATTCATGTGCTCAGGCCGGACGGCACAGCGGAAGGTTTCTTCATCTGCGGCAAGGCAACGACCAACTGCGTCTTCTCGGGCGAGATGCTTTGGGTGACAAATGCCGGCGTGCTGGCGACCGGCAGCGACCCCTCCTTCGATGGCACCCTCTGCTGCATGCGTGTTCCGGGAGGCGGTGGACCGACGCACCACGGTCGCATCGGCGGTAAGAAGCCGTGAGTAGCTCCTCGACTCTCTCGAACCTAGCCCCTTTGGTCAACGGCGGTGCCCCCGTTGCGGCATCGCATGCTTCGCCGGCAGCGCTGAGGCGCCTGTACAGCGTGGCCGCGGTCCGCGACGCCGCGCGGCGGACTTTGCCGCGCCCGGTGTTCGACTTCGCCGACGGCGGCGCCGAGGATGAGCGAACGCTGCGCCGGAACGAGCAGGCTTTCAACGAGGTTGCCCTTCTGCCGCGACCACTCAATGGAGCGGCAACAAGGGATCTTTCCCTTGACCTCTTCGGAGTGAAGCTTGCCATCCCGCTCGGCATCGCGCCAACCGGCCTGGCCGGTCTGTTCTGGCCCGACGGTGAGTGCGCGGCAGCCCGAGCCGCGGCGGCCGCTGGCACCTTCTACTGCGCCAGCCACGGCTCGGTGTGCACGCTGGAGGACATAGCGGCCACTGGGACCGCTCCGCGGTGGATGCAGGTGTTCGTCTATACCGATCGCGGCTTCACCCGAGAAATGGTGGATCGTGCAAGGGCGTCAGGATACAACGCGCTGGTGCTTACCATCGACAATCAGATGCTCGGCAACCGGGAACGCGACATCCGCAACGGTTTTGCTATCCCGCCGCGCTTCGGCGTGGCCGGGACGCTTGCCGCCGCCACCAAGGCGGTGTGGCTGCTGCGTATGCGCACCCGACTCCCGAAAATGACCTTCGGCAATTACGCGCGCCCCGGCGAGACGGCGACGGTCGGCGCGCTGGCGGGCCGCATGGCCTCACTGCTCGACCCCGGGCTCTCCTGGGCGGACGTTGACTGGCTGCGCACCATTTGGTCCGGACCGTTGTTGCTGAAGGGCATCCTGCATCCCGGCGAAGCCACCGAGGCCGTGGCACGCGGAATCGACGGCATCATCGTGTCTAATCACGGCGGACGCCAGCTCGACGGCGCCGCCGCGTCGCTGGACGCGTTGCCGGCAGTTGTCACAGCTGTCGACGGGCGCATTCCGGTGCTGATTGACGGCGGCATCAGGCGAGGCTCTGACGTCGTCAAGGCATTGGCGCTCGGCGCCTCCTGCTGTCTGATCGGTCGGCCGCAGTTATGGGGGCTCGCGGTCGCCGGCGAGGATGGTGTGCGACACGTGCTCGAACTCTATCGCAAGGAGATCGACCGGGTCATGGCACTGATGGGGGCACGGACCTTGCGCGACCTCGGGCCGGACTGTCTTTCGTTCGTCCAGGCTAGGAGGCTGCCACGTGATTGAAGACCCGCCTTTGCTCACCATCAAGCGCCGTTTCGAACGGCCTGCAGCAGAAATCATCAATGCCTTTTCGGGCGTGCCCGTCAGCCACGTCATCGACGCCATGGGTGGGCGCGGGGCCCTGCACCATGCAATCAAGCCCCTATCGCCAAGTACTGCTACGCTGGTCGGCGTCGCCGTGACATGTCACTGCGGCCCCGCCGACAATCTCGCATTGTTTGGGGCGTTGGATGCCGCCGTGATTGGCGATGTCATTGTTGCGGCCACCGACAGCTTTGCCGGTGCGGCAGTCACTGGGGATCTCGTGCTCGGCATGGCACGGAACAAAGGGATCGCCGGCTTCATCACGGATGGCCTCGTTCGCGATATTGTCGGAATCGAGGCGGTCGGGTTGCCGGTCTACTGTGCTGGGGTCATCGCGAACTCGCCGGCGCGCAATGGTCCAGGCACTGTCGGATTTCCGGTGGTGCTGGGAGGAGTGACTATCTCGCCGGGAGACATACTCGTCGGCGACCGCGATGGCGTCGCCGTGGTGCCCCGCCTGGAAGCTAAGACAGTGCTGGCGCGGCTCGCCGCCGTCAGGGCGGCCGAGCAGGTTCTTGAGGCCCAGGTCCGCCAGGGTCTGGAAGTGCCCGACTTCGCTGAGGTCGTCCTCAGGTCCGACAGGACGCGCTTCGTTGACTGAAATGGGGGCGCCGAATTGCAAAAGAGATTTGAGGGGACGACATGATGGCCGACGAAGTGGCGCCTAACCGCGAGCGCGCGAAGCCCCAGTCATGTCAGTGTCGGTACCGCGGCTTGATGACCACGGTGCCAAGCGAAGCCGAGGCAAGGTCTCTGGGCGGGGCTACATAGGGGGCTCCTGCAAGACATACGCTTTACGTGATGGACATACTTCCGCCAAGGGTGGCATCGAGATCGAAACAAGCTGGAAACAGACCTGGCGGCCAGCGGAATTGGTCGGTTACGAGATCGAGCTATGCCTAGGCCATCGGGGCTTCGCGTCCCGTCAAAGGCGGCTGATGCGTTGGAAGCCACTACCGTCCTAACAGTTTCTACGAGAGGAATTAGCTATGCGATCCGCAACGGTTCTCTCGTCGTTGCTCGCGCCGGCTCTATGGGCGGTTCATCTTTTGCTCGTCGTCTGGGGACTTAACGCCGCGGCACGGTCCGAGCCGGTGTTTTGTTCCAGCGGTTCATCGATCCTGGCGACATCGAACCAGACAACGGGGACCGCGACCGCATGTCCGTTTGTGCTTGCGGGATCATCAAGCAATGGATCGGGGTGATTGGACTTTGGCTTTGCGAACTCAAAGGTATCGAGACCAATATGGGTATCAAGCTCGATGCGGCATTCCGTGCGGCTGGATTGCCCGCGCCCTCAATGCACATGGAGGCGGTGGTTGGGGGAACCAAGGGCGGATTCGAATGGTCAAACCAGACCGCCGAACTTATTGTCACGATGCTGCCGGAAATCCAGAGCCGGGGAGTTGCGACGGCCGCTGAGGTCGATATTGAAACTTTGGGACAGCGCATGCAGCGCGAAATCGAGGCGGGTAGTGTGATCGTGAGTCGCTCGGAAGTGGGCGCCTGGTCGCATGCCTTGAACAAGCCATAACAAGACTGGAGCGACAGGTAGTCCGTAACAATCCTTTCCTGGCTACCATCTCAAACGACTGCTTCGCGCCTCATCTCGGTCGTAGAGGTCAGCCTCGACGCTTCACGAAAGCGGAAATGCTTGCGACCACTTGGAGGTCGTGATCAAGCCAGGATCGGGCATTTCCCCTTGCCGGATTGTAGGCAGTCGATCAGCTCGCATTCTAACCGGCAGCCTTAGGTAGCCCGGCCGAAATGCAGACTGTGGACTGACCTGCATGCTCCATGTCGAGCCGACCGTCTAATGAGCTAACCTCCAAGCTATTCCATTCGAGCAAGTCGCCGTTGACAAGTGTGCGCCTGCTCGTGTTCTATTTCGCAAGCGCACATTTTTCCGCGTAACACATCGCGTCCGGCAAGGCCGGACAAGGGCAGCATGGCCCCGCCGCGTCTCATCGAGCATGGGGTGCGTGTGGGGCCTTTGTTTTTTGAGGTCCGGGTGAAGACGTTCAGGGTCGGTATTCTTTATTCGACCACCGGTCCCTACGGGGCGATCGGGCGCGACTGCCGCGCCGGCGCCGAATTCGCCATCGAGGAACTGGAGAAGGCCGGCAGCCCCGTGCGCATTGAGCCGGTGTTCGGCGATCCGGCCGGGCAGCCGGAGCGCTACCTCGATCTGATCCGTTCGATGCTGCGCGACGAGGGCTGCCGCAATGTGATCGGCACCATCACCTCGCTGTCGCGCAAGGATGTCATCCCGCTGGTCGAGAAATATGACGGGCTGCTCTGGTACATCTGCCCCTATGAAGGTTTCGAGGCCAACGAGAACGTCATCTACACCGGCGCCTGTCCCAACCAGCATCTGATCCCGCTGTTCGACTATATGCTGCCGCGCCACGGCAAGCGCGTCTATCTCGCCGGCGCCAACTATGTCTGGGGCTGGGAGATGAACCGGCTGGCGCGCGAGCTTCTCATGCGCGCCGGCGGCGAGGTGGTGGGCGAGCGCTGCCTGCCGATCGAGGAGACCGATGTCGGCCTGCTCATCGCCGACCTGGAGCGCCATAGGCCGGACTTCATCCTGAACAACATGATCGGCCCTTCGAGCTATGCCTTCCTTGCCGCCGTCAAGCAGCTCGCCGCGCACGATCCCGCCTTCGCGCCGGAGCACTGCCCGGTGCTGAGCTGCGACCTGACCGAATGCGAGCTCGGCGAGATCGAGCCGGGCGTGGCTATCGGCCAGCTCTCGACGGCTTCCTATTTCGAAAGCCTGGCGTCGTTCGAGAACCGCGGCTTCAAGCAACGCGTCGCCGCCCGCTTCGGCGCCGAGCGTCGCGTCTCCAGCTTCTTTGCCGGCGCCTACGCCGCCGTGAAACTTTGCGCCGAGGCGGTGTCGGAGGCCGACCGCGACGACCCTGCCAGCGTGCGCGGCTTCCTGCATGCCCGGCCGCGGCAGACTGTGCTCGGCACGCTGGCCATCGATCCGCGCACCAACCACGCCGCCTTGCCCTTCCATCTGGGCCGCATCAACGAGCGCTCCGGCTTCGACATCATCGCCTCGCATGGCGCCATCGCCGCCGACCCTTATCTCGTCGGCACGCTGCCCATCCAGCACGCCCCGCATCTGAGGGTGGTGCAATGACGCGCACGCCCAATTTCGTTTCCTGGCGCGCCGCGATCCTGCATCGCGCCGACGACAACATCGAGCGCCTGAAGCGGCAGCTTGAACGTCTCGGCGTCACCGTTCTGGTGCAGTGGAAGCCGCTCGATCTTGCCGAGACGCCGGCCGATATCGTCCTGGTCGATGCCGATCAGGGGTGGGACGATCTGTTGCCATGGAATGGCGACGATGCACCGGTTCCGGTGGTGGCACTCCTCGGCTCCGAAGCGCCGGGCCGCATCGCCTGGGCGCTGGCCAAGGGCGCCGGCGCGATCATGGCAAAGCCGGTCGTCGCCTCCTCGGTCTATCCGGCGCTGGTGCTTGCCACACATGCCCATCACGAGCGTACCGCTGTGCGGGCGCGCATTGCCGGCCTGGAGGAGCGCTTGCGGCTCAGGCCGATCGTCCATGACGCTATGCGCTCGATCATGGCCGCGCAGGGTACGGATGAGGACGGCGCCTATCGCATCCTGTGTCGCCTCGCCATGCAGCGCCGACTCACCGTCGAGCATGTCGCCGCGGCCATCGTCGCCGGGCATGAGCCCGTGCCGCGGGCGATGTAGGCGCCGCATGCGGGTTTTGCGCGAACTTGTCAGACGGCCTTCCGCCCTGTTCGGGCTGATCGTGGTCGTCATCGTTTTGCTGGCGGCGATCTTCGCGCCCTGGATCGTGCACTTCTCGCCGGACAACCAGCTCACCGACGGCCTGTCGCTCGAAGGCGCACCGCTGCCACCCAGCGGCGAGCATTTGTTCGGTACCGACACGCTTGGACGCGACCTCTTCTCGCGCGTTCTGTTCGGCGCCCGCACGTCGCTGATCATCGGTCTCGTCGCCAATGGCGTCGCCGTCGCGATCGGCCTTCTCGTCGGGCTGCTCGCCGGCTATCTGCGCGGCACCGTCGGCAATTTGCTGATGCGCTTCACCGACCTGATGATGGCATTCCCGGCGTTGCTGCTCGCCATCGCGCTCGCGGCGTTGCTCAAGCCCAGCCTGTGGATCGTCGCCATGGTCATCGCGCTGGTCAACTGGGTGCAGGTCGCCCGCATCGTCTACACAGAAACGCGCGGCCTGGTGGAGCGCGACTTCATCGTCGCCGAACGTTCGCTCGGCGCCGGCAATGGCCGCATCATCTTCCTGCACATCCTGCCGCATCTGATGCCGACAGCGATCGTCTGGGGCACGCTCGGCATCGCCACCACGGTGCTGCTCGAGGCGACCTTGTCCTTTCTCGGCATCGGCGTGCAGCCGCCACAACCCTCCTGGGGCAACATCATCTTCGAGAGCCAGAGCTATTTCCAGGATGCGCCCTGGCTGGTATTCATCCCCGGCGCGATCATCCTCGCCACCGCCTTGTCGTTCAATTTGATCGGCGACGCCTTGCGCGACATCCTCGACCCGACGCAGCGCGGGAGGCTGTAACGATGGCCGTCTTCCTCGCCCGCCGTCTTGTCCAGGCCGTGCTGATCCTGCTCGGCGTCGCCGCCATCACCTTCCTTCTGCTCTACTACCTGCCGGCCGACCCCGCCGTGCTGATCGCCGGCCGCTCAGCTACGCCGCAGATGGTGGCCGCGATCCGTCATGAGCTCGGCCTCGACCAGCCTTTGATCATGCAGTTCCTGCACTATGTCGGCTCTTTGCTGCATGGCGACCTCGGCCGCTCCTACACGCAGAAGACCGAAGTGCTGCCGCTGATCCTGGCGCGCTTGCCGGCGACGCTCGTGCTCATGGCCGCCGGCATCGTCGTCGAGGTGGCGCTTGGTTTGACCTTCGGCATCATCGCGGCGGTCTGGCGCGGTGGCTTCGTCGACCGTTCGATCATGATGCTGTCCTTCGTCGGCGTCTCGTCGCCGCAATTCGTCGTGGCGCTGCTGCTTTTATACGTCTTTGCCGCCACGCTCGGCTGGTTCCCGATGTCCGGCTTCGGCACCGCGCGGCATGTGGTGCTGCCGGCCCTCACGCTCGGCGTGCTCGGCGCCGGATGGTACGCGCGCATGGTGCGCTCGGCCATGATCGAGGTGCTGCGCCAGGATTATGTGCGCACCGCCCATGCCAAGGGTCTCAGCGGCCGCCGTGTCGTGCTCAGCCATGCGCTGCCCAACGCGCTGTTGCCGATCATCGCCATGGTCGGCATCGACATCGGCCAGTTCATGAGCGGCGTGGTGGTGGTCGAGGCCGTCTATGGCTGGCCCGGTATCGGCCAGCTCGCCTGGCAGGCCATCCAGCAGGTCGACGTGCCCATCATCATGGGCGTCACCCTGGTTTCGGCGCTGGCCATAGTGCTCGGCAATCTGCTCGCCGACTTCATCGCGCCCTTCGTCGACCCGCGCATCCGCAGCCAATAACCAACAAAACCAACAGAGGAGTGAACTCAATGAACAAATTCGCCAAAAGGATGGGCCTGGCGGCCTTGCTCGCCACCTCCGCCCTGGTGCCGGCCAAGCTTGCCTTCGCCGACACGCCGAACAATGGCGGCGACATCATCGTCACCTATAAGGACGACATCGCCACGCTCGACCCGGCCGTCGGTTACGACTGGCAGAACTGGTCGATGATCAACGCGCTGTTCTCGCGCCTCGTCGACTACAAGCCCGGCACGACGGAGCTCGGGCCGGCGCTTGCCGACAGCTACGACATCTCAGACGACGGCAAGATCTACACTTTCAAACTGCATCCGGGCGTCAAGTTCACCAACGGCCGCGAGGTGACGGCGGCGGACGTGAAGTGGTCGATCGAGCGCGCCGTCAACCCGAAGACGCAAGGCCCCGGCGCCGGCTTCTTCCACTCGATCGTCGGCGCCGACAAGATGACCGCCGGCACCGCCGACACGATGGAAGGCATCACCGCGGTCGACGACCACACGGTCAAGTTCACCCTCTCGCAGCCCGACGCCACCTTCCTCAACGTCCTGGCGCTGAACTTCGCTTCCGTCGTGCCGAAGGAGGCCGTGGAAGCCGCCAATGGCGATTTCGGCAAACACCCGGTGGGCTCCGGCGCCTTCACGCTGAAGGAATGGACGATCGGCCAGCGCCTCGTCTTCCAGAAGAACCCCGCCTATTTCGTCAAGGACCGGCCGCATGTCGACAGCTTCACCGTCGAAGTCGGCCAGGAGCCGCTGGTGGCGCTGCTGCGCCTGCAGAAGGGCGAGGTCGATATCGCCGGCGACGGCATCCCGCCGGCGAAATATCTGGAGATGAAGAAGTCGGCCGAGTTCGAGGGCATGATCGTCGACCGCCAGCAGCTCGAGACCAGCTATGTCACCTTGAACACGCAGGTGAAGCCGTTCGACAACGCCAAGGTGCGGCAGGCCGTCAACATGGCCATCAACAAGGACCGCATCGTGCGCATCATCAACGGCCGCGCCACGCCGGCCAGCCAGGTGCTGCCGCCGCTGATGCCGGGCTATGACCAGAACTACAAGGGCTATGCCTACGACCCCGAAAAGGCGAAGGCGCTGCTTGCCGAAGCCGGGTTGAAGGACGGCTTCTCGACACAGATCTACACCTCCAACACCGATCCGCAGCCACGCATCACCCAGGCGATCCAGCAGGATTTGGCGGCGATCGGCGTCAAGGCCGAGATCAAGGCGGTGGCGAACCCGAACGTGATCGCCGCCGGCGGCACGCAGGGGCAGGCGCCGATGGTCTGGTCCGGCGGCCTCGGCTGGATCGCCGACTTCCCGGATCCGTCCGACTTCTACGGGCCGATCCTGGGCTGCGGCAGCGCTGTTGCCGGCGGCTGGAACTGGTCGTGGTACTGCAACAGGGACATCGACGCCCGCGGCCAGGCCGCTGACGCCATGCCGGTACCGGCCAAGGCCGAGGAGCGCAACAAGGCCTGGGCGCAGATCTTCACCGACATCCAGACCAATGAAGCACCCTGGATCCCGGTCTTCAACGAACGCCGCGTGGTGGCCAAGTCCAAGCGCATGGGCGGCCCGGACGAGATCTACATCGATCCCACCCGCGTCATCGATTACGAAGCGATCTACGTGAACAAATAGGCTCTTCTCATCTCCCGGCGGCAGGCATCCGGCTCGCCGCCGGGACCGTCCCATGATGCCGCCTGCACGGGAGGGCGGCTTGCCCAAGACAACGAGAAAAAACCATGTGCGTGAAGTGCGACTACACCATCCATCGCGCCAGCCATCATTTCGGCTGGAACCGCGACTTCGAGCCGGCGCTGACGGCAAGGCCCGGCTCGACAATCCATTTCGAATGTCTCGATTCCTCAGGCGGGCAGTTCAACGCCAGCTCCACGGTCGCGGACGTCAGGACGATGGATTTCGGCAAGGTCAATCCGGTGACCGGACCGGTCTATGTCGAGGGCGCCAAGCCCGGCGATGCGCTGAAGATCACGCTGCGCCATTTCGAACCGTCGGGCCTCGGCTGGACCGCCAACATTCCGGGCTTCGGCCTGCTCGCCGACCAGTTCGAGGAGCCGGCGCTGCACATCTGGAAATATGACGCCGCCGCGATGACGCCGGCACTCTTTGGCCCTGGTGGCCGCGTACCGCTAAAACCCTTCGCCGGCACGATCGGCGTGGCGCCTGCCGAACCCGGCCTGCACTCGGTCGTGCCGCCGCGCCGTGTCGGCGGCAATCTCGACATCCGCGACCTTTCGGCTGGCACCACGCTCTATCTGCCGGTCGAGGTCGAGGGCGCGCTGTTTTCGATCGGCGACACCCACGCCGCTCAAGGCGACGGCGAGGTCTGCGGCACCGCCATCGAGAGCCGTATGGATGTCGAGGCGACGATCGAGCTGGTCAAGGACGCGCGGCTGCAAAGCCCGCGCTTCACCACGCCGGGACCGGTGACCCGCCATCTCGACGCGGCCGGCTACGAGGCCACCACCGGCATCGGGCCGGACCTGATGACCGCGGCGCGCGAAAGCGTCATGCGCATGGTCGACCTGCTTGCCGCGGAGCATGGGCTGAAGCCGGTCGACGCCTACATGCTCTGCTCGGTTTGCGGCGACCTGCGCATCAGCGAGATCGTTGACATGCCGAACTGGGTCGTCTCGTTCTACTTCCCAAGAATCGTCTTCAATTGATGGCGGATGCTTCCGGGCCAAAGCAGGATGCCGTCCTGACCGTCGACAAATTGTCGGTGGACGCGCTGACGCCTGAAGGGGCGAGGCGCGTCATCGACGGCATCAGCTTTGCCTTGGCGCCGGGCGAGACATTGTGCATCGCCGGTGAGTCCGGTTCGGGCAAGTCGGTGACGGCGCTTTCGATCATGCGGCTGTTGCCGCGCACCTCGCTGCGCATCGCCGGCGGCGACATCAGGCTCGATCGCCAGAGCCTGCCGCTCCTGTCCGAGCGCGCCATGCGCGATGTGCGTGGCGGCGAGATCGCCATGATCTTCCAGGAGCCGATGACCTCGCTCAATCCGGTACACTCGATCGGCGCGCAGCTGACCGAGGCGATCCGCACCCATCAGGGCGCGGAAGGCGCCAGCATCGAAAGCCGCGCCCGTGCCATGCTCGACGTCGTCCAGATCAACGACCCGGCGCGGCGCATGAAGCAATATCCGCACGAGCTCTCCGGCGGCATGCGCCAGCGCGTCATGATCGCCATGGCGCTGTCCTGCCGGCCGAAAGTGCTGCTGGCCGACGAGCCGACGACGGCGCTCGACGTGACCGTGCAGGCGCAGATCCTGAAACTGATGCGCGAGTTGAAGCGGGAATTCGGCACCGCCATCATCCTGATTACCCACGACATGGGCGTCGTCGCCGAGATGGCCGACCGGGTGGCCGTGATGCGTGACGGCCGCATCGTCGAGGCAGGCCCGGTGCTCGACATCTTCGAGCGGCCGCAAGCCGAGTACACGCGCGAGCTGCTCGCCGCCGTGCCGCGCCTCGGCGCGTACGCCGCGACCGACGCGCCGCCGAGGGTCACCGCCACCGTCCAACCAGCCGCGCCAGAGGGCGCCGCGCCGGTGCTGTCGGTCAAGAACCTCGTCGTCGATTACGGCGCTTCCGCCAGCCTTTTCCGTCGCCGCGCCGCCGAGGCGCCGGCGGTGCAGGACGTCTCTTTCGACATCATGCCGGGACAGACGCTCGGCCTCGTCGGTGAAAGCGGTTCCGGCAAATCCACCACCGGCAAGGCCGTGCTCGGCCTAGTGCCTTTCACGGGTGCAGTGACCATCGGCGGCGCGGCCATCCAGGGCCTTTCCGCCGCCGCGATGCGGCCGGTGCGCCGCGCCGCGCAGATGATCTTTCAAGATCCTTACGCCTCCCTCGACCCGCGCATGACGGTCGGTGCGGCAATTGCCGAGCCGCTCGCTATTCATAGCATCGGCACCAAGAGCGAGCGGCGTGAGCGAGTGGCCTCGCTTCTCGGACGCGTGGGGCTCGCCGCCGACCATGCCTCGCGCTATCCGCACGAATTTTCCGGCGGCCAGCGCCAGCGCATCTGTATCGCCAGGGCGCTGGCGCTCGAGCCGAAGCTGATCGTCGCTGACGAGAGCGTGGCCGCGCTCGACGTGTCGGTGCGGGCGCGCGTGCTCGACCTGATGCTGGAGCTGCAGGAGACGCTCGGGCTCTCCTATCTGTTCATCTCGCACGACATGGCCGTGGTCGAGCGCATGAGCCACAACGTCGCCGTCATGCGCGCCGGCCGCATCGTCGAGGCTGGCGCACGCCGCGCGGTGCTGTCGTCACCGCGCGAAGCCTACACGCGTGAACTGATCGCCGCCGTGCCTATACCGGTCCCACGCGTCGCAAACCCACAGAAGTAGTGTTGCAGAGACCGGCGCACCAAATCATCTCGGCCGGGTTCCGGGGTGAGCGGGTGGGTGGCTAGTGGCCCTACCGACCTTGGCTAGTTTTTCAGGGACTGAACCTGCCAGCCAAGCGGGGCATAAGAGCCTGAACCTGGGATATGCCAGCCTATAGCCTAGCACAACGCGAGAAGTCCCGATTGAGCGACTGTCGATGTGTCGGGCTTGAAGGCGAGGACACGGCTGAATCGCCGATAGCCATGCGCTCAACTCAGCTGCCTAGGGTGTGGGATACCTGCGGCAATCAGGGAATAACAAGTTCAATCAAGAATGGTCCCGTGCGTCGAAATGACATTTTCACCAGATCCGCAAAACGCCCCATCGTCACCGCCTGCGCTGCTTCGACGCCGTATCCCTTCGCCAGATCGATCCAGCGGATCGACGGGTTCTCCAGGCTCATCATGTCCGCCGCGACGCGCCCGGGATTGGCTCCGACATTTGCAAACTCGCCGAGGAGAATTGCGTATTTGCGGTTGGAAAGAATGATCGTCGTGACGTCCAGATCTTCGCGTGCCTGTGTCCACAATCCTTGTGCGGAATAAAGTGCGGACCCGTCCGCTTGCAGGCTCACGACCCGTCGGCCGGGCGCGCCAATTGCCGCTCCCGTGGCAAGAGGAATACCTGCACCGATTGCGCCGCCCGTAAGCTGCAGCCAGTCGTGCTGGGCCGCACCCTTTGTGCCGGAAAAGAAATCGCGACCGAAACTGACGCTCTCATCGACGATGACGCTTTGCTCGGGTAGAAGGGCGCTCAGCACTTGTGCGACCGCCTGCGAGATGACCGTTCCGGTCGGGGGCGATGGCTTTTCCCTGGCGGTTGGAGAGATCGCATGATCAGCAGCGCCCAGTTCGTCCGCAAGCCGTAAAAGCGCGTCGTTCAGATCGTGTTCCGGTCGGGCAAGGACATGTATGACGGCATCCCTTGGCTCGGCCGAAGCAGGTTTGTCTGGGTAGGCGAAGAACGCCACCGGACGCGTTGCGCCCACCAGGATGACGTTTGAAACGTCCGATAGCACCTTCACGGCCTGGTCTATGGAGTAGGGCAGTCGCGTGACCGGATATCGCCCTTCGCCGCGTTCGATGCGGGCATTCGAAACCGGCGCATAAAGTCTCGCACCGGTTGCGGCGGCGATCCTGCTTGCGAGTTCAAGCTGCGGCGCCCGCAGCGCCATGCCGCCAAGAATGATCGCCGTCTGCCGGCCGGACCGCAGCAGGCGCGTCGCTGTCACCACGGCGTCGGGGCTCACCTGCGGAGCGCTGGATACGGGACGGGACGACCCCACAATGCCGCCGGTACTCCAGCAGACATCCGACGGCAATATGAGGGTAGCTATGCCGCCCGGACTCTGCAGCGAGGCTTCGACGGCGGCCGCGGCATCTTCTCCTACCGTGCGCGAACTCGCTGATGTCCTGACCCATCGCGAAACCGGACGCGACCAGCCTTCGGTATCGGCCGTCAGCGGTGCGTCGAGCGGGCGGTGATAGGTCGCCTGATCGCCCACCAGGTTGACGATTGGCGTGTTCGCGCGGCGTGCGTTGTGAAGGTTAGCGAGACCGTTTGCCAGGCCCGGGCCGCAATGCAGCAAGGTTGCTGCTGGCTTGCCGGTCATTCGTGCATAGCCGTCCGCAGCACCCGTCACAACGCCTTCGAACAGGCCAAGCACACAGCGCATGCCGACAATCCGGTCCAGCGCCGCGACGAAGTGCATTTCGCTGGTTCCCGGATTGGCGAAGCATGTGTTCACCCCGCACGCCAGCAAGGTTCTGACCAGGCTCTCGGCACCGTTCATGGCTTTTTCCGTTCCATCTCTCAAGATGCGGCTTCAGAGGCTGGTTGGGCTCCGTGGTAGCGCGCTACGCCGATCCCGGAGGGAGACGTGACGGCTTTGAGGGCGGAAGCGAGATCCTTGAGTTTCTGGGGTGTGTAGGCATCGTAGTAGGCTTGGTTCTTGCGGCCGATTGCGTGCTCGGCGCTGAAGCTGCCGCCGAAGTCATTGACGACGATATCGACCACCCAGTCGCGGACGCGTCTTTCGAATGTGCTGTCGGCGGCACTGGTGCCGTCCTTCGACGCAACCAGATTGAAATGCACACCGCCATCGCCGATATGGCCGAAATCGCAGATGGAAACGTCTGGGAATTTCTGCGGGATGTCGATCGCCATTCGTTCGCAGAACGCCATCAGTTGGCCACGGCGGAACGAAAGATCAAAAGCGACAAGCTTGCCCAGATGCTTGACCCCTTCGGAAATCGCATGCCGCAGTGACCAGATCTCATGCGGTGGCCCGATGATCGCATCTTCCAGCGGACAATCCTCGCTTTCCCAGATCTCAGCGAGCACGCTTTCCAGTGTCTCGGAGAGAGGCTGCTCGCCCTTACGTGGGTCCCAACTGCGCGTGATCTCGGCCAGAATGACATAATGGGGTATCACGCCGCCCTGGAACGGGTTCCTAAGGGACGGGATATGGGCCAAAGTCGCCGCGATCGCATTCCCCGACATGCCTTCGAAGGCGGTCAGGCAAGCGCCAAGCCTTGCTTCCATGGCATTGAGCAGCGGCATGACCTTGGCCGGATCCTTTGGCACCAAAAGTGCTGCCGCCGTCTGGCGGGGAACCCTCTCCAGATTGAGAACGCATTCCGTGATCAGGCCGAAGGCACCTGACGTGCCGATGAACAATTGCTTCCAGTCGACACCGGTGTTGTTCTTGCGCAGGTCGCAATTCAGGTCGAGGACAGTTCCGTGTTCGTCCGCCAGGACGACTGTCATGCCAAGGGTATTCTTTCGGACATCGCCGAATCTCAGGAAGCGTGCGCCTCCGGTATTGGTCGCTAGCATGCCGCCCAGCCGCGGATCGGCACCGAGATCGATGGGGAAAAACAGTCCGTGTGGTTCCAATCGCGCATTGAGTTCTGAAAGCCGCATTCCTGCATCGGCACGAACGGATCGGTTGTCGAGGTCGAGTTCGAATTGTCTGGTCATCCGGTCGACGCTCAGAACCGCCTGCCGGCCGCTGGCATCGGGTGTCGATGCCGCGACCACCCCGGTGTTTCCCGCCTGCGGTACGATATGGACCCTCTCTCGCACACAATAGGAGATTGCGGCAGCAGCCTCTTGCGTCGTCGCCGGGCGAACAACGAAGGCTGACTTTCCCTGATCGAAGCGGGCGCCGCCTTCATAAGCGGCCATGTCGGTGGCGGTCAGCACGCCATTGTCGCCAAGGATGGCGCGTAGGTCTGCAACATGGCGGTCGATCTGGATGGCTGACATTCTCGTTCCATTGCTTCGCTAGGGTTGGAGCGCATCGGTGCGCCGGCGAAAGTCGATGCGCCTCAACGGGGGGAGCCGAACTGCCCGACAGGTGTTCCAGGCACGGCCACCCTGAAGCTTATCAGCGAGCCGCTGCTGGTCGTGCCGGAGGCAATCGGGGAGAGGGATGTCACAAAGAGGGTTCGCAGATCGCTGCCCCCAAAGCAGGGCATGGTGGGTGCATCGAGCGGGACAGCCACCGGTTCGAGCATTAAGCCGTCCGGCGCTATTCTGTTGAGCCGCCCCGAAGAAACACCAGCGCTCCAGTACGTGCCGTCCTGATCAACGGCCGCGCCGTCCGGCAGGCCCTTGCTCTCGTCGAGAAGGGCGATGATGCGGCCATTCGAGATGTTTCCGGTCGCTGCATCAAAATCGAACGCCTGGATGAAAGGCCCACGCGAGTCAGCGTGATACATGGTCCGTCCATCCGGGCTCCAGGCCAGTCCGTTCGAGACGTAAACCCCATCGAGGACTTTCCTGCTGCGTCCATCGAGCGTGATGCGATGAAGGGCACCTGAAGGCGCCCTTGGCACTGCATCATGCATGCTGCCGACCCAGAAACAGCCATCGGGTCCGACCTTTCCGTCGTTGAGACGATTCATGGTCATTTCCGGCTCTGGATGGACCAGAAAATCCAGACGCTGCGTTGCCGGATCAAAGAGATGGATGCCGCTGCGCAAGGCGACGACGAGTTGGCCTGCCTCTGCCATGCCGATGCTCCCGACCTCGCAAGGCATCTTGTGGTGCGCGACGGTCCCGGAGGTGGGGTCAAGGCTGTAGATGGCAGGGCGCAGGATGTCGACGAACCAGAGGATGGAACGAACGGGATCCCATACCGGACTCTCGCCAATCTCGAGCCCGAAATCGATGCAGGTCTCGAACATATTGGTTGTTGTCGGCACGTCTATCTCCACCTTGCACTCCAGGACGTCGGCATCCGGTGTCATCTCGGCATTTGATATAGCAAAATTGCTGGGCTTGTCGACTGTCGATCTCCGCTGGGGCGGTCATATTTCTTGGAAAGGGGAGTTTTTCGGTGGGATTCTGGATAAAGCTACCCGCGGCGAGCGGTCTTGTACGTAGCCAGAAATCAGCGATTAATCTCCGGAATCGCTTAACAGGAAGGGTTTCATCGCGAAACGCTCTGGGTCGCCGGGTGTGTGTCTTGTCGGCCAAAAAAGAGATTGACAGCCGTTCCTGATTGGCATTTATGATATATCAAATCAAGCCATCTGAATTGAATCAGGCGGACAACAAGGGGAATGAGCAATGATCAAAACAGCTGATATGCCCAGAACCGGGCGTGCAATCCGGACCATGCTTCTGTCGACCACGATGGCTGTGATGGTGGCCTCCTCGCTTGGCGGCGTGTCGGCGCAGGAGAAGCCGTTGATCATTGCGCGCAACCTGGCGGTCAACTCGCTCGATCCGGCGCGGACCTCCTGCGACACCTGCAATATCTTCCTCTATGCCGTCTATGAGACGCTCGTGCGCCTCGGCGACGACAACAAGACCATCAATCCGGCCTTGGCGCAGAAGTGGGAAGTCAATGGCGACAACACCGAGTTCACTTTCCACCTCAATCCGAAGGCTGTTTTTGCCGATGGATCGCCGGTCGAAGCCAAGGATGTGAAATGGTCATGGGAGCGGCTGACCTATTTGCAGGGCGGCATGGCCTGGCTGTTCGAAACGGTGAAATCAATCGAGACGCCGGATGCCCATACGGTCGTCGTCAAACTCTCCCAGCCCGACTCCGAATTTCTGGGAAAGGTGATTGCGCCATATGCTGGCATCGTGAACAGCCATGTTGCCATCGAGCATGGCGCCAAGGCTGGCAAGGATGACGCCGCCACCGACTCCGCCGAGCCCTGGTTCCTCGCCAATTCCGCCGGGAGTGGCCCCTATGCCCTGGAATCCTACAGCCCCAATGATGAACTGCGGTTCAAGCGCAACGCGGCCTATTGGGACAAGCCGGCTGCCATCGATGAGATTGTCATCAAGCAGACGAAGGACTCGGTTGCCCAGGCGCAGGTGCTGCAGAGTGGCGATGTCGACATCGCCATGCAGATCGCGCCCGACACCGCCAAGACGATCAACGCGCCTGGCGTTACCGTGGAGACTGTTCCGTCGTACAATTTCATCTACATGGCGATCAGCCCGGGAGCGAAATCCAACAAGGTGCCGATGGACGCAAAAGTCCGCCAGGCAATCGCCTACGCGCTCGACTACCAGGGCATTATCGACTTCACCATCGGCGGTGCCGGCAAGATGGTGCCGGTGGCGATCCCAAACGGGTTCCCCGGAACCGACGGTCTGCCGGTGCCCGTCCATGACGTGGAGAAGGCAAAAGCCCTTCTCAAGGAAGCGGGACTGGCGGACGGGTTTGACATCGAGTCCGTGTTTCCGAACGAGAATTACTATGGCGTCGACATGTCGACCTTGATGCAGCTCGTCCAGCAGGACCTGGCCAAGGTCAACATCCGGCTCCAACTGAAGCCGGTTACCTTCCCCGTCTGGTTGGACACCGTCAAAGGCGACGGGACATCGCTGACGGCATCCTTCTATGCGCCCGACTATTACGGCACCGACCAGTATGTGAAAACATTCGGAATGATCCCAGGCACGCGCTGGCTGAAGCGTTCGGGAGCGGATCGGGTGCAGGGCGTCACCAACATGAAGGAGAAGGAGCTGTTGGACAAAGCCGTCGCATCGCCCACCGAGGCGCGGGATAAGCTTTACAACGAGATCGCCCTGGAGATGATCAAGGATCGCGTCATCGTCCCGTTGGTCGGGCCGGACACGGTACTTGCCTACAGCAGCAAGGTGCAAGGCATGAAGTACAGCGTTACGTCAGTGCTGCCGTTGCAGGACCTCAGCATCAAGAAATAGCGCCGAGCCGCGGAGTGGCCTGATCGAGAGTTCGAATCCATGCAAGCCTACCGATACGTCTTTCGTCGCTTGATTGGGCTGCCGCCACTACTGCTTGGTGTTCTGACCGTTGCCTTCATCCTGTCGCACGGCACACAGGCCGATCCATTGTCGTCGATCCTGCCGGAGCGCCAGCTCAGCAATCCGGAGGCGGTGGCGGCCGCCAAGGCAAGGTGGGGGCTCGATAAGAGCCCGGTCGAGCAATACGTCCTCTATGTCAAGAACGTCGTCACCGGCGATCTCGGCATCTCCTTTCGCACCAAGCGGCCGGTTTCGCAGGATCTCCTGGCGCGTCTGCCGGCCACGCTTGAACTCGTCATCGCTGCCCTGCTTGTCGGGTCGGTGTCAGGCATTCTACTGGGCGTGCTGGCGGCCAGAATGCGAGACACGATCGTCGATCACCTGGTCAGGTTGTTCGCGCTGCTCGGCTCCTCGCTTCCCGTTTTCTGGTCGGGTCTGGCGGTGCTGTCGATCTTCTCCGTGCAGCTTGGCATCCTGCCGGGACCAGGCAGGCTCGATTCACGTTCCACGCCTCTCGATCCAATTACGGGATTCTATACCGTCGACGCGGTGCTGCACGGCAACATGTCCAGCTTCTTCGAGGCCTTGTCGCATCTGATCCTTCCGGCCGCTGTCCTCGGCTGGTCGATCACCGGCATTATCTCGCGGCTGGTGAGGGCGAGCATGCTCGATGTGCTCGGCCAGGACTACATCATGATGGCCAAGGCGAAGGGCGCGAGCAGCAGGCGCGTCCTCTTCCATCATGCGCTGCGCAATGCACTCATCCCGGCGATCACCGTGATCGGCTATTCCTTCGCTTTCCTGATCACCGGCGCTGTTCTGACCGAGACCATTTTCTCATGGCCCGGCATAGGCTCATACGCCGTGGATTCGGCGCGAGCCCTGGATTATCCGGCGATCATGGGCGTAACGATGCTTGGTGGCGCCGCGTTCCTGCTGACCAATCTCTTGACCGACCTTACCTACGTGCTGGTCGATCCAAGAATCAAACTCCAATAGGCGGCGAGATGGTCAATATCGTTTTCGCCCCATCCCGGCAGCGCCGCCGCCGCCGCGACCTTTGGTCCGTGGTGCCGGGCTATATCGGCCTTGTCATCATCCTGTTCTGGATCATGGCTGCGCTGACGTCGCGATACTGGATACCTTACGCACCGCTCGACATGGTCGGCCGGCGCCTGCAGCCGCCAAGCTTTGCTCACCTGTTAGGTACCGACGCGCTCGGCCGCGATGTGTTTTCGCGCACCATGGCTGGCGCTGTCTATTCGATCCCCATCGCTTTGCTCGTTGTCTCGGTCGGCGCTGTTTTTGGCAGTCTGCTCGGTGCCATCGCCGGCTTCTTTGGCGGCTGGACCAACACGCTTATCATGCGTCTGGTCGACGTGACATTGTCGTTTCCGCCCATGCTTCTGGCCATGGCCGTAGCTGCCTCTCTCGGACCCGGCCTATGGACCGCAACGCTGGCGATGATTGCCGTCTGGTGGCCGCTCTACACGCGGCTGATGCAGGCGCAGGTCATAAGCGTCAAGCAGATGGAGCATGTCGATGCCGCCATCTCATCTGGTGTCAAGCCGCGCCGGCTGCTCATCCGCTACATTCTGCCGCTTTGCTGGACGCCCATTCTGATCAACGCGACGATGGATTTCGGCCAGGTCGTTTTGCTGGCGGCCTCGCTGAGCTTCATCGGACTTGGAGCCGCACCGCCGGCACCCGAATGGGGGGCGATGGTCTCGGACGGCGCGGTCAACTTCTACTACTGGTGGATCGCGGCAGCCCCTGGGATCGCCATTCTGAGTGTCGTGCTGGCGCTGAATTTCATCGGCGACCGGGTGCGCGACATATTGGATCCGAGGAAGCATTCATGAAGGATGAGCCCCTCCTCGATGTCCGGGATCTCAAGATCGCTTTCGACACGCCGTTCGGATATGTCGACGCCGTGCGTGGTGTGTCGTTCTCCATTCGCAAGGGCGAGATCATCAGCCTGGTTGGCGAGTCCGGATCCGGCAAAAGCATCACCATGCGTGCTGTCATGGGACTCTTGCCGCGGTCCGCTCGCATCAGCGGCTCGGTGAAATTGCTCGGCAGCGAATTGATAGGCTGCCCGGCGAAGAAACTCGAGCAACTGCGCGGCTCCAGAATGTCGATGATCTTCCAGGATCCGCTGACCGCCTTGAACCCGGTGCTGACGGTCGGAGACCAGGTCGTGGAGGCGATACGCATCCACAATCCCACGCTCTCGGCGAAACAGGCGCATGACCAGGCGCTTGGGCTGCTTTTCGAAGTCGCGATACCGTTTCCGGAAAGGCGCATGCAGCAATATCCGCACGAATTTTCCGGCGGAATGCGTCAACGTGTGGTGATTGCCATCGCGATCGCGAACAAGCCGGACCTGATCATCGCCGATGAACCGACGACGGCGCTCGACGTCACGGTCCAGGCTCAGATCCTGGAACTCCTGAAGCAGCTCTGCCGCCAGCAGGGCACCGGGCTGGTTCTGATCACGCATGATCTTGGCGTTGTCGCCGGTATGGCCGAAGCTGTCTCGGTGATGTATGCCGGATCGATCGTCGAGCGTGCCGCCGTCGATGATCTGTTCGATCAGCCCGGCCATCCGTATACCCGCGGCCTGTTGGGCTCGCTTCCCGAGATGAAAGGCGAGATCGGCCGTCTCATCGACATCGGCGGTGCTCCGCCGACGGCTCAGACCATGCCGTCGGGTTGCGCGTTCAATCCGCGTTGCCATTTCGCTGTCGATCGGTGCCGGAGCGAATCGCCATTGTTGATGAAGGCCGGTGCCTCGGATGTGGCATGCCATTTGGCATCGATGCTGCCGCAGTACCACAGCCGAAGGAAAACGGCATGACATCGGCCGTCCGCGATGGTTCGGCACCCAATCAAACCGGCGACGAAATGCCTTCGCAGGGAGAGGTACCAGTACTGCTTTCGGTCAAAAACCTGGTCAAGGAATTCGGCACCGGCGGAGCTTTCTCGGGATCGAAGAGCGCGCCGGTCATCCGCGCGGTCGCCGGAGTAAGTTTCGATCTGGCGACAGGAGAGACGCTGGGGCTTGTCGGCGAATCCGGTTGTGGCAAGTCGACGCTAGCGCGCTGCATCCTGCGGCTGTCTCCGCCGACCTCGGGAGAGGTCTTCCTTAATGGCGTGAATCTCGCAAAGCTCAGTGAGGAAGAGATGCGGCGGCAGCGCCGGCATCTGCAGGTGGTGTTTCAGGATCCGTTTGCATCTCTTCATCCGCGCATGCGGATCGGCGAGATCATTTCAGAGCCTCTGGGCCTCCTTGAGATGACGAAGAAGCAACGACTGGATCGCCTTCACGAACTTGTCGACCTGGTCAAACTGAGTATGGAGCATCTTCAGCGCTTCCCGCACGAACTTTCAGGCGGTCAAAGGCAACGCGTGGGCATTGCCCGCGCGCTTGCGGTCAATCCCAAGGTGGTGATCCTGGATGAGCCGGTCTCTGCGCTCGACGTCAGCATTCAGGCCGGCATTTTGAACCTGCTCGCGGATTTGCAGGAACGGCTTGGTCTCTCCTACCTTTTCGTCGCGCACAACCTTTCTACGGTTCGTCACATCTCGAACCGGGTCGCGGTCATGTATCTTGGAAAGATCGTCGAACTCGCGCCAAGGGAACAGATTTTTGATAGCCCCAGACATCCCTACACCCTCGCCTTGCTTTCGGCTGTGCCAACAGCCGATCCAAGGAGCGAGCGTCAGCGAAAGCGGATCGTCTTGAAGGGGGACTTGCCGAGTCCTGCCGCGCCGCCAAGCGGCTGTAGGTTCCGGACCCGATGCTGGAAGGCACAGGAACTATGCGCAACCGAAGAGCCTGTGCTGCGCACGATAGGCAAGTCTACTTTCGCCTGCCATTTTCCTGAGCCAGACACGGGACAAGGTTTGTCCTGAGCGTCAGCGCAGCGATGGAACGCCTGCGCACTTATGCTATGGGAGAAAGAGCTTCTGCAGTTTGACCCCGTCTGATGAGCAGTCATGAACTCCCCAGCGATGGAAGAAATCGATCTGGAGCCTGAGGGGCCCGATGCAAACCGCGACAGTTTGTCGGAGCGCATCTACGCGCGGTTGCGCATCGATTTGATGACCGGACAATACGAGCCCGGGAGCCGGCTCAATATTCGCCGGCTTGCTGCCAACTACGATATGTCTCCAACCCCGGTGCGTGAGGCAATCGTCCAACTCGTTCGCGAGGGCGCGTTGGAATTGCGGCTTGGCCATCAGCCTCGCGTGCCGGTCCTGACCATTCCGCAGTACATCAACATCCGCGAGACCAGGGCGCCGCTCGAACGTCTGGCCGCCGAGCTGGGCGCCGTCCACATCAGCGAGGAAAACATAGAAACCCTGAAGGCGCTACACGACAGGTTCGTTCAATCCGAAAACCAGGAACGCTGGAAGGAAGCCCTGGCGGCCAACCAGGAGTTTCATTTCACCATCTACCGGGCTTCGGGCAATGATGTGCTGGTGCGCTGCATTGAAAATCTGTGGCTGCTGGCCGGCCCGTTTGTGAACAATCAATATCCTCTCGTGCGCAGCGCTGCCCACAGCGTGCATCCGCATCTGCTGATTATCGACGCTCTCGCACGCCGGGCACCCGGCGAAACCGGCGAACTGGTCGTCCGGGATTTGCGCGAAGGGTCTTATGTGATCCTCGAGAAGATCAAGAATGAGGCCAATGCAGGGCATGTGAAAAAGTCTCGGCGCAAGAAAGCCGAGGCTTGATCGGTCCGCTGTCGGCGGCCGCGTTGGCGCGGTGGGTCTCGGCCCTATTTTGAGGGTGTCGCTTTCGTCGCGCGCCGCGCCTTGAGCTTCTCTGCACCTATTACCGCATTCCGGTCCATCATCTTCCAAAGATTGCGCGGACTGGCGCCAAGCTTCTTGACGACCTTGCCGCGCTCGAGCGGCGCGAAGGCCTCGATCGTATTCTTCCGAATGGCTTCCAGGACGATGCCGGCGACAAACTCCGCGGTAACCGGCGTTCCGGCAAAGGACAGGGCCATTGCGTCGTCTTCGGCTTCCTTGTCGAGCATCGGTGTTTCGGTCGAGGTCGGATGGACGATCGTGAATTTCACCGGGCTGCCGCGCTCTTCGAGCGCGAGGGCAAGATGATAGGCACGAAGCGCGTGTTTTGCCGCCGCATAGCTCGCGATGCCAGGAAAGGGCAGGAATGCCGTCATGCTGCAGACGGTGACAAGGTGGCCGTGTCCCTGCGCCTTGAACTTCGGCAAGGCGGCCATCATGCCCCTTACGGGGCCGAAGAAGTTCGTCCGCATCGTGTCCTCGTGCTTCTCCATCGTCAGGTCACGGGCGTAGCCCGTGTGGACGATCGCCGCGTTGTTCACCAGAACGTCGAGGTGTCCGAATTTTTCCCAGACATGATCAAGGACTTGGTCCCACTGCTCTGACGAGCAGATGTCCAGTTTGACCGTTGAGGCGGCGGGACCGATCGACTTCGCAACCGTCGTGGCGCCGGGCAGGTTGATGTCGGCCAGCACCACGGTGTTGCCGGCTTCGGCGGCCAGCCTGGCGAGAGCCGCGCCGATGCCGCTTGCCGCGCCGGTGATGAGAAAGACCTTTGGTTTGGACGGTTTCATTTTGCCTCTGTCTGTTGCGGTCAGGCGCTGCGGCCTGGACGGTAAACTTGCTAGAAGTAGGTGCGGACCGAACTGATCACCTGGTAGTTCTCGTCAACGACGTGCAGTACGCGCCATTTGTCGAAGGTCAGGCACGGGTGCGAGATGCCGAAGCCGACCATGTCGCCAACCGTGAGCGGCGAGGCCGCCGGGATGGTCATGTGACAGTGTTGGTCGTTCAGCCGCGTGACGATATGGTCCGGCGATAGCTTCTGCGGCTTTTCCATACCGCTTCCAGGCCGAAACCACGTCAGCGCCACCGGTTGGTCGTCGTAGGAAACGTCGCGCTTGCCGAGCCCGGCAATCAGCTTTTCGTCCTCCGGCCGGGATTGCACGTAGGCCCAGACTTCGAGGGCCGGCGTAAGCCCACCGCGAGAGTTGGCAAGCTCGGGATTGCGTTCCCTGAGTGCATCGACGGCTTTGGCGTAAAGGACGGAATCGTGCGTTATGTAGCAGCCGGATCGCACCAGAACCATGCTCGGCCGCGACAATGCCGCGGCTCCCAGTCCTTCGACCACCACATCGTAGAAGGCGGAGCCTCCGGCACTCAGGATGATCGGATCTGCCGCAAACAGATTTTCGGCGTCGCAAAGGCGCGCAAGTGAAACCATCTGCCCGACAAAGTTTTCGACAAGCGTCAAAGTCGCCCCATTGTCGGCGCCTTTAAGGAGGCCTTCGAAGCCTTCGATGCCGCGAAGCGCGAGCAGGCCCTCGGTGCTCCCGATGTAACGAGCGAGATCCAGGGCTTCGTCACGGCTGCGGCAGCCGGTACGACCGCCGGGATAACCGAGTTCGACCAGCACTTGCAGGGGGCGGCTCGATCCTGCCTCGCGGGCGGCGTCTGCAATCGCGCGGATGTTCTCCTGCGAGTCTGCCAGAAACAGGAATTCAAAACTCGAATCGGCCGCCAGTTCGCCGATCACATAGTCGATGGCCTGCCGTCCGATGAGCTGGTTGGCCAGGAAGATCCGCTTGACGCCGAAGCTGCGGGCGACCTGGATCTGATGCAGCGTTGAAACGGTAATCGCCCAGGCTCCATCGGCAAGCTGGAGGTCGAACAGGGCAGGGCACATCGTGGTCTTGCCGTGCGGCGAGAGCACCGCGCCGGCATCGGCCAGGAAGGATTTCATCCATGCGCTGTTGTCGCGCACGGCCTTGTCCCTGAGGACCGCAACAGGGAGCGGTAGATCTTCCCGAAGGAGATTCCAGTGTTTCGCCGCGACATCGTCGATCGGTATAGGCCCGCTCACTGGGGGGACGCCTTTGTCCAGGGAGGACAAGGGGAGATCCATGGAGTTTAGAAGCGAGAGCATCGGTCGACAACCTATTTTGATATATGATTGTTACATTCTCCAGCCTGCTTGAGCAAGTAGGAGTTCTCGTCGAAATTGCGCCGGAGGCGACAAAATCGCACTCCGCAGAGAACGTGAAGGTCTTCATTAAACTCGGACACAGTCAGGAAGCGAGAGGATTGCCTAATTTTGATATTTCAAAAATGCCTATCCTCGGTTAATGATGGCTGGCGCCGCGCTCACTGAACCTCGATGGAGATTTTCTTGAAGAACGCCCTCAAAGCCCGGCTCGCGGCCGGCAGGGCCTGCCTGAACGGCTGGCTCGCAATCCCTTCCGGTTTTTCCGCGGAAGTCATGGCACGAGCCGGCTGGCACAGTGTGACGGTAGATCTGCAGCATGGCGTGCAGGATTATCTCAGCATGGTTCAATGTTTTCAGGCCATGGGCGCATATCCCGTGACGCCCATGGTTCGCGTGCCCTGGAACGAGCCTGGTATCATCGGCAAGGTTCTTGATGCCGGAGCGTGGGGTGTCATCTGCCCGATGGTCAACACCGCGGAGGAAGCCAGGGCCTTGGTCGCAGCCTGTCTTTATCCGCCAAAAGGAGATCGCTCGAACGGTCCTGTCCGCGCTGGCGGCTATGGCGAACCAGGCAATCACTATCAAGGGTTCGCCAATGATGAGCTGCTGGTTCTGCCCATGATCGAGACGCGGCAAGCGGCCGATAATCTCGAAGAAATTCTGGATGTACCTGGGATCAGCGGCGTCTATGTCGGCCCGAGCGACATGGGCCTGTCCTTCGGAATGTCCCCGACACTGGATAGGGAAGAGCCGGAGATCCTGGATATCTATGCGAGGATCATAGAAGAGACCCGCAGGCGTGGTCTGATCGCGGGTCTTCACAATGCCGCCCCTGCCTATGCCGGGCGTATGATAGGGCTCGGATTCCGTATCATTACCATAACCAGCGATGCCACCCTCCTTGGCAGGATCGCTCAGGAAACGGTCCGGCAAATTCAGACGGCTGCCGGCGAAGCAGCCCGATGATGTTCGAGGCGCCATCGGAGAGGTTGAGAAAGCTCGGTTTGACGCTGCCGCCGCCAAGAAAGCTGGTCGCCAACTTCCTGCCGTACAAGCGACATGGAGACCTGCTTTTCCTCTCCGGACAAGGCCCTGTGAGCCATGAAGGCGTGAGACATACGGGCAAGGTCGGGCTCGACGTTAGCGTGGGCGAAGCGTACCAGCATGCGCAGCTGGCCGCGCTCAATCTGCTATCCGTCGCGGATGCAGCGGCGGGCTCAATCGACCGTGTCGCAGAGATCGTCAGGGTGCTCGGATTCGTGAACGCGGCTGCAGATTTTACCGGCCATCCTGCCGTCGTGAATGGATGTTCGGACCTGCTTGTTTCAATCTTTGGAGCGCGCGGTATGCACTCACGTTCTGCAAAAGGTGCAGGTTCGCTCCCCAACAACATCACAGTGGAAATCGAAATGGTAGTTGCGCTTTCGCAATAGCGTCTGATCGACGCGAAAGGACGCATATTGGTCGCTAGTTCGACTGTTTGGCTACGGAGCCATACGAAACGATGCGGGAAGATTTCTGACTTGGTCCACGAAAAAACTCAATAAAATCAACATTATTGATACGTCCTCCGGGCCAACCAGTTTCTTTTGATAAAGAACATTTGCTTCGCGGAGGAGGGGCGCACGATAGATGCGACAACATCCAAGGTGGGTGTTTCTCTATGGGGGCGGATTCGGCGGTCACCAGAGTAAGACAAACGCCATCAGTGTGCTACCTATTGTGATACAAAAACAGGGCGCGGCGCTGGGCTCAGTACGCCACCCTCCATCGACCTAATCAATCATTTCTGCGACCGCACCGCCCTATGCAACCAGCTATGCCCACGGGCGCAACGGGGTCGCACTCAATCCCGTCGCCACGCAGCTTTCCAGGCGGCTTCGCTCGCGGCGCCGAGCCGTCAACTGACCTGAATACGGCGGGTCACCTGTCCGTTGCTCTCCCAATAGGTGTGTTTTTTGGCAATCCACGGATCGCTCATCGCCGGCTGAATGTTGCCGCTCTTATCGATCGCGCGCGAGGTGACTGTGTGCTCCCCGGCGGACGGCTTGGGCCAGTCCAGAGACCACATCTTCCAGGCGAACTCCGCCTCATCGGTGCCGTCAATGGTCGCCGGCATCCACGGCCCATCGTCGATCTTCACCTCGACCCGGTCGATCGGCGCACCCCAGGCGGCTCCGACGATCCGGTAGTCGCTGCCGAGATGGGTCACCCGGGCCGGCGCCGATTTGAGGCGTGCCCGTCCGACGGAGGTTTCCGCCCACACGGTCTCGCCATTATGGTCTTCCTCGCGGACCGTGACGTAGTCGCGTCCCATGAACCGGCTCTCGAAGCGCTGGTCGCGCACCTCGATGCGCTTGAGCCATTTCGCGTTCGCGATCCCGTACCAGCCCGGCGCTATCAGCCGCAGCGGGAAGCCGTTGTCGGCCGGCAAGGAAGTTCCGTTCATTTCGTAGCAAAGGATGTTCTTTGGATCCATGGCGTCGGCCAGCGACATGCTGCGCGCGAAATTCTGCTTGAACGTGACCTCGTCGGCTCGTTTGATCTCGCCTTCGTCTGTGCCCCAGAAGACGACCTCGATGCCGCTGTCGAGGACCCCGGCCTCCTTCAGGATCGGGGCGAGCGGCGTACCCGCCCAGCGGGCATTGCCGATTCCGCCGTTGAAAAACGGCAGGCCGGTATTGCCTGAACATTCGATTGTGAAGGTGACTTCCTCGCGCGGCCGGGCCTTGATGTCGGCAAGCGTCAGTGCCATCGGCTTTTTGACCAGGCCGGCGATTTCGAGCTTCCACGTGCTTTCCTCAATCACCGGCCTGTTGAAATGCGCGATTGAAAAGAACTTGTCATTGGGTGTCACCCATGAATCGAGGTCCTCCCAGACAATCTGATTCTTGATGACCTCTGGCACCGGGTTCGGTGGCAGTTGATCGAGCCATTTGACGACTTCCTCGCCGGGCCGTGTCGGAAAAGCGTAAGCCCGCGAGGCGTGAAGGGCGGCGATTGCGGCAAGAGCCACGCTCCCTTGAATAAGTTCTCTGCGTTGAAGATGAGGCATGCTGTTTTCCTCCCAGTTGATCCGGAACGGGCTGCAGCGTGCGTATTGGGCCGTAGCCTGATCACGGACAGGCGCACAATGAACGACTGCCCCACCCGGATCTCCGGACAGTCAGGCAATCAGCGAGGCATCTCAAGCATGTGAAGCATTGGACGAAACTCTGCTCGGGTTTCGTCCTAGGAGAGTGCGCCTTCGAAGAGGAAGTGTCCACAACCTGGACGGGACGTGATAACTTTGTGGCGTTCTAGGCCGATTCCATCCCTGCCATTTGCTGCTCGGGGGAGGTATTAGTCCGCGTCTGGCGCTCATTGCTCATGCCCGTTAGCGAGGATTATCAGCTAAGCGGCAGGAGCCAAGAGCTACGCTTCGGGTTTGCTTGGACGCCGACATAACCGGCGCAGCCCACGAGGCCACGGGCCACCTTGGGCGGCATCGGCGCCATGGTGGCACCGGACCACCAATATCTGATTGGCCGGTCTTGAGCGGCCATATCTTTAGATATGGTTGGAACACACAACCGTTGGAACTGCGGGTTTGCTGGTTGGGAACCCTTGGAAAGCGTTGGAGCACTCCAGTTGGAAGGACCGTTGGAAGCGGTTGGAACATTGAATCGGTGCGGCTGAGTTTCGCGCCTCCCACCCCATGCAAGCACAGCTATGAGCTCCGCGTGTATGGTGCGCTGCGCGACCTCCGGACCCTTGTCAGTGATGCCGCGAAGGTCGCGCTCAAACCTATTGCGCCCGTTCAGTTGCGAGCGTCGCATGACGCAATCATCGGACGCACGGATCGCTCTGGTTTGCGCGGATGCTGGCACAAATTGGATTTCGGAGGCCGCTTTGCGTAGCCGTCGACTTTGTGCCCGTCCCCGAAATTTCGAAAATAATGCGTTGCCGAAATATGCGGACTTGCCTGCGCGACTTAGGACAGCCTCGTGAAAGCCTGTCGCGCCGGAGGCTTCAAACCTCTATAATGCACGTCTTGGCGGCGCGCCGTGGGAGGGCCGCGATGCAGGAACGTCGGGAAGCGAGGCGACTGGCCGCCATCATGGCCACCGACATCGTCGGCTACTCGCGCCTGATCGAGGCGGACGAAAAAGCGACGCTCGCCGCGATCCGATCGCTCGCTCCAACGTCATTGATCCCGCAATCGCCGAGCATAACGGCCGCATCGTCA
Source organism: Mesorhizobium sp. P2_D5 (assembly GCF_056404355.1). NCBI lineage: Bacteria > Pseudomonadati > Pseudomonadota > Alphaproteobacteria > Hyphomicrobiales > Phyllobacteriaceae > Mesorhizobium > Mesorhizobium sp. P2_D5. Next base: position 38,319 of record NZ_JBFUEE010000014.1, read on the forward strand.
AGCTGATGGGCGACGGCGCGATCGTCGAATTCGGCTCGGTGGTCGATGCTGTCGCTTGTGCCGTGACCATCCAGCGCGACGCGCGCGCACAACAACGCGACATGCTTCCGGAACGCCGGATCGCCTACCGCATAGGTGTCAATCTGGGTGACGTCGTCGTCGAGGGCGACGATCTGATGGGCGACGGGGTCAATATCGCGGCGCGGCTGGAACAGATTTGCCCGTCCGGCGGCCTGCTGGTTTCAGCCGCCGCCTACGATCAGCTGCAAGGCAAGATCGACATCGCGTTCGACGATGCTGGCGAGCAGCAGGTGAAGAACATCACCCGGCCAGTGCACGTCTACCGCGCGCGGATCGATGGCATGGTGCACGCCTTGCCGCGCAGATCGACCCGACCTCGCTGGCTCATACCGTCTGTCGCGGTCGCGGTCCTGGTTGTGCTCTTGGCGGGTGGTGGCGCGTGGTGGTCGTGGCCGGCGACGACCGCCGATGCCAAACCGTCGATGATGGTGCTGCCCTTCGACAATCTGAGCGACGACAAGGAACAGGGATACCTCGCCGATGGCATGAGCGAGGACCTGACCACTGAGCTGGCGCGCGTGCCCGGCCTTCTCGTCATGTCGCGCACGGCCGCGGTCACCTACAAGGACAAGAAGATCCGGCCGGATCAGATCGCGAAGGAGATGCACGTCCGCTACATCCTGGAGGGCAGCGTTCGTCGTGCGGGCGACGACGTGCGCATCAATGCGCAGCTGATCGATGCGACCACCGGGACGCATTTGTGGGCCGAGCGCTTCGACGGTGCCTGGAGCGATGTGCTCACCCTGCAGAACAGGGTTGTCGACAACGTTGCGATGGCACTGGAGCTTCGCCTCGTTCGGGCCGCGGGCGATACGACCCCTGGCAGCACGGGCAATCCAGCGGCCTATGAAGCGTATCTTCAGGGACTGGAGCTCGAGGGTCGCGGCTCGCCTCAGGACTTCGTCGGCGCGCTGGCGCATTTCAAGCGGGCGATCGCACTCGATCCGGGTTACGGCAAGGCCCTGGCCGAGCTTGCTTGGATCTATGATCAATCGGCCGGCAACGAAGAGAGGGAGCGGGCGCTTGGCACGGGTCATATCGAGACCTTGCATCTTGCCTGGGGCGCGCTTCAGGAAGCGCTGAAGCATCCTTCGTCGAACGCCTATCAACTGATCGCTCGAAAGCACACGTTCAGTTGGCAGGCGGACGCGTCGATTGATGCTCTGGAGCACGCCATCGCGCTCGATCCGAGCGACGTCTGGAACTACCGCGAAATGGCGTTGGCACAGATCTTCGCCGGCCATCCGGACGAGGGGCTCGCCTATGTGGCGGCGTCGCTTCGCGTCGATCCGCGCGACGGGGGATGGCCGAACTGGCTGCGCGGCCTGGCCGCGTTCTCGCTTGGAAAATACCCGGAAGCGGTAGCCTCTCTGGAGAAGAACGTCGCGCTGGGCACAAACCCCGAATACGGCGACTTGCTGCCGCTGATGTCTGCCTATGGGCATCTCGGCGCGACCGACAAGGCCGCTTCGCTCCTGCCAAGGATCCTAGCTTACTCAAAAGCCTATGGCGACGGGGGTGGAATGACTGTTCTGCTGGCCGCCCAAAACATGACCTACATGAAGCTCGAGGACGTCATGCGCTTTCAGGAGGGGCTGCTCAAGGCCGGTATTCCGGAGCTGCCGTTCGACTTCGATCCGAGATCGCCGGACAGGCTGAACGGCGACGAGATGAACCGGCTGATGTTCGGCCATACGATCGCCGGGCGTGTGCTGGACGGCGCGACGAACGCCGGCACTATGCAGGCGAAGGATTTCAAGAGCGGGGTCCCGTGGAGCGTCACAGCGTCGGCAGATGGATCGACCTATGCCTACACATGGGGTGATGTTGCCGACAGCGGCGGGCATGCGCATTTCGAGGGCAACCGGGATTGTTTCTATTTCAGGGACACAAGGGCCTGTGCCGCGATCTTTCGGAATCCGAACGGCACGCGCGCGGAACAAAACGAATATTACTGGCTGCACCATTGGAATCTCATTGCATTCTCCGTGGCGAACTAGGGCGTGAACTCACAAACGCGCAGCCATAGGTATTTGCGCCTTCGGGCTTGGCGAACAATTAATCGCCGAACGCATATTTCTGCGGGATGATTGTCGCTCGATTCTTCTTTATTGCATATGCGGCCTTGAGATCAGCTCCAGACCTTGGTCTGACTAGGCAGAACGTCCGCTGTCGTCCTTCGGACGCCCAGAGCCCGCCATTCCGCTTTCGGCCAACTGCCATCATGTGCGAAGTCGCATCAGATTGGCTGCTTCTGGCGCTTTAGCCGGTCGCTGAAGTCGCAGAACATAATCTATGGAACGGCAATCGTGGTTCAAGCTCAAGCTCTGTCTTCGCGCACGGCATGCTTGCGTCACCAAATCGCCAGCTGCTGTAACCCTAGATCAGCCCGCGCATCGTCAGTTCAGCCTTCAGATAGGCATAATAGATCGGCGCAGCGACAAGACCCGGCATACCGAACCATGCCTCCATGAAAACCATCGCCAGAAGAAGCTCCCAGGCACGCGCATTGATCCGCGAACCGATAATCTTGGCGTTTGCGAAGTATTCGAGCTTGTGAATGACGACGAGAAAGGCAAGCGAGCCTAGCGCTGCAAGGAAGGAGATGCTGAGGCTGACAACCACGATCACCGTATTGGAGATCAGATTGCCGATGACCGGCAGAAGGCCGGCGACGAATGTCAGCGCTATCATCGTCCTGATGAATGGCAGATCGATGCCGAAGGACGGCAGAACAGCGACGAGATAGATCGAAGTTAGAAACGTATTCAACGCCGAAATCCGGATTTGCGAGAACACGATGTTGCGAAAGGCCTTGCTCAGTAAGTTGACACGATCCGCCAGCGCGTCCGCCAATGGGCCGCGCTCGCCCAATGGCGCCACCGAGCTTACCGCGATCAAGCCGCCGATCACCATGCCGACGATAATGTGGGCCACCAGGACGCCGAAATCCCGACCGACGAGTTGAAGCTGGCCGGCATGCTCGCGGAGCCATCGGGCAGCGAAGACTTCCAGTTCCTCGATGTTCGACGGAAAATAGTCCATCGCCCAAGTTGGGAGATGGACGCGCGCGGTATCGATGATTTCGGCCATCTTCTTGAGGAGTGTCACGACGTTCTCCGAACCGCCAGTCAATTGCGACACGCCGCTAAAGATCGCAGCGGCTATCAGGAGCACGAAAATCAATGCCACCAAGGTCAGCGCAAGGCTTTTCGTCAGGCTGCTGGAGACCCCGATTCGATGGAGCATCGGTGCGGCGAAATGAACGAGGTTGAACACGAGAAGGCCCGAAAGCAGTGCCGGAAGCAGGCCGAGCTCGAGAACGGCGACGAGCGCGACAAGCGCGAGCAGGCACGACGCGAGATAGAACCCTGGGAAGGTCAGCACTTTTCACCTGCAGAGGCAACCAAGTCCTCTTCGGTTTCAGTTAATTGGATACCCGGTGATGCGCAAGCGAACAAGCGCCCAATACGTTTGTGACGCTAGTCAGGTCGATAGCCACCGCCCTGGCTAACCTCCGGCATATGGTCTTGCCATAAGGCTTTCCCTATAGTCATGCGCTGTGGAACAGGTACAACATCTCGAACGGAAGCTGGTTGCTATCCTCGCGGCCGACGTGGTGGGGTACAGCCGGCTGATGGGGCTGGACGAGATGGGCACACTCTCGCGGCTCAAGGCGCTCCGGCGCGAATTCATCGAACCCTCGATCGAGGGCTACCATGGCCGCATCGTCAAGCTCATGGGCGACGGCGCTTTGGTCGCGTTCGAGAGCGTCGTCGATGCCTTAGCATGCGCCGTTGAAATCCAACGGGTCACCGCGCAGCAGAACCTCGGTGTCCCCGAAGATACCCAGATCGTGTTCCGCATCGGGATCAACCTTGGTGACGTGATCCCCGACAAGGACGACTTCTACGGCGACGGCGTCAACATCGCAGCCCGCCTGGAAGGACTGAGCGATCCGGGCGGCATCGTCATCTCGGGAACGGCCTACGACCAGGCCCACAACAAGCTCGGCCTGACTTTCAAGTCGCTCGGCGAACAGCGCCTCAAGAACATTCCAGAGCGGGTCCGTGCGTATCGCGTGCTGCTGGAACAGACCGGAGGAACCAGGAAGTCGCGCTCTCGGCGATGGCTTGTGAGTATCGCCGCTGCGGCGCTCTTTCTGGCGCTGATGGCTGGCATGTTTTTTTGGCCGCAGGCGGTTGCCCTCCTGTCTGACCACGGTTCCAACCTGACCGGTTCGGTGGCGGGCAAGCCTTCCATTGCCGTGTTGCCGTTTACCGATCTCGGCGAGAAGGCGGGCCAGGACTATTTTGCTGAGGGGCTCGCAGACGATCTCATCACCGACCTCTCGAAGATTTCGGGGCTGCTCGTCATCGCCCGCAACTCCTCGTTCTCGTTCAAGGATCAATCCCTCGATCTCGACAAGATCGCGGAGCAGTTGAACGTCCGTTACGTGGTAGAGGGGAGCGTCCGCCGGGAGGGAGATTCGGTCCGCATCAATGTCCAGCTCATCGACGCCAAAACAGGAAGTAACATTTGGGCCGAGCGCTACGACCGGGACTATTCCAAGTTATTTGCCCTTCAGGACGAAGTGATCGAGCGAATCGTTGAGGCGCTTTCGGTACGTTTGACAGCAGGCGAAAAAACTCAAATCGCCCGCCTCCCGACCCAAAATCTGGAAGCATACGATTTCTATATCCGAGCCGAGCAGAAAGTGTATGCAATCGACTACAAATCTCTCGGGGAGGCTCTCTCCCTCTATCAAAACGCAATCAAGCTCGATCCTACGTTTGCAGATGCTTACTCGGGCTATGCCCGCGCCACGGTGGACGTGCTCGGCTTCGACTACCAGGTGCTCATGCTCAGCGCCGTCGCTCGCCAGCGCTCCTACGAAGCGGCAGGGCGGGCGCTGGAGCTCAATCCGCTGTCCTCGCGCGCCTATGCTGTGCTCGGCATTCTACAGATGCTGGATAGCGAATGGGACCAGGCGATCGCGTCGGTCCAAAAAGCCGTCGCGCTGGACCCGAACGGCGCGGAGGCGGAGCTCAATCAGGCGATCGTGCTGACCTACGCAGGACAGAACCTGGAGGCGCTGGCAGCGATGGAACGCGTGTTGCGGCTCGATCCCAAGCCGCGCGCCCAGGTCTTCGACTATTACGGCTTCGTGCTCTACATGAACCATCAGTACGAGAAGGCCTTGCAGGCGCTGAGCGAGGTCCAGCCGGAAGAGCGCACCGACCTTGGTCTCGAAACGCTGGCCATGGCAAATGCGCGGCTTGGCCGCATGGCCGAGGCGCACGATGCGGCCGCAGCAATCCTGAAAAAGATGCCCGAACAGAACCTCGCTGGTTATCGTGTCGTTTACGCCCACCATCGGCGGCAAGTGGACCTCGATCACCGGCTGGGCGCCCTTCGCGCCGCGGGGATTCCCGAGCGGAGCTTCGATTTTCGCGGGCGGGAAGAGGACCGCCTGGGCGCCGCCGCGATCCGAGCCCTAACGGGCGATCGGACATGGGTAGGACATCAACACAATGGCGCAGCGTTCGTCATGGAGCTGAGTGCAAATGGGGATGTCGCACTGAGCTCGCAAAGCAGCATCATCACCGGCACGTCCAGCATGGACGGCGACCTCTTCTGCACGCAATCCACCGCGACCTTGCTCGGCCGCAAGTTCTGCGCCCCGGTCTATCGCAATCCACAAGGACGCGGCGATACGCAGGACGAGTACGCTTGGCCGGACTCCGTCACAGTCTGGTATTTCTCAGTGTCTCCGTGACGGGCGCCATTCTACTTGCGGGCTCACGACATCGCGCCGGAGCTAGTTGGCGGCCGCTCTAGCCTCGAATTCCTTCGCCTCCACTGCGGGCCATTCGGCTTCCGCTTTCGCAATGACAGGCGCCGGGTTGGCATCGAAGTCTTCCTCCAGGCCCCCCTTTCCGGAGAACAGGAAGAGCTTGCCATCGACGATGCGGAAGGCTTCCGGGTCAAGGTTCGCAGATGCCTCCTTCGCTGACATTCCCCCTGTGCAGAAGCCGCCGAACTGGGGGGCGTAGCGCACCGGCTCGGAAATGAAGGCATCGCGGTGTTGGACGCTGGCGAAATACCACGTCGCCCCGAGCCACTTCTTCGAGATCTTCGGCGAACCCATGGTCGCACGACCGTCGGTGAAATACGCCACCGGATCGTAGCCCTGTATGGCGGCGTTGCCGAAATATCCGGTGTTCACCCCGTCGCCCGCGAAGGATGCCCCAACGCCGAAGAGCAAGAGGGACGCGGTGGCTACTCCCGTGCAAAGCAAACCGTCAAACGTTCTGGAACAGTTATCTGTCATGTTTCTCCTCCAGTAACCTTTCTCGATGTCAGTTGCCGAGGGCGATGCACACCTTGTACGACGACCCCATCGTTTCCTTGGGTTGGCATTTTGCGCCGTGCTTCTTGAGCAAAGCCATCACGTCGGTGCTCTGATAGAATGTCGCGCGGCTGAGAGGCGTGTACCCGTATTCCTGGATTGCCTCGACCTGTGCGCCGCGCGAGATCAACAGCTCCGCGATGGCCGATTGGTTCTCTTCTGCTGCCACATGTAGCGGCGTGATCTTGTGCGTGCTCAACGCGTCGACCTCGGCCCCGTGCTCGAGCAGCAATTTTGCAATGTCCAAGCTTCCTGAGTAGGCTGCCGCATGAAGCGCGGTGAAGCCGCGATCGTTACGGGCTTCGATGTCGGCCTTAGCCCCGATCAACGCAACCGCGACCTCGGTCTTGCCGGCAAGCGCCGCATCGATCAGCGGGGTCTCGCGACTCTCGTTGCGATCATTCACATCGACGCCTTGTGCCAGGAGCGCGGCGACCTTGCCAGCATCGCCCTCCCGCGCAGCGTCGTTGAGCGGCCCGGCCTTCACCGGACCGACGGCAAACCAAGAAATGAAAGCAACGACCAGAGCCCGACTGACAAGCCGAAGCCAACCGGTTTCGAAAAGCCTGACCCGGATCGGGAAGGCCCTCGGCAGCAACAATCGCCTGTAGACCGTCATCGTCTAACTCTCCGGGCGCCGCTCGCCCGCGGATGGACGTGTATCAGGCCAGTCTAATATATTCGGCGCGGCGGAGCCATAGGGTTCTAGGTTTTACGCGCGTCGAAGTCGCGCGAGGTGTCCTGTGTCACGCCCAGCAGCAGCACCCGCACCACGCCAGTAGCCGCTCGCTGTCGCTTCGCGATCGAGCCGCGGCTCTTGTCCGCAAAAGGGGTGATGACATCGGGCCTCGGCTCGTGTTGGCGGTCTTTACTATGGCTATCGAAAGAATCGCAGCCGATAGCGTGACGACCTCGCATGATATATAAAGATTGTCTAATGTGCGTGCTGTTCGCCGGGGGGCAAATTCGGGCATGTCCAGTTCTACAAGCCGAAAGGTGCTGTCGAGGAGCGTGGTCGAAATGGGCCTCTTCTCCGCAGTGATGAACACCCTCGTGTTAATTCTGCCTCTCTATATGCTGCAGGTATATGATCGAGTTTTGCCCGCCGCCAACCTGGATACTCTCACCTACCTAACCTTGCTTGCGCTTACGTCGCTTTTGCTTTTCGGAGTGCTCGAAGTTGTTCGTGGCGTGTATGCAAGCCGACTCGCCGCGCGACTGGATGTGTCTTTGGGCACGTCGTCTTTTCTCGCCGCAATGAGTGGCCCCCGTGCTGGACTCGGCGATGTCCAGGCCTTGCGGGACTTAGCCACCCTGCGAGGTTTCATCGCTTCACGAACGATTTTCTTTCTCTTCGACCTCCCTTTCGGGCCAATCTTCGTGGGCCTGCTTTATTTCATCCACCCGTTGCTCTTCCTTGTGACGGTCGTTGGAGCGGTTCTCATGGTTTCCATCGCCGTGCTGAACCAGGTCGCGAGTTCGCGACCTAGCAAGGAGGCGGCGGAGAGTCTCGGCGCGGCAATGAATTCGGCGCAGGCCTTTGCGCGAAACTTCGAAACGGTCCGCGCGCTCGGCATGGTGTCCAATGCGATAGAGTTCTGGGGCACCCGTTTTTCCGGCTCTCTACACGCCTCAGATGGGCTTGCTCGCACCAACGCATTCTATGGAGGTGTGTCCCGCACAACGCGGTCGGTGCTGCAAATCGCGATATTGGGTGTCGGCGCGTATCTGGTTCTGCACAACGAGATGACCGCCGGTATGATTTTTGCGTCCTCCATGATTTCGGCACGTGCCTTGCAACCTCTTGACCAGATCATTGGAAGTTGGCGGCAGGTCATCGATGCAAATCTTGCATGGAAGCGGCTTTCAGCTGTCCAATCGAGGTCCGCACCAAAGGACAATGTTGCATTGCCAACGCCTGAAGGGGCGTTGAGCGCGGATCAAATAGTCTATCATCTTCCAGGTTCGGCCGACGGGTCGCTGCCGCTGATAAAGCGCTTGACCTTTGAAGTCGGCGCCGGCGAAACAGTCGCGATCGTCGGGCCAAGCCAGGCTGGAAAATCGACGCTGGCGCGCCTCATAGTCGGTGCCATTGAGCCCCGTTCGGGGGCGATCCGCATCGATGGCGGCGATATTCGAAGCTGGGATCCGGAGGAACTTGGCCGTCATATTGGCTATCTTCCGCAGGATGTGGAACTTTTCCCAGGGACCATCGGCCAGAACATTGCGCGTTTTGTGCCAAATGCGCCTGATGAGAAATTGGTTCAAGCAGCTCAGCAGGCGCAGGTGCATGAGCTTATCCTGGGTCAGAGGGATGGATATTCGACAGTGATCGGCCCGACCGGCGTTCGCCTCTCGGGTGGCGAGCGTCAGCGCATTGGGCTTGCGCGCGCCTTTTACGGCGATCCCAAGATACTGGTTCTAGACGAGCCCAATGCAAATCTTGATTCCGACGGCGAAGCCGCACTCGAGCGGGCGATCCTCCAGGCGCGTTCGCGAAAAACGACCGTGCTCGTCATAACCCACCGTCCCTCCCTCGCTTCCAAATGCGATCGTATACTCATGCTGCGCAGTGGCCAGGTCGAGATCTACGGTTTGACCAAGGACGTGCTCGACCAACTTGCCCAGCGGCGCGGCCAAGCGGCGGCGGCCGCTCAGTCGCATGACAACGAAGGAGTGGTGCCTTTCCCGTCACCGGCTCGCGTGGAGGTGAAAGTCGCTAATGACGGTTCCTAACCAAACCACCCAGATGGGCGCCAAGGTGTATCGCTGGCAGCGCAACATCGATACGCGCACGGATCGGATCATGCTGGCGGGATATGCAAGCGTGGCCGTTTTCGTGCTCGGCTTCGGGTTCTGGGCAGCCACTGCACCGATTGCCGGAGCAACGATCGCGCCGGGTGTGGTCGCGGCAGCAGGGCAGAATGTCATGATCCAGCACCTCGAGGGAGGCGTGGTCAGCAGCATCAAGGTCCGGGAGGGTGACAGGGTCTTAAGAGGCCAGGCCCTGATCGTGCTCGATCCGACGGTGGCGCAGTCCCAGCTCAACCGCGTTCTCAAGCAGTGGGTAGCACAAAAAGCTGAAATTTCTCGGCTCGAAGCGGAGCGCGACGGCCTTGATAAAATTGTCTTGTCTAGTGACCTCGGAGCCTATTCAGGCGCTTCCGAATACAGCGATGTCTTCGGAGAACAAAACAAGGAATTTCAGGCGCGGCTAGCGCGTTACGGCGCGGAACAGGGGATTCTGAAGCAAAGGGTGGCAGCTCTTCAGGACGCCGTTGTTGGGTTAAAGGCTCAGAAGGAGGCGGCGGAAAATCAGCTTGCGATCGTCAACGAGGAGACGGAAAGAAAAAAAGACCTGCTGAAGAAAGGACTCACCAATCGTTCCGAATATACCGATCTTCTGCGCAGCACTGCCGAGCTGGTCGGCCAGGCAGGATCTCTGGAAGCACAGATTGCCAGCTCGGCCACGCAGACTGTGGAAGCGCGTCAGCAGATTGAACGGCTTACAACCAGCCGGGTCGAGGATGCTGTCACGGAACTGAACAAAGCCCGGGCCCAGGTCGCGGACCTCGAGGAACAAATCAACGCCGCTCGATCGGTCCTGGAGCGGACGACCATCCGGGCGCCGGTGGACGGTATTATCGTCCGATCTCTTTACAATGCCGAAGGCAGCGTCATCCGAGCGGGGGAGGTGGTTATGGAGCTTCTGCCGACCACCAACGAGCTCATCATTGAGGCCAAGATAAAGCCCGAAGACATCGACTCAATCCGGGTGGGGCAGGACGCAAACATGATGTTCACGGCGCTCAATGCGCGCACGACGCCAAAAGTGCCCGGAAAGGTGTTCTACATTTCGGCGGATCGGCTGATCACACCCAGCACGGGACTGCCTTACTTTACCGTCCGGCTGAAAATGGCCGACAAGCTCCCACCGCAGGTCAAGCCCGAGCAGATCTATCCAGGCATGCCGGTCGAGACATTCATCTCAACGGGCGAACGAACGTTTTTGGCTTATCTGACCAAACCCCTGGTGGATTCGTTTCAGCGAGCCTTTCGGGAGAGATAACCGCTCCGCCTCCTGGATATCGGAAGTTCAGATGTGAAGCGGGCGCCGGAATGATCCGGCGCCCGCTTCACATTGGGCCTGCGGCCTTCAACGTCAGACGAAGTGGAAGTCGTCCGCCGGATTGTACCCAACCACTGTCCGCCCAGCGCCGTCGTCTGCTACGGTGAAGCTGTCCGCATCGTAAGTGCCGATGATTTGGAGCGCGGCATTATGGGTGCCGTCCGAAACGGTCAACGTTCCTCCACTTCCATCCTGGTTTGCCTGATAGACAGCGGATGTTCCGGTGCCGTACCAGATATCTCCGAGGTCTACTTTGTCGTCATTGGTGATGCCGGCGATGCTTCCGCTGAAATCAAATGAATCATCCAGCCGCAGTGTGCCGGCTGCATCCACACCGAAAATGACGTCTGCGGACGAGGCGGCGTGAAACTCCAGCTGTGACATGTTTCCAATCATGGCATCGCCGTCGCCGGTAACCTGACCACCTATCGCGACATTGCCGCCATTGGCCCAGATCAATCCGGAATTGGCGACGGCACCGTTGATCGTCAGGCCGCCCGACCCCGTCGCCTCCAGCGTTCCCGAGTTGACGACGGTGCTGCTGCCGGTGTCGATAATCAGTGCATGGGTGCCGGTGGCGATGATCGCGCCCTGATTGTTCAGAGCCAGCAGGCCGCCGCCCAGTTGGCCAGCGCCGGAGATGGTGTTGTCGACATTGGTCAAGGTGACATCGGCAGCCGTGCCCGAGATCACGTTCGCATCGCTGTCGGACAGGACGATCTGTCCGCCACCTTGCAGCGTGATACCGTGCTGGATCAGCTGCAGCAGGGTGTCGTTGCCGGCCGACTCGAGCGAGATAAGGCCGGTATTGTTGATTGTGCCGCTCAGTGGCAGCAGCGCGCCGTCGCCGATCGTCATGGTCCCGGCATTGTTCATCACCGGCGTCTGGTCGAAGACGAAATTGCTTCCTGTGAGCGCGCTCGAATGCACCCCGTCGAGCGTGATCGACTGGCCATCTCCAAGCGTGATCATCGCATTGCCGTTGGGGTCGTCCGCCATATGCGCCTGGACATCGGCGAAGCTCGCAAAGCCGGAATAGCCGATGAGATCGACATGGTCCGCGGCCGTGTCGAAGCTGTGCACCGTGTCGTTGCCAATCGGCTGCGAGAAGACGAACAGGTCGTTGCCGTGCGAGCCGGTCAGCACGTCGTCGCCGGACCAGGCAAAGATCGGCGAACCCGGCGCGTAGGCTTCGACATTGTCGGCGACGAACTTGGTTCCGATCGTGCCGTCTGCATCCGTCCAAGTCATCGAGACGTCTAGCACAGCCGCCCCGCTGAATTCGGCCGGCGTGGTGACCGTCAGCGATTGCACATCGTTGCTCTGAACTGTCCATGTGCCGTCGCCGTTGTCGGTACCCCCGCTGATGCTCCAGCCCACAGGGACGCCGGAGACGACGACCACGATGGCATTCGCGACATCCCCCGAAGGGTTCGTTAGGGCCAGATTGATCGGCTCTCCGGCAACGCCGGCGGGCTTTACGTGGGTGTTGGTGATCAATGTGGCAAGATTGGCCACTGTGACCCCGGAGAGATCGACAAGGATGTCGTTCGCCGAATTCGGGGTGGCACCAACTTGTTCGTAAACATAGGTGTGGGCCGTTCCGTTTATCGTAGCGGTGAACGCCACCGTCGCACCCGCAGCGCCGATATCGTTGTTCTGCAAATACTGAACTGCAGCGGCGACTCGCGACGTGTCGGTGGCACTCAGATTTAGCGCTGCACTGAAGCTGTTGGCATCATCAAAGGTGATGATGCCGTTCGAAATCGTGTGCGACTTTATGGTTTGACCACCAATGGTCAGCGTCGAATCGGTTCCATTGACGTTCGCGCCCGTCGCGGCTGCCGGGGTCCCTTGCAAATCGAGGAAGTCCGCGGCCGAGGCAAAATCGGTAACCACGTCATACCCTGTGATCGTACCGGCGTTGCCGCTACCTCCGACAATGGCCAGCGATTGTCCGGAATTGACGATGAAGGTGTCCGCACCTCCGCCACCCGTTACGGTGTCGGCACCGCCGCCGCCCGTAATGGTGTCGTCTCCGTTGCCTCCACCGCCGTTGATCGTGTCATTGCCGGATCCGCCGGTCAGGGTGTCATCACCGCCGTTTCCGGAACTGCCGGTAATATTGAAGGCCCCGGTCGTGACTGCGCTTGCGTCGACGACAAGGTCTCCGTTTCCTGTAATACCGGATCCGTCAATCGTCAGCGTACCGTTGTTCTGAAAGGTGGACGCGAAGATGAACGTGTCGGTATGATTTCCGTTGTTGGAATCGATCAACACGAGCGATTCGAAGTTCGTGAGCAGCGTAGTACTTCCCGTGCCATCCCCAAATGTATGAGTCCCGAGGCTGCCGTCGGATATGGTCAACGTATCGTTGCCTGAACCGCCAGTTATCTTGTCGCCATTGTTCAGAGTGGCATCTGTACCATTTACGTTGTTTGTGCCGGACGTGTAGAAAACGGTATCTGTGCCCGTCGTCAGCGTGAACGGGTTTGGGCTGTTTACGGAATTCACGGAAATTGCAATCGTGTCCGTGTCGGTTAGCGCTCCAGCGTCGCTGGTTGCGACCTGGATGGACGCGGAGCCGCTGAAGCCCGATGTCGGTGCGAAACTCAGCCCGTTCAGTGCAGCATTGATGGCGGCATCCGTGCCGCTGAACGTCATCGTGCCGTCAGAGGTGCCGTCGCCGACTGTGAACGACAGGCCAGAAGTGCCATTGAGCGTGATGGCCCCGTTGGTTGCGGCCAGCGTCACTGTGTGGCTGGTATTGTCCACATCAGAAACACTGATGGCGTTGCCGTTCGCCGTGCTGAACACCTTTGCCGTATTCGTGTTGGTCGTCTGTGCAGCTGGCACACCATTCACCGGCGCGTCGTTGGCGCCGTCGATGGTGACGACGAGCTGTGCTGTGTCGGTGAGGTTGCCCGGATCCTTGACTGTGTAGGTGAAGGTGTCGGTCAGCGTGCCGCCGGCATTGAGCGCCTGGACGGTGGCATTGCCGTTGTTGACGGCATAGCTGTAGCTGCCGTCGGGATTGAGCGTCAGCGTGCCGTACTGGCCTGCCAGGCCGGTGCCGACCGTGCCGTTTGTGCCCGAGCCGGCCTCGGTGCCGGTGCGGATCGCCGAAACCAGCAGCGAGACGGTGGCGTTGTCGACGTCGCTGTCGGCTCCCGGCCCAGTGGTGATAACGTTGCCGGTCGCATTGGTGCCTGCGGTGCCGTTGGCGGTGCCGCCCGCCTCAGTGGCCGAGCCGATGTCGTTGGCCGCTACGGGTGCGTCGTTGACCGGCGTGACGCTGATCGTGACGCTGTGCGAGACACTGCCGTCGGTGCCGTCGCTCGCAACGACGGTGACGGTCCGAGCCGTGGTCGTCGGCGCGTCGCTGGTGTTGTTGTAGACGATCCCGTCGAGGATCGTCTGGTAGGTGGCCTGGGAAGCCGAGCCGGTGATCGACAGAATGCCGGTGCTTGCGGTGTAGAGCACCGTCAGTCCGGCTGCGGCCGCCGTGGCGCTGGCGTTGAGCGACAGGGATTCGATTGCATTCCCATCGGGTCGCGCCGTGAGCGTCGCCGTCAACGACGTCAGGTTCGCCGAGTCGACGTCCGTCACCGTCGCCAAAGGCGCGATCACCAGCGGCGTCTGCTCGGTGAACGAAGCCGTTGCGTCATTGCCGGCGCCCACGCCGTTCAGATCAATGACCGGCGCGTCGTTGGTGCCGGTGATGGCGAAGTTCACTGCGGTGCTGGCGGTGCCGGTGCTGCCGTCCTTGACATAGACAGTGAAGTTGTCGCTGACGCTGGCGCCCTGCGCCAAGCCATTGGTGTCGGTGTCAGCGTTGTCGAGGGCGTAGCTCACCACGCCCGTGCCGGTGGTCAGTGTGGCGGTGCCGTAGGTGCCGGTCTTGGTGTAGGTCACCCCGCCATTGCCAGTCGCCCAGCCATTGGTGGTCAGTGCCGTGCCGTCGTAGACAGCGGCGTCGCCTGCGTCTACATCGCCCTTGGTCAGCGCGATGCTGGCCGAAGCCGTACCCGGTGTACCAGCGCCGGCTTCGACCAGCTGTACGCTCTGCGGGCCAGCGGTGACAGTTGGGTCGTCGTTGGTACCGGTCACCGTGATCTGCAGCGTCGTAGTATTCGACACCGCATTGAATGGATCCTTGTCGGTGTAGGTGAACGTGTCTACCGCTGTCACCCCCGCGGCGAGGCTGTTGGCGGTGTCCGCCACGTAGCTGTACGAGCCGTCGGTATTCAGCGTCAGGTGACCGTAGGTGCCGGCGAGCGAGCTGCCGACTCCCACGCCCTGCGTTACGGCGCCGGCGCCCGCGACCACACCGGACACCACCAGCGTGTTGTTGGCATTGTCGACGTCTGTGTCGGCCACCGATCCACTCGTGGTGCCTCCGATCACACCATTCGCGGCAGACATAGTGAGGGTCGCATCTTCCAGCACTGCTCCGGTGTCGGCGTTGGCGACCGGGCTGTCGTTGGTGCCGGTGATGGTGATGGTGACGGTCTGCGTCGCCGTCGCACCCTTGTCGTCGGTCACCGTGGCGGTGAACGTCTGCGTGTCGCTGGCGCCCTCGGCCAGATGATCGGCCGCGCCCTGATCGAGCGTGAAGGTCCAGTTGCCGGCCGCGTCGATGGCGAATGCGCCATAGGTGCCCGTCGTCGAGCCGCTCCAGGCCGCCGTTGCGCCGTCGTCGACATCGGTCGACGCCAGCGTGCCGCTGGCCGACGGATCGCCGGCGACA
>NZ_JBFUEE010000015.1:0-23543 GCF_056404355.1 Mesorhizobium sp. P2_D5
ATAGTCGGCGTGATAGTCGGCGTGCCCGGGGCAGTCGACGTGAGCGTAGTGGCGGTTGGCCGTCTCGTATTCGACATGCGCCGTCGAGATCGTGATGCCGCGCGCCTTCTCCTCAGGTGCCGCGTCGATCTGGTCATAGCGCTTGTATTCGCCAAAATACTTCGTGATCGCCGCCGTCAGCGACGTCTTGCCATGGTCAACGTGACCAATCGTGCCGATGTTCACATGAGGCTTGTTACGCTCGAATTTACCTTTTGCCATGTGATGTCTCCAATCCTGCTCGCCCGTGCGGGCCTTGAATTAAGTTACCGCTGCAACCCGTTCGAGTTACGCGTATTTCTTCTGAACTTCCTGGGCGACCGCGGTCGGCACAGGCTCATAGTGATCGAACTGCATGGTGTAGGCCGCGCGGCCCTGGCTCATCGAGCGCAGGTTGTCGACGTACTTGAACATGTTGGCGAGCGGCACCATCGCGTTGATGACCACTGCCACGCCACGTGCTTCCTGGCCCTGGATCTGGCCGCGACGGCCGTTCAGATCGCCGATGACGCTGCCGACGTAGTCTTCCGGCGTCACCACTTCGACCTTCATGATCGGCTCGAGCAACTGCACGCCAAGCTTGGGTGCGGCTTCACGGAAGCAGGCGCGGCCGGCGATTTCGAAGGCCAGAACGCTGGAGTCAACATCGTGGTAAGCGCCGTCGATCAGCGTCGCCTTGACACCGATCATCGGGAAGCCCGCGAACGGACCCGAGGTCATGACGCTGTTGATGCCCTTTTCGACACCGGGGATGTATTCCTTGGGAACCGCACCGCCGACGATCTTGGTTTCGAACTCGAATTCGCTGCTGTCCGGATTCGGCTCGAAGACGATCTTGACGCGGGCGAACTGACCGGTACCGCCGGTCTGCTTCTTGTGCGTGTAGTCCTGCTCGTGCCTGCGGGTGATCGTCTCGCGATAGGCCACCTGCGGCGCACCGACATTGGCCTCGACTTTGAACTCGCGACGCATGCGGTCGACGATGATGTCGAGGTGAAGCTCGCCCATGCCGGAAATGATCGTCTGGCCGCTTTCCTCGTCGGTCTTGACGCGGAAGGACGGATCCTCGGCGGCCAGGCGGTGAAGGGCGAGGCCCATCTTTTCCTGGTCGTTCTTGGTCTTCGGCTCGATCGCGATCTGGATGACCGGATCGGGGAATTCCATGCGCTCGAGGATGACCGGATGCAGCGGATCGCTCAGCGTATCGCCGGTGGTGGTGTCCTTGAGGCCAGCCAGAGCGACGATGTCGCCGGCGAAAGCCTCTTCGACGTCGGCGCGCGAGTTGGCATGCATCTGCAGCATGCGACCGATGCGTTCCTTCTTACCCTTCACGGTGTTGTCGACCGAGATGCCCTTGGTGAGCTTGCCCGAATAGATGCGGGCAAAGGTGAGCGAACCGACGAACGGGTCGTTCATGATCTTGAAGGCGAGCATCGACAGCGGCTCGTTGTCGTCGGCGTGACGCTCGATCTCGGCGTCGGTCTTGGCATCGACGCCCTTGATGGCCGGAACATCGGCCGGCGACGGCAGATATTCGACGACGGCGTCAAGCAGCGGCTGCACACCCTTGTTCTTGAAGGCCGAGCCGCAGAACATCGGGTAGAACTTCACCGCGATGGTGCCCTTGCGGATCAGCGCGCGGATCTCGTCATTCGACGGCATCTTGCCTTCGAGGTAGTTCTCGAGTGCCGTCTCGTCCATTTCGACGGCGGCTTCGATCATCTTCTCGCGGTATTCCTCGGCACGAGCCTTGAGGTCGGCCGGGATCTCGACGACGTCCCAGGCAGCGCCCAGCGTCTCATCGCGCCAGACAAGCGCGTTCATCTCGACGAGGTCGACAACGCCCTTGAACTCGGTCTCGGCACCGATCGGCAGCTGCATGACGACGGCATGCGCACCGAGGCGCGAACCGATCATCTCGACCGAGCGGTAGAAGTCGGCGCCGATCTTGTCCATCTTGTTGCAGAAGATCATGCGCGGAACGCGATACTTGTCGGCCTGGCGCCAGACGGTTTCCGTCTGCGGTTCGACACCGGCGTTGGCGTCGAGCAGCGCAATGGCGCCGTCGAGCACGCGCAGCGAACGCTCGACTTCAATGGTGAAGTCGACGTGTCCGGGGGTGTCGATGATGTTGAAGCGGTACATCTTGCCGCTGCGACCCTTCCAGAAGGTCGTGGTCGCGGCGGACGTGATGGTGATGCCGCGCTCCTGCTCCTGCTCCATCCAATCCATGGTGGCAGCGCCGTCGTGGACTTCGCCGATCTTGTGCGACTTGCCCGTGTAATAGAGGACGCGCTCGGTGGTCGTCGTCTTGCCGGCGTCAATATGCGCCATGATACCGAAATTGCGGTAGTCTTCGATTTTGTATTCGCGGGCCATCGTAGCTGCCTCTCAGTCTCGTACGCGCTTTACCAGCGGTAGTGCGCGAAAGCGCGGTTGGCTTCAGCCATCTTGTGGGTGTCTTCACGCTTCTTGACGGCGGTGCCGCGGTTGTTGGCCGCGTCCATCAGCTCGCCGGAGAGGCGGTCGACCATGGTGGTCTCGTTGCGGTTGCGGGCCGCGGCGATCAGCCAACGAATGGCCAGAGCCTGGCGGCGCTCGGGGCGCACGTCGACCGGAACCTGGTAGGTGGCGCCGCCGACACGACGCGAACGCACTTCCACATGCGGCGCGACATTGTCGAGCGCCTGATGGAAGACGGTGACCGGCTCCTGCTTGGTCTTCGACTGAACCTGGTCGAGCGCGCCGTAGACGATGGTCTCGGCAACCGACTTCTTGCCGTCATACATGACGGCGTTCATGAACTTGGTGACGATCAGATCGCCGAACTTCGGGTCCGGATTGATCTCACGCTTTTCTGCACTGTGACGACGCGACATTTTTTCTCTGCCTCAATTATGCGTGGTGGCCTTGATCCCGGATGCTTGCCCGGGATGACCTTCGCTACGCTTCGGTCACTTCGGACGCTTGGCGCCGTACTTCGAACGGCGCTGCTTGCGGTTCTTCACACCCTGCGTGTCGAGCACGCCGCGGATGATGTGGTAGCGAACGCCCGGAAGATCCTTGACGCGGCCGCCGCGGATCATCACCACGGAGTGTTCCTGAAGGTTGTGACCTTCGCCGGGGATGTACCCGATCACTTCAAAACCATTGGTCAGGCGGATCTTGGCCACCTTGCGCAGCGCCGAGTTCGGCTTCTTCGGCGTCGTTGTATAGACGCGCGTGCAGACGCCCCGCTTCTGCGGGTTCTGCTGCATGGCCGGGACCTTGTTGCGCTTCACCGGCGCAATGCGCGGCTTGCGGATCAGCTGGTTGACGGTAGGCATTAAACCCTCTTGTCTCTCAATTCCGTGTCTCGCCCGGTCAGGGCCGCTCAAAGCGTCATTTCCATACGCAAATTCGGGCCACAAACCGCGCCTCGCGGTCTTTGCCCGAACAAATGGCAGAGGAAGCGGACCCGCTTCGTGCACGCCGGAAATGTCTTTTCGCTCGTAAAACGAACCCTGTTTGAGGCAAACTCCAAAGCGTGTCGCTTCGGAAGGGAGAGCCTCACATCGGTTCTGACTGGGCGGCTTCTACTCGTAAGACCGCGAACCGTCAAGCCCGGAGCGCCAAATATTGCGCGCCAACCAAGGCTCGGCAGCCATGCGAAAAACGCATGTAATTTTGTTTCGCAATTTTGCAAGGGCGAGGAAGAAAGTGACCGGCTTTGCGCTGTTGCACGGCCCTGCTTCATGCGAAAAGGCCGCATGAGCAGTGAAAATCCCCTCGCCCGCCCGCAATCTGCCAAGAGGAATCGGCCCGTGAACGACAATGAAGAGCGCCCGGTCACCATCATCACCGGCCGGGTGTGGAAGAAAAAGGGCGGCAAGCCGGAAGGCGTGCATGTGATGCTGGTCGCCCCCGACGACGATTCGGCGGTGCGCCGGGCGCTCGAATCGCTTGCGGCGGAAGGTTACGCCGAGGCCGAACTCGACCAGATCGGCGACATGGACGGCGCACCCGACGATGAGCCGCATCTTTCCGCCTTCCAGGGCGCGCTCGAAGGCGAAGTGTCGATCGTTACTTTCGACGTGCCGATCTGAATCGGGGGTGCGCTGACGATGGCCGGACCAAAAGCGGTTGGACCTGCGTCCCGGACCTGGGTCGACCAGGCCGTTGCGGCGATCGAGGCCGATCAGCGCCGCTCGGCCGACACGCATCTGTGGAAGCTCGATCTACCGGCCCTGGCCGGCATCGATCTCTATCTCAAGGATGAATCCACCCATCCGACCGGCAGCCTGAAGCACCGGCTGGCGCGCTCGCTATTTCTGTATGCGCTGTGCAATGGCCTGATCCGCGAAGGCGCGCCGGTGATCGAAGCGTCGTCGGGTTCGACCGCGGTATCGGAAGCGTACTTTGCCCGTATGATCGGGGTGCCGTTCTATGCGGTGATGCCGCGCTCGACCTCGCGCGAAAAGATCGCCGCGATCGAGCACTATGGCGGCAACTGCCATTTCATCGACGACGGCAGGCGCATCTATGCCGAGTCGGCCGAACTCGCGGCGAAACTGGGCGGCCATTTCATGGACCAGTTCACCCACGCCGAGCGCGCCACCGACTGGCGCGGCAACAACAACATCGCCGAATCGATCTTCGGGCAGATGCGCGAGGAGCCGCATCCGGTTCCGGCCTGGATCGTGATGAGCGCCGGCACCGGCGGCACCACCGCCACGATCGGCCGCTTCCTGCGCTACAAGCAGCATGCGACGCGGTTGTCGGTTGCCGACGTCGAGCGCTCGGCCTTCTTCGACGGTTTTGCCACGCATGATCGCAATTGCCGCTGCGAACAGCCGTCGCGGATCGAGGGGATCGGCCGGCCGCGAATGGAGCCGTCCTTCGTGCCTGGCGTCATCGATCATATGCTGCGGGTGCCGGACGCTGTGTCGCTGGCGGCGATGCGGGTGTTGTCGCGACGGCTCGGCCGTCGTGTCGGCGGCTCGACCGGCACCAACTTCATCGCCATGTGCTTTCAGGCCGCGCGCATGATCGAGGAAGGAAGGGCGGGTTCACTGGTGACGCTGATCTGCGATTCTGGCGATCGCTATGCCAACACATATTATTCCGACGAATGGCTGGCTGCGAACAGCCTCGACCCCTCGCCTTTCGAACCGGCGATCGAGGCCTTTTTGGCGGGTGGAAAACTGACCTTGCCGTTCGAGGAAAGCTGGGGCTGACTTTTCGGCGTCGGCTCGCCGGCTTCGGCTTGTCGGGGACAAGTGTTCTGATAAGAAGCCACCACCATCATTCAACAGACGGAGCGGCCGTGTCCCAGCCCATCAAGATAGGCATCGTCGGTGTCGGCAAGATCGTCCGCGACCAGCACCTGCCGGCCCTGGGGAAGGACCAGGACTATCGCCTCATCGCCGCCGCCAGCCGGCACGGCAAGGTCGACGGCATTCCGAATTTTCCTGATATCGAAGCCATGCTCGACGCGGTGCCGGAGCTCGAGGCCGTTTCGCTCTGCATGCCGCCGCAGTTTCGCTACGACGCGGCGCGCACAGCACTGGAAGCCAAGAAACACGTCTTCCTGGAGAAGCCACCCGGCGCCACTGTCAGCGAGGTCGAGAACCTCAAGGCATTGGCCGCGAAGAACGGCGTCTCGCTGTTTGCCAGCTGGCATTCGCGTTATGCGCCGGCAGTCGAGGCCGCGCGTGCCTTCCTGAGTTCGGCCAAGATCAAGTCCGCCGCCATCAACTGGAAGGAAGACGTGCGTCGCTGGCACCCGAACCAGGAATGGATCTGGGCTCCCGGCGGCTTCGGCGTCTTCGATCCCGGCATCAATGCACTGTCGATCGTGACCCACATCCTGCCGCCGATGTTCATCACCTCGGCCGTGCTCGATTTTCCTGAAAACCGCGCCGCGCCGGTCGCGGCACAGGTCACCTTCCGCACCTCGAACGGATTGCCGGTGGCGATGGATCTCGACTGGCTCCAGACAGGCCCGCAAAGCTGGGACATAGTTGCCGACACCGACAAGGGTGCGATGGTCCTTTCAGGCGGCGGCTCGAAGCTCGCCATCGACGGCCGCGTCGTCCATGACGAACCGGAAGCAGAATACCCGATGCTTTACAAGCGGTTTGCCGAGATTGTCCGCGCCGGCAGCTCCGACGTCGATCTGGCGCCGCTCCAGCATGTCGCCGATGCCTTCATGCTCGGCAAGCGCAATGTGGTCGAGGCGTTTTTCGACTGATGGTTTGACCTCAGATGGCGGAGCCGTTCAACGCCTGACCGCTTCGGCGGAAATATGTTTCGGTGCCATCGACAACAACTCGGATCAATTCCCCAAGATCTTCGACCTGATCGTAAATCGGCTTGAAGCGCCAGTTCATCGATCGATCGAGAAACCCGCATTTTCCGTCGAGTTTGCCCTCCGCAAGACCGTCAAACATTGGCCACGCGACATCCAGCATTGGTTCGAGCACCCAAGATCCACGCATATCGATGAATCCAAAGCGATCTTCATATTCGACTGGAGCCAACCCTTCTGAGCACGGGCGACCGCTCTGGAAACGCGGCTCTACTACCCATGCGCCGGTACGGTCGATAAACCCCCATCTTTCGTGTTTAACCATGTCATCATCGTCGGGATCCCCTCGCTGTGCACACGCAAATCCGTCAGAGAAACCGTGTGCGCGATGGAACCTCGGCTCGACAACCCATTTCGCATCTTGATCGATATAGCCCTCGAGGTATCCTCGGGCATCAGTCATGACCCCGGCAACAGCGAGCCCGCTCAAAGGGTCACGTACGAAAAGGCATCTGAAGGTCGGCGGAACAATCCAGCTTCCAGTCGTGTCAAGGTAGCCAAATAGTCCGCCCGCGAGTTTTGCGATTGCCATGCCATTATAGAACGCGCCGATCCTTTCGTAGACGGGCGGAATTACCCAGCTCCCGGCGAAGTTTACGCATCCATACTTTTCCTCAAAGACAACGCTACAGAGGCCGGACGAAAACCATGTCATGAACGAAAAACGCGGTTCAACGATCCACTTTCCCGCATCGTCGATAAGGCCCCATTTTCGATCCACCTGCACGCGCACCGGGCCTTCCCCATAAGTGTTAAGCGTGGCGCCCTCCGGAGCAGCCAACCAATCGCCTTGCTTGTTCAGGACTCCCCATCGATCGGCCGAAAGTGCTGCGGCCCTGTTGCCGTGGAAACGGAAACCCCTGTCAAACGTCGGGTTGATGACCCAATCGCCGTTATGATCAATGTATCCGGTTTTGCCATTTGACTTAGAGCGCAGCGGCCACAACTCTTGGTCGCTATCAGAAACGGACATGGGTGCCTCGTCGGACTGAACCGTGTGGCGGTGAGAATCTCGGGACTATGGATCTCAGTAAAGACTAGAGGACCGTTTGCACCAAAGAAAAAAGCCGCCGGGTTGCCCCGACGGCCCTGTTGCCTGAGATTCCTTGAGCGGTTCACCGAAACAATGAACCGCTCAATTTTTTGGCCGCCGCGCTTACTGCGCGGCGGTTGTCATGTCGGCGAGCATCGGCTCGGCAACTTCCACACCGGAGGCCTTGCGGCGCTCGTCGATGATCAGTTCGTCGCGCGAGGTGGCGATGCGCCGGATCTGGCTCATCGTGCCGCCGGTACCGGCCGGGATAAGCCGGCCGACGATGACGTTTTCCTTCAGCCCCTGCAGCATGTCGGTCTTGCCGGCAACCGCGGCTTCCGTCAGCACCCTGGTCGTCTCCTGGAAGGAGGCGGCCGAGATGAAGGACGGCGTCTGCAGCGATGCCTTGGTGATGCCGAGCAGCACTGGCTGGCCTTCGGCCGGCTTCTTGCCGTCCTCGATCAGACGCTCGTTGACCTCTTCCAGCTCGATCACGTCGACGTGGTCGCCCGGAATGTAGGTCGAGTCGCCCTGCGTGGTGATCTCGACCTTCTGCAGCATCTGGCGAACGATCACCTCGATGTGCTTGTCGTTGATCG
The DNA here is from genome assembly GCF_056404355.1 of Mesorhizobium sp. P2_D5. Classification (NCBI taxonomy): domain Bacteria; kingdom Pseudomonadati; phylum Pseudomonadota; class Alphaproteobacteria; order Hyphomicrobiales; family Phyllobacteriaceae; genus Mesorhizobium; species Mesorhizobium sp. P2_D5. The sequence continues at coordinate 8,021 of NZ_JBFUEE010000015.1, forward strand.
ACACGCCCTGCAGACGGTAGACTTCCTGGATCTCGTTGACGAGGTAGGAAGCAAGTGCCTCCACGCCCTTGATCGCCAGAATGTCGTGCGGCGCAGGATTGCCGTCGAGGATGTAGTCGCCCTTCTCGATGACGTCGCCGTCCTGGAGATGGAACGGCTTGCCCTTCGGGATCAGGTATTCGACCGGCTCAAGGGTCGAGTCATGCGGCTCGATGATGATGCGACGCTTGTTCTTGTAGTCGCGGCCGAAGCGGATCGTGCCATCGATCTCGGCGATGATGGCGTGATCCTTCGGACGGCGTGCCTCGAACAGTTCGGCAACACGCGGCAGACCGCCGGTGATGTCCTTGGTCTTGGCGCTTTCCATCGGGATACGCGCCAGCACGTCGCCGGGGCGAACCTGCGCACCCGGCTCGACCGAAAGAATGGCCTCGACGGAGAGCAGGAAGCGGGCGTCGCCGCCCTTCGACAGCTTGCCGACCTTGCCCTTGGCGTCCTGGATGGCGATCGCAGGCTTGAGGTCGTTGCCGCGTGGCGTCGAGCGCCAGTCGATGACCTCACGCTTGGTGATGCCAGTCGACTCGTCGGCAGTTTCCTGAACGGAAATGCCGTCGACCAGATCCTCGTACGACACCCTGCCCTCGATTTCGGTGAGGACCGGGCGGGTATAGGGATCCCACTCGGCGATACGCTGGCCGCGCTTCACCTTGTCGCCATCGTCCACGAAGATACGCGAACCATAGGTGAGACGGTGCGTGGCGCGCTCCTTGCCGGTTTCGTCGAGGATCAGCACCGCCATGTTGCGGCCCATGACCATCTGCTGGCCGTCCGAGTTGCGCACCACGTTGCGGTTGCGGATCTCGACCTTGCCCTCGTAGGAGGCTTCAAGGAACGAGGAGTCCACCACCTGCGCCGTACCGCCCATGTGGAAGGTACGCATGGTGAGCTGGGTGCCCGGCTCGCCGATCGACTGCGCCGCGATGACGCCAACGGCTTCGCCCTGGTTGACCGGGGTGCCGCGGGCAAGATCGCGTCCGTAGCAGACCGCGCACACGCCAACCCTGACCTCGCAGGTCAGTGCCGAGCGGATGCGGACCGACTGGACGCCGGCCTTCTCGATCTTTTCCACGTCGCGCTCGTCCATCAGCGTTCCGGCCTTGACCAGAACCTCGCCCGACACCGGATGGTTGATGTCGTCGAGCGACGTACGGCCCAGCACACGCTGTCCAACGGAAGCGACGACCTGGCCGGCATCGACGATCGGCTGCATGGTGAGGCCCTTGTCGGTGCCGCAGTCGACGGAGTTGACGATGCAGTCCTGCGCCACGTCGACCAGACGACGGGTGAGGTAGCCCGAGTTCGCCGTCTTCAAGGCGGTGTCGGCCAGACCCTTGCGAGCGCCGTGGGTCGAGTTGAAGTACTCGAGCACGGTCAGGCCTTCCTTGAAGTTCGAGATGATCGGCGTCTCGATGATTTCACCCGACGGCTTGGCCATCAGGCCGCGCATGCCAGCGAGCTGGCGCATCTGGGTGGGCGAGCCACGCGCACCGGAGTGCGACATCATGTAGATCGAGTTCATCGGCTTCTGACGGCCATTGTCCTCGAACTCGACCGCCTTGATGCGGGCCATCATTTCGTCGGCGACCTTTTCCGAGCACTTGGCCCAGGCGTCGACGACCTTGTTGTACTTCTCGCCCTGCGTGATCAGGCCGTCATTGTACTGCTGCTCGTATTCCTTGGCCAAAGCCTCGGTGTCGGAGACCAGCTTGATCTTGGCATCCGGGATCAGCATGTCGTCCTTGCCGAACGAAATGCCGGCACGGCAGGCATGGCTGAAGCCGAGCGCCATGATGCGATCGCAGAAAATGACCGTCTCCTTCTGACCGCAGTGGCGGTAGACGGTGTCGATCATCTTGGAGATGTTCTTCTTGGTCATCTCCTGGTTGGCGGTCTCGTAAGGCACGTTGACGTTCTTCGGCAGAAGTTCGCCGATGATCATGCGGCCAGGAGTGGTGTCGTAGATCTTCGACACGACCTTGCCGTCGGCATCGACCGAACGGAAACGACCGCGGATCTTGGAGTGCAGCGTCACCGCCTTGGTCTCGAGCGCATGCTGGAGTTCGCCCATGTCGGCAAACACCATGCCCTCGCCCGGCTCGTTCTGGTTGACGATCGAGAGATAGTAGAGACCCAGAACCATGTCCTGCGACGGCACGATGATCGGCGCGCCGGAAGCCGGGTGCAGGATGTTGTTGGTCGACATCATCAGCACGCGGGCTTCAAGCTGCGCTTCCAGCGACAGCGGCACGTGGACGGCCATCTGGTCGCCGTCGAAGTCGGCGTTGAAGGCCGTGCAGACCAGCGGGTGCAGCTGGATCGCCTTGCCTTCGATCAGGATCGGCTCGAACGCCTGGATGCCGAGACGGTGCAGCGTCGGCGCGCGGTTCAGGAGCACCGGATGCTCGCGGATGACCTCGTCGAGGATATCCCAGACTTCCGGACGCTCCTTCTCGACCAGCTTCTTGGCCTGCTTGACTGTCGAGGAGTAACCCTTGGCGTCGAGACGGGCGTAGATGAAGGGCTTGAACAGTTCGAGCGCCATCTTCTTCGGCAGGCCGCACTGGTGCAGCTTGAGCTCCGGACCGGTCACGATGACCGAGCGGCCGGAATAGTCGACGCGCTTGCCGAGCAGGTTCTGACGGAACCGGCCCTGCTTGCCCTTGAGCATGTCGGACAGCGACTTCAGCGGGCGCTTGTTGGCGCCGGTGATGACGCGGCCGCGACGGCCGTTGTCGAACAGCGCATCGACGGCTTCCTGCAGCATTCGCTTTTCATTGCGCACGATGATGCCGGGGGCGCGCAACTCGATCAGCCGCTTCAGACGGTTGTTGCGGTTGATGACGCGGCGATAGAGATCGTTGAGATCCGAGGTGGCGAAACGGCCGCCGTCCAGCGGGACGAGCGGACGCAGGTCCGGCGGAATCACCGGAACCACTTTCATGATCATCCATTCCGGACGGTTGCCGGATTCCATGAAGTTCTCGACGACCTTGAGCCGCTTCAGATACTTCTTCTGCTTCAGCTCGGAGGTGGTCGAAGCCAGTTCCGTACGCAGGTCGCCGGCGATCTTCTCCAGGTCCATGCCGGCCAGAAGGTCATGGATGGCCTCGGCGCCGATCATGGCGGTGAAGCTGTCCTCGCCATACTCGTCGACGGCGATCATGTACTCTTCCTCGCTGAGCAGCTGGTGCTCCTTCAGCGCGGTGAGGCCAGGCTCGGTGACGATGTAGTTCTCGAAGTAGAGGACGCGCTCGATGTCCTTCAGGGTCATGTCGAGCAGCGTGCCGATGCGCGACGGCAGCGACTTCAGGAACCAGATGTGGGCGACGGGCGCTGCGAGCTCGATATGGCCCATGCGCTCGCGGCGGACGCGCGACAGCGTGACTTCGACGCCGCACTTCTCGCAGATGACGCCCTTGTACTTCATGCGCTTGTACTTGCCGCACAGGCACTCATAGTCCTTGATCGGGCCAAAAATGCGCGCGCAGAACAGACCGTCACGCTCCGGCTTGAAGGTGCGGTAGTTGATGGTCTCCGGCTTCTTGATCTCGCCGAACGACCAGGACAGAATCTTCTCAGGGCTGGCGAGCGATATCCGGATGGAATCGAACACCTGTGCCGGCGCCTGGGGATTGAAGAGATTCATGACCTCTTGGTTCATGCCGTTCTCCTTTTCGGGGTCCTCGAAAACCCCTTGCATCTAGTCGCGAGCCAAACGCCCGCCGTCTTTGTCGGCCACTGGCCGTCGAATACTTCTTGGTTGAGCATGATCCTGTCCGAAAACCGGTAGCCACTTTTCGTGATCATGCTCATGGCGCGCCGCGGCTTTCCGCGGCGCGCCGTTGCCTTACTCGGCCGCGTCGGGCAGCCGGACCGGGTTGTCGTCGAGCTTGGTGTTCTCCAGCTCGACATTGAGGCCGAGAGACCGCATTTCTTTGACGAGAACGTTGAAGCTCTCGGGAATGCCGGCCTCGAAGGTGTCGTCGCCACGGACGATCGCCTCGTAGACCTTGGTACGGCCGGCGACGTCGTCCGACTTCACCGTCAGCATTTCCTGCAGCGTGTAGGCGGCGCCGTATGCTTCCAGCGCCCAGACCTCCATTTCGCCGAAGCGCTGGCCACCGAACTGCGCCTTGCCGCCCAGCGGCTGCTGGGTGACGAGCGAGTACGGACCGATCGAACGCGCGTGGATCTTGTCGTCCACGAGATGGTGAAGCTTGAGCATGTAGATATAGCCCATCGTCACCTTGCGATCGAACGGCTCGCCGGTGCGTCCGTCATAGAGCTGCGACTGACCGCTGGTGTGCAGGCCCGCCTGCTCCAGCATGATGTTGATGTCAGCCTCGTGCGCGCCGTCGAACACCGGGGTCGCGATCGAGACGCCGCGGCGCATCTGCTCGCTGAGGCGAACGATGCTCTCGTCGTCATATTCGCGGACCGGCTCGTTGCGGTCGTTGGCCGGCATGAAGCTCTCGAGCGTCTTGCGCAGCGGCTTGATGTCGCCGGCTGCCTTGTACGTGTCGATCAGCTCGCCGATCTTCTTGCCCATGCCCGCGCAAGCCCAGCCCAGATGCGTTTCCAGGATCTGGCCGACATTCATGCGGCTCGGCACACCCAGCGGGTTGAGCACGATATCGGCATGCGTGCCGTCCTCGAGGAAAGGCATGTCCTCGACCGGAACGATCCGCGACACGACACCCTTGTTGCCGTGACGGCCGGCCATCTTGTCGCCGGGCTGCATCTTGCGCTTCACGGCCACGAAGACCTTGACCATCTTCATGACGCCTGGAGGCATTTCGTCGCCGCGCTGGACCTTCTCGACCTTGTCCATGAAGCGCTGTTCGAGCGCCTTCTTGGAGTCGTCGTACTGGCCACGCAGGGCTTCCAGTTCGCTCTGGAGCTTTTCGTTCTCCACCGCAAACTGCCACCACTGCGAACGCGGATACTCGTCGAGCGTGTCCTTGGACAGCGTCGAGCCCTTCTTGAAGCCCTTCGGTCCAGCGATCGCTTCCTTGCCGACGAGCACGTCGGAAAGACGCGCGTAGACGTTACGATCCAGAATGGCCTGCTCGTCGTCGCGGTCCTTGGCGAGGCGTTCGATCTCCTCGCGCTCGATCGCCATGGCGCGCTCGTCCTTCTCCACACCGTGGCGATTGAAGACGCGCACCTCGACGACCGTGCCGAAGGTGCCCGGAGGCATGCGCATCGAGGTGTCGCGCACGTCCGATGCCTTTTCGCCGAAGATGGCGCGCAGAAGCTTCTCTTCCGGCGTCATCGGGCTTTCGCCCTTCGGCGTGATCTTGCCGACCAGGATGTCGCCCGGCTGAACCTCGGCACCGATATAGACAATGCCGGCTTCGTCGAGGTTCTTCAGCGCTTCTTCCGAGACGTTCGGAATGTCGCGCGTGATTTCCTCCGGACCAAGCTTGGTGTCGCGCGCCATGACCTCGAACTCCTCGATATGGATCGAGGTGAAGACGTCGTCGGCGACGATGCGCTCGGACAGGAGGATCGAGTCCTCGTAGTTGTAGCCGTTCCACGGCATGAACGCGACCAGCACGTTGCGGCCGAGCGCCAGATCACCGAGCTCGGTCGACGGACCGTCGGCGATGATGTCGCCCTTGTTGACTCGGTCGCCCATGCGGACCAGCGGACGCTGGTTGATGCAGGTGTTCTGGTTCGAACGCTGGAACTTCATCAGCCGGTAGATGTCGACGCCGGACTTGCCCGGATCGAGATCTTCAGTGGCGCGGATAACGATACGCGTCGCGTCCACCTGGTCGACGATGCCGCCGCGGCGGGCGCCGATGGCGGCGCCCGAGTCACGAGCGACGATCGGCTCCATGCCGGTTCCGACGAACGGCGCCTCGGCGCGCACCAGCGGCACGGCCTGACGCTGCATGTTCGAGCCCATCAGAGCGCGGTTGGCGTCGTCGTTCTCGAGGAACGGGATCAGGGCCGCGGCCACCGAAACCATCTGCTTGGGCGACACGTCCATCAGGTCGACGTTTTCGCGCGGCGCCATCATCACTTCGCCGGCGCTGCGGCAAATGACGAACTCGTCGACGAAGCCACCACTCTTGTCGAGCTCGGCGTTGGCCTGCGCGACGTGGTGCTTGGCTTCTTCCATCGCCGAGAGATAGACGACGTCATTGGTCAGCTTGCCGTCGACGATCTTGCGGTACGGGCTCTCGATGAAGCCGTACTTGTTGACGCGTGCGAAGGTGGCCAGCGAGTTGATCAGACCGATATTCGGGCCTTCCGGCGTCTCGATCGGGCAGATGCGGCCGTAATGCGTCGGGTGCACGTCGCGCACTTCGAAACCGGCGCGCTCGCGGGTCAGACCGCCCGGTCCAAGCGCCGAGAGGCGGCGCTTGTGGGTGATCTCCGACAGCGGGTTGGTCTGGTCCATGAACTGCGACAGCTGAGAGGAACCGAAGAACTCGCGCACGGCGGCAGCCGCCGGCTTGGCGTTGATCAGGTCCTGCGGCATCACCGTGTCGATCTCGATCGAGGACATACGCTCCTTGATCGCGCGCTCCATGCGCAGCAGACCGACGCGGTACTGGTTTTCCATCAGCTCGCCGACCGACCGCACGCGGCGGTTGCCGAGATTGTCGATATCGTCGATCTCGCCCTTGCCGTCACGCAGTTCGACCAGCGTCTTGACCACGGCCAGGATGTCGTCCTTGCGCAGCACGCGCACGGTGTCCTCGGCCTTGAGCTCGAGGCGCATGTTCATCTTGACGCGGCCAACGGCCGACAGATCGTAGCGCTCGCTGTCGAAGAACAGCGAGTTGAACATGGCTTCGGCGGTCTCGAGTGTCGGCGGCTCGCCGGGGCGCATGACACGATAGATGTCGAACAGCGCGTCCTGGCGGCTCTCGTTCTTGTCGACGTTGAGCGTGTTGCGGATATAGGCGCCGACATTGACGTGGTCGATGTCGAGAACCTTGATCTCGTTTTCACCAGTGCCAAGCAGCACCTTCAGCGTCTTTTCGTCGATCTCGTCGCCGGCTTCGAGGAAGATCTCGCCGGTGGCGTAGTTGACGATGTCCTCGGCCAGGTAGTTGCCGAGCAGATCCTCGTCGGTCGATTTGATCGCCTTGAGACCCTTTTCGCCAAGCGCCCGGGCCTGGCGGGCAGTGATCTTCTTGCCGGCTTCGACAACAACTTCGCCCGTATCGGCGTCGACCAGGTCGCCGACGGCCTTGAGGCCGCGGAAACGCTCGACGTTGAACGGAATGCGCCAATGGTCGCCGGCGCGCTTGTAGGTGATCTTGTTGTAGAAGGTCGACAGGATCTCTTCGCCGTCCATGCCGAGCGCCATCAGCAGCGACGTCACCGGAATCTTGCGGCGACGGTCGATGCGGGCGTGCACGACGTCCTTGGAATCGAATTCGATGTCGAGCCACGAGCCGCGATAGGGGATGACGCGCGCGGCAAACAGAAGCTTGCCCGACGAGTGCGACTTGCCCTTGTCATGGTCGAAGAAGACGCCCGGCGAGCGGTGCATCTGCGAGACGATGACGCGCTCGGTACCGTTGACGATGAAGGTGCCGTTCAAGGTCATGAGCGGCATGTCGCCCATGTAGACGTCCTGCTCCTTGATGTCCTTGATCGACTTGGCGCCGGTATCCTCGTCAATATCGAACACGATGAGGCGCAGCGTCACCTTCAGCGGCGCGGCATAGGTGAGGTCGCGCTGCCGGCATTCGTCAACGTCGAATTTAGGTCCTTCGAACTCGTACTTCACGAACTCCAGCATCGAGGAGCCGGAAAAGTCCTGAATCGGGAAGACCGACTTGAAGACGGCCTGCAGTCCCTCGTCCGGACGCCCGCCCTTGGGCTCCGCCACCATCAGGAACTGGTCATAGGATGCCTTCTGAACCTCGATCAGGTTCGGCATCTCCGCAACTTCCGGGATCTTTCCGAAGAACTTGCGTACGCGTCTGCGGCCATTGAAAGTCTGGGTCTGGGCCATCGTCGCTCCTTAGCTCTAAACTCGGGACGAACCTCGCCGCGGCTCGCCTTGCATTCTGGGCCACCTGGGCGGCGACCCTTTGTCTGTTTTTCCAGGCGCCTGTCGGCGGCCGGCTAAAACGGGAGAAAACCCGTTTCCTGAAGGCCGGTTTGCGGCCTTCAGGAAAGAGGTTCTCGTACGTCTCGCGCTACGCGTGCTCCCTTCGGCCGAAGAGAGTGGCGGACGGCGCGAGGCCGTCCGCCGCTTTTACGCTTACTTCAGGTCGACCTTGGCGCCGGCTGCTTCCAGCTGGGCCTTGAACTTGTCAGCGTCGGCCTTGGAAACGCCTTCCTTGACCGGCTTCGGAGCCGCTTCGACCAGATCCTTGGCTTCCTTGAGGCCAAGACCGGTGATTGCGCGGACTTCCTTGATGACGTTGATCTTCTGAGCGCCTGCCTCGGTGAGGACGACGTCGAACTCCGTCTTTTCCTCGGCCGGAGCAGCAGCAGCCGCACCACCGCCAGCGGCGGCAACAGCCACAGGAGCAGCGGCGGAGACGCCCCACTTTTCTTCCAGAAGCTTCGACAGCTCGGCCGCCTCGAGGACGGTCAGCTTCGAAAGGTCGTCTACGATCTTTGCGAGATCAGCCATTGTTGTATTCCTTCATCAGGTTCGAACGTGTGTTTGTGATAGCGAGGAACGGCCTCATGCCGCCTCGTCCTTCCGGGCGTAAGCGCCGATGACGCGCGCGACCGAAGCCGCTGGCGCATTGACGATCTGGGCGATCCGGGTTGCCGGCGTGGCGATCATGCCAACCAGCCTGGCGCGCAGCTCATCGAGCGACGGAAGTGTGGCGAGTGCCTTCACACCGTCGGCGTTGAGCGAGGTGGTGCCCATTGCGCCGCCGAGAATGACGAGCTTGTCATTTCCCTTGGCGAAATCGGACGCGACCTTCGGCGCCGCAATCGGATCCTCCGAATAAGCAATCAGCGTCTGTCCCTTGAACAGGTCGATGATCGATGCGGAGTCCGTGCCCTGAAGAGCGATTTTGGCGAGACGGTTCTTCGCGACTTTGACGGTACCACCGGCAGCGCGCATTTTCGACCGAAGGTCGTTCATTTGCGCGACGGTGATACCGGCGTAGTGGGCCACGACCACTGAACCTGCGTTCGAGAACGCACCGTTCAGGCCCGTGACGAGTTCGCGTTTTTCCGCTCTGTCCACTGCCTATCTCCAGTTGACCCCCATCCTGTTAACGGGAACATTCCCATTCACGAGGACAGGCGTCGGGTTGCCTTTTGTCGGCCGGGCCATCCAGTAACGGATCTCCCGAACGACGCTCGAGGATCCTGCCCCCTTTCGCCACATCGACGGCCAGGCCGACGATGCGCAGACAAAAGGCAAACACGGTTCGAACCTTTCATTGGAGCAGTCGCTCCGTTGTCCGGTCTTCACCCGTCTCATGCAGGCCCACATGAATTAAGGCTTTTGGGCCGCCTGCAATCTCGGACAGGATGTCCGGAAGCCTTTCGACTTCCGGCACCGGGCCGCCAACCTAAATCGGAGGCCCGGAATTCTTTTGCGGATCAGCCCTTTAACGGCCGATCCCAGGTAAAGTTATCAGGACGCCGCGAGCGTCGAGACGTCGAGCTTGAGGCCCGGGCCCATCGTCGAGGTGACCGACACCTTCTTGACGTAGTTGCCCTTGGCGCCCGTCGGCTTTGCCTTGGTCACCGCGTCAGCGAAGGCGCGGATGTTCTCTTCCAGGGCCTTGACCTCGAACGAGACCTTGCCGACACCGGCATGCACGATGCCGGCCTTCTCGACGCGGAACTCGACGGCGCCACCCTTCGATGCCTTGACGGCGGCTGCAACGTCGGTGGTGACGGTGCCGACCTTCGGGTTCGGCATCATGCCGCGCGGGCCGAGCACCTTACCGAGACGGCCGACCAGCGGCATCATGTCCGGCGTGGCGATGCAGCGATCGAAGTCGATCGTGCCCTTCTGGACGATGTCGACCAGATCCTCGGCACCGACGATGTCGGCGCCAGCGGCGCGAGCTTCGTCAGCCTTGTCGCCACGGGCGAACACGGCAACGCGAACCGAGCGACCGGTGCCGTTCGGCAGGTTGACCACGCCGCGGACCATCTGGTCGGCATGGCGCGGGTCGACGCCGAGGTTCATGGCGACTTCGACGGTCTCGTCGAACTTGACCGAGGAACGGTCCTTGAGCAGCTTCAGCGCTTCACCCAGGGCGTAAGCCTTGTTGGGATCGATGCCTTCGCGGGTCTTCGATACACGCTTTGCAATCTTTGCCATGATCTTAGCCCACCACTTCCAGACCCATCGAGCGGGCGGAGCCCTCGACCATGCGCATGGCCGCTTCGACGTCGTTTGCGTTCAGATCCTTCATCTTCTGCTCGGCGATGGCGCGAACCTTGTCGCGGCCGATCGTGCCGGCCTTGATCTTGCCCGGCTCCTTCGAACCCGACGTCAGGTTCGCCGCCTTCTTCAGGAAGTAGCTCACCGGCGGCGTCTTCATGACGAAGGTGAAGGACTTGTCCTGGTAGTAGGTGATGACGACCGGAATCGGCGATCCCTTTTCCATTTCCTGGGTCTGCGCGTTGAACGCCTTGCAGAACTCCATGATGTTGATGCCACGCTGACCAAGCGCCGGGCCGATCGGGGGAGACGGCGTGGCCGATCCCGCTTTGACCTGGAGCTTGAGCTGGCCTGCAATTTTCTTAGCCATCTCTTTTCCTGCCTTTGTCTATGCCGGCCCCATCATCAGGGAAAAACCGGCGGTTGCAGTCTGGTGGTGCGATCCATGCGGCCGGCTAAGCCGCATTCGTCTCCCACCGTTCTCAAAGCCGCGCGATTTCCGCGCCGCCCTTCCCTGCCGCGCTTGGCGGCGGGATTTCGGATCAGCCCTTTTCGACCTGTCCGAATTCCAGATCGACAGGCACGGCGCGCCCGAAGATCGAAACTTCCACCTTGAGCCGCGCCCGCTCCTCGTCCACTTCCTGGACGAAACCGTTGAACGACGCGAAGGGACCATCCGAAACGCGGATCGCCTCGCCGATCTCGAACGTGACCGAAGGCTTCGGCCGCTCGACGCCTTCCTGCACCTGGTTCAGGATGCGCTGCGCTTCCGCCTCGGTGATCGGCACCGGCTTGGAGTCGCCCAGGAAGCCGGTGACCTTCGGCGTGTTCTTGACCAGCGAGAACACCGCGTCGGTCAGATTGGCCTTCAGGAGCACATAGCCCGGGAAGAACTTGCGCTCGGCATCGACCTTGCGGCCACGACGAACCTCGACGACCTTCTCGGTCGGCACCACGATCTGCTCGATATCGGCGGACAGGCCCTTCTGCTTGGCCTTGTTCTCGATATCCTCGGCGACCTTTTTTTCAAAGTTCGAATAGGCGTGGACGATGTACCACCGCGCAGTCATTTCAAGACTTCTCCGTAATCGCCGGACTTAGCGTCCGATGCCAAGAATCTGCTCGACCGCGAGGCCCATGAGCTGATCGGCGGTGAAGAAAAAGATCATCGCGATCACAGCGAAAGCGAGGACCATCACCGTCGAGATCATCGTTTCGCGTCGCGACGGCCAAGTCACCTTGGCGGTCTCCGCGCGAACCTGCTGGAGAAAGACGAAAGGATTTGTGGTTTTCGAAGCCATATGCCGCTCTGTCTTCAAGACCCGTTGGCCGGGTCCCCTGGATGATCCCGCTGGCCGGGACGTGCCGCCTGGGCTTGTTTTCGCGCCGAATCAGCGCAATCATTTCGCCCATGCAAATCAGACGCGTAAAGCCGGCTTCCCAGCTCCACGCGTCGCGTGTCTGTTTCGTCTACATAAAACCGATTCTTGATCCACGCAAGTGGCAAGTGTCCGCTTTATGACCAAACGCCGCCTCGGAACCATCCAGTCGTTCCGTCCCGGCTATGGCGCCCTTATGCCCCAACCAAGCTAATATGGCAAGCGGGTCGCCGATTTTCAAAGGGCAGCCGCGAAATATCGTTTCGAGGGCCATTTCGAGAAATGGCGAAATATCGCGTTGAGGGCCATTTCGAGAAATGGCACGGGCAGCAGGGCTCGAACCTACGACCTGCGGTTTTGGAGACCGCCGCTCTACCAACTGAGCTATGCCCGTATCGTGCGCATGTCGGCGCAGCAGGCGCTTCCTAAAAGCTTCCGCACGCTCTGTAAAGAGTGGTTTGCAAGCAAACGCGCCTTAACCCCTGCGCCAGAAATCGGGATAGCTGACGACCAGCCCGTCTCGGTCGATCTCCAGCTCCCGCTTGAAGTCGCTGGCGCGCGATTCATAGAGATATCGCCTGCCCTCTTCGAGGCATGTGTAGCGCTGCGGGTTGGCGACGACGGTGAGGGCCGGGAAATCGATGAAGGCGGTGGTGATCTCGGCACTTTGTCCCATCGAAAGCCGCAATCGCCGGATCGGCAGCGTGTTGGTGAACGGCGTGACGGTGAGATCGGGGTCGAGGACGCCGTCGAGCTCGGGCATCGGCAGGCCATCCCTGGTCCAGCGACCATCGCCGTCGGCGGCAAGGACAAGTGTCTGGCTACTGCCGATCACGTCGACCATGACACTCCTGGCATGCCAGTTCGCGTTGCAGGCGATGCGGTAGCGCACCGCAAAAGGCGTTTCACCAGAACAGATCACGACAGAGTCGGCCGAGACTTCCCCTGCACGCTCCTGCAGCAGCAAGTGTTCGAGGCCGGGGCCATCCCACTCGTGCCAGCGCACGATATTCATATCTTCCAGCATCAGCCCGACACCTCCCGTGGCGACTGGAGGCTACTTTGTTTCCGGCGGCCTGTACGGCCCACCCGGCACACCCCAGCCCCAGGTCGGCATCGGCTCCGTCTCGGGATCGCAGGTCTCGCCAAGATTGGAGTTCATCTTGGCCAGCCGAGAGCCCCATTCGACGTAGCCCATGAAGGCCGAGCGGAATTCAGGATCGTTGGGCAGGCCGACCGCGTCGGCGGCATCGGCCAGGAGATTGATCCAGCGGCGGCGCTGCTCCTCGGTCAGATGCTTGCCCAGGTGGTGCATGACCATCTCGCGGTGACCGCCAAATTTTTCGCTGTAGGTTTTCGGTCCGCCGAAAATCTCGCCGATGAACGCCGCAACGTGGGCCGGATGGTCCGGCGACATGCTCCTGAACACCGGCCCGACGACCGGGTCGCGAAGCACCTTGTCGTAGAAGGTTTCCGTCAGCCGGTTCAGCGCCTCGGTGCCGCCAACCCATTCGTACAATGTCGGGGCGTCCTGGCTCATTTGTTTCCTCCACTGGCCCCTTAAGCAGCGCCAGAGATGGCAATGCCGGGGTGACGATAGCGGAACTATCGGGGATGGCTCAACCTGCCTCGACGGCCAGTCCGCCGACCGTGCCGCCGAAACTATGACTTGGTGGGCGCGTTGGCCTGGAGTTTGGGCGCCGATACCAGGCGGCAGTTGCCCGGCTTCGGGGCCGATTTGCAAATGGAAGCGCCGGTCAGTTCATCCGCCGATTGAGGCCCTGTCGTCAGCCCGACTTTGAGCATCTTCCTGGGGTCGAGCTGCCGTTGGCTCGAATGGAGCTTTATCGCGGCAAACAGGTCAGGCCCGACCGCCATCTCTTCGAGATAGGTCTTGACCTGCTGGTCCAGTTCCAACGACCGCAAGCGCAACCGCGCATGGGGGCCGACCAGGCGTCTGACACCGCCCGCAAGCATGATCGGACAGGCTGCATCGCATTCGCCCAAAGCATCATTGGTGAGCCCGACATAGACGCCGTCCTGAGCCGTGCAGCCCGGCTTTTCCGGCTCGCACTCCATGAACTCGGTGCGCGCGACCGCCACGTCGAGCTTGCTTTCGCGGATCAGCCTTCCGGCGGCAAGGGCACCGGAAAGGTCGCCTCCCGGCGAGTTGATCACGACGGGCAGCCGCCGATCCCCCAGGGTGCCGAGCAATTCGCGCAGCTTCTGTGGCGTCTCGGCGGTAATCCTGCCTTCCGCTGCGATCCACTCCGGACAATCGGGATCGCAGAGGAAACTCTTTCCGCGCACCAGAACGAAGCGCATGTCGGCGACATTGTCCTGCTGGACGGTTTCGGGTCCGATCGGCGCGATGGCGGCGGGCTCGACTTTTCCCACCTCGGCAGCGGCCGGCCGCGTGGCGTTGTCTGCCGGAGGCGGGACTTCCCGGCAATTTCCGGGCAATGGAGTGGCGCGGCAGATGGTTCCCGCGGTCAACAGGTCGACGGAATCCAGGCTGGTGACCATCCTCATCCGAAGCATGTTTTGCACTTCCAGTTGGTGGATTGCGCTGGCCGGGGTGTCCTTCATCGTTTCGAGCACGCCCGGTCCGACGCCCATCCCGTCGAGATAGGTCGCCAGCCTTTTCTCCACCGCCTTGCTCATTTCGTAGGTCTTGTAGCTGCCGGCACTCTTCCGGCTGACGATCCTTGTGCTGAGTACCTTCTTCTTGCCGCCCACGATTCGATAGGTGGTGCGATATTGCAGTTTCGTGCGGATATAGGTCGTGGTGATCTGATGGACGCCGAGATAGGCCGATTCACCGACCAACCGCCGGATACCGCCGGCAAACATCAGCGGACAGGCGGAATTGCACATCGCGCCGCTGGCGTAGGCATCGCCGAAATAGCGGACGCCGCTGCCATCGTTTTCCGCGCAGTCCTTCGCATCAGGCAGACAGCCGTCGAACCGGGTCTTGCCGACAGCGATATCGAGCTTGTTCTTGCGGATCAGCCGGCCAAGCGTGAGCGCCGCCTCGACGTTGCCGCCGGGAGAATCGACGACGATCGGCAGGTTTCGGCCGCCAAGCGTCTTGAGCATGCGTTTGAACAGAACCGGCGTCCGGGCCTCTATCGAGCCTTCGGCGGAGATCCATTCCGGGCAGATCGGCTCGCAGCCCGGTGCGTTGCTGCGGACGACGACGAAGCGCATCGTCGGACCGAGATCCGGCGCCGTATCCGTTGCAAAGGCGGCATGCCCCGCGACAAGCGACGCCAGCAGGCAGATCAGCCACAGCGACCACAAAGCCCGACGATGCAAAAGGCGCCCTGGAACCATTTGGAAAAGCCCCGCCATGCAAGCTATCCTAGACGAGGTGCAAAGGCTTGCAACAGGGTTCGACCGACAACACCCGACGACCGCCGGGCAAAAGGAAAAGGGCGGCCCCAAGGACCGCCCTTTATGTCTCGAACCTGACCCAGCTGATGCCGGGGTCGGTTATTCCTTGATGGTGACGACGATGCCGGCACCGACGGTGCGGCCGCCTTCACGGATAGCGAAGCGCAGCTTCTCTTCCATGGCGATCGGCACGATCAGCTCGACATCGACCGTGATGTTGTCGCCCGGCATCACCATCTCGGTGCCTTCCGGCAGCGACACGATGCCGGTCACGTCCGTCGTGCGGAAATAGAACTGCGGACGGTAGTTGGTGAAGAACGGCGTGTGACGGCCACCTTCGTCC
>NZ_JBFUEE010000016.1:0-11042 GCF_056404355.1 Mesorhizobium sp. P2_D5
CAGGTGGTCGGCCGTGCGGGCGTCGGCGGCGTGATCGTGTTCACGGTCAGCACCGATGCGTCGGGCAATGTGACGCTCGACCAGCAGCGGGCGGTGGTCCATCCGACGACGGACCCGAACGAGCCGGTCAGCCTGAACGCCGACAATCTGGTGACGCTGACGGCGACGATCACCGACAAGGATGGCGATCATCAGTCGGCGACGCTGAACATTGGCAGCAACCTGACCTTCCTGGATGACGGCCCGTCGGCGGTTACGCCGGACTATGCCGTGCTGTGGAATGGAGCAGGGAACCCGGTCACATTCGCCCTGGACGAAGACCACACGCTGTCAAGCAACTACGGGGCGGACGGCGCCGGCACGGTGAAGTTCGCGGCGTCTCTTGACAACGCGGACAGCGGTCTGATGTCAGGCGGCGCGCACATCATCTACGACGTGTCGGCGGACGGCCATACCTTGTATGGTATTGCCAACGGCGCGACGGTGTTCGCGGTCACGCTCGACCCCCAGACTGCCAATCCGACTTATTCCGTGGACATGAACGGAACGGTCGACAGCCCGACCAACGTGACATTCACTGACGGAACGTATGCCTTCTACGGCAGCAACAAGTCCTGGGCCGGCTTGGTGCCAACGAATCAGGACAGCAATCCTGTCAACGATAACTCGCGTGACGTGCTTTTCACGCCCTTCGGCACCGGTACGACGATCAATGGGAACGCGAATTCCTTTGGCGTCGGCGGTGGTGCTGGCGGACAAAATATCGGCGCGGGCGAAGGCATAAGGGTCGACTTTGTCCAAGACTTGACTGGGGCCGCCCCCGGCAATCACATCTTTGACAATCACTATCTGGCCAATGGCGCCAGCTTCACGTTTGGCGATGGAACCAGCAACACCGTCCTTCAAATTACCGCTCGCGACGACAACGCTACTACCGGCACCGACGGTAACACGACAGTCGGCGACGGCCACCTCGATTCGGTCTCGTCAATTGCAATCACCTATGACGGGGAAACGCAGGTGGTCGCGTATGCCGACATCGGCACCACGGCAACACCATATACGCTAGGCAACCCGGGAGGGTTGACGGACAGAAGCTATACGGTTCACTTCGTCGATTTGGGAGGCGGTCACTATGCCGCCCAAATAACGGGTGTGCTCGATGCGAATGTTTCCATCGCGACGTTCACGGCCGACGGCTACAATAGCCTGGAGCTGTTGAATGCATCTCCGTCCGTCGACAGCGGCAACGACTTCGCCATTACCGGATTCGGCGCGGCCGTTCAGACCACCGATCCCGTCAACTTTCACCTACCGATCGAGATCGTGGATGCAGACGGCGACAAGGCGACAAGTGAGATCGGCGTGACGCTGAGTGGGACTGCATTTCAGGATCACTCTGCAGACGCCGCGGGCGCGTCTCATATCTACACGTCGACGGTGGCCATGCCTGACATTATCGGGTCTGCTTTCGGCGACACGATAACGGGCGACGGTTTTGCGAACGTGCTGTATGGAGGAGCCGGAGCCGACACGTTGAACGGGGGCGGCGGTAACGACACGCTCGTCGGCGGCGTCGGCACCGATACGCTCAATGGTGGGGCCGGCAACGACTTCCTCGTCGGCGGCGCAGGAGCGGATACGATGACCGGTGGCACCGGCGCCGACACGTTCAGGCTCGATCATCTCGACATCAAGGATCTTATCACCGACTACAATGGTGGTCAGGGCGACAAGATCGACCTGACGGCCCTGTTCGAGACGGCCCCTGCTGGGGTGGCCGACTTCGTAAAATACGATGCGGGAACACACACGCTCAGCGTCGATGCCAATGGCACAACCGGCGGCGCCAATTTCGTGGACGTTGCCGTGTTGCAGAACACGCCCGCCGGCACGATCACTGTGCTCTACGACGACACGGCGCATGTACAGCACACGGCCACGATTTAACGGCATGGCGCTCGGTCACGCGACTATGTTATACATTGCTAATATCGAGGGGAGCTCATCCATGAATCGTTCTGTAAGACTGCTGGTTTCCGCTGCGACGCTGTTGCTGGCAGTCGGGTCGACGGGCTATGCCGCCGACATCATCGAAGGTCCTTCGGTCGACTATTGTCGAGTCGCCGGGACGTCCAACCTGGTGCTGACCGACAACATCGTCGACCTCAAGGAGCAGGTGGTCAAGCTGATGGACGAGTCGGTTGCCGCCGCCAACAGCTCGGAGTGGATCAACTCGTCCCGGCCGGTCTTCGTCTGGGCATCGGAAGCGAAGGTCGCTTGCGGCATGGCCTATGGCTACCTGAAGACGAACTATCGCGACGAAGATACCCTCAACAAATGCGAGTGTTTTCACGATCGCATGGTCGAGTACATGCACTGACCGGATAAGCGAACCGACGCCTGTTGGCCATCATGATAGCCGACGGATCCTTTTTGACGGCAATCGCCGCAGCGATTGCGTTGGCCGGCTTTGGCCAGACTGTCACGCCGGCCCGCGCCAACTGGCTGGAGCGACCTTCCGTGCAACAACGGCAGCCGTCCGAGTTGACGCGGCCGACGCACTGCGACGCGGCTACGCAGTGGACCCGGCAGACCTTCAAGGCGTTTGCGAGTTGCCAGGCATTGATCTATGGCCTCGAGCCGGTGCTGGCGCATGCCGTGATGGAGATCGAAAGCGGGTTCGATCCTGACGTGCAGGGCGCCGACGGCGAAGTCGGCCTGATGCAGGTGATGCCGGCGACGGCGCGAATGCTTGGCTTTCGAGGCTCCCTCGACGGGCTGAGCGCGCCGGCGACCAACATCGCGCTCGGGGTCAAATATCTTGCCCAGGCCAACAAGCTGGCCGCGGGCGACCTGTGCACGACCGTCATGAAATATCGCGCCGGGCACAATGAAAGCCGGTTCTCGGCGCTTTCGGTCCGCTACTGCCAGCGTGCGCGAGCGATCCTGGCAAGGCAAGGGATTGAAGTGACCGCGCCGCTGCCCGTGGCGACATTGGGCTTCTCCGCATTTTCGTCGGGAGGAGAGGGTGGGGCTCCAGCCCAAGGAAAGGGCGTTTGCGTGCGCCGCGTGTTCGTGCCCGGGCCACGATACATGAAATGTGCCGACTATCGGACTGCCGGCCAAGCAAGACAGATCAAGGCGCTTAGAGCCAGGCTTTTCGAAGGCTAAAGAAACTACAGACGGCGCGGCAAGTGCGCCGTAACATGCGTTGAAGACCAGACCGGGAAGCATACTCGGCGGCACATTGGGTGGAGCAATCATGGAAGCTGGCCGACAGGGCCGATGTCTGCGGACATGGGCAATCGCGTTTGCGCTCACCACGACATTGTCAGGCTGCCAGTCGAAAGGCGGTGTTTCCGAAGTGCTCGATCCGGCGGCGATTGCCGCGCCTGGCGGGCAGACCGGCGGCGCGGGTGCTGGTCCTGCCCAGGCGACCCAGTCGCTAGGCACCGGGTCGACCAAAATCACGATGTTGCTGCCATTGTCGGCTCCCGGAACGGCGGGGGAAAACGGCAGGAAGATGCTCGATGCCGCCAAGCTGGCGATGACGGATGTTGGCAATGGATTGCTTACGCTGACGGTAGAGGACACGAAAGGCGACAGCGCACAGGCCGGCAAATTGGCGATAAGTGCGATAACGACGGGGTCGAAAGTGGTCATCGGCCCAACCGAACTGCCGGCAGCCCAGCATATTGCCACGCTGTCGGGGTCGAAGCGTCCACCGGTGCTGGCGCTTGCCGACAATTTCGCAGGAGGTGCCGGGGTTTATGCCGTGCGCCTCAGCGAAGCCGACAGTGCCGCGGCGGGCGCCGCGGGGCTCGCTGCCAAAGGCGGCAAGAAGTTCGTGTTGCTTGTCGCGGAAGGCTCAAACGCCAGCGCCGTGGAGAAGCGGGTCGCGAACGGCCTCAGCATCTATGGTGCGACGCTCGCGGTCACTGTCCCGTATTCGGCCAGCGACGGTGGCGCGAAGGCCGTCGACGAAATGGGCTCGCTCGTGGACACTCCCGACGCCGTGATCGTCGCCAGTGGCGATGGCAGCCCATCGCCTATCCTTGCCGCCCTCAGATCAAAGGGCATTCCGGGAAAGGCAATTTCCGTCGTCGGAACCAATCGGTGGCTGGAGCACCCCATGGATCCGCTGTTTGAGGGGGCATATATCGCCACGCTCGATCAACGCGAAACCGGACCGATCGCCGACCGCTTCAGGGCGACATACAACTACCCGGCCGACGTCAATGTGGCCTATGCTTATGATATGGTTGCGCTGACGGCAGGGGTTGCCAGTGCGGTCGGGCCCGATGGCTTCAGCAAGCAGGTTCTCGAAAATCCAAACGGGTTTCGTGGGTCGACAGGTCTGTTTCGGTTTCGGGCTGACGGATCCAGTGAACGATCGATGCCGTTTTACCAGATTCAAAAGGGCGCGCTCAAACTGGTTGCGAAATCAACGTCTGGTTTCTGATCGCCCTCGGGAACCCGGTCAATCTGATGGGCAGACTGGCCGATGGGGGCTGGCTGATGGTTAGGCTGGGCCGCAGCCGCTTGGCGATCGCGCTGGGAGGCCTTTTGCTTCTGGCCGGGGTTCTGCTGATCATTCAGGCCGGGGCTTTGCTTTCGGTCGATCGGCCCATCCTTGCCCCTTCGCAAAATAGCGGGACGCAGCCGACCCGAGTGGCTGCGTCCATCGTCGAAGCATACCGACGAGAACCCACGCGCAAGATTGCTCAAGACCTCATCGCTCCACCACAGCTTGATCCTGTAAATCTTGAACGGGTCGGGCCCCGTCCGCCGCTGACGGACCTTGGTCTGGCTGTGCCCCCGAAGACACCGATGCCGGACGATTGGCGGGAGGTGCTGCTCTTTCGCCCGGCTGCCGCAACGTCCGCGATCTTCGAATCCATGGGCCGGACAGTAATCATCAGCGGGGTGCAGGGCATCGACCTCGACAGAACCTGTTCGTTTCACGATGTCACCTGGCCTTGCGGCGAGCGCGCACGTGCCGCCTTCAATTCCTGGATTAGGGGACGCGCGCTGAAATGCTTCGTGCCGCCGGACGTCGAGCGTTTTGCCATCGCCGCCCCATGCAGGCTGGGCAAGCAGGACGTCGGCGCCTGGCTTGTGTCCAACGGCTGGGCCACGGCGTTGCCGAGTGGCATCTATGGCAAAGCGCAAGTGACTGCCCAGGGCGCGGGGATGGGCATTTTCGGTCCGCCACAATAGGCTGCGAGACTCAAAGAACCGGAGCAGCGTTCGCCGAGGCCGCCGTTGATTGTTCAGCGGCCGTCGGCATTCCATTGATTAACCTTTACGGCGCAAATTTCCGCGGCAAGCCGGTTGCTTGAACAGTATCGGGTCTCATAGTTCAAATTGTATGCTTCTCGGAAACTGAAAATGCTGTACGCCGGCTCTATGCTGGCTGATCTGACAGGAGATTAGCCAATGGCACAAACCACAGCGACCGCCTCCGCGCAGGCATGGAGAAGCGCCGCATGGCTGACCTTTCTAGGAACAGCCGGGAGCCTCGGCCTTTCCCTGGGCTTCAACTATCTGCTCTTGTTCAGCGACGCGTTCACGCCGTTCGGGCGCAGTATGATGACAGCCGTGCTGTTGCCCGTGGTCATTGGACTGCCGCTTTTCGTACTAATCGGCTGGCAGCAGATCCAAATCCGCAGCTGCCGTCAGGAACTCAACAGGTCCGGAACCTATGACAGGTTGACAGGCTGTCTGAACGGGCCGGTCTTCACGTCGATGGTCGAAAGAAGAGCAACAAGGCCATCGGCGCCGGGACCACGCTCGGGCGCCTTCCTGGTCATTCATTCGGAACATCTACGGTCCATCAATCTGCGCTTTGGCCTTGAATGGGGCGACGAGGCTTTGCGGCTCATAGCCATAACCATACAATCATCAGTACGCGCGGATGATCTGGTTGGACGCATAGGGACTTCCATGTTCGGGGTCTTCCTCTCAGGCGCGACCGAAGCAGAAGCCAAGGAAATCGGCGAGCGTATCCGCACGCGTGTCGCGCAAGTCTATTTCGCACCAAAGGGAACCGAGGATGCCCTGACCATCAAGGTCGGCGGCGTGATGTTTGAGAAAGAGATGGAGTTCGCGGACATGTTTCAGTTCGCCGAACAGGGCGTGTCAGACACCCAGGATGACGCCAGGTTTGAATTGAAGCATCTCAACAGCTGACGGCTTTCGTGCAGCCTATGGCTATTTTTCCCGCATCGCGCGGCGGAAGTTCTGCGTGATCGGCTCGGCGAGGTAAGAAAGCACGGTGCGAGCACCGGTCCGGATCATCGCCTCGCTCGACATGCCGGGCAGCAGCTTGCGGCCTTCCAGCTTGGCGAGTTCACTCTTGTCGATCAACACGGTTGCGGCGAAATACGGTGCCCCGCTGCGCTCCTCCACCATGCGGTCAGCCGACACGATCTCCACGACGCCGTCGAGCGGCGGCAGGTTGTAGCGGGCGAAGGCCGGGAAGCTGACGCGCGCGGGCTGTCCGGGGGCGATCGTCTCGACATCTTCAGGTTTGACCATAGCCTCGACCACGAGTTGTTGTCCGAGCGGGACGACTGTCATCAATGTCTCGCCGGGTTTCACGACACCGCCCGTCGTGTGGACCTTCAGGTCCATGACGATGCCGTCAACCGGTGCGACGACATTGGTACGGGTCAGCACGTCCTTGGCGGAACGCTCCTGTTGCCTGAGGTCAAACAATTCCGCCTCGACCTTGCTCAACTCCTCGACGGCCTCGTTCAGCCGCACTGTGCCGAGGTTCAAGATCTGCATGTCGATCTCGGCTATGGCGCTTCTGGCACGAGCGATTGCCGCGGTGTTGGTCGCGCGCTCCCCCTCGATCTCCCTCTGTTGTCGTTTGAGCAACAGGTTCCGCTCGCGCGTGGTCAGCCCCTTCTTGAGCAGCCCCTCGAGGTCTTTGCTTTCACCCCCGATCGCCTCGATCTGCTTGTCCTCGGTGACGATGAGCTCCTTCAGTCCGTTTATCTCTTCCTGTATCTGGTTATGGCGCTGGCTGAGGATTTCCCCCTCATCCTTCAAATTGTGCTGCTTCGCCGCGAACACGTCACGCTGTGCGGCCACCGCGTCCCTTGCGGCGGTAGCGGGGTCTGCGAGCAACGCCGGATCGAACTCGATCTCCGGCTTGCCGTCCCGCTCGGCCCTGAGACGCGCGGCTAGCGCGTCGCGCGTTGCTATCCGGTTCTGGATCAGGTCAAGCTGCGTCTTTGCCTGTGTGTCGTCGAGCCGGATAAGGACCTTGCCCGCCTTGACGATATCACCGTTGGCGGCGTTCAGGTCCGCGATGATGCCGCCCTCGAGGTGCTGGATCAGCTTGCGGTCGCCGGCGACCTTGATAACGCCCGGTGCTACAGCGGCGCTGTCCAAAGGCGCCAGCGCCGCCCAACCGCCGGCGACGCCGAAGAACAGGAACATGATCGCGAACCCGGTGCACGTCACGCCCGTCAGACGCAGGGGTAGCGGTTCCAGCAGGGACGGTGGCGGCACGGGCAACGGCACGACGTTCAAGTCCGGGGAACGGCTCATGCTTCTTTGACTTCCTTGACCACTTCGAGGGTTGGCAGCGAGGCTCCCATCGGCATCTGGGTCACCTTGCGGGCGCGGTTGGCGAGTTCGTTGAAGACATAGTCGCGCGGGCCGAAGAGGTCTTGCTGGCCGTGGTTGAGGACCAGCACCTTGTCGACCTTCTCCAGGATATTCGGTCGGTGCGCGATCAGGACGATGGTCGTGCCCGCCACCTTGACCGCGCTGAGGGCTGCGATCAATGCGTCCTCGCCATCGCGGTCGAGGTTGGAATTGGGCTCGTCCAGTATAAGGAGTGGCGGGTCGCCGTAGAGTGCCCGCGCCAGGCCGATGCGTTGGCGCTGCCCGCCTGACAGCACCGCGCCGGATTCGCCGATCTCGGTGGCGTAACCCTTAGGCAGCCCCTTGATCAGTTCGTGAACTCCCGCCAACTGAGCGGCCTTGACCACGTTGTTGAAGACCGGCGGGTTGAGCTGCGCGAAGCGGCAGATGTTTTCGGCGACGGTACCGGCGAAGAGCTCGATGTCCTGCGGCAGGTAACCGACATGATGACCACGGTCCTCCGCCGCCCATTGGGCAACGTCCATGCCGTCCAGCAACGCACGCCCCCCGGATGGACGCCAGGCACCGGCCAGTATTCGCGCCAGGCTCGTCTTACCGGCCGCGCTCGGGCCGATCAGCGCCATTGCTTCACCCGGACTGAGCCGGAAGTTGATCCCTTTCAGAATCGGCTCGCCACCCTGTCGGGCAAGCACGAGGTCGTCGGCCTCAAACCGCCCCTTCGGTCGTGGTAATGGCAGAACCGCTGTGGCCTCCGGGTGCTGTCCGGCGACCGCGGTGAGACGCCGGTAAGCGGCACGCGCTCCGACCGTGGCCTTCCATGTGGCGATCGCTTGTTCAACTGGGGACAAGGCGCGACCCATGAGAATCGAGGCGGAGATCATGATGCCGGCCGAGGCTTCGTTGCGAACCACCAGATAGGCACCAAGGCCCAGTATGGCCATTTGCAGGGCGAGCCGGTGACAACGCGCCATGGCCGCGATGACGCCGCCACGGTTGGCGGCAAGGACTTGTCCTTTGTTCGCCTCGTCCTGCTGCGCCTTCCAGCCCTCCAGCAGTGGCTTTAGCATGCCCATCGCCTGGACGACCTCGGCGTTTCGGATCGCAGCTTCAGCCTGCGTGTATGCCCGCGACTGTGCGGTTGCGGCCTCGGTCAAAGGCTTGCGCGTGAGGTATTCGTTGAGCACCGCCAAGGCGAAGAGTACGACCCCGCCGACCAGCGCCAACCAACCCAGCCAAGGGTGCATGAGGAATATGGCGGCGAAAAACAGAGGCGCCCAAGGCGCGTCAAGGATAGGGAAGATGCTCGGGCTCGTGAAGAAATTCCGCACTTGATCGAGGTCGCGCAGCGGTCGGGCATTGGCATGCCCGGGCGCCGAGGCGGCATATTCCACCGATGCGGTCAGCAGAACTGGTGCCAACCGCGCGTTCATCCACGATCCGACTTTAGCCAGAAGGCGCCCGCGCACCACTTCCAGCCCCGCCATTGCGACGAGTGCCCCTGCCGCCATCAACGACAGCATCACCAGCGTCTCCAGGCTGTGGCTGGACAACACCCGGTGATAGACCTGGAGCATGTAAAGCGCCCCGGTCAGCATCAGCACGTTGATGCCAGCGCTGAACCAGATAAGCGGCCGGATGGCACGTCTGGCCTCTTTCATCACCACTTGCAGGGCAGGGGGCTGTTGGTTGGCTTTCATCATTTATATCTCTGCGGGGTGCTGCTTCGTGCGCAGATGGCGGGAGGCAACTTTAGCTGCCTCCCGTCGCTCAGTGATCAGGCGACGACGTCAACGGGTATGTGCTGCGTCGCCGTCGTATCGGCGTCCGCGTCCGCGATCTGGAACGCGAAGTCGAGGTTGGCATTCAACGTCCCGGAGGTCGTCTGCACGAAGCCGATGTCCACGATCTTGAGGACATCGTTGTCCTGCGCCTCCCAAGCTTGCGTACCACTGCTTGCGCCTTCGACCGGGATGGTGTTGGGGTTGTCGATGATCCCGTTCAGGTTAATCGCGGATCCTGTCAGCCCGTTGCCGGATTGCATGATCTGCATCCCCTGAATTTTGAAGTTCTCACCGGCGGCGAGGTTGTAGTCGTTGCTCTCGATAATGAGGAGGGCGTCGTTGTTGTCGAGCGTGAACTCGGTGTTGTACGGGGACGGCACACCACCGGTCGAAAGCTTGAAGAAGTCTTGGTTCTCGACAAAGATCGACCTCGTGGTTTTGACGTCGTCGGCGGTGGATGCTGTGCCTTTGTCATCGATCAGGTCGAGGACCACGATAAGATCCTCGGAGTTCCCGATACCGTCGAACTTGATGGCGACGCCGGACACAGAGTCTGTCGGGGTGGTTTTCTCAGTACCACCACCGGGGGCACCGGGGTTCACGTCCCCGAGAATGTTCTCGTTGAAGAACCGCAGCGTCAGCAGTTCGTTCTTCTGGATCGTGTCACCCGCGACACCGTTCGTGGATTGGGTTGCCGACACCCAGTCCTCGAAGCTGCTGGTGACGAACTGGCCGTTGTTATAGGCAGTGTCGAGAGGCGGTCCGTCCGGTGCGCCGTCACCCGAGCCGTTGAAGCCGAAAGGAGAGCCGGCAGGGTTCGTGTTCGCTGTGAACTGCACATAGAACCCGTTGGTGTCGGTGGTGCCGTTGTTGAGGTCAAGTTCCGTCACCACGAGTTCCGGGTGTCCGGTGTTACCGGGAGGTGCCTTCCGCAACAGTTCGGAGGTGTGCAGCACGTTGAAGCTGAACCCGTCGATCGGGTCCGCCAGGGTGATGCTGTAGGTATCGGCGGCCTTGTCGAAGGTCAGGGTGCCGCCCGCCGTGGCATCCTGCACGCCAGCCGTGATCGGGTCCTTGTCATAGTGGAACGAGAAGGTGAACGTTGCACTGGCGGCGTCCTCCGACGTCAGTGTCGCCACGGCTTGGGTAATGCCGGGGGTGCCCGGGTTATCGACCGTGCCGGTCAAGCTGATCTGGACACCGGCGAGGCCTGTGTTGATGTCGACAAAGTCGGAACCACCGCCCGTGTAGAATGCAGCGTTGTGACTGTCTTTGCCGATGTCGTACCCGAAGGCTCCGGTAGCAGTTGCGTTCAGCACGTTGTGCAGGGTCTCATCCTCGACGGCTGGGGTACCGGGGTCACCGTCGAACGGCACAGTGATCGTGGGGCCGTCATCCTGGAACTGCACGGCATCGCCGATACCGGTCGAACTGGTCGCTGTGTCGCCGTCACCGTCGGTGACCGTCACCACCGCCAGCAAGGCGCTGTCGGTGATGTTCACCGACTCGTCGTGGCTGGCTCCCGGGGTCGGATGATGGATCGAGGCATACTGCGCCACGCTGACGACGCCGGTCGTGCTGTTGATGGCGACAGCGAACGCCGCCGCCCCACCGGCCCCGCCGATGCGGCCGACC
>NZ_JBFUEE010000017.1:0-9312 GCF_056404355.1 Mesorhizobium sp. P2_D5
GAGAACGTCTCCGTCCGCTCCGCACCCCAAATCGTATCAGACAGTGCCTTTGGTGTTCCCGCGACGATCCGCGATGTCACCTACCTCGGCGCCGGCTGGCGCGTGGCGCTGGAACTTTCCGACGGGCAGTCCCTGCTCGCCAGCATCACGCGTGGAGATGATGCGGCCGGACACCTGGCTCCCGGCAAACCCGTCATCGCGCGATGGATGCCGGCATCCGTCGCTGTTCTTCCGGCTGAAGGATCACCCTGAAGCGGATTCAAAGGGGAGTAAAAAATCATGACAAAAAACAGACTTTGTATGGGTGTGTCCGCTGCCTTGCTGGCGGCGGCCAGTGTAACCTTCTTTGCGAAATCGGCACCTGCCGCCGATCCGGCGGAAGTTGTGGTCGCCTCGTACGGCGGCTCGTTCCAGGACGCGCAGACGAAGGCCTTCTTCGACACCTACGCCAAAGCCACGGGTGCCAAGGTGACCGGCACCACCGGTTCGGGCTACGCCAAGGTGAAGGCCATGGTCGAGAGCGGCAACGTCACCTGGGATGTCGTCTCGGCAGAGAGCTCGGCTCATGCGAACGAGGTGAAGGACGATCTTCTTCAGCCGCTCGACTATTCGGTCATCAAGGCCGACGGCATTCCGGCGGAACTCCGCACGAAATACGGTGTCGGCTACATCAAGTTCGGCATGAACCTCGCGTGGAGCAAAGACAAGTTTTCGAGCGGACTTACTCCGGCTCAGTTCTTCGACCCGGGGGTGAAGGCTCGTCGCGCGGTTCCGTTGGAACCGGAATACACTCTCGAATTCGCGCTGCTGGCCGACGGTGTGAAGCCCGCCGATCTCTACCCCCTGGATGTGGATCGCGCCCTCAAGGTTTACGAGCGGATCAAGGACCAGATCGTCGCCTACAAGGGGGCCGCGGATACCCAGGCGCTCATCCAGCAGGGAGAGGTAGACCTGGCCTACATCCCCAATGGTCGGGTCAATGATGCCATAAAGGCTGGAGCTAAATGGGCTTATGGCTGGGACGCTTCCGTCTCCGATACCGAATGGTGGGTGGTGATGAAAGGCGCTCCGCATGCAGCCGAGGCCATGAAGTTCATCAACTTCGCCGTCCAGCCCGAGCAGCAGGCAGAACTGACCCGCCAAATCCCTTACGGCCCGACCAATGTCGACGCGCTGAAGCTTCTCGACCCTGCCGTCGCCAAGGATCTGCCGAGCTATCCGGACAACGCGAAGCTTGGCGCAGTTCTCGATTCGAAATGGTGGAACGAGAACCGCGAGTCTGTGAAGACCCGCTGGAACACGGCCATCATGCAGTAGCAGAACTTAGACGGGAAAAAACGATGATGAGACGGAGCGGTATCATAGATTGGGGGCGGCTTTGCCTGCTCGCTCCAGCATTCCTGCTGCTCGTCCTCGCTTTCGCTCTACCGTTGCTTGCCATTGTGCCGGAAGCGTTCGGCGGTGATGCCGTCGGGCGCTTCCTGCGAATTTTCGGAAGTCCGGTGTACCGAACGGTCATCTGGACGACGGTTCGCATCAGTCTGGAAGCAACCGCGATAACGCTCGTCGTCTCGTTTCCCTTGGCGTGGCTCTTGAGCCGGGCGAGCGGAGTGAAGGGCCTGCTTCTTGGACTATTGGTGCTGGTTCCCTTCTTGACCAGTGTGCTGGTGCGGACCTTCGCCTGGTTGGCGATCCTCGGGCAGCGTGGCCTTGTCAACGGGACGCTTCTCGGCCTCGGGCTGATTTCGGAGCCGCTCCCCCTTCTCTTCAGCGAGCCCGCGGTCGTTCTAGCCCTGGTGCACTCCTCCATTCCCATGATGGTCTTTGCCCTCGTCAGTGTCCTGCGGCGCATCGACGGACGCATTCTTCTGGCTGCTCATACACTCGGGGCCAACCCACTGCGCGGCTGGCTGGGCATGGTTGTTCCGCTTGCAATCCGCGGCATCCAGTCCGGCGTCATCATCATCTTCCTTTTCACCATGGCGAGCTTCATCGCGCCTGCCTTCCTCGGCAACCAGCGCCAGCAGATGCTTGCACAAGTGATCCAGTCGGAAATCGAGACCGGGGCCGACTGGGGTTTCGCCGCGGCACTGGGCATTACGCTCGCCGTGACGGCCACGATCATTGTCGTAGCATTGTCCTCAATGGCGCGATTCTTCTCGCGGTGGCAGCGTCCGGGCTCGTTGCCGCCGACCTTGCCGCAACAGCAGGCACGGAACGTGGACAAAGCACTTCTTCGCCAGCCGGTGGCCCAGCCCACCCCGCGGCCACACAGTCCCAAGATCTGGCGCTTCGCCGCGCGGCTTGTCGAACCGGCCTATCTCTGCGCAATATCTGTCTTCATTCTTCTTCCACTGGTCGTGCTCTTCCCGGTGTCGTTCAGTTCGGCGGACGTGCTCATCTTTCCGCCTCCCGGTTATTCGATGCGATGGTTCGAAGCGATCCTCGGCAGCCCGGAATGGATTGCGGCAGCACTCACCAGCCTTCGCATCGGATCTGCCACCTGCGTTGCGACCCTCGTCCTGGCCACACTAACGGTGCTCGGCTTTGGTCGTCATTTCCGGTTTCAGGGTGCAGCCGAAGCTTCGGTGCTCTCGCCCTTGACCGTACCGAGCGTTGTCTTCGCGCTGGGGGCCTATCTGACCTTTGCGCGCGTGGGACTGGTTGATACCGAGGCAGGCATCATCATAGCCCACACGGTTCTGATTTTCCCGGTGGTTTACCTCGTCGCATCGGCGACACACAGTTCCATTGATCCATGGCTGTCACTTGCTGCAGCAAGCCTTGGCGCCAACCCTTGGCGCATTTTTCGCACCATCATCTTCCCACTGCTGCTTCCTGGCCTGGCTATTGGCGCTCTGCTTGCGATGCTTCTTTCGTTCGATGAATCGGTGGCTTCGATCTTCCTCAGCGATCTGTCGGTGAAGACACTGCCGAGAAAATTGTGGGAGGGTATCCGCTTCAACACAAGCCCTGAATCCGCGGCCGTCTCCGTCATGCTGCTTGGCGTGACATGCGTCGTGGTCATCGTCGGCATGGCGGTTGTCCTCGGGCGCCGTAAAACCGCTCTGTTGTCGTTGCAAGCGCGTTCCTAAATCGGTCTTCTTGACCGACCTCAGAGCGGAACTCGGACAAGCGGCGCTACGAGTGCGGAGAAGCCACACTCAAGGGGAGGCAGTTCCGCGATCGTTGTTTCTAAGGTCATCCCCGTTTGGGCGATTTGTGTGTCACGACGCTGCTCGAGGGGCGCCGCTAACAGAGTTCGACTAATTCATGTGCGGGGCGTGCGCTGTCATGTCCGCCTCGCTCAGCCTGTCGCTCGCTGTACCCAACTGGTGCCAGTAGGGGTAGATGATCGGCGGCACACTAACCTCATCCAGACGTTTCCGCTCCTCCGCGGTCAGGTTCAGGTCGGCTGCTGCCAGGTTGTCTTTGAACTGCGCTTCCGTCCGTCCACCGATGATGACTGAGGTGATTGCCTTTCGTCCTATTAGCCAAGCAAGCGCCACCTGCGCGGCCGAAACGCCGCGGCTTTCCGCAATTGAAACCAACGTATCGACGATGTTCCACAGTCGATTTTCGTCGCGGATCGGCGGTTCCGTCCAGCCGGCGAACTGGCGCGTGCCCTCAGGCGCGGCTTGGTTTCGCCGATGCTTGCCAGAGAGCAGACCGCCTGCGAGCGGGCTCCAGAGAAGCACACCAAGGCCTTGGTCTACGGCAATCGGAAGCAGCTCATATTCGGCCTCACGCGCTTCCAGCGTGTAGTGGATCTGCTGGCTGACGAAGCGCTGGCGCTTGTCTTTCTCGCTCACGCCGAGAGCCTTCATGATGTGCCAGCCGGAAAAGTTCGAGCAGCCGATATAGCGAACCTTGCCATCCCGAACGAGCGTGTCGAGCGCCTCCATCGTTTCTTCGAGGGGCGTCTGTCCGTCCCATTCGTGGAGTTGGTACAAGTCGATGACATCGGTCTTCAAGCGCCTGAGGCTTGCCTCGCAGGCAGCGATCAGGTGCTGGCGAGACGAGCCGACATCGTTGGGGCCGTTGCCCATGCGGAAACGCGCCTTGGTGGCAAGCAGCACGCCGTCCTTGCGCTTGCCGCCGAGGATGTCGCCAACTATCTCTTCGGACTTGCCATCGGAATAGACGTCGGCGGTGTCGATGAGATTGACGCCGGCATCCAGGCAAAGATCGACCAGCCGTCTGGCTTCGGAGACGCCGAGGTCGCCGACTGTCCTTGCCCAGCCTACCCCGCCGAAGGTCATCGTACCCACTGTGACGGTCGAAATCTTGAGGCCCGAACGGCCAAGCAGACGATATTCCATAATTTCCTCCCAAGAATTGAAACAGGCGGTCGCCGGCGGCACGCTGCACGTCGCGATCCTACGGCTCACGTGATGGCCGCTCGGCTCTCCCCGTTTCTATAGCAATGAATTACGCTGTTGACAATCCAAACGATTGTATAAATAATACAACCGATTGGATAGTGCTGCTGATATTTTTGAGAAACGCGGCAAAGGAGTGATATGCCTGGTCCCTATGTCGTCCCGGTTGCCAGTGACGAGAAAATTCCGCCGCGCGTGGATGTGGTCGTAATTGGCGGCGGCATTGTCGGTGCTTCAACCGCGTTGGAACTCGCGGAGCGTGGCCATTCGGTGGCCCTCTGCGAAAAGGGAGGTATCGCCTGCGAGCAGTCGAGCCGGAACTGGGGGTGGGTGCGCCTTTCTCGCCGGGATATCCGCGAGATGCCGCTCATGATCGAGGCCAAGAAAATCTGGAATGGCCTCGTCGAGCGCACTGGCCGCGAGACGGGGTACCGCCAGACGGGCATCGTCTTCACCGCCCCTTCGGAAGGCGATCAGGCCCAAAATGCGGTGTATCGTGATCAGCTTCAAAGTTTTCAGGTGTCTTCCAATCTTCTGTCTGCGAGGGAACTGAAGGACAAATACCCTGAGCTTGACCTGCCGCTTCATGGCGCCTTGTCAACGCCCAGCGATGGACGCGCTGAACCGCAATTGGCCGGACCGGCCATCGCATTGGCCGCCCGCGATCGAGGGGCGAATATTCTGGTCGAATGCGCCGTTCGAGGTCTGGAGCTTTCGGCCGGTCGGGTGTCTGGTGTCGTCACCGAGCATGGACCGATCGCCTGCGATTCCGTGGTGCTGGCCGGTGGTGCCTGGAGTAATTTCTTCGCCCGCCGCTACGGTATCGATATTCCGCAGCTTAATGTCACTGCTTCTGTGCTGCGGACCAACCCCTTGGAAGGGGGGCCGGAAGAGGCGATGTGGTGCGAAGACTTCGCGCTGCGAAAGCGCCTGGACGGTGGCTACACGATTGCCTCAGGCCACGAAAACGTCGTGGATATCGTGCCGCGCTCTTTCAAGTACATGTTCCGGTATCTGCCTGCGCTTCGGTCGGATTGGAAGTCCCTGAACTTCCGGATTTCGGGCCAGTTCTTCAAGGACATGTCGGATGCCAAGCAGCGGCCACTGGATGAAGCCAGTGCGTTCGAATACACGCGCGTCCTCGATCCAGTGCCTTCGAAGAAGCTCTCCGACGGCGCTCTCAAGGCGCTTGCCAGGCACTGGCCGGTCTTCAGTCAGGCGACGATCGCACAGCGGTGGGGTGGTCTCATCGACGTCACCCCAGACGCTATCCCGGTTATCGACGCGGCAGCAAAGGTTCCCGGTCTGTTTATCGCTACAGGATTTTCTGGTCACGGGTTTGGCATCGGACCCGCCGCCGGACGGCTGATGGCGGACCTCGTCACCGGAAAGCCTCCAGTCGTTGATCCCAAAGCCTTCAGGCTGTCTCGGTTCAGCGACGGGACCAGGATCGTTCTTTCGCCGGAGTATGCTTGAGGTAGTAACATCAAGCTTGACCAAAGTTTACCAACCCTCACTAGCAAAAGAGAAAAAATGTCAAACGTCACCAAAATAAAGTCCGGAAGCCCATTTGAAGATATGGAGAGCTACTCGCGAGCTGTCGTTGTTGACAACTGGATATTTGTTTCGAATACTGCGGGTGTGAATTACAAAACCCAGAAAATGTCAACCGACCCAGTACAACAGGCAAAGGAGTGCCTCAACAAGATAGAAGGTGCGCTTAAATCTGTTGGCGCCAGCTTGGCCGACGTTGTAATGTCGACAGTCTATATTCCAAACCCTGAGGATGCGCCGACTGTCATGGCCTATGTCGGCGAACGCTTTAAGGGGATTGACCCCGCCCGTACGGTGCTGTGCCCCGGACTTGGAGGCCCCGACTACAAGGTGGAGATTGAGGTGCAGGCCTATCGCGGCGTCAGCACCGCGGAAGTTGAGCATAAGGTGATCAGTCTTTGATTTCGGGACTGAAGAGGTCGGACTTGGTCCGGCCTTCTTCGGCGAAGGGGACTTTTCCGTGTACAGCCGTTAGCGAGGCCAAAAAACCTGCCATGTGCACTTGCACGCGGCATCACCTCGCAGGCAACGTGTTGGAGATTGCGCCTTTCTTATCCAGACCGACTAATTGAACGGACATGGCCACTTCATTGACCGACGATAGGACCGAAAAGCCGACTGGCGGCCGACAACCCAGGATGGCCGACATCGCTCGCATAGCGGGCGTCGATATTTCGACCGTCAGCCGGGCTCTGTCGGGAAGTGAGCGGGTCACCGTGGAGACGCGGGCACGAATCCAAGAGATTGTACGCGATACCGGCTATGTCGTTAACAAGGCAGCTCGTACTCTGCGTGATGGTCGCGCCAATCAGGTACTGGTCATTATTCCGGAGCTCTCGTCAAAGTCCTACCCGGAGATGGTTCAGGGCATAATCGAGGCACTGGATGAACACGAAATCAATGTTCTTTTGGGCGCTACGCAGCGTGAGGCCAAGCGCGAGGCGGAACTCGGCAAGCGACTACTGACTGGCGTCGTA
This sequence comes from Mesorhizobium sp. P2_D5, assembly GCF_056404355.1. Lineage (NCBI taxonomy): Bacteria > Pseudomonadati > Pseudomonadota > Alphaproteobacteria > Hyphomicrobiales > Phyllobacteriaceae > Mesorhizobium > Mesorhizobium sp. P2_D5. The sequence goes on from NZ_JBFUEE010000017.1 coordinate 6,914, forward strand.
GACGGCATCATCACCATCACCGGAAGCATCCCTGAGACTATCCTCAACATGCCGGACTTCCAGCGCAAGGTCGTCGCCTTGGCTCGACCGGTCCCGCAGCCGGGCATTTGCTGGGTTACCATGGACAACTACGCAGCATCCAGGGAGGTAATGGAACACCTGTATGGCATGGGGCATCGGCGCATCGTCCATATCGGGGGAATAATGAGCTCCGAGACATTCCGTGCCCGTTCCGCTGCCTATGTCGACTTCATGCGGGAAAATGGCCTGGCCGACCTGATCACTGTACGCCCAACCGACTACTTCGACGCCGACGCTGGTGTCGAAGTCATGAAGTCCCTGCTCGGAGCTGGCCAGCGCCCCACCGCTATCTTCTGTGCTTCTGACGATTTGGCGATAGGTGCCATGGCGGTGGCGCGGCAAGCCGGGCTCAGTATTCCAGACGACATCTCGTTCGTTGGTTGCGACGACCTGGGGGTGGCCGCGCTGATGCATCCTCCACTTTCGACGGTGTCGGTTCCGCGCATCGAGATCGGTCGCTCTGGAGCGGAGGCGCTCTTTGGCCAGATCTACCAGGACATTATTGCGCCTGCGAAAATCGTGCTGCGCCATCATCTGGTCCTTAGGGACAGTGTGGCGCGGATCGGGTGACTTGACAGGCCGTGACTTGATAGGCCGGTCAGCGGTGTTGGCTACGGGCACCCAAGGATGAAGTCCAGCCTGTGGGTGCAAATGCACCCGCGGGGCGCTGTTCCTTGGGCCACGCGACCCAATACCCACTAGATGCCATCCTGAGGCGCCATGAAACAGCACTTCGCGCTATGTCACCGAAGATTCACAATTGACAATCCAACCGATTGCATGATTGATACAAACGATTGGATTACCGCATCGGCGCAAGCCAGTTGGTCAGCGCCACACACGAGAATTCAGAGAACGCCATGATCGAGAACCCAGCGAATTCCAGGCTCACTTTTCCCACCGATGCGGATTACCGCAATCGCATTGAACGGGCCCAAGCTTCGATGAAGCGTAACGGGATCGACGTTCTCGCCATTTCAGGCTTCGACTACCTTCGCTTCTTCACCGGATTGAATGGGCTCCCCGTCGGCAGGCCGATTTGGTTGGTCCTGTTGCAGGACGGCGCGCCGGCCTTTGTCTCTCCTCGCAGCGAGGCCAAGGAGATAAGGGCGAGATGCAACACCCCCGTGGCTATCGAATGGGTCGAATGGGAAGAGCCAGTGCCGGCGCCCATGACGCACCATGCCGCGCTCGCGAAGTATGTAGGAGACATCGCACCGACAGCCCGCACAATTGGCGTCGACTTCAATTCCACATGGGCTCTAAACATTGAGTTGGTCGAGCAAGCACTTGGCGCCGAGCGCGTCAAGGACGCCACCGTGATGTTGCGCGAGTTGCTTGCTCGCAAGGATGCAGTAGCGATCGACGTCATTCGACGCAGCACCGACATCGTTGCTCACCAGTTCGCGGCCTGCCGTGAGCTTGTCGCCCCCGGCGTTCCCGAATGGAAAGTAGCGCTTGCTTCTCTGACAGCCGGGACGGAGCGGGCTGCACAATGGTGGAACGGCAACGAAGAGCAGTCACCGTTTGTTCAGGGAATGCAAATGATGGGGGCCGGCCGCGAGCGCACTGCGCGCTGCCATTCTGCTGGCGGCGGTCGCAAAATGCGAGAGGGCGAAATCTTGCAGGTCTGTTTTTGCGGGCCGTCCTTCTTCGGGCACGCAATTGGTTACGACCGGCCATTTCACATTGGGTCGAAACCATTGCCTGCGGACCTGCGCAAAGTCGTGGATGTCGCGCGTGAGGCTCAGGAAGCGGCATTGGCAAAAGTACGCCCTGGCGCGTTGGCGGGAGAGGTCCATGCCGCGGCCGTGGCGGTGATCGAACGCCAGGGCTGGAAGAGTCCCTTCCTGCACCGCACCGGTCGCGGGATCGGTTACTCCGATTGGGACGGGATCGAGCTCAAGGCCAATTCTCCGACCGTGCTTGAGCCGGGCATGGTGCTTACCGTCGAGCCGGCCCCCTATGTCGACGGCATTGGTGGCGCCCGCTTCGGCGATACCGTGCTCGTGACCGAAAACGGATACGAGGTGCTCACCCCGTTCGACCTCGGCAGGGATATCTAATGGCAGGCCAGCCACTCCCCGCCGTTTCCTTTCAGGGTGTCACCCGGCGCTACGGAAGTGTGTCTGCGGTGAGCGACGTTACCCTCGACATCTCGTCGGGGGAGTTCTTCGCGCTGCTCGGCTCGAGCGGTTCCGGCAAGACGACGCTCCTCATGCTCCTGGCGGGGTTCGACACGCCAACCGAAGGCCGCGTGCTGATGTCGGGCACGTCCGTCTCGGACGTGCCTCCGCATCGGCGACGGATCGGGGTGG
>NZ_JBFUEE010000018.1:2500-7746 GCF_056404355.1 Mesorhizobium sp. P2_D5
AAAAGATTTGCGGGAAGCTTTCTTGGCTTTCCCGCCTGTTCTGTTTGACATCGTAAAGAGAAGATTTGTTCGAACTTCATGAGCCCAAAAGGCTTGTGATTTGTCGCGGGAGACGCTCAATCTCCCGCATATGATGGGTTTGCCTAACCGCACCCTCGAACCGATCTCGAGAAGCTGGTCTTTTTGTGCCAATGACATCGGGCTAAATCCCGCACAGGATTTGGCCCATGCGACGATCCCTTCGGGGTCGCGCTGAAGCAGGATCCTTCGGGATTTGGCTGAAGCGACGATCTCTTCGAGATCGCGCAGGTGGGCATTGGCAATGAGAACGATCAAGTGTCTTAAGGGCAATTGGTGGATGCCTTGGCATGCACAGGCGATGAAGGACGTGATACGCTGCGATAAGCTACGGGGAGGTGCGAATACCCTTTGATCCGTAGATTTCCGAATGGGGAAACCCACCTAAGGTACTTGGAAAATCAGAGCAGCAGGCCGGCGCGTTCCCTTTGGGGGCGCGTTGGAGCGACAATCTCTTCGAGATTGCGCTGATGCTGCTGTGGTTTCCAAGTATCGATAATAGGTAACTTACCCTGAATACATAGGGGTAAAGTGGCGAACGCGGGGAACTGAAACATCTAAGTACCCGTAGGAAAGGACATCAACCGAGACTCCGGAAGTAGCGGCGAGCGAACCCGGACCAGGCCAGTGGCGATGATGAGACAAGCGGAACCTTCTGGAAAGTAGGGCCATAGTGGGTGACAGCCCCGTACGCGTAATGCAAATCATCGTCCTCGAGTAAGGCGGGACACGTGAAATCCTGTCTGAAATTGGGGGGACCACCCTCCAAGCCTAAGTACTCGTGCATGACCGATAGCGAACTAGTACCGTGAGGGAAAGGTGAAAAGCACCCCGACAAGGGGAGTGAAAGAGTACCTGAAACCGATTGCCTACAAACAGTGGAAGCCCAAGGTTCGTCCTGGGTGACCACGTACCTTTTGTATAATGGGTCAGCGACTTAGTGTGACGAGCAAGCTTAAACCGCTAGGTGTAGGCGCAGCGAAAGCGAGTCTGAACAGGGCGTTCAGTTCGTCGCATTAGACCCGAAACCGAGTGATCTAGCCATGAGCAGGTTGAAGGTAAGGTAACACTTACTGGAGGACCGAACCCATAACTGTTGCAATAGTTCGGGATGACTTGTGGCTAGGGGTGAAAGGCCAATCAAACTCGGAAATAGCTGGTTCTCCGCGAAATCTATTTAGGTAGAGCGTCGACCGAATACCCCAGGGGGTAGAGCACTGGATGGGCTAGGGGTCCTCACCGGATTACCAAACCTAACCAAACTCCGAATACCTGGGAGTACTAGTCGGCAGACACACGGCGGGTGCTAACGTCCGTCGTGAAAAGGGAAACAACCCTGACCTACAGCTAAGGTCCCCAAGTTATGGCTAAGTGGGAAAGGATGTGAGGATCCCAAAACAACCAGGATGTTGGCTTAGAAGCAGCCATCATTTAAAGAAAGCGTAACAGCTCACTGGTCTAAATAAGGGTCTTTGCGCCGAAAATGTAACGGGGCTAAAGCCATACACCGAAGCTTAGGGTTCGTGAGCAATCACGAGCGGTAGCGGAGCGTTCTGTAAGCTGATGAAGCCATACCCGTGAGGGGTGGTGGAGGTATCAGAAGTGCGAATGCTGACATGAGTAACGTAAGGGGAGTGAGAGACTCCCCCGCCGAAAGACCAAGGGTTCCTGCTTAAAGCTAATCTGAGCAGGGTTAGCCGGCCCCTAAGACGAGGCGGAAACGCGTAGTCGATGGGAACCACGTTAATATTCGTGGGCTTGGAGGTAGTGACGGATCATTGAGGTAGTCCAATCTTATCGGATTGAACGGGCTGCTGCGTGGTTCCAGGAAATAGCTCCTCCTTATAAACCGTACCCGAAACCGACACTGGTGGTCTGGTAGAGTATACCAAGGCGCTTGAGAGAACTATGCTGAAGGAACTCGGCAAATTGCACGCGTAACTTCGGAAGAAGCGTGACCCTTTTCCACGCAAGTGGAGGAGGGTGGCACAGACCAGGGGGTAGCGACTGTTTATCAAAAACACAGGGCTCTGCGAAGTCGCAAGACGACGTATAGGGTCTGACGCCTGCCCGGTGCTGGAAGGTTAAGAGGAGGGGTGCAAGCTCTGAATCGAAGCCCCAGTAAACGGCGGCCGTAACTATAACGGTCCTAAGGTAGCGAAATTCCTTGTCGGGTAAGTTCCGACCTGCACGAATGGCGTAACGACTTCCCCGCTGTCTCCAGCATAGACTCAGTGAAATTGAATTCCCCGTGAAGATGCGGGGTTCCTGCGGTTAGACGGAAAGACCCCGTGCACCTTTACTATAGCTTTACATTGGCATTCGTAGTGGCATGTGTAGGATAGGTGGTAGGCTTTGAAACCTGGGCGCCAGCTCAGGTGGAGCCACCCTTGAAATACCACCCTTATTACTATGGATGTCTAACCGCGGCCCGTTATCCGGGTCCGGGACAATGTATGGTGGGTAGTTTGACTGGGGCGGTCGCCTCCTAAAGAGTAACGGAGGCGCGCGATGGTGGGCTCAGAACGGTCGGAAATCGTTCGCTGAGTGCAATGGCATAAGCCTGCCTGACTGCGAGACTGACAAGTCGAGCAGAGACGAAAGTCGGTCATAGTGATCCGGTGGTCCCGCGTGGAAGGGCCATCGCTCAACGAATAAAAGGTACGCCGGGGATAACAGGCTGATGACCCCCAAGAGTCCATATCGACGGGGTTGTTTGGCACCTCGATGTCGACTCATCGCATCCTGGGGCTGGAGCAGGTCCCAAGGGTATGGCTGTTCGCCATTTAAAGCGGTACGTGAGTTGGGTTCAGAACGTCGTGAGACAGTTCGGTCCCTATCTGCCGTGGGTGTAGGAATATTGAAAGGATCTGTCCCTAGTACGAGAGGACCGGGATGGACGGATCTCTGGTGGACCTGTTGTGGCGCCAGCCGCATAGCAGGGTAGCTATATCCGGACGGGATAACCGCTGAAGGCATCTAAGCGGGAAACCCACCTTAAAACGAGTATTCCCTGAGAACCGTGGAAGACGACCACGTTGATAGGCCGGGTGTGGAAGAGCGGCAACGCTTGAAGCTTACCGGTACTAATAGTTCGATCGGCTTGATCGTTCTCATTCCTTATGCCCATCTGACGAAGTCAGATGGTTTGTTCTCACTCACGCTTGTTCTGCCCTGCGGGCGGCGCTACGTGGGTGCGGCGCATCGGCGCCGACGGTCGGTCGACCTTGCGAAGCTTCGCTTCGAAGGGCCAGACCCCAAGAACAGCCAGGCACAAAAAAGACCAGCGAAAAGCTCCGAGACGGCCAAAAAATAGGTAATCCCTATTGGCTACTCACTAATAGCTATTCGCTCAAAAGCTTCTCGAACAACGTGCGTTTTGCCGACCTGGTGGTTATGGCGGAGCGGCTGCACCCGATCCCATTCCGAACTCGGCCGTGAAACGCTCCAGCGCTGATGGTACTTCGTCTCAAGACGCGGGAGAGTAGGTCGCTGCCAGGTCTGCCAAACGCACGTTGATCTCACATCCAAATCGGATGGAGAGAAATCTTCTCTTTATGAAAAGGCCCGCCAACGGGATCACGGGCCGCGTAAGCGGCCCTTTCATTTGGTGAGGCTTCTACCTATCTGTAGGCGATCCCTATCGTAGGCTTGCGCTTACTTCTAGTTGACGCGGGGTGGAGCAGCCCGGTAGCTCGTCAGGCTCATAACCTGAAGGTCACAGGTTCAAATCCTGTCCCCGCAACCAAATTAAAACAGCCCGGCCAAGCCCGGGCTGTTTTTGTGTCCGGCCGACCGTGGCCATGGATTCGAACCCCTCAGGGGCCCGCAAGCAGGCATAGTCGACCCAGCCGGACAAATAAGACAAAGCCTGTCCCCGAAACCAAACGCCCGCCTGGCCAAAAGCCGGCGGGCGTTGCGCGTTTGGAGCATATGTGAGCCGTAGATCGACAGACGCGAACTCCAACCGGATCGCCGACGCGCTCGGGATGCCATTTCTGTCCGGTTTTGTCGTGTCACGCAGACATTGTCGTTTGCGTCGCGCGCATGCTGCCTTGGAGATGACGACCGCGGGCATCGACTTTGCACGCCGCTCCTCGATCGCGCCGGCGCCCTCAAGGCAGGAGGTTGCCATGCCAAATTACGCTTTAAACGACCACTATGAGAGCTTCATCAGGAAGCAGCTCGAATCAGGCCGCTATAACAATGCCAGCGAGGTTGTCCGCGCTGGCCTGCGCATGCTTGAGGACTTCGAGGCGGAGCGAGAGAAATGGCTGCGTGAGGACGTACCGTCGCGCCTGGCCGAGCTCCAGCGGGATCCAACGAAAGGGACCCCTGCCGACACGGTGTTTTCGCGGCTGGAGGCGCGTCATCGCGCGAAACAGGCGAAAGCCAAGTAGGGGATGGACTATCAGATTGTCTTCCATCCCAAGGCGGAGTCCGAGCTGGAAGCGCTGTATGACGACATAGCGGAACGCGCATCGCCTGCGATCGCCTGGAATTTCGTTGTGGGTATCCGCGAGCATTGTCTCGACCTGTCGACTTTTCCACAGCGCGGCACCGAGCGGGTCGAGATCATGCCTGGGGCTGCGGATTGTTGGGTGCCGGCGCACTGTCAGCATTGCATTCGCCGTCGAGGGCGAGCGGGTACTGATTTTGGGCGTCCTTTACGCGCCGGCCGCAACATCACGCGGGAATTGCTTGAAGAACGGCTCTAACCGGCGCTCAAGCAGGGCGCGGCCAGGGCGCTCCGCCAAGCGCGACCAGCGATTTCGGGCCGATGGCATCCGCCCGGCGCTGATCTGGTGGCGTGCTTCATGCGGATAAGCTGCACCGGAAAGCCGGTCACAATCGAGCCAAGCCAACTCACAAATTCGGGCCTCGCCGAGATCTCCACGAGAAATCGAAAAAAGGATGATCTTGGCTGTTGACAGTTGTTGAGGGTGGCGACTATATACGCCTCACCAACGAGGGCGGCACGCCGCTGGCGACGAAGAAGTTTGCTTCTAAGCCTGCCCGTTGTGAGATTCAAGAGAGCCGCGTAAGCGACACTCGGACGGCCCCGGAGCCAAAAGCGAAACGGGCCACGACACTGCGTCTGCGGTGTCTGTTCTTTGAAAATTGAATATTGAAGAAAGAGAAACGTGGGCGGCAGAGTCCTGCTGAAC
>NZ_JBFUEE010000019.1:0-7502 GCF_056404355.1 Mesorhizobium sp. P2_D5
GTCGCCGCCGTGCAGCGTATCGGCGCCGAGCCCGCCGATGAGGGTGTCGCTGCCTTCGTCGCCGTTCAAGATGTCGTCGCCGGCTTGGCCGTCGAGTTGGTCGCCATCCAGCCCACCATTCAACGTGTCGTCGTCGCCGCCGCCGTAGATGACGTCATTGCCGGCGAGGCCGTTCACCGTGTCGTTGCCGCCGACCGAGTAGATGACATCATCACCGGAAGTGCCCGGAATCAGATCCGGACCCGGCGTCCCGACAATCACCTTGAAATTGTCGGGCAGGAAATCGGCTTCTGTAAGCTGAATGGTAGCAGGGCCATCTAACTGCACGACAAGGTCCGTGCCATCCAGTTCGAAATTGCCGTTGATGTCGGCGTAAAGGTACGTGTGGCCGCCGGTCGTCGTCCACCATATTTGCGAAAACCCCGCACCAATCTCGCTGGCCTTCAAGCCATCGGTGCGAATGAATTGGTCCCCTAGAAATCCCGCGAACCCAGCTTCCAACTGCCCCATGAAGGCCAGCGGGCCGCCATCGTAGGAGCCGGGGGTGCCACGCCCGACGGAGAGATCGAGCTTGTCGCCCTCGGACTGTCTGAAATCGGTGACGTGATCGATTCCCGCCAGCGTCGAGGAGCTCGCGCTCAAGAAGCGGAAAACATCCGCGTCACCATCGCCGGTGAGGATGTCTGTTCCATCTCCGCCGTCGAGCACGTCGGTGCCAGCGCCGCCCTCAAGCGTGTCGTCGCCCGAGCCACCCTGCAGCGTGTCATCATTGGCATCGCCGAAGAGCTGATCAACACCGTCATTGCCAAAGAGCGTATCGTTGCCGTCGCCACCGTGAAGTTCGTCGTGACCGGCATCCCCGTAAAGAGAGTCGTTGCCAATGCCGCCATCAAGCGTGTTGGCAGACAGGTCGCCGTTGCCGCTAACGTCAAGCCCGCCGATGAGCGTGTCATCATTGTCGCCGCCGTGCAGATCATCGGCGCCAAGTCCACCGATGAGGGTGTCGTTGCCTCCATCGCCGTTCAGGATGTCGTCGCCGGACCCGCCATCCAGCGTGTCGTTGTTCAGCCCGCCATTTAACGTGTCGATGCCGTCATCGCCGAAAAGCTGATCGTCGCCGCTACCGCCGTTCAGCGTGTCAAGCCCGTCGCCGCCATGGAGCAGGTCATTGCCACCATTGCCGTTCAGGACGTCGTCACCGCCCAGGCCGAAGCCAATGTTGCCAACTTCCGAGCCCTCATAAATAGGGTCAGCCTGATCTGTGCCGCGGTAGACAAAGACAGAGTCAGAAAAGTCTTTGACGTCGAGCTTGGCATTGAGATCGTTGTTCGTCAGACGGATAAGCATGTCCTGCTCGCCGAACTGGCCGTCATCGTCGGCGTCAACCCAGATTTCGATGCCTGACCAGGCTCCATGCGTCGCATGGTGCCAGGATATATCCACAATCCCGTCATTCACGAATTCGTCAGGCAATTGGGTTCCCGACGGCACGCCAGGCCCTTTAAATTCAAAGTCGCGCTCAAATGAATTGAATGCGAGCGGCAGGTTACCGTAGAAACTTGGTAGGTCGATGAGGTCTCCGCCGGCCGCGCCCAGCCCCTCGAAATCGGTAATGGTGTCGATTGTCGAGGGCGAGGATTCGCTGCGCGGGATACCGAACCCAAACTTGTAGACGTCGCTACCGCCGCCGCCCGTCATCGTGTCGGCGCCAAGTCCGCCTTCGATTGTGTCGGCGCCACCACCTCCAGAGATTATGTCGCTGCCATCACCACCCACGAAGGTGTCAGCACCCGTACCTCCACTAAATGTATCCGATCCGTCGCCTCCAATCAGGTGCAGATTACCCGAGGAAACCAAACTGCCATCAACGATCAGTTGATCATTCTGACCTTCAGCCGAGCCATCAACCAAGAGAGTTCCGCCCAATGCGCTTGAGACCGCCTCGTTGCTCAACGTTAGAATGAATGCTCCCCCGCCCTGATAGACGATACTTTCGACCTCAGTGATCGTTGTTGGTGAAAGCGGGACCGAGAGACTGCCAGAAACGATCACCGTGTCGTTGCCGCCGCCGCCATCTATGGCATCGGTTGGATCAAGCTGGTCTGCTACGAAGATGGTGTCGTCGCCGGCGCCCGCCGATACGGTATCAGAACCGCCGCTACGCAAATCGAAATAGTCGCCCACGCCGGTGCCTATCAACGTTTCATCGCCGGACGTGTCAAACCGGACCGTGCTGCCGTCGATAAACGAGAAATTCGCGTCGAGGAGCTCGTCTATGGCTACTGCCGCGAGTGTGACTGTGGCGCCGTTGCACGTCACAACCACATCCGACCCAACCTGCATGAACGTCAGCTCACTTGCGGAGAAACCGCCATCGAATGCGAGCTGATCCTCTGAAAAGGAGAACGAAACCGTCGTCCCAGCAGCATCTGCAAAGTTAATGATGTTTGCCATTCTCGCCTCCCCCAATTGCAGAGCTGGTATTCGCCACTGTTGTCCGGCCAAATTACCGTTTGAATCCTCATATTCCGGCGGTCAGTTGCGCTACGAAACCCCCATTTGGGTGGAGTCGGCCTAGTTCATAGTTGTTCACAGCGTTTTGCAGACGGGATCCCGGAACTTCGTAGCGACTTCTTGGCTGGATGTGGGATGCGTGGCGGCCTTCAGCACTGCATCAAGTCTCGCATTTAGACCAGCAAGCCAAAGTCTGCCGTCAAAACGAACGGCGCTCTTGACTTCCCGCATTCCGTCGCGGGCTTGTGCTCGACTGACAACATCTAGCTATACAACTTTAGTATATTAGAATATCCTCATCTAGGGATTCTTACGTGTGGATTTGGGGAGGGGTGCCCATGGGAAAGGGTCGCCCAGCTTTTGGGTCAGGGGAAAGGATTGGCGTCTATGATGAGAAGCGTGTTGCCTCAATAAGTAACACGGTTGCTGAAGCAATTGATGCTGCGGCGTTCGGGGTGGTTTCCTGGGATGAGGTGCCGCGCACAATGGGGGAAGCATTCCCCGGATCGTTGTGCTCCCTCCTGAATCACAATGTTGCCGAAAACAAACTAAATTTTCAGGCCGTCCACAACATAGATCCAGATTACCTGAAATTGTACGCGGATTACTATGCCAGATTAAATCCCTGGATACCGCTGTGGCAGGCTGTGGAAAGTGGAACGGTTCTGATCGCCGAGGAAGACTGTCCGGCACGTACGTTCGCGGATACGGAATTCTACAATGACTGGCTCCGTCCGCAGAAAGACATCGAGGCAGCGGTCGGCATAAAAATAGATGGCGGGCCACGGGAAGTCATTCATCTCCCAATGCACTATCCGCTTTCCAAGGCCAGCTCTTACGACCGAGCTGCGGCCGAAGTTCTCACGCGGATACGAAGCAATCTGCGAAGGTCGGTCGATCTTGGACATTTACTCAGGCAAAGAACCGAGGACGCTATGGCGGGGGCCGCCTTGGTCGAACGCGCCTGCTGCGCGGCATTCGTCATAGATAGCGACAGACATCTCCGCGATGCGAACCAGCAGGCTGTTGACATGTTTTCCGCAGGTTCCGTGGCTGTACTCCGCCACGGCGGCGTGTGCCTCTCCAATGCTCGCGCCGACAGCCTGTTCCGCAATGGGATTGTCGCGCTCTCCAAAGGATCGCTCCCGGACTTGTACCAAATTCCTTTCTGCATCGAAGGACGCAACTGGCAAGTTTCGTTTGCGCCGCTTCCGGCCATGTTGGCTTCCGGCGTGCTGTCCCTATTTCTCACTAGATCAATGGTTCTTGTCCTTATCCGCGATCTGGACGCGCGCCTCCGCCGCCATGGTGATCTGTCGGCATTTGCCCTGCAGTACGGACTGACCAGAGCCGAAATCATGTTTTGCGAGCGGTTGGCCCAAGGGGATTCGCTTGCCGAGACGGCCGGCGTTCTCGGGATCAAGGTTGAAACCGCACGCGACAGGGTCAAATCGATATTCCACAAAACCGGAACGCATCGACAAGGCCAGCTTGTGGCGATGCTTGGCGTCTCAGTCTAGTGCGCCATGGAGGCTCACAAGCTCGGCCCTTTGCCAGTTCCACTTGGCGCCGTCTACGCAGGCATCGGCGCGGTAGGCTCACTGTTGGCGGGCATGGTGTTGCTGGAGAAAGCAACGACCCCGTTCGGCTTATGCTCGTGGCCGTCACGATCCTCGGTGTCGTTGGACTGAATGTCAGGAACGGTCATGCGTTCCGTTCAGCAGGGCGCTGCGCGGCGATCGGTTGCGCCGCCGGGCCGTGCAAGCCGCGACGGTCATCATCGGCGGCGGCATAGCCGGGCTGATGACCGCGCTGCACTTGGCGCCCGAACCGGTGCTTCTTCTGTCCAGGACGCCCTTGGGTGCTGACGCCTCGAATCGTGCTGCCACTTTCCCGCGCGAGCGCCGCTCCCCTGCTGATGCTTTTGGCTGTTAACTGTACCTCTTTTTGGATGTTGACGCTTACTCTTCGTTAGCGTTAAGAATGCGCTAATATAAGCGTTGCCTAACACAAGACCTGACCGGGCAATCAGGAAATGGCGACGCCGTAAGGGCTAAAGGGGAACGCAGCGCGACCAGAATAGTCGTCGCAGCTACCATTGTTTGGCCAAGATCTGTCTGTGGACCGCCATGTTGATAACTGGCCGTTCGAGGACTTATGCGCTGACAATAGACGTCCGTTAGAAACAGTATATCGACCGTTCAACACGTCTAAATGGAGATTAGATAGCCGTCGGATGCGGCACACAAAAAGATGATGGGGCATCTGTTTTGTGCTGATGTAGAGTAAAATGGGGGTGGGGTTTAATGGCTTCTTGTCAGAGCACAGATGCCAACGCAACTGCGACATCGTTTACAAATACTCCGCTAACCGGAGACGGACCCTGCGGTCTTGCCGAAAATACGACCATCTTCATTTCCACGCCGCAGGCCGCTGTTTCTCTCGATCCGTTGAGCAATGATTCAGCCGGGATCGTACTTTGTCCTATCGATGATTGGTTCCCAGCCTCGGCCGACACAAAGAGACCCGGGGACGCCGATTGTAAGGTTTCAGCCGACATCGGGTATTCGGCGGGCTCGCCAGCGTGGGCCTTTGGTGTCGGTACAAATGTCATTGCTCTGAACGCGAACTCATTGGTCCTGGCGCTCTCGCCCGGGATCAACCCGTTTGTTGGCGAAGGCGAACTTGCTTGCACAGCTTCACAATTTTTGACCGACCCCGCCACAGGCGGCAGGTCGACGTCGGCAGTTCTTGGCTGACAAGAACAACGAGCGAAATAGGGGTTAGGACATGGCAACGACCATTGGCACGATCGGCAACGACAATCTGGTCGGCGGTAGCGGAGACGACGTGCTTTTGGGGGGCGCTGGAAGCGACCGCCTGAATGGCGGGTCAGGCGCCGATACGCTCGATGGAGGCAGTGGTTTCGATACGGTCTTGGGCGGATCCGGGGCGGACACGCTTATCTATCGAGCGTGGGAAAATCAGTACAAGATTGGCAGCCAATTCTACGGCACGGGGATAACGGCCGGACAAACAGCCTTTTCCGGCTACGACGTCTACGACGGCGGCAACGGCAATGCTGCCAAAGGCACTGCCGAGATCGATACGCTCGTTATCTATCTAAGCAATGACCAACTCTCCAATGCGTCGTTCATGGCGGCGTTTAACGGTGAGATTGCTCAGTTTCGTGCCTTTATTGCCGCAAACTCGAACTCGAATACGGGCCAGGCAGGTCAAGCAGAATTTACATTCACTTCGATCAATCTCAAAGTCTCCGCGATCGAGCAAGTGTCCGTCAGTCTCGATCCAACTTCGCCCGTCGGCTTCAACGATACCAACGCTGCCGACCAGGTGCGCGAGGCCGGCGTTGGCCCTGGGAATGCCCTCCTTGGGGGTGACGCCGCAGCGGCAGGTAATGTGCTGACCAATGACACGGATTCCGACGACGGCCAGGCGTCGCTGGTCGTGTCGGCGGTCCGGACAGGTGCAGAAGCCGGATCAGGAAGTGCCGGCACGGTCGGATCTGCATTGGTGGGCACCTATGGTTCACTGACCTTGAATGCCAACGGCACCTATACCTACGCCCTCAATAATAGCGACGTGGACACCAATGCGCTGGCGAACGGGGTCACCGTCACTGAGGTGTTTACATACACCGTCCGTGACCCGCACGGGCTTACGGATACTGCGCAGCTGACCATCACCGTCACCGGGACCAACGACGGCCCGATCGCCGTCGCCGACACCAATGTTGGCGATGCGGTCACCGAGGCCGGTGTCAACCCCGGCAACACGCCGTTCGCAGGCGACGCCTCCGCCATCGGCAACGTCCTGACCAACGACACCGACGTCGACAGTGGCGACAGCAAGACGGTTTCGGCCGTCAACGGCGGCGCCGGCAATGTCGGCTTGGCAGTGGTTGGGACCTACGGCTCGGTCACCATCGGGTCGGATGGCAGCTACACCTATACGCTCAACAATGCCGATGCCGATACCAATGCACTGGCCCAGGGCGCGACGGCGACGGATCAGTTTACGTACACGGTCAAGGATGCCAATGGGGCTACCTCCTCGACCACGCTCACCATCACCGTCACCGGCACCAACGACGGCCCGATCGCCGTCGCCGACACCAATGTTGGCGATGCGGTCACCGAGACCGGTGTCAACCCCGGCAACACGCCGTTCGCAGGCGACGCCTCCGCCATCGGCAACGTGCTGACCAACGACACCGACGTCGACAGTGGCGACAGCAAGACGGTTTCGGCCGTCAACGGCGGCGCCGGCAATGTCGGCTTGGCAGTGGTTGGGACCTACGGCTCGGTCATCATCGGGTCGAATGGCAGCTACACCTATACGCTCAACAATGCCGATGCCGATACCAATGCACTGGCCCAGGGCGCCACGGCGACCGATCAGTTTACCTACACGGTCAAGGATGCCAATGGGGCTACCTCGTCGACCACGCTCACCGTCACCATCACCGGCACCAACGACTCGCCTGTGGTCGTTGCCGGCGGCAATACCGACACCGTGGTCGAGGCCGGCAATCTGGACAGCGGCGCGGTTGTCGCCGGCGATCCGTCGGCCAGCGGCACGCTGGCGTCGACCGATGTCGACGACGGCGCGACGGCGACCTGGAGCGGCTCGACGACGGGCACCTATGGCGCATTCGCCATCGACGCGGCCGGCAACTGGACCTTCACGCTCGATCAGGGCGCGGCCGATCATCTGGCCGAGGGCGCCAGCGACACCCAGACGTTCACCGCCACGGTGACCGACGACAAGGGTGCGACGGCGACCGAGACCGTCACCATCACCATCACCGGCACCAACGACTCGCCTGTGGTCGTTGCCGGCGGCAATACCGACACCGTGGTCGAGGCCGGCAATCTGGACAGCGGCGCGGTTGTCGCCGGCGATCCGTCGGCCAGCGGCACGCTGGCGTCGACCGATGTCGACGACGGCGCAACGGCGGCCTGGAG
>NZ_JBFUEE010000020.1:0-3816 GCF_056404355.1 Mesorhizobium sp. P2_D5
CGTCATAGGAGACGAAGGTGCCGTTCTCGCCCGCCAGGGGCGTGTCGAGCGCCAGCACCTGGCGCGCCCGGTCCAGGATCACCTTCCAGGACTTGGCCTGGTCCGAAGTCGGGTCCTTGGCGATCGCCTGGTCGAGCACGTCCTTGTTGTTCAGGTAGGCGGTATAAGCCTGGGCAACGCCGATATCGGCCGACAGCTCGTCCATGCTGGCCGCCGGGCTGCGCTGGATCGCCCGCTTGACCATCGGGTCGCCGCCGTCGAAATCCAGCGACTTGGCGGCATTGATGATGCCCTGCTGGAGGACCAGCCCGGCGTCCTTGCTCTCTAAGCCGCCCGGCCCAAAGAAGGTCGAACCGCGGTAGCCATATTCCAGCATCGCATTGTCGCCGCCACCGACCACCATGCCGCCGACCTGGGCGATGATGCCGTTCAGCGCGCCCGCCGCCGTATCCGCCATGGCTTCGGCGATGGCGGGATCGCCGCCCTTCTTGCCCGCGCCATGGGCCGGTTCGAAACGGTTATCGACCAGCTCGCTGCCCGCCGTGCCGGACGGCTTGCCCGATGGCAGGAGCGAGATAACCATGTTGGCGATCGGAATGAGCGCGCCGAAGCCCGTGCAGGCGAGCACGATATCGACGACCGTCTGCGCCACCAGCTGGGGCGTGACATGGCCCTGCGCGATGGCAAAGGCCAGGTTGACCACCGCCGACGCGATCGAGGCATAGGGGACCCCGTCGGTCGGGCCGGCGCCGGGCAGGAGATTGTAATCGCCCTTGGAGATCGCATCGAAGACGTTCGACAGGCCCTTCAGATCATCGAAGGTCTCCGGCGCCACCAGCTTCAAAAGATCCTGGGTCCCCAGGCTGGCGAGGTAACCGCCCAGGGCGGATCCGATCTTGGGATCCAGGCCCAGCGACTTGAAGATATCGCCGCCGGCCTCGGCGCCCCAGACGCCGCCGACCGCGCTGCTGATATTGCCGATCAGCTGGATCTGACCCTTGATCGGGTCGATCGGGCCGTTATTGGTGTCATAGCCTGTCGAGATCAGACCCTGCAGAGTCGGCCACTGGCCCTTTATGAGACTCAGAACAATGTGATCGCCGGCCGTGCTGGTCAGCTGATGTAGAATCGCGTCGCCGGTCTTGTTCCCCGTCGTGATCAGCGACGAGAAGGCGCTGGTCAGCGCATGGACAATGCCGGCGACGATGGGGTCTACTGGCTTTTCGTCTCCGGCACCGATACCCTTCGAGCCACCATTTCCTTGCCCTGCGCCAGCACCTCCTCCATTACCGTCATCATCCTGGAGAAGGCCGTTGACCGTCGTCTGGTAAGAGAGTCTTGGGTATGAAATGCGCCCATCGATGATTGTGTAAGGCGAATTAGAATCAAAACGAGCCACTTCAGTTGTGGTCGTTCCATCAGAGACAACTGTAGACCGCGTTATCTCTCGCTGGCCATCGTCCAGCACTGAGCTCTTGATAGAGACAATATCTCCGTTTGCTCGTGTTATCTCGACAGTCTGGCTTTGGCCCCAAGACAGATTTCCCCAAGAATCGAGGGAAGTAGTCTCCCCCATTCCAGTCGATAGAATAACATCCGATCCATTTATTTTCGGGGGCTCATCAAAAACCCCGACGAGTTTTCCGTCTTGATCTCTGACGACTGTGACATTTTTTGCTTCATCATACCGAATTGAAGCGCTCGCATCCGATTGGTAGTAGCCAACTAGTTTACCGCCGCTAAGTCCAACCGTAGAAAACAACCAGCCCGGTGTCTGAGCGGTGTCTCGCACGGAAATAAGCCAGACACCAGCATCATTTACGACGGAAAGACCTGCATTCTCCAGAGTTTTGAAATAAAACGGGGGAGATAGGACGCCAATTCCGAAATCATCCCACGCCTCAACTGTCGTATTAAGAACCTGATCCTTATTCGGGAGAACATAACTTCCATCGTCCAAAAGGACTGCCGAGTTATAAATTTTGTTTGCAATATAGCTCGAAAAGGCCTCGATGGATTCTGGATAGTGCCCCCATGGCTCGATAACGCCAGCAAGCTTCAGACCAGCGCTAAGGTAAGGGTTTTCGAGCGTCTCTTGAATAACCGCATTTGTCGCCCAGGCCGTCTTTCCCTGAGAATCAGAGTCAGTCGCCGTCTGGGCTGTAGTTAAGTAAATTGCATCACCAGTCAACTTATAAAGCTGGTAATACAGCTCACCTCTATTATCATGACCATCTGGACCAACCGTCAGGTAGGACGCAAGATTACGATAATCTTCAGCGGATATGACGTAATTTGCCATTAATTTAAGGCTCCCGATACCCAATGAGAGGCTATGTAATTGTCAGTTTCGGATTTTATTCTCTCCCACAACTCCAACTTTCCGTAAGGGAGATGCGTACGAATAAGGAGTCCTTTTTCTCTCGCGTTCATCTCGCATCGCATCGGACGTTTTTCGACAGAGACGCAGTCAAAAAATATCTTTGGATCCTTATCGGGATACAAAAATAGAGAATAGTGATAACCGTCGTCGCTCAGATCATCTCTGACAAGGTCAGTCCTCTTAAGACCGTAAAGATAACCAGCATCAAGAGGGTGTCTTTTTTGGAGAAGAGAAATAGACGAAGACACACGTTTGTACATATGAAGTGGGCTTTCATTAGCGTAAATTACACTAATAAAAATTCTTCCGATGCTCGATGGTATTTTTAAATCGACACTGGCTTGCGTTGGACGATCCTCTGCCCTCCCCTGAACATCTTCCTCTGGAAAATTGAATCTAACCGTTTCCTTGGAATTCCCAACGCCCCCAAGAACTATTTCGCCCGCAAAAGACCGGCCGTCAAGGATGGTCAGGGACAAACACGGACCGGAGATAATAAATAAAAGGGCTAAAAAAAGGCGCTCTAACGCCGAAGATAGAGACAAAAGCGACGCCGACCCGTGGACGGAGAATCCAAATAAACAACCTTTAACTCCAACCACCCCGATCATGACTTCATCACCCTGAATTCTTCAGTTTTCTTTTCATTATTTTCCGTATAAAGAGAAGGTGAAAGCCCGCTCTTCTCCGTAAAGTCCCTTACCATTGCCTTCGTCCCCTGCGGCCCGACCGCATCAATCACCCAAACGATCTCTCCCGAGTTCCATTCCTCCGGCTTCAGCCGCAGCTCGCCACCGGCCGCCAGTCGCGCCGACACCGCCTCGCTCACCTTGGCCCAGGTCAGCAGCCCGACCGGACGACCATCGACGTTGTAGCGGCGGAACTGGTTCAGCCGGATCGGCGGCACGACCCGCCATTCCAGGTCCGACAGGAACAGGCCCTTGTGCATGTCCGACTGCATCAGCACCCACAGCGCCTCGCCGAACAGAATCGACGCCGCGACCGCCAGCTCGGCGGAGGTCGGCTGGCGCGGCAGGTCGGGGGAAAGATCGGGCGCGGGCATGATGAGACTCGGGTAGCCGATGCAACCCGCCAGAGTCCAGTTACATTCCGATCAATGCGTCAGAAATGCTGCCGGTGTGGCGAGTCGAACACGAGGCCACGCCTCGGTTTCAGGACTGGATGCCTATCCGCCCCGGCGGGAAGCCGGTGAAGCCATCGTACCCGAACGCCCTCGTCCTGCCAGCTTCGCGTGCAGCCCTCGGGCGGGCGCCTCATGCCGCCAGACACATGCTCCGCTGGACGAGCGTATGGCCGGCGCCGACATCCACGGTGCCTTCGGACAGCACGGCGGAGCCGCCCTCGCCCATGATGGCGGTGCGGCCGGCGGAGGTGAAGTCGAGCTGGGTGATGCCGACCTGGGCCAGGCTATA
>NZ_JBFUEE010000021.1:0-2351 GCF_056404355.1 Mesorhizobium sp. P2_D5
GCTGACCTTCGGCTACATGGAGCAGCCCAACATCCCGCGCGCGCTGGCGATCTGCCGCAAGCAGGGCTGGAAGTTCGACATCATGACGACCTCATTCTTCCTGTCGCGACGTTCGCTCAAGGCCTCGCCCAATTCCGGCATGCCGGTTTGGCAGGACCGGTTGTTCATTGGCCTGGCGCGTACGGCGGCCGACGCGACCGAATATTTCCAGATCCCGACCGGCCGTGTGGTAGAGATCGGTACGCAGGTAGCGATCTGACGGACGCATATGCTGCTGGTCCTGCTGGTGCGACCATGCCTGCAGATCGAGCCCGCGATCTCGCGTGGACCGATGATCTCCCGAGCAGCCGAGCGTTGCCGGCATGGGAGCCATCACGCGACGGCACTTGATATTGCATCGCAGCAAGCGTAGATGACCGCGCACTTATCGGAGTGTCGTCCATGGCCCTTGCCAATGCTGGTAGTGAGGCAGAACCCGTCGAACAATCGAGCCATCCTGAAATCGAACAGCACAGCACCAAGGTGTTGATGCTGGGCGCGCTTGGCGTCGTTTATGGGGATATCGGCACCAGCCCGATCTATGCGTTCCGCGAGGCGCTGGTGGCATCGTCCCGCGGTAGCGTGGCGGATCGCGGCGATATTCTTGGCGTTCTGTCGCTGATCATCTGGTCGCTGACGATCATCGTCACCATCAAATACATTATGTTTGTGTTGCGCGCCGACAACCGCGGCGAGGGCGGCGTGCTGTCGCTGATGGCGCTGGCGCGCGGCAGTTTCCCCAAGCGTTCGGCGCTGATACTTGGCATCGGCATCGTCGGGGCATCGCTTTTCTTCGGTGACGCCGTCATCACGCCGGCAATCTCGGTGCTGTCGGCCGTCGAGGGCATGAATGTCGTCACGCCTGCCTTCCAGCCTTACGTGGTGCCGCTAACTCTGGTCATTCTTGCCATGGTTTTCGCCGTACAGCGCTTTGGCACGGGCGGGGTGGGATTGGTGTTCGGTCCGGTGACCGCAGTATGGTTCCTGGCCATTGGCCTTTCCGGTCTCAACCACATCATCGCCGATCCGGAAATCCTGTGGGCGGTGAGCCCACACTACATCGTTGCCTTTCTGATCAATTCGCCCGACGTCGCCTTCGTTACCATCGGCGCCATCTTCCTCGCCGTCACCGGCGCCGAAGCGCTCTATGCCGATCTCGGCCATTTCGGCCGCAAGCCGATCGTGCTCGCCTGGCTGGCGATCGTGTTTCCCTGCCTGCTGCTCAATTATGCCGGGCAAGGCGCCTTCGTGCTGGCAAAGAACGGCGTGGTCGGCCATCCGTTCTTCGAGATGAATGAGGGCTGGACGCTTATCCCGATGGTCGTGCTGGCGACTGCTGCGACCGTGATCGCCAGCCAGGCGGTGATTTCGGGCGCCTTCTCGCTGACCAGGCAGGCCGTGCAGCTCAACATGCTGCCGCGTCTGGAAATCCTGCACACATCTGAAAAACAGTCCGGCCAGATCTATATGCCGCGCGTCAATCTCTTGCTGGCGCTGGTGGTGATGATGCTGGTCGTCGGCTTCGGCGAGTCCAGCAAGCTGGCGTCGGCCTATGGTATTTCGGTGACTGGCAACATGCTGGTGACGACGGTGCTGCTCTATGTCGTCATGACGCGTATCTGGAAATGGCAGCTGTGGCTGGCCGTCTCGCTGACGGCGCTGTTTGCCTTTATCGACATCGGCTTCTTTGCCTCCAACATCGTCAAGGTGTTCGAGGGCGGCTGGGCATCGCTGGCTGTGGCCTTCACCATCGTGCTGGGCATGTGGACCTGGGTGCGCGGCAGCCGCTATCTGTTCGACAAGACCCGGCGCAACGAGATCCCGCTCGATTTCCTCGCCGGCAATCTGTTGAAGAAGAAGCCGCAGCTGGTGTCCGGCACCGCCGTGTTCCTGACCAGCGATCCCTTGAGCGCGCCAACGGCGCTGATGCACAGCCTGAAACACTACAAGGTGCTGCATGAGCAGAACGTCATCCTTTCGGTGGTGACCGCGCCGCAGCCGGTGGTGCCCGACAGCGAGCGGGTCAAGATGGAGACGGTCAACGAGCTGTTCATGCGGGTGACGCTGACCTTCGGCTACATGGAGCAGCCCAACATCCCKCGCGCGCTGGCGATCTGCCGCAAGCAGGGCTGGAAGTTCGACATCATGACGACCTCATTCTTCCTGTCGCGACGTTCGCTCAAGGCCTCGCCCAATTCCGGCATGCCGGTTTGGCAGGACCGGTTGTTCATTGGCCTGGCGCGTACGGCGGCCGACGCGACCGAATATTTCCAGATCCCGACCGGCCGTGTGGTAGAGATCGGTACGCAGGT
>NZ_JBFUEE010000022.1:0-1169 GCF_056404355.1 Mesorhizobium sp. P2_D5
TTGATGGTGACGACGATGCCGGCACCGACGGTGCGGCCGCCTTCACGGATAGCGAAGCGCAGCTTCTCTTCCATGGCGATCGGCACGATCAGCTCGACATCGACCGTGATGTTGTCGCCCGGCATCACCATCTCGGTGCCTTCCGGCAGCGACACGATGCCGGTCACGTCCGTCGTGCGGAAATAGAACTGCGGACGGTAGTTGGTGAAGAACGGCGTGTGACGGCCACCTTCGTCCTTGGTCAGGATGTAGGCTTCGGCCACGAACTTCTTGTGCGGCTTCACCGTGCCCGGCTTGGCCAGAACCTGGCCGCGCTCGACACCTTCACGGTCAACGCCGCGCAGCAGCGCGCCGATGTTGTCGCCGGCCTGGCCCTGATCGAGCAGCTTGCGGAACATCTCRACGCCSGTGCAGGTCGTCTTGGTCGTCGGACGGATGCCGATGATCTCGAGTTCCTCGCCGACCTTGACCACGCCGCGCTCGACGCGACCGGTCACAACCGTGCCACGGCCCGAGATCGAGAACACGTCTTCGATCGGCATCAGGAACGGCTTGTCGAGCGGACGAACCGGSGTCGGGATGTAGGCGTCGACCGCAGCCATCAGCTCGCGGATCGCGTCCTCGCCGATCTTCTTGTCGGAATCTTCCAAAGCAGCCAGAGCCGAGCCCTTGACGATCGGAATGTCGTCGCCGGGGAACTCGTTCTTGGTCAGCAGCTCACGAACCTCGAGCTCGACCAGTTCGAGCAGCTCGGCGTCGTCGACCTGGTCGACCTTGTTCAAAAATACCACGATCGACGGCACGCCGACCTGACGGGCAAGCAGGATGTGCTCGCGGGTCTGCGGCATCGGGCCGTCGGCAGCCGACACAACCAGGATCGCGCCGTCCATCTGCGCGGCACCGGTGATCATGTTCTTCACATAGTCGGCGTGCCCGGGGCAGTCGACGTGAGCGTAGTGGCGGTTGGCCGTCTCGTATTCGACATGCGCCGTCGAGATCGTGATGCCGCGCGCCTTCTCCTCAGGTGCCGCGTCGATCTGGTCATAGCGCTTGTATTCGCCAAAATACTTCGTGATCGCCGCCGTCAGCGACGTCTTGCCATGGTCAACGTGACCAATCGTGCCGATGTTCACATGAGGCTTGTTACGCTCGAATTTACCTTTTGCCAT